>NZ_JBVAXX010000007.1:0-419569 GCF_055419565.1 Mycobacterium sp. IDUB_5
GACGATCAGGGTGGCCCGCCACTCGGTCAACACGCCGGCGTGCAGCGCGGCCAGGGTGTGGGGCATCTCCTCGACCAGCGCCCGAGCGAACCCGAGATGTTGACCACCGCGGGCCGGGGAATCCAAGCGCGCCAACGCCACTTCTGAGGCCAACCCGCGACCCCGTTTGGCCGCCGGCATCCCCGCCGCGGTCTCAGCGGCGCGCCGCTTGGACGCCCACAGCGCGGTCGCCCGCGCCTGCACCGCGGCAGCCTCGGCTTTGAGTCGTTCGCAGTGGGCGACAACCTCGCGCAGCTCAGCCTCCGTGGCCGACCCGTCGATATCGAACACCTGTGCGAACATGCCACGACACTAGCGCGCTCCACCGACAGGCAGGACTGCCATAGTGAACAACAATGGATGTGACGGACTGGGCGATCACAGAGCGGCAGAGTTTCGCCGAGCTACTCGCCAGCCTCGACGATGAGCAGTGGAACGCGCCGAGCCTGTGCGGCGACTGGCGGGTCCGCGGCGTCGGGGCGCACGTGGTGGCCTACCTCGATCGCAGCAGGGCGGGCTTCTTCGCAGAGATGGCGCTGCACCTCGGTCGGGTCGATCGGCTCAACACCGCAGATGTCGCGCGCCTGTCGACATGGTCGCGCGAACACATCACCACCGCCGTCCACACCAACGCCGAGCCCCGCGGTGTCAGTTCAGGGTTCGGCGGCCGTATTGCGTTGACAGAGTGCATGACCCACCACCAGGACGTCCGCCGACCGCTGGATCTGCCTCGCACCATCGCCGCCGGTCCCCTGCGAGCGGCTCTTGGCTTCGCGCGCATCGCTCCGCTGATTCGCGGTGCGCTCCGAACGCGTGGCCTCCACATGGTCGCCACGGATCTCGACTGGTCGGCTGGGCGTGGCCCTGACGTGAGCGGCCCTGGTGAGGCCCTGCTCATGGCAATGGCGGGCCGCCCCGACGCGCTGCCGCAACTCAGCGGTCCGGGCGTCGCCGAGCTCAGGCGTCGGCTCGGCGCCTGAGCACGATCAGGTTGTCGATCAACACCGCCTCCTGCCCGTCCGGCCCGATCGCATCCCGCTCGACAGGCTCGGCGCGCAGCTGCTCCCATTCCTCCGCAACTAGGTCGATCTGGGCCAGAACACCGTCGACTGTCGGGAACTCGTGGTCGTGATGCAGGTTCGCCCACGGCGGCGCCGCACCGTGGTCGACGATGATCAACACCCCGCCCGGCGCGACGGCACGAGCAGCCGCGGTGAAGATGTGCTCCCGGTCCAGCCGCACCATCGACTGCAGGAACTGCGCCGACACCAGATCGAACGTCCCCTCCGGGAAGTCGTCGGAGAGGTCCATCTGCCGCAAAGTCACCCGTTGCAGCACGGCCCCTCGCCGCGCTGCCTCCTCGGCGGCACGGCCCAAGGCCGTCTCGGAGATGTCCACCCCGACGACATCCCACCCCTTCTCGGCCAACCACAGCACGTCGGCGCCTTCGCCGCAGCCGAGATCGAGGGCCCGGCCCGGCGAGAGGGAACCCGCCACCTCCCCAACCCAGGGGTTGACCCGTCCACTCCAGATACGTTCTCGCTCAGCATATCTGGCTTCCCAGTGCGACTTCGTGTCCTGATCGGCGTCCGTACTCATGCTTCCTCCTCCACAACACTGCGAACAATCGAGGCCGCAGCAGCCGAACCCGAGGCCACTGCAGCCGCCACCTGCGGCATCTGGGCGCTCACATCCCCCGCGGCGAACACACCGGGCACCGAGGTCTGCCACATCGCGTCCACTGCAATGGTTTCCTCGGAAATCGGGCCCGGCGGCGCGAACGCCACACCGAGCGCCCGCGCCAGCCCGTTGCGCTGATGCAACGTGCTCGCGACCAGCAACCCGCGCCGGGTCAGCGCGGTCCCGTCCTCGAAGACCACCGCGTCCACGTGCCCGTCAGAGCCTGACACGCGTGTTATCGGGCGCTCATCGATCGCGATGCCGTGTGCCGCCAGCTGCGTGCGACCGGCGCCGCTCACCTCGGCAGGACCGTCGGACAGCACCACCACGTCGTTGCTCCAGCGCCTCAACAGCACCGCCATGTGGACCGCGCGCTCCCCCTGCGCGAGCACCCCGAGCGGCTGATCCCGCACCTCCCAGCCGTGGCAGAACGGGCAGTGGAACACCGAATCACCCCAGAATCCGTCAAGGCCGGCGACATCCGGCATCTGGTAACGCATGCCTCCCGCCAGCAGCACACGCCGAGCCTCTTCCGTGCCGCCGCCGGCGAGTCCGATCGTGAAGCCGCCCTCGTGCGCTGTCACCGACGTGATCTCGCCGTCGAGCACCTCTACCGAGGGGTACCGAGACAACTCCTGGCGGCCCCTGGCGTACAGCTGCACCGGTGGCACGCCGTCGAAACCGAGGAGGCCGCCGATGCCGTGCGCGGCCCGGTTGCTCTGCGCGCCGGCATCTACCAGCAGCGTGCGCATCCGAGCGCGGCCCAGCACCAGCGCGGCACTCAGGCCGGCTGCTCCGCCGCCGATCACCACACAATCCCATCGCTTCGCCATGCCACCACCTTGCTCGCGGCCTGCACGATCTGCCAAGCTTTCTTGCCATGCAGGCAAATGACGACGACGGGGTCGACGCTCGGGTGCGGCGCAGGCTGCGCGATCTACGTACTCAACGAGGCATGACGCTCGACGATGTGGCGACCCGATCCAACATCGACGTCTCGACGCTGAGCCGACTGGAGTCGGGCAAACGCAGGCTCGCGTTGGATCACCTGCCGCGGCTGGCCCGTGCGCTGTCGGTCAGCACCGACGAACTGCTGCGCGAACCCGACGTCGAAGATCCGCGGGTGCGCGGTGGTGCGCACACTAAAAACCAGATCACGTTCTGGCCCTTGACCGGCCAGGGTCCGGCCGGCGGACTGCACGCCTACAAGATCCGCGTCAGCGCACGCAGGCGCACTCCGCCCGAGCAGCTCCCGGTACACGAGGGCCACGACTGGATGTACGTGCTCTCCGGCCGCATGCGACTACTGCTAGGCGACCGCGACTTCACCATCAAACCCGGTGAGGCCGTGGAGTTCTCGACCTGGACTCCGCACTGGTTCGGCGCCGTCGACGGACCTGTCGAAGCGATCGCCCTATTCGGCCTCCACGGCGAGCGCGTGCACCTGCACACCGATCACAAATAGGCGGTCTGATTCACCAGTCGCACCGACGCCGCACCGTCGGGGTAGAACTCGGCAATCGACAGCGATGCCAGATCCAGGTGGAGCCGGTAAAGAATCGCCGGACCGGCATCCAGAGCCATTCGCAGAAGCGTCTTGATCGGAGTCACGTGGGAGACGACCAGCACTGTCTGGCCGGCTCGTTCGGCGAGCAGACGCTGCTGCACGCGGGTGATCCTGCGCGCCACCGCATCGAAGCTCTCCCCACCCGGGGGCGCGACGGCGGTGTCCGCCAGCCAGCGTCGGTGCAGCTCGGGGTCCCGCTCGGAGGCCTCCAGGAACGTCAGCCCTTCCCATGCGCCGAAATCGGTTTCGATCAGATCGTCGTCGGCCTCGACATCCAACCCGAGTGCTCCGGCCGCTGCGGCGGCTGTGTCTCGCGCCCGCTGCAGCGGAGACGACACCACAGCGTCGATCCCACCCACCTGCGACAGGTAGGCGGCCGCGGCACGGGCTTGCCGCACACCGAGTTCGGTCAGATCCGGGTTTCCGCGCCCAGAGTAGCGGCGTTCCACCGACAACGGCGTCTGCCCGTGCCGCAGCAGCATCAGTCGCGTCGGCGCACCTTTCGCCCCTGTCCATCCCGCCGGATTCACCCTCACCGCTTCGGATTCCGCGGCGGCATCCATGGCCTGGTTGGCCAACGCGTCAGCAGCGCTGTTCTGCTCGCGAGGAATCCAGGTGTAGCTGACACTTTCGAATGCGGCCGCACGCTCCTGAGCCTGCCGGTGCAGCGCAGCCAGATCGGGATGTTTGACACGCCAGCGCCCAGACATCTGTTCCACGACCAACTTCGAGTCCATCCGGACCTCGACGTCGGTGGCACCGACCTGTAAAGCAGCCTCGAGACCTGCGATCAGGCCGCGGTATTCGGCTACGTTGTTGGTGGCCCGGCCGATCGACTCCTTGGCCTCTGCGAGGACTTCGGCGCGATCTGGCGACCACACGACGGCACCGTACCCGGCCGGACCGGGGTTACCGCGCGACCCCCCGTCAGCCTCGATCAGCACTTTCACGCGCCAGTGCCCTTGACCCGCAGCAGGATTGCCGAGCACTCAGGGCACCGCAGCACCTCGTCGTCAGGCGCGGCGGCAATGCGCGCCAGCTCGCCTCTGTCGATCTCCAGTCGGCACGCCCCGCACCGCCGGCCCTGCAGCGTGGCCGCACCCGTCCCGCCACGAGCGCGCTGACGCTCGTACATGGAGACCAGGGATTCGTCGATCGTGGCGACGAGTTCCTCACGCCGCGAACGCGCTTGGTGGGCGAGCTGGGCGAGGTGCGTGCGCGCCGAATCGCAGTTGCGCTGGGCATCGGTCATCGCGCTCTGCAGGTCGTCGATACCGGCCAGTTCCCGATCCTGGTCGGCGGCCAGCTCCTCACGCCGCTCCATGACTTCCAGCAGCGAATCCTCGAGGCTGGCCTGCCTGCGCTCCAGTGTGTCGAGTTCGTGCTGGATCTCGGTGAGCTGCTTGGCATCCACGGTGCCGCCCTCGAGCAGGCGCCGGTCGCGGTCCTCCCGCTGACGCACCCCGTCGATCTCGCTCTCGAACTTGGCGATCTGCGCGTCGATGTCGGCGAGAGCGAGCTGGACGACGGCCAGCCGGTCGTTCGCCTCGTGGTGCGCGCTCTGGGCAGCCTCCAGCTTCACCTGCTCGGGCAGGTTGTTCAGCCGGTGGTCGAGCCGACCGATCTCGGCGTCGAGATCGGCGAGCTCGAGCACCAGACGTTGCTGCGCCACATCAGCTTTCATGCGAACATTCCTCGACATTCCATGGATCGGTGCGCACCGTGGAGACGGTGACAGGCACGTCGGCGAAGTGCCGACGCAGGAGTGCGGCCGCCTGGCCGCACCACGGGTGTTCACTGGCCCAGTGCGCGACGTCGACGAGCGCAACACCGGATGCGCGCCGATGCTCGTCGGCGGGGTGGTGGCGCAAGTCGGCGGTTACGTACGCCTGCACGCCCGCGCGGGCGACCTCGGCGAGCAGAGAATCCCCCGCCCCGCCGCACAGCGCCACCCGCGACACCATCGCGTCCGGGTCGCCGGATGCACGTACCCCCCACGTGGTGGCGGGCAGTCCGCGACGCACTCGGGCGACGAAGGCGCGCAACGGTTCCGGATCGGTCAGCGCCGCAATGCGGCCCAACCCGGTGCCGCCGGGTGCCGGTTCGACGGCGACGACGTCGAACGCGGGCTCCTCGTAGGGATGTGCGGCGCGCAGAGCGGCGAGCACCGCCGCGCGTCGGGATCGCGGCGCCACCATCTCCACGCGGTCCTCGTCGACCTGTTCGACGGTGCCGACCGCGCCGATCGCGGGTGACGCTCCCGAGAGCGGCAGGAATTGGCCGACCCCGGTCACGCTCCAGCTGCACTGCGCATAGTCACCGATCTGACCGGCTCCCGCGTCGAACATCGCGGCGCGCACCGCCGCAACACTGTCTCGCGGTGCGTACACGCCCCACTTGTCGAGTGCCGGGGTCGCCGGCTCGGGTGACAGGACGTCAGTGACCGTCAACCCGAGAGCCTCGGCGAGGGCGTCCGAGACACCGGGTGCGGCGCTGTCGGCGTTGGTGTGCGCGGTGAACAAGGCGCGACCGGTGCGGATCATGGCGTGCAGCAGCGACCCCTTGGCGGTGTCGGCGGCCACCGTGTCCACACCGCGCAGCAGCAGCGGGTGGTGGGCGAGCAGCAGTCCGCGTTCCGGCACCGTGGCGACCACCTCGGGCGTCGCGTCGACGGCGATCGTGACGGACTCGACAGGTTCTGCCGGGTCTCCGCACACCAGACCGACGGAGTCCCAGCTCTGCGCGAGCCGCGGCGGATAGGCCGCGTCGAGCACCTCGATGACGTCGGCGAGACGCACCGTCATCGCATCACCTCGGGACTTGCCACATCACGACAGTAGTGCGCGGGTCCAGCCACTCCCGGCATCAGGGACAATGGGTCGCGTGACGGACATGGTGGACAGCGCAGCCGGGGTGACCCAGGTGCGCCGCGGCGATCTGGTGATCTTCGACCTGGACGGCACGCTGACCGACTCCGCCGAGGGCATCGTCGCCAGCTTCCACCACGCCCTGGCCGCTATCGGCGCGCCGGTTCCCGAGGGTGACCTCGTGAGTCGAATCGTCGGACCCCCGATGCGCCACACCTTGGAATCGATGGGCCTCGGCGAGCAGGCCGGCGAGGCGATGGCCGCCTACCGCGCCGACTACACGACCCGCGGCTGGTCGATGAACCGCCCGTTCGCGGGCATTCCTGACCTGCTCACCGACCTGACCCGCGCGGGCGTGCGGCTGGCAGTGGCGACCTCGAAGGCCGAACCCACGGCGCAGCGCATTCTGGAGCACTTCGGGCTCGACGACTTCTTCGAGGTCATCGCCGGGGCCAGCGTGGACGGCAGCCGGGCCGGCAAGGCCGACGTGGTCGCGCATGCGCTCGCCCAGCTGGCGCCGCTCCCCGAGCGCGTCGTGATGATCGGCGACCGTTCGCATGACGTCGAGGGTGCCGCGGCACACGGAATCGGCACGATCGTCGTCGACTGGGGCTACGGTCGCGCCGACTTCACGGGGTCGGACAGTCCCGCCCTGGCCCATGTCGCCGACGTCGCGGCGCTGCGTGAGGTGCTGGGTGTCTGATCAGCTGCACGTGACCTTCATCTGCTCGGGCAACATCTGCCGCAGCCCGATGGCCGAGAAGATGTTCGCCCACCAACTCCGTGAGCGCGGATTGTCCGACGCGGTCCGCGTCACCAGCGCGGGTACCGGCCACTGGCACGAAGGCGAACCGGCCGATCGCCGGGCCGGCGTCACGCTGCGCGACCACGGTTATCCGAGCGCCCACCGTGCTGCGCAGATGACCGAGGACCACCTAGACGCCGATCTGGTGGTGGCGCTGGGCCGTAACCACCTGCGCATGCTCTCCGAACGCGGTGTGCCCACCGACCGGCTGCGGATGCTGCGATCGTTTGATCCCCGATCGGGCAAGCACGCCCTGGACGTCGACGACCCGTACTACGGCACCCAGGACGACTTCGAGGCCGTGTTCGCGGTCATCGACGCCGCCCTGCCCGGGTTGCACGCCTGGGTCGACGAGCAGCTGGCCGAGCGGCGGCAGGCGGGCTGAGGAGTGCGCCGACTCGCCTTCCTCCTGCGCCCGCAGTGGCTCGCGCTCTACGTCGTGGTGATCGCGTTCGCCTACCTGTGCTTCACCGTGCTCGCACCGTGGCAGCTGCACAAGAACACCAAGACGTCGCGGGAGAACGCCCAGATCTCTGCATCGCTGAATGCCGATCCGGTGCCGTTGACGACGCTTCTGCCGCAACAGGATTCGTCGGCACCGGAGCAGCAGTGGAAACGCGTGACGGCCACCGGGCGGTATCTGACCGGCGCCCAGGTCGTGGCCCGGCTGCGGGTGATCGACGGCGATCCCGCGTTCGAGGTGCTGGTGCCCTTCGCCGTCGACGGCGGCCCGACCGTGCTCGTCGACCGCGGTTATGTGAAGCCGGTGACCGGCTCCGCGGTGCCCGAGATCAGCCCCGCCCCCACCGATCCGGTCACGATCACCGCCCGGCTGCGCGACCCCGAACCCGTCGCCGTCGGCAAGGACCCGTTCCGCGACGCCGGTGTGCAGCAGGTGTATTCGATCAATCCCGGTCAGATCTCCGCGCTGGTCGGTGTTCCGCTGGCGGGGTCGTACCTGCAGCTGGTCGAGGATCAACCGGGCGGGCTCGGCGTCGTCCCGCTGCCGCGCATGGAGGCCGGGCCGTTCCTGTCCTACGGCATCCAGTGGATCGCGTTCGGCATCATCGCCCCCATCGGGGTGGGTTATTTCGTCTACGCCGAGGTGCAGGCTCGCCGCCGCGAAAGGGGCGCACCGGCCGAGCCGGTCACGCGCGAAGACAAGCTGGCCGACCGCTACGGCAGGCGACGCTGACGGCAGCGGCGGCGGCCGCGACCTGAACGGCCCGCGACAGTCGGACGGCCCGCCGGAGGTCACCTGCCTCAGGTGCCCGTCCGGTGCCGAGGGTGGGGCGGATCTCCAGTTCGTGGGCGTACTGCGTGGGTCCGCCCAGCTGGATTCCGAGCGCCCCCGCGAAGGACGCTTCGGCGACTCCGGCGTTGGGGCTGGGATGCCGGGCGGCATCGCTGCGCCACGCCCGGATCGCCCCCAGCGGCGAGCCACCCACCAGCGGGGCGCACGCCACGACGAGCAGACCCGTCAGCCGGGCCGCGACGAGATTCAGCAGATCGTCGAATCGAGCTGCCGCCCAGCCGAATCGGCGGTACCGCGACGACTTGTTGCCCACCATCGCATCCAGGGTGTTGGCCGCGCGGTACAGCAGCACACCGGGAGCACCGCCGACGGCAGCCCACAGCAGCGGCCCCACCTGCGCGTCCGAGGTGTTTTCCGCGATCGACTCGAGCGCGGCACGGGTGAGTCCCGCCCCGTCGAGCACCGACGGGTCACGGCCGCACAGCGACGGCAGCAGCTCTCGCGCCGCGGCCAGGTCTCCCTGGCCGACCAGGTCGGCCATCCGGTCACCGGTTCGGGCCAGCGAGGTTCCGCCAAGGGCAGTGAATGTCGCCGCCGCGACCCAGGCCACGTCAGCGGCACCCGCTGTGCGCCGGCTCAGCCACCCCACACCGGCGGCCGTCAGCGTCACCGCACCGAGCAAGGCGCCCGCGTACACCACGCCCGCCTCCCGGTTGTCGGCGTAGCAGCGGCGCTCGAGCGCGGCCGCCCCGCTACCGAACACCGCCACCGGATGACCTCGCCGCGGGTCGCCGAACGCCGCGTCGGCGAGCACACCCAGCGCGATCCCGGCGGCACGGCTCCGGCAAACTGCTGCGAACACCACGGCAGCTTGTCACATCGATGTCAGACTGTGGCCATGGCCGACGTGATCGTGACCGCAGGGACCGTCATCACGATGGACGAGGCCGTGCCGCGCGCACAGGCCGTCGCGGTGTCCGACGGTCGCATCGTCGCGGTGGGCAGCCTCGACGAGTGCCGGACCGCGCTGCCGGGCGCCGAGGAGGTCGACAGCGGAGCCACGGTCTTGGTCCCGGGATTCGTTGAGCCGCACAGTCATCCGTTGATCAGCGGGATCGCCACCGAGGCCCCGGCCCGCTCGATCGCACCGTGGGTCGCGACGTCGTGGGCCGAGGTGCAGGAGATCTTCGCCGACGCGCTGGCGAACACCGGTCCCGGAACTCCGCTGTGGTTCGCCGGTTACGACGCACTGCTGCAGGGTCATCCGTCGCCCAAAGCCGAGGAACTCGACGAGATCTTCGGTGATCGCATCGCGGTCGTGACCGACAACTCCGGGCACGGCGTCTATTTCAACTCCGCACTGATCCGCGCCCGCGGCTGGGACACCGATCCGCCGGCCGATCCCGTCGCCAGCCGGTTCGGCCGCAACGCCGACGGATCGCTGAACGGGCAGGGTTTCGAGCTGCCCGTCGTGACTGCGGTGACGATGCCGTTGCTCACGCAGATGGGCGACCCGCTGGCGTCGGCAGCGAGCTACTACGCGCTGATGGCGCGCGGCGGCTACACCTCGACGTCGGACATGACCTACGACCCCAAGTTCGCCGCCGGATACGAGGCGCTGGCGGCGGCTCCCTCGTGCCCGCTGCGTGTGAGCATGTGGGAGATGTCGGTCACCGATACCTATTGGGAGCCAATGACGTTCACGGCCGGCGAGGAGTGGCTGACCAAGTCCGGGGTCAAGCTGTGGACCGATGGATCCCCGTGGGTGGGCAACATCGCGATCTCGTTCCCCTACCTCGACACCGAGGCCACCCGTACCGCAGGCATCGATCCCGCAGTGGCGGGCGGGGCGCGTTCGATGAACTATAGTCGCGAACAGCTCGATACCATCCTCGACAAGGCGGCACCGGCGGGCTGGCAGATGGCGTTCCACGCCAACGGCGACCTGGCACTGGATCTCGCGTTGGACGCCTACGAGGACGCACTGAAGAAGCACAACCTGCTGGGCACCGACCACCGCTGGCGGTTGGAGCACTGCGGGGCCGGAACGCGAGAACATTTCGATCGCGCGGCCCGGCTCGGGGTGCACGTGTCGATGGCGCCGTTTCAGTACTACTACTGGGGCGAACTGCTCGACGGCGCGATGTTCGACCCCCGGTACGGTGCGCGGTGGGCGGCCTTCGCGGACGCCGTCGCCTCGGGCGCGTGCGTCTCGCTGCACAACGACGGATCGGTCTCGCCGCCGACGCCGATCGTCAACATCGCCACCACGGTGACCCGGCGCACCCGCAAGGGCACGGTGCACTGCCCCGAGCAGGCGATCTCGCTGGATCAGGCGTGGCGCGCACAGACGATCGACGCGGCCCGCACGCTGCGCCGCGAGCACCTCGTCGGATCCATCAGCCCCGGCAAGCTCGCCGATTTCGTGGAGCTGACCGCCGATCCGTGGGAGGTCGACCCCGCAGCGCTGATCGACACCGTGCAGGTGGCCGGGACCTGGTTGGGCGGACGTCGCATCGATCTCGACGAGTTCCTGAGCGCGGTGCGCGCCGGCGACAATGCCGAGCACGCACACCTGGCCGAGCGCAAGGCCACCGGCTGCTGCTGATCGCGGGGACGAATCCGGCCCGGAAAATCAGGTCAACACCCGATATCGGGCGGTGACCGCCGGCGTTAACGTTCGCGTGATCTGCCCGGATGCGGCAGACGTCCTCACTTGCTCCGCCGCGAAATCCCCGCGGCTTCACGAAAGGACCACCCATGTGGTCGATCGCTGTCTCCTCTGCTGCTGCGGCGGCGGCCGCCGCCCTCGCCACCGTGGCGGCTCCTGTGGCCTCGGCCGAGCCGCGTGACGGCTTCCTCGACGAGCTGGCGACCCTGAACATCGTGCTGCCGGGCGCCACCGTCGCCGACACCGTCGGCGCCGGTTATCACACCTGTGATCTGTTACGAAGCGGCACAACGGTTCTCGATGCGATGGACGCGGCCGAACACGATTACATGCTGCCACCTGGGCAAGGCACGCTGTTCGTCAGCGCCGCCACCACCAACCTGTGTCCCGACTTCGCCGGCTGACGAAGATTTCAGGTGTTCGCCCGATGTCACCGCCGGCGTGGCGTGCCATCTTTCTGTGGGTCCGCTATCTGGAGTGGGCAGTCATCCGACGCGGTCCAACCGATCGTGTCGCCGATTCTGGGGAGATCACCGTGACACGACAACGCTGGCTCGCAGCGATTCTCGCGTGCGCCGCGATCCTACTGACGGGGCATGTGCTCGTCGGTGCGCCCGCGGCCCACGCCGATCCGCTCGACCCGATCAGGGCCGCGGTCAACAGCGCCCGCCAGGGCTCAGCCTGTGGCCCGCTCAAGTACAACATCGCCCTCGAAGGCGAAGCGCAGGCAGCAGTCGGCAACCGGGCGCCGGGTGTCCCGCCCGCGGGGCAATACAACGGCCGCGTCGCCACGTACAAGGGCTACGGTGATCCGCAAGGCCAGGCGATCGGGGCGATGATGAGCGGGGCAGCGGGCGCCGCGGTTCGCGACTGCGCCTACACCGAGTTCGGCGTCGGCTTCATCCGCGACGAGGACAAAGAGGACGACACCGTTGCCGTCGCCCTCGGCGCTCCGCCGACCCCCGCAGCACCCGTGCAGTGCCCTCCGGGATCGGCGTCGCCGACGGTACCGGCCGGTCAGCAGTGCACGGCGGCTCCGCCGGTGCAGTGCCCGCCGGGGTCGACCAGCCCCACAGTGCCCGCGGGCCAGCAGTGCACCGCCGCACCCAAGCCCGACGTCCAGTGCCCCGACGGCAAGACCGTCCCGGCTGGGGCTGAGTGCCCGGCACCGACCAACGCCGTACGCGTGTCGTTCAGCAAGGGCCTCGGCGTCTGGAAGGTCAACGTCGCGAACTCCGCGGACATCAGCGGTCAGTGCACCTACAACGCCACCAGCGACAACGGAACACCCGGTGCGTCAAGGAATTTCGCGATAGCCGCGAAAGGCACCGCCGACTTCACCGTCCCGGCACCGTTGCTCCTGACCTCCTACCACGTGGTGACCTCATGCACGGGTACCTACGCGGGCAAGTCGGTCGAGTTCGGGCACGACGAACAGGACGTCTCGATCGGGTCGTGACACAACATCCGACACGGCCCGACGTTCGCTCGGGCCGTGTCGGCTGTCATCGTCGACCTTTGCCGGCATGCGTGTGTGACACCCAAGTAGCAGCTCGGCATTTTCCTTCATTCGACTGGCAAGTTGCCACCAATGCTGCCATTCTGCTGCCGTGTGGGGATTGGTCGAGCGGCCGACCGAGGAACGCATCGCCGCGGACTTTCTGTCCGCCGCAGCCGACCGGTCGGCGCTATTGGTGATCGAGGGCGAACCGGGGATCGGCAAGACCACTGCGTGGCGCGAGATCATCGACGAAGCGCAGCGTTCCGGCTTCCGTCTGCTCCGGACTCGGCCGTCGCCGGCCGAGACGGCGGTCGCCTACGCCGGCCTCGGTGACCTGCTCCACGACGTCGACGCACCTCTGCTCGACAGCCTGGCCCCTCCGCAGCGAGCCGCGCTCGACCACGTCCTGCTGCGCGGCAGCGCGCAAGCCGAGCCGGTGTCCGCCCGCGCCGTGGCCTCCGGCACCCTGACTGTGCTCGCCGCGCTGGCCCGGCAGAATCCGGTGCTGCTGGCTGTCGATGACGCCCAGTGGCTCGACGCCTCGACCGGGTTCGTGCTCGGCTTCGTGCTGCGGCGCCTCGACCTCGGCATGGGTGTGCTCGCGACAGTACGCTCGGGACATCGGGATTCACCGTCTGCGGCATGGCTGCGCGATGCCACCACGGCGTGGTCGGCCGACATGTCGTTGCCACGCTTCACGGTCGACGATGTCGACGCCCTCGTGGGGAGCGCGCTGCACCGACGGGTGCCGCGCCGCGCCCTCACACGCATTCACGAATTGTCGCGGGGAAACCCGTTTTACGCGCTCGAACTCACCCGGACCTTGACCGACGACGGTCAGCTCCAGGTTCCGACGTCACTGGTCGACCTGGTCGGGACGAGGGTCGCCCTTCTCGACGAAGAGGTGCGCCGGGTTCTGCTCGTCGTCGCGGCGGCGACGAGGGCGACGGTCGAGCTGGTGGCCGAGGCCCTCGACATCCCGAGGACGCACACTGCGACACTGCTGGAAAGGGCAGAATCGCTGCACATTGTGACGCTGTCCGGCCACTGGGTCCGATTCGTCCACCCGCTGCTCGCGCACGCGGTCTACACCGGCGCCGGCCCCGCGGACCGGCGCGCGGTACATCGGCGACTGGCCGAGGTGGTACCTGAATTCGAGTCGCGGGCGCGCCATCTCGCGCTGGGTTCCATCGTCGGCGACGCCGCCACCACCCGGGCGCTCAGCGATGCCGCCGACATCGCACTGAGTCGCGGAGCGCCCGCCGAGGCGGCCGAACTGCTCGACTTGGCGGAGTCGCTGGGCTACGACGATCCGGCTGTGCGCATCCGTGCGGCGGCAGCACATTTCGATGCCGGCGATTCCGCTCGCGCCGAGGCGGTGCTCCAAGATGTGCTGGGCGTGGCGAAGGCCGGTCCCGAGCGCGCGGGCGCCGCCATGGTGTTGGCGCGAATCCAGATCTACGGCAACGGTTTCGGCGAGGCGCGTGACGTTCTGGTCCGCTACGCGCCCGAAGCAGACGACGATCCCGAATTGTCGGTCCGGATGCGGGTGCTGCTGGCCTACTGCCTGTACAACACGGGTCGCCCGCAGGAGGCCCAGGCCTGCGTCCGCGCCGCCGCCGACGAGGCACAGCTGCTCGGCAGCGCCGTGCTGTTGGTCGAGGCGCTGGGCCTTCGAATGATGATCGACTGCGTGTGCGGGCTCGGCGTTGACCTCGGGGCACTGCGCGAGGTGGCGGCGATGGAGGGCGCCGACAGCCGGTCGATCCCGCTGGCCTTCCGCTCTTCGGCCCTGCTCGCGGTCGCCCAGTCCTGGACCGGGGAGCTCGACGAGGCCTTCGCCGGACTACAACACATCCGGCAGGGGTGCCAGGAATTCGGCGAGGAAGGCGAGCTGTACTACATCGACTTCCATCTCGCCTTCGTCGAGATGTGGCGGGGCAACCACGAGGCAGCCGCCGACATCTGCGCCGAGTTGGCCACGGGCGCACAGCACCTCGACGACGGATTCATCGCGTTCAACGCCCTCCTCACCAGGGCGTACCACGCGGCCCAGACCGGTGCCGCCGACACATGCCGGCGCCTTGCCTCCGAGGCCTACGAGGTGGGCCAGCGGGCAGGGGCGGTGCAGGCGAGCCAGATGGCGCTGGCCAGCCTCGGCTTCCTGGAGGTCTCCCTAGGTGATTACGCGGCCGCGATCGACGCCCTCCAGCCCTATGCCGATCATCTGCTCGCGGAACCGGATTTTACGGAGATCTTGATAGCCGGCGGAGTCCCCGACGCCATCGAGGCCACGGTGGGGCTGGGCCGCACCGCCGAGGCCGCTGCGCTGGTCGACCTGATGGAGCGCAACGGTCGTCGGCTGGATCGCGCCTGGATGCTCGTCGTCGCGCTGCGCGGGCGGGCCCTGCTGCTGGCGGCGACCGGCGACCTCCACGGCGCCGAGAACGCGTTGGCCGACGCCATGATCCAGCACGATCGGCTGCCGATGCCGTTCGAGCGTGCACGAACTCTGTTCGCCCGCGGCCAGATCCACCGTCGGCGTCGCCGACGGGCGCTGGCGCAGCATGACTTCCGCGAGGCCGTGCGGATTTTCGACACAGTCGGGTCGCCGCTGTGGGCCCGCCGCGCCCGCGCCGAGTTGAGGGCCGCGCCGGTGCTGTCGGCCCAGGGCGATCTCACCAGCGCCGAATACCGCGTCGTCGAGCTGGCGGCCACCGGAATCACCCAGCGCGCCATCGCCGATGCCCTTTTCGTCAGCCCCAAAACGGTCGACTCGCACCTCCGCAGCATCTACCGCAAGCTCGGCGTCCACTCCCGCAGCGAGCTGGTGCATCGGCTGTCGCGGCCGGAATCGGCGGCGGGTGCGTCCGATCGTGGGAGACGCGATGAGACGTCACCGTCACGTCCCGTCCCCGACTAGTCGCGACTAGGCGGACGGCGCGTAGGCACCACCGGAGATGTCCTCGACCAACGTCGGACCGGTCGGCGTCCAGCCCAGAAGATGTTGTGTCGCAACGCTTGTCCCGGCCATATCGGCGCTGAAGAATCCACCGATCCAGCCGTAATGCTCGGCGATGCGGTCCGGCGGGATGGCGGCGACAGGAAGGCCGAAGGCCGCTCCGATCGCCTCGGCGATCACCGTGGTGGGCACGCCCTCTTCGGCCACGGCATGCAGGCGAGCGCCGGCCGGCGCTTTCTCGAGACCGAGGACCACCATCCGGGCCGCGTCGGAGACGTGTACGGCCGCCCACCGATTGCCCCCGTCAGCTGGATATCCCGACACCCCACGCTCGCGCGCGATCTCGCACAGCCGGTTGATGAAGCCGTGGTCGCCGGTGCCGTGCGTGGTGGGCGAGAACCGCAGCGCGACGGAGCGGACTCCACGCTCGGCGAAGTCGAGCAGCAGGTTCTCACTGCCGCCGCGGGGCGACTGGGCGCCGAGGAACGGCGAGGGGTCGTCTTCCGTGGCGGGCCTGCCGTCGGTGAGGCCCATCAGGCCGGACGCAAGCAGGAACGCCTTGCCGGTGTCGACGAGCGCGTCGCCGATGGCCTGTGTCGCCGCGCGTTCGGTGGCGTTGGTGGCGGCCATGTTCGCCCAGTCGTGCTTGTTGGCGAGGTGGATGACGGCGTCGGCGGTGCGAGCGGCGGTCCCGATGGCGTCGAGGTCGTCGAGGTCGCCGCGTACGACGGCCACCCCTTGCGCGTCGAGTGCGGCGGCGGAGGCATCGGAGCGGGCCAGGCCGCTGACGGTGTGGCCGGTGGCCAGCAGTTCGTCGACGACGGCGCTGCCGATCCACCCGGACGCTCCGGTGATGAACACGTGCATGGTGACCCCTTGTTCGAGTGATGTCAGTTACTGACTTCGACCGTACACTCGAAGTCAGTCACTGTCATCACTAGACTGCGGCATATGGCGAGGTGGGAGCCGGGCACTGCGGAGCGGCTACAGGACGCCGCGCTGGAGTTGTTCGCGGCCCGCGGGTACGAGCAGACGACGGCAGGTGACATCGCGCAGGCCGTCGGCCTCACCGAGCGGACGTTCTTCCGCCACTTCACCGACAAACGCGAAGTGCTGTTCCACGGGCAGCAGGCGTTGACCGACGCCTTCATCGCAGGGCTCACTGACGCGCCAGCGGATGCGTCGGCCACAGACTTGGCAGTCCGCGCGTTGCGGTCCTCTGCAGGGTTCTTCGACGACGAACGCCGCTCCCACTCCCGGCTGCGGCAGTCGGTGATCGACGACAATCCCGCGCTGCAGGAACGCGAAGCGCTCAAGCTCGCCTACCTCGGTCGCACCCTGGCCGACGAGCTCCGGTCCCGCGGCGTCGAACCGCTGGCGGCCGACGTCGCGGCCCATCTCGCGGTGATGGCGTTCGGTATTGCGTTCGCGCAGTGGATCACCGAGGGCGAACAGCGGTCGTTCGCCGAGGTCACGACGGACGTGGTGCGCGCAGTGGGCGCCACCGCCGCCGAACTCGAGGACTTCTGATCACGGTGAGCGTAGGGGCTTGTCGCGTCGCGACGGGCGGGTACCGCCCCAACACGACCTGAACCGACACCTCGGAGGGACTGACCCATGAGCGCACCGACCCAGTGGAGCACAGCAGAGTTGTCCGACCTTCTGCAGACACCGTCTGCGCCACGGATCATCGACGTGAGGACCCCGGCCGAGTTCGAGTCAGCGCACATACCCGGTTCGGTCAACGTGCCGCTCGACGTCCTCAGAGCCCACCGTGACGAGGTGGTCGCCGCGCTCGACGGCCAGGTCGCCCTCGTCTGCCGATCCGGGCAGCGGGCAGCCCAGGCGGCCGACGTCCTGAAGGCCGGGGGGCTCGCCGACGGCCGCGTGGTTCGCGACGGCCTTCTCGGCTGGGAAAAGCAGGGTTTCGCGGTGGATCGGGGCCGCCAGCGATGGGAACTCGAGCGGCAGGTGCGGCTGGTCGCCGGTTCGATCGTGCTGTCATCGGTTCTCGGAAGCGTAGTCGTCCCGCAGCTCAAGTGGGTGGCGGCCGCCATCGGGGGCGGGCTGACCTTCGCGGCGGTGAGCAACACGTGCGCAATGGCCAACGTCTTGGCCCGGTTGCCGTACAACCGCGGCGCGCGGCGCAATCCGGCGGAATGGATATCCCAGCTCTCCGACTGAACACTCGACAGTTCGGCTCACCGTGATCCGATCGAGCTGACGTGAACTCTTGTTAACCCGCCGACCTGGCTGTTCACCCTATTGACGTTGGCGTTCACTGCGCCACTGTGGTTGACAGCTAATTCACCCCTTCCTAACGTCCGAGCCCCGGGATCGGCCAGGAAGGGGTGAACGTGGGACTTGCAGCGGCCTGGTCCAAACCGACGCTCGCCCTTGGAGATTTCTTCGTGCTCGCCGGGGAGACGATCGCCTCGATGTTCCGTCGCCCGTTCGCGTCACGGGAGTTGATCGAACAGATCTGGTTTGTCGCTCGCGTGTCGATCGTCCCCACAGTCGTGCTGTCGATCCCCTACACGGTGCTGATCGTCTTCACGCTCAACATCGTGCTCATCGAGGTCGGAGCGGGCGATCTGTCCGGCGCGGGCGCGGCGCTCGCGTCCGTCACACAGGTGGGACCCGTGGTCACGGCGATCGTGGTGTCCGGAGCGGGCGCGACCGCGATGTGCGCGGATCTGGGGGCGCGCACGATCCGCGAAGAGATCGACGCGCTGAAGGTCATCGGTGTCAATCCGATCCAAGCGCTCGTGGTGCCCCGGGTGATCGCCGCGACATTCGTTGCGCTGATGCTGTATTCGGTGGTCGCCGTCATCGGACTCGCGGGCAGCTATTTCTTCGTCGTGTTCGTCCAGGACGTCACACCCGGCGCCTTCGTTGCGGGCATGACCCTGCTGACCGGCCTTCCGCAGGTGATCGTGTCACTGGTCAAGGCGCTGCTGTTCGGCCTCTCGGCGGGGTTGATCGCCTGCTACAAAGGCCTTTCCGTCGGGGGCGGGCCCACCGCCGTGGGCAACGCGGTCAACGAGACGGTCGTCTTCGCGTTCATGGCACTGTTCCTGATCAACATCGTGTCCACTGCGTTCGGCGTGAAGGTCGCGCCATGACCGCCGTCGAGGACCGGGACCCCTCGATCGTCGGCGACCTCGCAGGCAGGACGGTCGGCGCCACCCGCCGGCTGGGTGAGCAGACCGCGTTCTACGGGACCGCGCTCGTTTCGACAGTGGACGCCGTGCGCCGCTACCCGGGCGAGGTCCTGCGACTGATCGCGGTCATGGGGATGGGCACCGGGGCATTGGCAGTCATCGGCGGCACCGTCGTGATCGTCGGCTTCCTCACACTGACCACCGGAGCCCTCATCGCCGTCCAGGGCTACAACACCCTGTCCAATGTCGGAATCGAGGCCCTGACCGGATTCCTCGGCGCCTTCCTCAACGTCCGATTCATCGCGCCCGCCACCGCGGGGGTCGCGCTGGCCGCGACGATCGGCGCTGGAGCAACGGCTCAGCTCGGCGCCATGCGGATCAACGAGGAGATCGACGCGCTGGAGGTGATGGGGATCCGCTCCGTGACCTATCTCGCCTCGACGCGCATCGTCGCGGGAATCTGCGCGGTGATCCCGATTTACACCGTTGCCGTGCTGATGTCGTTCCTGGCCACGCGATTCGGCACGACCATGATCTACGGACAGTCACGCGGCGTGTACGACCATTACTTCACGACGTTCCTGCACCCCACTGATCTCCTGTGGTCGTTCACCGAGGCACTGGCGATGGCGGCGGCGGTCATGGCGATACACACCTACTACGGGTTCACAGCCTCGGGCGGCCCCGCCGGGGTGGGCGAAGCGGTCGGACGGGCCGTGCGCACCTCCATCACCGCCGGGGTGTTCATCCTCCTGACCATCACGCTGTCCGTGTACGGACAGTCCGGCAATTTCCATCTGTCGGGATGACGACCGTGAACACCGAGCGCACCAATTCCCCCCGCCGCGGGAACGCCGTCGATCCCATCTGGTTTGCGCCCATCCTCCTCGTGGTGATCACGGCGCTCGTCGCGGTGACCGTCCTGCTGTTCAACGGCACCCTGCGCGACACCGTCCCACTCACCCTGGTCTCCGACCGGTCCGGCTTGGTGATGGAGAACGGCGCGAAGGTCAAGATGCGCGGCGTGCAGGTGGGGGTCGTCGACGCCATCGGAGTTCGCACCGACCCGCACGGCACGGATCTGTCCACACTCACGTTGAAGATCGATCCCGAGCCGTTTGCGCTCATGCCGGCCAACATCGAGGCCGAAATCAAGGCCAGCACAGCATTCGGAGCCAAGTACGTCGATTTGATCGTGCCGCCTCAAGGAGCCAGCGCCCAGACCCTGAAGCGCAATTCCGTTCTGCACTCCCGCAACGTGACGGTCGAGGTCAACACGGTCTTCCAGAATCTGCAATCGGTGATGCAGGCGATCGATCCCGCGAAGCTCAACGCGGTGCTCTCCGCGGTCGGCGAAGCCGTGCGCGGCAAGGGCGCCACGATCGGGCAAGCGATCACCGACACCAACAGGGTGCTGCTCGCAATGAACCCGCGGATGCCCACCGTCCAGCGGGACTGGCAGCTGTTCGGCGCCACAGCCGACGCCTATTCCGGTGCAGCACAGGACATCCTGGCAGCACTCGACTCGTTCTCCACCACCAGCACGACGATCAGCGCGAACGCGAAGGCCCTCGACGACCTGCTGTTGTCTGCCGTCGGCTTCTCACAGTCGGGCACCAGCCTGCTCGCCGGCAACCAGCCGAACCTGGTGCGCATGCTGAACCTGCTCGTACCGACCACCGGGCTCCTTGATAAGTATTCGGCGACCTACACCTGCCTGTTCGAGGGCGCCCAGTGGTTCCTCGAGAACGGCGGCCGAGACGCGTTGGGCGGCAACGGCAAATCCGTTGTCATGGATGCGGCGCTGCTGGCCGGCGACGACCCCTACCGCTACCCCGACAACCTCCCGCGGGTCAACGCGACGGGCGGACCGGGCGGACGGCCCAGCTGCGGATCGCTGCCAGACGTCAGCAAGAACTTTCCGGTCAAGTATCTGGTGACCGACACGGGATTCGGTACCGGCCTGGATGTGCGACCGAATCCCGGCATCGGCTTCCCGGGTATCGCGAACTACTTCCCGGTGACCAAGGCCATCCCCGAACCACCGCGCATCCGGTACCCCGGCGGCCCCGCGCCGGGGCCCCTGCCACCGCCGGGCCCACCCCCACCTCCGCCTGCCACCGCACCGCCACCCGACGGGAGCCAGCCATGACACGCAGGACACCGCGCGGCCTCAAACGCGTGGCGCTCTTCATCGCGCTGTGCCTGGCCTTCATGTTCGCGTTGGTCACCGTCTTCGGTCAGTTCCGGTTCGATCCGCGCACCACCTACAGCGCGGTGTTCACCAATGTGTCAGGCCTCAAAGGCGGCAACTTCGTGCGCATCGCCGGTGTGGAGGTCGGCAAGGTGAAGAACCTGACCCTGCACAAAGACGGCACCGTCACCGTCGATTTCGCGATCGACGACAAGCTGACACTCACCGAAGGCACCCGGGCCGCGGTGCGCTACGAGAACCTGATCGGAGACCGGTACCTGGCGCTCGAGGAAGGACCCGGATCGCCGCGGACATTGTCAGCGGGACAGCAGATTCCGCTGTCCCGCACATCGCCCGCCCTCGACGTCGACGCCTTGATCGGCGGATTCCGGCCGCTGTTCCGCGCACTCGACCCTGACCAGGTCAACGCCCTCTCCGGCGAGCTACTCAAGGTTTTTCAAGGCCAGGGCGGCACGATCGCCTCGGTGCTGGCGCAGACCTCGGCGCTCACGTCGACCTTGGCCGGTCGCGATGAGCTGATCGGTCAGGTGATCACCAACCTCAACACCGTCCTCGATACGTTCGCCGCGCACGACGACCAGTTCTCCGAAGGGCTGGGCAAGCTTGCCGAACTCACCCAGGCCCTTGCCGAGCGGCGGTCCGACATCGTGACGGGAACGGCCTACGTCAACGCCGCCGCCGGCACCGTCGCCGATTTCTTCGCCGAAGCCCGGCCGCCGATCAAGGAGGCGGTCACCCAGACGGATCGGTTCTCCGGCCAGATCATGGCCGATCACGACTATGTCGACGACCTGGTCAAGACCCTGCCCGACGCCTACCAGGTACTGGCTCGCAACGGCCTCTACGGCGACTACTTCGGCTTCTATCTGTGCGACGCGGTCCTGAAGGTGAACGGCAAGGGCGGCGAACCGGTCTACGTCAAGCTCGCCGACCAGGTCTCGGGACGGTGCACACCGAAATGACGCGTCTGAAAGTGCTTCTCAGGGTCCCCCGGCTCAAGCCACTCGCCGACCGCAACCGGCACGTCGTCGGCGCCGTCGGCGTTCTGATTCTGGTCGCCGCGGTGATCGCGACCTTCTCCTACGACAAATTGCCCTTCATCAAGGGCACATCTGACTACACCGCCTACTTCGCCGAAGCCGGCGGTATCAAGCCGGGCAGCAAGGTCCAGGTGTCTGGTCTGCAGGTCGGCGACGTGTCCGATGTCGCGCTCGACGGGACGCGGGTACGCGTGGACTTCACCGTTCGCGACGATGTCGAACTCGGTGACCGCACAGAAGCCGCCATCAAGACCGAGACGGTGCTCGGCACGAAGATGCTCGAGGTGACACCGCGCGGTGAGGGCACGCTGACGGGTCCGATCCCGGTGGAGCGCACGGTGTCTCCCTACGATCTACCCACCGCGCTCGGTGACCTCACCACCGCCATCAGTGGGCTGGACACCACCCAGCTGTCGGCGTCGCTGAGCACACTTGCGCAGACCTTCGCCGATACGCCACCGGAACTGCGCATGGCGCTCGACGGTACCGCCCGGTTCTCCGAGACCCTCAACGCCCGGGACGCTCAGTTGCGGAGTCTGCTGGCCAACGCCAACGCGGTCACCGGCGTACTCGCCAAGCGCAGCGATCAGATCGCCGCACTCGTCGCCAACACGAATTCGCTTCTCGCCGAGCTGCTGTCCCAGCGGAATTCGATCGACGCGCTCATGACGAACGTGACAGCCGCCTCGCACGAGATCTCAGGGCTGGTCGCCGACAACCGGGAGGCGCTCAAGCCCGCCACCGACAAGCTCAACGGCGTGCTGGGCATCCTCGACAATCGCAAGCAGGAATTGCAGCGCACCCTTTACCTGCTCCGCCGCTACGCCATGTCGTTCGGCGAGGTTCTCGGGTCGGGCCCGTTTTTCAAGGCTTCGGTGGTCAACCTCGCGCCCGGCCAGTTCGCCCAACCCTTCATCGACGCCGCGTTCTCCGACCTCGGTCTCGACCCGAATGTGCTCGCCCCGTCTCAGCTGGTCGACCCGCCGATCGGTCAGCCGGGCACCCCGCCGTTGCCGGTGCCGTATCCCCGGACCGGGCAGGGCGGCGACCCCAATCTCACCCTGCCCGACGCGATCACCGGCAAGCCCGGCGACCCGCGCTATCCCTATCGCGAGCCGCTACCCGCACCGGCTCCTGGCGGTCCGCCACCCGGGCCGCCCGCGGCGTCCGGTCCCGCACCGGCACCGACGATTCCCCCGCCGGCGCCCGATGGGGGCAACTGATGACCAAGCACATGCGGGCCGCGCGCATCGCGCTCGCGGCCACCCTGGTGCTCATCCTCACCGTCGCAGCGACCGTCGTGGCCACGCCGTGGTGGAACCGCGTCAGCGAGAACACCTTCACCGCGTTGTTCGCGAACGCCAACGGTCTCTACACCGGCGACGAGGTTCGCATCCTCGGTGTTGCCGTCGGCACCATCGACCGCATCGAACCGCAGCCCACGCAGACGAAGGTCACCTTCTCTGTCGATTCCGACTATCCGGTGCCCGCGGATGCCAAGGCGGCGATCCTGTCGCCATCGCTGGTGACCGCGCGCGCGATCCAGTTGGTTCCCGCGTATTCAGGTGGACCGACCTTGTCGCCCGGTTCGACGATCCCCCTCGACCGCACGGCCGTGCCCGTCGAATGGGACGACTTCCGTGACCAGTTGGAGAAGCTGACCGCCGCGCTGCAGCCCACGACCCCGGGAGGCGCCAGCGCGGTCGGCGAGTTCGTCAACACCGCGGCGGCCAACCTGCGCGGTCAGGGTGCCACCGCACGAGACACCATCATCAAGCTGTCGCAGGCGATCTCGGCCCTGGGGGATCACAGCACCGACATCTTCAGCACCGTACGCAACCTGCAACTACTGGTGTCCGCCCTGACGTCGAGCAGTGACCTGCTCGCCGCGTTCAACACCAATCTCGCCGAGGTGTCGACGTTGCTGTCCAATTCGCCCAACGAGTTCGCCGACGCGACCCACAGTCTCGACGGTGCCGTCAACGACCTACGAAGCTTCGTCGCCGACAACCGGGAGAACCTCGGCGTCACCGTCGATCGTTTGGCCGCCATCACCACCGCTCTCAACGACAGCCGCGGTGACGTCAAACAGGTCCTGCACATCGCGCCGACGGTGTTCCAGAACTTCATGAACATCTACCAGCCGGCGCAGAGCGCCGTCACCGGCATCCTCGCACCGGTCAATTTCGCCGACACAGTTCAGTTCATCTGCAGCGCAATCGAAGCCGCGTCGCGCAGGGGCTGGGAACAATCGTCGAAGCTGTGCGTGCAGTACCTGGCGCCGATCATCAAGAACCGTCAGTACAACTTCCCGCCGCTGGGAGTGAACCCCTTCGTCGGCGCCGCAGCGCGCCCGAACGAGATCACCTACAGCGAGGACCGGCTCAGACCGGATGCACCCCCGCAGCCGGTGCCCGGCCCCGCCATCTCCACCGATCCGGCGCTCGGCCTGCCGGGTCTGTTCGCGGTACCCGCCCCCCCGGGCGGATCGCCGTGAGCCGTGTGCTGGTGGCTCTGGCCGCCACCGCGGTGCTGCTGGCGGTGCCGGGCTGCCAATGGCGCGGACTGAACTCGCTGAGCCTGCCGGGTACCGAAGGCGACGGGGCGAACACCTACACGATCCAGGCGCAGCTGCCTGACGTCGTGGTGATCCAGCAGAACACCCGCGTGCGGGTCGCGGACGTCAACGTCGGAAACGTCACCAAGATCGAGGTGCAGGACTGGCATGCACTGGTGACAATGCGCATCAACGGTGACGTCCACCTGCCTGCCAATGCGACAGCGAAGGTCGGGCAGACGAGCCTGCTGGGCTCCATGCACATCGAGCTGGCCCCACCCACCGACGCACGGCCGGAGGGAGAACTGAAGGACGGGTCGGTCATCCCGCTGTCCGCGGCGGCCACGTACCCGACCACAGAACAGACCCTGGCCTCGGTGTCGATCCTGCTCAACGGCGGCGGAATCGGGCAGCTGCAGGAGATCAACCAGGCCTTCGCCACGGCGCTCGCCGGCCGCGAGGACGAGATGCGCAGCCTGCTGACTCAGCTCGACACCTTCGTCACCCGCCTCAACGCGCAGACCGACGACATCATCCACGCCACCGAGCGGTTGAACGCGCTGGCCGGCCAGGTCGCCGAGAAGGATCCGACCGTCGAGCGTGCGCTGACCACCATTCCGCAGGCGTTGGCCGTCCTCGCCGAGCAGCGCGCCCATCTCGTGGACGCCATCGACGCCGTGGGCAAGTTCAGCGCGATCGCCACCTCCACGATCACCCAGACCCGGGAGGACCTGGTCGCCAACCTCCGCAGTATCGCGCCGGTCTTTCGCGAGCTGGCCGATGCAGGCCCTGCCCTGACCAGGGGTCTGGATTTCCTGTCGACGTATCCGTGGGTGAAAAGCACTGTGGCCAACTGGTTTCGGGGCGATTTCGCCAACATCACCCTCGTCATAGATCTGACGCTGAGCCGGTTGGACAGCGGCCTGTTCACCGGAACGAGGTGGGAGGGAAACCTCACCGAACTCGAGATGCAGTGGGGCCGCACGATCGGTCAGATGCCGAGCCCTTACACCGCGGGTAACCCGCTCGTCGCTCCGTACCGGTGGGGGGCGTACTGATGATCCGTCTGCCCCGCACCGTATGGATCCAGCTGACCATTCTCGCGACGATCACCGTCGTCGCGGGCGGCATCATGGCTTTCGGTGTCGTGCAGGTGCCGGCGTTGCTCGGTGTCGGCCGATACGAAGTGACCCTCGACATGCCCGCCACCGGAGGACTCTACGAGTCGTCGGTCGTGACGTATCGCGGCTCCGAGATCGGGCGGGTGACCTCGATCGACGTGACCCCTGGCGGAGTGCGCGCAGTGCTCACACTCGATTCCAGCACGGCCGTGCCCGCGGATGTGTCCGCCGCCGTGCACAGCCGGTCGGCCATCGGGGAGCAGTTCGTCGAATTGACCCCGCGCTCCGACGGGGGCGGCGCGGCACCGGCGACGTTGCGCGACGGTGATGTCATCCCCGCCGCGCAGGTGCAGGTTCCCCCCGACATCGGTCAGCTACTCGGTGCGACCAACACCGCGCTGAGGGCGATTCCGCCCGACAATCTGAAGACTGTCGTCGACGAGGCCGCCACCGCGGTCGCCGGCCTCGGCCCCGAGCTGTCGCGAATCGTGGACGGATCGAGCGCGTTGGCGATCGAGGCGGGCAAGAACGTCGACCCGATCACCGCGCTGATCGATCAGTCACCCCCGGTGCTCGACTCCCAGGCGCGCACCGCCGATTCGATCGCGACCTGGGCCCAGCGGGTCCGGTCCATCACCGGGCAGCTGCAGGCCCAGGACACCGCGTTCGCCGACCTGCTCACCGTCGGCGGTCCGGCGCTGGCCGAGGGCAAGGCGCTGTTCGACCGCGTCGCACCCGCTCTTCCCGTGCTGCTGGCCAACATGGTCAGTCTCGGCGAGATCGCGGTCACCTATCGGGCCGACATCGAGCAGCTCCTGGTGCTCTATCCGCAGGGGACGGCGGTCATGTCGGCGATCGCGCTGCCCAACTCGGGAACCAAACAGGACTACCGCGGAATCTATCTGGACTTCAATCTGAACCTGAACCTGCCGCCACCGTGCAACACCGGATTCCTGCCGGTGCAGCAGCAACGCTCCCCGGCCGAACAGGACTATCCGGAAAGGCCGGCCGGCGAACTGTACTGCCGCGTTCCCCAGGACTCGTCGCTGAATGTCCGTGGCGTGCGCAACATTCCGTGCGAGAACAATCCCGCCAAGCGCGCCCCGACGGTCGAGATGTGCGAGAGCGACGAACAGTACGTGCCGCTCAACGACGGGTTCAACTGGAAGGGTGACCCGAACGCCACCATCACCGGACAGGGCGTGCCGCAGTACGCGCCCGGCGTGCCCTGGCCGGGCACCGACGCGCCGCCACCCGCAGGTGCGCCACCGGCCGCGCCACCGCAGACGTCCGCACCGCCGGTCGCCCTGGTGCCCTACGACCCGGCCACCGGGACCTACATCGGTCCGGATGGCCGGCCCCATACCCAGTCCGACCTCGCAGAAGGCCCGAAAGGCAAGACATGGCAGAACATGCTGATCCCCCCGACACCGTGACCGAGACCGCCGCCGACACCGCACCCGGCGAGGACCGCGACGACTCCCCGCCTCAGGAGACCGGTGGACCCCGCGCCGGATGGCTCGGCCTCCGGACCGCCGTCGCCGCAGGCATCGTCGTCGTCGCCGCGACCGGTGCTCTGGTGGGGTGGTTCGGCTTCCGGGATCACCGGGCACACGAATCCCAGACGCGACGGGATGACTACGTTCAGGTGGCTCGGCAGGCCGCGATCAATTTCACCACCATCAGCTACACCCAGGCCGAGGCCGATGTGCAACGGATCCTCGACTCCGCGACCGGGACGTTCCGCGACGACTTCCAGCAGCGGTCGCAGCCCTTCGTCGACGTCGTGAAGAAGGTCCAGTCGTCGTCGGAAGGCACCGTCACAGAAGCCGGTCTGCTCTCGGCATCCGACGATCACGCCGAGGTCCTGGTCACGGTGTCGATGAAGACGTCGACTGCCGCCGCGCCGCAGCAGCCACCCCGGGGCTGGCGACTGCGCATCAGCCTGCAGGACGTCGATCACACCACCAAGGTGTCCAACGTCGAGTTCGTGCCGTGAGCACCCGACTGATCAGCGAGGAGCCGCCCATGACCCTGGATATCGTCGAGCAGGTGGCCGACGACACCGACGACACCGGAGCCACTACCGATGACGGGCGAGACACGGCGGAAACCGTTGCCGCAGAGGGCAGATCGCGCCGGTGGCCACGGCTCCTCGCCTACGGCCTCCTACCCGCTCTGGCGCTGCTGTTTACCCTGGCGGCTGCCTTCCTCAAGTGGCAGGACCACACGGTCCGATCGGCGGAGACGGCCACGACCGAATCGGTGCGCGCCGCCACCGACAGCGCCATCGCGATGCTGTCGTACCGACCGGACACCGTCGACGCGGATCTCGGCGCCGCCGCCGATCGGCTCACCGACAACTTCCGCGACGAGTACACGAAGCTGGTCACCGACGTCGTCGCGCAGGGCGCCAAGCAACAGAAGATCACCGCGGTGGCGACGGTACCGGCAGCGGCATCTGTGTCTGCCTCTGAAGGCCACGCGGTGGTCCTGCTGGCGGTGAACCAGGCATTGACGATCGACGGTGCGGCGCCGACCAACACCGCGTCCAGTGTTCGGGTGACGCTCGACAGGGTCGGTGACCGGTGGCTGGTCTCCAACTTCGAACCGGTGTGAGAGGGGGCGCGGCCGCGCTGACTGTCGCTGCCGCGCTGGTGCTCTCACCATCGGCGGGTGCTGACGCCGTCGCCTATCTCGTCAACGTCACCGTGCGGCCGGGGTATCACTTCGCCAACGCCGACGACGCCCTGGCCTACGGGCGACGCCTGTGCGACGCCGTCACGGCAGGTCGGACCTATCCCCAGTTGATGGGGGACGTCAAGACCGACTTCGCCAATCCTGACGACTATCAAGCGTCCTACCTCATCACCCAGGCGGTCAACGAACTGTGCCCCGCTCAGATCTGGCAACTCCGGAACTCGGCTGCGGGCTACCGCCCCCCACCGCCATGACCGCCGCCCGCGACCTCACGACGACGCGGAACCTGCTCACCCTGTGGGCGGTGTTCACGGTCCTGTGCGCGCTCACGACGGGCGCCTGCGCCGTCGCGCGTGCCGACAACTCCCGGCTGAACGACAGTGTCGTGGCCAACGCCTACGCCGCCCGCTACGACACGGGATGCCGTACGGATATCCGGATCGACCCGAAACTGAGGCTGGCAGCGCAGTGGCACACCGAGAACCTACTCGCCGACCGCGCGCTCGACGGGCACCTCGGCTCCGACGGCTCCACTCCGCAGAGCCGCGCCGACGCCGCCGGATTTCACGGGCCGGTCGCCGAAACGGTCGCGATCAACCCGGCGCTGGCGATCAGCGGTCTCGAGGTCCTGCGGCTGTGGCACGCTGACCCGCAGGCATGGTCGACCATGTCGGACTGCGCCAACACCGCCATCGGCGTCTGGTCGGCCAACAGTCTGGACCGCAGCGTCGTCGTGGCGGTGTACGGCCGGCCGGACTGAGCCAACCTCACGTCGACGTCGTGAGACCGAGTTCCGTTGCGTGACCGTAGGTGTCGTCGATCAACACGACGGACCGCTCGCCGCGATCGAGAATCGATGCGGCCACCGCGGCGCGGTACCCGCTCACGCAGTGCACCCAGATCTGCTTGTCAGGCAGATCGTTCAGGCGATCGGTGAGATCGTGCAGTGGGATGTTGACCGCGCCGGGGATGTGGCTGTCGTCGTATTCGTCGGTGCGCCGCACGTCGAGCACGACGACACCGTCGTCACCCAGACGGGCCGCCAATTCCGCGAAGTCAGCGACCGGGTACGACCGCACGGGCCCTGTGCCGTCGAACGGGGCGGCGCCTTCGACGCGGTCGATACCGATGCGGGCCAATTCCCTTTGCGCCGTGGTTATCTGCTCCTCGTCGTCACCGATGACCGAGAGCGGAGTGCCCCGGCCGTAGAGCCAGCCGAGGTAGTTGACGAACGAGTCCGACAGTTCGAAGCCGAAGCTGCCGCCGAGATGCCCGGCGGCGAAGGCGGTCCGGTGACGCAGGTCGACGACCCACTCGCCGGCCTCGATCCGCCGCCGCAGCTCGTCGACGTCGGTGCGGCGCGGCGGTGACAGATCAACCGGTGCGGGGCCCTCTCGGTTGATGACGCCCATGTGGGCGTAGTAGGCCGGATAGTCGGACAGCCCGGCGAGCAGCTCATCGACGAACGTCTGCTCGTCGCGCGTCAGCGCCGGATTGCTCTGCCGTTGCTCGCCGACCGTCGACTCGTCACGGTCGACGGCGGTCGCGGAGCAGAAGCTGCCGAATCCGTGGGTGGGATACACCTGTGCGTCGTCGGGCAGTTCGTCAGCCAGCCGTCGGATGGACCGGAACTGCGCCGCGCTCAGGCCGCGGGTGTGTTCGTCACCGAGCAGATCCGTGCGGCCCGTTGCATCGAACAGCATCGAGCCGCCGGTGAAGACGCCGACCGTACGTCCGGACGCGTCGTCGAGGGCATAGCTGACGTGCTCCAGAGTGTGGCCGGGTGTGTGCAGCACCCGCAGTGTGAAAGGTCCGGCGTCGACGACGTCACCGTCGCCGACGCGGTGCGGCTGATACCCCAGCTCCTCGCCGCCGGGCACCACGTAGTGCGCCCCGACGGTGCGGGCGAGTTCGAGTCCGCCGGTGACGTAGTCGTTGTGCAGGTGGGTTTCCAGGACGTGGGTGATGCGGGCACCGCGCTCCTCGACCACAGCGAGGACTCGGTCGACATCGCGCTGCGGGTCGATCACGACGGCGACGCCGTCGGCGCTCACGACATAGCTGCGATCGCCCAGGCTCGACGTCTCGATGATGTCTACTCGCATACCGTCACCGAGATCCGCGCCCACGAGTTGTTCGCGTAACCCTTGGGATTCCACACCGACGACGCCGATTCCGGTTGCAGAGCCCCGGTGCTGTCCCACGCTCGAGCCAGCAGGTGCAGGGGCCCGGGCCGGGCCTCGATCGTCGTTCGCCACAGCCGCCACGTCCACGGACTTGTCTGGGGGTCGAGAACGGCCTGCTGCCACGTGGTTCCACCGTCGGCCGAGACGTCGACCCGCACCACTGTCCGATCGTCACCCGCGTAGGCGTAACCGGTGACCGCGAGCGTGCCCGCCGGTACCCGGTCACCGTCAGCGGGGTTGAGGATGTCACCGTTGAGAGCGACGGGACCCAGTGAGATACCCGTCCGCGGTGGCACGGTGTCAGGGTCGACGTCGGCAGGCAGCAGGTGGTAGGCAACCGCCTGAAAGTAGTTGTCCGACGGTGAATCCCGGACCGTGATCGACCGCACCCACTTGACGCTGCGCGCGCCGATGTAGCCGGGCACGACGGCGCGCACGGGCCCCCCGTGCACCGGCGGCAGCGGTTCGCCGTTCATCTCCCACGCCAGAAGCACCTCGGCCGACAGGGCTTTGTGCAGCGGAATCGAACTCCCGTAGGCCTGCGGCGGCTCGGCCAGGTCCGTGATGTCGGGTCCCAGAAATTCGACATGCCGGCCGGGTTCGCCCTGCACCCCGGCGTGGGCCAGGACGTCGGCCAGGCGAACGCCGCCCCACACCGCCGTCGACGTCGCGCACGGCCCCCAGGGATCCTCTCCCGCGATCGGGCGGACATCGACGAGGCCCGCGCGCCGGTTGCCTGCGCACTGCAGGGTCGCTTCGACCGTGTGCGCCGGAAAGTCGCGCAACTCGTGCATGCCGAGAGTCAGCGGCCGGTCGACCAGTCCGGAGATATCCACGCGCCAGTCCTGCGGCGCCAGCTGGGGCACCTCGCCGTGGTTGCGGCTGTAGAACGTGTCGATGGGTGTGATGTCGGCGCCGGCCAGTGCTGTCGGTGGCGGTTCGGCATTGAACGGAGACAGACCGTGAACGACCATGTCGGCGCGTTTACCCCAGGGTAGGCCTCCCACGGCGGCAAATGTAGCCAACCGCGGCGCTGGCACCCTGAGTTCACCTCACGGTGATCGCAAAGCCGACGCGATGGTACGAGCGGGGAATCCCCTTCATGTCACTGCGCTCTGCCTGTGGGAGAAAACATCGTGAAGACCATCGTCCTGATCGCTCTGGTGGGCCTGGCCGCGCAGCTCGTCGACGGCAGCCTCGGTATGGCCTATGGCGTCACCACCACCACGCTGTTGCTGGCCATCGGGACCAATCCTGCGGCGGCATCGGCCACCGTCCACCTCGCCGAGATCGGCACCACCCTGATCTCCGGGTTCTCCCATTGGCGCTTCGGCAATGTCGACTGGCAGGTGGTCCGCAGGATCGCCGTGCCCGGAGCTGTCGGCGCATTTCTGGGAGCGACGGTGCTGTCGAAGTTGTCGACCGAGGCCGCCGCACCCGTCATGTCGCTGATCCTGCTCGCCCTCGGCCTCTACGTGCTGGGCCGGTTCACCTTCCAAGGCATCCCGCGCCACAATCTCGGCAAGCCGCTGCGCAGGCGGTTCCTCGCACCGCTCGGCCTGCTCGCCGGTTTCGTCGACGCGACGGGCGGTGGCGGCTGGGGCCCGGTCGGCACTCCGGCGATCCTGGCCAGCGGCCGCATCGAACCGCGCAAGGTCATCGGCTCGATCGACACCAGCGAGATCGTGATCGCCATCGCGGCGAGCCTCGGCTTCCTGGTCAGCCTTGGCTCGCAAGGCATCAACGTCGGCTGGGTGCTCGCCATTCTCGCCGGGGGCATGGTGGCTGCGCCGCTGGCCGCCTGGCTGGTCCGCCATTTCCCGCCGCGGCTTCTGGGCGCTTCCGTCGGCGGCATCATCGTGCTCACCAACGCCAGGACCTTGCTCCGCAGCGATCTGATCGACGCTGGCGCGCTGCTCCGCAACGTCACCTACGCGGTCATCATCACCGCATGGGCGGCCGCGTTCGCGTACTCACTGCGCGAGTACCTCAAAGACCGCGAGCGGGAATCCGCGGACTACGTCTCCTCCATCGCCGAGACAGGGAAGGAGCAGGCCGGCGAGGACAGAGCCACCGCGGCGTCGTAGCAGTGGGCGCGGACGGTATCGAACCGCCGACCGCTGGTGTGTAAAACCAGAGCTCTACCACTGAGCTACGCGCCCGATCCCGGGCAGCATATCGGCGACCGTGACGAACTCGAAATCCGCTCTCAGTCGCGGACAGCGGCCAATGCTGCGTCCCACACCGCCTGATCGCGTGCCTCCCCCGGCTCCTTGCAGTCCGCGAAGCGCACCACCCCGCCACGGTCGACCGCGAACGTCCCCCGGTTCGAGAAACCGGACGCGTCGTTGAAGACGCCGTAGGCCTGACTCACCGCACCGTGCGGCCAGAAGTCCGACAGCACCGGAAACGTGAATCCGCGCTGAGCGGCCCACACCTTGTGTGTCGGCGACGGGCCCACCGAGATCGCCAGCGTGGCCGTCGCCTCGTTGACGAATTCGTCGAGGCGGTCGCGGATCTCGTCGAGTTCCTTCTGACAGATCCCGGTGAACGCGAGCGGGAAGAACACCAGCAGCACGTTCTTGGCACCCCGGAACGCACTCAGCGTCAGCCGCTGGTTGTTCTGATCGGCAAGCGTGAAGTCCGGCGCTGGGTCACCGACCCCAATCATCGCTGCTGTCGGCTCTTCGCGCGAGCGCTCATCGCTGCTTCGTGATCGCTTTGGCTTTAGGTTGCACCAGCCTGCTCGCGATCCAGTCCCCCAGGTTCGCCGAGGAGGTCTGCATCAGCCCGGCCGTCGGCGCGGACTCGGCGATCTCAGCGGGCTGGACGTGACCGGGCTTGCCGGTCTTGGGGGTCACCACCCAGATGACGCCGTCGTCGGCCAGCGGGGTGATCGCGTCCATCAGCGCGTCCACCAGGTCGCCGTCGTCGTCGCGCCACCACAGCAACACCACGTCGACAACCTCGTCGGAGTCCTCGTCGAGGAGCTCACCACCGCACTCGTCTTCGATGTCGGCGCGGATGTCGTCGTCGACGTCGGAGTCCCAGCCCAGTTCCTGCACAACCTGATCTTTTTGGATGCCCAGCATGCGGGCGTAGTTCGGGGGGTCACCCGCCGACACCACGGTCAGTCCTCCTTGCGCCTAGTCGGCACGCTGTGCGCTGTGCCACGTTCGACCACTATCGTCGCACGCCTGGGGGTCACGGCAACCCACCCGGCAACATCCGCCCCCGAGCCGTCACCGATAAGCCGCATCGCAACGGTCCAGCGCGGTGGTCTTCGAGTCGTTCAACGCCGCGATCGCGGAGTTGAAATCCTCGGCCGGATAGTTCCCCGCAATCGCCGTCGCAACCCCGCGAGCAGCGTCGACCCAGCTGCCCAGCGCATCGCGAAGCTCGGCGGGCAGCGTGTCGGTCATGCTGCCCGACACCAAGTCCGCGCTCTGGTTGAGCGCATCGACCGCCGCCTGCGCCCCACCCTCTGCGCCCACCGGGTCGGTGTTGAACGCATCGACGTAGGTGTTGACCGCGGCGATCGCGTCAGCGCTGCTGGTGCTCATCGCCTCGCACGACGTGTGCACCGCCTCCACCGTCATCGACGTCTGACGTTCGGACTCGCGCGCCGACGAGCTCGCCGCGGACTCGTGCAGGGACGCCGACACCGACGCGCGGTACTGCGGCGCCTCCCCCGGGGGCGCCGATGCCTCTCCCGCGGTGACGTTGGTGCAGCCGACGACGATCATCGCCAACACCGCGGCGGAGCCGGCCGCGAAGGCGGACAGCCGCAACGGCGCAGCCCGTCGCCCACCGATACGCACGGTCTGCAGACGTTACCGGCCGACCCCGACACCGGGTGTACTAAATGCAACCGTTCGCGTGCGGCACTGCACTTGCGGCAGGATGGGACGAGGATGTAACCCACCGTGCACTGCGCGAAGCGAGCAGACCCACTCGACGGACCGCGTGTGCTTCACCGCCTGACAAGGAGCGGAAGTTGACCACCGAGTTCGTGCGCCAGGATCTGGCCCAAAACTCCAGCAGCACAGGCGAACACGATCGCGTTCGCGTCATTCGGGAGGGGGTCGCGTCCTATCTGCCCGACATCGATTCCGACGAGACCGCCGAGTGGCTGGAGTCGTTCGACCAGTTGGTTGAGCGGTCGGGTCCCGCGCGGGCGCGCTACCTGATGCTGCGTCTGCTCGAGCGGGCCGGGGAGCAGCGGGTGGCCATCCCGTCGCTGACGTCGACCGACTACGTCAACACCATCCCGACCGAACTCGAGCCGTGGTTCCCCGGCGACGAGGACGTCGAGCGCCGCTACCGCGCCTGGATCCGCTGGAACGCGGCGATCATGGTGCACCGCGCGCAGCGGCCCGGCGTCGGCGTCGGCGGCCACATCTCGACCTATGCGTCGTCAGCAGCCCTCTACGAGGTCGGCTTCAACCACTTCTTCCGCGGCAAGGCCCACCCGGGCGGCGGTGATCAGGTCTTCATCCAGGGCCACGCCTCCCCCGGCATCTACGCGCGCGCCTTCCTCGAGGGCCGGCTCAGCTCCGAGCAGCTCGACGGGTTCCGCCAGGAGCACAGCCACGCCGGCGGCGGCCTGCCGTCCTACCCGCATCCGCGGCTCATGCCGGACTTCTGGGAGTTCCCCACGGTGTCGATGGGCATCGGTCCGATGAACGCGATCTACCAGGCTCGCTTCAACCACTACCTGAACGACCGCGGCATCAAGGACACCTCGAACCAGCACGTGTGGGCGTTTCTCGGCGACGGGGAGATGGACGAACCCGAAAGCCGCGGCCTGATCCAGGTCGCCGCCAACGAGGCGCTCGACAACCTGACGTTCGTGGTGAACTGCAACCTGCAGCGCCTCGACGGCCCCGTCCGCGGCAACGGCAAGATCATCCAGGAGCTGGAGTCGTTCTTCCGCGGCGCGGGCTGGAACGTCATCAAGGTGGTGTGGGGCCGCGAGTGGGATGCACTGCTGCACGCCGACCGTGACGGCGCGCTGGTGAACCTGATGAACACCACCCCTGATGGTGACTACCAGACCTACAAGGCCAACGACGGCGGCTACGTGCGCGACCACTTCTTCGGTCGTGACCCGCGGACCAAGGCGCTCGTCGAGCCGATGTCGGACCGCGAGATCTGGAACCTCAAGCGCGGCGGCCACGACTACCGCAAGGTGTACGCGGCCTACCACGCGGCGATGGAGCACAAGGGTCAGCCGACGGTGATCCTGGCCAAGACCATCAAGGGCTACACGCTGGGCAAGCACTTCGAGGGCCGCAATGCCACGCACCAGATGAAAAAGCTTGCGCTGCAAGACCTCAAGGACTTCCGCGACGCCCAGCGCATCCCGATCTCCGACGAGCAGCTGGAGAACGACCCGTACCTGCCGCCCTACTACCACCCCGGGTCGGACGCGCCGGAGATCCGCTACATGCTCGACCGGCGCCGCGCCCTGGGCGGGTTCCTGCCCGAACGCCGCACCAAGACAAAGGCGCTCACGCTGCCCGGCCGCGACACCTACAAGGCCCTGAAGAAGGGGTCGGGCAAGCAGGAGGTCGCCACGACGATGGCGACGGTCCGCACGTTCAAGGAACTGTTGCGGGACAAGGAGATCGGCAAGCGGATCGTGCCGATCATCCCCGACGAGGCGCGCACGTTCGGCATGGACTCGTGGTTCCCGAGCCTGAAGATCTACAACCGCAACGGCCAGCTCTACACCTCGGTCGACGCGGAGCTGATGCTCGCCTACAAGGAGAGCGAAGTCGGCCAGATCCTGCACGAGGGCATCAACGAGGCGGGCTCGACGGCCTCGTTCACCGCCGTCGGCACGTCCTATGCCACCCACAACGAGCCGATGATCCCGATCTACATCTTCTATTCGATGTTCGGGTTCCAGCGCACCGGCGACGGCCTGTGGGCGGCGGCCGATCAAATGGCGCGTGGCTTCGTGCTGGGCGCGACGGCCGGGCGCACCACGCTCGTCGGCGAGGGTCTGCAGCACGCCGACGGGCACTCGCTGCTGCTCGCCGCGACCAACCCCGCCGTCGTGGCCTACGACCCGTCGTTCGCCTACGAGATCGCCTACATCATCGAAAGCGGTCTGCACCGCATGTACGGCGAGAACCCGGAGAACATCTACTTCTACGTCACGATCTACAACGAGCCCTACGTCCAGCCGGCCGAGCCGGAGAACCTGGACGTCGAGGGGCTACTGCGCGGCATCTACCGCTACCAGCAGGCGTCGGAGAAACGCAGTAACAAGGCCCAGATCCTGGTCTCCGGTGTCGGCATGCCGTCGGCACTCAAGGCGGCCGAGATGCTCGCCAACGAGTGGGACGTGGCCGCCGACGTGTGGTCGGTGACCAGCTGGGGTGAGCTCAACCGCGACGGCGTGGCCATCGAGAAGGAGGCGCTGCGCCATCCGGACCGGCCTGCCGGCACGCCGTACGTGACGCAGGCACTCGCCGACGCCGAGGGTCCCGTGGTGGCCGTGTCGGACTGGATGCGTGCGGTTCCCGAGCAGATCCGGCCGTGGGTGCCCGGCACCTACATCACGTTGGGTACCGACGGGTTCGGCTTCTCCGACACCCGGCCGGCGGCGCGGCGGTACTACAACACCGACGCCGAGTCGATCACGGTCGCCGTGCTCGAGGGCCTGGCCCGCGACGGCAACATCGACATGGCGGTGGCGGTCGAGGCGGCGCGCAAGTACGAGATCGACGACGTGATGGCGGCGCCGGAGCAGACGAGCGATCCCGGAGTCGCGTAGCCGACGACATCGGATACAGCGTGGCCTGACGATTTAGAGGACTTCTCCAAACCGAGGCGTAGATTTTAGGGATGGCCGACAACAATCGGTTCATCCCGCCCCGGTCGACGGTCGAGGTGCTGGAGAACGTTCCCGACTCGGTGCTCCGCCGGCTCAGTCAGTATTCGGGCCGCCTGGCCACCGAGGCCGTCCAGGCAATGGGCGAACGGCTGCCCTTCTTCGGCGAGCTCGAGGCGTCTCAACGCGCGAGCGTGCAGCTGGTCGTGCAGACCGCGGTGGTGAACTTCGTCGAGTGGATGCGCCATCCCGACAGCGATGTCAGCTACACCGCCCAGGCCTTCGAGGTGGTGCCGCAGGATCTGCGGCGCCGCATCGCGCTACGCCAGTCGGTGGAGATGGTGCGCGTGACGATGGAGTTCTTCGAAGAGGTCGTACCGCTGCTCGCACGCAACGAGGAGCAGCTGGCCGCGCTGACCGCCGGCATCCTGCGCTACAGCCGCGACCTGGCGTTCGCGGCGGCCATGGCGTACGCGGATCAGGCCGAGGCGCGCGGGGCGTGGGACACCCGCATGGAGGCGAATCTGATCGACGCCGTGGTGCGCGGAGACATCGGCCCCGATCTGCAGTCGCAGGCCGCGGCTCTGAACTGGGACGCGACTGCGGCGGCGACGGTGATCGTGGGCCTGCCGCGCCAGGACCGGCTGGATCTGACGTCGGAGGACGTGCACGACGTCGCTGCCCGCAACGGCCGCGCCGCGCTGTGCGACGTCCACGGAACCTGGCTGGTGACGGTGGTGTCCGGCGGACTGTCGCACACCGACCGGTTCCTGTCGGAGCTGATGACGGTCTTCGCCGACGGGCCCGTGGTGGTCGGGCCGATGGCGCCCACGCTCGGCGCGGCGCATCTGAGTGCCACCGAGGCCATCGCCGGGATGAACGCCGTTGCCGGCTGGGCCGGTGCGCCACGGCCGGTGGCGGCCCGCGAGCTGCTGCCCGAGCGCGCTCTGCTGGGCGACGCCTCGGCCGCGGCCGCCCTCGAAGCAGAGGTGATGAGGCCGCTGGCTGATGCAGGCCCCACGCTGATGGAGACGCTGGACGCGTACCTGGACTCCGGGGGCGCGATCGAAGCGTGCGCCCGCAAATTGTTCGTTCATCCAAATACGGTCCGGTACCGGCTCAAACGCGTCGCCGACTTCACGGGACGTGACGCCACCGTTCCGCGAGACGCGTATGTGCTGCGGGTCGCCTCCACGGTGGGTCGTTTGCGGCGTCAGAGCCAGTCCGGGCCCTCGTCATCGTCGGGATCCGGGCAGGTCGGTGCTGTTGCGTCAGTCACACCGTGGGGCCATCCTGCGAGGTGACATGTTGCGCTTGCATCTCGATGACGTCCCATCACATGCGGTTTTGTGGGGAGTCAACAAAAACCTAAGAAAGAGTTCATAGTCTCTTACACGGCGCAAAACCGCCTTCACAATGTTTTCTTAGAGACGTGCCCGACAAGACTGTGCTTGCATTCCTCGCGCCCGGACAGGGCTCCCAGACTCCCGGCATGCTCGCCGAGTGGCTGGAGCTGCCCGGTGCGCCGGCGCGCATCGCAGCATGGTCTGAGATCAGCGGCCTGGATCTGGCCCGCCTGGGCACCACCGCCGACGCGCAGGAGATCACCGATACAGCGGTCACGCAGCCACTCGTCGTCGCCGCCACGCTGCTGGCCTACGAGGAACTGACGCGCCGCGGCGTGCTGACCGGGGACGAGGACATCGTCGCCGCCGGGCATTCCGTCGGCGAGATCGCCGCCTACGCGATCGCCGGAGTGATCACCGCCGACGAGGCCGTCTCCCTGGCCGCGACCCGCGGCCGCGAGATGGCCAAGGCCTGCGCCGTGGAGCCGACGGGGATGTCGGCCCTGTTGGGTGGCGACGAAGCCGAGGTGCTCGCCCGGCTGGAGGCGCTCGACCTCGTGCCGGCCAACCGCAACGCCGCCGGGCAGATCGTCGCCGCCGGCGCGGTCAGTGCTCTGGAGAAGCTCGCCGAGGATCCGCCGGCCCGCGCTCGGGTTCGCCCGCTGGCCACCGCCGGCGCGTTCCACACCCGCTACATGGAGCCCGCGCTGGCCGAGTACACGACCGTGGCCGACCGGATCACCCCGTCGGAGCCGTCGGTCACGCTGCTGTCCAACGCCGACGGCCGGCCCGTCGCCTCCGCGCACGACGCGTTGACCAAGCTCGTCGCACAGATGACGCGTCCCGTGCGCTGGGATCTGTGCACCGCCACCATGCGTGAGCTCGGGGTGACGGCACTCGTGGAGTTCCCGCCCGCGGGCACGCTGTCCGGGATCGCCAAGCGCGAGCTCAAGGGCACCCCCACCCACCCCATCAAGACCCCCGCCGACCTGGACGGACTCGCGCAGGCACTGCGCCCCGTCTGAGCCGGCACATCTCGACACAACCAACGTTTCACCCCAGGTAACACCCGATAAATAGAAGGAGCCACCGTGCCCGCCTCTCAGGAAGAAATCATCTCCGGTCTCGCCGAGATCATCGAAGAAGTGACCGGCATCGAGCCGTCTGAGGTCACCCCGGAGAAGAGCTTCGTCGACGACCTGGACATCGACTCGCTGTCGATGGTCGAGATCGCCGTGCAGACCGAGGACAAGTACGGCGTGAAGATCCCCGACGAGGACCTCGCGGGTCTGCGCACCGTCGGTGACGTCGTCGCCTACATCCAGAAGCTCGAGGAAGAGAACCCCGAGGCTGCTGCCGCGCTGCGCGAGAAGTTCGCCGCAGAATGACACGTCCTTCCACTGCTAACGGCGGGTTCCCGAGTGTCGTGGTGACCGCCATCGAGGCCACCACGTCACTCGCAGGCGACATCGAGAGCACGTGGAAGGGCCTGCTGGCGGGCGAGAGCGGCATCCGCGTCCTCGAGGATGAGTTCGTCACCAAGTGGGACCTTCCGGTGCGTATCGGCGGTCACCTGGTCGACGACGTCGACAGCCACATGACCCGCATCGACATGCGTCGCATGTCGTACGTGCAGCGCATGTCCAAGCTGCTGTCGAAGCGACTCTGGGAGAACGCGGGCACGCCGGAGGTCGATCCGGACCGGTTCGCCGTGATCATCGGCACCGGTCTGGGTGGCGGCGAGAAGATCGTCGAGACCTACGACGCGATGAACGAGGGCGGGCCCCGCAAGGTGTCCCCGCTCGCCGTTCAGATGATCATGCCCAACGGTGCGGCGGCGGTCGCCGGTCTCGAACTGGGCGCCCGCGCCGGGGTCATCACCCCGGTGTCGGCGTGCTCGTCGGGGTCGGAGGCCATCGCCCACGGTTGGCGCCAGCTCGTCATGGGTGACGCGGACTTCGCCGTCGTGGGTGGCGTGGAAGGCGGCATCGAGGCACTGCCCATCGCGGCGTTCTCGATGATGCGCGCCATGTCGACCCGCAACGACGAGCCGGAGCGCGCGTCGCGTCCGTTCGACAAGAACCGGGACGGCTTCGTCTTCGGTGAAGCGGGCGCGATGATGATCATCGAGACCGAGGAGCACGCCCTTGCCCGCGGCGCCAAGCCGCTGGCCCGCCTGATGGGCGCCGGCATCACCTCCGACGCGTTCCACATGGTGGCCCCGGCCGCCGACGGCCAGCGTGCCGGGTCGGCCATGAAGCGGGCGATGGAGACCGCGGGCCTGTCCCCCAAGGACATCTCGCACGTCAACGCGCACGCCACGGCCACGCCGATCGGTGACACCGCGGAGGCCAACGCCCTCCGCGTCGCCGGTGTGGAGCACGCCGCGGTCTACGCGCCGAAGTCGGCGCTGGGCCACTCGATCGGCGCTGTGGGCGCGCTGGAGTCGGCACTGACGGTGCTGGCCCTGCGTGACGGTGTCATCCCTCCGACGCTCAACTACGAGACGCCGGACCCGGAGATCGATCTCGACGTCGTCGCGGGCGAGCCACGGTATGGCGACTATCAGTACGCCATCAACAACTCGTTCGGTTTCGGCGGCCACAATGTGGCTCTGGCCTTCGGTCGTTACTAGGCCTGACGAGTTCACGAGAACCGAGAGGACACGCGTCTGAGTATGGCTGCACCGACAACAGGGAACGGACTCCCCGACGTCGTCGTGACCGGTATGGCCATGACGACGAGCGTCGCCACCGATGCCGAAGGCACCTGGAAGGCGCTGCTGGAGGGCAAGAGCGGCATCCGCCGTCTCGAAGACCCCTTCGTCGAGGAGTTCGACCTGCCGGTGCGCATCGGTGGCCATCTGCTGGAGGACTTCGTCGGGGAACTGACCGAGGTCGAGAACCGTCGGATGTCCTACCCGCAGAAGATGGCCACCGTGCTCGGACGTCGTGTCTGGGAGAACGCCGGGTCACCCGACGTCGACACCAGCCGTCTGCTGGTGTCGATCGGGACCGGCCTCGGCGGTGCCGAGGCGCTGGTGTTCGCCTACGACGGCATGCGGGACCACGGCACCTCGGCCGTGTCCCCGCTGTCGGTGCAGATGTACATGCCCAACGGCCCGTCGGCCGTGGTGGGTCTGGATCGTGGCGCCAAGGCCGGGGTGGTCACCCCGGTCTCGGCGTGCGCGTCCGGGTCCGAGGGCATCGCCCAGGCGTGGCGCAACATCGTGCTCGGTGAGGCCGACATCGCGATCTGCGGCGGTGTCGAACAGCGCATCGAAGCCGTGCCGATCGCGGGCTTCGCGCAGATGCGGATCGTGATGTCGACCAACAATGACGACCCGGCCGGCGCTTGCCGCCCGTTCGACAAGGATCGGGACGGTTTCGTGTTCGGCGAGGCGGCTGCACTGATGGTCATCGAGACCGAAGAGCATGCCAAGGCGCGCGGAGCCAACATCCTGGCGCGCCTGATGGGCGCCAGCATCACCTCCGACGGTTTCCACATGGTCGCGCCCGACCCCAACGGTGAGCGCGCCGGCTACGCGATGAGCCGCGCCATCGAGCTGGCCGGTCTTGCGCCGAGCGACATCGACCACGTCAACGCCCACGCCACGGGCACCAGCGTCGGTGACGTCGCCGAAGGCAAGGCGATCAACAACGCGATGGGCGGACACCGACCCGCGGTCTACGCGCCCAAGTCGGCGCTCGGCCACTCGGTCGGTGCGGTAGGCGCCGTCGAGTCCATTCTCACAGTCCAGGCGCTGCGCAGCGGCGTCATTCCCCCCACACTCAATTTGAAGAACCTCGATCCCGAGATCGACCTCGACGTCGTGGCGGGCGGCCCACGGCCGGGTGACTACGAGTACGCCATCAACAATTCGTTCGGTTTCGGCGGGCACAACGTCGCACTCGCCTTCGGAAGATACTGAAAGCAGGAGACATCCATGACCACCATCGAGAATCGCCCCGCCACCGACGTCAACGAGTCCCTCGACCCGCGCGATCCGATGCTGCGGCTCGCCACGTTCTTCGATGACGGCAGCGTCGAGCTGCTGCACGAGCGCGACAAGTCCGGTGTCCTGGCGGCTGCCGGCACCGTCAACGGCGTGCGCACGATCGCGTTCTGCACCGACGGCACCGTGATGGGCGGCGCGATGGGTGTCGACGGCTGCAAGCACATCGTCGACGCCTACGACGTCGCCATCGACGAGCAGAGCCCGATCATCGGCATCTGGCACTCCGGCGGCGCCCGGCTGGCCGAGGGCGTCAAGGCGCTGCACGCCGTCGGCCTGGTCTTCGAGGCCATGATCCGCGCGTCCGGGTACATCCCGCAGATCTCCGTCGTGGTCGGCTTCGCCGCCGGCGGCGCCGCCTACGGTCCCGCGCTGACCGACGTCATCGTGATGGCGCCCGACAGCAAGGTCTTCGTGACCGGTCCCGACGTGGTCCGTAGCGTCACCGGCGAGGACGTCGACATGGTCTCCCTCGGCGGTCCCGAGGCGCACCACAAGAAGTCGGGAGTGTGCCACATCGTCGCCGACGACGAGCTCGACGCCTACGAGCGCGGCCGTCGCCTGGTCGGCCTGTTCTGCCAGCAGGGCCACTTCGACCGCACCAAGGCCGAGGCAGGCGACACCGACCTCAAGGCGCTGCTGCCCGAGTCGGCGCGCCGCGCATACGACGTGCACCCGCTGATCGAGGCGCTCCTCGACGAGGGTGTGCCGTTCGAGGAGTTCCAGTCCCGCTGGGCCCCGTCGATCGTCGTCGGCCTGGGCCGGCTGGCCGGCCGCACCGTCGGCGTAATCGCGAACAACCCGCTGCGCCTGGGCGGCTGCCTGAACTCCGAGAGCGCCGAGAAGTCGGCCCGTTTCGTGCGGCTGTGCGACGCGTTCGGCATCCCGCTGGTCGTGGTCGTCGACGTGCCGGGCTACCTGCCGGGTGTCGATCAGGAGTGGGGCGGCGTGGTCCGTCGCGGCGCCAAGCTGCTGCACGCATTCGGTGAGTCCTCGGTGCCGCGCGTCACGCTGGTCACCCGCAAGATCTACGGCGGCGCCTACATCGCGATGAACTCGCGGTCGCTGAACGCCACCAAGGTGTTCGCATGGCCCGAGGCCGAGGTCGCCGTCATGGGCGCCAAGGCAGCCGTCGGCATCCTGCACAAGAAGAAGCTGGCCGCCGCCGCCCCCGAGGAGCGGGAGTCGCTGCACGAGGCGCTGGCCATCGAGCACGAGAAGATCGCCGGCGGCGTGGATTCGGCCATCGAGATCGGCGTGGTGGACGAGAAGATCGACCCGGCGCACACGCGCTCGAAGCTGACCCAGGCGCTCGCCGAGGCGCCGATGCGCCGCGGCCGCCACAAGAACATCCCGCTGTGATCTAGCCGGTTCTCCCGGCGAGCATCTCCTGCGCCGCGGCGAGGACGCGTTCGCGGTCGGCGGCCACCAGGCCGATGCGCGTACGCCGGTCGAGGATGTCGTCGACGTTCAGCGCTCCTTCGTGCGTGACGGCGTACTCGAGTTCTGCGCGCGTGACATCGATGCCCTCGGCGACAGTCTCTGTGGGTCGCGGGCACGTCGCCCGGGCGATCACGTCGGGCGCCTCGGCGCCGAAGCGCGCCACGAGCGACTCCGGCAGATCCGACGCCTGTTGCGCGGCAGCAGGATTCGAGGGCGCCCCGATCAGCGGGAGGTTGCGGGTGCGGCACGGCCCGGCGGCCAGTCCGCGCAGCGAGATCGCGCGGTCAACGACATCCTCCGCCATGAAACGGTATTCGGTCAGCTTGCCGCCGATCACACTGAGCACCCCGCTCGGCGACTCGGTGACCGCATGCTCTCGTGAGACGTCTGCGGTGCGGCCGGCGCCGGTGTCGATCAACGGCCGCAGCCCTGCGTAGCTGCCGACCACATCCGTCGGTCCGAGCGAGGTCGCGAGCGCCGTGTTGACCGTGTCGAGCAGGAACTGCACCTCCTGCGGAGTCGCTTCGGGCACGTCGGGGATCGCGCCCGGGGCGTCTTCGTCGGTGAGGCCCAGGTAGACGCGACCGAGCTGCTCGGGCATGGCGAACACGAACCGGCTGATCTCGCCCGGTATCGGAATCGTCAGCGCCGCAGTCGGATTGCCGAACGCCGCGGCATCGAACACCAGGTGCGTCCCGCGGCTGGGCCGCAGCCGCAACGACGTGTCGACCTGACCGGCCCACACGCCGGTCGCGTTCACCACCGCCCGTGCCGATACGTCCAGTGTCTCGCCCGACAGCGTGTCGGTCAGCGTCACCGATGTGCGCGACGCCGCGCTCGCCTCGACCCGGGTCAGGATGCGGGCGCCGTGCTGGGCGGCCGTGCGGGCGACCGCGGTGACGAGGCGCGCGTCGTCGACGAGCTGCCCATCGTAGGCCAGCAGCGCACCGTCCAGTCCGTCGCGACGCACGGTGGGCGCCAACGCGATGGCCGCAGCGGCGTCGATCCGACGGGACCGCGGCAGCACCGATGCGGGCGTGCCGGCGAGAGCCCGCAGCCCATCGCCGGCCGCGAAGCCGAATCGGACCAGTGCGCGCGAGGCACGGTTCATCTCGGGCAGCAGCGGCACCAGCTGCGGCATCGCGTGGACCAGGTGAGGGGCGTTGCGCGTCATCAGGATTCCGCGCTCGACGGCGCTACGACGGGCGATGCCGACATTGCCGCTGGCGAGGTACCGCAGCCCGCCGTGCACCAGCTTGGAACTCCACCGGCTGGTTCCGAAGGCGAGGTCGTGCTTCTCGACCAGGGCCACCGACAGCCCGCGTGTCGCCGCGTCCAGCGCGATCCCAACGCCGGTGATGCCGCCACCGATGACCAGCACGTCCAGCGGCGCACCGTCGCCGAGCTCCTGCAGCTCTGCGGAGCGTCGACCGGCGTTCAAAGCCGCGGTCACGGGGCGGCTCACGGCGCCAGGTACCCGTTGAGCGCGCGGGCCAGTTCCACGTTGATGGCCGTGCCGTCGAGCAGCTTCTCCACCATCTGCGCGGACTGGATCGTCGATTGGGTGATCAGCAGGCACATCGCGCCCAGCTCGTGGGGATCGCCGGGGCGCACGCTGCCGTGGGCCTGGCCGGCCTTGATCGCCGCGGCGAGCGCGTCGATGAGGATCTGCTGGCTGGTGCCCAGCCGTTCGGCGATGTAGACCATGGCCAGGTTGGGCGCGTTGCGGATCACCGACTGCACGATCTCGTCCTTGCGAAGGTGTTCGGCGACGGCCACCACGCGCTCGACCGTCGCCTCCCTGCCGGGGCCCCGGTCGGGCACCTGCTCGAGGACGCCGGCGATACGCACGGTCAGCAGCTCGGCGATCACCCAGCGGATGTCGGGCCAGCGACGATAGATGGTGGGCCGACTGACCCGGGCCCGTCGCGCGATCTCGGTCATCGTCGTCCGTTCGACGCCGTAGGCGAGGATGCACGCCGCTGCCGCATCGAGAATGCGCTTCTCGACACCCGAATCGGAGTTACGGATTGACACCATCTGTAATACTGTAACGCATGTCTTCGCTCGCTGGCCAGCCCACACGACCCCCGATGGCATGGAACGCCTGGGGTGATCCCGCCGCGGCGACGCCCCTGTCCCCCGGCATTCGGTCGCTGCTCACCCAGGCTCTGGGCATCGACGCCCAGCCCGCGGCGGAGCCCACCCTCGAGCAGGTCAGGGTGCGCCCGTCGGCGCTCTCGCCGAGCGACCGCGACGGCCTGGCCGCGATCGTCGGCGCCGAGCACGTCCTCGTCGATGACCGGGACCGGTTGCTGCGCGCGGGCGGGAAGTCGACCCTGGATCTGTTGCGCCGCAGGGACTTCGGCGTGCAGGACGGTCCGGACGCGGTGCTGGTGCCCGGTGATGACGACGAGGTCGCCACGCTGCTGCGGTTCTGCGCCGACCACAGTATCGCCGTCGTCCCGTTCGGCGGTGGCACCAGCGTGGTCGGCGGCCTGGACCCGATGCGCGGAGACTTCAAGGCCGTGGTGTCGGTGGATCTGCGCCGATTCGACGAGCTGCATTCGCTCGACGAGGTCTCCTGGGAGGCCGAACTGGGGGCGGGCCTGACCGGGCCCGAGGCCGAGAAACTGCTGGTGCAGCGCGGTTTCTCACTCGGCCACTTTCCGCAGAGCTTCTGTTTCGCGACGATCGGCGGCTTCGCCGCGACCCGGTCGTCGGGTCAGGATTCCGCCGGCTACGGCCGCTTCGACGACATGGTGCGCGGTCTGCGCGCCGTGACCCCGGCGGGCGTGCTCGACGTGGGTCGTGCGCCGGCCTCGGCCGCCGGACCGGACCTGCGGCACGTCCTGCTCGGCTCCGAGGGCGTCTTCGGCATCATCACCAAAGTGCGGGTGCGTGTCCATCCGGTCCCCGAGACCACGCGCTACGAGGCGTGGTCGTTCCCCGACTTCGCCACCGGCGCAGCCGCATTGCGGGCCGTCGCCCAGACCGGGACCGGACCGACGGTGATCCGGCTCTCCGACGAGGCGGAGACCGGGGTGAACCTGGCCACCACCGACAGCATCGGCGAATCCCAGATCACCGGAGGCTGCCTGGCCATCACCGCCTTCGAGGGCACCGAGGCGCATGCCGCGAGCCGGCACGCCGAGACGCGAGAGCTGTTGAGCGCCAAGGGTGGAACTTCACTCGGCGAAGGTCCGGCGCGTGCGTGGGAGCACGGTCGGTTCAACGCCCCCTATCTGCGGGACGGGCTGCTGTCGGCCGGCGCGCTGTGCGAGACGCTGGAGACGGCGACGTCCTGGTCGAACGTCTCGGCCCTGAAAGCAGCTGTCACCGAGGCCCTGACGCGCTCGCTGGCCGATTCGGGAACGCCGGCGCTGGTGCTGTGCCACATCTCGCACGTCTACCCCACCGGTGCGTCGCTCTACTTCACCGTCGTGGCCGCCCAGCGCGGCAACGCGATCGAGCAGTGGCGTGCCGCCAAGACCGCCGCCTCGGAGGCGATGATGCGCGTGGGCGCGACGATCACCCATCACCACGCAGTGGGTGCGGACCACCGCCCCTGGATGCGCGACGAAGTCGGCGACCTCGGCGTCGCCGTGCTGCGCGCGGTCAAGTCGGCGCTCGATCCGACAGGAATCATGAACCCGGGCAAGCTGATTCCGTGAACCGGATCGTCGTCCTGACCAATCCGGCCTCCGGTCACGGCAACGCCCGCCACGCCGCCGAACGAGCGATCAGCCGTTTCCAGGCCCGCGGCGTCGACGTCGTCGCCCTCGTCGGCCGTGATCCCACACACGCCCGCGAGCTCGTCGAGGCCGCACTGGAGCGCGAGATGGACGCGCTGGTGGTGGTCGGCGGCGACGGCATCGTCTCGCTGGCGCTGCAGATTCTCGCCGAGACATCGACCCCGCTGGGCATCGTCCCCGCGGGCACCGGCAACGACCACGCCCGCGCGTTCGGCATCCCCACCGCGCCCGAGGCAGCCGCCGACGCGGTCGTCGACGGCGCGATCGGCACCTACGACCTCGGGTTGATCACCGGCGCCGACGGCACCCGGCGGTGGTTCGGCACGGTGATGGCGGCGGGCTTCGATTCCCTGGTCACCGACAGGACCAACCGGATGCGCTGGCCGCACGGGCGGATGCGCTACAACTTCGCGATGCTGGCCGAGATCTCGCAGCTGCGGTTGCTGCCCTTCCGGCTCACCTTCGACGGCGACGTGGTGCAGACCGAGCTCACACTGGCCGCGTTCGGGAACACCCGCAGCTACGGCGGCGGCATGCTCATCTGCCCTGGCGCGGACCCGACCGACGGGCTGTTCGACGTCACGATGGTGGCGTCGGCGTCACGCACGCGGCTGATCCGGCTGTTCCCGACCGTGTTCAAGGGCACCCACGTCGACCTCGACGAGGTGACGACGCGCAGAGCCAAGACCATCCTCGTCGAGTCCCCGGGAATCACCGCCTACGCCGACGGCGAGTATGTGTGCCCGCTGCCCGTGGAGCTCACCGTGGTGCCGGGCGCGTTGCGGGTGCTAGGACCGGCTACCAGGCCCGCTATCCGACGCCGCGGCTGAGCCAGCTGACCTCGGCGCCCACGCCGCCGTCGCGGTAGGCCTCCAGAGCCTCGTCCCACGCGGTGCCCAGCACAGAGTCCAGTTCTGCCGCGAGCGTGTCGGCGCCGGAGGCCATCAGCGTGCGCAGCCGCATCTCCCCGACCATCACGTCGCCGTTCGCGCTCATCGCGCCGCTCCACAGCCCGAGCTGGGGGGTGTGGCACCAGCGGTGCCCGTCGACGCCGTGGCTCGGGTCCTCGGTCACCTCGAAACGCAGCACCGACCATGACCGCAGGGCATTGGCCAGCGCGGCGCCGGTGCCCACGGGGCCCACCCAGTTCGTCACGGCACGCAGCTGCCCGGGCATGGCCGGTTGCGGCGTCCACTTCAAATTCGCCCTCGCGTTGAGGGTCGACGACAACGCCCACTCGACATGCGGGCACACCGCCGCGGGTGAGGCATGCACGTACACCACACCCGTCGTCGTGTCGGCGAATTGATTCGCTGCACGCATCTGTTGCTCCTTCGGCTCCACGAGGGACGTCTTCCCCAACGACCTGGTGGTTTCCGAGTGAGTCAGCAGATGAAATTGTTTCTTCAGGTGCAATTGTGCCTTGTGAGGCGCGTGTTGCGCTAGTCCGCCCTGTAATCTCTCAGAACTTCATCAGACAGGGCCGGCATCACGTCATGGGCCCAGTCACCGAACGGCCGATCGGTGAGCACGATCAGCGCGAGCGCGGCGTCTGGATCGACCCACAGGAACGTCCCCGACTGCCCGAAGTGCCCGAAGGTCCGCACAGAGTTGTGTGCCCCGGTCCAGTGCGGCGTCTTGCCGTCGCGCAGTTCGAAGCCCAGCCCCCAGTCGTTGGGCTTCTGCCGGCCGTAGCCGGGCAGCACCCCGTCGAGGCCGGGGAACTGCACCGAGATCGCCGAGTCGTGCATCTGGTCCGACACCAGAGCGGGCGTCAGAAGCTCGCCGGCGAATGCCGTCAGGTCGGCGACCGTCGACGTCGCGCCGTAGCCGGCTGCCACCGCACCCCCGTCCAGGGTGGTGTCCGACATCTCCAGGGGGGCGAACACCGATTCGCTCAGGTACTCGGTGAACGGGATGCCGGACTCGCGCTCCAGCACGTCGGCCAACACGGCGAAGCCGTGGTTGGAGTAGATCCGCCGGGTACCGGGTGCGGCCAGCACCTTCTCCGAGGTCATCTCGTAGCCCGCCGCGTGCGCCAGCAGGTGGCGCACGGTGGCCCCCGGCGGCCCGGCCGGGGTGTCGAGCTCGAAGACCCCTTCTTCGACCGCGATCTGTGCGGCGCGTGCGGCGAGCAGCTTGGTCACCGAGGCGAGGGGGAACGTCTGCGTCTGGTCGCCGTGGTGGGCCAGGGCCCCGTCCCGGCCGACGACGGCAGCGGCCGCGGTGGGGACGGGCCAGTCGGCCAGGGCGTCGAGTGCGCTCATCGGTCATGAGCGTAGCGACGCCGGCGCTCAGGTCAGCTGCACGGACCGTTTGGCCAAGCCCATCCAGTAGCCGTCGATCACCTGGCGCGGCGGGAGCGCCGGATCGGTCGCGGCACCGAGTGCGACGAACAGGGGCGCGAAGTGCTCGACCGTCGGATGCGCATACGGCATGCCCGGTGCGCGGTGGCCGAAATCCACGAGCGCGTCCACGTCTCCCGCGGCCAGCCGTTCGTGTGCCCACAGGTCGAACTCGACCGACCACGCGGGAGGGGTCGCACCCGGCGAGGGATCCTCGAGGAAGGGCAGCCCGTGCGTGGTGAACCCCGACCCGATGATCAGTACACCCTCGTCGCGCAACGGCCGCAGACGTGAGCCGAGGGACAGCAGCTGCTCCGGATCCAGTGTGGGGAGAGAGATCTGCAGGACGGGAATCGCCGCGTCGGGGTACATCACGGTCAGCGGGACGTAGGCGCCGTGGTCGAGACGCCGGTCCGCGTCATGGTGTACGGGGGTGTGCGATGCCACCGATTTCTGCACGGCCACAGCGAGTTCCGGCGCTCCCGGGGCGTCGTAGCTGGTGGCGTAGTAGTGCTCGGGGAATCCCCAGAAGTCGTAGGTCAGCGGAGTGCGCGAGTCCGTGGACCCGATGGTCAGCGGCGCGGCCTCCCAGTGGGCGGAGACGATGAGGATGGCCGTCGGGGTCGGCAGGTCCGCGGACCAGGTCTGTAGTTCGGACACCCACAGCGCGTCGTCGACGAGCGGCGGGGCGCCGTGCGAGAGGAACACCGCAGGCATGGGATCGGCCATGTCTGGAAGTGTGCACGACATATTAGGGTTCAGGCATGACTCAAACGGTGCGCGGAGTGATCTCTCGTTCGAAGGGCCAGCCGGTCGAGGTGGTGGACATCGTCATCCCCGACCCCGGGCCGGGTGAGGTCGTCGTCGACATCCAGGCGTGCGGGGTCTGCCACACGGATCTGCACTACCGCGAGGGCGGCATCAACGACGAGTTCCCGTTCCTGCTCGGCCACGAAGCCGCGGGCATCGTCGAGACGGTCGGCGAGGGTGTCACCAACGTCGAGCCCGGTGACTTCGTGATCCTGAACTGGCGCGCGGTGTGCGGCCAGTGCCGGGCCTGTAAACGCGGCCGCCCGCACCTGTGCTTCGACACCCACAACGCCGCGCAGAAGATGACGCTGACCGACGGCACCGAGCTGACCCCCGCGCTGGGCATCGGCGCGTTCGCCGACAAGACCCTGGTCCACGAAGGTCAGTGCACCAAAGTCGATCCGGCCGCCGACCCCGCCGCGGCAGGGCTGCTCGGCTGCGGCGTGATGGCAGGCGTGGGTGCGGCCATCAACACCGGCGCGGTCAACCGTGACGACACCGTGGCAGTCATCGGGTGCGGCGGCGTCGGTGATGCCGCGATCGCCGGCGCGGCGCTGGTGGGCGCCAAGCGCATCATCGCCGTGGACATGGACAACCGGAAGTTGGAGTGGGCCAGGCACTTCGGGGCCACTCACACCATCAACGCCAAGGAACTGGATGCGGTGGAGACGATCCAGGACCTCACCGACGGCTTCGGCGCCGACGTGGTGATCGACGCCGTCGGGCGGCCCGAGACGTGGAAGCAGGCGTTCTACGCCCGCGACCTCGCGGGCACCGTGGTCCTGGTCGGGGTTCCGACGCCGGACATGACGCTGGAGATGCCGCTCATCGACTTCTTCTCCCGCGGTGGGTCGTTGAAGTCGTCCTGGTACGGCGACTGCCTGCCCGAACGGGACTTCCCGACGCTGATCTCGCTGTATCTGCAGGGCCGGTTCCCGCTGGACAAGTTCGTCTCCGAACGCATCGGGCTCGACCAGATCGAAGACGCGTTCCACAAGATGCACGCCGGCGAGGTGCTGCGTTCGGTGGTCGTGCTGTGAGCGCCATCCAGCGGCTCGTCACCAGCGGCACCTTCGAGCTCGACGGCGGCAGCTGGGATGTCGACAACAACATCTGGCTCGTCGGCGACGACACCGACGTGGTGGTGTTCGACGCCGCCCACAGCGCGGCCCCGATCATCGAGGCGGTGGGCGGCCGCAACGTCATCGCGGTGGTGTGCACCCACGGCCACAACGACCACGTCACCGTCGCACCCGAGCTCGCCAAGGCTCTCGACGCCCCGGTGCTGATGCACCCCGCCGACGACGTCCTGTGGCGGATGACGCACCCAGACAGCGACTTCCGCGCGGTCAACGACGGCGATACGCTCCAGGTGGCCGGTATCGAACTGCGGGCACTGCACACACCCGGTCACTCCCCGGGCTCGGTCTGCTGGCACGCACCGGAGCTGACCGCGGTGTTCAGCGGCGACACGCTGTTCTCCGGGGGGCCGGGCGCCACCGGGCGGTCGTACTCGGACTTCCCCACCATCCTGGAATCGATCTCGGGACGCCTGGGCGCGCTGCCCGGCGACACCGTCGTCTACACCGGCCACGGCGACTCCACGACCGTGGGCGACGAGCTCGTGCACTACGACGAGTGGGTCTCCCGCGGCAGCTGAGCCACGCCTACAGCGTGCCGAGGATGCGGCGCTTCTCCGCCTCGAACTCGGCCTCCGACAGCGCCCCCGAGTCGCGTAGCGCCGCCAGCGTCTTGAGCTGCTCCAGGCGCACCGCCTCGTCGGTGGGCTGGTAACTGTGCACCGGAGGCGGGACGGGGCCCGGCCACACCGCGTCGTCGAGGATCACCGGACCGGGCAGCGGTTGCGGCCGGCGCCCCGACCGAACCCACCACGTGATCGCGACCGCGAGTTCGAGGAGCCCGAGCGCGATCACGCCGCCGCTGACCCACAGCGCCCAGCCGGGTGAACTATCCTTCCCGAACGCCAGCCGCGGGTTGATGTAGCCGCCCACCTGACCGTCCGCGCGCACGTCGTACACCCCGCCCTGGGCGATCTGTGCGGTCCAGATCCGCACGCGCACATCGTTGTTCACCGAGGTGGTCGAGCTGATGACTTCGGTCAGCACCGGATCGGCCACGCCGTCGGGTGCGTCGACACCCAACTTCAGCGGTGGCACCGGGAAGCCGCCGTCGATCCCTCCCGTCACCACAGTGTGGAACGTGATCGTCACCTCCCCCGCGGGCAGCTCCACCCGGCCTGACCCGGGCACCGGGATCTCGCCGTAGGCGTCGAAGTCGTCGAACACCACCGCATTCAGCACCAGCGTGACGATCAAGCCGGCCACACCGACGATCAGCGTCATCACCGCACTGATCAGCGCGATGCGGGGCCCGACCCGTCCCAACACGTGCGACAGTGTCGCATGCCGGGTCGCACCCCGCGCTTTTCGTCGGCGCGGACCGCGCCCAAGGACTACCGTCTCGAAGATGCCCGAGTCGAGCATCGTGGTGCGACCGGAACCGGTCGACAGCGGCACCTACACCGCGGGGTCGCGGCTGCAGGCTGCCGGGCTGACGCGGGCGACCGAGATCTTCAGCGAGGCCGCCGCCGCGGTGCCGCTGCCCATCCCGCCGCAGCCGATCGTGCTGGCCGACTACGGCGCCGCGACCGGACACAATTCGCTGTTACCGATCGGCGCGGCGATCGCGGTGCTGCGCAGCAGAACCCGGCCGGAACACTCGGTGTTCGTCGCGCACACCGACCGACCGGACAACGACTTCACCGCGCTGTTCCGGACACTCGAGGAAGACCCGGACACCTACCTGGCCAAGGATCGGGCGGCCTACGCCTCCGCGGTCGGCCGCTCGTTCTATTCGCAGATCATGCCGTCGAACAGCGTGAATCTGGGCTGGAGCGCGTGGGCGATCCAGTGGCTGAGCCGGGTGCCCGGCCCGGTGCTCGGCCCCCACCTGCAGGTCGCCACCTGCGGCGACCGGGAGCTGCAGGCGGCTTACGCCAGTCAGGCCGCGCGCGACTGGCACGAGTTCGTCGCGTTCCGCGGCCGCGAGCTGTGTCCCGGCGGCCGGCTGGTCGTGACGACGATGGGCATCGGAGACGACGGCGACGCGGGGTTCCGGCCGCTGCTCGCAGCCATGGCCGACGCGCTCGCCGAAGTGACGGCCGCCGGCGTGATCAGCGCCGAGGAGTCCGCGCAGATGTGCATCCCGACCGTGGCGCGCCAAGCCGCCGACTTCACGGCTCCGTTCGCGCCGTCGGGGATCTTCGAGCGCCTCGAGATCGCGCATTTGGAGATCGTCGACGCGCAGGACCGGTTCTGGGAGCGCTACCAGGTCGACAAGGACGCCGTGGAGTTCGGGGCGCGCTGGGCCGGCTTCGCGCGAGCCTCGATCTTCGCCGCGCTCACGACAGCGTTGGACGGCGGCCTGACAAATCCTCGCGCCGCCCACCTGCACGAACAGCTGGAAAAGGGCATCGCCGAACGGCTGGCCGCCGCCCCGGAACGCACCCAGATCCCGCTCGCGTATGTCGTGCTGGAGAAGCGCCGCTGAGGTCAGCGGATCGTGCCCACCCCGGGGATCAGCGGCAGGTCCAACGCCGTGACCCAACCGGGGGACAGCGTGTTGACCGCGGGGACTGCGTTCAACGCACGCAAACCGGTGGCCAGGCATCCGGCAGCCGCGGCGTCGCGGCCCGACCCGTCGGTGAACCGGAATGCCGTCTCCTGAGTGATGCTGGGTGTGCCCTCGATGTCGACGCGGTACACGTCGTTCTGGGTGCCCGACGGCCACTCCGGTGCGGCGTCGTTGCCGATGCGATTGACGTGCTCCAGCTGGATGCGGGTCTCGCCGCGGTAGATGCCGTTGATCGTGAACCGCACCGCCGCAACGTTTCCCGCCTCGATGACGCCCTTGGCGGTCGGCCGGTCGACGGGGGTCACCCACTTCTCCCACGTCGTGGTGATCTCGTCGAGCATGATGCCCGCAGCATGGGCGATCATCGGAACCGTTGCACCCCAGGCGAACACGAGGATGTCGGAGTTCTCCAGCATCGCCGTGAACTCCGGTGGCCGCCCGATCCCCATCTCCCGGTCGTAGTCACCGGTGTAGTTGGTGTAGTCCAGCAGCTCCGAGGCACGCACCGTGCGGACGTCAGAACACAAGCCCATCAACGTCATCGGGAACAGGTCGTTCGCGAAGCCGGGGTCGATGCCGGTGGTGAAGCACGATGACTCCCCCAGTTCGCATGCGACGGTGACGGGTTCGATCCAGTTGGGCGGATTGAGGTGCATGGTCGGCCAGATCCACGGTGTCATCGCGGTCGAGCACACGTCGATGCCGGCGCGCAGGAAACGGGTGATCACCTCGATGTTGGTGTCGGCGTGCGCGGCGGTCGGCCCGTAGTGCACCAGCGCGTCGGGTTTCAGCGCGATCAGGGCCTCGATGTCGTCGGTGGCGGTGATGCCCAGCGGAGCTGACAGCCCGCAGATCTCCCCGACGTCGCGGCCCACCTTGTCGGGGTTGCCGACTCCGACGCCGACCAGATCGAAGCCGGGGTGGTCGACGACCTCGGCGATGACCATCTTCCCGACGAATCCGGTGCCCCAGATGACGATTCGCTTCGCTTCGGTGCGTGTCACGGCGATCCCCCTAGAAGCAGCGCCGTAGTCCACCCGGTTCGCAGATCAACGGATATCGGTCGACCGGTGTCGAGAGCGGGCCCTTGTAGGCCATCGTGAACGGCGTGTAGATGATGCCCGGCTGCAGTCCGCAGTTGCCGTTGTGCTGGGTCTGGCGGACACCCGACATCGTCACGTCGTCGAACTTGACGACCTCCACCGTCGGCGCCCACGACCCGTCCGGGCACTGCATGCCCCGGTCCTTGGGGGTGGTGAAGGCCCACTGACCGCCGGTGAGCACTGCGTCGCCGCCGACGAGGTCCCCGCCTGCTTGCACGTGCAGCCGGCAGCCGACGGGCAGGTACAACGCCTCGCGCAGGTCACCGACCACCGGCACGCACGATGGGAAGACTGTCCAGGTACCGGACTTGCCACCCTCCTGAGTGACGGTGAAGACGCCCTCCATGACCTGGTCGGCGTGGGCGGGGACGGCGGCGCCCACCGCTGCGCAGACACCGAGCAGGAGGGCGGCCAGGGTGCGCATCATCGTCACGCCGCCGAGTATTTCAGCCGGGCGCGGACAAAGTCACGGGTTTGCCCGTTCGCGACATCGGGTAGGCAAAAACTACTGGCTCGAGTACCGGGGTGGTGAATATGGCGAGGACGGCGGTGTCAACCGCTGTCCTCGTCGTCTTTGCGCTCGTTGCCTCGCTGACTGGCTGCTCGACGGGCAGTCGGGTGGATCTGGGTGAGGGTGCGGCCGGATCGCTGATCGCCGCGATCGCCGGAGAGCCGGACCAACTCGACCCGCACAAGACGACCGCCTACTTCTCCTTCGAGGTACTGGAAAACGTGTTCGACACCCTCGTCGAACCCGACGAGAACCTGCAGATGCGCCCCGCTCTGGCGACGTCGTGGGAGGTCTCCCCCGATCAGCTGGCGTGGACGTTCCACCTGCGCCCCGGCGTGACGTTCCACGACGGCAGCCCGTTCACCGCCGACGACGTGGTGTTCTCCTATCGTCGGATCATCGACGAGAAGCTCGCCAATGCGGACAAGTTCAGCGCGGTGACCTCGGTCGAGGCGCCCGATCCGGCGACGGTGGTGATCCGCGTCAGCCGGCCGACGCCGAACATGCTCACCAACATCGGCGGCTTCAAGGGCATGGCGATCGTGTCGCGGCGCAACGTGGAGAGCGGACAGATCGCCACGAATCCCATCGGCACCGGCCCGTTTCGTTTCGCGGGCCAGAAGAGTGGTGACTCGATCTCGTTGGTGGCCAACCCCGATTACTGGGGCGGTCCGCCCGGCGTGCCCGGGGTGACGTTCCGCTTCATCTCAGAGCCGTCGACGGCGCTGTCGGCACTGCAGGCGGGCGAGGTGGACTGGACGGATTCGATTCCACCGCAACGTGTCCGCCAACTCTCCGACGACGACTCGATACGTCTGGCGGTCACCCCGAGTAACGACTACTGGTACCTGGCGCTCAACGAGGCCAAGGCGCCGTGGAACGACGTGCGGGTACGCCAGGCGATCGCCTATGCGATCGACCGCGACGCGATCGTCGCCGCGACGAGCTACGGCACCGCGAAGGTCAACGAACTGGCGATCCCCGAGGGCAACCCCTGGTACACCCCCTACCACCGCTATCGCACCGGCGGGCTGGACAAGGCGCGCGAGCTGCTGACCGAAGCCGGTGTCACGCCGGGCGCTCTCGACATGCTGGTGACCACCGAGTATCCGGAGACCGTGACCGCGGCGCAGATCATCGCCGACAACCTGGCGCCGCTCGGGTTCACGGTCAACATCCGCACCGTCGACTTCGCGACCTGGCTCGACGAACAGAATTCGGGCAACTTCGACATGCTGATGCTCGGCTGGCTGGGCAACATCGACCCCGACGACTTCTACTACGCCCAGCACCACACCGACGGCTCGAGCAACGCTCAGAAGTTCTCCGACCCGGAAGTGGACAGGCTGCTCGACGCCGGCCGCGTGGAAACCGACCCGGCCGCCCGCAAGGACGACTATGCCCGTGCCGCAACGTTGATCGCCGACAAGGTCAGCTACATCTACCTGTACAACTCGTCGGTGATCCAGGCGTGGAATCCGGCGCTGACGGGATACGAGGCCCGCCGTGACGGCGCCGTGCGGTTCCGCGGCGCGTCGCTGGACAAGGGCGGGGATGCGTCGTGACGAGCATCGTGACTCACCCGATCACCCGGTTCGTCGCCCGCCGGGTGCTGTACTCGCTGATCGTGCTGCTGGGCGTCACGGTGGTGGTGTTCGCGCTCGTGCACCTGGTGCCCGGCGACCCGGTCCGCATCGCGCTCGGCACGCGTTACACACCCGAGGCGTACGAGGCGCTGCGCAGCGCCAGCGGGTTGGACCGGCCCATCTTCACGCAGTTCTTCGGCTATGTCGGCTCCGCGCTCACCGGTGATCTCGGCGTGAGTTTCCGCAACGGCGACCCGGTGACCGTCACGCTGATGGAACGGCTGCCCGCCACGCTGTCGCTGGGTCTGGCCGGCATCGTCATCGCCGCGCTGATCGCACTGCCCGCCGGCACGTACTCGGCGCTGCGCGAGGGCCGGCTCAGCGACGCCATCGTGCGGGTGACCAGCCAGTTCGGAGTGTCGATCCCCGACTTCTGGCTGGGCATCCTGCTGATCGGGCTGTTCTCGACCACGCTGGGCTGGCTGCCCACCTCGGGCTATCGGCCCCTGTTCACCGACCCGGTGGGCTGGTTGAGCCACATCATCCTGCCGGGTCTCACGGTCGGCGTCGTCGCGGCCGCCATCATGACGCGGTACGTGCGCGCCGCGGTGCTGGACGTCGCCGCGATGGGTTACGTGCGGACCGCCCGCTCCAAGGGCCTGTCCCCGCGCGTCGTCACGTTCAGGCACACGGTGCGCAACGCGCTGGTGCCCATCCTGACGATCACCGGAATCCAGCTGGCCACTCTGCTCGGCGGTGTCATCGTCGTCGAGGTGGTCTTCGCGTGGCCGGGCCTTGGCCGGCTCGTCTACAACGCCGTCGCCGCGCGCGACTATCCCGTCATCCAGGGGGCGGTCCTGCTGATCGCGGCGCTCTTCTTGGCGATCAACCTGATCGTCGACGTGCTCTACGCGGTGGTCGACCCGAGGATCCGGCTCGCATGACGACCACCGACAGCACCCGCGTCTCGTCCTGGCGCATCCTGGCGCGCAACCCGGTCACCGCGATCAGCGCGCTCGTTCTGCTGGCCGTCGCCGTCATCGCGGTATTCGCGAATGCCATTGCGCCGCATGGTGTCAACGACGTCGACGTGCCCGACGCGCTGCAACCGCCCAGTGGGGCGCACTGGTTCGGCACCGACGAGCTGGGTCGCGACGTGCTCTCTCGCGTCCTGGTGGCCACGCAGGCGTCGATGCGCGTCGCAGTCATCAGCGTCACGTTCGCCGTCGTGGTCGGGGTGACGGTCGGAGTGTTGGCCGGATACCGCGGCGGCTGGCTGGACACCGTGCTGATGCGCGTCGTTGACGTGATGTTCGCGTTCCCGGTGCTGCTGCTCGCGCTGGCGGTGGTCGCCATCCTCGGCCCCGGGCTGACGACGACGATCCTGGCGATCGGCATCGTCTACACCCCGATCTTCGCCCGGGTTGCGCGGGCCAGCACGCTCGGTGTGCGCACCGAACCCTATGTCGCGGTGTCGCATGCGATGGGCACCCCCGATCACATGATCCTGCGCCGGCACATCCTGCCCAACATCGCCGGCCCACTGATCGTCCAGACCTCGCTGTCCCTGGCGTTCGCCATCCTGTCCGAGGCGGCGCTGTCGTTCCTCGGGTTGGGCATCCAACCGCCGCAGCCGTCGCTGGGCCGGATGATCTTCGACTCCCAGGGGTTCGTGACGATGGCGTGGTGGATGGCCGTGTTCCCCGGCGCCGCGATCGTGGTGATCGTGCTGGCGTTCAATCTGGTGGGCGACGGGCTGCGCGACGTCCTGGACCCGAAACAGCGCACCAGCGCCGAGGCCCGCGGGGTGACGCGATGACCGTGCTCGCGGTGGACGATCTCGGGGTGCGCATCGGCGCGCGCACCATCGTCGACGGCGTCTCGTTCTCCGTGGCCCGGGACCAGACCGTGGGCATCGTCGGGGAATCCGGGTCGGGCAAGACCATGACGGTTCTGGCGGCGACCGGCTTGCTCGACGCACCGGGAGCGCGCGTGTCGGGATCGAGCACGCTGGCGGGCGATCCGGAGGTGCAGCTCATCGGTGCGCGGCCCAAAGACCTTCGCCGCGTCCACGGTTCGCGAATCGGGTTCGTGTTCCAGGATCCCGGCACGTCGCTCAATCCCCTGCTCACGCTGGAACGTCAAATCACCGAGTCACTCGAGACGCATCGCCGGGTGACACGCCGGGAGGCGCGGTCGCGGGCGTTGGAGCTGCTCGAGGCGGTGGGGCTACCCGACCCGGCGACGCGTCTGCACGCCTATCCGCATCAGCTCTCCGGCGGTCAGAAGCAGCGCGTGATGATCGCGATCGCGCTGGCGTGCGACCCGGAACTGCTGATCGCCGACGAGCCGACCACCGCGCTCGATGTCACGACGCAGGCGCAGATCCTCGAGTTGGTGCGCGCGTTGCAGCGGGACTTCGGCACGGCGGTGGTGTGGATCAGCCATGACCTGGGCGTCATCGGGCAGGTGGCCGACGACGTGACGGTGCTGCGCGAGGGCGCGGTCGTGGAGCAGGCGCCGATCCTCGACATCTTCGATCGGCCGCGCAACGACTACACGCGGGACCTGCTGGCCGCCCGCCCCGTACTCGATGTCGCTGGGCCGCAGGTGAATCCGGACGCCGAAACGCTGCTCGAAGTCGACGGTCTCGACGTGTCGTTCACCGTCACCACGCCGGTGGGCAAGTCCACCGTGCATGCCGTCGACGACGTGTCGCTGCGCATCCGACGCGGCACCACGCTGGGGCTGGTCGGTGAGTCCGGATCGGGCAAATCGACCGTCGCCGCGGCGCTGACCGGCCTGGTGACACCCGATGGCGGCACGGCGACGCTCGCAGGCACCGACATCCTGAACGTGAAGCGTTCCGAGGCCAAGGCGCTGCGCCGGCGGATCGGATTGGTGTTCCAGGATCCGTTCTCGTCGCTCAATCCCCGTGCCCGCGTGGACACGTCGATCGCCGAGCCACTGACGGTGCACCACCTGGTCGACGGAGCCGCGGCACGGCGCACGCGGGTCGCCGAACTGCTCGACCTGGTCGGACTGCCGACCGAGTTCGCGCAGCGGTATCCCCACGAACTGTCCGGCGGGCAGCGGCAGCGGGTGAGCATCGCCCGGGCGCTGGCCGCCGAACCGGATCTGCTGATCCTCGACGAGGCCACCGCCGCCCTGGACGTGTCGGTGCAGGCGCGTGTGCTCGATCTACTGGCCCGCCTGCAGGCGGAGCTGGGCCTGGCGTATCTGCTGATCGGCCATGACCTGGCGGTCATCCGCAGGCTCAGCCACGACGTCGCGGTGATGCGGGGCGGCGCCGTGGTGGAGAACCGACCGGCCGAGCAGCTGTTCACCGAACCCGAGCACGAATACACCCGGGCGCTGCTGGCAGCGGTGCCGCCGGTGCGCCCGCGCGCTGCGGTATGAGAGCCCGTGAGAGGGTGCAGTCATGGGTCAGCTCAGCGGCAAGGTCGCGTTGGTCACCGGTGCGTCAGCGGGCTTGGGCGCGACGACCGCCCGGTTGTTCGCCGAACAGGGTGCGACGGTGTTCGGAATCGCCAGGGACGCAACGCGAATGGGCGAGGTGTTCGCCGACCTGCCCGGCAGCGCGTTCGCCTCGGTGGACATCTCCTCGCGTGAGGCGTGCGCGGCGGCGGTCGCGAACTGCGTCGAGCGGTTCGGCCGCCTCGACGTGCTCGCCAACATCGCGGGATTTCACAAGATGCGGCACACCGCGTCGATGACCGACGAGGACTGGGACGTCGACCTCGCGGTGAATCTGACGGCGCCGTTCGCGCTGTGCCGGGCTGCGCTGCCGCACCTGCTCGCATCGGGCGGCAACATCGTCAACGTGTCGTCGATCGCCGGCGTCGAGGGCGAGGTGTACTCCGCCGGCTACTGTGCGGCCAAGCACGGACTGGTCGGTCTGACGCGGGCGCTGGCGATCGAGTTCACCAAGGAGAAGCTGCGCGTCAACGCGGTGTGCCCCGGCGGCATGCCGACCGCTCAGGCCACTGAGTTCGAGGCGCCCGAGAACGCGGATTGGGACCTGATCATGCGCATCGCGTCGCCACGTGGATTCATGGCCACCGAAGACGTCGCGAAGGTGATCGCGTTCCTGGCCAGCGACGACGCCGCCGCGATCCACGGCGCGGTCTACCGCGTCGACAACGGCAAGGGTGCGGGCTGAGTCAGGGTTTCCGGTCGTGACCGGCGATCTCGGCGCGGAGCTGTTCAGCGAGGAGGCGATCCAGGATCCGTATTCGCTGTATGCGCGGATGCACGCCGCCGGTCCGGTGCACCGCATCGGGAACTCCGACTTCCATGCCGTCTGCTCCTGGGCCGCGGTCACCGAGGCGGTGAGCCGTCACGAGGACTTCTCGTCGAATCTGACCGGCACGATGCTGTATCAGCCGGACGGGACCGTCGGCGTCTTCGGCATGGACGAGATCGGCGGTCCGACCCAGGTGCTCGCGATCGCCGACGATCCCGTGCACGCCGCCCACCGCAAGCTGCTCGTCCCCCACCTGGCGGCCAAGCGCATCCGCGAGCTCGAAGCGTTCGTCACTGCCACGGTCGCGCGGTTGTGGGATGCGGCGCTCGACGGGGACCGGATGGAGTGGATGTCGGCCATTGCCAACCGGTTACCGATGATGGTGGTGTGCCGGCTGATCGGAGTCCCCGACTCGGACGTCGACCGGCTGACGGCGTGGGGCTATGCGAGCACGCAGCTGCTGGAAGGTCTGGTCGGCCCCGAAGAACTGGCCGCGGCCGGCGCAGCCGTCGGCGAACTCGCGACGTACATCGCGGGCCTGCTCGACCGGCCGGCACCGGCGGGCACGCTGCTGGCCGACCTGGCTTCGGCCTGCGCGGCAGGCGATGTCGACGCCGTCACCGCACAGGTCATCATGGTGACGTTGTTCAGCGCGGGCGGTGAATCGACTGCGTCATTGATCGGCTCGGCGACCTACATCCTGGCCACCCGGCCCGACTTGCAGCGGCGGCTCCGCGACGATCCCGCGCTCATGACGCCGTTCATCGAAGAGGTGCTGCGCGTCGAGCCACCATTCCGCGGCCACTATCGGCACGTGCTACGCGACTGCGAACTCCATGGCTATCGGCTGCGTGCCGGCGCGCGATTGGTTCTGCTGTGGGGCGCGGCCAACCGCGACCCGGCCCATGTCGAATCGCCCGGCGAGTTCCGCATCGATCGTCAAGACAGCAAGAGCCACCTCGCATTCGGCCGCGGGGCACACTTCTGCGTCGGTGCCGCACTGGCGCGCCTCGAGACTCGACTCGTGCTCGAACACCTGCTCAGGCGCACGGATGATGTGCGCGCCATGGGGCAGGCTCGGTGGCTGCCCAGCCTGCTCGTGCGGCGCCTGGAGGCGCTGACCTTGTCCGTTCAGAACGGGGCCGGCTCATAGGTTTCGGCGAGCCTGGCTTGTCGTTGTCGTTCGAGTTCGGCGTCGAGGTCGAGGCGCTGTTGCCGTTCTTGTCTGATGCGTGCTCGGCGATCCTGTTCGCGGGTTCTGGTGCGCATCGGCATCATCGCGGCGCGATCGGTGGATTCGGTCGGCGTCGCGGTAGTGATCGTCGCCGTCGGTGTGGCCAGCCCGGGGAACAACAGGCCCCCGAACGCCTCGGTGACGTACACGTGACCCGTCGGCGACCTGAGCACGATCGACCCATCAGGGCGCTGCCCATCGGTCCAGCCGTTGACACCGGTGTAGAACGTCTTGATCAAATGATGTGTCCGGCAAAAGTGTTTGAGCCCCGAGGGATGCGTGAGCCCGAACGGCCACGGCGTCGTATGGTCCACATCGCAACCCGCCACCGGCCGATCGCAACCCGGGAAACGACACGTCAAATCCCGCCACTGCAGGAAATCCCGCAGCGCCGCCGATGGCCGATACCCCGGTTCGGCGTCCGCGCCGGGAACACGCACCGGCTTGACCGTCGCCGTCTTCGCTATCGTGCGCACCGACTCCGCGGGCAGCACACCGAACCCCGACAGATACCCCGGCCGGTCACTGCCGCCGTCGAGCGTCTTCTGCTCAGCCAGCACGTGAATCACCACCTGCGCCGCCGACTCCCGCACCGTCGCCGCAGTGCAATCAGCCGACCCGCACTGACACGGCAACGACCCCTCGAGCCGCCCCAGCGCACCGGCCGCTTCCGCTCGACGCTGCCGCCTCGACCGAGGATCATTCGGACACACCGAATCCGCGATCAGGTTCAGGCGCTGATCGATGGCATCGGCATCAGCAGCACCCAGCACCCCACTGATCACCGCCATCCCCGCCGCGTTCGGATGCGGCTCCACCTCGATATAGCGGTTCTCCTCCACAATCGGCGGAACCCGCACTCCCGCCCGATCATGCTCAGCGACCCACATATCTATGCGATCCCGCAGTTTCGGCTTCGACAGCCGCATCCACTTGTGCACCTGAGCAGCCAACGAGCGATCGAGGTCGGCCACCACCTCGTCGAGCACATTGTCGGTGCGGGTGATGATGATCTGCACCATCCGGAAGTCGATGTCCCCACGGGCGAACACCGCCGCCACCTCCGGCAGCCGCTCCCACAGCGACACCGCCTGCCGCACCTGATGAATCGCCCGATCACGACTGATGTTCTGCGCCGCCGACACCTCAGCAGCCACCGCCTCGAAGACATCGGTGAACCAGAACTGAGCCTCCTCGTAATCCCGGCACCGCCGCCGATACAAGCTCGCGACCGCCCCCAAGCGCCGCGCGATCTCCGCCGACTCCGCACGCGCAGCCGAAGCCATCACATCAATCAACGTCGCCGGAGTATTGTCGAACATGTGTTCGATATTACCGGGATGGGGTGACACCCCTCGACGCAAAGTTTTGCGCCTGTGGATAACTCAGCGGTGAGAGCTCAGCCGCCCCACACCGTCATCAACGTCACGTAGCACGCCGTCCCGACGAGGATGCTCAGCAGCGCCTGCCCGCGCCACAGCTGCAGCCCTACCGTCACTGCAACCGCCACGGCCAGCCACAGCAGCTGCAGCGCGGTGTCCCCCACCACCGTCTTCACCGAGTACAGCGCCAACATCACCATCACGCCCACCGGCATGTGCACGCTGAGGTAGCGCACCACGGCGCTGTGCCGCATCGGCGCCAGTGCCGCGAACGGCAACGCACGCAGAGCCCACGTCACCGCCGCGCTCACGCCCACGAGCAAGGCCATGTACCCGGTGTCAGGCATGCCTGGTCCGTCGTCGCAGCAGCAACATCACGGTGAATGCGGCGAACGCGCACACCAGCATCTGGCCGGGCACCACCAGCCGCGCCCCCGCGGCGCACAGCATCGCCAGAGCGGCCGTGACCGGATCGGGCCGCTGCCGGTAGGCCTCGATGCCCAGGACGATGAACAGCGCGGTCAGCGCGAAGTCCAGGCCGACGAGCCGATCGATCGGCAGTACCTCCCCCAGCAGACCGCCCAGAGCCGCTCCGGTCACCCACAACAGATGAAACATCAACTGCATGAACAGGATCGGACGGGTCGTCCACCCCGCCGCCTGCGGACTGACCGCGACGGCATACGCCTCGTCGGAGAGCGTGTAGGTGCTGTAGAGCTTCGCCGCCAGCCCGCGCACCCGGTGCAGCGGGAAGGACAGCGCATAGAAGATGTGCCGGGAATTGACCACCAGCGTGGTGAGCGCGACGGTCGCGACGGGAGCACCGCCCGCCACCAGCGCCACCATCAGGAACTCCAGCGATCCCGCATAGATCACCCCGGCGAACACCGGCGCCCACCACCAGGCCAACCCGGCATGCACCACCAGAAAGCCCAGCGCCATACCCAGCGGGATGAACGCCAGACCGAGGGGCGCGACCAGGGCCAGCACACGCCGCATCGTCGAACACCTCCTCCGATCGTCTGACGAGACGCTAGCTTTTCATGCGTGGATGTCTTCGATGAATGGCGACGCGGCGGAACACGTTTCACCTGGGCCTCGACCACGCCCGCCAACGACGGTCAGCAGGTCGAGGTGTTCGTGCGCCGGGCCGGCACAACCGGCGCGCCGGCGCTGGTGTGCGTGCACGGTTTCCCCACGGCGAGCATCGACTTTCGCGCCCTCGCCGACGACCTGTCCGGTGACGTCGAGACCTTCACCCTCGACTTCCCCGGCTACGGACTCTCGGACAAGCCGCCCGCGCCGTACGTCTACTCCCTCTACGACGACGCGCGGCTGCTGGTCCACGTGATCACCGAGGTGTGGGGGCTCGACGACTACCGGATGATCACCCACGACCGCGGCAGCAGCATCGGCATGATCGCGCTGGCGATGCTCGCCGACCGCGACGCCACGATGCCGCGAGAGGTGTTCCTGACCAACGCCAACATCTTCCTGCCGCTGGCCAACCTGACCGCCTTCCAGGTGGCGCTGCTCGACGACGCGACCGGCCGCGCCACGGCGGCAGCGACAACGCCCGAGTTGCTTGCGGCTGGGCTCGGCGCCACCACGTTCATGCCGCGCCGAAACCTGGATGACCCCGAAATACATTCGCTGGCATAGTGTTTCGCTCACAACGACGGCATCGCGGTTCTTCCCGACACCATCCGCTATCTGCACGAGCGCACCGCCGACGAGCAGGGCTGGCTCGAGCGGCTGTCGGGCATCGACGTCGACACCACGCTGATCTGGGGGTTGCACGACAGCGTCGCTCCCCTGCGCGTGGCCACCCACGTATGGCAGACCTACCTGCGGTCCAAGCCGGGCCGCAACCGCTTCTGGGTGGTGCCGGGGGCCGACCACTATGTGCAGTGCGACGCCCCGGCCGAGGTCGCACGGATCATCCGATTGACCATGACCGAGGGCGCCATCGCCCTGCAGACCCTCGGCGACCGGCCCGACGGGGCGGTGCTGGTGGATCAGTCAGACCACCGTTAGCGTTGCCGCACTGACGATTCCGACAGCGTCGAACGCCTTGCTGATCGCGGCTTGCTGGGCGGTGGTCAGGCCCACCGACTGCGCCGCACTCTGCACCGCGGCGCGCCCGTCGCTGAACACCGACCCGGCGCTCAACCGGAACATCGCGCGGTAGTACACCTCGGCCCAGGTGTCCGTCGAGACGCCGGCGGTGGCCGGATCGGTCATCATCAGGTACGCGGCGTGGCTGAAGATGGTGCTGTTGACGTGCTCACCCCCGTCGTCGAGGGTCCCCTGATAGCGGGTTGCGTAGGTGGCGCGGTGGGGACCGAGCGACGTGCTGATCGACGTCGGATCGGCGAGGTTGCGGATGGCGCCGAGCTCGGAATCCTCTCCGAGGAGCCAGCGGTCCGCGTCGGGATCGTTCTCGATGAGCACGCCCATGATGTCGGCCAACGCTTCGTTGAGCGCACCGGATTCACCGGAATCGAGCACCAGGGAACCACCCGTCGGGCCGCCGACGACATAGGTGACCACGGCGTGGGTGAATTCGTGGCCGATGACATCGACCGCCGCCTCGAGGTGGCCACCGTCGCCGAACGCGAACTGGTTGATGCTGGGGTCCCAGAACGCGTTCTGGTATCCGCCGTTCGGCCTTCCCGGGTTGTAGAGAATGCTCACCATCACAGGCGCACCGCTGCCGTCGAACGATGTCCGGCCCAGCACGTCTCGGTAGTAGTCGTAGACCTCCGCGGTGTTGGCGTGCGCGGAGACGGCCCCGCTGTTCCACCCCAACCACCCCCGCTTGACCACCGTGCCCGGCAGGAAGCCACCCAGCAGGCCGAGATACGGGAAGGAGGTTTTGTAGGTCGTGATGTCGCGGCTCTTGTCGATCAACCGGGACACGGTGGACCACGGCGTGGAGCGGACGTCGATGATGAAGGTCCGCCGCTGACCGAGCCAGTCCCTGGCGGTGTCGATGGCCGACACGGGTTGCGCTGTAGCGCGTGCCGCGACGACGGTGCCGACGGCTGCACCGTCGGCACCGATCAGGGTGGCGGTGCCCGGCCGGGAGAGGCGGATACCGGGCACGGCGCCGACGACCTGCCAGGCCAGGATCGGCACCGACCCGTTGTCCGGCGCGTAGACCACCAGGTCGGCCGTCCGCCGCAACCTCGGCGTCGCCGCATCAGGCGTGACATCGAAAGACTCGGAGAGCCCGCGGTAATGATTGAACAGCCCGGTCACCGCGCCGGTCGCATCGGTCACCAGGACGATGTCGCTACCCAGCACGGGCACGCCCGCAACGGTTTCGGCGAAGCGGTAGTAGGTTTCGGCGCCGTCCCCGCTGCCGGCGGTCGACACCGTGATCGCGTCCGGATCGGCGAACCCCTCGTCGATGCCCAACCTGTGTGCGACCCCATTCATCACCGCAGCCGCATCGGCAGCTCCGGTCACCAGACGGTCGTCGAACCGGCCGTCGATGGTGCGCACCGCGTCGTCGGCGGCAGTATCGGTCAGGGTGTCACCGGCCGGCACGGCGATGGTGACCTCGGTGGGCCGCCAGCGGGGCCTGTCGTCGACCGCAACGGTGAAACTGTCTGCGCGGCCCGCCTTTCCGGCGGATGGGGTGTAGACGAAGCCACCGTCGGCATCGATGCTCACCGAACCCCAGGCCGCGCCCGAGCTGACGCTGTAGGTGAGGGCGGCGTCGTCACGATCCGTCGCGTTGAGGCTGCCCCGCACGGTGCCGTCGGCGGCTGGCTCCGCCGCGTCCGGCGTCGCCGTCGGCCGCTGGTTGCGGAAGGTGTACCGACGCTGACGGACCGTCTCTCGCCGCGATTCGATCCGCCCGGCGCGCCGAGAGCGCTCCCGCTGCGCGGGACGCGCCGACGAATCCGTCGCCGAAGCCGCCGAAGATTCGGTCGAGGTGTCCGAGGGTGCGGCCGATGCGACGCCCGGCGCCATCATCAGGCCGATACCGACTCCCAGGACCGCGACACCGGTCCACACTCCTGTAGGCGGTCGACAACTACTGGCCACAGTGACCCCCTCGGCGACGGTGCTCGAGGCGGAACTTACCACCGACGAAGGTAAATCTGACGACGCTGACGATAAAGCGATGCGCCTATTAGGCTGACACGGTGAGTCTTCTGCTCGGCCCGGTGTTGCGCCACGTCGGTGAGACGACCGCGACGGTGTGGGTGCAAACCGAGGCGCCGTCGGAGGTGGAGGTGCTCGGGTGCCGGGCCCGCACCTTCGAAGTGCACGGTTGCCACTACGCCCTCGTTCAGGTCAGCCGGCTGTCGCCCGACACCGTCACCGCCTATGAGGTCCACATCGACGGCGAGAGGTGCTGGCCGGAGCCGGACTCGCAGTTCCCACCCAGCGTCATCAGGACGCGTGGGCCGGAGACCGCCGACCGGTTGCGGGTCATCTTCGGTTCGTGTCGCTACCCGAAGACGGGCGAGGAGAAGCTCGACCGCAAGCTCGGACTCGACGCTCTGGACTGCTACGCCACCCGGCTCACCGACCTGCCCGTCTCGGAGTGGCCGGATGCGCTGCTGCTGCTCGGCGATCAGGTCTATGCGGACGAGCTGACCCCCGAAGCGCGCCGTCACCTGTCCGGCCGCCGCTCGTCGGGCCGGCGTTCGGCCAACCGCCGACCGCCCGACGAGGTGGTGTCGTTCTCCGAGTACGAGGGCCTGTACCGGCACACCTGGGGCGATCCGGAGATCCGGTGGATTCTCTCGACGTTGCCGACGGCGATGATCTTCGACGACCACGACATCCGAGACGACTGGAACACCTCGGCGACGTGGCGGGCCGAGATCAACGAGCAGCCGTGGTGGCGAGACCGGATCCGGGCGGGCCTGGCGTCCTACTGGGTGTACCAGCATCTGGGCAACCTCAGCCCGACGGAGCTGGACAGCGACGACGACTACCAGAAGGTGCTCGCTGCCGACGGTGACTGCTGGCCGCTGGTGGCCGAACTCGCCGACCGTGCCGACAGTGAGGTCGACGGAGACAAGGGCCTGCGGTTCAGCTTCCGTTGGGATCTGGGGCGCAGCCGATTGGTGATGGTCGACTCCCGCAACGCCCGCATTCTCGACGGCGGTGAACGAAAGATGTTGGGTGACCGCGAGTTCGCGTGGGTCGAGGAACAAGTCAGCGACCTGTCCGACGTCGACCACCTGATCATCGGATCGTCACTGCCGTGGCTGCTGCCGCCGGCCCTCGGCGATCTGCAGATCGTCAACGAGATCGCCGCAAGGCGTCCGGGACTGCGTGGGCGGCTGGGCGAAACCATCAGGCAGGGCGCCGATCTCGAGCACTGGCCGGCGTTCTTCGCGTCATTCGTCCGACTCTCCTCGATGATCGCCGGGGCGGCGCGCGCCAGTGCCGACGGGCCGGCGACCATCTCGGTGCTCTCCGGCGACGTGCACCACAGCTACGCCGCGCGCGCCGACTTCGGAGAACCCGACGGAGCCCGGGTGCATCAACTGGTCTGCTCGCCGGTGCACAACTACGTGCCCGCCTACGTCAAACCCGCGTTCAAGCTGGGCTGGTCAGCGCCCGCGGCCCGGCTGACCCGCCGCTGGGCGCGCCGGGCCGGGTCACCGGAGCTGCCGGTGTCGTGGCGCAACCTCAGCGGGCCGCTGTTCGGCAACACGATCGCCTCGCTGATCGCCGTCGGCCGCGGGGCCGACGTGGTGTTCGAACAGCCCCGCGACGACGGCACCCTCACCGAAGCGGCGACCGTCGTTCTCAGTGCGCTCAGTGCACCCCTTCCATCTGGCGGCTGACCCACGGGGAGATCGCGAACACCACCACACCCGCGACGACGGCAACCGCACCGAGGATGCCGAAGTACGCCGTCTCGTTGGAGGTGTCGTAGTAGCCGGCGAGCACACCGGACATCGCCGTGCCGAGGCCGACCGAGAAGAAGTACAGCGCCATCATCTGCGCCCGGAACGCCTCCGGGGCCAGCTTGGTGGTGACCGACAGGCCGATCGGCGACAGCAGCAGTTCGGAGACCGCGAACACGGCCATGATCGCCATCACCAGTAGCGCCGGGGTGCTACGACCGGTGCCTCCGGCCAGCGGCACGAAGCACAAGAATGCCAGCCCCATCCCGATCACGCCGTAGGAGAACTTGCGTGGGGTCGTGGGCGCCCGGTTACCCAGCCGCGTCCAGAGCACCGCAAACAGCGGGGAGAGCAGGATGATCCACACCGGTTCGATCGAGCCGATCCAGCTCGACGGTGCCGTCCACCCGAAGATCGACCAGTTCATCCGTTCGTCGGAGTAGACGGCCAGGACGGTGAAGATCTGCTGGAACAGCGACCAGAACACCGCGTTCGCGACGAACAACGGGATGAACGCCCGCACCCGGACCCGCTCCTCCCCGTCCACCTTCGGGCTGCGCAGCATGATCGCGAAGTACGCCACCGACGCGACGACGATGACGCCGGTGGTCACCTGCGAGAGGTTGGCCAGCGTGACGAGACCCAGTGCGATCGCTGCCCCGACGACCACGAGGCCAGCCACGATCACCGCGGCGGTCTTGGCAACAGCGCTGCGCGGCAACGGGTTCGGCACCTCGCGCCCGTGCCCGCCGAGGTTACGGCGAAACGCCACGTATTGCGCGAGACCCAGCGCCATACCGATCGCCGCCGCACCGAAGCCGTAGTGGAAGCCGACATGGGTCTGCAGCAGCCCGGTGATCAGCGGGCCGATGAACGCGCCGAGATTGATGCCGAGATAGAACAGCGTGAAGCCGCCGTCGGCGCGGGCGTCGCCCTTGTCGTAGAGCGTGCCGAGCAGCGACGAGGCGTTGGCCTTCAGCGCGCCCGAGCCCAGGGCGACGAACACCAGGCCGACGCCGACGCCGCTCAGCCCCGGAAGGATCGCCAGCGCGATGTGGCCGATCATCACGACCACGCCGCCGTAGAACACGGTGCGCTCCATGCCGAGCAGCCGATCGGCCACCCAGCCGCCCAGCACCGTGGACAGGTACACCAGACCGCCGTAGGCGCCGACGATGCCGGTGGCCGTGCTCTTCGGCAGCTCGAGCCCCCCGTCGGTGACGGAGTAGTACAGGTAGTAGGCCAGGATGGTGAGCATCCCGTAGTAGGAGAACCGTTCCCACAGTTCGACTCCGAACAGGTTGGTCAGCCCGATCGGGTGCCCGAAGAGAGTTCGCGGACTCTTGTCTTCTCGGATTGTCATGGGACCACCCTTACACTCGGCTGCATGCCGATACCTGATACCCCGCGCCCAGGCCAGGAATCGGTGTGGGATTACCCTCGCCCGCCCCGGCTCGAAGATTTCGCCGGGTCGATCACCGTGGAACTGGGCGGGCAGGTCATCGCGTCCACCGAGCGTGCGTGGCGGGTGCTCGAGACCAGCCATCCCCCGACGTACTACCTGCCGGCGAGCAGCTTCGCCGACGGGGTGCTGCGGGAGGCCGACGGGGCCTCGTGGTGCGAATGGAAAGGTCAGGCAAGCTATTTCGATCTGGTGACCGCGACGGCGGTGGCGCCGCGTGCGGCGTGGACGTACCGTCGGCCCACTCCGGGGTTCGCCGCCATCACCGGCGCTGTGGCCGTGATGGCCGCGGCCGTCGATCGGTGCATCGTCAACGGTGAAGAGGCCGTCCCGCAGCCCGGCGGGTTCTACGGCGGCTGGATCAACAGCTGGATCGCCGGCCCCTTCAAAGGTGTTCCCGGCTCGATGGGCTGGTGAGGTACGGGGTCAGCAGCCAGACTCTCAGCAACCGAGGTCGATGACGGCGGCGGTGACGATGCTGTTGCCGGCCGACATCGAGATACCCATCTGCTTGTTGAGCGCATTCACCGCGACCGGTGCCGGCTGCCCGCTGCCGAGAATGCCGCAGACGATCGAACCCGCGCTGAGCAACTGGTCGCGCGTCAGCGCCGTGTACACCGGTTCCAGACCTTCGAGATAGCCGGCGGTGTCCGCCGTGGCGGGCGCCGCCAATGTCATCAACGCTGCCACCGAGGCGGCCACACTCAGACCCATGCGCGATCGGTTCACTGTCGAGCCCCCTGTCGTCGAGCACATCCTATGCCGCGGGCAGCGCCCCGCGGGGGCTCATTTGTCGGAGAGCCAGCCGTACTGACGGCCGCAGTCGGTGCAGTCCACGTCGAGGAACCAGCGGGTGACCCGATCGGATCCGGCCGACCAGGTGGGCTGCGACGAGACGACCGGGGCTGCGTGACCGCATCTGCCGCACATGGCTTCGATCGGGGCGTTCACACCTCGAACGTAACCGCTGGTAACGCTCTTGACCAGATATTGACGTCAGCGTGGTGGGTCGCCACGCCACGCGAAACTGTTGACGTATTTGCCCATATCGAGGGCAAGCTGCACATTCGCGCCTGAGGGTTTGCCTGGCCCGAAGTCCGGCCCGAACTGGTGGTAGGGACCGACGACGGAGGCGATGAGCGCGAGGTCGTTCTTCACCGCGGCCAACACGAGCACCCGCATTCGGGTGAAACTGCTCGTCGAGCCCTGCGGGTAGTAGTCGATCGCTTCACCGAAGCCGGGTTGGTACCCGACCATCGTGTTGGGGATCTCGTAGGCGACGCGCCCGTCGGGGACGTGCTGGGCCTTCAGGTCGGCGACGACCTGACGGGCCGGCCTGCCCGCCGCGGGCTCGCTGAAGAGCCGCAACGTACCACCCTCGCCGCCGGTGAAATCGGCAACGACGCCGTCGTCTGCGGTGGTGATGCGGTACGACGAACCGGCGGCCGGGTAGGACACCGAGAAGGAGCCGTTGGGCGCGGTGAACCGCGGGTTGATCGCCACCGGTGTGCCGATGGGTGGCCGCCCGCAGTCCGGCGGGCACACGAAACGCACCGGCGGCGAGGTCACCCGTGAGGAGATCACGGCGAGCACGCCGGCCACCAGGATGACCGGAATGATCCACAGCAACAACACCATTCGGTGCGACGGTCGACTCACCGACGGCGCGTGGCTCTCGCCGACGGTGTAGCCGGGGAAGAACGTGGTGGTCGTCAAGACCGGTCGCCATCGGTGTCGGCACGCCGGGGGCGCTCAGCCCGGCGCTGGGCGCGCGATGACCTCGACGACGCACGCGCGGCCACCCCGCACACCGGGCAGAACGCCATGTCGGGCACCACATGGCCACAGTGCTGGCACAGCACCGGTTGGTCCGCGATCGTCTCGTCGTGAGCCTCGTGCAGCAGCGCCAGGTGCAGACTGAGCCGCAGCAGGAACAGCGCCGCCGCGGCGACCACCGCGTACAGGGCGAGCATCAGCCACTGCCGCGAGCGGGAGATGTCGACCATGCCCAGCGCGATGGACAGCGCGAGCACGGCGACCGCGAACGCCACCATCACGAAGCGGACCAGTCCCGGCCGTTGATCCTTCTTGCTGTCGGGTCGGGTGAACCACAGCGCCACGCCCACCAACCCACCGGTGGCCGCGGCGATCAGCGGTGCCGCGACGCCCCGGATGCCCGCCTCGACCAGATAGAACGTCAGCGGGGCATCACTGACCAGGCCGGTCTCGAGCTGTGGGACCAGCCGGGTCATCATCGCCGCGGCGGTGAAGCTCAGCGCGCCGAGTGCCCCGATCATGAAGCCTTCCAAAGACTCCCGGGTCGGCGGCCCCATCAGCCGGATCACGATGACGGGAACCAGCATCAGGATCGCGCCGGCGAGCGGGAGTGCGGCGCCCTGCTGGACCATCTGCGAACCGCTCATGCCCACCCCCACGGCCGCACCGGAGGTCCGGTCGAAGGCCGCGCCGGCCACGAGGACGAACCCGACGCCGAGCACCACCCCGAGCCCGACCGTCAGTGCAAGGGCGCGCGTCGGCAGATCCCGCAGCCCGTCGGCCTCGCGCATGTAGACGAGGAACAGTGCGGGTAGCCCCAGCACGCCGACTGCGATCAGGGCCGCGGGCATCCGGAGCAGCGCGAAGGCCACCAGCGCCACCACCATGGCCCCCAGCGCCACCCGGAACGCGCCGCGATGCGCAAGATGGGGGAACAGCGAACTCAGCAACGACGGGGACAGCACACTCTCTCCGGGTGCGGCACCGAAGTTCCTGATGCGCAACCAGTCCGGGCCCTCCCACTTGCGGGCCGTCAAATGGCAACCGCACAGTCCGCAGAACTCGCCGTCGGGCACATCGACCCGGCAGATCCGACACTCGGTGGTCGGGAAGGGACTGTCGTCGCTCATGAGTTCTCCTGTTGCACATCGGCGACGTCGCGCACGAGGTTGCCCACCCGCGGGGTGCCCAGACCGGTGACGAGGTCGTAGCCGGGTGCGGCGTCGTCGACGGCGTTGCCACCCAACGTCACATCGCGGAACGCCGGCAGCCGGGCGCCGGCGGCGATCCGATAGAGCAGCGGGTTGAGATCTCCGAGCGGACGTCCGCCGGTGGAGATCAGGTAGTCGTTCATCACCGCGGCCAGGCCCGCCCAGATGGGCGCCGCCTGGGACGTGCCGCCGCCGATCGTCGGCTGGCCGTCGAGGATGAAGCTCACCCCGGTGAAGGGATCGGCGACCGCGGACACGTCGGGTGTCAGCCGCTTCCCGGTGCCGCGGTCGGCGGGGACGGCCCCTTCGACTCCGCGCTGCCACGTGGGCAGGTCGAACAGTTCCGACACTCCGCCGCTGGTGCCCAGCCCCAGCGGTACGTCGTACCAGGACTGCTCGTCCAGCCAGGCTCCGCCGGCCGTGGTGGACAGCGTAGTGCCTCCGACGTTGACCATTTCGGGAAGGGACGCCACAGAATTGAGGCCGATGCTGTCCTGCGCGGGCGCCGAGGACCAGTCGTCACCGCTCTTGCATTCCAGCCCGGCGAGATCGCCGTTGGCCATGAATGCAGTGGTTCCGCGACCGGTCGCGGCCAGCAGCGCCGACTGCGCGGGCGCGAGATCGGTTGCGGTGAGCAGCTTGTCGCACCCCCAGCTGATGGAGAAGCTCCACACCGCACCCGGGAACTGCCGGTCGACGTCGGCCATCATCTGCCCGATCTTGACGTAGGCGCCGTCGCCTTCCACGGTGGGCCGCGCATTGATCACGATCTTGCGGGCGTCGGGGGCGATGGCGTGCACGACGGACAGGTCCATCGTGGTCTCGGCGCTGGGTTCGTCGAACGTCCCGCCGATGATGGTGGGCGTGAACGCCGGCAAGCCGTTTCGCGTGGCGAACTCGTCGAGATCGGACTGACGGAAGCCGCCGAAGGCGAAGATGGCGACCGTCTGCCCCTTGCCGGTGTACCCGTCGGCAACGAGCCGGTCGGCTTCGTAGGTGGTGCGCAACGCCATTGGCGTGAGCCCGAATTCGGGCACATCGAGAGGCAGTTGCCGCGGTTGGTTGTCCCGGAAGGGCGTGTAGCCGAGGAGCCGGCCGACGGAATCGACCTCCCCGGTCACCGCGTCGGGTACGGCGGGTTGACGGCGTGAGGCGTAGAACACCGTGCCGTGCTGTTCGCGGTAGTCGTGGACGTCCACACCGAACGCACGGCCCATGGCTTGTGCGCCACCTTCGACAACAGCCCAGCGCTGACCCGGTTGCCACTGAACGGACAGCGCATGACTGTCGGCCCATTGGCTCAAGCCCACCGGGGCGACAGCATCGCGCAGTTCGACGACGAGCTGGGCAGAGCGGTCGTGCGACGGTCCGAGATCAACCGCGTGGGCCAGAAGGGCGGCGTACGGCCCGCCGATCAGCTGCCCAGGCCCACCGGCAGAGGTCGGCCGCACCGGGGCGACACTGGTGGTGAGGAGTATCAGGATCCCTACCACCAGTGCCGTCAAGCCCGCGACGCGGAACGCAGGCGCACGAACGTCAGTGACGATGGCTCGTCACTGTCACTGTGGTGCGCGGGGTGCTCCCGGGTTCCTGCCGTTGTCGTTCGCGTTGGGCGGAATCGAGGTGAACGGGTTACCGCCGGCGGTGCGAGGCACGTTCTCCGTGGGCGACGCCGGAGGCGGCGTAGCCGGAGTGGTGGCCGGCGGGGTCGTGGTGGTCGTCGTGGTCGTCGTGGTGGTGGAGGTCTCCGGGGCGTTGCCCTCGTTCGAGCTACACCCCACGGCCAGCCACGTCATCGCCGAGAGGGCGACACCGCCAGCAACCAGCGAGAAGCGACTGGTCCTTGATCTCATAATGCGTTCCCATCTGTTCGTCGAGCCGCATGCCGTCCCAGATTCCTGGGTCGCGACTAGATCTTCACATTTTGCCGTCGTCTCGACCAGCGCAGGAGCGTTTTCCTGTGTAGCCGCTGTCAACCAACGCACCGTGGGTAGTGTCCGAACGCCCGCGAAGCGTTACACCACGGCTGAGTGCAGCCTCGGCCGGTACACCAGTTCCGCGATGTCGGCATCGAGGGTGCGGCGCTCGACGAGCTCGAGGTCGAAGTCAGCGGCGCCGGCGAAAACCGGATCGGCACCTGTCTGCCCGGTGATGACGGGAAAGATCGTGACCTGCAGGTAGTCCACGAGACCGGCGGCCATCAGGGCCCGATTCATCGACAAACTGCCGTGGGATCGCAACGGGATGTCCGACTCGTCCTTCAGCCGGGCGACCACCTCGACAGCGTCACCACGCGCCACGGTCGCATCCGGCCACTCGAGCGGCTCCCCGACGGTCGTGGAGATGACCGTCGCCGGCAGGTGGTGCATCGCGGTGACCCACGGGTCGCGGACCTCGGAATCCTCGTCGCTGTCGCCGAGCATCTGAACGAACTGGCGATAGGTGTTGGCACCGAACACCATTCGCTGGCCATTCCGGTAGAGGTCGAGGCGGCGGGCAAGCAACTCAGGTCCCTGCTTACCCCAATAGCCGGTCCAATCACCGCCGTCCGCTCCACCGAAGCCGTCGAGACTGGAGAAGACGTCGAAGGTGTAGGTCGCGCTCATGATGCTCCTCGTGGTTCTGTCGGTGGGCTACAAGACAGACCGGGAGGCGGCGCTGAACTCATCGGTGAGACCACCGGGATACTGGAGGTGTGGACATCGCGCTGCTGGTACTCACGCCGATCCTGTTCGCGGCGGTGATCACCCTCGGCGTGCTGCTCATCGTGTCACGGCGCCAACTGGCCGGCGCCCGGAAAGAGTTGCGGCGCAACCGTGAACGTGTTCCTGCAGGGGTACGCAGACGGAGACACGGAGTGGCTCCGCTGGCCGTCAGAACGGTCACCCACACGCTGAAAAGCGCCGACGCGCTGATCCGGCACGGCATCGTCGGCTCCGTGCGCAGTTCGGTCGACGACCTCGCGGCGTGGGCGCGCGTCGAGCGTCCGGATTTGGCTCGCCTCACCACCGACGGTCGCGTCGTTCTGATGTTCTCCGACATCGAAGGGTCCACCGAACGCAACGAGTCACTCGGCGACAGCGCCTGGATGAAGGTGCTCGACCGGCACAACCGCCTCGTCGAGCGCACGGTCGCCGACCACCGCGGCTACGTCGTCAAGAACCAGGGAGACGGTTTCATGATCGCCTTCTCCGCACCCACCGATGCGCTGCGGTGCAGCCTGGCGATCCAGCGGGCGCTGCGGGAGAACGCCGAGCACTACGACGGAATCCGGGTCCGGATCGGTGTCCACGTCGGTACGTCGGTTCGTCGCGGCGACGACCTGTTCGGCCGCAACGTCGCGATGGCGGCGCGCATCGCCGATCTGGCAGCCGGCGGAGAGATCCTCGTCAGCGATGAGGTGCGGGAGTCGGCGGACGGCGTCCACGGGATCGCGTTCGACGATCCCGTCGAGGTCGAACTCAAGGGGCTACGCGGCACCCAGTCGGTGTCCTCGGTCAGCCTCACACCCTGAAATCCCAGGTCGCCGCGGAACCCAGGTCGCCGTGGAACACTGTCACCGCGACGGAAGGATGCGTATGTCTGCGTGGACCTCTTCTTGGATGTGGAGAACACTCACGGCGGTCGGTGCTGCCGCGTTGGTGGGCCTGGTCGTGATGACGGTGTCCCCTCTTGCTCTGTCCCCTCTCGCTCTCGCCCAGCCTCCCGCAGGGCAGGACCCGACGCCGTTCGTCGGCGCGGCGCCGTTCGCTCCGCCGAAAGTGGCTCCTGCCAACGGATCCACCGTCGGTGTCGGCCAGCCGATCATCATCGACTTCCCCGGGCTGGTCGACAACTCCGTCGCCGCCGAGAACGCCATCCACGTCTCCTCGGTCCCCCCGGTGCCCGGCAAGTTCTACTGGATGACGCCCACGCAGCTGCGCTGGCGCCCACTGGATTTCTGGCCTGCCCATACCACGGTGACCGTCGACGCCGGTGGCGCGACGTCCAGTTTTCAGACCGGCGACACCCTCATCGCCACGGCCGACGACGCCACCCACCAGCTGACCGTCACCCGCAATGGAATGGTGGAGAAGACGATTCCGATGTCGATGGGGATGACCGCCGGCGGCCATCAGACACCGAACGGCACCTACTACGTCCAGGAGAAGATGCCCTCGGTGGTGATGGACTCCTCGACCTATGGTGTGCCTGTCGATTCGACGTACGGGTACAAGACCACGGTGGAGCTGGCCGTCCGCTTCGACGACAGCGGCGACTTCGTGCACAGTGCGCCGTGGTCGGTCGCCGATCAGGGCAAGCGAGACGTCAGCCACGGCTGCATCAACATCAGCCCGGCGAACGCGCAATGGTTCTACGACAACTTCGGCGCCGGCGATCCCATCGTGGTGAAGAATTCCGGGGGCGGCACGTATTCGCGGCACGACGGCTCCAACGACTGGCAGCTGTAGCGCCGGCATGACCGTCGAAGCCATCCTGCAGACGATCCCGCCGATCGCGGTTTACCTGGTCGTCGGGGCCGTCATCGGCGTCGAGAGCCTCGGCATACCGCTGCCCGGCGAGATCGCTCTGGTGAGCGCGGCGCTGCTGTCGTCGCGTCACAGCCTCGACATCAGCCCGATAGGCGTCGCGGGGGCGGCCGCACTCGGCGCCGTCATCGGCGACACGATCGGCTACTCGATCGGGCGGCGCTACGGGATGTCGCTGTTCGAACGGCTCGGCAGGCGCTTCCCGAAACACTTCGGCCCCGGACACGTCGCTTTGGCGAAGCAGCTGTTTGCGCGGTGGGGCGGTTGGGCGGTGTTCTTCGGCCGGTTCATCGCGCTGCTGCGGATCTTCGCGGGCCCGTTGGCCGGTGCCATGCGGATGCGGTACCCAGGATTTCTCGCCGCCAATGCGAGCGGCGCCGTGGTGTGGGCCGGCGGCACCGTCGCCGTCATCTACTACGCCGGTATGGCCGCCGAACGCTGGCTCTCCCGGTTCTCCTGGATCGCGTTGGTCGCGGCGATCGCGATCGGCATCGGCGCGACACTGCTGATGCGCGAAAGGACGTCGCGTCTGATCGCCCAGCTGGAAGCCGAGCACGACTGGGAGACGCTGCGCCGCCACTAGCTCGGCGCAGCGCTGAAGACCACAGGATCGTGAACACCGTCGACCATCCACGCCACCGCTACTGGCCCCTCTACGGCGCCGGCTTCGTCACCGCCTTCGGCGCGCACTCGATCGCCGCCAATCTGGGCACATACGGCCAGGAACAGCACGCCAGCCTGCTCACGATCGGACTACTGCTCGCCGTCTACGACGCCGCCGAGGTCATCCTCAAACCTGTCTTCGGCGCACTCGTGGACCGTGTCGGTCCACGTCCCGTTCTCATCGGCGGCTTAATCGGATTCGCCTGCGCATCAGCTGGATTCGTCGCCGCCGGCGATCCAAGCCTGCTGGGCGTCGCCCGCTTTGCACAAGGTGCGGCCGCCGCAGCGTTCTCCCCCGCAGCGTCCACACTCGTGGCTCGACTCCAGTCACCCGGCGGCCACGCACGACGGTTCGGAAGCTACGGAGCGTGGAAAGGGTTGGGATACACGCTCGGACCGCTCCTGGGTGGCGGCGTGGTGACCATCGGCGGGTACAACGCGCTGTTCGCGACGCTGGGGGTGGTCGCGGTCATCGTCGCCGTCTGGGCCGCATGCGTCGTTCCCCGAGTCGAGCCGCTGCCTCGGCGGCGTTCGACGGTCGTCGACCTGGCCCGTCGACTCACCCGGCGCGCATTCCTCGCTCCCACCCTGGTACTCGCTGCCTCGACCGCTGCGTTGTCCATCGGAGTGGGCTTCTTCCCGATCCTCGCCGCGTCGGCCGGCGCCAACGCATTGCTCAGCGGGGCAATGGTTTCCGTGCTGTCCGCCTGCGCGGCCCTCTCACAACCGTGGGCCGGCCGCGCGCTCGATGGCCGCCGGTTCAGCTACCGCGCCGGCGCCATCGCGGGGCTCACCGCGTGCGTCGCCGGCTTCCTGCTGGCCGGACTCCTGGCCGGGCCGGTGGGACTGATCGTCGGCGCCATCGCGATCGGATTGGGCGCGGGGGTCCTGACGCCACTGGGCTTCGCCGCCCTGGCCGCCTCGGCGCCGCCCGAAAGACTCGGCGAGACCATGGGATCAGCAGAGGTCGGCCGTGAACTCGGAGACGCCGGCGGCCCGTTGCTCGTCGGCGCGGTCGCCGCGGCGGCGACGCTCGGTGTGGGATGCGTCGCGGCCGCGGCGATCATGGCAGCCGTGGCGGCCCTTGCAGCGGGGCCGTTACAGGTGGAGGACTCGCCTACTTCGGCGGCATCCTGATGCCGCCGTCGACGCGGACGACCTCGGCGTTCATGTAGGAGTTGGTGATCAGTTCGACGACCATCGACGCGAGCTCTTCGGGCTTGCCGAGCCGGCGCGGGTAGAGAACGGATTCACCGAGCTTGGCCTTGAACGCCTCCGAGTCCGGGCCTTCGCCATAGATCGGGGTGTCGATCAGGCCGGGGGCGACGGTGTTGACACGGATGCCGACCGCGGCGAGGTCGCGGGCCACCGGCAGGGTCAGTCCGACGACGCCGCCCTTCGACGAGGAGTAGGCCGCCTGGCCGATCTGGCCGTCGAACGCGGCCACGCTGGTCATGTTGACGATCGCGCCGCGCTCGCCGGAGTCGGTGAGGTCGAGCCGGCTCATCGCCGTGGCCGCGAGCCGGATGCAGTCGAAGGTGCCGACCAGGTTGATCGCGAGCACCTTCTTGTACGCGTCGAGGTTGTGCGCCGAGGCGAACTCGCCGTCCTTGCCGATTGTCCTTTGCGCCCAACCGATTCCGGCCGAGTTGACCAGGGTGCGCAGCGGTCCCAGGTCGACGGCGGTGTTCACCGCGTCTTCGATCTGGGAGGTGTCGGTCACGTCGACGCTGACGTACGCGCCGCCGATCTCGTGGGCCAGTTCCTGGCCGCGCTCGGCCTGCAGGTCGGCGATGACGACCCGCGCGCCCTGCGAGGCGAGGAGGCGGGAGGTGGCGGCGCCGATGCCTGAGGCTCCGCCGGTGACAATTGCGCTGGTTCCGTTGACGTCCACAGCCGGAGTGTAGGACAGGTGTCGAGACGCCGATCGCGAGACACCCGTCGGGAGCATTACCCCGACTTGGAGTTCACCTGCTGCGGCGTCATCCGGAGTGCCACCCTGGGCTTTCGCCCCCTGGCGAGGATCGCTTCGATGGTGGTGATGATGTGGAACTGAAGGCCGTACTTGCGGCGGATGAGCTGCTCGACGTCGGCCACGGCGGTTGGCGATTCCTCGACGACGGCGGTACACAGCAGTTCGGGGTCGACCGGATCGACCTTGCCCATGCGGCTCGAGCGAATCAGCACGACGCGCGGGTCGCGTCGCACGCGTTTGACCTTCCAGGCGTCGGACGGTGTCCAGACGACGAGGTCGTCACCGTCGGAGGCGATCCACATCGCCGATCCGACGGGAGTTCCGTCTCGCTTGTAGGTGACCAGTGAGACGAAGTCTGCCTCACCCAGGTGTTTCGCCAGCGCCGCCGCGTCGTCCATATGGCCGACCCTACTGGCGCCCGCCGTGACACCGTCTGAAGTAGGGCGGGCGGGGCTCGAACCCGCGACCAATGGATTATGAGTCCACGGCTCTAACCGACTGAGCTACCGCCCCTCGTGCGGCCACCATGGTCGCATATCGCCGGTCACGCGAAGACGGTCTGCCCCGCCTCGTCGATCTCGTAGCGCTCGGTGCCCTCGGTGACCCGGGGCGCATCGGCACCCAGTGCCACCGCGATCTTGTTGGCCGCGTTGCGCATCACGTCGAGGGTCAGCTCGAACGCTTGTGTCTCCGAGAAGTACTTGTGGATGCCGTGGACCACCGACTCGCTGATCTCCGCGGGCGTCCAGATCAGCGCATCCACGTACCGCAGCGCCGCCTTGTGCGTCTTCGACAGGTCGGCGGCGGCCTCGTAGTCCTCGATCTGGTGGTACAGGTCCTCCGACCCGCCCGCATCGAGTGCATGCGATTCGCGCAGCGATCGGCACAGTCGGCAGTTGTGTGCGGCCGCGCCGCGCAGCCGCACCACCTCGGTGGTCACCGCGTCGAGTTCGCGCAGCCGCGCCACCGCCGGGACGAATTCGCCGAGCAGAGCCTCGACCGGATCCCCGTCGGCGTCCCACGCCACCTCCGACACCACGCCCGGCCTGCCGAGCCCCAGCGCGTCGCACCCCGCCCACACCCGGGGCAGGAAATCAGCGATGAAGACCGCCACGACGACGCGAAACGCCTTGTCTCCGTAGGCGTTCAGAAGACATTGCCGCTGGTTGTCCCCGATCCCCGTGACGTCGGTGCTGAACTGCTCCGCGAACGCCGCCAGCACCGCCTCCTCGTCCGTGCGCCCGTCGACCAGGTCCACCCGGATGGGCAACGGTGGCAGCGACAGCGCCCGCCCGCACGTCAGCCGGATCACCGCGTCGGCGCGGCTGTCCCCCGAGGACAGCGCGACGAGCTCGGCCAGCCGTTCGGGCAGTGCGCGATCGCTCACGCTGGTGAGCTTATTGCGCCTGACTGACCGACGACATGTGAAAGTCCGGAATTCGCAGTGACGGCATCTGCGCCCGCGTGGCCCAGTCGCCCCACTCGCGGGGCAACGTCACCTCGCTGACGCCGGCCTCGGTGGCCCGCCGCAGCAGGTCCAGAGGGCTCTCGTTGAACCTGAAGTTGTTCACCGCGGCGGTGACCTCGCCGTCCTCGACCAGGTACACGCCGTCTCGGGTCAAGCCGGTCAGCAGCAGCACCGACGGGTCGACCTCGCGGATGTACCAGAGGGTGGTGAGGAGCAAGCCGCGCTCGGTCGCGGCGATCATCTGCTGCAGTGTGCTCGCGCCGCCGGTCATCAGCAGGTTGTCGGCTCCCACGGCGACAGGGGCGCCGAACTCTTCCGCCGCGGCGCGCGGGTAGGCCAACGCGTTGATCACGCCGTCGCGCAGCCAGTCGACCCGGTCGATCGCCATACCGTTGTCGAACACCGATGCCCGCTCCGACGACGTCGCGACCGCCACGTACGGGGCGCATTCCAGACCCGGCGCATACGGATCCGAGTAGAGCGTCAGCGGAAGATCGGTCAGCTTCTCCCCCACGCGCGTTCCGCCACCCGGCGCCGACAGCGCCGAGCGGCCCTCCTGCGCTCCCCGACCGCCCATCGTCCAGGTCAGGTAGATCATCAGGTCCGCCACAGTCGAGGGCGGCAGCAGGGTTTCGTAGTGCCCCGCCGGCAGGTCGATGGTGCGATGCGCCCATGACAGCCGGGTGTCCAGTTCCGCGAGCAGGGCATCGGTGGAGACGTTCGCGAAGTCGGGGGTGCCGACCCCTGCCCACGCACTGGCCCCGTCCCGCTTGGCGTTGATCTCCACCGAACCGGTGGGCTGAGTGAAGCGGCGGCGCACCCCGCCGGAGGTGGCCACGAACGTCGTCTCGACGACATGGCGGCCGTACCCGAAGAGCGTGTCACTCCCGCGGAATCCGCGGGCCAGATCGCTTGCGACACCGGCGAAGACGTCGGCGCTGGTGCCGGGGAGGGGTGCGTCCCAGTCGGGCGGCGCATCTGTTGCGGCCAGCGCGGGGGCGCTGTCCCGTGCCGGTGGCGCGGCAGCGGCCGCCTGCTGCGAGGCCGCCACCAGTGCGGTGATGACGGACGGGTCGACGGCGCTGGACCGTACCGACCCGACGTGGGCGTCCTCACCGCGACGCACGACCGAGATCACCGTGGTGGTGCGACTGGTGGATTCACCGTTGGTGGTCATGGTGTTGTTGGCCCACCGCAGTGACGCGTCGACGCGGTCGGTGACGACGACGACGGTCTCGTCGGCGCCGCCGAGGCGGGTCGCTTCGGCCAACACGGCGTCGACCACCTGCTGCGCGCTGATCATCGGCCCGTCTCCATTGGCTTCTTCGCTGCGCTCATCGGCCCGCCTCCTCGCGGGTGTTGAGCACGTTGATTCCTCGGAACAGAGCCGACGGGCAGCCGTGGCTGACGGCCGCCACCTGACCGGGTTGGGCCTTACCGCAGTTGAACGCACCGCCGAGACGCCATGTCGACTGTCCGCCAACGGCTTCCATCGCACCCCAGAAGTCGGTGGTGGTCGCCTGGTAGGCGACGTCGCGGACCTGCCCGTCGAGTTTTCCGTCGCGAATCCGGAAGAAGCGTTGCCCGGTGAACTGGAAGTTGTAGCGCTGCATGTCGATCGACCAGCTCTTGTCGCCGACGATGTAGATCCCGTCGTTCACCCGCGCGATCAGATCGTCGGTGCTGATGTCCTCGGCAGCGGGCTGCAGCGAGACGTTGGCCATCCGTTGGATGGGCACGTGGTGCGCCGAGTCGGCATAGCTGCAGCCGTTGGAGCGGCCCACGCCGAGCCGGGGAGCGAACACCCGGTCCAGTTGATAGCCCACGAAGAGTCCGTCTCGGACCAGGTCCCAACTCTGCGCACGCACTCCCTCGTCGTCGAAACCGACGGTCGCCAAGCCGTATTCGGTGGTCCGGTCCGCCGTCACGGTCATCACCGGCGATCCGTAGATCATGCGGCCCAGCTTGTCGGGGGTGGCGAACGAGGTGCCGGCATAAGCCGCTTCGTAGCCGATGGCGCGGTCGTATTCGGTGGCGTGCCCGATCGATTCGTGGATGGTGAGCCACAGGTTGGTCGGATCGATCACCAGATCGGTGGGGCCTGCCACCACGCTGGGTGCCTTGACCTTCTCGGCCAGCAGCGCGGGCAGCCCGGCGAGCTCGTCGGACCAGTTCCAGATGTCGTCGTCGGCAACGGCTTCCCACCCGCGTGCGGTCGGCGGGGCCAGCGTGGACATGGTCTCGAACGTGCCGGCCGCGGTGTCGACGGCCACGGCCTCCACGTTGGGCAGCACCCGCACCCGCTGCTGCGTGATCGACGAGCCGAACGTGTCCGCGTAGAACGTCTGCTCCTTGGCCGCGTGCAGCCGTGCCGACACGTGGTCCACACCGTCGGAGGCGAGCAGCCGGCCCGCGTAGTCACCGAGCACGGCGACCTTGTCCTCGACCGGCACCTCGAACGGGTCGATCCGGTAACTCGACACCCACGTCATGTCCCGGTACACCGGCTCGGGAGCGAGCTCGATGCGTTCGGCGTTCAGCGGGGCCAATCTGGTCGCGACGCGCACGGCACGGCGAGCGGTGTCCGCGGCCGCTTCGACGCTCAGCTCGGCATGAGAGGCGAAACCCCAGGTGCCGTCGACGATCACGCGGACGGCAAGACCGATCTCACTGTCGACGACGGCGGTTTCCACGTCGTGATCACGCAGCCCGATCGTCTCGGTGGTGATGGCGTGGATGCGCAGATCGGCGTAGCTGGCCCCGGCTTGGACCGCCGCGGCCAGAGCCGCATCCGCGAGTGCCTGCCGGGGCAGCGCCAGGAAATCGGCGTCGATGGTTCGGGGCGCGCTCACGCCCTTCACCGTAGTGGGTCAGTTACGCGCGCTGCTCGTGGGAAGGACCATCAGCTCGAGCGCGAGCGCAGCGCCGCACACCACGGCAACGATCGCGAAAGCCACCCAGTCGCGGCGGGCCGGCCGCGATGGCGCGGCCGAGATCTGGCCCGCGCCACCACGTGCGGTGATCGCGTCGCCCATCTCGTCGGCTCGTCGCAGCGCGACAGTGATCGCGGCGGCGAGCAGATCGATCAGCTCCGCGGCCCACCGCTTGCGTCGGCCGCGCCGGTGCACATCGACATCGGGCGGTCGCAACCGACGGGCCGCGTACAGCACGGTGAATTCGTCGATCAGCATCGGAAAGGCCCTCAGCGACAGCGCAAGTGCCACCGCCCAGTCGTCGACGGGGACGCGCAGCGGTCGCAGCGGGCGCCCGAGTGCGGCGACGGCAGGGGCGATCTCAGCGACGTTGGTGGTCCAGGAGACCATGGCCCCGAGCCCCAGCAGCACGATCGACAGCGCCGTGATGCGCAGGAAGTTCAGCAGCCCGCCGAACCCGATCTCCATCGATCCCACCGACATCACCGGACTGCCACCGGCGAACGTGGCGGTCAACCCGCCCAGTGCCACGAGGAACCACAGCCACCGCGGGATGGACGGCAGCACGCCGCGCGGGATGCGGGCGAGCCTGGCCGACACCAGCACCAGCACGGCCACCGCTGCGATCGGTAACCAGCCGGGATAGAACGTCAGGAGCACCCCGATGCCGGCGACGATGATCAGCTTCGCGCCCGCCCACAGGTCGTGGATGACGGTGCGCCCCGGCACCGGCCGAAGCAGCACGACCTGACGACGGGGACGGGTCGCGCTCATGCGACACCCCCGGCCGCGGTGGGCACGGTCGCCAGTTCTCCGTCGCGCAGGTGCAGCGTGCGCGGGCACAGACCTTCCAGCCCGGCGAAGTCGTGGGAGATCACCACGACGGTCAGCCTTCTGCGCTTCCGCAGATCTTCGAGCAGACGTACCAACCCCACGGCGGAGGCGGCGTCGAGGCCGGCCAGCGGTTCGTCGAGGATCAGTGCGCGCGGGGACCGGGCCAGCAGGCCGGCGAGCACGACGCGGCGCATCTGGCCGCCGCTGAGCTGATCGATCCGTCGAGAAGCCAGCGTCGGGTCCAGACCCACGGTGGCCAGCGCCTCGGTCACCTTCTGTTGGTCGTACTTGGAGAAGCCGGCCAGCGAGGCGATCTCCAACGCGACATGGCTGCGCATCAGCTGCAGCCGGGCCGCCTGGAACGAGATCGCCACAGCGCCAACCTGTTCGGACACCGGCTTGCCGTCGAGCAGGCACTCGCCCTGGCTCGGTACGGTGAGCCCGGCCATGATCCAGGCCAGCGTGGACTTCCCGGAACCGTTGAGCCCGTGGATCAACACGCCGTCGCCTTCGTGCACGGAGAAGTCGATGCCGGTCAGCGCGGTCTTGGCCCAGGGGGTGCCGTCGCCGTAGATGTGGCCGACGTCGCGCAGCTCGAGCACCGGCGGGCCGGCTCGATGACCTGGGTCGACCTCGGGGCGGGGTGCGTGCACCTCTGCGGTCTCGACCATGTCCGGTCCGGTCACGTTGTCGGCGTTGGCGCCGTTGCCGGTCAGCGCCACCGTGCGGTCGGCGGCCTCGGCCTCGTCGTTGTAGTGCGTGATGTGCACCAGCGAGGTTCCGTGTGCTCGGGTGAGCCCGGACAGGACGGACATCAGGCCGTCGCGGCCCTGCTGGTCCACCATGCTGGTCACCTCGTCGGCGATCAGCAGCGCCGGTTCGCGGGCCAGCGCGGCAGCCACGGCGAGCCGCTGCAGTTCGCCGCCGGACAACCCGCCGGTGTCCCGTTCGCCGAAACCGTCGAGGCCGACCTCGCCGAGAAGACGGTCCACGTCGGTGCTCGTACCCGGGGGCAGACCCCAGACCACGTCGTCGGCGACGCGTGTGCCGAGCACCTGGCTCTCGGGATGCTGCATCACCACGGCGGTGCCGCCGCGCTTGCCCAATCCGACGCTGCCCGGACGCTCGATCGCGCCTGCGCTGGGTTCGCGCCCGGAGAGCACGAGCATCAGCGTCGTCTTGCCCGACCCGTTGGCCCCGGTGACGGCGACGTGTTCGCCGGGTTGCACATCCAGTGACACCGGCCCGAGCGCGTCGCGATGCGTTGCGGGGTAACGGAAGCGGACGTCGCGCAGCTGCAGCGGAACCGGGCCGACGGGGCCGTTGTCGGCGGGCGTCTCGAGCTTGTGCACATCGGGCACGCCGAGCAGGCGCGCCATCACCCGCGACAGCGCCCACCAGCCGACCAGGCTCACCCAGACGATCGAGAACACACCCATGACGAAGAACAGCAGCGGCCAGTAGTGCAGCGCGGTGGCGAAGTCGCGCTCGAGGCGCGCTGCAGCGTCCTCGAGTGGGGGGATGCGACGCATGATCGCCGCCACGCCCGTGATGTTGGCGGTGACCGAGTCGAAGATCAGCGTGCGCAGACGGCTCAGCAGGGCCAGGGCCCCGACGATGAACACGCCGAACACGGCGCCGGCGATGAGCGCGGACGCCACCACGGTGGGAGTGCCACGACCGCGCCGTTTGACGATGCCGGTCAGTCCCCCGATGTACGCGCAGTTCACCACGGTCATGAAGCCGCCCATGCCGGCGATGAGGAACGCCACCAACCCACCGGCGACCGTTGCCGTCAGCACGACCCGCAGGCGATAGCGGTAGGCGAGCAGCCCCATCGGCACCGTGCCGAGCAGCGACAGGCCGGCCGCGAACGGCACGACCACCGCGATGATGGCGATGGCGGCGCACAGGGCCGCCATCACCGCGGCCTGTGCGAGCTCCACCGGTTGTAGGGAGCCCGACCGTCGCGGCGTGCGCTGCGAGGCGGCCGAGGTCATCTCATGATTCTGCCAGTCGGGTACCCCAGGTGGATTGCATAGGGATTCTATGCAATCATGGAGGGCATGTCCTCCACGCTCGGTTCCGACCTGCTCTCGGTGGTGGCACGGCTCAACCGGATGGCCAACCAGCGAGTTCGCATCCCCCTCCCGTTCGCCCAAGCCCGCCTGCTGTCCACGATCGACGACCGCGGCGAGGCACGGATCTCCGATCTGGCCGCTCTCGATCACTGCTCGCAGCCCACGATGACCACGCAGGTGCGGCGTCTCGAGGACGCCGGAATGGTGACGAGAACCACAGACCCGCACGACGCGCGGGCCGTCCTGATCCGCATCACCGAGCGCGGCAAGGACACCCTGCGTCAGGCGCGAGCCGATCGCGGCGCGGCCGTCGACCCCTATCTCGACCGGCTCAGCGAGGCCGACCGGGCCTGCCTGACCGAGGCGGTCCTCGTGATGCACCGCCTGATCGACGAGGCCACGTCCGCCTCTCGCACCGAACAGAAGTCGCACTGAATCTGTTTTCCACCGAAAGGAGTGGTTCGCCGGTGTCTGCCGACACACAGATGTGGCGCCAACCCAAGGCCGTCTGGGCCGTGGCCTTCGCGTCCGTCGTCGCGTTCATGGGAATCGGTCTCGTCGACCCCATCCTCAAACCGATCGCCGACAACCTGAACGCCTCGCCCTCGCAGGTCTCGCTGCTGTTCACCAGCTACATGGCCGTGATGGGCGTGGCGATGCTGATCACCGGCGTGGTGTCCAGTCGTATCGGACCCAAGCGCACGCTGCTGATCGGCCTGGTGATCATCATCGCCGGCGCGGGGCTCGCCGGATTCTCCGACACCGTGATGGGCATCGTCGGCTGGCGGGCGCTGTGGGGACTGGGCAACGCGCTCTTCATCGCCACCGCGCTCGCGACGATCGTCAGTTCGGCGCGCGGGTCGGTCGCCCAGGCAATCATCCTTTACGAAGCCGCCCTGGGGCTGGGCATCGCCGTCGGCCCACTGGTGGGTGGTGTACTCGGTGAGATCTCCTGGCGCGGGCCCTTTTTCGGCGTCTCCGCTCTGATGGCCATCGCGCTGCTGGTGACGACGTTCCTGTTGCCCGCCACACCGCCTGCGGCGCGGGCCACCACACTCGCCGATCCGTTCCGGGCGCTGGCGCACCGCGGGCTGCTCGGCGTCGCGGTCACCGCGCTGCTCTACAACTTCGGCTTCTTCACGCTGCTGGCATTCACGCCGTTCCCCCTCGACATGGGAGCTCAGGAGATCGGGCTGATCTTCTTCGGCTGGGGTCTGGCCCTGGCATTCACGTCGGTGTTCGTCGCTCCGCGACTGCAGCACCGCTTCGGCACCGTGCGCACGCTGGTGGTCAACCTGCTGCTGATGACCGTCACGCTCGCCGCGATGGCGGTGTGGACCGACAGCAAGCCGGTGCTCGCCGCCTGCGTCGTCGTCGCCGGCCTGTGGATCGGCATCAACAACACGCTGATCACCGAGACCGTGATGAAAGCCGCCCCCGTGGAGCGGGGTGTCGCCTCGGCCGCCTACAGCTTCATGCGGTTCTCCGGCGCCGCTGTCGCCCCGTGGCTCGCCGGCGTACTCGGCGAAAAGGTCAGCGTGCACCTGCCGTTCTGGGTCGGCGCGGGCGCGGTCCTGTTGGCTGCCGCCGTCCTGACGGTCACGCGGACACACCTGACCCACATCGACGACGAGGAGTCCGAGCTCGAGGAGCTGCGCGACGAGGCGCAGGCCGTCACCGTCGGAAACGAGAGCTGAGCGCTCAGCTCACGGAGACGCCGATGAGGTGCCCGACGAGGTAGGTCGCGGCGATCGCGACGGCCCCGAACGTCAGCTGCCGAGCCGATCCCGCGATCGGTGAGCGGCGGGTGATCCGGGCTGCCGCGGCACCCGCGAGCATCAGCCCGAACCCGCCGAAAGCCAGACCGGCCCACAGCGATTCGTAGCCGAGCAGGTAGGGGATCAGCGGGATGATCGCCCCGACGGCGAACATCACGAACGACGATCCGGCGGCGAGCCAGGGTGACGGCTTCTCCCGGGGGTCGACCCCGAGCTCCTGGATCAGGTGGAAGTTGATCGCCTTGTGATCGTCTCGGTGGATCTCCTCTGACGCCTTGGTCGCCGTCTCGGCGGACATCCCGAGTTCGACGAGCTTGGCCACCAACTCGGCCTGCTCCGCCTCCGGTTGTCGCGCAAACGATTTGCGCTCGACGTGCACCTCGGAATCGATCTGCTCGTTGGCCGTGGTCACCGACGTGTACTCACCGAGAGCCATCGAGAAGGACCCGGCGAGCAGCCCCGCCACCCCGCTGATCACGACAGTCTGCGCCGAGGCGCTGGCGGCCACCCCGGCGATCAACGCGGTGTTGCTGACCAAGCCGTCCATCGCCCCGAACGTGGCAGCGCGCAGCCACCCGCCGGTCACATCGGCGTGCCGATGATCCTGAACGTGAACTCCCAGTGATTCCCCCGGCGACTCGGTCATGGCGACATTCAACGCCGCGCCCCGGGCTCCCGTCACGGCAGGTTCCGACCGGTTTGTGACATCACAGTTTGTAGAGAGGTTTCGCGGGCTACCGTCGATATATGACCACCACTGCGGAGTATCTGCGGAACTGCCTCGACGGCCGCTGGCGAGACACCAAGAACGCGATGCGCAAGGAACTCAGCAACGACATCTTCCGACCGCATTACACCCCGAACACCGTCATCGCGCGCACCAAGGTCGGTGAGCAGATGCGCATCATGGCGTCGCGAGGCGCCGCCGAGGACGGTTTCAAGAAGGAGCACGGCGGCAACGGCGACGTCGGCGCCGCCGTCACGCAGATCGAAATGCTCGCGATGAGCGATCTGTCGCTGATGGTCAAGGCCGGTGTGCAGTGGGGCCTGTTCGGCGGCGCGATCGAGAACCTGGGCACCGAACGCCATCACGAGGCCTACGTCAAGAAGCTCATCGACCTCGAGGTCCTCGGGTGCTTCGCGATGACCGAGACGGGTCACGGCAGCGACGTCCAGTCCCTGGAGACGACCGCCACCTACGACCCGGCGACCGAAGAGTTCGTCATCGACTCCCCCACCCCGTCCTCGCGGAAGGACTACATCGGCGGCGCGGCCGAAACTGCCCGCTTCGCAACGGTTTTCGCTCAGCTGATCACTCCGGACGGACAGGGTCACGGCGTGCACTGCTTCGTCGTGCCCATCCGTGACGAGGACGGCAACGACCTGCCCGGCGTCATCACCTCGGACTGTCACTACAAGGGCGGCCTCCCCGGTGTGGACAACGGCCGCATCCAGTTCGACAACGTCCGCGTCCCGCGGGAGAACCTGCTCAACAAGTACGCCGACGTCGCCGCGGACGGGACCTACAGCTCCCCGATCGAGAACCCGAACCGACGCTTCTTCACGATGCTCGGCACGCTGATCCGCGGCCGGGTGACCGTCGGCGGCAGCGCCGGCGCCGCCGCCCGCGTCGCACTCGACATCGCGACGCGCTATGCGCTGCAGCGTCGTCAGTTCTCGGACCCCGACGGCGGCGAGGTGCTGCTGATGGACTACCTGGTCCACCAGCGTCGCCTCTTCCCGTTGATCGCCCGCTCGTATGCGCTGCAGTTCGCACAGAACGAGCTGGTGGCCAAGTGTCACGAGCTGCAGACCGCCGACGATCCGGATCCCGAGGAGCAGCGCGAGCTGGAATCCCGGGCGGCGGGCCTGAAGGCTGCCAACACCTGGCACGCCACCCGGGCCATCCAGGAGGCGCGCGAAGCATGCGGTGGCGCCGGCTATCTCGCGGAGAACCGGCTCATCGCGCTCAAGGCCGACACCGACGTGTTCACCACCTTCGAGGGTGACAACCACGTGCTGTTCCAGCTGGTGGCCAAGGAGCTGCTGACCGCCTACGCCGACGACATCAAGGGCATGAGTCCCGTCGAATGGGTCGGCTTCGCGGCTCGGTTCGCCGGGGAGCGCGTGCTGAAACGCACTGCAGCGCAGACAATCATGCAGACGGTCATCGATTCCCGGCAGGACAACGAGGAAGAAGGCAGCCTCTTCAACCGCGGCACGCAGGCCAAGATGCTCGAAGACCGCGAAGAGTACATGATCGCGTCGGTGGCGCGGAGGCTGCAGAGCAAGTCCAAGGAGATGAGCGCGTTCGAGGCGTTCAACTCGGTGCAGGACCATGTGCTCCACGTCGCGCAGTCCCACATCGACCGCATCGTTTTCGAGGCGTTCGTCGCGGGCATCGACTCCTGCCACGACCGTACGGCGCGCGAGATCCTCAGCCTGGTGTGCGATCTGTACGCGCTGACGGTGATCGAAGAAGACAAGTCGTGGTTCGTCGAGCACCGCTTCCTGTCCACGGAGCGCTCGAAAGCGGTGACACGCGCGATCAACGACCGCTGCAAGCGACTGCGGCCCTACGCCGAGCTCCTCGTCGACGGCTTCGGCATCCCGGAGCGGTTGCGCTACGCCGAGATGCTGCACCCCGAACACATTCCGGACGCCGACGATCACACCCGCCAGGACGCGACCAGCGCGGGCGTGATCTGAGTCAGGGCCCCGGTATCGGGTCGAGGATCGTCAACCTGCCCTCTTCGAGGGTGACGCGCGCCGACCCCACCCCGGTGGGGCAGCACGCCGGATCGGAACCCTGCCGCCACTGGTAGTGCACGCTGGCGTCGTGGTCGCCTTGGGCGACGACGTTGATGTAGGGCCGCGGGTCCGGGGTCGGCGATCCGATGCCTCTCTCGCCGTCGAAGAACAGCACCTGCGCAGGGCTGTCGGAGGCGGCGCCGGAACTGACCACCACCCAGTTCAAGCGGCAGTCGGCGGCGTGCCCGCGCGCGGTCTCCGTCCACGAGGCCGGCGGCAGCATCGAGATCTCGGTGGACACCGCCTGCACACCGGGCCCGGGGCCGCACGCTTGAGTGCTTGTCGGCGCTGGGCTCGGCGGGCTCCACCCGCACGCCGCCACCAGCGCTGTGCTCGTCACCGCGAGGGCAGGCGAAAAACGCATGGGTCCAACAATAGGCAGGCCGTGGCTACACTCCGACCCCTGATCGATGAGCAGGAGGCGCGGGAAGCGTTTCGCTCAGCCCTCGCCGCCGAGTTCGGTTTGGTCGCGCAGGTTCTCCGCGGTGTCCTCAGCCCACGTGGATTCGTCGAGCCACCTCTGCACGTCGCCTCCGAGACCTTCGGCGGCCAGCTCGGCGAAATCGAGGGCCAACACCGCCATTGCTGCCAGTACCTTCATGCCTCGGTCACTGCCGTGGATCTCGAGCATCAACGCCCGCAACCCGTCATTGTCGTCGGCATGCAACGTCGACAGGTACCGGCGAGCATCCGCGAACTCCCGGTCGACGTGAGCCGACTTCCTCCGGAAGCCCTCGGGTGTGGGTAGGTGCTCCGACATATCTGTCATGGCTTGCTTCCTCAATGCTGAATTCAGGCCGGGAGACGGACGACCAGTCCATTAGATCGTGCGGCCAGGTTCAGGTGTGGGCTTTGACAGAGGGCATCAGGTGGCCTCGTAGCGCAGCAGCACCGTGCCGCCCGGGAACGTCCGGTTCTCCACCAGCCGCAGCGAAATCCACGACGGCAGGGTCGGGAAGAAAGGCATCCCACCACCCACCGCGATGGGCGCCAGGACGACCCGGTACTCGTCGACCAGACCGGCCTGCACGACCGGCGCGGCGAGCGTCGCACCGGCGATCTCGAGTTGGCCGTCGGTCTCGGCCTTCAGAGCGCGGACCACCTCGACGGGATCACCACGCTCCAGGCGGGAATTCCAGTCGACCGCCCCCAGGGTGCGGGAGAACACCACCTTGGGCATGTTCCGCCAGACGCGGGCGAAGTCGACGATCATCGGCGTCGCATCCGGGGCCTCATCGGCAGTCGGCCAGTAGGCCGACATCAGCTCGTAGAGCCGCCGACCGTAGAACGACAGTGCGGTTTCGCGCTCGAAGTCGTTCCAGTACTGGTGCAGTTCGTCGCTAGGCTCGCTCCAGTCGATGGAACCCTTCGCGTCGGCGATGTAGCCGTCCACCGAGACGGTGAAGCCGTAGATGAGTTTTCCCATGGAGATCAGACTGCCCGCTGGCGCGACACTCATCGTGCGCGTGCGTGGCTCCCCCGGCTGGACTCGAACCAGCAACCCTTCGGTTAACAGCCGAATGCTCTGCCAATTGAGCTACAGGGGATTGCACTCCCGCAGACTGTGCGCCGCGGGCCAGAGAGCACTCTAGCCTATGGCGGGACGCGGTTGCCAATGCGTTGCCGGCCGGGCGCGCAGCCCCGTGCGTGAGGCAGGATGGACACCAGATGGGTGGCGCGGGATCGGGTTGCGCCGCCTCGCGAGAACGCTGTGGAGGAGTCCTGTGATCGGGTATGTCGCCGTTGCGGCCGTGGGCTATGTGTTGGGCACCAAGGCCGGACGCCAGCGCTACGAACAGCTCGCCGGCACCTACCGTGCCGTCACGGGCAGCCCAGCCGCTCGGGCGGTCATCGATGCAGGACGACGGAAGATCGCGGAACGGGTGTCCCCCGACCCGACGATGGTGGAAGTGACGCCGATCGACGCCGGCACCGAAGTGTTCGGGCCGGGGCAGGTCGAACGGCGGGCAGCCGGCGAGAAGCGCTAGCCGAAGTTGGAGTTGAACGACGTGCCGGGCAGCAGCGGGCCGGTGGTGATGCCGCCGTTGCCGAACGCGACGCCCGGGGTGCCGATCGCCGCGGGGGTACCGTTCGAGTAGCCCAGGCAGTGGCCGTCTTCCTGATTGCCGAACCAGGCAAGGCACTTCGGGCCGGCCTGCGCGGTGGCATCGGGGCTGCTCAACGAGGCGTACAGCGGGACGGCGACAGCCGCCGCAGCGACGGCGCCGACGATCAGGCGCGCTGCATGGGTGCGAATGGTGGGCACGGACATCACTGACAACTCGCCTTCTCCCCGACTGTTGACGCACACACCATAACCCGGCAGGGCGATTCATGCAGTCAGGTCGTCACCACTTGCCTGCTCGAGCAGGCTGCGCCGGTAGGCCTCCATCGCGACCAGGTCCCCGAACAGCGCGTGATACTCGTCGCCCTGCTCCACCGGCGACATCCGCTGCAGCTTCGACTTGACCTCGGCGATCTGACGGCCGATCCACACTTCCTGCAGGCGCGCCAGCACACTGCCGATGTAGCGGGGCAGCCGCTCGTCGTCGGCGTTGATCGCCTCCACACTGAGTTCGTTGACCAAGCTCGCCGTGGCCGGGCTGGCCGCCTGTTCGCGGACCGCTTCTATCCATTGCGCACCGGTCAGCCCGCCGGCGGTGCCGCCCGCAGCCTCGATCGCCGTGCGTACCGCGGCGTACCCGGGGTGGGTGAAGCTCTCGGCGGCCAACGAGTCGAAGACCGGACCGGCGAGCGCCGGGTATTGGAGCCCCGACTTCAGCGCCTCGCGCTGCGGCCACAGCGCGGGATCGGCTGGGTTGGGCCGGCTGGCATCGTCGGCCGGGCGCGGCTTGCTCACCTGCGCCTGATCGGCCGCCGCCCGTCGGCGTGACCGGTCCGGCATGCCGCGCTTGCCGGCTTCCTCGCGAACCCGGGACAGCACCTGCGCTTCGTCGCGCCAGCCGGTCCAGCCTGCCAACCGTCGTGCGTATTCGTCCCGCAACGCGTAGTCCCGAATCCGCGCGACGAGCGGGACGCACCTGCGCAGCGCGTCGACCTGAGCCTGCGGATCGTTGTCGAGCACGTCACCAGCCGGGATCAGACTGCGGATCGCGAATTCGAACATCGGGATGCGGCGCGCCACCAGGTCCCGCAGCGCCGTGTCACCGGACTTCAGCCTCAGATCGCAGGGGTCCATCCCGTCGGAAGCCACGGCGACGAAAGACTTTCCGGACACCTGCTGATCCCCGTCGAAGGCCTTCAGCGCCGCCGCTTGCCCCGCCGCGTCACCGTCGAACACGAAGATCAGCTCGCCGCGATACCAGTTGTCGTCCATCATCAGCCGGCGCAGCAACCCGAGGTGGCCGTCACCGAAGGCGGTGCCGCACGAGGCGACCGCAGTGGTCTCCCCGGCCAGGTGCATGGCCATCACGTCGGTGTAACCCTCGACGACGACGGCGCGGTGCGACTTGGCGATGTCGCGCTTGGCCAGGTCCAGCCCGAACAGCACCCCCGACTTCTTGTAGAGCACGGTCTCCGGGGTGTTGACGTACTTCGCTTCCATCTGGTCGTCGTCGAAGATCCGGCGCGCCCCGAAGCCGATCACCTCTCCGCCGCTGGCTCGGATGGGCCACAACAGCCGGCGGTGGAACCGGTCCATCGGTCCGCGGCGCCCCTCACGCGACAGGCCGGCAGCTTCGAGTTCCTTGAACTCGAAACCCTTGCGCAGCAGGTGTTTGGTCAGCGTGTCCCACCCCGACGGGGCGAACCCGCAACCGAACCTCGCTGCCGCCTCGGCGTCGAAGTTGCGATCGATCAGGTACTGCCGGGCCGGCGCAGCTTCAGCGCTCTGCAGCGCCTCGGCGTAGAACTCCTGCGCGGCGGAGTTGGCGGCGAGCAGCCTGCTGCGACTCCCCCGGTCACGCTGGACGTTGGTGGTCGATGAGCCCGTGTAGGTGACGGTGTAGCCGACACGATCGGCGAGCAGCTCCACGGCCTCGACGAAGCTGACGTGCTCGATCTTCTGCAGGAACGCGTAGACGTCGCCGCCCTCGCCACAGCCGAAGCAGTGGAAGTGGCCGTGGTTGGGACGGACGTGGAACGACGGCGACTTCTCGTCGTGGAAAGGGCACAGCCCCTTGAGGGAATCCGCGCCGGCGCGCCGCAGCTGCACGTAGTCGCCGACGACGTCGTCGATGTTGACCCGCTCCCGGATGGCGGCGATGTCGCGATCCGGGATCCTGCCCCGTCCCCGCGTACCGTCGCCCACCACGCGGTCAGTCTAGAGGGCGCGGCGTCCGGGCTTCGTGCACTCGTTCCAACCGTCCCTCGGTGTACGAGGCGATCTGGTCGACCACCACCCGCAGCCGGGCGCCGTCGTCGGCGGCGGCGGTGAACTCGGCGGCGAACTGCGGATCGAGGCTGCCCGGCGCCTGCCCCCACAGGGCCAGCGCCACCTCCTGGATCCGGATGCGCTGATCGGCCTGGATCTGCAGGTGCCGGTGGTCCGACATGATGAATTGCAGCGCAAGCGTCTTCAGCAGGACCACCTCGGCCCGCACCAGTGCGGGCACCTCGAGGTCGGCGTCGAAGCGCCGCAGCGGTGCCGGTCCTGCGGCCGCCCTCGTGGCCGTGACCGCCGCGTTCGCGAACCGCCCGACCAGCTCACTGGTGAGGGTCTTGAGTGCCACCGACGCGGCGAGCGTGCCGTCGAACTTGCCGACCGCCGCCACCACCGGGACACGGGAGAGCCGCTCGGCGGCGGCCATCAGATCCGCAGGGGTCAGGGTCGGAAAGGACTGGGCGCCGACGGTGGCCAGCGAGGCGGCTGCATCGGTGTCGGCCAGCACGCGCAGATCGATGCGCCCACTCATCACGCCGTCTTCGACGTCGTGCACCGAGTAGGCGACGTCGTCGGCCCAATCCATGACCTGGGCCTCCAGGCAGGGCCGCTCGGCGGGTGCGCCCGCGCGCACCCAATCGGCAGCGGCCATGTCGTCGCCGTAGAAGCCGAACTTGCGACGTTCCCCGATCCGCGGCCACGGATACTTGGCGACCGCATCGAGGGCGGCGCGTGTCAGGTTCAAACCTGCGCTGCGACCTTGCGCGTCAAGGACTTTGGGTTCCAACCGGGTCAGGATCCGGAAGTTCTGCGCGTTGCCCTCGAAGCCGCCGAAGGCCTTGGTGATCTCGTCGAGCGCGCGTTCCCCGTTGTGCCCGTACGGCGGATGACCGATGTCATGCGCCAGCCCGGCGAGGTCGACCAGGTCGGGGTCACAGCCGAGCCCGATCGCCATGCCGCGGCCGATCTGCGCGACCTCGAGGGAGTGCGTCAGGCGCGTGCGTGGCGTCTCACCCTCCCGGGGGCCGACCACCTGGGTCTTGTCGGCCAACCGACGCAGCGCAGCGCAATGCAGCACGCGTGCGCGATCCCTGGCGAAGTCCGAGCGGTGCTCGGCCCCGGTCCCGGGTAGCGCAGCGCTCTTCGCGTGTTCGGCCACTCGCCGCTCGCGGTCGCATGCGTCGTAGCCGGCCTGCTCTCGTTGGTTCACCGAGGCACAGTCTGCCAGCCGCGCGAGCACTAGATTGAGGGCATGCGCATTGCTCGATCGCTCGGCCTGCTCGCCGTCTTGTGGATCGCAGCGGGCCTGCTCGCGCCGGGGGCGTCCGCGACCCCGCCGCTGCGCCTGCCGACGTATCTGACAGATCAGGCGGGCGCGCTCGATCCCGCGCAAACCACGCAGGTGCAGAACGCGATCGACTCGCTATACAACGATCGTCGGATCCGGTTGTGGGTGGTCTATGTCGACAGCTTCTCGAATCAGGACGCGCAGAGCTGGGCGCAGGCCACGTACCGGCAAAGCGATCTGGGCACCTCGGACGCCATCCTCGCCGTCGCCACCGTCGACCGGGCGTACGCGTTGCTGGCACCGACCGAGGCGGTCGGCAGCGTGGACATCGACGCGCTGCGTCGTGACGACGTGGAACCGCTTCTGCGCAAACAGGACTGGGCGGGCGCCGCGGTGGCCGCCGCGAACGGGCTGGCGTCCACCAGCACGTCGAAGGGCAGCTGGCTGGGTCTGGTCATCGCGCTGGGCGTGATCGCGCTCGGCGTCATCGTCCTGCTGATCTGGCAGCGCCGGCGACGGGCCAAGCGCCGCGAGGCGGAGATCGCCGCCGCGCTGCGCGTCGATCCGTCCGACCCGGCCGCGCTTGCCGGTGTCTCGCTGGAGGCTCTCGACGCGCTGTCGCGCCGCATGGTGGTCGAGGTCGACAATGCGGTGCGCACCAGCGAGAGCGAATTGGCGCTTGCGGTGGAGGAATTCGGTGAGAAGGACACCGAGGCGTTCACGACTGCGGTGGCCGCGGCCAAGACCACGCTGGCTCAGTCCCTCAACGTGCGTCACATTCTGGACGACGCGATTCCCGAGACGCCGCAGCAGCGTCGCGATCTCCTGACCCGCGTCGTCGTGGCCGCGGCCAAGGCCGACCGGGAACTCGAAGCCCAGCGGGAGGCGTTCGCACAGCTGCGCGATCTGGTCATCAACGCGCCCAGCCGGCTCGATGGGCTCACCCAGCAGGTGGTCGACCTGACGGCGCGCATCGAGCCGGCGAGTCAGACCCTCACACGTCTGAAGTCCCAATTCGCAGAAACCGCTCTGGTTTCGGTGGCCGACAACATCGACGAGGCGCGGCAACGGCTGACCTTCGCCGAACAGAACATCGACACGGGGCGCGCCCTGGTCGCGCGACCGGCAGATCGGCAGGGCGGGCTCGTCGACGCGATCCACGCCGCCGAGGCCGCGCTGGGCCAGGCCCGAACGATGCTCGACGCGGTGGACAGTGCCGCCACCGACATCAACCGGGCGGTGGCGGGGCTGCCCGCGGCGATCGCCGACACGCAGAACGGGATCACGGCCGCGGGAACCCAGCTCGCGCAAGGCAACATCGCCGTCGCCACGCAGCTCAGCGCGGCCCGCGACGCGGCCGTCGCTGCGGTGGCGCACGCGCAGAGTGACGGCGCCCGCGATCCGCTGGGCACCTTCACACGGCTGACCCAGGCCGACGCTGAACTCGACCGGTTACTCGCCGACGTGGCCGAGGAGCGGGAAACCATCGCGCGGTTGACGCGGACCTACGACCAGGCGCTGTTCACCGCGCAGTCGCGGGTGCGGGCGGTGTCGGACTACATCGACACTCGACGCGGCGTCGTCGGCCCCGAAGCCCGGACCCGGCTGTCTGAGGCCGTGCGCCAACTGCAGGCGGCGCAGGACAAGCGGACGAGCAATCTGACCGAGGCGATCGCGCACGCCAACGGCGCGGCGATGCTGGCCGCCCAGGCGCAGCAGCTGGCCAACAACGACGTGGTCGCCGCGCAGCAGCACTTCAACGGACCCTACGGCGGCGGCGGGAGCGGCAGTCAGATGGGCGCGGTGATCGGCGGCATCATCCTGGGCAATGTGCTCTCCGGCGCCATGCGCGGCGGCTTCGGTGGAGGTTTCGGCGGTGGAGGCTTCGGCGGCGGCTTCGGCGGCGGCGGAGGTGGCGGGTTCGGCGGCGGGGGCGGCATGAGCGGCGGCGGCGGCCGCTTCTAGCTCCTACGTCAGCATGGCCCCGTTGACATTCCGATCGGCATATATTACTAGTTGGTTATGAAACCGTTCGGTTATCGAAGCCGATGATGCTCCCAAGCCTCGATGCCACCTTTGCCGCGCTTGCCGACCCAACACGGCGGGCCATTCTCGCCCAATTGGTGACCGGTGAGGCAACCGTGGGTCAGCTCGCTAAGCCCTTTGCGATGACCCAGCCGGCGATCTCCAAGCACCTGAAAGTTCTCGAGCATGCCGGTTTGATCCAACGCGGGCGTGACGGGCAACGACGGCCCTGCCGCATCCAGCCCGCCCCGTTGCAGGAAGCCAACGCGTGGATCGAGCGGTACCGCACGGTGTGGGAAGCCAACTACACGCGTCTCGAGGAAATGCTCGACGACATGAGACCCCAGGAGTGACAACGATGCCCACCCCCGTACAGGTGACCACTCCGTCCGACCGCGAGATCGTGATGACCCGTGCCTTCACCGCGACGCAGGAGATGATCTGGGATTGCCACACCCAACCCGCGTTGATCGAGCGGTGGATGCTGGGCCCGCCAGGCTGGACGATGGTGCGCTGCGAGGTGGATCTGCGAATCGGAGGTGCCTACCACTACCGGTGGCGCGACACCCACGGCAACGAATTCGGCTCTCAGGGCGAGTTTCTCGAGATCATCGCACCCCAGACATTGGTGACCACCGAGCGGATGGAAGGCTTCGACGGCGAGTCGGTCAACACGTTGACGCTCGCAACCGACGGCGACAGCACCGTGCTCACCATGAGGATGCTCTTCCCCAGCACCCACGCCCGTGATGTGGCGCTGCAGTCCGGCATGTCAGAAGGCGTCGCGCACAGCTTCGACCGCATCCAGCACCTCGCCGATGATCCATCGCCTGACGGAAGAAGCTCCATGGACATGCGTCTGGAGCTGATCCCGCTTCCCACCCGCGACGTCGAACGAAGCAAAGCGTTCTACCTCGACCGGGTGGGTTTCGTCCTGGACCACGATGTGCAACCCGGCAATGGGTTTCGGGTGGTCCAGCTGACCCCGCCCGGGTCAGCCTGCTCCATCGTGATCGGAATCGGAATGACCGACCCCGATGCCCCCCGCGTGCAGAACCTGCACCTGGTGGTGGACGACGTCGTCGACGCCCGCCGACAACTCTGCGATCGTGGCGTCGACGTCTCCGAGATCGAGGATCTCGGGGGCGTGCAATACGCGCATTTCGCCGACCCGGACGGTAACAGCTGGGCGCTGCAACAGATTTCGCGCACTCGAGCCTGAAGCGAGAACTCAGCAGCCCTTGAGGCGGACGGCGAGGTAGTCCGACACTTCGGAGAGCGCCACGCGCTCCTGGGTCATGGCGTCGCGCTCTCGGATCGTCACGGCGTGATCCTCCAGCGAGTCGAAGTCCACGGTCACGCAGTACGGCGTGCCGATCTCGTCCTGACGGCGGTACCGGCGGCCGATGGCACCCGCGTCGTCGAATTCGACGTTCCACGAACGCCGCAACTCCGCGGCCAGATCCCGCGCCTTGGGCGAGAGGTCGGCATGCCGCGACAGCGGCAGGACCGCGACCTTCACCGGGGCCAACCGCGGATCCAACCGCAGCACCGTGCGCTTGTCGACACCGCCCTTCGCATTCGGCGCCTCGTCCTCGGTGTAGGCGTCGACGAGGAACGCCATCAACGAGCGGGTCAGGCCGGCTGCCGGCTCGATGACGTAGGGGGTGTACCGGGTGTCGCTCGCCTGATCGTAGAACGTCAGATCGGCCCCGGAATGCTTTGCGTGAGTGGACAAGTCGAAATCAGTCCGGTTCGCCACGCCTTCCAGCTCACCCCACGGGTTGCCCGAGAACCCGAACTTGTACTCGATGTCCGTGGTGCCCGCGCTGTAGTGCGACAGCTTCTCCAGCGGATGCTCGTAGAGGCGCAGGTTCTCCGCCCGGATACCGAGGTCGATGTACCACTGCAGGCGCGTCTCGATCCAGTACTTGTGCCACTCGGGCGCCGTCGACGGCTCGACGAAGAACTCCATCTCCATCTGCTCGAACTCGCGGGTGCGGAAGATGAAGTTGCCCGGGGTGATCTCGTTGCGGAAGCTCTTGCCGATCTGGCCGATACCGAACGGCGGCTTCTTGCGCGCGGTCGTGACGACGTTGGCGAAGTTGACGAAGATGCCCTGCGCGGTCTCCGGACGCAGATAGTGCAGACCTTCTTCGGACTCGATGGGGCCGAGGTAGGTCTTGAGCATCATGTTGAAGTCCCGGGGCTCGGTCCACTGCCCCTTGGTTCCGCAGTCGGGGCAGACGATCTCCGCCATGGGGACGGCGTCGGGTTCTCCACCCTTCTTCGCCGCGTATGCCTCCTGCAGGTGGTCCTGCCGGTGTCGCTTGTGGCAGTTCATGCACTCCACCAGCGGATCGTTGAACACCTCGACGTGGCCGGAGGCCACCCAGACCTGGCGCGGCAGGATGATCGCGCTGTCCAGACCGACGACGTCGTCGCGGCCGGTGACGACGGACTTCCACCACTGCCGCTTGATGTTCTCCTTCAGTTCGACACCGAGCGGGCCGTAGTCCCACGCCGATTTGGTTCCGCCATAGATCTCACCGGATTGGAAGACCAGACCGCGCCGCTTGGCCAGGTTTGCAACAGTGTCGATGATCGAAGTCGGAGCCACGGGTTCACAGCGTAGCGAGGTCGGCGGACCAGCTTGCGCGACGGGAGTCGATTGACATGCACGGGTCTGCATGTATCGTGAGCCCTAATGAAAACCGTTTCCAGTATCGGTGACGAGTCACACGCGCACACCGGGACTCCACCCTCGGACCTGCCCTCGAGGCCGGTCCTCGACACCGCCGGGGATCTGCTGCGGGCGTTGGCGGCTCCGGTGCGCATCGCGATCGTGTTGCAGCTGCGCGAGGAAGCACGATGCGTGCACGAGCTCGTCGACGCGCTCGACGTGCCACAGCCTCTGGTGAGCCAGCACCTGCGCATCCTCAAGGCCGCCGGCGTGGTGGCCGGCGAACGGTCCGGCCGGGAGGTGCTCTACCGCCTGGTCGACGACCATCTGGCCGAGATCGTCGTTGCCGCAGTGACACACGCGGCCGAGGAGGCGTCGTGACCGGGGCGGTCCGTTCGACGCGCCAGCGTGCCGCGCTCGCGGCTCTCCTGGAGAACCTCGACGACTTCCGGTCGGCTCAGGAGCTTCATGACGAGCTCCGCAAACGGGGCGAGGGCGTCGGCCTGACCACGGTCTATCGCACACTGCAGCAGATGGCCGCTGCCGGAGCGGTCGACACACTGCGCACCGACACCGGCGAATCGGTGTACCGGTTGTGTTCGCAGCACCATCACCACCACCTCGTGTGCCGGCGGTGCGGCTCCACCGTGGAGATCTCCGCCGGAGAAGTCGAGACGTGGGCGGCCGAGATCGCACGCAAGCACGGCTTCTCCGATGTCACCCACACGATCGAGATCTTCGGCGTCTGCGACCGCTGCCGGGCGGCCGGCAATTAGCTAGCGGCCCCTGCGCCACCCGGGGACCGCGACGGCGATCCCGACGATCGCGATGATCGGGCCGAGTATCGACCACGTGGTGGTGTTGCTCATCGGGCTGCCGCCGACCACACCGACACCCTGCAGGGTGAACAGGGTGCCGAACAGCGCGACCACGATGCCGATGAAGATCAGGGCGATGCGCACGTAAGCGACCCTAGCTCGGACTGGAACTCGTCGGTGGCTCGTGACCCTCAGCACATCCCTCAACCGACCGGTTGGTTGTATGTAATGATCTTGATCGCTCAGTGCTCAGCTCGGTTGGATCTGATGAGCGTCGACTACATCAACGAGAGGCGTCGCGTGCGTTCTTACTGGCAACGTCGGTTGGTCCGGTGGCGCACAGACCCCCCGGTTCGGACGGCGGCCGGCGTTTCTGCGGTGTGCGCGACGGTCGTGGTCGCCTTGGTGATGATGCAATTCAAGGGCGCCTTCACCCCGGCCGTCTCAGTCGGGCTCATCACGAACCGTTCAGGTCTGGCGATGGAGAGCGGAGCGCGGGTCACCTACAACGGCGTCACGGTGGGGCGCGTGAGGGATGTCGCCCACATCGACGACCATGGAATTCCAGCTGCCAGACTGACGCTGGACATCGACCCCTCCTACGTCGACCTGATCGCAGCCAATGCTGACGTCGAGATCGTCTCGAGCACGATATTCGGGAACAAGTACGTGTCCATCAGCGCACCGCAGCATCCTGTCGCGGCTCGATTCGCCGATGCGGAAGAAACCCGGGTCACGTCGGTGACAACCGAATTCAACACGCTGTTCGAGACCACGACTGCGATCGCCCAGCAGATTGATCCCGTCAAACTCAATGCGACGCTGACAGCAGCAGCCAGCGCGATCAACGGCGGGGGCGATCGAATCGGCGCAGCCATCGATGACGCGGATACCGTTCTCGCAGAGATCAATCCGAGAATGGACGATGTCGATCGGGATATCGAGCTGCTAGCCGACCTCGCTGACCAGTATGCCCACGCGGCGCCCGATGTGTTGACCGGGCTCGACAAAGCCGTCACCACCGCGCGCACACTGACTGCACAGCGCGAAGATCTGAACCGCACCCTAATGGCCGCGGTCGGATTCGGCGCCACCGGTGGCGACGTCATCGAGCGTGCAGATCCATTCGTGCGGCGAACCGTCACGGATCTGATTCCGACCAGTGAAACGCTCGACAGAAACAGTCCGGCGTTGTTCTGCACGATTCGGAACTTCCACGACAGCGAACCCAAATTCTGTCGTTTCGGCGGCGGCGCCAATGGCTACAGCCTGAAACTTCACGACATACTCGTCGGGCCGTCCAACCCGTACGTGTACCCGGACAATCTCCCGCGGGTCAATGCGCGGGGCGGTCCCGAGGGCCGGCCAGGCTGCTGGCAACCCATCACCCGCGAACTGTTCCCGGCGCCCTATCTCGTGATGGACACAGGAGCATCCCTGGCGCCCTACAACCACCTGGACGTGGGACGACCGTCTGCGAGTGAATACATCTGGGGACGACAACTGGGTGAATACACCATCAATCCCTGATCCGCAGGGCTCAGGCCACGAGTGCGCGCCGGACGTCGGCGCCGGTGGCCAGCACCATCATGACCAGGGTGCGCAGGGCATCGTCGGTCAGCCCGGCCGCCGGGAAGTTGTAGCGCAGCAGCACGTCCCCGGTCTTGCGCGGGCCGCCTGCCCCTTTCGCACCGATCTTCTCGACCAGCGACACCGTGCCGAGCAACGTGTCCTGCGCATGCTTGGCGACCTCCGCCCGCACTGTCGCGGTCAGCGGCAGATCCCAGGCCAGCACCTGCGTCAGCGACACCATCTCGAGACCCTCGGCGATCGTCACCACCCGCAGCGACGCGAACGTCTGCTCGTGCGGCACCATCAGCGCGCCGTCGTCCTCACGCTGCACGGGCAGGATCTCGGCCAACACCACCGGCAGCCGTTCGACGAGTTCCATCAGGCCCTGCCGCTCAGGTACATCATTCGGCTCTGCCGAAACGCCGGTTGCGCTGGACATACTCCTCGCACGCCGCCCACAGGTCGCGGCGGTCGTAGTCCGGCCACAGCTTGTCCTGGAACACGTATTCGGCGTAGGCGGCCTGCCACAGCAGGAAGTTGCTGGCCCGCTGCTCCCCCGAGGTCCGGATGAACAGGTCCACGTCGGGGATGTCAGCGCGGTGCAGATGTTTGGCGAACCCGGCCTCGGTGATCCGTCCCGGATTGATCTTGCCGTCGACGGCCTCCTGGGCCAGTTGACGGGCCGCTTCGACGATCTCGGTGCGCCCGCCGTAGTTGACGCAGTAGTTGATCGTGATGACGTCGTTGTCGACGGTCATCTCCTCGGCGATGTCGAACTCCTTGATCACGCTGCGCCACATCCGGGGCCGAGAGCCCACCCAGCGCATCCGCACGCCCATGTCGTTGAGGTTCTCCCGACGGCGGCGCACCACCTCGCGGTTGAACCCCATCAGGAATCGGACCTCTTCGGTGCTGCGCTTCCAGTTCTCCGTGGAAAACGCGTACACGGTGAGGTGCTTGATGCCCAGCTCGATCGCGCCGCAGGTGATGTCGATCAGCACCGCTTCGCCCATCTTGTGGCCCTCGGTGCGCCCCAGCCCTCGCTGGGTGGCCCAGCGGCCGTTCCCGTCCATCACGACCGCGACGTGCTGGGGCACCTGGTTGGCCGGGATCTGCGGAGCCGACTCCTTGGACGTGTGCTGCGGAGGGCGCGCGAATTTGCCGTTGGTGCGGGGTGGCAGCTCGGGGAAGACCACCGGCCAGGCGGACTTGTCCGGAAACGTCGGATAATCCTCAGGCGCCGGGGGCAGCTGTGGGTAGCTGTTCTTGCCCTTCCGCCTCCCGGTCCGTTCCGTTGCCATGCGCCACATCCTGCCTGATGGTCTGCCCGCTCTTCCGCTCCACCCGCTCCACGAGCGGCAGTGTCCGCAACTGTCGCTCCAGATGCCACTGCAGGTGCGCGGCCACCAGTCCGCTGGCCTGGCTGCGGTGCGCCGCCGTGGAGGTCTGCGCATGCTCCCAATCGCCCTCGTAGAGCGCGGCCATCAGATCCACCACCCCTTGGGGTGGGGTGGCCGAACCCGAGGGCCGACAGTGCACGCACACGCTGCCGCCGGCGGCGACGTGGAAGGCCCGGTGGGGACCCGGCGCGGCGCACCGTGCGCATTCGGTCAGCGCGGGCGCCCACCCGGCGATCCCCATCGCGCGCAGCAGATAGGCGTCGAGCACGAGTTCGCGCGGTCGGGCTCCGTCGGCCACCGCGCGCAGGGCGGCGACCGTGAGACGGTGCAGCGCGGGCGCCGGGGCGTGCTCCTCACCGGCGATCCGCTCCGCGGTCTCGAGCATCGCGCACGCGCAGGTGTAGCGGCCGTAGTCGCTGACGATGTCGGAGGCGAAGGCGTCGATCGCCTGCACCTGGGTGACGATGTCGAGATTGCGGCCGGGATAGAGCTGAACGTCGATGTGCGCGAACGGTTCCAACCGCGCCCCGAACTTGCTGCGGGTGCGCCGCACCCCCTTGGCCACCGCGCGCACCAGCCCGTGATCGCGCGTGAGCAGGCTCACGATGCGATCGGCTTCCCCGAGCTTGTGCTGACGGAGCACCACCGCTCGGTCCCGGTACAGACGCATCCGTCCAGTCTTCCACTGTTGGGGATGGATATCGGGTTCGCAGCGCCGATACTCTTGTCAGTGATGGCTGCTTCCCCTGCTCCGCACACCCGGTTCCCGACTCTCGGGAACCAGCTCTTCGCCCTCGCCAGCGGCCGCATCACGTCGGTCGAGCTGGTTCGGCAGTCTCTCGACGCGATCGAAGCCAGCCAACCGACACTGAACGCGTTCCGGGTCGTCCTACGGGAATCCGCGCTCACCGAGGCGGCTGAAGCCGACCGCAAACGTGCTGCGGGACAGGGTCATTCGACCCTGCCTCTGCTGGGCATCCCGATCGCGGTCAAGGACGACGTGGACGTCGCCGGTGTCCCGACCCGGTTCGGCGCCGACGGCGAGGTGGTCGACGCCTCGGCCGACGCGGAGGTGGTCCGCCGACTGCGCGCAGCCGGCGCCGTCATCGTCGGCAAGACGAACACCTGCGAGCTGGGCCAGTGGCCGTTCACCAGCGGGCCCGCGTTCGGGCACACCCGTAATCCGTGGTCACGCGAGCACACGCCGGGAGGTTCGTCAGGAGGCAGCGCCGCGGCCGTCGCGGCAGGCCTGGTCGCCGCCGCGATCGGCTCGGACGGGGCGGGCAGTGTGCGCATCCCCGCCGCGTGGACCCACCTGGTCGGCATCAAACCTCAGCGCGGACGGATCTCCACCTCACCGTTGCCCGAGGCGTTCAACGGCATCACCGTCAACGGTGTACTGGCACGCACGGTCGCCGACGCCGCGCTGGTGCTGGACGCAGCGTCGGGAAACGCCCCCGGCGACCTGCACACCCCGCCGCCGGTGAGGGTCTCCGACTACGTGTCACGGGCCCCCGGCCCGTTGCGCGTCGCGTTCTCGACCAAATTCCCGTTCACCGTCTTCCGCGCGCGCTTGCACCCCGAGATCCGCGCGGCGATGAAGTCGGTCGCGGCGCAACTCGAGGAGCTGGGCCACACGGTCATCGCCGCGGACCCCGACTACGACCTGCGCATGTCGTGGAACTTCCTGGCGCGCTCGACCGCCGGCATCCCGCAGTGGATGGACCGGCTGGGACCGGGTTCGCGCTGGGACAGCCGCACGGTGGCCAACGCGCGGACAGGCCGGGTGCTCTCCGAGCACATCCTGCGCAAGGCCCGCGCCCACGAGGCCGTCACGCGGCAGCGGGTCGGCTGGATCTTCAACATCGCCGACGTGGTCCTCGCGCCGACCACCGCGCTCCCGCCGCCGCGGGTCGACGCGTTCGACGGTCTGAGCGGGCTGGCCACCGATCGGGCGATGATTCGCGCCTGCCCCGCTACCTGGCCGTGGAACCTGCTGGGCTGGCCGTCGATCAACGTGCCTGCGGGTTTCACCGCCGAGGGACTGCCGATTGGCGTGCAGCTGATGGGACCGGCGAACAGCGAACCGCTGCTGGTGTCGCTGGCCGCCGCGCTCGAGGCAGTCAACGGCTGGGCTACCGCTCAGCCCGACAACTGGTGGGACACCCGGGTGCAGGCCGAGACTTCGGCGACCGTCTCCGCTCCGGACTCGGTGACCGTCGGGGTCGCATAGTCCGGGTCCAGGGAAACCCGGGCCGAGCAATCACCGGACTTCACCCCGTGCGGAGGCGCAACGCTTTTACTGTGTGAAGGTGTACCTGTCGTGGCCGTTGACCGGCCGCTCGGAGGAACTGCGCAGAATCAGGGCGGCGCTCCAGGTTCCGGAACTGTCCGGAGTCGTCATTTCCGGCGCCGCGGGCGTCGGTAAGAGTCGGATCGCCCGCGAAGCCGTGTCGGTCACCGGCGGTGACGAGTGGACAACACGACTGATCACGGGGACAGCCTCCGGACGCGCGGTTCCCCTCGGCGCATTCAGCGCCTGGGTTCCCAAAGGCGCGACGAACTCTACGGAGTTGCTGCAGGGCGTCATCGGCTCCCTGACCGACACGCCGCAGAACACACGAGTCCTGATCGCCGTGGACGACGCACACCACCTCGACGATCTGTCGGCGTTCGTCGTCCATCAGATCATGCAGCGCGCCACGGCGAAATTGATGCTCACCGTGCGCGACGGTGAGCTGCTATCGCCTGCGGTGCAGGAAATCTGGACGACGGGCCGATTCGAGAGAATCGATGTGCAGTCACTGACGGTGGACGACACCTCCGCGCTGTTGACCCAGGTGATGGGTGCCCCCGTTGATTCCGACTCGATCGCACGATTGTGGACGCTCACGCGCGGGAACATGTTGTACCTCCGCCACATCGTCGACCAGGAGGTCAGCGCCGACAGACTCCACCGCGACGACGGCGTGTGGCGTTGGACCGGTGCGCCGACGGTGCCGCCATCACTTGCCGAACTCATCGAAACACGTATCGGCCGACTGCCCGATTCCGTGAGTGATGTCCTCGACACCCTTGCAGTGGGCGAGCCGATGGAGCTGGCCTCACTGGAGCGGATGACCGATCCTCGTGCTGTCGAGCACGCCGAGACTCGCGGATTGATCACCGTCCAACCGACCGACGCCGGATTGACGGTACAGCTGGCGCATCCGATCTACGGAGAAGTGCGGCGACGGCGGGCGCCGGCGACCAAACTACGACGGCTGCGCGGCCTGGTCGCTGATGAACTCGCCGCATCTGATGCCAGCCAGGACATCCCCGTGCTCGTCCGCCGCGCCGCACTCAGCCTGGGCTCCGACCGGCCTCTGGATGGTGAATTCCTGACCAGAGCGGCGCGCGGCGCTGTGTGGTTGGCGGATCTATCTCTCGCCGAGAGACTTGCCAGCGCCGCAAGCGGTGCGGGAGGGGGATTCGACGCCGTTTCGGTTCGTGCGCATGCACTTTCGTGGCTCGGGCGCGGCGAGGAAGCCGAGGAAGCGCTCAGAGGTCTCGATCACGCCGCACTGTCGGGTCCTGAACGTGCGAGATGTGCTTTTCTGCGGGCCAGCAACATGCTGTGGGCGCTGGGCGAGCCTGCGACATCGAAGGAGATCATCTCGGCGGCATCGCTGGAGGCATCGGCCGAGGACCGCGCCTATATCGACGCGTTTCTCACGGTCGCGTCGTTCGCGACGGACGACCCGCAAGCGGCCCTCCTGACGTCCCAGCGTTTGACTGTCGATTCGATGCCCGCGGTCGTCGGCGTTGAGTTGGCATGGGTCTTGACAACCATTCATGGCGACGCCGGGCGAACGACTGCCGCGGTCGACGCGTCGGACCACGGATACCGCGCCGCGGAACGCTCTTTCGACGCCCCACAGATGCGCTTCAACATCGCCGACTCGCATGTCAGCGCTCTGGTCATGGCGGGCCGGGTCCTCGAAGGGGTCGAGTTGAGCACGCGGATCCGCAACCAGGCCGCGGAGCTTCCAGGTGCTGCTCGCCTCCTCGGCACTGCGGTGGCGGGGCGAGGGGCCTTGGCAGCCGGGGACCTCCGTTCCGCGTGCAGTCTGCTGGGGCGGGCGGTCGACGCGCTGCGTGTGGATCATCGAAGTGGGTGGGCGTTCCGATACTGCATCCCCTACATCGAGGCTCTGGCGATGCGCGGTCAGGCAGAGGAGGCTGCGGCTGCGTTGGCCCACCTCGACGAGACACCACGGGTTTTCCGACTGCTGGACTACGAGCAGAGCCGCGCACGCGCGTGGCTCGCAGCCGCACAGGGTGCCCACAGCGTTGCGATCAGCACAGTCCTGGCCGCGGCCCAACGCGCGGCGTCGAGGGGACAGTTCGCCGCGGAGGTCTCGTGCCTGCAAGCCGCCGTTCAATTCGGTCACCACGGATGTGCGGCACGTCTGCGCGAGCTCGAACCCCTTGTCGAGGGGGTGCGCGTCGGGACGTTGGCCCGATTCGCCAGCGCTCTGTGCAACTCGGACGCTCATCAGCTCGATGCTCTCTCAAGGGAATTCGAGGACATGGGTGACGTGGTGGCAGCGGTCGATGCCGCTGCATACGCCGCCCAGCTCCATAGTGAGAGCGGCAAGCGCGGCTCGGCGCTGCAGATGGTCAAGCGAGCGTCGGAGCTCGCCGAGAAAAGCGGGGTTCGCACCCCGGCTCTGAGCTGCGCCCTCGTTCCGCTGCCGTTGACCAACCGCGAACGCGAAATCGCCGTTCTGATCGGGCAGAACATGACGAACCGGATGATTGCGGAATGCTTGTCGCTGTCGGTCCGTACGGTGGAAAGCCACACCCACCGAGCGATGTCGAAGACCGGTACGGCCACCCGTGAGGAGCTCGCGGCTCTGGTCAGGCCGCCGCCGACGGTTGGGGGGTGACGCTCTCAGGCGGGCGCGCGATCCCAGTATCGGTGCCCCATCAGCGCGCAGACGAGCACCGCCGCGGCCGCCACATAGACCGGCACCCCGACGCCCACCCGTGTCAGCAGCGCCCCCACCAGCGCGCCGGTGAAGATCAACACCACGGCCCACAGCCGCCGGTGCGCGACCCATCCCAGGCCACCGGCGAGCAGCGTCTCTCCCGCGAACGAGGTGATGGTCGAGGTCACGACGACGGTGGTCATATCCGGCACAGCGAGGAACCGCGCGATCGCAGCCTGCATGCCCATCACGACAGCAAGCGTTGTCGCACAGGCGATTCCGCCCGCCGACGAACCAGCCGGGGTGGGGACCGTCAACACGGTCGCCACCACCGCGAGGACCACGGCGTTGGTCCACAGCGTCAGGGTCACGACGCGATTCCAGCCGGCGATCCGACCCCGCGTGAGTAGGCCGGCCGCCGCAGCGCCGACGGTGAAGCCGCCCAGCGCGATCAGCGGGCCCGCAACCGGCAGGCCCTCCTCCGACGCGATGCCCATCCCCAGGATCACCACGTTGCCGGTCATGTTCCCGGTGAACACCCGATCCAGGCTCAGGTAACCCACCGCGTCGAGCGCCCCCGTCACCGCCGTCAGGGTCAGCATCAGGCCGACCCGCAGGTGACGAGTCACGCGCGAGCCGGAAGACGCACATGGTGGACGACGGCCGCCGAGCCGTCCGAACGCGGGTCGCTGGCCGCCACCAACGAACCATCTGCATGAGCGACAACGACATTCGCCTGACCGCAGGACTCACTGTGCGCGGGGAGCTCCAGCACGTCGAAGCCGGACCGCGTCATCGCCGCGCGGGCGGATTCGTCGAAGCCGTCCTCGACGGAGGTCGTGTCTGCACCGGCGAGGTGGGTCTGGCGGCCGACGATCGCGCGTGGCGCCGCGACCGCATCGGCAGGCGCAGCTCCGTCGAGCATCCGCAGCAGGATCTCGGTGAGGATCTGAGGTTGGCCCTGCCCGCCCATCGTGGCCAGCACGTGGCGGAGCCTACCGCCCTCGGTCGTCAGCGCGGGCATCAGCGTATGGCGCGGCCGTTTGCGTGGCGCCAGCACGTTCGGTGAGCCGTGGGTGAGGTCGAAACTGGTTCCGCGGTCGTGGAACAGGATGCCCGTCTGCGGATCGATCAATCCGGAGCCGAAGGCGTGATACACGCTCTGGATCAGCGACACGGCGAAGCCCTGCCCGTCGGCGGCGGCCACCCCGACGGTGTCACCGGCGGGCACCGAGCCCGTCATGTCACGGGCGCCCGCGAGCGGGGCACGGGTACTCAGGTCGCCGTGGACGAGTGCGGCGATGTCCACGTCGGACTGTCGGGGGTCCGCTAGACAGGCGGTCCGCAGCAGGTTCGCGTGACCGAAGATCTGCATCAGCGTCGGCAAGTCCTCGCCGAGCGGTGCCCGCACGCCGAGCGCGTCGAGAGCCCGCAGCGCCCGCAGCATGACGAACCCGTGGGTGTTGGGCGGGCTGGTGAACACCGTCAGCGCGCGATACTGCACCGACAGGGGCTCGGTGACCTCCGCAGCGAAGTCGGCGAAGTCCGCGTCCTGCAGCACCGAGCCACGTGAGCGTAGGTAGGCCACCGTGCGCCGCCCCAGAGCTCCGGTGTAGAACTCGTCGGGTCCGCCGAACCGCAGGGCGGCGAACGTGTCGGCCAGCGCCGGCTGGCGAAAGATCTCGCCCTCCTTCAGCGTCCGACCGGCTGGGCGGAACACGGTGTCGAAGTCGACGATGCCCGCCAGGTCGGCGTTCTCGGCATCGTCGAGGTGGGCAGCGACCGACGCGGCCACGGGCACTCCGCCGCGGGCGACGCGTTCGGCAGGTTCGAGCAGTCTGCTCCAGCGCAGACCGCCGCCCAAGCGCCGCAACGCTTCCCATCCGCGGACCCCACCAGGCACCGTCACCGTGTCCACACCTCGGTCGGGCAACCTGTCCCCGTGCCTCGCGCGCATCGCGTCGGGGTCGGCCGCTGCACCTGCCCATCCAGAGGCGTTCACACAGGTGGTGACGCCGTCGGGGGTGCGCACCAGCGCGATGAGATCACCGCCGAGCGCGACGTTGTGCGGATAGACGACAGTGAGGACCGCGGCCGCCGCGATCGCCGCGTCGATGGCCGTTCCGCCGTCGCGGTAGATCTCGGCGGCAGCGTCGGTGGCCAGCCGGTGCGGCGTGGCGACAGCACCGGTCGACGATGTCGGACCGCTGGAGGTGAGCACGGGGACTCCTAGTGGATCGTGGACAGGAACGTGCGCGTACGTTCGCTGCGGGGATTGGCGAACAACTCTGCGGGCGCGGCGTCTTCGATGATCCGGCCGGCGTCCATCACCACGATCCGGTCGGCGACATCTCGGGCGAAGCGCATCTCGTGGGTGACGATGACCATGGTCATCTGCTCGGCGGCCAGCTCCCGCATCACCTGCAGCACTTCGCCGACCATCTCGACATCGAGCGCGCTGGTCGGCTCGTCGAACAGCATGACCTTCGGCCGCATCGCCAGCGCTCGCGCGATCGCGACCCGCTGCTGCTGACCGCCCGACAGCTGGCTGGGTCGCGCTTGCGCCTTGTCGGCCAGGCCGACGCGCTCGAGCAGGGCGCGTGCGTCTTCTGCCGCTTTCGCCTTCGGCTGGCCCAGCACGCGTACCGGGCCGTTCCACACGTTCTCCAGCGCAGTCATGTGCGGGAAGAGGTTGAAATGCTGGAACACGAAACCGATCTCGCGCCGGCGGCGGGCGAGCTCGCCCTTGCCGATGGTGCGGCCACCCGTGCCGTGTGCGATCGACTCGCCCGCGATCAGGACCTCGCCGCTGTCCAACGTCTCGAGGTGGTTGAGCGAACGCAGCAGCGTGGTCTTACCCGCGCCGGACGGGCCGATGAGCACCACGACCTCACCGCGGTGCACGTCGAGGTTCACGTCGTCGAGAACGCGCCGCCCACCCAGGGAGCAGCACGCCGAACGCACCGACACCACCGGGGTCACCGACGCGGTCATCGCGCCTCCTTGAGTTCGAGCTGCTCGGCCGCCGGTGACGCGGACCGTCGGGCACCCAACAGCCGCTGCGTCAGACTGACCCGCGCGTCGATGCCGAGCTGGCGGGCCAGTCGGTTCTCGATCCACGCCTGGATGTAGGTCCACACGGTCGTCAGCGCGAGGTAGTAGATGGCCGCGACGATGAAGATCTCGAACGTGTGGAACGTCGCCGAGCTGATCGACTGGGTGACCAGGAACATCTCGCTCACCCCGATCACCGACAGCACCGATGTGGTTTTCATCAGCCCGTTGAAAGAGTTGCCGAGCGGCGGCACCATCACCCTCAGCGCCTGCGGCACGATGATCCAGCGCATCAGCTTGGTCGTCGTCATACCCAGGGAGGCGGCCGCCTCGAACTGCCCCTTGGCCACCGAATCGAGTCCGGCCCTGATGATCTCGGCGATGTAAGCGCTCTCGTTGATCATCAGCCCGACGATGGCGGCCTGCACGGCGGCTTTGACCGACAGACCGAGCAGCGAGACGTCATGGAACTGGTAGAGCCCCACCGCGGCCAGACCGGTGTAGATGATCACCAGTTGTACCAGAAGGGGCGTGCCCCGGATGACCCAGATGTAGATGCTGGCGCACCATCGAACGACCGCGTACGGGGATCGGCGCATCAGGGCGATGACCAGCCCGACGACGGTGGCGAGCACCATCGCGATGACCGACACCACGATCGTCAGCGTCAATCCCTCGAGGAACGCGTCGCTCGGGGTGAACAGCGAATTCCAGAAGAACTGCCAGTCGAATTGCATCGCAGCCTATTTCTGGATGCTGAGGTCGGACATGCCCCACTCGTCGAGGATCTTGGCGTAGGTGCCGTTGCTCTCCAATTCGCCGAGCGCGGCGGCGATGGCGTCGTGCAGCGCCGTGTCGCCCTTGAGCGTGGCAGCGCCGATTTTGATCGTGCCGAACGGTGCGCCGACCGTCTGGATCTTCGCGCCGGTCTTGGTCTGGTAGTAGCCCAGCGTCTCGGCCGTGTCCATGAACGCGTCGACCTGGCCGTTCTGCAGCTGTTGCAGCGACACGTCGGCCTGGTTGCTGCGGTTGACGTCCACGGCGGGTTTGCCTGCGGCGGCGCACTTGTCGGACTGCTCCATCGCCAGGGACTCGGCGGTGGTCGCGACGGCCACCATGACCTTCTTGCCGCACAGGCTGTCGTCGAGTCCGGTGACATCGGCCGGTTTCTCCTTGGCCACGGCGATGCCGGTGCCCGAGTAGACGTAGGGCACGAAGTCGACGACGGCCTCGCGCTCGGGCTTGATGTAGAGCTGCGCCATGATCACGTCGCACTGCTTGGCCTGCAGCGTCGGAATGACTGCGGCGAAGGCGGATTCGACGAACTGCGGCTTGAGCCCCATCTGTGCGGCGAGCGCCTTGCCCAGGTCAACCTCGCTGCCGATCAACTCACCGGATTCGTCGTGGTAGACGTTGGGGGGCGTGCCGTCGTTGGGGGCACAGATCTTCAAGGTGCCGGCCTGCAGGATGGCTGGCGGTTGGACTTTCGCCGGTCCGGTCGGCTCGGCGGTCGAGGAATCATCCGACGAGCAGGCACCCAACCCCATGCTCAGAGCAGCGGCCACCACGGCGACGAGTGAGTGTTTCAATGGTCCTGTCACGGGTCCTCCCAAAACTCCGGTGCCGGATGGACCACGCCACCCGATCTACCTATCGGACGATAGGCCACTATCGATCGATAGGCCACGGATCGGCGAGATGTTTTACCCGGATGTCACACGGCCGGGTTGCCGGACACGGGTGCTCAGCTGGCGCGGGAGGAGGCCAGTTCCTTGAGACGGCGTCTCGTGACGGTCCGGATGCCGTCGAGGCGGGCCTGGTCGAGCAACAGTGAGCGCACTACGAAGTCGGCCGCCTGGACGGGGCGCTGCCGATGCACCGGCCCTGCAGGCCCGCCCTGCTCCCGCAGGGTTTCGAACAGCACGCCGTTGGTGGCGCGCACCACGAACGACGGCTCGAACGACGCGAACTCGCCTGCGCGCCTACCCCCGGTCACCACGCGCTCGATCTGCCGGTGGAACGTCTCGATGCCGCGTCGCTCGGCCTCGAACTCATCGAGCGCCAGTACCGCGTCCTGGTAGAGCCCCCGCGCGTCGAACGGCTGCACCAGGATCTCCTGGACGTCGCAGGCGATGGCGAGGTGGAGCTTCTCGGCCCAGCTCGACGTCTCCCCCAGCCTCCGGTCCATCCGCGCGATCGACGGCCCGAGGTCGAGTTCGACCAGCGTGCGGAAGATCTCGTGTTTGGCCTGGAAGTGGTGGAACAGCGACGGCTGCCGGATCTGCACGGCCTCGGCGATGTCGCGGGTCGAGGTGCCGAAATAGCCCCGCTGGGCGAACAACACCGACGCCGCCAGCAGAATCCGCCCCCGCGTCGAGGACCAGTCCACCACCGGCGGTTCCCACCCCTGCCCGTACTTCACCGGTCCACTCTGACACAGCACGAGCGGATCACCCGATCAGAACCCCAGCCTCCCCAGCTGTTTGGGATCGCGCTGCCAGTTCTTGGCGATCTTGACCCGCAGGTCGAGGTAGACCTTGGTGCCGAGCAGTTTCTCGATCTGTGTGCGCGCCGCGGTGCCGACCTCGCGCAACCGGGCACCGCCCTTGCCGATGACGATGCCCTTCTGCGAATCCCGCTCGACGTAGAGGATCGCGTGCACGGCGATCAGCGGCGGCTGATCGTCTCTTCTCTCCCGCTCCTCGATCTCGTCGATGACCACGGCCAGCGAGTGCGGCAGTTCGTCGCGGACACCCTCGAGCGCGGCCTCGCGAATCAGCTCGGCCATCAGCACTTCTTCGGGCTCGTCGGTGAGCTCTCCGTCGGGATAGAAGGCCGGACCGGGCGGCAGATGCGAGACGATGACGTTGGTCAGCACGTCGAGTTGGGTGGCCTCGGTCGCCGAGACTGGCACGATGTCCGCTTCAGGACCGACGAGCTCGCTGACCGCGATCAGCTGTTGTGCCACAGCCTCTTTGCTGACCTTGTCGATCTTCGTGACGATAGCGACCAGCGTGGTCCTGGGCGCCACCGCGCGGATCTGCTCGTAGATGAAACGGTCACCCGGTCCGATCTTTTCGTCGGCCGGGATGCAGAGGCCGATGACGTCGACCTCGGAGTAGGTGTCCTTGACCAGATCGTTGAGCCGCTGCCCCAGCAGCGTGCGTGGCCGGTGCAACCCCGGGGTGTCGACGAGCACGATCTGGAAGCTGTCCCGGTGCACGATTCCGCGGATCGTGTGGCGGGTGGTCTGCGGCCGGTTCGACGTGATCGCCACCTTGGCGCCCACCAGCGCATTGGTCAGCGTGGACTTCCCGGTGTTCGGCCTTCCCACGAAACACGCGAAGCCTGACCGGAATTCGTCGCTCACTGCGGTGTTCCGGCCCGGTCTGTCACGATGATCGCGGCGTCCGCGCTCAACTCGCGCACCGCGGCGACACCAGGATCGTCGGCGTCACCGCCGGTCACCACAGCGGCTTCCAGACCCGTCGCGCCGCTGGACACCGCCGCCGCGACCGCCGCCTGAAGGGCCGTCAACTCCAGTGCCGTCAACCGCACGGGGGCGCCGGCGTAGGTGCGGCCGTCGGCGTCGCGTACCGCGGCCCCGCTGCTCGCCTCCGCGCGCGCCATGGCGCCGCGGGCGAGCACCACCAATTTGGCGTCTTCAGCATCGAGTTCACTCACGTTCGCTGTCCTCCGTGTCCTCGGGTTCGGGGTCGACCGGACTGACGAGCACCGTGCCGACCCGGACGCGCCCGCGCGGATCCGGGCCGCCTTCGGCACGCAACAGCAGCCCGTCCCAGATGATCTCGGCGCCGGGCAGCGGAACCCGGCCCAGTTCGAGAGCCAGCAGTCCACCGACCGTGTCCACGTCGAGGTCCTCGGACAACTCGAGGTCGTAGAGCTCGCCGAGATCCTCGATGGGCAACCGCGCCGACACCCGGTACTGGCGTTCGCCGAGATCCTCGACGGGAGCGACCTCGTCGACGTCGTACTCGTCGGCGATCTCACCGACGATCTCCTCCAGCACGTCTTCGATCGTGACCAGACCGGCGATGGCGCCGTACTCGTCGACCAACAGCACCATGTGCACGCGGTCGAGCTGCATCTCGCGCAGCAGCGCGTCCAGGGGCTTGGAGTCCGGCACGAACGCCGGCTTGCGCATCACCTCGGCCACCGAGGTGTCCCGGCCGCCGTTGCGCGACGAGTACGTCCGCTGCACAAGGTCTTTGAGATAGACAACACCGACGATGTCGTCGACGTTCTCACCGATCACCGGGATCCGGGAATGCCCGCTGCGCACCGCCAACGATGTGGCTTGACCGGCTGTTTTGTCTGATTCGATCCACACCATCTCGGTGCGCGGCACCATCACCTCGCGCGCCGGGGTGTCGCCGAGTTCGAACACCGACTGGATCATCCGGCGTTCGTCGTCGGCCACCACACCCCGCTGCTGGGCGAGGTCGACCACCTCACGCAACTCGATCTCCGAGGCGAACGGCCCGTTGCGGAATCCCCGGCCCGGCGTGAGCGCATTACCCAGCAGGACCAGCAGCCGACTCACGGGGGTGAACACCACCGAGATGCCTTGCAGCGGAAGCGCCGAGACCAACGCGATCGTGTAGGCGTTCTGCCGGCCCACGGTGCGCGGACCCACGCCGATCGCGACGAAGCTGATCACCGTCATGATGGCCGCCGCCGTCATCAGGCCGCCACTGACGCCCAGATAGTCGTCGAGGTAGGCCGCCAGCAGCACCGTCGCGCTCACCTCGCACGCAATACGCAGCAGCACAACGAGATTGATGTAACGGGGGCGATCGGCCATCACCTGGAGAAGGCGTACCGCGCCGGGTCGTTCGTCGCGCACCAACTCCTCGACACGAGCCATCGACACAGTGCTGACCGCGGCGTCGATCGCGGCGAAGAGGCCCGCGGAGGCGATCAGCAGGATCGCCCCGACGAGCTGGCCCAACCCGGTCACGGAGTGTCGCCGAAGTGGGATTCGTTGAAATACCGGGATTCGTCGAGCAACCGGCGATCCTTCTCGATCTGCCGGTCTTGGTGGTAAGCCTCGACCTGTTCGGCCACCCACTCCTCGAGCAGCTGACGCTGCAGGGCGAACATCTCTTTTTCCTCGTCGGGTTCGGCGTGGTCGTACCCCAGCAGATGCAGCACCCCGTGCACGGTGAGCAGGGCCAGCTCCTGTCCGAGCGTGTGGCCAGCGTCAGTCGCCTGCTTGGCGGCGAACTCAGGGCACAGTACGATGTCGCCCAGCATCTCCGGGCCCGGTTCGGGGGCGTCGGGACGCCCGCCCGGCTCGAGCTCGTCCATCGGGAAGCTCATCACGTCGGTGGGGCCGGGCAGATCCATCCAGCGCATGTGCAAGTCGGCCATGGCGGCCGAATCCAGCAGCACCATCGACAATTCGGCGGCAGGGTTGACGTCCATCTTGCGGATCACGAAGCGCGCGACGCTCACGAGTTCGGATTCGGAGACGTCGATGCCCGACTCGTTGGACACCTCGATGGTCATGGGTGTCGTTACCGCCTCGGCCGTCCGGTGCCCGAGCGGCGCTGGGCCCGGTTCATCAGAGTCGGCTCCTCGAATTTGGCGTAGGCATCGACGATCTCGGACACCAACCGGTGACGCACCACGTCGGCGCTGGTGAGTTCGGCGAAGTGGATGTCGTCGATGCCATCGAGAATCCGCATGGCGGCATTGAGCCCCGACGGCGCCCCACCGGGCAGGTCGACCTGAGTGATGTCGCCTGTGACAACGATTTTCGAGTTGAAGCCCAACCGGGTCAGGAACATCTTCATCTGCTCGGCGGTGGTGTTCTGCGCTTCGTCGAGAATGATGAACGCATCGGAGATCGTGCGGCCGCGCATGTAGGCCAGCGGCGCGACCTCGATCACGCCGGCGCTCATCAGCTTGGGGATGAGCTCCGGATCCATCATGTCGTGCAGCGCGTCGTACAGCGGGCGCAGATAGGGATCGATCTTCTCGCTCAGCGTCCCGGGCAGGAAGCCCAGACGTTCGCCGGCCTCGACGGCGGGTCGGGTCAGGATGATGCGGCTGACCTGCTTGGACTGCAAAGCGCTGACGGCCTTGGCCATCGCCAGATAGGTCTTGCCTGTGCCTGCCGGCCCGATGCCGAACACGATGGTGTGGTGATCGATCGCGTCGACGTAGCGCTTCTGGTTCAGCGTCTTGGGCCGGATGGTCTTGCCGCGCCGGCTCAGGATGTCCAGAGTCAGCACGTCGGCCGGTGATTCGTCACCGGCCCCGGTCAGCATGGCCACACTGTGCCGCACGGCGTCGGGCGTGAGCCGTTGACCGCTGCCGAGGATCTCCAGGAGCTCGGAGACCACCCGTTCGGCCAGCGCGACGTCGGCCGGTTCACCGGACACGGTCAGCGCGTTGCCACGGGCGTGGATATCGGCGGTGAGCAGGGATTCCAGCGCCCGGAGGTTCTCGTCGGAGCGGCCGAGCAGGCCCACCACGAGGTCGGGCGGAACGGTGATGCTGCTGCGGACCTGCGAACTGTCCGAGCCTGCGTTCGTCTCGCGGGGCGTCACGTGGGGTTTTCTGCCTGCTTCCTGAAAGCGGGTGGATGCTGATCGATGCTGAAGTCCCAGTTTAGCGTCAGGACCAGCGCGGGGTCAGCACCCCGAGCGCACCCAGCGCGACGGCGGCCGCCGTGGAGGTCCGCAGCACGGAGGGACCCAGCCGCACGATTCGCGCACCAGCCCCGGTCAGGGTGGCCAGTTCGGCGTCGGAGATGCCTCCCTCCGGGCCGACCACCAGCATCACCGCCGCGGCGTCGGCCAGCGGCACCTCGGCCAGCGGACGATCCGCCGATTCGTGCAACACCAGAACCGGTTCGGGGTCTGCGGCCCGCACGAGCTCAGCGAGTCCGGCAGTGGACACGACGTCGTGGACGGCGGGGACGTGCGGGCGACGGGACTGACGGGCGGCCGACCGTGCCACCGCGGCCCACCGGCGCTGACCCTTGTCGACCTTGGAAGCGCCGTCCCAGCGGGCGACGCACCGGGCCGCCTGCCATGGCACGAAGGCGTCTGCCCCGGCTTCGGTCGCCAGCTCGACAGCGAGCTCGGCCCTCTCCGATTTGGGCAGGGCCTGCACCACGGTGACCATCGGCCTGCGCGGTTCGACATGGGTGCGTCCCCGCACCCGCGCGGTCAGCCGACTCTTGGCGACGTCTTCGACGACGCAGTCCGCCACGGTGCCGGCTCCGTCGCCGACGTCGAGCTCCTCCCCGGGGCGGATGCGGCGCACCGTGGCGGCGTGAAATCCCTCGTCGCCGTCGACGACGGCGAGCTCACCGACGGCGGGAACCGTGTCGACGTAGAACAGGGTCCGCAAACGTCAGCGACCCGTGAACGTCTCGCGCAACCGGGAGAACAGGCCGCCGCCGTTGTTCGTGGCCGAATTCTGCGATGATCGCACCTGCGCGGCGTCGCGGCTGCGCTCCTTGAAGGCTCGCAGCAGTTCGATGTCGTCGTGATCCAGCCGCGACGGCACCACCACGTCGATGTGGGCGTGCAGATCACCGCGCACACCGGAGCGCAGATGCGGCATCCCGTGACCACGCAGCGTCGTCACCGACCCCGGCTGCGTACCCGCACCGATCGTGATCTCGGTCGGACCGTCGAGGATCGCGTCCACCGACACCGAGGTGCCCAACGCGGCGTCGACCATCGGAACCGAGATCGTGCAGTGCAGGTCGTCGCCGTCGCGGACGAACACATCGTGCGGCTTCTCGTGCACCTCGACGTACAGGTCACCAGCAGGACCGCCACCGGGCCCTACCTCACCCTGAGCTGCCAGGCGCACCCGCATCCCCTCGCCGACACCGGCGGGGATCTTGACGCTGATCTCGCGGCGCGCCCGCACCCGCCCGTCACCGGCACACCGGTTGCACGGATCGGGGATCACCTCACCGACACCGCCGCACACCGGACAGGGCCGCGACGTCATCACCTGACCGAGCAGCGAGCGCTGCACCGTCTGCACCTCGCCGCGGCCGTGGCAGGTGTCGCAGGTGATCGGCGTCGAGTTACCGTGCGTGCCTTTGCCGTGACACAGGTCGCACAGCACCGCGGTGTCGACGGTGACCTGCTTGGTCACCCCGGTGGCGCATTCTTCGAGATCCAGACGCATCCGCAGCAGCGAATCCGAGCCGGGCCGGACGCGGCCAATCGGACCGCGGGATGTGGCGCCGCCGCCGAAGAATGCCTCGAAGACGTCGCCGAGACCGCCGAAGCCACCGAAGCCGCCCCCGGCGCCCGCGGACTCCAAGGGGTCCCCGCCCATGTCGACGATGCGGCGCTTCTCCGGATCGCTGAGCACCTCGTAGGCGGCGCTGACCTCCTTGAAACGCGCCTGCGCCTCTTCGTCGGGGTTGACGTCGGGGTGCAGTTCACGGGCCAGCTTGCGATAGGCGCGCTTGATCTCCGTATCGCTGGCGCCTTTGCTCACTCCGAGCAAGCCGTAATAGTCGCGTGCCACGCTCAACCTCTCCCACCCGTCGATCCGTGCTGCATACCCAGCGCAGCACAGATCAGCGGCTACCTAAGACTTCGCCAATATAGAGAGCAACTGCGGCGACGTTGGCGATGGTTCCCGGATAGTCCATCCGTGTGGGACCCAACACGCCCATGCCGCCGAACACCTTGCCCGAACTACCGTAGGCCGTGCTGACCACCGAGGTGCCGGCCATCTGCTCCGCCTCGGTCTCGTGCCCGATCCGCACGGTCACCCGGCCCGCCTCCTGCTGCTTGGCCAGCAGCCGCAGCACCACCACCTGTTCCTCGAGCGCCTCCAGGACCGACCGCAGCGAGCCACCGAAATCGGCGGTGTTGCGGGTCAGGTTGGCCGTGCCGCCGAGCAGCAGACGCTCCTCGGTGTGCTCGACGAGCGTCTCGACCAGAACTGTGGCGGCCCGGCCGACCGCGTTGGCCAGCCCGCCCTGCCCGGTGAGGTGCGAGGCGAGGTCCGACACCGCGATCGAGGCGGCGGCCAGCGGTTTGCCCTCGAGCGCCTGGCCGAGAAGATCCCTCAACTGGGACAGCTGGGCGTCGTCGATGCCGTCCCCGAGTTCGACGATGCGCTGATCGACACGCCCGGAGTCCGTGATCACGACCAGCAGCAGCCGGGCCGGGGTCAGTGCGACCACCTCGAGGCGGCGCACGGTCGATGTGGACAGCGTCGGGTACTGCACGATCGCGACCTGGCGAGTCAGCTGCGCCAGCAGCCGGACCGCGCGGCGCAGCACGTCGTCGAGGTCGACGCCGGATTCGAGGAAGGAAAGGATCGCGCGTCGCTCCGCCCCCGACATCGGCTTGACGTCGTCGAGGCGGTCGACGAACTCGCGGTAGCCCTTCTCGGTCGGTACCCTGCCGGAGCTCGTGTGCGGCTGGGTGATGTATCCCTCGGCTTCCAGCACAGCCATGTCGTTGCGCACGGTCGCACTGGACACCCCGAGGTTGTGTCGCTCGACCAAGGTCTTGGAGCCGATGGGCTCCTTCGTCGCGACGAAATCGGCGACGATCGCGCGGAGAACTTCGAATCGGCGCTCATCAGCGCTACCCATTGCTCACCCCACTTCGACTCGCATGTGACCGACCGGTCCATTTTACGGTCATCAACAGCAGTGATCGCGTCTGAGCGGTCCGGCGCACTCGTCGGCGTCGGGTTAACCTTGCGAAGCTAAGCAAAAGCGATGGTAGGCAACCAAAGGCGCGTCGATGATCTTCAAGGGTGTCCGCGATGGCAGGCCGTATCCGGATCACGGTCTGTCCCACCGGCAATGGGCCCAGATTCCTCCCCGCCAGATCCGCCTCGACGAGCTCGTGATGACGACGACGGTGCTCGCGTTGGACCGGCTGCTGTCGGAGGACTCGACCTTCTACGGCGACCTGTTCCCCCATGCGGTGCGCTGGCGCGGCAACGTCTATCTCGAGGACGGGCTGCACCGCGCGGTGCGGGCAGCGCTGCGTAATCGCACGGTGCTGCACGCGCGGGTGTTCGACATGGACATGCCCGCGCCGCAGACGGGCTGAGCCCTCACCCCAGCAGCGGCTTGCGGTCCCGGGTCAGGTCGGTCATCGCGTCCTGCATCGCAGCCTCCACGCGTCCGGCGAACTGTTCGGCAGTCTCGTCCTGCTCGGGGTTCATCGGCGCGAGCACGCGGGTCACCAGCTTGGTCGGCAACGGTAGGTAGGGCAGCATGCCGACGGCGCCGACGTTGAGACCCCACGGCACCGACACGCTCACCGGCAGCGCCTTGACGCGCAGCGCCTTGTCCAGGCGCAGAGCCCGCGCCAGCCGCTCGCCGCTGGACAGCACGAGCAGCGACTCCCCCGCCCCGGCGGTGACCAGCGGCACGATCGGCACCCGCTGCTCGATGGAGAGCCGGGCGAAGCCGGTGCGGCCGTCGAACTTGATCAGGTTGCGCTCCTCGAACGTCTTCGCCGCGTCCTTGTCGCCACCGGGGAACACCAGGACGTGGTGACCCTCCGCGAAGGCCTCCACGGCACTGTCGCGGTTGGCCGGACGGGCGCCGAGCGGCTCGAAGAGTCGGCCCACCCCCAGCGTCCAGGCCATTTGATGGGTCAGGATCGTCAGCGGGCGGTCCAGCTGCATCTCGTCCAGGGCTGCCCGGACGGCGAAGACGTTCAGGTCGACGACGCCGCCGAAGCCGTGATTGGCGACGAATAGCACGGGCTCATCCGGCGCGTCGATCGACGCCTCGATGTCGAGCCGGTGGTAGCGCCGGACGAACTCGCCTCCCACGGTGGCGACCGCCGCCATGGCCCGCGCGATCGCGTCGTCGACGACGGGCTCACCACGCAGACTCTCGGCCACGCCGTCGAGCGCGGACAGAATTCCGTCGGCAAGGCTCTCCAGCCGACCCCGCTCGTCCGCGTCCGCCACGGCAACCCCCTTCACGTCGGGGGTTATCGAAGCACACGCCCGGTGCTGGCGGAGCCGAGTGCGCGCACGGTATGAGTAGAGCTATGAAATTGACAGGTGTCGGGTTGTGGAGTTCGCAGTTGCGGTACGGCAACGCCGGAGAGGCCGCCGAGGCGGCCGCAGAGCTCGACGAGCTCGGGTTCCCGGCGCTGTGGATCCCCGACGTCGGCGGGCCGGTGCTCGACGCGGTCGACAATCTCCTGTCCGCGACGTCGAAGACCGTCATCGCCACCGGCATCCTGAATCTCTGGATGCACGAGCCGGCCGAGGTGGCCGCGCGCTACGCCACGCTGACCCAGACCCATGGCGAGCGCTTCCTGTTGGGCATCGGGGTCAGCCACGCCCCGCTGATCGACTCACAGGAGCCGGGCCGCTACCGCAAACCGCTGGCCGCCACCAAGGCGTTCCTCGACGGCATCGACGCATCGGAGACCCCGGTGCCGACGGGTAACCGGGTGCTCGCGGCGCTCGGCCCGAAGATGCTCGAGCTGTCGGCGACCCGCGCTGCCGGTGCCCACCCATATCTGACCACCCCGGACCACACCCGGACGGCGAGGGAGGTGCTCGGCGACGGTCCGATGCTGCTGCCCGAGCAGAGCGTGCTGCTCACCGACAGCCGCGACGAGGCGCGCGCGATCGGCACCGACTGGCTGCGCTCCTACCTGGCACTGCCGAACTATGCGAACAACATCCTGCGCACCGGGTTCACCGAGGAGGACCTCAGCACGGTCAGCGACAGGCTGTTCGATGCGTTGATCGCCTGGGGCGACGAGGAGGCCGTGCTGCGGCGGGTCACCGAGCATCTTGACGCCGGCGCCGACCACGTGTGCATCCAGGTACTCACCGCGGATCCACGGGAGTTCCCGCGGGAGCAGTGGCGCCGGCTGGCAGCCGCGCTGGCCTGATCAGGCCAGCTCTGATCACGTCCGTGCCTATCATCTCAGCTGCCATGCGATCCATGACGCGCAGCGACGGCAATCTGCCAGCGGACGTGACCAGCTTCGTCGGGCGGCGGTCCGAGGTCGCCGTGCTGCGAGCACAGTTGTCCGCCTCGCGGCTGGTGACGCTCACCGGCGTCGGCGGTGTGGGCAAGACGCGGATGGCGATGAAGGTGGCCGCGGAGTCACAGCGGGCGTTCGCCGACGGCGCGTGGTTCGTCGAACTGGCGGCGTTGAAGGACGCCACCCTGCTGGCCGACACGGTGGCAACGACGCTCGGGCTGGAGAACCACACCTCGAAGGCGCCGCTGTCGCAGCTGCGACATCAGCTGGGCGGCAAGCACATGCTGATCGTGCTGGACAATTGTGAACACCTCAGCGACGCGTGCGCGGGTCTCGTCGACGAGGTCCTGCGCGGCGCGCCGAAGATGCAGTTCCTCGTCACCAGTCGCCACTCGCTGAATGTCTTGGGCGAGCACATCTTCACCGTGCCGCCGTTGTCGACGCCCCGCTCCGGGACTCCGCTGGACCCGTCGAAACTCGACGAATTCGACTCCGTGGCATTGCTTCGCGCCCGCGCATCCAACAGCGCGTCGGGCTTCGACATCACGAAGGACAACAGCGCGCTGGTGGCCCGGCTGTGCGAACGCCTCGACGGCATCCCCCTGGCCATCGAACTCGCCGCGGCCCGGCTGAGGTCCCTTCCGGTGGGTGAGGTGCTGGACCGGTTGGACCGCCGCTTCCAGCTCTTGAGTGCGGGCAACAGCTCGGCCCTGCCGCGGCACCAGACCCTGGCGGCGCTCATCGACCGGAGTCACGCGCTGTGTTCGGTCAAAGAGCAGACGCTGCGGGCTCGCCTCTCGGTGTTCGCCGGCAGCTTCGTCTTGACCGCCGCCGAAACCGTCTGCGCCGGTGAAGGTTTGGATGCCGACGAGATCATCGACCTGATCGATTCTCTGGTTCGCAAGTCGATACTGATCGTGGATCGTGCTGGTGAGCAGGTGCGCTACCGGCTGCTGGAGACGCTGCGGGAGTACGGACGGGACCGGCTGGCGGCGATGGCGGAGTCCGGGCTCGTTCAGCAGTCACACCGGGAGTACTTCCAGCGTTTGGCCGCCCAGAGTTTCGAGGAATGGTGCGGCCCGAAGCAGGCAGAGTGGCTCGCGCGGCTCGCGGCGGAACACGCCGATCTCCGAACCGCTTTCGACGGTTGCATCGCGTCAGGCCGTGTCGAGCAGGCGTGTGTCTTTGCCACGAACCTGCAGTGGTTCTGGATCGCCGGAGGAAACCTCGGTGAGGGCCGCCAGTGGCTCACCCAGGCCCTGGAGGCATCCGCCGACACCGAGCCATCGCCCGCGAAAGCCACCGCGATGGGGGTCGACGCCTACCTCGCGTTGTTGCGGGGCGAGCCCGCGGCCGCGCACGCGCGACTGGACGAGGCCGAGGAGGAGATGGCGTCCGGTATCGACGTTCCCGGGCTCGACGGTCTGATCGCGCAACTTCGCGGCATGGCCGCGTTGTTCGATGGCGAACTGTCCGAGGCGCGAACGTTCTACGAGCAGGCGCTGGCCCGGCACGAAGCGCGCGGCGACAGCGCTTCGGCGCTGGGCATGCTGTTCCAGCTCGCGGTCGTGTGCGTGTTCACCGGTGAACATGACAGGGCCGCCTCGCTGTGCGAGGCGTCGCTGCAGTCGAGCGCTCGTTTCGGGGAGCGCTGGGCGACGTCGTACGCGTCGTGGGCCCTGGGGGTCAACAAATGGCATCGCGGGGATTTCGCGGGGGCCACCGATGTGGCGCGCGAAGGCCTGCGGGTCACCGTCGAGTTCGGCGACCAACTCGGCATCGTGCACATGATCGAACTGCTGTCCTGGATCAGTGCATCCGACGCCCGGTATGGCGAGAGCGCGCGGCTGCTCGGGGCGGCTCGCACACTGTGGGACAGCCTCGGCACGTCAATGCAGGCCTTCGGCACGTATCTGCACAACTGCGAAGTCGCCACGGAGAACCGTATTCGAGACGCCGCTCGGCGCATCCGCAGCGGATGCGTTCATCGCCGAAGGCGCGTCGCTGCGCCTCGACCAGCTCTCCGCCGACCTCGTCGGGGGGACCGCGTCGGATGACGATCGTCCCGCCCCGGCACCGGAATCACCGCTGACCGCCCGCGAGAGCGAAGTCGCGCACCTCGTTGCCGACGGCCTGACCAACCGCGAGATCGCGGCCAAGCTCGTGCTGTCCAGCCGCACCGTCGACAGCCACGTGCAGCACATCCTGACCAAGCTGGACTTCAACTCGCGCAGCCAGATCGCCGGATGGGTGGCCAGGCGGCGCTGAACCACGGCGCGCATACCTACGAACGTTCCCTTCCTCGCATGCGTAGCTGAATCGGTAATTCAGCGGATGTCCGCGTACCACCCGCGTTGGCACAGTCCCTAGTCGAAAGCCGCACTGGCGCAGATTCGACGAAGGGGACGCGACGTGATCACCAGACAGACGTGCGAAACGCCCAATCCCAGCGTGCGGCTGGAGGTGTGCTTCGCCGACATCTGCCGCGAATGGCCACACGACGCGGACTCCGACGCCCTCCAAGGCCCGCCCCGATACTCCGCGCTGTCGTTCGCCCGAGGTGCTGCGTGATCCGGGTGTCTCAGAACGTCTTTCAGCTCAACAGGTCCCGCACCACCGCGTCGGCCAGCAGCCGTCCCCGGTCGGTGAGCACCAGCCGATCACCGTCGGCACGCAGCAGGCCGTCGTCGACGATGCGCGCCGCGCGGGCCCGCTCGTCGTCATCCAGCAGTGCGGTCGGCAGCCCGGTACGCAGCCGCATCCGCAACATCACGTCCTCGACGTGGATCGTCGCCGCGTCGAGGTGCTCGAAGTCGGCGACGGGCAGCTCACCCTTGTCCAGGGACATGGCATAGGCGTTCGGGTGCTTGACATTCCACCATCTGATGGCGCCGACATAGCCGTGCGCTCCCGGTCCGGCGCCCCACCACTGCCCACCGTTCCAGTAGCCGACGTTGTGCCGGCACTCACCACCGGGACGCGACCAGTTCGACACCTCGTACCAGTCGAAGCCGGCGTCGGCGAGCCTGCGGTCCAGCAGTTCGTAGCGACGTGCGAGTACGTCGTCGTCGGGAGCGGGAAGCTCGCGGCGGCGCACCTTGCGGGCCAGCGCGGTGCCGTCCTCGACGATGAGGGCATACGCCGACACGTGGTCGACACCCGCCTCGATCGCGGCGTCGGCCGACCGAAGCAGATCGTCGTCGCTCTCCCCCGGGGTGCCGTAGATCAGGTCGATGTTGACGTGCTCGAAGCCCGCCCGCAGGGCCTCCTGCGCCGCCTCCAGCGGTCGGCCCGGGGAGTGGACCCGATCCAGCGTCGCCAGCACGTGCGGCGCGGTGGACTGCATGCCCAGCGACACCCGCGTGAAGCCGGCCGCGCGCAGACCGTCGAAGAACACCGGCGATGTCGATTCCGGGTTGGCTTCGGTCGTCACCTCCGCGTCGGGCGCGAGCGTGAAGTGCTCGCGGATCGCATCGAGCACCGCGGTGAGCCCGGCAGCCCCGAGAAGGGACGGGGTTCCGCCGCCGACGAACACCGTGGACACCTGCGGCGCGGTCCCGAGCCGGGCCGCAGCCAGTGCCAGTTCGGTGCGCAACCCGGCCAGCCAGCCGGCGGGCGTGGCACCCGAGACAGCACCGCCCAGCTCGGCCGGGGTGTAGGTGTTGAAGTCGCAGTATCCGCAGCGCGTGGCGCAGAACGGCACGTGGATGTAGAGGCCGAACGGTGCACCGGGGGCGAGCGTCAGCTCCGGGAGCTGCGCGGCCTGGGTGGACACGACGGACATGCGACCAGTGTCCCAGGTGACCCGGCGGCGGGGACTTTTGCTCGCGGTGAGCGCAAATCTGTGCCGGTTGGGATCGGTGGGCCCCCTCGTGGCACAATGGCCGGGTGATCGACGCCGGCATCCTGCCCACCTGCGTAGCGCTGGTGATCCGTCGTCACGTCGACTTCAAGCGTGTGTGCAGCAGCTGTTGTTGTCCTCTGTGACCTCGTAGACCTGCCCACCTGCACTTTTCAGCTGGCCGCCGGATCTGCGTCGCCGGACAGCCCCCGGTGACAGTGCGCAGTGACGAACGCCGGCTCCGATCCAGGAGCCAAGATGACATCAACAACACCTGCGGCGACACCCAAGCCCGCCAAGCGTCCCCGCGGCGAAGGCCAGTGGGCGCTCGGATACCGCGAGCCGCTCAATGCCAACGAGCAGGCCAAGAAGGACGACAACCCGCTCAACGTGCGGGCTCGCATCGAGAACATCTACGCCGAGAACGGCTTCGAGTCGATCGACAAGGGTGACTTGCGCGGCCGGTTCCGCTGGTGGGGGCTCTACACCCAGCGCAAGCCCGGCTACGACGGCACCTGGACCGGTGACGAGAACACCGACATGCTCGAGGACGAGTACTTCATGCTGCGGGTGCGCAGCGACGGCGGCGCACTGACCGCGGCGGCGCTGCGCGCGCTCGGCGGTATCTCGACCGAGTTCGCGCGCGACACCGCCGACATCTCCGACCGGCAGAACGTCCAGTACCACTGGATCCGCGTCGAGGACATGCCGGAGATCTGGCGCCGGCTCGACGAGGTCGGACTTCAGACCACAGAGGCGTGCGGCGACTGCCCGCGCGTCGTGCTCGGCTCGCCGCTGGCCGGCGAGTCGCTCGACGAGGTCATCGACGGCACCCCCGCGGTCGACGAGATCGTCAAGCGCTACATCGGCAAGCCGGAGTACTCGAACCTGCCGCGCAAGTTCAAGACCGCGATCTCGGGCCTGCAGGACGTCGTCCACGAGGTCAACGACGTCGCCTTCATCGGCGTCGAGCATCCCGAGCACGGTCCGGGCTTCGACCTGTGGGTCGGCGGCGGCCTGTCGACCAACCCGATGCTGGGGCAACGGGTCGGTGCGTGGGTTCCCCTCGACGAGGTGCCCGACGTGTGGGAGGGCGTGGTCAGCGTCTTCCGTGATTACGGCTACCGGCGACTGCGCTCGAAGGCGCGCCTGAAGTTCCTGATCAAGGACTGGGGTGTCGAGAAATTTCGCGAGGTTCTCGAGACGGAGTACCTGAAGCGCCCGTTGATCGACGGGCCGGCCCCCGAGCCGGTGACCCGTCCCATCGACCACGTCGGCGTGCAGAAGCTCAAGAACGGCCTCAACGCCGTCGGGGTCGCCCCGATCGCGGGCCGCGTGTCGGGCACGATCCTGACCAAGGTCGCCGACCTCGCCGAAGCGGCGGGCAGCGACCGTATCCGGTTCACGCCGTATCAGAAGCTGATCATCCTCGACGTCCCCGACGACAAGCTCGACGAGCTGCGGACCGGTCTGGATGCGCTGGGGCTGCCGTCCACCCCGTCGCACTGGCGGCGCAACCTGATGGCCTGCACCGGCATCGAGTTCTGCAAGCTGAGCTTCGCCGAGACCCGCAGCCGCTCGCAGGTGCTGGTGCCCGAGCTGGAGAAGCGGCTCGAGGACATCAACAGCCAGCTCGACGTGCCGATCACGATCAACATCAACGGCTGCCCGAACTCGTGCGCCCGCATCCAGGTCGCCGACATCGGGTTCAAGGGCCAGATGGTCGACGACGGTGACGGTCCCGAAGAGGGTTTCCAGGTCCACCTCGGGGGAAGTCTGGGTCTCGACAGTGGCTTCGGCCGCAAGCTGCGCCAGCACAAGGTGGTCGCCACGGAGCTCGGCGACTACATCGAGCGGGTTGTTCGTAACTTCGTGAAACAACGGGAGCAGGGCGAGCGTTTCGCTACGTGGGCACTACGAGCAGACGACGCGGACTTGAGGTGATGTGACGTGACCGACGTGATGACCGAGACGGACTTGCAGCAGCTGGCTGAACGCGGCGCGGCGGAGTTGGGGCCGCATGCCTCAGCCGTCGACCTGCTGCGATGGACCGACGAGAACTTCGCCGGCAACTACATCGTGGCGTCGAACATGCAGGACGCGGTGCTCGTCGAGATGGCCGCCGCAGTGCGTCCGGGTGTCGACGTGCTGTTCCTCGACACCGGGTACCACTTCGTCGAGACCATCGGCACCCGGGACGCGGTCGAGGCGGTCTACGACGTGAACGTCGTCAACGTGCGGCCGGAGAACACCGTCGCCGAGCAGGATGCGTTGTTCGGCAAGAACCTGTTCGAGCGCAGCCCCAACGAGTGCTGCCGGATACGCAAGGTCGAGCCGTTGTCGAAGGCGCTGCGCGGCTACTCGGCGTGGGTGACCGGCATCCGCCGAGTCGAGGCGCCGACGAGGGCCAACGCCCCGCTGATCAGCTGGGACAAGGCGTTCGGGCTGGTGAAGATCAACCCATTGGCGGCGTGGACCGACGATGACATGCAGGACTACATCGACACCCACGGCATCCTGGTGAACCCGCTGGTCGACGAGGGCTACCCCTCGATCGGTTGCGCGCCGTGCACCGCCAAGCCGATCGCCGGCGCCGATCCGCGCAGCGGCCGGTGGCTCGGGCAGGCCAAGACGGAGTGCGGGCTGCACGCGTCGTGACCCTGCGCGCGGACTCGTTGGTGCTGACGGCTCACGGCAGCGCAGATCCCCGCTCGGCCGCGACCGCTCGGGCGATCGTCGAGTGCATCGGCCGCCTGCGCCCCGGCCTCGACGCACGAGTGGCGTTCTGTGAGCAGAACTCGCCCAATCTCGTCGACGTCCTGACGGCTCTACCGCGCGGACGTGCGGTGGTGGTGCCTCTGCTGCTGGCCGACGCCTACCATGCGCGTGTGGACATCCCGGCCATGATCGAGGAGTCCGGCTCGCAGGCCCGTCAGGCCGAGGTTCTGGGTGAGGACGAGCGCCTCATCTCGGTGCTGCGGCAACGCCTGGAGCACGCCGGGGTTTCACGCCTGGACCCGGACGTCGGCGTGATCGTCACCGCAGTCGGGTCGTCGCATGCGCAGGCCAACGCCCGCACCGGCGCCGTCGCACGTGAGGTGGTGCTGACGACGCGGTGGACGGCCACCACGGCGTTCGCGACGGGCCCGTCGCCGTCTCCTGCCGAGGCGGTCGCCGATCTTCGGAGGCGCGGGGCGATCCGTCTGGTGATCGCACCGTGGTTTCTCGCGCCGGGTCGCATCACCGACCGGGTCGCGGCGTACGCGCGGCAGGAGGCCATCCCGATGTCGGCGCCGCTGGGTGCCCATCGTCAGGTCGCCGAGACGGTGCTGGATCGCTTCGACACCGCTCGCTCCACCCACGCAGCTGCCTGACCAGCGAAGACACCGATCCCACGTACGATCGGGGCCACCTGACGGCTGGACGAGCAAGGACTCGATGCACCCCCATAGACCCGAGGCGGTCACATGCTGACCGCCGTTGCTGCAATTCTGCTTGGCCTCGTCGTGGTGTTCGCGATCACGGTGGCGACGGGATACTTCGTCGCCCAGGAATTCGCCTACATGGCGGTCGACCGATCCCGACTGAAGGCACGCGCCGACGCCGGTGACCGAGCCGCCGAACGTGCCCTGTCCGTCACGAAGCGCACGTCGTTCATGCTTTCGGGCGCACAGCTGGGGATCACCGTCACCGGGCTGCTCGTCGGTTACGCCGCCGAGCCATTGATCGGCCGTGGCCTCGAGGCCTTGCTGGGCGGTTCGGGGATTCCGGTCGCGATCGCCGTCGCGATCGGCGGCGTGGCCGCGATCGGCGCCTCGACGGTGATCCAGATGCTGTTCGGGGAGCTGTTCCCCAAGAACCTCGCGCTGGCCCGGCCCGAGCAGCTGGCGCGGCGGCTGGCCTGGTCCACCACCACGTACCTGATGCTGTTCGGCTGGCTGATCTGGTTGTTCGATCAGTCGTCGAACCTCCTGCTGCGCGTGCTGCGCATCGAACCGGTACACGACGTCGAGCACTCCGCCACACCACGCGACGTGGAGTACATCGTCGCGACATCGCGTGAGGCGGGCGAGATTCCAGTGGAACTGTCGACACTGCTGGACCGAATCCTGGACTTCCCCACCTCCACGGCCCGGCACGCGATGATCCCGCGGGCCCGCGTCGACACGGTGCTCGATACCGAGCCGGTGTCGGATGTGTTGGCGCGCATGGCGTCTGCGCATACTCGTTACCCGGTCGTGGCGGCTGGGCACGACGACGTCGTCGGCGTCATCCACCTGCACGACCTGCTGTCGATCGATGCGGCGGCGGGAACTGCGGCAGATCACTGTCGGCAGGCGGTCGTCGTACCCGAGACGCTGCCACTGCCGAATGTCGTTCGCGCGCTGGCAGATTCGCGGCAAGAGATGGCCGTCGTCATCGACGAGTTCGGCGGGTTCGCCGGGATCGTCACGATGGAGGATCTGGCCGAGGAACTGGTCGGCGACATCGACGACGAGCATGACGGAACGCGACAGCAGGATGCCGTGACCGAGGTCGCGGACGGTTGGCTGGTGGCCGCGGATCTCCCCGTCGACGAGGCGGAACGGGTGCTGGGGGTGACCCTGCCGGTCGGAGACTACGAGACCGTGGCGGGCATGGTGATCGCACACGCCGACGGACTACCGGCCGTCGGCGACCGGGTGTCGGTACCCCTGTCCGCCGAACCGTCCGACTTCCTGAGCACACAACCGCCCGTCGAGCGGGCACTGGTCGCCGAGGTCCGTGCCGTACGCCGGCGCGTCCCGGCGCGCGTGCAGTTGAGTGTGGCCGTCACCGGACCGAAATCACGGGTGGACAACGATGTCTAGCCTGTGGTCCATATCCCTGATCACCGCGGCTCTGATCGCGTTGAGTGCCTTCTTCGTCGCCGTCGAGTTCTCCCTGATCGCTGCCCGGCGCAGCCGGCTCGAGGACGCGGCCGCCGACAGCCGAGGCGCCCGTGCGGCGCTGCGCAGCGCCGCCGAACTCTCGGTGGTGCTGGCGGGAGCTCAACTCGGGATCACCGCCTGCACCCTGCTACTCGGCGCGATCACCAAACCGGCTGTGCACTATGCACTGTCGCCGTGGTTGAAGGACATCGGCGCACCGACCTGGCTTGCCGACGTCGGCGGCTTCGTCCTGGCCCTGGTCATCGTCACGTTCCTGCACCTGGTGATCGGTGAGATGGCCCCCAAGTCCTGGGCGATCGCCCATCCGGAGCGGTCGGCCGCCCTGTTGGCCGCACCGATGCGCGGCTTCATGTTCGTCACACGTCCCCTGTTGCATGCGTTGAACCAGGCCGCGAACTGGTGTCTGCGCCGCGTCGGCGTCGTTCCGGTGGACGAACTGGCCGACAGTCAGGACCCCCAGACGCTGCGTCAGCTGGTGGAGCACTCCGCAGCCGCCGGCACGCTCGACGCGGAGTATCACGCGAAGCTGTCGAGCGCCCTGGAGCTGAACGGCCTGCGGGTCGAAGAGCTGGCGCGTCCCGCGTCGCCGAGCGGCTGGGTCGCCCCCGAGGCCGACACAGCGCGAATCCGTTCTGCCGCAAATGAATCCGGTCATCTACGACTCCTGGTGGGCGACCAGTCGACCGGCACCGTCGTCGGGGTCGTGCACGTGCGCGACGGCCTGGCCTCCACCGCGCGGGCGCGCGAGCTGATGCGGCCCGCGGTGACGTTGTCGGCGGACCTGCCGATCTACGAGGCCCTGCAGTTGATGCAGAGCACGCGGACGCACCTCGCCGTGGTGCCCGGAAGCGGTGGCGTGCGGGTGTTGACGTTGACCGACGTGATGCATCGCCTGCTGGCCATCGACGCGGCGTAGCTCACACCGCCCATTCCTTGATTCCTATACCCAAGGGGGTATATCTTCGTCGTATCGGTATATACCCCCTAGGGTATCAAAGGAGACGGACGATGAAGTTCATCCAGTACTACCTCGACTGCCTGTCGCACGCGTCGTACCTGATCGGCGACGAAACGTCCGGGCGCGCAGTCGTCGTCGACCCGCAACGCGACGTGGCCGAGTACCTCGCCGACGCGCGCGAGCTGGGCCTGCACATCGAGCTGGTGATCGAGACCCACTTCCACGCCGACTTCCTGTCCGGCCATCTCGAGCTCGCCGATGCCACCGGAGCCACGATCGTCTACTCGTCGGTGGCGTCGCCCGAGTTCGACGTCCTGGGCGTCGAGGACGGGCAGCGGTACACGCTGGGCTCAGACGGCGGGGTCACTCTCGAGTTCCGGCACACCCCCGGCCACACACCCGAGTCGATGAGCGCCGTGGTCTACGAACGCGCCGCCGATGTGGCGCCCTATGGCGTGCTGACCGGCGACACCCTGTTCATCGGTGACGTCGGCCGACCCGACCTGCTCGCGTCGGTCGGCTACTCCCGCGAGCAGCTCGCGACGATGCTGTACGACTCGCTGCACCAGAAGCTGATGACGCTGCCCGACGACACCCGCGTCTACCCGGCACACGGCGCCGGCTCGGCATGCGGCAAGAACCTGTCCACCGAATTGTCCTCGACCATCGGCGAGCAGAAGCGCTGGAACTACGCGCTGAACGCACCGGACCGGGAGACATTCATCGCGCTGGTCACCGAGGGCCAGCCACCCGCGCCGGGTTACTTCGCTTACGACGCCACCCTCAACCGGAAGGACCGCGCCCTGCTCGACGAGGATCAGGCGCCCCCGGCGCTCACCTACGCCGAGGTGGAGGAACGGTTGGCCGCAGGCGCTGTGCTCGTCGACGGCCGCAGCCCGGTGCAATTCGCGCAGGGCCACTTCCGCGAGGCGGTCAACATCGGACTCGAGGGCCGCTACGCCGAATTCGCGGGCTCCGTGGTCACGCCGGACCACGACATCGTCCTGATCACCGACCCCGGCTACGAGCTCGAAGGCAAGAACCGCCTGGCCCGCATCGGGTTCGACCGGGTGATCGGCTACCTCGAGAACCCCGAGCAGGCGATGCTGACCCACCCCGACCACGTGCAGGTCGCATCCCGGTTGTCCGCCGAGGACTTCGATCAGCGGGCCGCCGGCATCGCCGGTCTCCAGATCGTCGACGTCCGCAATCCCGGAGAGACCGAGGCGGGCATGATCCCCGGCGCGGTCAACATCCCCGTCGGCCAATTGCCTGGCCGGTTCGTCGAATTGGACCCGTCGGCACCGACGGTCGTCTACTGCGCAGGCGGCTACCGTTCATCCGTGGCGGCAAGTGTGCTGCGCCGCAACGGGTTCGCCGATGTCAGCGACATCCTCGGCGGATTCGGCGCGTGGGCCGAGACCACTCAGAACGCCTGAGTCATGATCGCGCTGACCGTCGTCCTCGCCCTGGGGGTCGGGCTGTCGCTCGGCCTTCTGGGCGGTGGCGGTTCGATCCTGACGGTCCCGCTACTCGCCTACGTGGCAGGCCTCGACGCCGCCGACGCGATCGCGACGTCACTGGTGGTGGTCGGCGTGACCAGCGCCGTCGGCGCGATATCGCACGCGCGCGCCGGACACGTGCGGTGGCGGACGGGACTGGTGTTCGGCGCGGCCGGAATGGCGGGTGCCTACGCCGGCGGCTGGGTCAGCCAGTTCCTTCCCGGCTCGCTGCTGCTGGTCGGCCTGGCCGCGGTGATGATCACCGCGGCGATCGCGATGCTGCGCGGCCGCTCCGCCGAGACGGTGGACTCCCCCACCGGCCGACCGAGCGCTCTGCTGCTGCAGGGCGCGGCCGTCGGCCTCGTCACCGGCCTGGTGGGCGCGGGCGGCGGATTCCTGGTGGTGCCCGCGCTCGCCCTGCTGGGCGGCCTGCCGATGCCCACCGCGATCGGCACCTCGCTGGTGGTGATCGTCATGAACTCATTCGCCGGTCTGGCTGGCCATCTGTCGACAACGACGATCGACTGGGGGTTGGCGGCAGCGGTGACCGGGGCCGCGGTGGTCGGAGGCCTGGCCGGAGCCAGGCTCACCACACTGGCCAGCGTCGAGGTCCTGCGCACCGGCTTCGGCTGGTTCATCCTGATGATGGCCTCGCTGATCCTGGCCCAGGAGATCCATCCGCTCGTCGGCGTCCTGACGGCGGCACTCACGGTTCTGACGGGCGCGATGTACGCATCCTGCCGGCTGGGATACTTCTGCCCGATCCGAGCGTTATACCCCCGTGGGTAAGATCGTCGGCAACCCCCGAACCCCCGGAAGGAACCGTCATGGTCGGTGACGAAGAAGCCATCGGCGCTGTCTTGAACAGACTCCGTCGTGCGCAAGGCCAACTGGCCGGCGTGATCTCGATGATCGAGCAGGGCCGGGAGTGCAAGGACGTCGTGACCCAGCTCGCCGCGGTGTCTCGGGCACTCGACCGCGCCGGTTTCAAGATCGTCGCGACCGGCCTTCGGGAGTGCATCACCGAAGGCAAAGCGTCCGACGGCGGTTCGCGCGAGATGAGTGTCGAGGAGCTGGAGAAGCTCTTCCTGGCTTTGGCCTGACGAAAGGGCCTGACCTACGAGATCTGCGCGACCTCGGCAACCGCGGCCTCTGTCGTCGCCGCCTCGGGCAGCTGCGGCACCCGGGTGGCCCGGACGAAGACGGTGTCACCGGCCTTGAGCCCCAGCGCCTCAGCATCGCCGCGCGTGATCTGCGCGGTGAACGGCGTGTGCGTAGCGGCGTTGGTGAGTTCCACCCGCACCTCGAAACCGAGCATCACGATGCGATCGATGACCGCCTTGGTGACGCCGGTGGACAGCACGGAATCGTCCGTGCTGGCGATCGCCATGTCCGAATTGCGGCCCACGCGGATGTCGTGCGGGCGCACCAGCGCCCCGTTGAGCGTGGACACCGCACCGAGGAAACCCATCACGAACGCGTTGGCGGGCCGATCGTAAACGTCTGTGGGCGAACCCACCTGCTCGATGCGGCCCTTGTTGAGCACCGCGATCCGGTCAGCGACGTCAAGCGCTTCCTGTTGATCGTGAGTGACCAGGACCGTCGTGACGTGAACCTCGTCGTGCAGGCGTCGTAGCCAGGCGCGAAGGTCCTCGCGCACCTTCGCATCGAGCGCGCCGAACGGCTCGTCGAGCAGCAACACCTGCGGGTCCACGGCGAGCGCGCGAGCCAGCGCCATGCGCTGACGCTGACCGCCGGAGAGCTGGTTCGGGTAGCGGGTCTGGAATCCGGCGAGCCCGACCACCTCGAGGAGATTGTCGACCTTGTCCTTGATCTCAGACTTCGGCCGCTTGCGGATCTTGAGTCCGAACGCGACGTTCTCCCGCACCGTCAGGTGTTTGAAGGCCGCGTAGTGCTGGAACACGAACCCGATGCCACGCTTCTGCGGCGGCACGTCGGTGACGTCACGACCGTGGATCGTGATGGTGCCCGTGTCCGGTTCGTCCAGTCCGGCGATCGCGCGCAGCAGCGTCGACTTACCCGATCCGCTGGGCCCCAGCAGCGCCGTCAACGACCCGGCGGGAACGACGAAGTCGATGTTGTCGAGCGCGGCGAAATCGCCGTAACGCTTGTTGGCGCCGGAGACGGTGATCGCGTGGGTCATGAGGGTGTGACTCCCGGGTCGTGGTCGATGTTCATTGTGCGGCCTTGGCCCGGCGGGCGTCGAGGATCACCTGCGCGACCAGGACGAGGACGGCGACGCTCATCAACAACGTGGCGATCGCGTAGGCGCCGTACTCGGCGCCGCGGTTGTAACGGTCGGCGACCAGGAGCGTCAGCGTCTGCGATTGGCCAGGCAGGTTCGACGACACCATGATCACCGCGCCGAACTCGCCCAGGGTGCGGGCGATGGTCAGCACGATCCCGTAGGTCAGGCCCCAGCGGATCGACGGCAGCGTGATGCGCCAGAACGTCTGCCACCACTGCGCGCCGAGCGTCGCCGAGGCCTCCTCCTGGTCGGTGCCGATTTCGTGCAGGACCGGCTCGACCTCGCGGATGACGAACGGGACGGTGACGAAGACGCTGGCCAGCACGATGCCGGGGAAGCTGAAGATGATCTTCAGCCCGAAGTCGTTCTCGACGAAGCCGAACAGCCCCGCCGATCCCCAGAGCAGGATCAGCGCGACACCCACCACCACCGGCGAGACCGCGAACGGCAGGTCGATGACGGCCTGCAGAACGCTCTTGCCGCGGAAGCGGTTACGCGCCAACACCAACGCGGTCGGTACTCCGAACAACACGTTCAGAGGCACCACGATCGCGACCACCAGCAGGGACAGCTGCAGCGCCGAGATCGCCGCAGGGGTGCCGATCGAGGCGAAGAACTCGCCGATCCCCGGGGAGAAGGTGCGCCACAGGATCAGCCCGACCGGCACCAAGACGAGGATCGCGACGTAGCCGATGGCCACCCATCGCAGCAGCAGCTTCACCGCCGGGGACAGGATCACGGTGCGAGCTCCTCCCGTTTGGCCGCCCGAGCACCGAGGGCCCGCAACACGAACAGCACCAAGAACGAGATCACCAGCAGCACGATAGAAATAGCCGCGGCACCGACCTTGTCGTCGTTCTCGATGAGAGTGCGGATCCACTGCGAGGACACTTCGGTCTCTCCGGGAACGGCCCCGCCGATCAGCACCACAGAGCCGAACTCTCCGATCGCCCGCGAGAACGCCAGACCGGCGCCTGACAGCAGCGAGGGCAGCAGCGCCGGCAGGATGACCTTGAGGAAGATCACGCGGTTGGTGGCGCCCAGCGACGCAGCCGCCTCCTCCACCTCACGGTCGAGTTCGAGCAGCACCGGCTGCACCGACCGCACCACGAACGGCAGCGTGACGAACAGCAGCGCGATCCCCACACCCCATTTGGTGTGCTGCAGGTGCAGCCCGACCGGGCTGTTCGGCCCGTAGAGCGCGAGCATCACGAGGCTGGCCACGATCGTGGGCAGGGCGAACGGCAAATCGATCACGGCGTCGACGAGTCGCTTGCCCGGGAAGTCGTCGCGGGTGAGCACCCACGCGACGATCAGCCCGAACACCGCGTTGATCAGCGTCACTCCCACCGAGATGGTCAACGTCACCTTGAACGACTCGATCGCCGCGTTGGAGGTGATGGCCAACCAGAACGCGTGCCATCCCCCCGTCGCGGACTGCCAGACGATCGCCGCGAGCGGGAGCAGCACGATGACCGACAACCACAGCGTCGCGGCGCCCACGCGCAGCGACGTACTGCCGTGCCGGTTACGCCCCCGCGGGGGCGCACTCGGTGCTGCGGGCTCGACGGCGATCGACGTCATCCCGTCGCCTGCTTGTAGATCTTGGTGATCGAGCCGTTGTCCTTGTCGAACAGCGCCGGGTCCACGTCACCCCACCCGCCGAGATCGGCGATCGTCCACAACTTCTGCGGCGTCGGGAAATCGCCTGCGAACTGCTCGGCGACCGCAGGGTCGACCGGCCGGAAACCGGCCTCGGCCCACAGCTTCTGCCCCTCGGGGGTGTAGAGGAAGTTCTTCAGGGCGTTGGCCTGCTGCTGGTGCTGCGACGACGTCACCACCGCGACGGGATTCTCGATCTTGAAGGTCTGCGGCGGGTTGACGTGCTCGACGGGCTTGCCCTGCCGCTCGACGTTGATCGCCTCGTTCTCGTAGGAGATCAGCACGTCGCCCGTGCCCTGCAGGAAGACATCGGTGGCCTCACGACCCGATCCGGGCCGCGTCTTGACGTGCTCGGTGACCAGCTTGTTGACGAAGTCCAGTCCCGCCTCGGAGTTCTTGCCGCCGTCGCTCTTGGCCGCGTACGGCGCAAGCAGGTTCCACTTGGCCGAACCGGAGCTCAGCGGGCTGGGCGTGACCACCTCGATGCCGGGCTGCAACAGGTCGTCCCAGTCCCTGATGTTCTTGGGGTTGCCCTTGCGCACCACGAGCGACACGACCGAACCGAACGGGATGCCCTTGGTGGCGCCGGCACTCCAGTCGTCGGCCACCTTCTTGGCTTTCACCAGACGGGTCACGTCGGGCTCGACCGAGAAGTTCACGATGTCTGCCGGCTTACCGTCGACGACGGCGCGGGACTGGTCGCCCGAGGCGCCGTAGGAGGTCGTCACCGCCACACCCTTGCCCTCGGGGGTGGCCGCGAACGCGGGGATGATCTTGCTCCACCCGGGTTCGGGCACCGCGTAGGCCACCAGCGTCAACGTCGTGTCGGCGGCGGCTCCGCCGCCTTCGCCGGCGACATCGCTGGAGCCGCCACCACCGCATGCCGCGACGAGTGACGTGGTGAGGGCCAGCGCTGCTACCGCGCGCCAGCGGTTGTGGAGTTTCATGAGCGACCTTTCCGGGTTTCTACGAACGTCGAGCGGAATCCGGTCACGCGGAAGGTGGGGGCTGACCGTGCACGAACGGCACGAGACACGGTTGCCGAACACCTGACCGCCGAACGGGGTGAGGAGTCAGCAACAACAACAAACGTCAGCGACGGCCGAGAAACCCACGGCAATGAGGGCCACGATGTGACCCCCGTTGACGCCGCTCGCCGTCTGCATGGCGCGAAGAATAACACCACCCTGTGTCAGTTGGTGGTCAGCGAGTCAGTAACCACATCAGGATCACCAGCACGATGAGCGCGATCAGCGCAAGCGTCACCCGCGACCGCGGCATACCACTCACCGGCCTTCCTCGACGTCGCCCGTCGGGTCTGCCCGCGGGCGGCGCAGGTGGGCCTGCAGTTTGGTCCCGCCGTCGACCACCATGTCGAGCACGACGGCCGCCCCGTATGCCAGCGCCAGCACCACAGGCATCACCACCACGGTCTGCAGGACGAACGGCAGCCCGGTGAGCCACAGTTCGACGCCGTCCCACCACCCGAGGAATCCGCCCACCGATCCAGACTATGCGTACCGGGTTCGCATCGGTCCCTCGCGCTGCACTCCGGCGTTTGAGTAGACGCCAGGGCGCCGGGCAGTCGATGATGAGCAAATGGTTTCCCAGCCCAGCGAGGCCGTGTCCGACTCCATGGCGAGCGCCGTGAGCGCCAACGGAGAGTCGTCAGCGTTCGCCCTGGCCACCGCCCCGGCGTACGCCAGCTCGGCTCCGCTGCGCAACCCCTTCCCGCCGATCGCGGACTACGCGTTCCTGTCCGACTGCGAGAACACCTGCCTGATCTCCTCGGCGGGGTCGGTGGAATGGCTGTGCGTCCCGCGGCCGGACTCGCCGAGCGTGTTCGGCGCGATCCTCGACCGCGGCGCGGGCCACTTCAGGTTGGGGCCCTATGGGGTGTCTGTTCCCGCCGCCCGCCGCTACCTGCCGGGCAGCCTGATCCTGGAGACTACCTGGCAGACCCACACCGGCTGGCTGATCGTGCGTGACGCGCTGGTCATGGGTCCGTGGCACGACCTCGAACGACGGTCGCGCACCCACCGCCGCACCCCGATGGACTGGGATGCCGAGCACATCCTGCTGCGCACGGTGCGCTGCGTGAGCGGGACCGTCGAGCTGGTGATGAACTGCGAGCCGTCGTTCGACTATCACCGCACCAGCGCCAGCTGGGAGTACTCGGCACAGGCGTACGGGGAGGCGATCGCACGGGCGACGAAGAACCCGGACTCCCACCCCACGCTGCGGCTGACCACCAACCTGCGAATCGGGCTGGAAGGCCGTGAGGCGCGCGCCAGGACCCGGCTCAAAGAGGGAGACAAGGTCTTCGTCGCGCTGAGCTGGTCGGGCCATCCCGCGCCACAGACGTTCGACGAGGCCGCCGACAAGATGTGGCAGACCAGCGAGTGTTGGCGGCAGTGGATCAACGTCGGCGACTTCCCGGATCATCCGTGGCGGTCGTATCTGCAGCGCAGTGCGCTCACCTTGAAGGGGCTGACCTACTCCCCCACCGGCGCGCTGCTCGCCGCACCCACCACCTCGTTGCCGGAAACGCCCCAGGGAGAACGCAACTGGGACTACCGCTACGCGTGGGTGCGCGATTCAACATTCGCTCTGTGGGGTCTCTACACGTTGGGCCTGGACCGTGAGGCAGACGACTTCTTCGCGTTCATCGCCGATGTGTCGGGCGCCAACAACGGCCAGCGCCATCCGCTGCAGGTGATGTACGGGGTGGGCGGGGAACGCAGCCTCGTAGAAGAGGAACTCAACCACCTCTCCGGGTACGACAACGCCCGCCCGGTGCGCATCGGCAACGGCGCCTTCGACCAGATGCAGCACGACATCTGGGGCACGATGCTGGACTCGGTGTACCTGCACACCAAGTCCCGCGAGCAGATCCCCGAAACACTGTGGCCGGTCCTCAAAGAGCAGGTCGAGGAAGCGATCAAGCACTGGCGCGAGCCCGATCGCGGCATCTGGGAGGTGCGCGGCGAGCCGCAGCACTTCACCTCCAGCAAGATCATGTGCTGGGTGGCGCTCGACCGCGGGTCGAAACTCGCCGAACTGGAAGGCGAGAAGTCCTACGCACAGCAGTGGCGAGCCATCGCCGAGGAGATCAAGGACGACATCCTCGCGCACGGGGTCGACTCCCGAGGCGTGCTCACCCAGCGCTACGGCGACGACGCGCTCGACGCCTCGCTGCTGCTCGCGGTGCTGACCCGCTTCCTGCCGCCGGAGGATCCGCGGATCCGCGCCACCGTGCTGGCCATCGCCGAGGAGCTGACCGAGGACGGGTTGGTGCTGCGCTACCGCGTCGAGGAGACCGACGACGGTCTGGCCGGCGAAGAAGGCACGTTCACGATCTGTTCGTTTTGGCTGGTGTCGGCGCTGGTGGAGATCGGTGAGATCCATCAGGCCCGGCACCTGTGCGAGCGTCTGCTGTCGTTCGCCAGCCCGCTGCACCTCTACGCCGAGGAGATCGAACCGCGCACCGGCAGGCATCTCGGGAACTTCCCCCAGGCGTTCACCCACCTGGCTCTGATCAATGCCGTGGTGCACGTGATCCGCGCCGAGGAGGAAGCCGACAGCTCGGGGGTCTTCCAGCCGGCGAACGGGCCTGTGTAACAAGAGGGTCGCGATTTTGCGTCTGCCTGCGCGCAACGCTTTCCGCGAGACGGCGCGAGGGTTGACCATCGACGGATGAATGTGCGCTCAGACGACACGTCTCGTCAGCTCATCGACATAGCCGTGGGCATCTTGATCGGCGTACGGGGCTACTCCCGACCGGAAGCGTTCGACGAGCTGGTTCGCGTGGTCCGCGAAACCGGCATCGGATTGGGAAGTGCCGCTGCCGGATTGGTCGCAGTCGCCACCGGGGCGTCGACGGCCGAGCACGCCGAAGCGTTCGCTGCGTGGGGCGACGCGGTCGGGCGGGAACGGCGGGCGCTGAGCGCCGTCAGCTGAGCGCGCTCAGCTGACAAGCGACGTTCTCGCCGCAGCGAGGAAGTCGGCGACCAGCGGGTTCGTCTCACCGATCCGCGTCGCGACCACCACGCTGCTCACGGGGAAACCCTCGAGGGGGACCGTGGCCAGGTCCGGGCGGACCGAGCTACGGCGGTCGCCCACGGGAAGGACCGCGACGGCCTGGCCGCTTGCGACGAGTTCCATTCTGTCCTCGAAGCTTTCGACGACGGGACCGGCGGACACAGGCCCCGGGTCTGCTCGCTGGTAGGTCTCGACCGGGAAGACCGCTCGGGTTCCGCCGTGCGAGCAGATGATCGTCTCGCCCTTCGCGAAGTCATCCAACGACACGGACGTCCGGTGGGCCAGCTCGTGATCGGCGGGCAGGACCAGCATGCGCGGCTCCTCGTAGAGGACCGACACACGGACGTCGTCGGTCGGGATGAACAGCGGCGCCCGGGCGACGAGCACGTCGACCTGGCCGTCGGTGAACACGCCCTGTTCGTGGCATTCCAGGTGTCGGGTCACGATGTCGGCCTGCGGATGCGCTCGGCGCAGTTCGCGGACGGCGGGTGTGACGACGAGATCCTCGACGTAGCCGATGACGATCGTGCCCGAGGGCGCATGGGCACGCGCGGTGCGCGCCGCCTGGCGGGCCGCGTGCAGGAGGGCCTGCGCCTCGGGGAGGAACGCCGTACCCGCCTCGGTCAGCGTCGCGCCCTGCGGTGTGCGGTCGAGCAGGCGGACACCGAGGCGGTGCTCCAGGCGCTGGATCTGCCTGCTCAGGGACGGCTGCCCCACATGGAGTTCGTCGGCAGCGCGGCTGAAATTCGAATGCTTGGCGACCGCGGTGAAATACCGGACCAGCCGCAGTTCCAGATCGACGCCGAGATCGTTCACCCGCCGTCCAACCCGACGCCGATCGCGAGTATTCCGTTTCGGTATGGCGGGGTACCGAACAGGCCTTGGACAGCTGCCGCCGTGCGTCGAAGACTCGATGCCATGAGCAGATACGACGGCAAGAGCGTGGTGATCACCGGCGGAAGCAGCGGCCTGGGACTGGCCACCGCACGTCATCTGATCGACAACGGTGCCCGGGTGATGGTGACGGGGCGGAATCGGGACACGCTCGACGATGCCGCCCGCCAGCTCGGCGAGCGTGCGATCGCAGTGCAGAGCGACGCGGGCTCGCTCGCGGCGATCGATGATCTGGCCACTCGCGTCCGACGCGAATTCGGCACCCTCGACGCGTTGATCGTCAATGCGGGCATCGGCAGCTTCGACCCGTTCTTCGCGGTCACGGAGCAGACCTTCGACGACGTCTTCGCGATCAACACCAAGGGGCCGTTCTTCACGGTGCAGAAGCTCGCTCCGATGCTGACCGAGGGCAGCGGCGTGGTGCTGACGACCTCGATCGCGAATCAGACCGGCTGGGATGCTCTGAGCGTCTATTCGGCGAGCAAGGCGGCGTTGCGATCGATGGCCCGGACTCTCAGTAAGGAGTTGCTGCCGAGGGGAATTCGTGTCAACGCGATCAGCCCCGGCTCGATCGACACCGGCAAGCTCGAGAAGGAGGCACCGGAGAAGGCCGCGCAACTCAAGGCCGAGTTCCAGGCCAGCAGTCCGATGCAACGGTGGGGGCATCCCGACGAATTCGCCCCTGCGATGGCGTTTCTGGCCTTCGACGCGACCTATGTCGCAGGAATAGAGCTCGTCGTCGACGGGGGCGAATCACAACTATGAGCGGAGACGCGAACATGACTGTCTACGATGGGAAAAGGGTGGTCGTCACCGGCGGAACGAGCGGAATCGGGCTGGCCACCGCCAGACTCCTGCTCGACGGCGGCGCACGCGTGCTGGTGACGGGTCGAACCCCCTCCTCGCTGGAATCCGCGCGTGCGACACTGGGCCAGGGCGCCGTCGTCGTCGAAAGCGATGCCGTGTCCGGGATCGATGCGCTCGTGGAGCGGGTGAGGACCGAGTTCGGCAGCGTCGACCTGCTGGTCCTCAATGCGGGCGGCACCGATACCGCGATGGTCGCCGACACCGGAGAAGCGATGTACGACAGGCTTTTCGAACTCAATGCCAAAGCGCCGTTCTTCACGTTGCAGAAATTCCTTCCTCTGCTACCGGCGGGCAGCTCCGTAGTGCTCACGACGTCGGTGAGCAACACCAAGGGGATTGCGACGACCAGCGTCTACTCGGCGACCAAGGCGGCATTGCGTTCCATGACACGGACATTCGCCCGCGAACTCCTCGACAGCGGCGTGCGGGTCAACGCGGTGTCCCCCGGTCCGATCGACACCGGCATCCTCGAACGCACGATGTCGGCGGAGGCCGCCCGCGAGTTCCTCGAACAGATCAAGCCCACGAATCCGATGGGCAGATTCGGCGAACCCGAGGAAGTAGCCAAGGCGATCATCTTCCTCGGATTCGATGCCACCTACACCACCGGCACCGAGTTCCTGGTCGACGGCGGCGCATCAGATCTGTGATCACGGCCCCGTCGCAATCGTGCTGATCGCAACTCTCCGGAGCCGGGCCCAGGAGGCGTTACTGTCCGTCGACCTGTTGCCCGGCCTCGAGGACGAACCATGGCGAATCGGATTGACGACGTCGGTGATGCACGCACCGCCACTGACACGGGAAACCCCCCATCCCACCGGCGATTACGGGGCACCCTCGGCGTGTGGGGCATCGTTTTCGTCGTGGTGGCGGCGGCATCCCCGCTGGGCGTCATCGGCGGTCCGGTGCCGCTGGGTATCGCCAGCGGCAACGGGACGGGCTTTCCGGCGATCTTCATCGTCAGTACCGTTCTGGTGCTGCTGTTCGCGGTGGGTTTCACTGCGCTGACCCCGCATGTGCCCAATGCCGGTGCGTTCTACTCCTACATCGGCAAGGGCCTCGGTCGGGTCACCGGCTTCGGATTCGCCTTCGTCGCGCTGATCTCCTACCTCGCCCTCGAGATCGGCGTCTACGGTCTGATCGGCCAGGGTGCACAGGCGCTGTTCTCGTCCTACGGCGCACCCGACATCCACTGGGGTGTCTGGGCCTTGGTCACCCTGCTCGTCGTGACGGTGCTGGGGCATCGCAACATCGATCTGTCCCGCAACGTCCTGGGCGTCCTGTTGATCGCCGAGGTTGCCATCGTCCTCGTGTTGGACGCCGTCGTCGCGTTCACCGGAGGCCATGAAGGACTGTCGACCGGATTCCTGTCGCCGTCCGAGATCACCTCCGGCGCACCGGGAATAGCGCTGCTATTCGCGTTCTTGAGCTTCATCGGTTTCGAGGCCACCGCGGTGTTCCGCGACGAGGCGCGCGACCCCCTACGGACCATCCCCCGTGCCACTTTCGTCGCGCTGCTGCTGATCGGGGTGTTCTACACGGTGTCGACGTGGGCGTTGATCACGGCGTGGGGTGACAGCAGGGTGGTCGAGCAGGCAGCCGCCGATCCGTCGGGCCTGCTCCCAGGAGCCACCGAGGAGTATCTCGGTTCGGCTGGTCTGCACATCGTGCAGGTGCTGTTCGTCACCAGCCTGTTCGCCTGCATCCTGTCGTTCCACAATGTGGTGGCGCGCTACGTCTTCACCCTGTCGAACCGCAATGTGTTCCCGGGTGCGCTCGGCGAAGCCCACCCGCGCCACGCGTCCCCGCATCTGGCGTCGGGGATCGACGGCATCGTGGTGCTGCTGTTCGTGATCGCCGGCATCGCGTTGGGCCTCGATCCGGTGACCCAGTTCTACACGTGGCTCGCCGGTATCTCGACCGTCGGCATCATCATCCTGTTGATCGCCACCAGCGCAGCGGTTCTCGCGTTCTTCACCCGCCGGCGGCGCACCGGCGCCTCAGATGTCTCGGTGTGGCGGGCCTTCGTCGCGCCGGGCATCGGCCTCGTCGGCCTGATCGCGGTCCTGCTGCTCGTGTTCCAGAACCTGCCGACCCTGGTCGGCGGCTCGACACCGGTCGCGATCGGTGTCGTGGCGCTGCTCGTCGCGGCGTTCGCAGGCGGCGCCACGATCGCGGTGAGACGTCCGAACGTCACCCTCGATGTCAGCCAATCACCAAGCACGACAGCATCATCGGGAACCCACTAGCCCGCGTTGGCGACCATCGCCGTTGCGATGTCGGCCGCCTCGCCGTCGATGCGGTAGCCGCAGGCCCACGCCTCGACCGTCGCGTTCGACACCACGGACAGGGCATGCTGGCACTGCCAGCCCGCAGCGCCGGACTGCTCGGTCGTCTGGGTGAGCAGAGGCGCGCCGCCCTCGGTCACGTCGACGTCGACGGCACCGAGCGCCCAGCTGTAGTCGCCGTTGTTGGTGCCGATCGACTGATTCGCGCACCCCTGCCATGTCTGCGACGACGACTCGAAGAATGCCTGCGCGTCGCGTGCCGCCGGGTAGCGCACCGCGGTCTGCTCGACCCAGTGCTGGTTGTCGTCGTCCGGTTCTCGGGCGACCCTGTCACGTACCGCCGTCCAGCCCGAACCGGCATAGACGGGCTCCTCAGCTGCGTAGACGGCGCCGAGGCAGTCGACGTCGGACACACTGTCGGAGTGGTCGGTCATCTCGTCGACATCGCCGGCGACCTGCATCTGGGTGCTACCCATAATCCCGTTGACCTCACCGATGCTGAGCAGGAGCCGGTCCAGCGCGGCGTCGTCGAGCACGGGTACTTCGCGGCCCGCCCCGCTGGCCCGCACGGCTGCACCGTCGACCGTGCTGACGCACCCGGCCAGCACAGTCGATGCGGCGAGCAGCACACCGCTCACCCACGGCACAGATTTCACCGCGCCATTCTCGCACCGTCAGCGGTGCGCGGCGATCTTGTTCGCGATCAGTTCGGCGACGCCGACGGCGGACCGATCCTGGCCCGCGGGGCGTGGGTCGGCGATCTCGACCTCGACGATGCAGTCGCCGGCCAGGGCGACCGCACGGTGAGCGGTCGGCGACGCAGTACCCGCCGAGGTGTGCAGCACGTTAGCCGACACGATCTGACTGTCGTCGAAGGCCACGTCGGCGATCCTGCTGAGTTCGCCGGCTCCGAGCTGATCACGAGCGACCGTGACCCCGTTGCATCGCCGCCAGCGCTCGCTGGTGGTGGCGAAGAACGTTTGCGCGGCAGACGGGCTGCCCATCTGGACGATGCCGAAGAAAGCGCTGACCGGTGGTCCGTCGAAGGTGCCACCCGCCCAGGAGTTGGTGGCCACCGACTGGACGGGGCTGCCGTCGTAGACCGCCTGCTGCATCCGGTACGCGGCACCGAGGCAGTCGGGCGGTGACGCTTCGCCGGCGCCGACGCTGCGCAGCAGCATGTCGGATCCGCCCTGCACGAGGTGGCCGGCGAAGCCGCTGGGTGGGGTGCCCAATTGCGCCGCCAACTCGGGCGTCGTCGGGAGGAACTGGCCGAGCGGAAGAGCCGGTGTCGGTTGAGCCGCTTCGGCGATCCTCACCACGGGCCGGTCGTCCACCGGCGCGGCCGCACAGCCGGCGAGCACCAGGCAGGCGCCGGCAGCCGCCGCGAGTTTGATGGACACACCCCTTCGATAGCACGTTGGGCGTGCGGGCGCGACCGGTTCGGCGAGAACACGGTCGCCATCAGCGAACGCCAGCGTGGACTTCTGCTCAGCGGGATCGCAAATTCGCCCGCCGCCGAGATGGTGGCGCATTGGCGATGTTCGGCGCTGTCCGCGCAGGTCCGAGCCGCTATCGGGTGGCGCATTGTCGGCAGCGTGGCCGGCACTCACCGTGACGGCGACGGCTCGCGTCTCGGCCCCCTTTAGCGTCGCCACCAACGCTGTTCCGACAGGAGGTGAACGATGACCGAGCCCGCGCCGACTCCGTTGCGCAGACCGCGCGCCGACCAGGCACGCCTGGTGGCCGACGTCGTGCGCCACCAGATCCATGCCGGCGGTTATCCCGACGGTCTGCCCACCGAAGCCGACCTGGCCGCCGACTTCCTCGTGTCGCGCAACGCCGTGCGCGAGGCACTCGCGGTGCTCAAGGCCGAAGGCTTGATCGACCGGGAACCCAAGGTCGGTACCCGCGTCGCGGTCCGCAAGTACGACCACGGGCTCAATCACCTCGTGGGACTGAAGGAGACGTTTCGCGATTACGGCGACATCCGCAACGAGGTCCGCGCCTCGATGACGGTCAGCGCCCCGCCGTCGGTGGCGGCCCGACTCGCTGTGAAACCCGGTGACTCCGTCGTGTTCATCGAGCGGCTCCGCTTTCTCGGCGAGTTGCCCCTCAGCCTCGACATGACCTACCTCGCGCGTGACATCGGCGAGGCCGTCCTGGAGCACTCTCTGGAGCACAATGATGTGTTCGCCCTCATCGAGCTCGTCACCGCCCAGCGGCTCGGTGGCGCCGATGTCGCGGTCGAGGCCGTGTCGGCCGACCCGCATTCCGCCGCCATCCTCCAGGTGCCGCAGTCCGCGTCCCTGCTGCTCCTCGAGCGGCTCACCCACCTCGACGACGGAAGGCCCGTCGACCTCGAGTACATCCGGCTTCGCGGCGATCGAATCACGCTGCGCAGCAACCTGATCAGAGGAGAATGATGGCCCAGGTCACCCAGCGCGTAGACGTTCCCGTCACCATCGACGAATCCCTGTGCATCGAGGGATGCACGCTGTGCGTGGAGATCTGCCCGCTGGATTCGCTGGCCATCAACCCCGCCAACGGCAAAGCGTTCATGCATGTCGACGAATGCTGGTACTGCGGGCCGTGCGCCGCCCGCTGCCCCACCGGCGCCGTCACCGTCAACATGCCCTACCTCCTGCGATGAGAACGCCGGCACGTTCGATGAAACGCCCACTCTCTCTGCTGCTCACCGCCGTCACCACCGCTTCGCTGGCCGCATGCTCACTCGGCGGTCAATCATCGTCGGCCGACACCATCCGCGTCGTCGTGGGATATCAGTCCAAGACCATCAACACCGTGACGGCCGGAACACTGCTGCGCGCCAAAGGTTTTCTGGAGAAGCGACTCTCCGACCTCGGAAAGTCCTCGGGCACGACCTATCAGGTCGAATGGCAGGACTACGACACCGGTGCGCCGATCACCGCCCAGATGGTCGCAGAGAAGATCGACATCGGCTCCATGGGTGACTATCCGCTACTGATCAACGGGTCCAAGACCCAAGCCAACGAGCGGGCACGCACGGAGTTGGTGTCGGTCACCGGCTACAGCCCGACGGGATCGTTGAACATGGTGGTCGTTCCGCCCGGTTCGCCGGCCCGCACCATCGCCGACCTGAAGGGCCAGAAAGTCTCAGCCAGTGTCGGTTCAGCCGGGCACGGCACACTCGTGCGTGCACTCGATAATTCCGGCATCGACCCCAAGAACGGGGTCGAGGTGCTCAACCAGCAGCCGCAGGTCGGCGCGTCCGCGCTGGAATCCGGTCAGGTGAACGCACTTTCACAATTCGTGGCATGGCCCGGTCTGCTCGCGTTCCAGGGTAAGGCGACGTTGCTCTACGACGGCGCTGAGGGAAAGTACCCGACCTTCCACGGGGTCGTCGTACGCCGTGATTACGCGAGTGGCCACCCCGAGGTGCTCGATGCGTTCCTCCAGGCGCAGTTGGATGCGACCGACTACCTCAACCAACACCCTCTCGAGTCGGCCAACCTCGTCGCCGAGAACAGTGGACTTCCGCCGGAAGTCGTCTATCTGTACAACGGCCCCGGCGGCACCAGCTTCGACGCCACCCTGAAACCCTCTCTCGTACAGGCTCTTCAGGGTGACGTGCCGTACCTGCAATCGATCGGTGAGTTCGCGCCGCTCGACGTGCCCGGTTTCGTGAATGCCGATCCGCTGAAGAAGGCGTACGCCGACCGAGGCCAGGACTACGAAGCGACCCTCGACAAGACCGCGAACCCCTCGGTGCTGCGCGGCCGTGATCCCGTGTGCGGCCTCGAGGTCACCGATGCGGCGCTCGCGGGAGAAGTGTGGATCGATGGCAAGGACACCACGCAAGCGGCGGCGAACCCCGACTGCCTGCTGCGCGCCGTCCGCGATGCCGCCGCCAGAGGTGACACCGTCCGCGCTGCCTACGTGCCCGATTCCGAGTTCGGCACCCGCTGGTTTGCCGACAAGTCCGTCTGGGTCCGCGATGGCACTCGCCACCTACCGTTCGACACGGCGGCGGGAGCAAGCCGCTACACCGCTACGCACCCCGGCGCGGTCGTCGTCGACTACCAGCAGGCCTTGGCGGGTGCAGTATGACGACGGTCCCGGCGGTGCTCGGCGCCGCGGAACAGCCGGCGACAGTGGCGCTGCCACCCCCACCGGCACGCCGCCGCAGTTGGCCGTCGGCGCTGGTGCGTGTCGCGTCGGTCGCCGCCGCGATCGGGCTGTGGCAGCTGCTGACCGCCAACGACGTGCGGTTGTGGCTGCGGTTCGACACTCTGCCGACCGTCACCGAGATCGTCCACGCGTTCGCCGCGCGACTGGGCACGCCCGATTACTGGCTCGATCTCGGCCAGTCGCTGATCCGCATCCTGACCGGCTTCGGGTTGGCCGCGATCGCCGGCGTGATCACCGGCATCCTGCTCGGTCGATCGCCGAGGTCGGCCGACGTCCTCGGGCCGTTGACCGAACTGGCCCGGCCGATCCCCGCGATCGCGATCGTTCCCGTCGCGATCCTGTTGTTCCCCACCGACGAGGCCGGGATCGTGTTCATCACGTTCCTCGCTGCCTACTTCCCGATCATGGTGAGCACCCGCCACGCTGTCCGAGCCCTGCCGACCCTGTGGGAAGACTCCGTGCGCACGCTGGGCGGAACCCGTCGAGATGTCCTCGTCCGGGTCGTTCTGCCCGGCATTCTGCCCGGTGTGTTCGGCGGATTGTCCGTCGGAATCGGAGTCGCGTGGATCTGCGTCATCTCCGCGGAGATGATCTCCGGCAGATTGGGGGTCGGGTACCGGACCTGGCAGGCCTACACCGTGCTCGCCTATCCGGACGTGTTCGTCGGCATCATCACCATCGGCGTGCTCGGATTCGCCACCTCGGCCGGGGTGGAACTGGTCGGGCGACGCGTGACACGGTGGCTCCCCCGGGGCGAGGAGAACGACCGGTGACCGGGATGAGTCTCACGCTTCGCGACGTCACCCTCAGCTATGGCGGCGCCCCCGTGGTCGACGGACTGGACCTGACTGTCGCGCCGGGTGAGATCTTGGTGTTGACCGGCCCGTCGGGGTGCGGCAAATCGACGGTTCTGCGCGCTCTGGCCGGCCTCCTTGCTCCGGATGCGGGGGTTGTGCTGGGCGACGGGGATCCCATCGTCACGACCTCGCGCGACCGGTCCATGGTGTTCCAGGACAACGCGCTGTTGCCGTGGCGCACCGTGCAATCCAACGTCGAACTCGCGCTCGCCCTGGCAGGCCGACCCCGACGGTTCCGTCGTGAGGAAGCGCTGAGGTGGATCTCCGACGTCGGCCTCGCCGGTTTCGAGGACTACCTGCCCAAGCGCCTGTCCGGTGGCATGAGGCAGCGTGTCCAGTTGGCCCGCGGGCTGGCCGGCGCGCCCCGCGCGGTCATGATGGACGAACCGTTCGGCGCGCTCGACACCCAGACCCGCGCCACGATGCAGCGACTGCTCATCGACACCTGGTGCGCGCATCCGACCACGATCGTGTTCGTCACTCACGACGTCGACGAAGCACTGCTGCTGGGCGACCGCGTCGCCGTACTAGGCCGCGCCGGTCAACCGCTGCGCGCGCTGCTCGACGTTCCCAATCCTCGCGATCCCTCGGTGCCGCGCACTGCGCTGCGCGCCGAGGTCATTGCCGCACTCGAGAATTCGGAGTTGGTGTCCTGATGCAGATTCCCTCGCTCGACGACGCGATTCGGCTCGACTGTGACGTCCTGGTCATCGGGGGCGGGACAGCCGGCACGATGGCCGCGCTCACCGCCGCCGAACACGGCGCGAACGTTCTGCTGCTGGAGAAGGCCCACGTGAGGCATTCGGGCGCGCTGGCCATGGGCATGGACGGCGTCAACAATGCCGTGATCCCCGGCAAGGCCACCCCGGAGGACTACGTCGCCGAGATCACCCGGGCCAACGACGGAATCGTCAACCAGCGCACCATCTATCAGACCGCCACCCGCGGTTTCGCTATGGTCCAGCGCCTCGAACGTTACGGGGTGAAGTTCGAAAAGGACGAACACGGTGAGTACGCCGTGCGCCGCGTGCACCGCTCGGGCTCCTACGTACTGCCGATGCCCGAAGGCAAGGACGTCAAGAAGGCCCTCTATCGCGTGCTGCGGCAGCGCACGATGCGGGAGAAGATCCGCATCGAGAACCGGTTGGTCCCGGTGCGGGTACTCACGTCGGCGGGCCGCGCGGTCGGTGCGGCCGCACTCAACAGCCGCACCGGCGAATTCGTGGTCGTGGGAGCCAAATCCGTGATCCTCGCGACAGGAGCGTGCGGACGGCTGGGGCTGCCCGCGTCGGGTTACCTGTACGGCACCTACGAAAACCCGACCAACGCCGGTGACGGTTACGCGATGGCTCTGCATGCGGGCGCCGAACTGTCGGGAATCGAGTGCTTCCAGATCAATCCGTTGATCAAGGACTACAACGGTCCGGCCTGCGCCTACGTGGCGAACCCGTTCGGCGGATACCAGGTCAACGCTCTCGGAGAGCGCTTCGTCGACTCCGACTACTGGTCGGGTCAGATGATGGCCGAGGTCAAGAGCGAGATCGAATCCGCGCGCGGTCCGATCTATCTGAAGGTCAGCCACCTGCCCGACGAGACGCTGTCGACGCTGGAAGGCATCCTGCATTCGACCGAGCGCCCCACCCGCGGCACCTTCCACGCCAACCGCGGTCACGACTACCGCACCCACGACATCGAGATGCACATCTCCGAGATCGGCTTGTGCAGTGGCCATTCCGCGTCCGGAGTCTGGGTGGACGAGAACGCTCGCACCACGGTGCCTGGCCTGTACGCGGCCGGCGACCTCGCGTGCGTCCCGCACAACTACATGATCGGGGCTTTCGTCTACGGTGAGCTCGCGGGTGCCGACGCTGCGTCCACCGCCACGGAACTGGCTGCGCCGCAGAAGCTGCCGGCAGATCAGATCACGGCCGCGCACGAGCTGATCTACCGGCCGCTCCGTCAGCCCGACGGCCCGCCCCAGCCGCAGGTCGAGTACAAGCTGCGACGGTTCGTCAACGACTACGTGGCGCCGCCGAAGACGGCAGCCAAGCTGTCATTGGCGGTGGAGACGTTCGAGCGGATGCGCGCCGAGGTCGCCGGCATCGGTGCCACCACACCGCACGAGCTGATGCGGGCTGTGGAGGTGTCCTTCATCCGCGACTGCGCCGAGATGGCCGCCCGGTCGTCGCTCACCCGCACCGAATCCCGGTGGGGTCTCTACCACGACCGCAGCGACCTGCCGGACCGCGACGACGAGGCGTGGCGCTACCACCTCAATCTGCGCAAGACGCCCGGCGGTGAGATCGAATTCCTCAAGCGCCCCGTCGCGCCCTACTTCGTGCCCGTCCCCGGGCTCGACGAGATTCCCAGCGACACAGACGAACCGGTCGTGATCACCGAGCCGGCGCTGGTCGGCGGACGGGCACCCGCGTCAGAACTGTCGCGGGTGATCGACTCTGCCGGGCCGCCACCCTCGCCACGGATCGCCGCGGTCCTCGCGCTCGACGAGCCGTCCGTCGACGATCTCGCGCAGTTCTTGACCGACGATGACCCCGGAGTGCGGCGCACAGCCGTCGACGTCCTGACCGAGCACCTGTGCGATGGGTACGCCGAACTGCTCGTCGGCGCCCTGTCCGATGACGACGCCGGGGTCCGCAGGGTCGCTGCAGACGGGTTACGCGAACTGGTCGAGGTGTTGCCGAGCCCGGAATCGGTTGCCCATGTCGTCGATTCGGCCGACGCGGGGGTTCGAGGCGCCGCGATCTACGTGTTGAGTTCGCGCCGCGTCGGTGACGTCGAGACGTATCGCCGCCTGGTCACAGACCCCGATCATCGGGTCCGCATCGAGGCCGTCCGCGCGTTGGTGTCGGTCGACGACGCGGACGGCGTGGCTGCCGCACACACCGATCCCAACCGGGAGGTGCGCATCGCGGTGGCCGGTGGTCTGGGCACACTGCGGGCAGGCGCGCCGACGGTCCGGCTGCTGCTCGACGATCCCGACCCACTGGTCCGCGCTGCGGCGCTGGCCGCGATCGGCGACATCGGCTGGCACGAGGGTGACGGAGCGACCGTCGAGCAGGCGTTGGGCTCCTCCGCCTGGCAGATCCGTCAGGGGGCGGCGCGGGCGCTGGCCGGCGCACCATCACCGTCGGCCGCCGTGCCGCCGCTCTCACGTGCGCTGACCGACCCGCACCTCGACGTCCGCAAGGCCGCGGTGCTCAGCCTCACCCGGTGGGCGCCGTCGGAAGAGGCCGCGCGCGCGGCTCTGACCGGTGCCCTCGATGACGGCGATGCCGATGTCCGGGCTTATGCCCGCCGAGCTCTGGAGTCCGCACACTGACCATCACGAGCGGGTGAGATAGCGCGTGCGCTCCCAGTCGCTGACGTGCCCGAGATAGGCGTCCCATTCGCTGCGTGCGAGTACCGCGAAGTCCAGCACGGACTGTTCACCGAGGATGTCGAGAATGGTGTCGTCCTTGATGGCGAGCGCCACCGCGGTGCCCAGCGAATCGGGCAGGGGCACACCCTTGCCGTACAGGTTTCCCGCGGCGGGTTCGGGTGGCTCCCGACGGGCCTCCAATCCTGCGACGACGGCTGCCAGGGCTGACGCGACAAGCCAGTACGGGTTGGAATCCGCCGCGCCGGAACGCAACTCGATCCGCGACGCCTCAGGCGCGTCGTCCACGAGCGAACGTATCGCCGCGCTGCGGTTGTCCCGGCTCCAGTTCACCGTGTCGGGAGCGAACGTGTCCGGTGCGAAACGGCGGTAGGCGTTCACCGAGTGAGCGCCGAACAGCGTGATCGACGGGAGATGCTCGTACAAGCCGGCGATCGCGTAACGGGCGATCTGGCTCTCGGCGCCGTTGACCGCCGCGAAGACCGGGCGGTCGCCCTCCCAGAGCGAGATGTGCAGGTGCGCAGACGAGCCGGAATGTTCGGAGAACGGTTTGGGCATGAAGCTCGCGAGCTTGCCGTGCCGGCGCGCGACCTCTTTGGCGGCGTACTTGAGACGGGCACTGTCGTCAGCGGCGGCCAGCGCGTCGGTGTAGACGAGATTGGTCTCGACCTGACCTGGTCCGTATTCGGTCTGGATGCCCTCCAATCGCGTGAAGGCGCTCAGGGTCTCGTAGAGGTCGGCAATCAGGGGGTCGAGCCCGTTGGCGTTCTCGAGCGAGTACGCCTGGATGGCGTCGATGATCGGTGTGCCGTCGGTCTCGAGCAGGTAGAACTCGAACTCGACACCGATCTTGGCCGTGTAGCCGAGGTTCGCCAGTCGCGCCAGCACACGTTTGAGCACGCCGCGCGGATCGAGCAGCGACGGCGTGCGGTGGTGGGTGACGATGTCGGAGATCACGTGCCCCACGCCGGGGCGCCACGGGAGGCGGGTGAAGGTGCTGAGGTCGGGAACGGCGTAGACGTCCGGGTAGCCGCCGGCCCAGTTGGTCAGCGCCAGCGAATCGATGACCGTGCCGTCGGTGTTCCAGGCGAGCGCAGCTTCGCAGAAGGCGAAGCCGGTACCGGTGGCGCGGTCGAGGAACTGTCGAGCCGGTATCCGCTTGCCTGCGGAGTGCCCGAAAGAATCACTCCAGGCGACCTCGATCTCGGTCAACGTGCCGTCAACGATGCCGCGCCGCACGTCGTCGACGGCCACGCTCGGCCCGGCGATCTGCGTCATCGCGAACTCCTTCCGGCCGTACGCCGCGTCGGGGCGACGCCGCGCTCTCGGGGTGTGGTTGCACCCCACACCCCGTACCGTTCCGGAACGCTCATTGCGTGCTCACGGCAGCGGGACAGCACCGGGCAAGTGCGGCAGATCCGTTTGGCTTCTTCCTCATGGCGCCGCCGGATCGACCGATGATCGCTCTCGGGAAAGAACAATTCGGACGGGAACTCCAGGCAGCGCCCGTGCAGTTGCCAACTCCAGAATTCGTCCGGCGGCTCGATGGGCAGTGCAGCAGTCACCGTGGCATCGTCTCCGACCTCGCCGTGGCCCCCCAGATATCTGCTCGACGTGAGTGATAACGCACACCTGCGCGCTCGGTGGCAGCTCGCCCGGGAGGTCGTAACCAGACACCGTGGTTTGATTCGCCGTGATTCAAATGCTCACAGCGAATCACTGGGCCTGTCACAGTCTCTTCCGGCCCTCGCGGCGCAGTCTCCTGCCGCGCTTTCCCGTCAGCACGCGGTCACAGCGAGCGCGCACCACAGGAGGTCCTGTGTTCCACCCATCGAATCTGTCGCCTGGCATCGGCTTTGCCCTGATGCTGGGCTTGGGCGCATTCATGTTCTTCGTCGCCTATGTGGTGAAGTCAATGGTGAAGAACACTCACGATTTCGTGATCGCTGACCGCAGAATCGGTTTCGGCTTCGGTGTGGGCTCCGTCATCGCTGTGTGGACGTGGTCGATGGCGGTGATGATGTCCTCGGCACAGGCCTTCACCTTCGGGACGTCAGGTCTCATCTGGTTCGTCGTGCCCAACGGTCTGGCGGTGATGTTGATGGTGCCGTTCGCGATCAGGCTGCGCCGTCAGATGCCCGCCGGGTACACGATCGTCGAGTTCATTCGCGAGCGATTCCAGAACAAGCCCGCGACCACGATCGCGTTGGTGGCGATGCTGCTGGGTCTGCTCGCCGAGATCTTCATCAACCTGTTCGGTGTGGTCCTCGTGATGGGTGTGGTGTTCGGCATCAACCCGACCGTCGTCTTGATCGTCACCCTTGCCACCGTCACGATCTACTCCTACTTCGGCGGGTTGTGGACCTCGGCGATCACCGCCACGTTCAACACGCTGCTGATCACGGTGCCGGCGGCCATCGTGGTGCTGTACGTGCTGGCCAAGGTGGGCGGGCCGAGCCTCGTGTTCCAGAAGGTCGACCAGGCGGGCCCGAACACCTTGAACGCGTTCGACGGTGCCGCGGCCGCGGGCTTCGGCATCTCGCTGTCGCTGGGCCTGCTCGCCTCGACGATGGCCGACCAGACGTTCTGGCAGAAGGCCTGGGCGCTCAAGCCGGCGACGTTGGGACGCACCTTCGTGTGGGCCGGCTTGTGGTTCTACCCGATTCCGATCGTGCTCAGCCTGCTCGGCCTGGTCGGTCTGGGCTACGGCGTCAGCCTCGAAGATCTCGGCGCGGCCGGCCCCGGCGGCGTCGGACCGTACGTGATCAGCCACCTCGGGCTGCCGATCGTGCTGATCGCCCTGTATGTGCTGATCATCCTCAACGCGTGCTACTCCTCGATCGACGGCGCATTCTCGGCTCTGTCCTCCGTGGTGGCCGTGGACATCCTCAAGCGGGCCAAGCCGGACATCGCACCGAAGACCCTGTTCCGATGGACCAAGAGCTCGATTCTGATCGCCGGCGTCATCGGCGGCGTCGTCGTCAGCTCGGGCATCGACTATGTTGAACTCGTCAATACCGTCTACTTCATCAAGGCGGCGCTCATAATTCCATTGGCACTGGCGATCTTCTGGCGGCGAATGACGGCGCAGGCCTTCGTGTCCAGCCTCGTCTTGGCAGTGGCCGTCGGCTACCCGGTCCGCGAATTCGTCGGTGAGTTGCAGGGAATCATTACGTTGGAGGCGATCTCCCTAGTGGCTGCCGTGGGAATCAGCCTGGCGCAACGTCAGACGTTCGACTTCGCTTCCCTGACCCGCCGGAATTCGGCGCTGATCGAATCCGACCACGCGGTCGACTTCGGCGGAGCGATCGTGCCCGAGCGCGAGATCACCAGCGGCGACCCGGATCCGGTCCGATGATCGCGTTCTGGATCGCCGTCGCGATCGGTGTCGTCGTCGCCGCTGTCTACATCACTCTCGGCGTGCAGGCGTTCGGACGGGTGCGTCGCGAGGTGCTCTCCGACGCCGCCGTCGGCGACCGCGCCGGACTCCCGCTCGATTCCGGGGACGCGCTACCTGAAGGCGGCTTCACCTGGAAAGCCGTCGGCGCAGTGCTGGCCTCGACGCTGGTGATCGTGCTGCTCGGAGTCAACAGCGTTTTCTGGTACTTGCCGCCCCTGCTCGCCGTCGGCGCAGCCGTCGCCGTCATCACCGCGTTCCTTGTGGAACGCCGGACACAGAACGAGAGTTCATGAGCACGAAGAAAATGCACCTGCTGGGCTTCGTCCAGCACGGGGTGATGAACCACGCGTCGACGATGTGGGCGCACCCCCGGGACAAGGTGGGCTACCACTGGTCGCGGCCCGAATTCTGGCGTGACCTCGGCCGCACGATGGAACGCGGACTGTTCGACGCGATGTTCATCGCCGACGAGCTGGCCCCCTACACCACCTACAAGGGAAATTCCGATCCCGTCGTCAAATACGCCGGGCAGTGTCCGGTGCATGAGCCTGCGACACTGGTGCCGATCATCGGGGCGTTCACCAAACACCTCGGGATCGGCATCACGTTGTCAACGTCCTTTGTGCCGCCGTACATGATGGCCCGTCACCTGTCCACGCTGGATCACCTCACCGGCGGCAGGGTCGGTTGGAACATCGTGACGTCGTACTCCAAGAGCGAGTTCCAGGCGATGGGCAAAGAGAACCTGACGCCACGGGACAAGCGATATGAGGTGGTCGAGGAGTACATGCAGCTGCTCTACCAGCTCTGGGATTCGTGGGACGACGACGCGATCGTGTACGACCGCGAGAACGGGATCTTCGCCGACCCTTCGAAAGTCCGCGAGGTCGACTTCCGGGGCGAGTTCTTCCAGTCCAAAGGTCGCCACTTCGTCGCTCCGTCACCGCAGCGGCGGCCCGTGCTGTGGCAGGCCGGGTCCTCCGAGCAGGGGCGCGAATTCGCCTCGAAGCACGCCGAATCCGTGTTCGGCATCTTCCCGACACCCAAGAGCATGCGGGCCTACGCGGACGACATCCGAACCCGCGCCGACAATCACGGCCGCGATCCGGATTCGGTGAAACTCATCTACGGTCTGCAGACGATCATCGACCGCGACAAGTCGCGGGCCAACGACCGCTACGCGGAGTTCGTCGAAAAGGTGCAGATCGAAAGCGCACTGGGAATTCTGTCCGGCCACACAGGATTCGACTTCTCCACTCTCGGCTTGGACGACAACGTCGTCGACGCCGACGTGCAGGGCATCCGAGGCCTGTTCGATGCGATTCTCGAGGCCAAGGACGGGGCGCCGGTGACCGTGCGCGAGGCAGCGCAGATCTACGGCGTGTCGATGGGTGCGCCGGTCGCGGTGGGGACCCCGTCAGATGTCGCCGACCAGATGGAGCAGTACGTCGACGAGGGCGGCTGCAACGGGTTTATGATGCTCGCGACTGACACGCCAGGCTGTTTCACAGACATGACCGAGCTGCTGGTGCCGGAACTGCAGCGCCGTGGCCGCTTCCGGACCCGCTATCCCGGAACGACGCTGCGCGAGAGCCTGCAAGAGTACTGAGTTGCGCAAGGCCCACTTTCTGGCATTTCTGCAGCACGGCGTCAGCAGCCATTCGGTGGGAATGTGGCGCCATCCCCTCGACAAAGTCGGCTACGATTACGCGTCCCCGAAGTACTGGCAGCACATGGCCCGAACTCTGGAGCGAGGGCTGTTCGACGCGATCTTCCTTGCCGACGAGCTGGCCCCGTACAACTCGTTTGCCGGCAGCTCCGATGCAACGGTGCGCTATGCGGTGCAGGCGCCGACCCACGAGCCGGGTGCCTTGACGACCGTGATCACCGGCGCCACCGAGCATCTCGGGGTCGGTGTCACGCTCTCGACCGCCTTCGAGCACCCGTACTCGATGGCGCGCCGGCTCTCGACGCTGGACCACCTATCGGGTGGCCGGGTCGCGTGGAACATCGTAGGGTCTTACTCCCCATCGGAGTTCGCAGCTTACGGCGAGCAGATGCCCGAGCGGTCGACCCGCTACGAGCGGATCGCTGAGTACGTCGACCTGTGTTGTGCGCTCTGGGACTCGTGGGAGCATGGTGCCGTTGTCGCCGACCGGACGAGTGGAATCTACGCCAATCCCGACAAGATTCGCGAGATCGACTTCACCGGGAAATACTTCCGCTGCCGCGGGCGGCATTTCGTCGCGCCTTCGCCGCAGGGCCGGCCGGTGCTGTGGCAGGCGGGTTCGTCAGACGAAGGGCGCCGGTTCGCAGCGGCGACCGCCGAGGCGGTGTTCGCGATCCATCCGACGGTCGAGACGATGCGTGACTACACCCGCGATATGCGAGCGCGTATCGCAGCGGCGGGACGCGACCCTGCGTCGGTCAGGTTCTACTACGGCGTGCAACCGATCGTGGCACTCACCGACGCCGAGGCGCACACGAAGGCCGAGTATCTGGAATCGCTGGTACACCCGGAGGCGACGCTAGCGATGTTGTCCGGACAGTTGGGCATCGACTTCTCCACCTACGATCCGTCGACGCCGTTGGACGACATTCCGGTGCCGGGAATCCAGGGCGTCAAGGACGCTCTGGTGGCGAGCGGCGCAGGTGCCGGCGTCACGATCGCCGAAGCCGCACACACATACTCGTTCCGATTCTCGATGCCGCAGGTGATCGGTTCGCCGGCCACGGTGGCCGATCAGCTCGAGCATTTCATGGACGACGGTGGCGCTGACGGCTTCATGGTGCTTGCGACCTACACGCCGGGCTGCTTCGAGGAGTTCGTCGACATGGTGGTGCCTGAACTGCAGCGGCGCGGCCGTTATCGGCACGCTTACCCGGCAAAGACGCTCCGCGACAACATACTCAGCGACTAGCCGTCCTCACGTCCAGGAGATCAAGATTGCACCTATGGCAACGAAGGCCACACCCAACGCAAGAACCGTCCACGCCCACCGTTCGGACATCCTCGTGACCGACAATTCCGCGATGACCCACGGCGTCGCTGGATCCTCCATGTCCACAGGCTAGGAAAAGCGGCTTGTCACCGGCGCGTGGAATAGACCGACGGCCGTCATTGTGGTCTCAAACAATCTCTGCTGTAACGATTTTCGTGGCATCAGCAAATCAGATCAGCCTGAGGAAAAGCAGCGAGGGGATCGAACGGTCACGCCTTGAGGGGTCGCCCCAGCGGCAGGGCACGTCCACCGGTTTCCTGCCAGAGCGCGGCGACCCAGAAGTAGATCACGAAGGCGACGAACACGAACACGGCCCATCCGCCGAGCCGGGTGGCGGCCACACTTCCGGTCACGTTACCCAGCAGCAGAAGCGCCAATGCGACATCGACCACGGCGAACAGCACCGGGAAGGTCCACGGAAGTCGGACCGTCAGGACCGTGAGGATTCCGATGGTCAGCAGCCAGCTCGCCAACCACAGGGACACCGTCTCCTGTACGCCGGCGGCCGGGATGCCGAACCAGTTGTGCGCCAGACCCAGCGACAACACCGAGTAACTCCCGTAGAAGCCGAAGAACGTCCCGTAGATCGTCGCGGTGACGTTCTGCCGCAGGGCGGCCGCCCAGATCGTGGTGATCAGCAACCCCACCGCCGTCCCCGACAGTAGGACAGGCACGGGTGCCGCTGCCGTCGACACGATGCCGGTGTTGGTGAATCCCAGCCCCACCGCGCCGGCGATGATGAGCGGCAGTCCGATCAGACCAGGGTTGCCGTCCGGCGGCGCCACGGTGTCCTCCGTGCGATCAGCGACGGAAAGTGCTGTCAACGAGGGTGATTCGACGATGTCGGTCATGATCTCTCCTGAGGAAGGTCAACGGGTGGCGAGTGCGGGCTGACGGGCGGCGCTGTAGCTCTGCCACGCATCGAGAACGACGGTGAGCTGCTCCGGTGTGTGACGGCCCAGGCCGCACTCGGTACCGATACCGAAGTGCGGGAGGAACTCCGCGGCCAGTGCAGCTCGTTCGAGCGCGCCGGCAGCTCCGTCTTCGGCGTGCAGGAGCCCGAGGTAGAACTCGGTCTGCGGCTCGATCGCGAGGGCGCTCAGCGGCTGCCAGTGAGCGCGCCTGTTCCAGGAGGCCACGGTGGCGGCCTGGATCGCGTCGATGCGGCGCGACACGTGCCGAGACAACCCGTTGGCGAGCGTGACGATGGCCGAGGCGTCGCGAGGCAGGACATGCCGGCCGCCGCGTGCGGCAGCTTCCTCGTCGGGCGGATCTCCCATGAACGGCGACGCGCCGAACTTCGAGTCGCCGTAGCAGAAGTGGAACGCCAGCTCGGCGTCATCGTGGACCCATGCGGCGAGCCGAGCCGTCGCCTCGAAGATCGGCTCCACGTCACCGTAGGGGTTGGCGAACCAGCCTTCGATAGTGGCCAGTTCGGTGGGCAGATCCCACTGGATGGCGAGGTCGGACGGCGGGACGAGTTCCTGCACGCGCTGCACGCTCGCGCGCAGAGAGCGTTCGTAGGCGTTGGCGATGGCCACCTGCGAATCCCACTCGGCGAAAGAGTTCACCGCGTTGAACGGGGTCGGGATCGACACGAGGAACCGGGAATTCTCGGCCAGCACACCATCCCGGCGCGCCGCGGCGAACCGGCGATACGAATCGGCGGCGATCGAGTGGTAGTCGACCGGCCCGAACTCGACCGCCACACCGGCGCGCACACGCGCACGCCCGTCGACCACGTCGAGGGTCGGGTTGTTCAGGAAGTGATCCGCCTGTGTCAGAACCCAATTGGCACGCTCGCCGGGTTCGCCATCGGGAACTCGGGTCACGCCGGGTTGAAGTCGAGCACCCACCAACGCGAACGCGTCGTCGACGGTGGCCACGTTGATACTGCCGGTGAGGTAGAAGCCGGTCATCGGGAAGTCCTTCGTTGGTCGGGTGGGGGTCAGAGCAGAACGCCGAGCCGCGGCGGGACGGTGCCACGCAGTGTGTGGTTGCCGAGGTGGACGTACTTCCATCGCGCCGGGTCGTGCAGTGAATGCACCCGTACGTTGCGCCAATGCCGATCCAGCGCGAACGCTCGATCGGTGGCGGAGGCTCCTGTGAGTTCGAAGATGCCACTGGCGATCTCCACGGCGAACTCCTGGGCCAGCGCCTTGGCGGCGGCCACGCTCAGTGAGGCCGCCGCTGCCCCGTCACGGGTGACCGCCGGCGCGGCGAGCGCATCGTCGACCAGGGTTGAACCGCGGGCGAGCAGAGCCTCGAGGGCGTAGAGCCGGGCGGTGAGTTCACCGAATCGACGTACGACGTGTGGCTCTTCGTCGGCACGTTCGACCCCGGCTTCGAACCAGGGGCGGCTGCGGGTGGTGACGAAGTGCGCGCCCTCGTGCAGGGCGGCCCGCGCGATGCCGATATCGATTGCGGCATGCAGTGCCTGGTCGAAGGCGCCGAGCACCGACGGTTCCGCGGTCACCGGATCAGGGGCGGGACCTTCGTCCACGACGAAGGTTCCGTCGACGACGACATCGCTGAAAATGACCTCGCCACTTGCCGTTCCGCGCTGTCCGAAGGCATTCCACCGATCCAGGTTCAACGTCACGCCGGCGTCGGTGGGGCGGACGAACACGGTTGCCCCGTGTGCCGGCGCAGTATCGCTAATCGTCGCTGCGACGGCGATCCACGAAGCGCCGAGCGTGCCGGTCGCGTAGTACTTCGTTCCGTTGAGAAGCCACGATCCGTCATCGCGACGCGCCACCGTGGTCCGCCGTTCGACGCTTGTGCGTGTGCCGCGCTCGACGGTGGCGTTACCGAGCTGGGCGCCGGAGAGCACATCACGATAGATGCTGGGCGCCGGCTCGGAGTGCCCGAGGCCTCGGATCGCTTCGAGCACGACATAGTGTGACAGCAGCAGTTGAGCGACAGCAGAATCTGCAACCGCGAGGATGCGCAGCACCTCCACCACCGACGCCCTCGGAAGGTCGGGCCCGCCGAAGTCGTCTGGAACCGAGATACCGAGCAGGCCCGACCTCGCGACGTCCTGCAGAGCTACTTCCGGCCAGACGCCGTCGATTTCACGCTCGACGACGCCGTCTGCGATGTTCGCCGCAACTGCCGTCGCGACATGCAGCGCTTCGTGAGCCGTTGACAGCAGCGGTGGTCTCGTGATCGTCGTCATGCGGAATACGCTATGGCGACAATGCGATTCGCGAAACCCGCATCAAGCGACGGTCAACGGCCGTGCAGAATCGCTGTAGACCCCGTCCGTGGAGAGCCGAGCCCCCACGGATCGCGTCAACGACAGCAGAGTGGCCAATATTGTGCCGTCCTCGGGAGTTCTACTGGTGGCAATGGAAATTCGACGCGCGGGACGGTATCCAGCAACCCTGCGGACGATGACGTCGGCGCGCGTACTTCCGACCGCCAGCGACGGGACCAGCGAGATGCCCACGTCGGCGGCGACCATGCCCTGAACTGTCGTGTAATCATCGGCGCGGAAGGCCACTGCGGGAACGAATCCCGAGTGCCGGCAGGTCTTCTGAAAGACGCGCACATCGGGACAGTCCCCTGTCGCCGTGCTGATCACCCACTGGTCGTTGGCGAGTGCGGAGAACGGCACTTCCGCGAGGCCGGCAAGGCGGTGCCGCGCGGGCAGAACGACCAAGAACTCGTCGTCGTATACGGGAACGATGTGTAGGCCAGGGACATCCGGACGTTCACCGGGCACTGAGGTGATGATCGCGGCGTCGGCTCCATCGGCGGTGAGTAGCGTGACGGCGTCCTCGGGATCGGCTGAGAGGAGCTCGATCTCGACGTCGGGGTGCTGACTGCGAAGCTGCGCCAGGGCCGGCGGAAGGATCGTTGCCGCCGCGGAGGCGAACGACGCGATCCTCAACCGGCGGGCACTCCCGACGGTCAGCATCTCGAGATCCCGTTCCGCCTCGGCCACCGCTTTCAGGATCGCCTCGGAGTGGTCGAGGAGGCGTTGACCGGCGGCGGTCAACCGCGCCCCGTTGGGCCCGCGGTCCAGCAGAACCGCGCCGACGTCGCGCTCGAGCGCACTGATCTGTTGGGACACCCCAGACGTCGTGTAGTTCAAATGCCCGGCCGCCGCGCTGAGGGAGCCGCGACCCGCGACTTCGGCCAGCACCACCAACCGCCGGATGTCGAACACCCCGCCAATCTATGGTCGACGCGGCCGCCGTTCGAGAGTTGCGCTCATGACGACGAAATCGGCCCTCAGTACGCCGATGCGACGCCGTCGGGGCGGATGCCGTGGTGGCGCTCCGCGACGTCGGGGTGGGCGCGAGTACGCGACTTCCACGCGTTCTCTCCATACGTGTTGAAGATCGGATTCGCCGGGTCCGTCTCGACGCCGCGCGAGAGGGCGGCCAGCTCGGGTGGGAGCGCGATGATCGGCACGAGCGCATCCAGGGCAGGGTTGAGGAAGAAAGGAATCGACACCCGATCGGTTCCCGGCCGCGGCGCGATCACTCGATGCCGGGTGGCGCGCAGGTAGCCCCCGCTGGCGACTTCGAGCAGCTCACCGATGTTCACGATGAAAGCGTCCGCGACCGGTGGCACGTCGACCCAGGTGCCGTCCGAGGTCTCCACCTGCAACCCTTCGGAATCCGGCTCTACCAGCAACAACGTCAGCACCCCGGAATCCTTGTGGGCTCCGACTCCCTGCTGGGTCTGCGTCGTCCCGGGATACCGCACGACCTTGATCAACGTGGCCGGTGCCGTGGCGAAGGCGGGATCGAAGACGTCCTCCTCGGCGCCCAGCGAAACCGCCCAGTGCCGAAGCAATTTCAACCCCACGGCAGACAGCGCACGGCTCCACTGCTCGAAAGCAGGGCGGAAGTCCGACGGTCGCTGCGGCCACAGGTTCGGGCCCTGCAGACGCCAGTAGCCTTGCGCGCCCTCGAGGACGGGCCGCTCGGGACCGATGTCGATCTGCTCGCGCCAGTCGACGAGCCCGTTCGTCAGTTCGCCGCCGAGCCGCGAATAGCCCCGGAATTGCGGGCTTTCAAGCTGGCTGATCTGGTTCTTCTGAACGATCGGCAACGCGAAGAAGGCACGAGCCGCCGCCAGCACGCGTGCGAACTGTGCCGAAGCCACGCCGTGTCCAGTGAGGTAGAAGAAGCCGCTGTCATGGGCGGCCTCACGCAGCTGGGTTCGGAAGCCTGTCGGATCCGAGTCGGCGGAGGCCAGGTCGAGTACCGGGAGCACCAGGCCATCATCGACGTGATGGTCGGTGGCTCGCTACCGACTTCGATCGATCCGCGACAGTCGTGAAGCAACACTGGACACTCGTGTGCTGGCCGCGACGTCAGGTCCGGTCGGCGTTTCTGGCCATCTCGGCCACCGCCGTGGCCGCCTCGTTGGTGACACCCGGCCCGCACACCATCGCCTCGACGACTGTCGCGACCGCGGCTCCCATCGCATGCTGGCACTGCTCCCCCACGCGGTCCGACCGCGTCGTGCGCTGGCTGGCGATGCCGTCGCTGTCCTCGACCGGTTCACGCTCCCAGGTGACCGGGGAGCGCCCGCCGGTCGTCACCGGCACACCCACGCACACGTCCCACGACAGTCTCGACATGTCGAGAATGCGCGCAGCGTCCTTGGCCGACCGGACGACCACCACGCTCTGCTGCACCGAGCCGGCGGGCGATTCCGACGTCCTGGTCAGGACCGCCGTCGGCGCGCCGTCTCGGTACATGTTGCGGTCCGCGATGTTCACCGTCTGCACGCACCCTGGCGGCCGGGTGCCGTTGGCCAGCTCGTCGGTGAACTCCTTACCATCGGGATCGCTGCGGAACCCGCTGGTGTGCAACAGTTCATCGAGTTCGACATCGCCGAGCAGCACGGAATCCAGCCCGCCCGACGGGGCGGGCACCGCGGTACCCGCGACGCCTCCGCTGCACCCGGTCACGAGGGCGGCCAGCGCCACCACGAGCCCGCGTCGCACGTCGGGCCTACTTCTTGGCCTTGTCGGCCGAGGCGTCGGTGGACAGCGCAGCGACGAACGCCTCCTGCGGAACGTCGACCCGGCCGATGGTCTTCATCCGCTTCTTGCCTTCCTTCTGCTTCTCCAGCAGCTTGCGCTTGCGGGTGATGTCACCGCCGTAGCACTTTGAGAGGACGTCCTTGCGGATGGCCCGAATGTTCTCGCGCGCAATGATTTTCGAGCCAATGGCTGCCTGAACCGGCACCTCGAACTGCTGGCGCGGGATGAGCTCCTTGAGCTTGGTGGTCATCTTGTTCCCGTACGCGCTGGCCCCGTCCTTGTGGACGATCGCCGAGAACGCGTCGACGGCCTCGCCCTGCAGCAGTATGTCGACCTTGACCAGGTCGGCCTGCTGCTCGCCGGCCTCCTCGTAGTCCAGGCTCGCGTAGCCGCGGGTGCGGGACTTCAGCGAGTCGAAGAAGTCGAAGATGATCTCGCCCAGCGGCATCGTGTAGCGCAACTCCACGCGTTCCGGCGACAGGTAGTCCATGCCGCCGAGCTCGCCGCGCCGGGACTGGCACAGCTCCATGATCGTCCCGATGAACTCGCTGGGGGCGATGATCGTCGTCTTGACGATCGGCTCGTACACCTCGCGGACCTTGCCCTCCGGCCAGTCCGACGGATTGGTGACGACGAGCTCGGAGCCGTCGTCCTTGACGACGCGGTACACCACGTTGGGCGAAGTGGAGATCAGGTCCAGGTCGAACTCGCGCTCCAGCCGCTCCCGGGTGATCTCCATGTGCAGCAGACCGAGGAAGCCGCAGCGGAACCCGAACCCCAGCGCCACCGAAGTCTCGGGCTCGTACGTCAGCGCCGCGTCGTTGAGCTGCAGCTTGTCCAGCGCCTCGCGCAGATTCGGATAGTCCGAACCGTCGACCGGATACAGCCCCGAGTACACCATCGGCCGGGGTTCGCGGTAACCGGTCAGCGGATCGGTGGCGCCGCTGCGCGCGGTGGTCACGGTGTCACCGACCTTCGACTGGCGGACGTCCTTGACGCCGGTGATCAGGTAGCCCACCTCGCCGACACCCAGACCGTCGGACGCCTTCGGCTCGGGCGAGACGATGCCGACCTCGAGCAGTTCGTGGACGGTGCCGGTGGACATCATCTTGATGCGCTCACGGGGGACGATCTTGCCGTCGACGACGCGGACGTAGGTGACGACGCCGCGGTAGGTGTCGTACACCGAGTCGAAGATCATTGCCCGGGCGGGCGCGTCGGCGTCACCGGTCGGGGCCGGGACCTGGCGCACGACCTCGTCGAGCAGCTCCGTCACGCCGACGCCGGTCTTGCCCGACACCCGCAGGACGTCGGACGGCTCGCAGCCGATGATGTGGGCGAGCTCGCTGGCGTAGCGCTCCGGGTCGGCCGCCGGCAGGTCGATCTTGTTCAGCACGGGAATGACCGTCAGATCGCGATCCAGGGCCAGGTAGAGGTTTGCCAGCGTCTGGGCCTCGATGCCCTGGGCGGCGTCGACGAGCAGGACCGCGCCTTCGCAGGCCTCCAGCGCGCGGGACACCTCGTAGGTGAAGTCGACGTGGCCCGGCGTGTCGATCAGGTGCAGAACGTGCTCTTGGTCACCGACCTTCCAGGGCAGGCGCACGTTCTGTGCCTTGATCGTGATGCCGCGTTCCCGCTCGATGTCCATGCGATCGAGGTACTGCGCCCGCATGTCGCGGTCGGAGACGACGCCGGTGAGCTGCAGCATCCGGTCGGCCAGCGTCGACTTGCCGTGGTCGATGTGGGCGATGATGCAGAAGTTCCGAATCTGCGCCGGCGCGGTGAAGGTCTTGTCGGCGAAACTGCTAATGGAATTTCTCCTGGTGAGCGCGATACGGGTACCGGAAACGGCCAGTCCAGAGTAACGAGCACCCGCCCGCGCGACACAATCGAGCGCCGCGGGGACCGCCTACAGTGGGTTGTTATGGCGTCATCGTCCTCGCCCTTCAAGACGTTCCAGAGGCTGGTGTTCTCCGAGGCCCCCAAGCTGGTGCGGCATATCCAGCGGTCGGACTCGCTTCAGCGCGGGATCCAGCAGGGAATCCAGTACGGGCTCCAGCAGGGCCTGCGGCTCGGCATGGAGGTGATCTCCGGCTCGCAGACGTCGCCGCCCCGTGCGCTGCCTGCGGGGCGACCGGTGTCCAACACCTTCGTTCCAACCGCGCACCGCGCCCGCAGGGTCGCCTACGCCCCCGACCTCGACGGCCGCGCCGACCCGGGCGAGATCGTGTGGACCTGGGTGGTCTACGAAGACGATCCGACCCGCGGCAAGGACCGTCCGGTGCTGGTGGTCGGCAGGGACCGGGAGGTCCTTTTGGGGTTGATGCTGTCCAGCCAGGACCACCATCGTGACGACCCGAACTGGGTGGGTATCGGCAGCGGACCGTGGGACTACGAGGGTCGGGCCAGCTGGGTGCGGCTCGACCGGGTCCTCGACGTGCCCGAGGAGGGCATCCGGCGCGAGGGCGCGATTGTCGAGCGCACCACGTTCGAGGTGGTGGCGACCCGTCTGCGCGCCGAATACAGCTGGAGTTAGCGCGGCGCCCGCCACATCTGCCACATCGTGGGGCCGCCGCCGGGCACGGCGAGCTCTCCGGTGACCTCGAAACCGAACCGCAGGTAGTACGGCACGTTCGACTTCTTGGTGGACTCCAGGTACGCCGGGGCACCCTCGGCGTCGCAGCGGTCCAGCCGCGAGCGCATCAGCGCGTTGCCGAAGCCCGCACCGCGCACATCGGGGTCGCTGCCGATGACGGCGAGATACCAGTGCGGCTCCTCCGGGTGATGGCGCTTCATCAGCTCCGAGACATCCATGCCGCGTTTGGCCTCACCCCGCATCGCGAGCAGGAAGGTCGGCATCATCGCCAGGTCCTCGCGGGTCGTGGTCTTCCAGCGGCCGGGCGGATCCCACAGTGCGGCAGCGCCGAGCTCGCCGCCCCGGCTCGCCAGCTCGACGGCGTCGCCGGCGAGGAAGTGATGCCGTGTCATCGCCGCGAAGACGCGGGGCAGCGCAGCGGCGCGACGCCTGTCATCGGGCATCATCCACTGCATCACCGGGTCGTCGAGGAACGCCCGCCCGAGCACGCGCGACAAAGACTTCACATCCGGCCGGCGAGCCGCGCTGACCTCGATGCTCACCGGGGAAACCCTACGCCGCGGCGCCGATCCGCAGAAGCGGTACGACGCCCTTGCCGACGTGGCGGATCTCGTCGATCTGCGGGTAGCCCGACAGGATGAATTCCTGCGCCCCGGCCTCGATGTATCGGTCGAGGACCGCCGCGACATCGGCGTAGCTGCCTACGGCTGCGGTGCCGGCGCCGTCGCGCACCAGGCCCGGTCCGGCCCACAGGCCGGGCTCGATCTCCAGGCTGCGGGCGTCGCGCAACACACCGTCGGTCAGAGCCGCCATCCGCCGCTGCCCTTCGGACACGCTCGCCGAGTAGCGGGCGTGGGCCCTCGCCACCTGGTCCGGGGTCAGGTCCGACAGCAGCTCCTCGGCCCGCCCCCACGCCTGCGCGGCAGTCGGTCGGGCCACGGTGTGCAACCGGACCCCGTATCGCAGGGTGCGGCCGTACTCGGCAGCCGCGGCGCGCACGCGTGCGAACTTCTCGGCCACCTGCTCCGGTGTCTCACCCCACGTGAGGTACACGTCGGCGTGCCGGGCGGCCACCGCGATTGCCTCTGGCGACGAGCCGCCGAAGTAGACGGTCGGCCGAGTGGTGACCGGGTACGCGATCCTGGCGTGCTCCACGGTGTAGAACTCGCCGTCGAACGAGAAGTCGCCGCCGGCGAGGATGCCAGCCACGATGGTCAGGAACTCGCCGGTGCGGCGGTAGCGGGCCGCTTTGTCGACGTCGTCGCCGAAGCGGCGCATCTCCGCGTCGTCACCACCGGTGACGACGTTGAGCGCCAACCGGTTTCCGGTGAATCGCTGATACGTGCTGACCTGCTGCGCCGCCAGTGTCGGGGAGAGCACCCCGGGCCGGAAGGCGACGAGGAACTTCAGCGCACGAGTGTGCTGGGCCAGCGCCGCGGTGGCCAACCACGAGTCCTCACAATGGGATCCGGTCGGGGTCAGCGCGGCCTCGAAGCCGAGATCCTCGGCCGTGCGGGCCAGAACCGTGAGATTCTCCAGCGACGGCTCCAGATACGACGGCACCCGCGACCCGTCGGCGGCCTGATTGTCGGCGATCGTGGCGGTGTCGCCGTGCGTGGGCAGGTACCAGTGCAACGTCGGGCCGGCCATCACACCAGCCTCACCCGAATTCAACGTCACTGACCAGAGTTTCACCCACCGTGATCGGAAACCTCGATCTTCAATCCTGCTGCGCCACTTCGGATCATATTGAGCCATAGGCTGTGGACCAGCTGGCGATATCCGTAGCTTTCGTTCGTGATCGAGATCGAGAACCTGACGAAGAGGTTCGCAGACCGCACCGTGCTCGACGGCGTGAACCTGTCAGTCGGCGACGGGGAGATCCTTGCCGTCGTCGGGCCCAGCGGCGCCGGCAAGAGCACGCTGTCGCGGTGCATCAGCTTCCTGGAACGCCCCACCAGCGGCACCGTTCGCGTCGACGGCAAGGACTTCACCACCCTGTCGGCCGACCAGCTGGTGGAGGCCCGCCGCAGGATCGGCGTGATCTTCCAGTCCGCACCACTTCTGCGACGCCGCACCGTCGCCCAGAACGTCGCGCTGCCACTTCACTATCTGGGAGCCACCGACGAGTCGATTGCCCGGCGTGTCGGCGAGCTCCTCGACAGGGTCGGGTTGGCCGACCGCAGCGCGTCATACCCCGCGCAGCTCTCCGGCGGACAGAAGCAGCGGGTCGGTATCGCGCGCGCTCTCGCGCTCGGACCGTCGCTGGTGCTCTCCGACGAAGCCACCTCGGGCCTCGATCCGGCCACCACCAAGTCGATTCTGGCTCTGCTGAGTCATCTTCGCGACGAGTTCGGCCTGTCCATCATCCTGATCACCCACGAGATGGAGGTCGTCCGAGAGATCGCGGACTCCGTTGCCAGGATCGCCGACGGTCGCATCATCGAGAGCGGGTCCGTCGAGGACATCATCCTGAATCCCGAATCGCTGCTGGCCCATGAGCTCCTCCCCGACCGACCGAGCGTGGCCGTGCCGGCCGATGCAGACGTCTGGGAGATCTCCTACGCATCACGCGAAGTGCCGCTGGACTGGCTGACGACGATCCACGACGCGCCCGGCCTGTCCGGGGCGAGGGTCAGCGTCCTCAGCGCCAGCGTCGAGGCCATCCGCGGTATCGCGGTGGGCCGCGCCGTCCTCGCGCTGTCCCCCACGGCCCCAGCGGGTTTCGCGCGGTACCTGAGGGAGCGCGGCTTGCACGTGCGAGCCGCGGCCGCCACCGAGGCCGCGGCGTGACCACCACGCTGTTCGCCCAGGAAGACTTCAGCACACCGTGGCACAAGGTGCCCGAACTGCTGCTCCCCGCCTACGGGGAGACCTGGGTGATGGTAGGTATCACGATGGCCCTCGTCGTGCTGATCGGTATCCCGGTCGGCGTGATCCTGCACAACACCTCCGACCTCGGCTTGCACCCCGATCCTCGGGTCTTCACGGTTCTCAACACCATCGTCAACATCGGCCGCTCCCTGCCGTTCCTGATCCTGATGGCGGCCATCATTCCGGTGACGCGCTTCCTGGTCGGGACCACGATCGGCATCCCCGCGGCGATCGTGCCGATGACGACCGCCGGGGTGCCGTTCTTCGCGCGCCTGGTACAGAACGCGCTACGCGACGTGCGCTCCGATGTCACCGACATGGGTCAGGTCTCGGGAGGATCGACGCTGCAGGTGATCCGCACCGTCCAGTTGTCGGAGGCGCTGCCGGCCCTGGCCGGGGCGCTCACCGTCAACACCATCGCGATGATCGACTACTCCGCCATCGCCGGGTCGATCGGCGCGGGAGGCATCGGCAACCTGGCGATCACCTACGGCTACAACCGATTCGACGACAACATCATGATCGCCACCGCCGTCTCCCTGATCATCACCATCGCCGTCGTCCAGTTCGTCGGCGACCGCGTCGTCAAAGCCCTCACCCGCTGAAAGGACCCCCATGACCGACCAGATCAGCGCGCCTTCGGGCGCGGGTATCGACATCGACATCAAGAAGAAGAGGCGCTGGCCGTGGATTGCCGCGGCGGCCGTCGTCGTCCTCGCCGTCGCCGGGGGCGTCTCCTATGCGCAGCTCTCCAACAAGGACAAGCCGTTCGGCGCCACCTTGCCGGTGGCGACGTGGAGCACCGACATCGCTGCCGAGAACCTGCTGAGCTACATCGCCAACGACATCGCACCCGATCACGGGATCACGATCGAACCCGTCAAGATCGACAACCTGATCGAGATCAACCGCGCCGTCGACGCCGGAACGGTCGCCGGCAACTTCTTCGAGCACCAGCCGTTCCTCAACGACGCCATCGCCGCCAACGGTTTTCAGCTGACGCTCGCCGCGCCGACGTTCACCTGGGACCAGGCGACCTACTCGGACAAGTACCGCACCTGGAACCAGGTACCGAAGGGGGCCAAGATCGCGCTGCGCGACGATCCGGCCGGACAGGCCATCGCCCTGCTCGACCTCGCCTACGACAAGCAGATCACGCTCAAACCCGGCAAGGACACGCTCGCGGGTCTGCCGCAGCTCGATGACATCGCGTCCAACCCGAAGAACTACCAGTTCGTGCAGGTGCCGATCGGTCAGCTGGCCCGTAGCCTCGCCGACGTCGACGCCGTCGTGGTGCACATCTCCGATGTCTACGCCGCCGGTCTGACGGAGCAGCAGATCCTCGCCCGCGAACCTGCACCGAAAGGCAGCGAGGGCGGTCTCGTGGTGAGCAACAAGCACATCGACGACCCCAACGTGGTCAAGCTGATCGACACGTTCAAAGATCCGCGGATCGCGGAGTTCCTCCAGACGACCGACAACAAGCTGATCCGCGACACGCTGGGGCCGATCTCGTGACCGGTCAACGCCCGCTGTTCTATTCGGCGTTCGTGATGAACACCGCCTCCCATGTGCTGCACGGGTTGTGGCGGGCGCCGGAGGCGCGCAATCACGAGTTCAACACGCTGCGTCACTGGACGTCACTGGCATCGACTGTCGAGAAGGCCGGCTACGACCTGCTGTTCTTCGCCGACGTGTTCGGGTTGCGGGCACCGTGGAACGGCAACTGGCGCAAGGCTGTCGAGGGCGGCATCCAGGTCCCGGTCAACGACCCCTCCTCGCTCGCCTCCGCTCTGGCAGTGGTCACAGAGAACCTCGGCATCGTGTTCACCAGTTCGATCGTGCAGGACCACCCGTTCAACTTCGCGCGCAAGATGTCCTCGCTGGATCACTACACCGAGGGCCGGCTCGGGTGGAATGTCGTGACGAGCTTCAACGCCAACATGTTTCGCAGTTTCGGCCACGACGGGACGCTGGACCACGACGAACGCTACGAGTGGGCCTACGAATACGTCGACGTCACCTACAAGCTGTGGGAGGGATCCTGGGACGACGACGCGCTGCTGGCCGACAAGGCGCGCGGTGTTCATTCCGATCCGGCCGGCATTCACCGCATCAACCACGTCGGCAAGCGCTACTCGGTGGAGGGACCCCACTTCTCGTCGCCGTCGCCGCAGCGTACGCCGGTGCTCTTCCAGGCGGGCGCGTCACCTGCCGGACAACTGTTCTCAGCCCGTAACGCCGAGGGCGTGTACATCAGCAGCCCGAATCCCGCTGCTGCGCACTCGCTGACATCCGAAACGCGTGCGCTGGCCGCCGAGAACGGTCGCGATCCCGGCGATATCGCTTTCGCGCAGGGGCTTTCGTTCGTCATCGGTGACACCCATCGGGACGCGGTGCGCCGTCACGACGAGATCAAGCGCTTTCTCGACCTCGAAGGCGTTGCGTTGCATGCACTCGGCGACGCGGGAGTCGACGCGGGCCACCTCCCGCTGGACACCCCGCTGCGCGAGCTCGGCGAGTTCACCGGCGTGCAGGGATTCGCGCGGTGGGCCGCAGAGGCCTCGGGCAACACCGAGCCCACCATTCGCGACCTGGCCTGGGTCCTCGAGGGTGCCAACCGGGTCGTCGGCACCGCCGAGGAGATCGCCGACCAACTCGAGGAGTGGCGGGAGGCGGGGGTCGACGGCATCAACGTCTATCACGCGACGGTTCCCCAGTCCTTCCAAGAGGTCGCCGACCGGCTGTTCCCGACGCTGCGGGAACGCGGGCTGATCGCCACGGACAAGTCGGGAACGTTGCGGCACAAGCTGTTCGGGCGCGGGGATCGGCTGCCCGACAGCCACCCCGCGGCGGCGTATCGGGGGGCGTTCGCCGACAACTCGCTGCTGGACCCCGCTATCCCTGGGTGATGTAGTCCTGCAGCCGCTGCTGCTCGCGTTCCAGCTCCTCCATCCGGGTCTTCACGACATCGCCGATGCTGACGATGCCGCGCAGCCGGCCGTCGACGACAACGGGCACGTGGCGCACCCGGTTGGTCGTCATCAACGCACTCAGGTTGTCCACCGGATCGTCGGGTGCGCAGGTCGCGACGACGGTCGTCATGATGTCGGCAACGGGGCGGCGCAGCAGCTCGGCACCGACCTCGTGCAGGCCGCGCACGACGTCGCGCTCCGAGACGATGCCCTGCAACCCCTCGTCGGACATCACCACCATGGCGCCGATGTTGTGCACCGCCAGTTCGGTGAGCAGGCCCGCCACCGACGTCTCGGGAGTGATCGTCGCGACAGATGCGCCCTTGACACGCAGTACGTCGGAAATGCGCATCACCACCTCCTTGTGATGTACCTCACTCAGGGTACTCCCAGGGGCGGCCGGAACAGAACGCCTTGCCGGATCGGTTGCCTCTGTCCGAGGACGCGCGCACACGACCGAGAGGACCCCCATGTCACCCACCACCGCCCTCGGCGACCAGCTGACCGTCAGCTCTCTGGGGTTCGGCGGGATGGCGCTCACGCCGGTGTACGGCGGCGCCGTCGACGACGCCGAATCGCTGGCCACGCTCCACCACGCCGTCGACGTCGGCGTCACCTTCATCGACACCGCCAACGTCTACGGTTCCGGCGACAACGAGCGGCTCATCGCCCGGTTGCTCGCCGACCGCCGCGACGAGGTGACTCTGGCGACGAAGTTCGGCATCGTCGCCAACCCGGCCGGCACCGGCGGTCGCGTCGCTGCACGTGGTGACGCGGCCTACGTGCGGCAGTGCATCGACGAGAGCCTGCAGCGTCTGCAGACCGATGTCGTGGACCTGTACTACCTGCACCGGCGGGACCCCGCGGTTCCGATCGAAGAGACGGTGGGCGCCATGGCCGAGTTGGTGCGTGCAGGCAAGGTCCGCCACCTCGGGCTCTCCGAGGTCTCGGCCGAGGAACTGCGAACGGCCCACGCCGTGCATCCGATCGCCGCGCTGCAGAGCGAGTGGTCGATCTGGACGCGAGACATCGAGTCCGCGATCGCACCGACGGCGGCCGAACTGGGCATCGGCCTCGTGCCGTTCTCACCGCTGGGCCGAGGGTTCCTGACGGGCACGGTGCGTTCGGCCGCCGACATGTCCGACACCGACTTCCGCCGCACGATGCCGCGATTCGCCGGCCCCGCCCTGGAGGCGAACCAGCGGGTCGTGGACGCCGTCGAACAGGTGGCCGGCGAGGTCGGGGCCACCGCGGCCCAGGTGGCGCTCGCCTGGCTGCGTCACCGCGCGCAGGAACTGGGCGTGGCGAGCGTGCCGATCCCCGGCACCCGGCGCGCGGCCCGCATCGACGAGAACCTGGGCTCCCTGACGGTTGCGCTGACCCCCGATCAGGTCAGCGCGCTGGGGCGTGCGGGCGATGCCGTGACCGGCAATCGTTACGCCGACACGGCGGCAGTGCGGTCCAGCAGCGACGGGGACACGGCCGAGGAGTGATTGCGCCACGCCGGAACTGTCCTGGCGGTATACCTGCTCCATGATCGAAGTGACCCTGCTCGGCACCGGAAGTCCCATCCCAGACCCGCGCCGTGCGGGACCCTCGACTCTGGTGCGCGCCGGTGGACACACCTTCCTCGTCGACTGCGGCCGCGGCGTTCTGCAGCGCGCCGCGGCAGTCGGCGTCAGCGCGAACACAGTGACCGCGCTGCTGCTCACCCACCTGCACAGCGACCACATCACCGACCTGGGCGACGTGCTCATCAGCCGCTGGGTGGGCAACTTCGCCCCCGACCTGACACCGCTGCCGATCATCGGCCCGCCCGGCACCGCCGAGGTGGTACAGAAGACCCTCGAATCACTGCAGTTCGACATCGGCTACCGCATCGCCCACCATGCAGACCTGACCGCGCCACCGCCGGTGGAGGTCGAAGAAGTGACCGGCGGTGTGGTGTGGGGCCGCGACGGCGTACGGATCGTCGTCGGCCCGACCGACCATCGTCCCGTCGCACCGACGATCGGGTTCCGCATCGAGCACAACGGCGCCTCGGTGGTGCTGGCCGGGGATAGTGTGCCATGCCAGGGACTCGACGAATTAGCCTCCGGCGCAGGTGCATTGGTGCACACCGTGATCCGCAAGGATCTGATCGACGCGATGCCGATGCAGCGCATCCGCGACATCTGCGACTACCACTCGTCGGTGCAGCAGGCGGGCGAGACCGCGGCACGAGCCGGGGTCGGCATTCTGATCCTGACGCACTACGTGCCCGCGCTGGTGCCAGGGCAGGAGGACGAATGGCGCGCCCTGGCGGCGACGGCCTTCGACCGCCAGATCGAGATCGGCGACGACCTGCTTCGGGTCGAAGTGCACCCGGGCGTGTGCGTCAAGCCAGCCGGCTGATCTCCACCATGACGTCCAGGTCGGTGGAACCCTCGCCGGAGTAGATGCCCTTCAGTGGCGTCACGTCCGAATAGTCGCGGCCCACACCGACACTGATGTACTGCTCGGTGATCTCGGTGTCGTTGGTGGGGTCGTAGTGCCACCATTCGCCGGTCCACGCCTGAATCCACGCGTGGCTCTGCCCGTCGATCGTCTCGCCGATCTTCGCGTCGCGCTGCGGGTGCAGGTACCCCGACACGTAGCGCGACGGAATGCCCATGCCGCGCAACAACATCAAGGTCAGATGCGCGAAGTCCTGACACACTCCCTTGCCTTCTCGCAGCGCGTCCACCCCGGAGGTGTGCACGCCGGTGGTCCCCGGCACGTACTGCAGTTCGGCCTGCACCCAGCGCGCGGCCTCGATCACCGCCTCCGCGGGTTCGTGGTACTTGGCGATCCGCCGGCCGACGCGTTCGATCCGCTTGCTGGCCGGCACGTAGTGGGTCGGCGCCAGCATCTCGTCGTAGCGATCGATCACGGCCTCTCCGACGAGGTCGGTCCAGGACACCTTTTCCGCCGGCGCCTCAGGACGATCCGTCTCCACGACGGACGACGCGGTCACCTCGAGCTCGGTGTGCGGCGCGTGCAGGTCGAAGGCGGTGACGGCGGTGCCCCAGTAGTCGACGTAGCGGTACGACCGGGTCGCCGGAACCGTTTCGACACGGTTGAGGATGACATTCTGCCGCGAGTCCGAGCGCGGCGTGAGCCGCGCCTCGTTGAACGACGCGGTGACCGGGGACTTGTAGGCATAGCCCGTCGAGTGGACCACGCGCATCCGCCACATGCCTAGATCTCCCCTTCTTCGATCACCAGTGCGTTGCGTCCCGCATCCGTCCACGCCACCCACGGCGCGGAGTGGAAGTACTGCAGTGCCAACGACTCTCCGACATCGAAGACCGTCGTCTGCAGCGAAGCAAGCCGCTGCTCGAGTGATTCGAGCAGCACACCGGGCCGCAGGAATTCCAGCTCGCTGCGCGCCCGGCCGAGGAGTCGCTGCGCTTCGGCGGTGGCGCCGAGACGACCGTGCGGGCGATTCATCAGCTCGTCGAGGCTGTGTTCGGCGAGCCGCAGCGAATAGAAGATCGACCGCGGGAAGAGCCTGTCCAGCAGCATGAACTCCACGACCCGGCCGGCATCGAGGACACCACGGTAGGTCCGCAGATACGTGTCATGGGCACCGGCCGACCGCAGCAGCGTGACCCATGCCGGCGACGACGCACTGTCACCGACACGGGACAGCAGCAGACGGACCGTCATGTCCACGCGTTCCAGCGCGCGCCCGAGCAGCATGAAGCGGTAGCCGTCGTCGCGCGACAACGTCGAGTCGGCCAGTCCTGCGAACATCGCGGCGCGGCCCTCCACGTACGACAGGAACTCGTGGGGCCCGAGACGTTTCGCGGCGCGTTCCCGTTCGGCGAGCGCGTTGTAGGTGGTGTTCAGGCACTCCCAGATCTCGGTGGAGGTGACTTCTCGTGCACCACGGGCATTCTCACGCGCGGCGGAGATCGCCTCGACGATCGAGCAGCCGCCGTAGGTCTCCCTGCTGAACGCCACGACATCGGTGAGCGACCACACGTCGAGGACCTCGTCGGGCGGGTCGATGCCCAACACGCGCAGCAGGGTGCGCGAGGCCTGGTCGGGATCGACGCTGGAATCCTCCAGCAGCTGATGCACCGTCACATCGAGGATGCGCGCGGTGTCATCGGCGCGCTCGACGTAGCGCCCGATCCAGTAGAGGGATTCGGCATTCCTGGCCAGCATCGTCAACCTCCCCTACTGCTGCTGCTGTTGTTGCTGCTGATCGTTGGTCGACTCCGCCTTGCCGTTGCGGCTGCCGTTCTTGGCGGCTGCCGCAGCTCTTGGCAGGGAGCGCACGACCTCGGCGGCGCCCAGCTCCCGGTCGGCCACCGAGGTGCGCGAGGCCAGCACCCAGGTGTCTTTGGACCCACCGCCCTGACTCGAGTTCACGACCAGCGATCCCTCGGGCAGCGCCACCCGGGTCAGCCCGCCGGGCAGGACCCACACGTCGTCGCCATCGTTGACGGCGAACGGGCGCAGGTCGACGTGGCGGGGTGCGAGTTCGTCGTCGATCTGCGTCGGCACCGTCGACAGCTGCATCACCGGCTGGGCGATCCATCCGCGCGGGTCGGAGTTGATCTTCCTGGTGATCGTCGCCAACTCCTTCGGCGAGGCATCGGGTCCGAACACGATGCCGTAACCGCCCGAGCCCTCAACGGGTTTGATGACCAGCTCGTCGATGCAGTCGAGCACCTCTTCACGTTCCTCGTCGAGCCAGCAGCGGTACGTGTCGACGTTGGCCAGCAGGGGCTTCTCACCCAGGTAGTACTCGATGATCGTCGGCACGTAGGTGTAGACGAGCTTGTCGTCGCCGACACCGTTGCCGACGGCGCTGGAGATCACCACGTTGCCCGCGCGGGCGGCATTGAGGATGCCTGCCACTCCGAGGACGGAGTCGGGCTTGAACTGCATCGGGTCCAGGTAGTCGTCGTCGATGCGGCGATAGATCACATCGACCTGGCGCTCACCTTCGGTGGTGCGCATGTACACCGTGTTGTCGCGGCAGAACAGATCGCGACCCTCGACGAGCTCGACACCCATCTGCCGGGCGAGCAGCGAATGCTCGAAGTAGGCCGAGTTGTACACCCCGGGGGTGAGGACGACGACGGTCGGATCGGCGACGTTGTTGGCCGCGGCGTTGCGCAGTGCACGCAGGAGATGGGAGGCGTAGTCCCCGACGGCGCGCACCCGGTGCGTGGCGAACAGGTTCGGGAACACCCGCGCCATCGTGCGGCGGTTCTCCATCACGTAGGACACCCCCGACGGCGAGCGCAGGTTGTCCTCGAGGACCCGCCACGTGCCCTGCGAGTCGCGAATCAGGTCGATGCCGGCGACGTGGATGCGCACCCCGTTCGGCGGGGTGATGCCGACCGCTTCGCGGTGGAAGTGCTCGCAGGACGTGACCAGCCGGCGCGGGATCACTCCGTCGCGCAGGATCTCCTGCTCGCCGTAGATGTCCTCGAGATACATCTCCAGGGCTTGCACCCGCTGACGGATGCCGCGCTCGAGCCGGGTCCACTCGGCCGCCGAGATGACCCGCGGCACGAGGTCCAGCGGGAACGGCCGCTCCTGTCCGGACAGGGAGAACGTGATGCCCTGGTCGATGAAGGCGCGACCCAGCGCGTCGGAACGCGCCTCGAGGTCGGAGACGTCGGCAGGTGCCAGCTCCGAGTGGATGCCCTTGTAGGGGCCGCGCACGTTGCCGTTGGCGTCGAACATCTCGTCGAACGCCTGGGCGTAGGTGCCGAGCTTGTTGTATCCGCCGAAGATGCCCTCGTGCCGTCGGGCCTGCTTGGTGGTGCGTGTCGTCCGTGCGGTTTCTGTCGGCAAAGCTGTCGTACTCCTCCCGTACGCTGACGTGCGCAATGCATGCGCTCCAGATGCGCACCCTGCCATGCTGCAGCATTTCTGCCATTTCGGCAGGCCAGTGGCCTCCGTTTTGGGCGATGTCCTTGCTCGCTGCTAACCTGAGCAGTCGCTGCCCCCCGCGGGCGCCCCACAGACTCAACCAAACCCGTCGAGATTGCCGAAGGATTACACGCGTGGCCAACATCAAGTCGCAGGAGAAGCGGAACCGCACCAACGAGCGCCGCAGACTGCGCAACAAGTCGGTGAAGTCGTCGCTTCACACGGCGGTCCGCGGATTCCGGGAGGCCGTCGAGTCCGGTGACAAGGAGAAGGCCGGCGCGTTGCTGGTCGCGACCAGCCGCAAGCTCGACAAGGCAGCCAGCAAGGGCGTCATCCACAAGAATCAGGCCGCCAACCGCAAGTCGGCACTGGCCAAGGCGCTCAACAAGATCTGACGCACCGCGTCAATCGCTGGCCAGCGAGGCCACTGAGCGCACAGCCTTCTCCAGCGCGTAGTCGGCGTCCGCCGCCGCGCCTTTGACGTCGGCGTTGAGCGCTGCCACCACCCGCAGCGCCTCGGCCACCGAATCACGCGACCACCGCCGCGCCTGCTTCTGGGCTTTCTGCACGCGCCACGGCGGCATACCCAGTTCGCCGGCCAGCCGGTACGGATCTCCCGACAGCGGCGCCACCCTGGCGATCGTGTGGACCGCCTCGGCGAGCGCGTCGGCCAGCACGACGTGCGGTTCGCCGGCCATCATCGCCCAGCGCAGCGCTTCCGCCGCCCCGGCCACGTCTCCGACGACCGCTTTGTCGGCGATGTCGAAACCCTTCACCTCGGCTTTTCCGGAGTGGTAGCGACGAACGGCGGCGGCGTCGACCACGCCGCCGGTGTCGGCGACCAGCTGCGAGCACGCCGAGGCCAGCTCCCGCAGATCCGAACCGATGGCGTCGATCACGGCGGTCACGGTGTCGTCGGAGACCTTGGTGCGCAGAGCGCGGAACTCCTTGCGGACGAAGTCAGCGCGTTCACTGGCCTTCGTGATCCGCGCGCACGGGTGGACCTCGGCGCCCAGCTTCTTCAACCGATCGGCGAGCGCTTTCGCCCGCCCGCCGCCGGAGTGCACGACCACGAGCAGCGTCCCCTCGGGGAGGTCCGAAGCGGCAGTTTCGATGAGGGCGACCGCGTCCTTGCCCGCCTCGGCGGCCGCCTCGAGAACCACCACGCGCTCGTCGGCGAACAGTGACGGGCTGAGCAGTTCGGCAATCTCACTGACGCTGACCTCACCGGCCCGCATGCGGTCGACCGGGACGTCGGCTGTGCCCGCCGATGCGCGGGCTCGCGCCAGGACCACCGCGACAGCGCGTTCGACGAGCAACTCCTCATCACCGAGGATCAGGTGCAGGCCGGTGCTCACCGGACGATGGTGCCACGCCGGCCCGACAGGCCCCAATGCCACACCGCCGCGACAGTGCATGACGCCACCGCGACCACGGCCACCCCCGCGAGCCCCGACGGCACGGGCAGCGCCGCCGCCGGCAGCGCGGCCGCCCAGCGGGCCACGCTCGCCAGCCACCACACCTCTGGACCGGTGAACCGGATGAGCAGCTGCGCGCCTGCGGGCCAGAGCGGGCACAGCGCGGCGGCGGCCGTCCCGATCAGCGTGATCGGCGGGATGACAGGCGCGACGACCAGATTGGCGACCACCGCGACGAGGCTCACCGACCCCGACACCCCTGCCACGAGAGGTGCAGTGACCAGCTGGGCCGCCAGCGCCACGCTGACCGCATCGGCCAGGGGGCGGGGCCAGCCGCGGCGGGTCAGCTGACGCGACCACACCGGCGCGACGACGACCAGCCCGGCGGTGGCCGACACCGACAGCGCGAAGCCGACGTCCACGGCGAGCTGTGGCGTGGCGATCATCAGCACGATGATCGCGGCCCCCAGCGCGGGCAGCGCTTGCCGGTGCCGGCGGGTCAGCACCGCCAGCAGCGTTATCGCGCCCATGACCGCGGCCCGCAGCACGCTGGCCGACGGTTGGACCACGATGACGAAGCCGGCCAGGGTGATCGCGGCCAGCACGACCGCAATCCGCGGCCCCAGCAGCGCGGCGCTGAGCAGCATCGCCCCGCACACGATCGTGATGTTCGCACCCGACACCGCCATCAGATGGGTCAGCCCGGCCACCCGGAAATCCTTCGCGGTCTGCGCGGGCACAGTCGAGGTGTCCCCGAGCACCAACGCCGGCAGCAACGTCGCCTGGTCCACGGGAAGCACGAGCCGGACCGCGTCGGCGAACCCGGCGCGAATCCGGTGTGCGAGGCGATACACCGGCGCCGCGTCACCGAGGCGGGGCCGCCCGGTCGCCGACAGGACGGCGACCGTGAGGTCACGGCGGTTCGGGCGGCTGACCCGAGCTCGGAACCCGGCGGGCCGACCCGCCTGCAGCGCGGCGTAGTCGGCCCCGGAGGCGAACACGAGCACCGTCCCCGACGACGGGGCGCCGTCCAGGCGCGCGAGTGTCCCCCGGAACATCGCCCGGCCGCCGTCGAGCACACGCGGTGTCTCGTCGGGCGTGACCACCACCTCGGCGACCGCCCCGAGGCGCGTCGTCACCGGGTGATGCCGCACCGCGTCGACGCGCAGGCACACCGCGATCGCGAAGCCGCTGCCCACCAGAGCCACCGCGGCCGCGGCCACCAGCACCGGTTTCGGGTCGGCCCGCCCGGCGGTGCCCCGCCGCCGGCTCGCCCACCACCCCGCAGCCAGGGTCGCGCCGACCCCGCACAGCACGGCGGCACCCGCGGCCGCATACCCCCACCCGATCCCCGCGGCCGTCACCGCCCACGCCGTCAGCGCGGCGGGCACCAGCCGCACATCCGTCATCCCGCCACCACGAGCCCACGCAGCTTCTCCAACCGCGCCGGACCGATCCCGTCCACATCACCGAGCTGATCGACACTGCCGAAGCGACCGTGCGCGTCCCGCCACGACACGATCGCCGCAGCCGTCACGGGACCCACGCCAGGCAGGGCGTCGAGTTGCTCGGCGGTCGCGGTGTTCAGGTCGACCGGGCCCTGCGCACTCCCCCCACCCGGCGGTGCCCCCGGTGACGTCGGCGACGCCGGCGACGCAGACGCATCGGAGGCCACCGAGCTGCCCATCTCCGCCGGCTGACCGGGCGCGGCCCCGATGCCGACGACGATCTGTTCCCCGTCGGCGACTTTGCGCGCCATGTTCAGTCCGAGCACGTCGGCGCCGTCGAGAGCCCCACCCGCGGCCTCGAGTGCATCGGCGATCCGAGCCCCCGGCTCCAGCGTGACCAGACCGGGTTCGTGCACCAACCCGACGACACTGACCACGACCGGCCCTGCTGCCGCGGTCGAGGTCACCGGGGCTCCGACGCCGGTTGCCGCCATCTCGACCGGCGGAAGCTTGGCCGACACCACCGCCGGGGGCTTGTCGCGCAGCAGGCTGACGACAGTCACGAGCACCGCGACCAGACCGACGACTCCGAGTGCGACGACTCCGGCGCGTCCCGGGTCCGCCCGCACGCGGGACAGCCACGCCGGGCCCCGGTCCGTGTTCTGTTCGGGCAGCCAGCGCGACAGCGCGGCGTCAGCAGCGTCGTCGTCGGGTTCCGCGGCATCCTGCGTGACGTCGGAACCCAGGCGCCGCCGGAGCCGCTCGGCAGGCAGTTCGGTCGACATACCGCGACGGTAGGCACGCCCGCCGACGAGCTCGGCGATGCGCCGCGGCTGCCCGCCAGACCTGTGGATGAAGTCGGCTCTGTGGACAGCGGGATAGCATGACCGCCAATGAACGGTCGAGCCCCGATGATCGCCGGCGCAGCGTTCGCGGTGCTGTATGCCACGGCCGTCGTCGGCCTCCACGCCCTGCCCGGCGCCGACCCCGGCGTCACCCGCATGCAGGCGCTGCTGCTGACCTTCGCCGCCCTGGCGCTCGCCGTTGTGTTGGCGTTCGCGCGCGATCGGCTGCGCGGTCCACCCGCGTACCTGTTCACGATCGGCTCGACGCTGCTGGTGGCCCAGCTGTGCGTCGCGGTCTGGTTCACCGGCGGTCTGTCGCTGCGCCCGGGCCAGACCGCGGCCGCCACTGCACGCGCTATCGAGGATGTGGGGGCCATGTGGCTGCCCGTGGCCACCATCGCCAACATCCTGGTGGCCGCGCCGATCCTGATGCACGCCAACGAAGGCCGGCTGCCGCGGTGGCTCGGGATCATCGCCGCCGTGTTCACCGTGGAGCAGTTGATCGAGACCATCACGGTGATCGGACCTCCCGGCAGTTTCATCTCCCCGGGCGGCCCGATGAACCACTACTTCGGGGGTCTGCTGTCGGTGGCCTTCGTCGCCGGACTCGGGTTCGCGCTCTCCAGGCCGGCCGCGCACGACGCAGCCACCGCCGCCGAGGACGCCGCGGCCACCGACGACACCGACGACACCGAAGTGGCCGACGACGTCCGAGAACCCGTAGGAGAGTGATGGTGCTTCCCCGCCTGGTGCCGCAGTCGAGCGGCGACCTCTCGAGCACCGAGCAGCTGCGGGCCGAGGTCCGCAGCTTCCTCGCCGAGCAGCGGGCCGCGGGGACCTTCACCCCCTCAGTCGACGTCTGGTTGTCCGGGTGGGACGAGGCCTTCACCGCGGCGCTGGCCGCCCGCGGCTGGCTCGGCATGACGGTTCCCGTCGACTACGGCGGGCCTGGACGCACGTTCCTCGAGCGCTTCGTCGTGACGGAGGAGCTGCTGGCCGCGGGTGCTCCGGTGGCTGCCCACTGGATCGCCGACAGGCAGATCGTGCCTTCTCTGCTCAAGTACGGCACCGAGAAGCAGAAAGCGCACTTTCTCCCGAGAATCGTTGCGGGCGAATGCTTTTTCGGGATCGGGATGAGCGAGCCGGATTCCGGTTCGGATCTCGCGAGTGTGCGGACCCGGGCGGAGCGGGTCGAGGGCGGGTGGCGGCTCACCGGGACGAAAGTGTGGACCTCGGGTGCGCACCTGGCCCACGCGTTCATCGCGTTGGTGCGCACCGCGCCAGTCGATCCCGCCCACCGCCACGCCGGGCTGAGCCAGTTCATCGTGGATCTGCGCGGCGCGGACGTGCAGATCCGGCCGATCACGTCGATGAACGGCGCCCATCATTTCAACGAGGTGATCCTCGACGGCACCTTTGTTCCCGATGACATGGTGTTCGGCGAGATCGGCGCCGGATGGCACCAGGTCACCTCGGAGCTGGCCTTCGAGCGCAGCGGGCCCGAACGGGTGCTCTCGACGTTCATGCTCCTCGACGCGATGACTCGGGCGATGCGTGACGACGAGATTCCGCGCGACGCCGAGCTGGGCAGGCTGGTGGGCCGGGTCGCCGGTCTTCACCAGATGTCCTCTGCGGTGGCCGGCGCCCTGCAGCGCGGTGAATCGCCGGACGTGCCCGCCGCGGTGGTCAAGGTCCTCGGCACCACCACAGAGGGCGATATCGCCGAATTCGGGCATCTGGCAAGCGAACACGCTGCGGGCTTCACCGCGCTCGCCGACGCCGCGGTAGACCAGCGGCCTGGCTTCACCATCCGCGGGGGCACCAACGAAGTCTTGCGCGGCGTCATCGCGCGCGGATTGGGGCTGCGATGAGCGTGTCCGATGTCGACGCGGCTTTGACCGACATGATGACCGCCGTGTTCGCCGAACACGGCGGTGACACCGATCTGTGGGACCGTCTCGACGCTCTGGGCCTTGTGCGACTCACCGGGTCGGAGATCTCTGGCGGCAGCGGCGCAGGATGGCCCGAGGCTGCCGAGCTGATGTCCGCCGCAGTGCGCCACGCCGCCCGAATCCCGTTGGCCGAGCACGATCTCCTGGCCTGCTGGCTCCTCGACGCCTCAGGTGTCGCAGTCGATTCGCGGCCGCGCACCGTCGCCCTGCTCGATGACCACGGCCACGCCGCGGGCGTTCCGTGGGCATCGACCGCCCAGCGGATCGTGGCGGTCTGGGCCGGCGACGGCTGCTATCGGGTCGCCGACGTCGACCCAGCCGACATGTCGATCACCGCAGGCGCCAACATGATCGGCGAGCCACGCGACACCGTCGGCGTCGACACCGCGGCCCTGTCCGGTGTACAGGTATCCGAGGAACTCGTCGACACGCTGCGCCTCAAGGGCGCCCTGGTGCGTGCCGTGCAGATCTGCGCAGCACTGGACAACGCGCTGGAGTCGTCGGTCGACCACGCGACGACCCGTATGCAGTTCGGACGACCGCTGGCGAAGTTCCAAGCCGTCCAGCACCTCATCTCCGATATCGCCTGCGAGGCAGCGCTGGCCCGTTCGGCCACCGAGGCGGCGCTGTCGGTCGCCGCGGCCACCGACTGGACGGCACCACATCTGGAATTCCTTGTCGCGGCAGCCCGTTCGTGCGCAGGGCACGCCACCTCGGTGGTGGTCCGCAACGCCCACCAGGTACACGGGGCGATCGGCACCACGATCGAGCACCGTCTGCACCACTACACCCGGGCGGCACTGGCATGGCGTTCGGAGTTCGGCTCGACGAGGCACTGGGACGATCGGCTCACCGATATGGCGATGCACGCCGGCCCGCAGGGTCTGTGGCCGCTGATCAGCCCCTGACGATCACCGTGCTGGGTTCGCGCGGAGCGCCCAGCATGTCGCGATGCGACGGCGGGACACGGCCGCCGGCATCGGTGATCCCGTACTCGCGCGCCAGCTCGGCGCCGATCACGGCGCGGCCACTCCGTTGGGACAGGTCAGGGTCGCAGAACAGTGCGTCGATGAGATATCCCGTGAATTCAGGTGTTTCGGCGTGCGCGGCGAAGCCGGCGAGCGCGTCGGGATCACCGTCGAAGGCGCGGCGCATCTTCTCGGTGAGCAGGATTCCCATCCAGATCGACACGGTCGACACCCCGGTGCCGTCGAGGTCGACCGCCATGTCGGCGGCCATCTTGTCGGTGCCCGCTTTCTGCGCCCCGTAGGCCGGGCCGTGCATGTAGCACACCGCGCCCGGCGAGGACGTGAACGCGATGAGCCCGCGGTCGCGCTCGACGAGCAGCGGCGCGGCGTACCAGGCGGCGACATAGGAGGATCGCAGGCCGACGTCGAGCACGTCGGCCAGCGCACGGGGCTTGCGCCAGAACGGTTCCGGACCAACCAGGTCGTCGGAGATCGCGGCGGCGTTGTTGACCAGGAGGTCGAGTCCTCCCTCGGCGCGCGAAACGGCGCCGAAGAACTCGCCGACGGCGTCGTCGTCGCGGTGATCCACCCGCACCCCGACGCCCCAGTCCGGCGCGGGATCGATACCGCGGCCGGTCCCGTACACCCGCCAGCCGCGGGCGGCCAGCGCCGCGGCGATGCCCTCCCCGGCTCCCCGGCTGGCACCTGTCACCACGGCGACCCGCGTCGACTCACCCATCCAGCCACCATAGAGGCGGTAGGTTGACGCCATGCCGACGGACAAGCCTCTGCGGGTCATCCAGTGGACCACCGGGAACATCGGCCGTCGGTCTCTGCACGCCATCATCGGGCGCGACGACATGGAACTCGTCGGCGTGTACGCGCACGGCGCGGGCAAGGTGGGCCTCGACGCCGCCGAGCTGGCCGGCTGGCCCGAGCCGACCGGGGTCACCGCGACCGACGACATCGAGGCACTCGTCGCGCTGCGCCCCGACGCCTGCTGCTACAACCCGCTGTGGCCGAGCATCGACGAATTGGTCTGGCTGCTCGAGTCCGGTGTCAACGTGTGCTCGTCGGCGGCGTGGATCACCGGCGGCAAGCAGTCACCTGAAGATCTCGACCGCATTCGAACCGCCTGCGCCACAGGGAATTCCACGATCTTCGGCAGTGGCGCCCATCCGGGGATGTCGAATCTGGTCGGCATGGTGCTCAGCGGCTCCTGCGAGCGGGTCGACGAGATCCGCATCACCGAGTCGGTGGACTGCTCGACCTACGAATCTGCAGGCACGCAGACCGCGATGGGGTTCTCGCAGGACCCCGGCACTCCCGGACTGGCCGAGAGCGTGCGCCGCGAGAGCGAGGTGTTCGCGGAATCGGCAGCCATGATGGCCGACGCCATCGGCGCGACACTGGATCGGATGACCTTCGACGTGACGTTCACGGCCGCGACCGGGGACAGCGACCTGGGCTTCATGACGATCCCCGAAGGCACCGTCGGCGGGGTGATGGGGTACCACCGCGGCTGGGTCGGTGAGCGCAACGTCGTCAGCGTCGGCTTCAACTGGATCATGGGTCAGCACGTCACGCCGCCGAAGCCCACTCGAGCACGGCCATGTCGTGCAGGTGTTCGGGCTCCCCAACATGCGCACCGTGGTGCACTGCCTCCCCCCGAAGGACTGGACCGAGCCCGGCTTCATGGGTCTGGGCATGATCTACACCGCCCTGCCGGTCACCAACGCGGTGCCCGCGGTGGTCGCCGCGCCACCAGGAATCGTGACGCTGGCCGACCTGCCGCCGATCACGGGTCGCATCGGCCGCTGACGTCCGGGCCGAACGCTCAGGACGTGCCGACCTGCACGGCCACCCCGACCGCTCCCCCGCCGACGTGGACCGACAGCACGGGACCCATGTCCTCGACGATCAACGACGACAACTGCGGCAGCCGAGCCGTGAGCGCCGCGCCGAGTTGGTCGGCGGCATCGTGATTGTCGACATGGTGCACCACGACGTCGGCTGGCCTCGTAGCGACGACGTCGGCGACCCGATCCACCAGCGCCGCATGGGCTTTGCCCACGGTGCGAATGCGCTGGTCGAGCACGAGCCGGCCGTCGACGTCCAGTTTCAGCAGGGGCTTGAGCGACAACGCGGTGCCCAGCCACGACGAGGCGGTGCCGATGCGCCCGCTGCGGCGCAAGTTGTCGAGCCTGTGCACGACGAGGAACACGTGGGTGCGCTCGCGGGCCGCGCGGGCCGCCTCGGCGACCGCGTCGAGATCGCCACCATGAGCCGCACACCGGGCCGCCTCGCCGGCGATGAAGCCGGTGCCCATCGCCGCCGAGCGCGAATTCACCACGCGCACGGCCGAACCGAACTCCCGCGCGGCCGTCACGGCGGCGCTGTAGGTGCTCGACAGGGCCGCCGAGAGATGCACGGCGACCACACCGGCCCCGTCGCTGTCGGTCAAGGCGCGGCGATAGTGCTCGGCCAACTCGGCCGGCGCGGCGCCGGCTGTCGTGACCTTCGGCCGGTCGTGCACGTCATGCGGGACCTCGTCCACGCCGTCGCGCAGATCGGCACCGTCGACGAGGACGTGCAGCGGAACCTCGCGGATGCCCCACCGTGCTGCCGCTCCCCCCAGGCGCGCCGAGGAGTCGCTGACCACCACCACCGCCATGGTCAGCCGCGCGAATCCGGAATCGGGACACCGGCTTCGGCCAAGCCCTTGAGCATCAGGTCGGCGACCGCCCGATGCGCCTCGAAGTTCCAGTGGATGCCGTCGGGATTGCCGCGACCGCTCATGACCTCCTCTGCCACAGCGGCTTTGAGGTCGACCAGCGGCACCCCGTGCTCGGCGGCCCAGCGCGTGAGCGCGGCGACGGTGCCGGTCCGGCCGTGGTGGGCGTTGCCGTAGGACGTTGCGATGTGCACCGACGGCAGTGAGGCCACTACCGGTATCCCGGGTCGGTTGAAATCGATGGCGGCACGCGTCATCTCGAGGTACTCGACGGTCAGATGCGGGGGCAGCGCGGACCGTGCGATCGGTGACAGCCGCGGCTGCAGCCAGCTGTAGCCGTCGCGCACCCAGCGTCTCAGCCGTGGGGGGCGCGCATACCGGATGAGTTCCCGCAGAGCGGTGGGCAGCACCGACGGCAGCGAATCCATCCCCGACGTCGCGAAGACGACGGCGCCGGCGCGGGGCAGCGCCGCCCATGAACGCGGGTCCTGCGTCGCGGCCCACCACACGTCGCGGCTGGTCCAACCGATCCTTCCGATGACCTCGACATCCCAGTCGAGTTGTGCAGCAACGATGTTCGGCCATATCCGGGGATCGTCGGCGGGCAGTCCGCCGGTCGGGCCGTAGTAGGACAGCGAATCGCAGAAGACGAGCAGAGTGGTGCGATGAGCCTCAGCGTCAGAGGACATCGCCTGCGACCTGCGCCGAAGCGTTCCACACGTCGAGTCGCCACCGGATGTCGGTCAGGTTCGCCGGATCGCCGCCGCTTCGGGTGTGTCCGGCAAGCTGCACCCAGCTGGCATTGCCCAGCCCGCCGAGGACGGGCCAGTTGTCGACGGGCAGGTCCAACAGCGCCGCGGTCAGCGCCGCGATCAACCCGCCGTGGGCCACGAGTACCACCGGCCGATCCGAGCCGTCGGCGCCCCACTCCGGTTGTCCGGCCACCAGTTCACGCACCAGTGGCAGGCTTCGGTCGGCGACGTCGACCCGGCTCTCCCCGCCGTGCGGAGCCCAGCGCGCATCGTCGCGCCATGCCAGCCGCGCACCGGGGGCGACGTCGTCGACCTCGAGATGGGTCATCCCCTGCCAGTCGCCGAGGTGCGTCTCGCGCAGCCGGGCGTCGACGGACACCTGCTGACCGCACCGGTCACCCAGAGCGACCGCGGTGTCGAGTGCGCGCCGCAGATCAGACGACACGATCAGCAGCGGCTGCCGTTTGGCCAGCGCTTCGGCCGCGATCGTGGCCTGCTCGCGGCCGAGGTCCGACAGGTCCGTGTCGAGCTGCCCCTGCATGCGGCTACCGGCGTTGTACTCGGTCTGCCCGTGCCGCAGCATGACGAGCTTGCGCACCGTCACGCGTCGTCTCCGGACAGATCGACCGGCACCAGCGGGCAGTCGCGCCACAACCGGTCCAGGGCGTAGAAGTTGCGCTCGTCCTGGTGCTGGATGTGCACCACCACGTCGACGTAGTCGAGCAGGGTCCAGCGGCCCTCGCGGGTGCCCTCGCGGCGCGCCGGCTTGTACCCGGCCTGGCGCATCTTCTCCTCGACCTCGTCGACGATCGCGTTGACTTGGCGCTCGTTGGACGCCGAGGCGATCACGAAGCAGTCGGTGATGACGAGTTGCTCGGACACGTCGATGACGACGACGTCGTCGGCGAGTTTGGCCGCCGCCGCGCGCGCGGCGGTCTCGGCCATGTGAACGGCTTCTGGTGTGGCGGTCAGGGACGGTCTCCTTCAGTGCGGCTGTGTGATTGGTAGAGATGGCGTTTGGCGACGTACTGCACGACACCGTCGGGCACCAGATACCAAATCGGCCGCGAGGCTTCGGCGCGCTCGCGGCACTCGGTCGACGAGATGGCCAGCGCAGGCACCTCGACCAGATGCAGGGCATCGGCTGGCAGTTCGGCCATGGCCGCCGAGATGTGCTTTCCGTCCAGCTCGTAGCCGGGTCTGCTGACACCGACGAAGCGGGCGATGGAGAACATCTCTTCCCAGTTCTGCCAGGACAGGATCGACGCCAGCGCGTCGGCGCCGGTGATGAAGTACAGGTCGGCGTCGGGGTTCAGAGCGCGCAGATCCCGCAGCGTGTCCTTGGTGTAGGTCGGCCCGCCGCGGTCGATGTCGACCCGGCTGACCGAGAACATCGGGTTCGACGCGGTGGCAACGACGGTCATCAGGTAGCGGTCCTCGGCGGGGGTGACGGCTCTGCTGCGCTTCTGCCAGGGCTGCCCGGTGGGGACGAACACCACCTCGTCGAGGCCGAACAGGTTGGCGACTTCACTGGCGGCGACCAGGTGACCGTGATGGATGGGGTCGAATGTTCCGCCCATCACCCCGAGCCGCCGTCGCGCTTGCACGAATAGCGAGCTTACGGGACCGAAACTCAGGCCTCAGACCGATGAGAGACGGTTCGCGCCCAGTTCCTCGGAGACCTCGAAGGCCGCGCGATCGGCGCGATACACGTCGCGGGCGTATTCCACGCACCGGCCCGAGGTGTCACGGGTGCTCCGGGTCAGCAACGTGCCCGCCGAGCCGGCCCGCACTCCCAGCTGCATGCTCGACGCGTCGTCGAGCACGATCGATTCGAGCACCGCGGTGGACCGGGCCAGGTCGATGCCGTAGCGGGAGCGCAGCAGCGCCCACAACGACCCGTCATCGGGCTCCTCCAGGATTCCCGGCGTCAGGTCGGCAGGCAGATACGTGGTCTCGAGGGCGAACGGCACGTCATCGACGCTGCGCAGCCGGTAGAACACGTGCACCGCGGCGCCGTCGGGCAGGTCCAAAGCGCGCCGGACGGCAGGTTTGGCGGCCTGGTGTTCGGCCCACAGCAGCTTGGCGGCCGGCCGCCGGCCCATGCGCGCCACCTCCTCGGAGAAGCTGCCGACATGGAACCGGACACGCGGCTCGGCGACGAAGGTGCCGCGCGGCGGCTTGCGGTACACGGCTCCTTCGCTCTCCAGCAGCGACAGCGCCTGGCGGGCGGTCATTCGGCTGACACCGTGCTGTTCGGCCAGTTCACGCTCGGACGGCAGCAGGGTGTGTGGCCCCAGCTGCTCGGTGGCAATCCGGTCGCGGACGTCCGCGGCGATCGACATGTATAGCGGCGTGCCCGAAGCCATCCCGTCAGATTAGCCCCGCGAGCTGGGCTTCGACGCGTGTGACGGCCGGGTAAAAATCCCGCTGCCGGATTGACGGGCGTCACATCTCCCCCGATACTTTGGTTCAACCACACGGTCTATACCAAGGTTGCCCACCCCCGACAGCCCGGAGGCTCCCGTGACACGCCCCGACTCCCGCGACTCGGCTGAGCTCGCCCAGTTCGGCTACACCCAATCTCTCGAACGGCGCACCGGCAGATTCGCGTCGTTCGCGGTCGCGTTCGCGTTCGTCTCGATCGCCACCGGCATCTTCACCACGTACGGGGCGGTGCTGAACAGTTCCGGTCCGGTCGGCATCTGGACCTGGCCGATCGCGGTCGTCGGACAGCTGGCCGTGGCGTTCGTGCTCGGCGCGCTCGCATCCCGCATCCCGGTGACCGGCTACCACTACCAGTGGATGTCGCGGCTGGCGAACCCCATCCTGGGCTGGATCATCGGCTGGATCTCGTTCACGTTCCTCGCGATCGTGGTGGTCGCCGTCGACTACACGATCGCCTCCACGATCCTGCCGGTGCTGCTCGATTACGACGGCACCGCGACGATCGCGTGGGTGATGACCGCAGGCGTGCTGGTGCTGCAGGCTCTGCTGGTGGCGCTCTCCACCCCGTGGGCAGAACGAGTGAACAACAGCCTGGTGACGCTGGAGCTCGTGGGGATGGCGCTGCTGACGGTGCTGCTGCTCGTCGTTGCCGCGGTGCGCGGCGACCTGAACGCTGAAGACGTCGCGAACCTCGTCAGCAAGGGCGCGGTGGCATCCGAGGGCTTCTGGAGTTTCGGCGACTGGACGTCGGCCGGGCCGTGGATGCTCGGCTTCCTGCTGGGCGCGTTCACGATCGTCGGCTTCGAGTCGGCCGCCAACCTCGCCGAAGAAACCCACGATCCCGAGCGCGTGGTGCCGCGCGCCATGTGCAACGCCGTGCTCGCCTCCGGCGTCCTCGGCTTCGCGTTCCTCATCGCGGTCACGCTCGCCGCCGGCGATCCCGTCGCCCTCGCCGAGTCGGGCACCCCGATCGCCGACGTCATCAAGAACACGCTCGGCTCGGTGGTGGCGACGCTGCTGTTGCTCATGGTCGTGCTCGCGATCTTCGCCTGCGGGCTCGTCATCATGATCACCGGAGTCCGGCTGACCTGGGCGATGTCCCGCGACCGCCGCTTCCCCGGCTGGCAACAGTGGAACCAGATCTCGCCCCGCTTCCACACCCCGTTCAAAGCGACCCTGCTGTACTTCGCGCTGGCGCAGCTCATCCTGGCGATCTTCGCCCACTCCGAGACCGCGCTGTTCACCCTCTTCAGCGCCGCGACACTCCTGCCTGCCGTGATGTACGCCTCGACAGTGGTGCTCTACTTGATCAAGCGCTCGTCGCTTCCTCGTAACGGCAAGTTCGATCTCGGCAGGTGGGAGATCCCGATCCTGGTGGTGGCAGTCGTCTGGCTGGCCTTCGAGCTGGCACTGTTCCGCGACGCGGCGTTCGCGCAGGCGTGGGCCTACGTGCTGGTCATGGTCGCCATCGGCGCGGCCTATCTGATCTACCTGCTGGTCCGGCACGGCCGCGCGGGGCTGACAATGCCCGACATGGCCTCCATCGACGCCGAGCTGCGGGAGTGAGCGGAGCGATCCTGGCGATCGACCAGGGCACCTCGGGCACCAAGGCCGTCGTCGTCGACGACGGCGGCGCGGTGTGCGCGACCGCCGAGGTGTCGCTGCGTCCCGACTACCTGCCCGGCGGCGGAGTCGAGCAGGACCCCCAGGCGCTGTTCGCGAGCGTCGTCACCGCCGGGCGCCGTGCGCTCGCCGAGGCCGGCGTACCCGTGACGGCGGTGGCGCTGGCCAACCAGGGCGAGACCGTGCTCGCCTGGGACCGCGCGACCGGCCGCGCGCTGACACCGGCGATCGTGTGGCAGGACCGTCGCGCCGAGGCGCTGTGCGGATCGCTGGTCGAACACGGCGCGCGCATCGCCGAACGCACCGGCCTCGTTCTCGACCCCTACTTCTCGGCACCGAAGATGGCGTGGCTGCGGGCCGAACTGACCCGCGACGGCGTCGTCACCACCACCGACACCTGGCTGGTGCACCGGCTCTGCGGCGCGTTCGTCACCGACGCCGCGACGGCCAGCCGGTCCCTGCTGACCACGCTGGACCAGGCGGGAAGGGACCCAGCGTGGGACCCAGAACTCGTCGCCCTGTTCGGACTCGCCGGCGAGCCGATGCCCGAGATCGTGGCCTGCGATCAGATCGTCGGGCACACCGACGTGTTCGGGCCGACGCTGCCGGTGGGCGGGCTGATCGTCGACCAGCAGGCCGCGCTGCTCGCCGAGAGCTGCCTGGAGCCCGGCTCGGCGAAATGTACGTACGGCACCGGAGCCTTCCTGCTGGCGCAGCTCGGCGCCGACCCGGTGCGATCGCGGTGGGGATTGACGACGTCGGTGGCGTGGCGGCTGCGCGACGAGAGCGCGTTCTGCGTCGACGGCCAGGTCTACACCGCGGCCTCAGCGGTGCGGTGGGCCGTTGATCTCGGCTTGGTGCCCGCGGCCGACCAGCTCGACGCGGTGGCCGCCGACGCGAGTGACGGCGTGGTCTGCGTGCCGGCGCTGGCCGGCCTGGCGGCGCCGTGGTGGAACGCCGCAGCCACCGCCAGCTTCACCGGGATGACACTGTCGAGCACACGCGGGCATCTGGTTCGGGCGCTGTTGGAGGGGGTAGCCGCACAGGTGACCGCGTTGACCGAACTGGTGTCGGCCGACCTCGGCCGGCAGCTGACCCGGCTGCGGGTCGACGGGGGTCTGACTCGTTCCGAGGTGCTGATGCAGGCCCAGGCCGATCTTGCCCAGCTTCCGGTCGAGGTGTACCCGTCGGCACACGCCACCGCGCTGGGTGCCGCGGCATGCGCCCGTCTGGCCACCGACCCCGGTCTCGCCGTCAGCGACGCCGTCGGCGCCTGGACACCCCAACGCACCTACCAGCCGCAGTGGCCGGCGGAGCGCGCCGCCGACTTCCTGGCCCGCTGGCGCCGCACCGTTGAGGAGACCACTGAATGACTGCCGTATGACAACCGACAGCGTGCCCGACGTCTCCGACGTGATCGTCGTCGGCGCCGGCATCGTCGGCGCCGCGATCGCCCGCGCGCTCGCCGGCACCTCCCTGTCCGTCACGCTCATCGAAGCCCGCGACGACGTCGGCGACGGCACCAGCAAGGCCAACACCGCGCTGCTGCACACGGGGTTCGACGCCACCCCCGGCACCCTGGAATCGCGGCTCGTCGCCCGCGGCTACGACCTGCTCGGCGCCTACGCGGAGCAGACCGGCATCCCGGTCGAGCGCACCGGAGCCATGCTCGTCGCCTGGACGCAGGAAGAGGTCGCCGCACTGCCCCGCCTGATGGTGAAGGCCGAAGGCAACGGTTACCGCGATTGCGGACTGCTGAGCGCCGACGAGGTATATCGCCGCGTGCCGGCCCTCGGGCCGGGCGCGATGGCCGGACTGAGCGTTCCCGGCGAATCCATCATCTGCACGTGGACCACCAACCTCGCCCTGGCAACCGATGCGGTGGCTCGGGGCGCGGCGCTGGTGCGCGGCGCACGGGTGACCGCGGCGGTTCCCGGCGCCGAGTTCACCACGCTGCACACCAGCCGCGGCGAGATGCGCGCCCGCTGGGTGATCAACGCCGCCGGACTGGGCGCCGACCACCTCGACGCCGAGTTCGGCCACCAGCGCCTCACCGTCACCCCGCGGCGCGGCGAGTTGCTGGTGTTCGACAAGCTGGCCCGGCCCATGGTGCCGATGATCGTGCTCGCCGTCCCATCCTCGCGGGGCAAGGGCGTGCTCGTCAGCCCGACCATCTACGGCAACGTGATGGTCGGCCCGACGTCGGAGAACCTGACCGACCGCACGGCGACCGGCACCTCGGAGAAGGGTCTGGACTTCCTCACGAGCAAGGGTCGCGCACTGATGCCCGCCCTGTTCGACGAGGAGATCACCGCGACGTACGCCGGGCTGCGCGCGGCGAGCAATCACGACGACTACGTGATCGACCTCGACGCCGCCGCGCGATACGTCCTCGTGGGCGGAATCCGCTCCACGGGACTGACGTCGGGAATGGCGGTGGCCGAGTACGTGTCGGGTCTGCTCGCCGAAGCAGGCGTCGACGTCTCCGAGCGAGACGAGTTGCCGTCGCCACCGCGGATGCCGAACATCGGCGAGATCGGTGTGCGGCCGTATCAGGACGAGCAACGCATCGCCGCCGACCCCGACTACGGCCGGCTGGTCTGCTTCTGCGAACGCGTGAGCGTCGGCGAGATCCGTGACGCATTCCAGTCCCCCATCCCGCCAGCAGATCTCGACGGTCTGCGGCGCCGCACCCGGGTGATGAACGGCCGATGCCAGGGCTTCTACTGCGGCGCACACACCGCGGAACTCCTGGCTCAGGGGACGGTGCGATGAGCCGCGTCGCAGTCGCGATCATCGGCGGCGGCCCCTCCGGATTGACCGCCGCCGCCGGGCTTGCGCCCAGCGTCGACGGTGAGGTGCTGGTGCTCGAACGGGAGAGCCACACCGGCGGAATCCCCCGCCACAGCGATCATCTGGGATATGGGATACGGGATATGCACCGGTTCGTCTCCGGGCCTTCCTACGCGCGACGGCTGACCGCGATGGCCGCCGAGGCGGGTGCGACCTTGGAAACCGAGGCGATGGTGACGGCCTGGGCCGGCGAGCGCACGCTCGCGATCACCTCGCCGCGCGGCGTGCGGACCGTCACCGCGGACGCGGTGATTCTCGCGACGGGTGCGCGGGAACGGCCCCGCCCCGCGCGACTGATCCCCGGCGACCGGCCCGACGGCGTGTACACCACGGGTCAGCTGCAGAACCTGGTGCACCTGCACCACGGGCGGGTCGGCACCCGCGCCGTCATCGTCGGCGCTGAACTCGTCAGCTGGTCGGCGGTGCTGACGCTGAGGGAGGCCGGGTGCGCGACGGTCGCGATGGTCAGCCGGTATCCGCGTGCCGAGGCGTACGCCGCGTTCCGCCTTCCGGGTCGGGCGCTGCTGTCCGGCCCGGTGCTGACCAACAGCAGGCTGGTCGCGGTGCACGGGAAAGACAGGGTCCGCTCGGTCACCGTGGAGCGGGCCGGCCGACGCCACGACATCACCTGTGACACCGTGGTTTTCACCGGCGACTGGATTCCCGACCACGAGCTCGCACGCACCGGCGGTCTGGAGATGGACCCGGCGACCCGCGGCCCTGCCGTCGACGCCGCGTTGCGCACCAGCCGGCCCGGCGTCTTCGCGGTCGGCAACCTGCTGCATCCGGTGGACACCGCCGACGGGGCCGCACTCGACGGCCGACACGTCGCCGCACCGGTGCGGCAGTGGCTGCGCACCGGCGGCACGGCCGAACCCGTGCACAGCGCCGCCCGCATCCGTGCCGAGGCCCCGTTGACCTGGATTGCGCCGCAGCGGGTGTCGACGGTCAGCGGGGACGCACCCCGGGGCGATCTGCTGCTGTGGACCGACGAGTACCGCCGACTGCCCGCCCTGCGCGCGGTCCAGGACGGGCGCGTCGTCGGCACGGCCCGCACACTGTGGCCGGCGGCGCCGGGCCGTGTGTACCGGGCCCCATGGTCTCTCGTCTCGGGGGCGGACCCCAAGGGCGGCGAGATCACAGTCTCGTTCTCCTGACCTGCCGCGAGTGTGCCGTTTCGTCCGCGACACGCGCTGGCCGACGTGGCAGCCAGCACGCCGCAGCGCCGAGACCACAACCACGACCGCACACTCGCGGTCCTACACCGGCAGGAGGGAGTCGATCACCGAGGCCAGCTGCTTGGCAGAGCGGCATTCGTGCATGGCGATGACGTCGGTGTAGCGCGGCACAGCGGAATCGCCGCTGCCCCACAGATGCTTCGGCTCGGGATTGAGCCAGTGCGCGTGGCGGCTGGCATTGACCATGTGTGCCAGCAGATCGGCTTCGGGATTGCGGTAGTTGTTGCGGGCGTCGCCGAGCACCAGCAGCGAGCTGCGGGGCGAGAGCACCGTCGGATACTTGTCCATGAACGACACGAACGCGTGGCCGTAGTCGGAGTGCCCGTCACGGGTGTACACGCCCGCCTCCCGGGTGATGCGCTGCACCGCCACCGCCAAATCGGCGTCGGGGCCGAACAGTTCGGTCACCTCGTCGGTGGTGTCGATGAACGCGAAGACGCGGACCCGCGAGAACTGTTGGCGCAGAGCATGAACCAGCAGCAGCGTGAAGTGGCTGAACCCGGCGACCGAGCCGGACACGTCGCACAGCACCACGAGTTCGGGTCGGGCCGGGTGCGGCTTCTTGAGCACCACGTCGATCGGCACGCCGCCGGTGGACATCGACTTGCGCAGGGTCTTGCGCAGGTCTATCTCGCCGGCCCGGGAACGACGGCGACGGGCGGCGAGCCGGCTCGCCAGCGTGCGCGCCAGCGGCGCCACCACGCGACGCATCTGACGCAGCTGTTCGCCTGAGGCGCGCAGGAACTCGACGTTCTCAGCAAGCTGCGGCACGCCGTAGGTCTGCACGTGCTCACGTCCGAGCTGTTCGGCGGTACGCCGCTTGGTCTCGGCCTCGACCATCTTCCGGAGCTGCGCGATCCGTTGCGCAGCAAGCGCTTTGGCGATCTGCTCCTGGGTGGGTGTCGGTTCCTCGCCGTAGGGTGCCAGCAGGCCGGCGAGCAACCGGCCTTCGAGGCTGTCCAGGCTCATCGCCTTGAGCGCCTGGTACGACGAGTACGACGGTCCCCGGCTGGAGTTGTACCGGCCGTAGGCTTCGACGATCTGGGCGATCATCGCCGCGAGCCGGTCGTCGAGATCGCCCGCGTCCTGATGCTCGGACAGCAGGTCCAGCAGTGTCTGTCGCATCGCCTCGGCATCGTCGGGCGGCACGCTCTGGCTGTCGGTCGACTCGTCGGCGAGCACCGTGCGCGACCCCAGCGCCGGCGGGAAGTACAGGTCGAACAGCGCGTCGTAGGTGTCGCGGTGGTCGGGGCGGCGCAGGACCGCACACGCGATGCCCTCCCGCAACGCGAGCCGATCAGCCATGCCGAGCACGGTCATCACCCGTCCGGCGTCCACGGTTTCGGACGGGCCCACGGCGATGCCCGCGCCGCGCAGCGCCTCGACGAACTCGACCAGATGACCCGGAATCCCATGCGGGGCCAGGGGTTGCGGCGGGCGCGTGCGACGCGGGGCCATCAGTTGAGCCTCAGCTCCCCGGCGGCCTTGATCTGATCGGACTGGTGTTTGAGGACCACACCCAGCGTCGCGGCGATCACCTCGTCGTCGATGGTGTCCAGGCCGAGGGCCAGTACTGTGCGCGCCCAGTCGATCGTCTCGGCCACCGACGGCACCTTCTTGAGCGCCATCGCGCGCAGCACGCCGACGATGCGGACCAGTTCCTCGGCCAGGCGATCGGGCAGCTCGGGCACCCGGGAGAGCAGGATGCGCCGTTCCAGATCGGGATCGGGGAAGTCGATGTGCAGGAACAGGCAGCGGCGCTTGAGAGCCTCGGACAGCTCACGGGTGGCGTTGGAAGTCAGCACGACCAGCGGTTTGCGTTCGGCGACGATCGTGCCGAGTTCGGGCACGGTGACCGCGAAATCACTGAGCACTTCGAGCAGCAGACCTTCGATCTCGATGTCGGCCTTGTCGGTCTCGTCGATCAGCAGCACGGTCGGATCGGTACGCCGGATCGCGGTCAGCAGTGGCCGCGACAGCAGGAACTCTTCGGAGAACACGTCGGTCTTGGTCTGGTCCCAGTCGCCGGCACCACCCTGGCTGCCCGTTTGGATGCGCAGGATCTGCTTGGCGTGGTTCCACTCGTAGAGTGCGCGGGCCTCGTCGACGCCCTCGTAGCACTGCAGCCGCACCAACCCCGAGCCGGTGGCCTGGGCGATCGCTCGCGCGAGTTCGGTCTTGCCGACGCCTGCGGGTCCTTCGACGAGCAGCGGCTTCTCCAGCCGGTCGGCGAGGAAGACCGCGGTCGCGGTCGCCGTGTCTGGCAGGTACCCGGTCTCGGCCAATCGACGCGCGACGTCGTCGATGTCGGCGAACAACGGCGCTGGGCGCGCGGGGACACTCACAGTGGTTCTCCTGACTAAGAGCGGGTCTGACCGTCGCCCCAGACGATCCATTTCGTCGAGGTCAGCTCGGGGAGCCCCATCGGTCCCCGTGCGTGCAGCTTCTGCGTCGAGATGCCGATCTCGGCGCCGAAACCGAACTGCTCACCGTCGGTGAACGAGGTCGAGGCGTTCACCATCACCGCCGCCGCGTCGACGCGTTCGGTGAAGCGTTGTGCCGCAGCGAGATCGGTCGTCACGATGGCCTCGGTGTGGCCCGTGCCGTAGGTGTTGACGTGCGCGATCGCGCCGTCGACGCCGTCGACGACGGCGAGCGCGATGTCCATGGAGAGGAATTCGGCGCGCAGCTCGTCCTCGGTTGGGTCGGCGTGCACGGTCACCCCGGCGGCCTGCAGCGCACCCGTCAATCGCGGTACCGCGACATCGGCGACCGCCGCGTCGATCAGCAGTGTCTCGGCGGCATTGCACACGCTGGGTCTGCGGGTCTTCGCGTTGAGCACGATCGACTCGGCCATGTCCAGATCGGCCGAGGCGTGTACGTAGACATGGCAGTTGCCGACACCGGTCTCGATGGTGGGCACCTGCGCGTCGCGCACGACCGCGTCGATCAGTCCGGCGCCGCCGCGCGGGATCACCACGTCCACCAGGCCGCGCGCCTGGATCAGATGGGTGACGCTGGCGCGGTCGGCGCTGGGCAACAGCTGGACGGCGTCGGGATCGAGCCGTTCGGCCTGAAGGGCGGCGCGCAGGGCCTCCACCAGGGCAGCGTTCGACCGGGCGGCCGACGAGCTACCTCGGAGAAGGACGGCGTTGCCGGACTTCAGCGTCAGGCCGAAGGCGTCGACGGTGACGTTGGGGCGGCCTTCGTAGACGATGCCGACGACGCCGAGGGGGACGCGTTGCTGCCGCAGCTGGAGCCCGTTGGGCAGGGTCCGTCCGCGCAGCACCTCGCCGACGGGATCGGGCAGCGCAGCCACCTGACGGAGTCCGTCGGCGATTCCGTCCACCCGGGTCGGGGTCAGCGCCAGACGGTCGAGCATGGCGTCCGGGGTGCCGGCGTCGCGGGCGGCGGCCAGGTCCGCCTCGTTGGCCTCGAGGATCGCGCGGGTGCTCAGGAGTAGGTGATCAGCGGCGGTGTGCAGCGCCCGGTTCTTGGTCTCGGTGCTCAGGGTCGCCAGGTCGCGCGACGCGGTACGGGCGCGGCGCGCGGCGGCGTGCACCTGCCCGCGCAGGTCGTCGGAAGACCCATCGACCGGGTCGGACGAACCCGCACTGCGTTCCGGTGCGTGCAGACTCATCCGCCCAGCGTAGCGTTGCCGCGGTGGCGAGGATCTGCGTGGTGGGCAGTGTCAATGCCGACCTCACCTTCACCGTCGAAACACTCCCCGAGCCGGGCGAGACCGTGCTGGCGTCGTCGCTGTCGACCAGCCCGGGCGGCAAGGGCGGAAACCAGGCCGTGGCCGCTGCTCGAGCAGGCGCGACGGTACAGCTCGTCGCCGCGCTGGGCACCGACGCCGCGGCCGGTGAGCTGCGCGCGCACCTGAGCCGCAACGACGTCGACCTGCGGGCCGTCGTCGAGGTGCCGGGCCCGAGCGGATCGGCCGCGATCCTGGTCGACGCCGCCGCCGAGAACTGCATCGTGGTGGCGCCGGGCGCCAACGCGCACCTGAGCCTGACCTCGGCGGAGGTCCGGTCGGTGATCGCCGACAGCGACGTCGTGCTGGTCTCGCTGGAGATCCCGATCGACACCGCCGTCGCCGCCGCGGCAGTCGGTCGCGAGGGCGGCGCGGTCGTGATGGTCAACGCCTCCCCCGCGCTCACCGACCCCGGGCACCGCAGGCGACTGGCCGAACGCGCCCACATCGTCGTCGTCAACGAGACGGAGGCCTCGGACTGGCGCGACACCCCGGTGCCCCACCTGGTCATCACACGCGGCGCCGACGGCGCGCGGCACGTGACCGAGGGTTCCACAGACGACGTCGGAGCTCCTGCGGTCGAGGCGATCGACACCACGGGTGCCGGCGACGTGTTCGCCGGCGTTCTGGCCGCGGCGTGGCCGGAGGGCGCCGACGTGGCCCTGCGCCGTGCCTGCGCCGCCGGTGCGCTGGCCACACTGGTGCCCGGTGCCGGTGACTGCGCACCGACCCGCGAGGCCATCGACGACCTCGTGCAGAACTAGTCCGCAGGCACGCAGCGCTCGATCTCGTCGAGCCACGTGCGCGCCGACATGTCCGAGGGGGCCCGCCAATCGCCGCGCGGCGACAGCGCACCGCCGGCCGAGACCTTCGGCCCGTTGGGCAGCGCCGAGCGTTTGAATTGGCTGAACGAGTAGTAGCGCTGCGCGAAAACCTCGAGCCAGTGCCGGATCTCGCCGATCGTGTACGACGGGCGCTCGTCCTCGGAAATGCCGAACGGCCAGTCCCCGCGCTCGGCATCGCGCCACGCATGCCAGGCCAGGAACGCCACCCGCGACGGCCGGAAGCCGTAGCGCAGCACCTGGAACAGCGAAAAGTCCTGCAGCACATACGGACCTACCTTGCCCTGGCTGCTCTGGATCTCCTCGTCCTCACCCGCGGGCACCAGCTCGGGGCTGATCTCGGTGTCCAGCACGTCGACCAGCACCTCGTTGACCGTCGCGTCGAACTGTTCCGACGAGATCACCCAGCGGATCAGATGCTGGATCAACGTCTTGGGCACCCCACCGTTGACGTTGTAGTGCGACATCTGATCACCCACTCCGTACGTGGACCAGCCCAGCGCCAGCTCGGACAGGTCGCCGGTACCCAGCACGATCCCGCCGCGATAGTTGGCCAGCCGGAACAGATAATCAGTGCGCAGCCCGGCCTGTACGTTCTCGAACGTGACGTCGTAGACCTTCTCCCCGCGGGAGAACGGATGGTCGAGTTCTTTGAGCATCAGCTCTGCGGTGGCCTTGATGTCGAGGGTCTCGAACGTGACGCCGAGCGCTTGGGCGAGCCGAGTGGCGTTGCTCCTGGTGCGTTCTCCGGTGGCGAAGCCGGGCATGGTGTAGGCCAGGATGTCGCTGCGCGGGCGGTCTTCCCGGTCCATCGCCCGCGCCGCGACGATCAGCGCATGGGTGGAGTCCAGCCCGCCCGACAGACCCAACACGACCTTCGGGTACTTCAGCGCGCGCAGCCGCTGTTCGAGTCCGGAGACCTGGATGTTGTACGCCTCGTAGCAGTCCTGTTCGAGACGAGCCGGGTCGTTGGGCACGAACGGGAAGCGCTGCACCTCGCGACGCAATCCGATGTCGCCGGCGGGCGGATTCAATGTGAACTCGATGCGCCGATAGGAGTCGTCGTCGATCAGGTGGTGACGCCGGTTGTCGTCGAACGTACCCATGCGGACCCGCTCGTTGCGGAGCAACTGGAGGTCGACGTCGGCGACAGAACGGCGCTCTCCCTTGGGGAACCGTTCGGACTGTGCCAGGCACACCCCGTTCTCCCAGATCATCGTCTGCCCGTCCCATGCCAGATCTGTCGTCGATTCCCCCTCTCCCGCAGCGGCATACACGTAGGCGGCGAGGCAGCGCGACGACGCCGAGCGAGCCAGCAGCGCACGATCTTCGGCTCGGCCGATCGTGATGGGGCTGCCCGAGAGATTCGCCAACACCGTCGCGCCGGCCAGCGCGGCCTCGGCGCTGGGCGGCACGGGGACGAACATGTCCTCGCAGATCTCCACGTGCAGAACGAAGTCCGGGAGATCATCGGCCGCGAACAGCAGATCGGGCCCGAACGGGGCGGTGGCTCCCCCGACCCGGATCTCACCGCTCTCGTCGTCGCCCGCGGCGATCTGGCGCTTCTCGTAGAACTCCCGGTAGGTGGGCAGGTACGACTTCGGCACCACGCCGAGGATCTCACCGCGGTGGATGACGACGGCGGTGTTGTAGATGCGGTTGCGGTGGCGCAGTGGGGCTCCGACGACGAGCACCGGCAACAGTGCGGCAGAGCCGGCCACGACCTCAGCGACAGCGGTGTCGACGGCCTCGAGAAGCGCGTCCTGCATCACGATGTCGTCGATCGAATACCCCGACAGCGTCAGCTCGGGAAACACCGCGAGGCCGACGTTGTCGTCGTGGCATTCGCGCGCGATCCGCAGGACCGATTCCGCATTCGCGGCCGGGTCGGCCAGCGTCGTGTGGTGGGTACAGGCGGCGATGCGGACGAACCCCTGCCGATACGCCGAGTAAAAGTCCATGGTTCATTGTGTCCCCGAAGTGTCCCCGTCTGATCGCTGGGTACGCGTGAGGTCATGAGCACCACCGCGATCCTGGTCATCGACATGATGAACACGTACCGGCATCCCGACGCCGACAAGCTGATCCCGCACGTCGAGCCCGTCGTCGAGCCACTGAGCGGACTCGTGGCCGAGGCCCACGAGCGCGACGACGTGGAGCTGATCTACGTCAACGACAACTACGGCGACTTCAGTGCCGAATTCAGCGACATCGTCCGTGCGGCACTGGAGGGCGAGCGGCCCGATCTGGTGAAGCCGATCGTCCCGCAGCAGGGCCTTCGTGTGATGACGAAGGTGCGCCACAGCGCGTTCTACGCCACGTCGCTGGCCTATCTGCTGAACCAGTTGAAACCCGACCATCTCGTGCTGACCGGTCAGGTCACCGAGCAGTGCGTCCTCTACACCGCGCTGGACGCCTATGTCCGGCACTTCCCCGTCGTCGTTCCTCGTGACGTCGTCGCGCACATCGACCCCGACCTCGGCGAGGCAGCGCTGCAGATGATGGAGCAGAACATGAGCGCCGAGATCCTCGACAGTGCCGACCAGTGTCTGCGCTGACCATCACTGAACTGCGCCGATCGCGCCCGCACCTATCCTCGATGTCGTGGAGTCCCCCGAACTGATCGCCGTGCTGCGCGGGCGTCGCATCGCCGTGTTGACCGGCGCAGGCATGTCGACGGACTCGGGCATTCCGGACTATCGCGGACCCGATTCCCCGCCGGCCAACCCGATGACGATCCGGCAGTTCACGTCGGACCCGGTGTTCCGGCAGCGCTACTGGGCCCGCAATCACGTCGGGTGGCGACACATGGACCAACGCCGCCCCAACGCGGGGCACCGCGCGCTGGCCGCCCTGGAGCGGGCCGGCGTCGTCACCGGTGTGATCACCCAGAACGTCGACCTCCTGCACACCAAGGCGGGCAGCCGAGCAGTCATCGATCTGCACGGCACCTACGTGCACGTCGTGTGTCTGCAGTGCGGGGCCGGCATGTCGCGCGCCGCGCTCGACGACATGCTCGAGGCGGCCAATCCCGGGTTCCGCGAGCGGGTGGGCAGCCTGGACAGCATCGCCGTCGCGCCGGATGCCGACGCGGTCGTGGGTGACACCTCGGGGTTCCGGATCGTCGACTGCCCCCGCTGCGGCGGCATGCTCAAACCCGACATCGTGTACTTCGGCGAGAGCGTGCCGAAAGCGCGAGTGGACGAGGCGTACGCGATGGTCGACGACGCCGAGGCGCTGCTGGTCGCCGGTTCGTCGCTGACGGTGTACTCCGGTTACCGCTTCGTGAGGCATGCGGCGGCGCGCGGCATGCCGATCGCGATCGTCAACCGTGGCCGCACCCGCGGCGACGACCTGGCCACCGTGACGATCGACAACGGGTGCTCACCGATGCTGGCGCTGCTGGCCGACGAACTCCCGGCCCTTGCGAGCCCGGTGTGAGCCTGGTGAGCTCGCTGTTGCCGAGCGCGCAGCGACCGCCGTCCGGACCCGCGTCGCAGCGGTGGGGCCTCGGCGTCGGCGACGCGGTGGTCGCGTTGACCCGCCTGCCCGACCCGCTGCAGGGTGCTGTTCGCCTACTCAACCATTTCGGTGGGCTCGCCGTCAGCGGTGACGAGGTGGAGTTCGACGGCGACTCCGTCGACTGGTCCGACGTCGTCGACATCGAAACCCACAGTCTGATCGGCTACCTTCTGACAGACGCACTGCAGACACAGGTCAACCGACTTCCGTTGCCGCGCTTCCCTTTCCGAAAGCAACTCCTCGGCCTGGCGTCCGACGCGGTACTGACCGCGGCTGTCGCCGCCGCCGGCGGCCCGCTGTCGAGCCTGCTGGATGTGCGCGTCCCCGCCGAGGTGAACTACCGCGGCCGACTGCGTAACCGCACACTCTCGGCGGGTGTGCTCGCGACACTGCTGCTCGCCGATCCTGCCGTGCGCGCCGCCGTCGTCGAGACCGCGTCCGCGCACGGGGTGCCGGTGCGGCGTGCCGACAACGACGCCATCGACGCGGCCGAGCGCCGCGCACAGTGGCTCGAGAACTGGGCGAAGGACCGTTTCTAGACCGCGACCAGGTCGTCGGCGTGCACGACCGGGCGCCGCATCTCGGCGGGCAGATCGGATGTCGACCGGCCCAACATGGTCGCCAGTTCCGCCGCGTCGTAGGCCACCACGCCCCGAGCCACCATCGTGGCGTCGCTGCTGCGCAGCTCGACGACGTCGCCGCCGGAGAACCGCCCGGTGATGGCAGTGATACCGGCCGGCAGCAGCGAACGACGGTGCCGCACGACAGCATTCACCGCACCGTCGTCGAGAGTCAGCGCCCCGGCCGACTCGGCGGCGTAGCGGACCCAGAAGCGGCGCGCGGACATCCGTTCGGCGCGGGGGGCGAAGACGGTGCCGACCGACGCGTCGTCCAGCGCGGCAGCGGCATCGGTGGCCGCAGCCAGGAGTACCGGCACCCCGGCATCGGAGGCCAGAAGCGCCGCGGACAGCTTGGACTCCATGCCGCCGGTACCGAGGTGGCTGCCGCGCCCCGCCGTCACTCCGGCCAGATCGTCAGGCCCGGCGACCTCGGAGATGAAGCGCGCGTTCGCTTTTCGCGGATCACTGTCGTAGAGGCCGTCGACGTCGGAGAGCAGGATCAGCGCGTCCGCGCCCACGAGGTGCGCGACGAGCGCGGAGAGGCGGTCGTTGTCGCCGAACCGGATCTCGTTGGTGGCCACGGTGTCGTTCTCGTTCACGATCGCCACGGCGTGCAGCGCGCGTAACCGGTCGAGGGTACGTGCAGCGTTGGTGTGCTGCACCCGCATCGAGATGTCGTGCGCGGTGAGCAGGACCTGCCCGACAGTGCGCTGGTAGCGCGCGAACGCCGTACTCCACGAGTTGACCAGGGCCACTTGACCGACGCTCGCGGCGGCCTGCTTGGTGGCCAGATCGGTGGGTCGTCTGGTCAGCCCCAAGGGCTCGATCCCAGCGGCGATCGCACCCGAGGACACGATCACCAGATCCGAGCCCGCCTTCATCCGCGCTTCGAACGCGTCGACGAGGTCGTACAGGCGGCGACCGTCGAATTCGCCTGTCGGCGTGGTCAATGCGGTGGTACCGATCTTGACGACCACCGATCGTGCGGTGCGAACCGCCTCGCGGTGGCGGCTCATTCCGGATTACTCTCCCGACGCGCCTTTCTCGCCGCTTTGCGCTCGTCAGCCGACACGCGGTCGCTCTGTTCGAGCCGGATGTCGGTACCGCGTCCGGACAGGTGCACGTCGACGCCGGCAGGGGTCTGCGGTTCCCAGTCGAACGTCATGTCGCCGATGGTCACCGCGCAGCCCGGGCGGGCACCGAGCTTGAGCAGTTCGTCCTCGACGCCAAGGCGCGCCAACCGGTCACCGAGATAGCCGACGGCTTCGTCGTTCTCGAAGTTCGTCTGCGCCACCCAGCGCTGCGGGCGGGTGCCGTGCACGACGAAGCCGCCCTGCCCGTCCGGCTCGACGGAGAACGAGGTCTCGTCGACGGGCACGGGCCGGATGACGGGGCGCCGGGCGACGACCTCGGGTTGCGCCGCACGGTAGGCCGCGACCGTGTCCCACAAGGCGAACGTCAACGGCCGCAGACCTTCTCGCGCCACGGTGGACACCTCGAACACCGGCCACCCGAACGTCGAGGCGATCTCGTCGGAGACGAAGTCGGCGAGTTCGCGCGCTTCCGGCACGTCGATCTTGTTGAGCACCACCGCGCGTGGCCGCTCGGCGAGGTCCACGAGCGTGGTGTCGCCCTGCAGTGTCGGGGTGTAGGCGGCGATCTCGGCTTCGAGCGCCTCGATGTCGGAGATCGGATCGCGGCCGGGTTCCAGTGTCGCGCAGTCGACCACGTGCACGAGCACGGCGCAGCGTTCGATGTGGCGGAGGAAGTCCAGTCCCAGCCCGCGGCCCTCGGAGGCGCCCGGGATCAGTCCGGGGACGTCGGCGACGGTGAACGTGTGGTCGCCGGCGGACACCACCCCGAGGTTCGGAGCGAGCGTGGTGAACGGGTAGTCGGCGATCTTGGGCTTGGCCGCCGAGATCGCCGACACCAGCGAGGACTTGCCGGCCGACGGGAATCCGACGAGCCCGACGTCGGCGACGGTCTTGAGTTCGAGGGTGAGGTCGCGCACCTCGCCCTTCTCGCCGAGCAGCGCGAAGCCGGGGGCCTTGCGGGCCCGCGACGCCAACGCGGCGTTACCGAGCCCGCCACGACCACCTGCGGCCGCCTCGAAGCGGGTGCCGGGTCCCACGAGGTCGGCCAGCAGCCGGCCCTGTTCGTCGAGCACGACGGTGCCGTCGGGCACCTTGACCTCGAGATCAGCGCCTGCTGCACCGTCGCGGTTGCTTCCGGCGCCCTGCTTGCCCGACGGGGCGACGACGTGGGGATGGAAGTGGAAGTCGAGCAGGGTGTGGACCTGCGGATCGACGACGAACACGATGCTGCCGCCGCGTCCGCCGTTGCCGCCGTCGGGGCCACCGAGGGGCTTGAACTTCTCCCGGTGCACCGACGCGCAGCCATTGCCGCCGTTACCCGCCCGGGCGTGAATCACCACGCGGTCGACGAAGCGGGTCATCGATGTCCTCCTCTCTCAGTGCCGAAACCGACGATTGGGCGCCAAAGTACGAGTGTCTGGCGCCAAAACGTCGATCTCGACGTTGGAGAAAGAAGTCAGGCGTCGGTGCGGGTCACCCGCACGATGTTGACGTACTTGCGGCCACGCTTGGTGCCGAACTCGACCGCACCCGGCGCCGTGGCGAACAGGGTGTCGTCACCGCCACGGCCGACGTTGACGCCGGGGTGGAAGTGCGTGCCGCGCTGACGGACCAGGATCTCGCCGGCCTTGACGACCTGCCCACCGAAACGCTTGACGCCGAGCCGCTGGGCGGCTGAGTCGCGACCGTTGCGTGAGCTGGAAGCGCCCTTCTTGTGTGCCATGTCTTGTCGCTCCCGTCGCTACTTGATGCCGGTGACCTTGAGAACCGTCAGCTGCTGACGGTGCCCCTGGCGCTTGTGATAGCCGGTCTTGTTCTTGAACTTGTGGATGCGGATCTTCGGACCCTTGGTGTGCTCGAGGACCTCGCCGGTGACCGCGACCTTCTCCAGCGCCGTCGCGTCGGTGGTCACATCGGCTCCGTCGACGACGAGGGCCACCGGCAGCGACACCGTGCCACCGGGCTCGACGTCGAGCTTCTCCACCTTGACGATGTCACCGGCGGCGACCTTGTACTGCTTGCCACCGGTCTTGACGATCGCGTACGTGGCTTTTTGCGCTGCCATCGTTGGTCATCCTCTACTTCGCGTGCGGGCGCGCATCACCTGGCGGTCTGCGTGCGGGTCTTGGTGCGGGATCTGCCATCCCTGTCTCGGGCCCGCCGTGAGCAGGCCCTGGAGACAACTGCTCAAGGTTACGTGAGCAGCGGGTTGAGGGTCAAACCGCTCAGTCCTGAGCGGGTGGCCCTGCCGGACGGGCTGCGGCGCGTCGACGCTGCCGGACAGGCCGGACAGCGACGGCAGCGGGCTGCTCGTCCTCCTCCTCGGAATCCTCGTCATCGGAGTCGTCCTCGGAATCCTCGTCGAAGTCGTCGTCATCCTCGTCATCGGAGTCGTCCTCGTCGGATTCCTCGTCGTCGTCATCAGAGTCTTCGTCATCAGAGTCTTCGTCATCAGAATCGTCGTCCTCGTCGTCGAGCACGTCGATGTCGTCGTCCTCGTCGTCCTCGTCGTCATCGGAGTCGTCCTCGTCGGACTCCTCGTCCTCGTCGTCCGAGTCCTCGAAGTCGTCGTCGAGTTCCTCGTCCTCGGTGTCGACGACCGTTGCCCGGATCGCGTCTTGGTCGAGCTCGGCGACCTCGTCCGCGTGATCGTCCTCGTGATCGTGATCGTCGTCGTCTTCGTGCTTGCCGTTGGCCGCGGCCATCGCCTTGAACATCGGGTGCTCGCCGGGTGAATGTGCGGGCACCTTGGCGACCTGCACCTCCTGCGGGGGCGCTCCGCGCTTACCGCGCTTGCCGCGGCGACCACCGCCACCACCGCCACCGCCGCCGTTCGATTCGGCTTTGCGACCTGCACCTGACGCGGTGTCGACCGGATCGCCGTGGAGCATGATGCCGCGTCCGCCGCAGTGTGTGCACGTGGTGGAGAACGCCTCGATCAGGCCCGTGCCGAGCCGTTTACGCGTCAGCTGCACCAGCCCCAGCGACGTCACTTCGGACACCTGGTGGCGGGTGCGGTCCCGGGCCAGCGCTTCGGTCAGCCGCCGCAGCACCAGGTCGCGATTCGATTCGAGCACCATGTCGATGAAGTCGATGACCACGATGCCGCCGATGTCCCGCAGCCGCAGCTGCCGCACGATCTCCTCAGCGGCCTCGAGGTTGTTGCGGGTCACGGTCTGTTCGAGATTGCCGCCCGACCCGGTGAACTTGCCCGTGTTGACGTCGACGACTGTCATCGCCTCGGTGCGGTCGATCACCAGGGTGCCGCCCGACGGCAGCCACACCTTGCGGTCGAGCGCCTTGGTCAGCTGCTCGTCGATCCGGTGCACCGCGAACACATCGGGGCCGTCGGAACCGGCCGGCTCGTACTTCGTCATTCGCGGGAGAAGCTCGGGCGCCACGGCTGTCACATAGTCGTTGATCGTCGTCCATGCGTCGTCCCCGGAGACGATCAGCGTGGAGAAGTCCTCGTTGAACAGGTCGCGGATCACCTTGACCAACACGTCGGGCTCTTCGTAGAGCGCCATGGCGGCGCCGGCCTTCTTCGCGGTGATCTCGGTGGCCTTGGCCTCGATCTCGTTCCACCGCGTCTGGAGCCGCTCCACATCGCTGCGGATGTCGTCCTCTTTGACGCCTTCCGAGGCCGTGCGGATGATGACGCCGGCGTCCGAAGGCACCACCTCGCGCAGGATCTCCTTGAGCCGCTGCCGTTCGGTGTCGGGCAGCTTGCGGCTGATCCCCGTCGACGACGCGCCGGGCACGTACACCAGGTAGCGGCCGGCCAGAGACACCTGCGTGGTCAGCCGGGCGCCTTTGTGTCCCACCGGGTCCTTGCTGACCTGCACGACCACGTAGTCGCCGGGCTTGAGCGCCTGCTCGATCTTGCGCTGGGCGCCTCCCAGACCGGCAGCTTCCCAGTTCACCTCGCCGGCGTAGAGCACACCGTTGCGGCCGCGGCCGATGTCGACGAACGCGGCTTCCATCGACGGCAGCACGTTCTGCACGATGCCGAGGTAGATGTTGCCGACCAACGAGGCCGATGCCGCCGACGTGACGAAGTGTTCGACGACGACGCCGTCCTCGAGCACCGCGATCTGGGTGTACCGGGCGCCCTCGTGGGGAGGCTCGCTGCGGACCTTGTCGCGGACCACCATGGTGCGTTCGACGGATTCACGCCGCGCGAGGAACTCTGCCTCCGACAGGATCGGGGGGCGGCGGCGACCTGCGTCGCGACCGTCGCGGCGGCGCTGCCGCTTGGCTTCGAGGCGAGTGGACCCGCTGATGCCCTGGATCTCGGAGTCCGACGAGCCCTTGGCGCCCTTGCCGCGCGGTTCGCGTTCGTGCACGACGGTGTTGGGCGGATCGTCGGGCGACGTGCCGTTCTCGTTGTCGGAGGTGGCTCCGGTCTTGCGGCGGCGGCGGCGACGGCGGCGACGGGTCGCGCCGTCTCCGCCGTTGTCGTCCTCACCGCTGTCGTCATCGGCGTCGTCGGCGGACTCAGCACCCTCGGAGGATTCGTCCGACTCGGCCGACTGGTCGTCCTCGTCGCTGCCCGGTTCGTCGCCGTTCTGTTCACCGCGCCCACGACCGCGGCCGCGGCGGCCCCGGCGGCGACGCTTGGTCGACGGGCGGCCCGACTGGTCATCGTCGGAGTCGGTGTCGGAGTCCGCATCGGAATCGGTGTCGGACTCCGAGGTGGAGTCGTCCTCGTCGTTGTCGTCGGTGTGGGCGGGTTCTGGGCGCACCGGTTGCGGGGCTACGAACAGCGGCAGGTAGTCGGCGGGTTCGGCCTCGACCGCGGGCGGTGTCTCGAGGATCAGCCGTGACTCCGGCTCCTCCTCGGCAGGAACGTCGGGCTCGGCAGCAACGGCCGGCTCCGGAGCGACGGCCGGCTCGGGTGCCACCTCGACTGCTTCGGGTGCGGGCTCGGGTTCGGCCAGCGCCGCGCGCACGCGGTCGGCCTCATCACGGCCGATCGTGGAGTGCGCGCTGCGGGTACGCCCGTCGAGTTCGGCCAGCGCGTCGATGATGCGCCTGCTGGTCGTGCCGAGCACACGGGCCAGGGAGTGAACCCTCAGCCGTTCGGGTGTCGGTGGAGGGGCACTAGCAGTCTCCGTGGGCTGCGCCTCGTCGGGCGAAGCGGTGCCGGGGTCCTGCAGGTCGTGGAGGTTGTCATTGTCGGCCACGTATTCTCCTCAAGCCCCCGGGCGCGTCGTTTGCTGACGCGGCCACGCGAGGGCTACTGACTGTTGCGTCCGGGCCACTTGATCCCGAACTCTGGTTGGTCTTGCTCCGAGGAGTCCCGGCGGGACATCCTCGGTGCCGGTCTGAATGATGGCTGGACGGTCGGCGCCACATCGGGGTAGCGATGGTCGCAGTCGTCGAAGTCTTCATCCGAGTGACCAACCCGGGGTAGTCAGGCCGGCCGCTCGCGCCCAGTATCCCACATCACTGCGGGGGAACCCGAAACGCGGCGTCAGCGGGTCGCCGCGGCGCTCAGCTGCCGGGGAACCAGAGCTCGATTTCGCGCGCGGCCGACTCGGGCGAATCAGAACCGTGAACCAGGTTGAACTGGGTCTCCAGGCCGAGATCACCCCGGATGGTGCCCGGAACGGCCTTCTCGACCGGATCGGTGCCACCGGCCAGCTGACGGAACGCGGCGATGGCGCGCGGCCCTTCGAGCACGGCAGCTACCACCGGACCGGAGGTGATGAACTCCAGCAGCGAGTCGAAGAACGGTTTGCCGTCGTGCTCGGCGTAATGGGCACGCGCCAGCGCGTCGTCGACGTTCTTGAGCTCTAGCGCGGCCACGGTCAATCCCTTGGCTTCGATCCTGCTGATGATCTCGCCGATGAGCCGACGGGCAACGCCGTCGGGCTTGATGAGGACGAGGGTTCGCTCTGTCACGGCCGACAGCCTACCCATACGCCGCATCTAGTCCGCGTCGCGCTGCTGCCCGGGCAACAGGCCCCGTTTCTGGCGGCGCAGCACCTCGGCCCTCAGATAGGCGATCAACAGCCACACCACCACGAACAGCAGGCCGATGAAGCCGATCCCCGGATACAGGACCCAGCCGGCCACCAGCAGCAGCTGCACTCCGAGGTTGGCCCAGATCGCCCAGGGCCGGCCCTGCACGCCTGCCATCAGCAGCAGCAGGATCGCAACCCCGACGACGTAACCGATCGATCCGCCGGTCAGACCGCCGCCGACGGCGCCGACCACCGGCAGCGCGAGCAGCACCACGATGGCCTCGAGGATCAGCGTGCCGGCCATGACGCCGCGGAAACTTTTCCACGGATCGGGCGGCGGGGTGGTCATGCCGGATCCTTTCCGAACAGCGTGCGCGCCACGCCGGCGGTGACGACCGAGCCGGTGATCACGATGCCGGCGCCGCTCATGCCTCCGGCGCCTTCGACGTCGCCGCCCGAGTCCTCGACCAGCGCGGTGGCCGTCTCGATCGCGTCGGGCAGCGTCGCCGCGGTCGCGACCCGTTCGGGGCCGAAGACCTCCTCGGCTTTGAGCGCGAGCGCGTCGACCTCCAGAGCACGCGGTGAGCCGTTGGTCGTCACGACGATCTGGTCGAAGGCGGGCTCGAGGGCGGCCAGGACTCCGTCGACGTCCTTGTCGGCCATCACCGACACCACCCCGACCAGGAACCGGAAGTCGAACTCCTCGGCCAGCGCGGACGTCAGCGCCGCCGCTCCGGCGGGATTGTGCGCGGCATCGATGAAAACGGTTGGTGCGCTGCGCATCCGCTCCAGTCGACCGGGCGACGTGACAGCGGCGAATCCGGCGCGCACCGCGTCGACGTCGAGCTGGCGTTGCGCACCAGCGCCGAAGAACGCCTCGACGGCGGCGAGGGCCAGCACAGCGTTGTGAGCCTGATGCTCGCCGTGCAGCGGCAGGAAGACCTCCGAGTACCGACCCCCGAGCCCCTGCAGTTCGAGCATCTGCCCGCCGATGGCCACCTGGCGATCGAGCACGGCGAACTCGGAGTCCTCGCGTGCGACGGCGGCGTCGGCGCGGACAGCGGCGGCCATCACCACCTCCATCGCCTCGGGCACCTGGCGGCCGATCACCGCGACGGTGTCGGTGGGCACCAGGTCGTCGGCCTGCCGGGTGATGATGCCGGCCTTCTCGCCGGCGATCTCGGCGATCGTGTCACCGAGGTAGTCGGTGTGGTCCATGCCGATCGGCGTGATCACCGCAACGGGCGCGTTGATCACGTTCGTGGCGTCCCATCGTCCACCGAGGCCGACCTCGACGACGGCCACGTCGATCGGGGCGTCGGCGAACGCGGCGAAGGCCATCGCGGTCACCACTTCGAACTTCGAGCAGCGCGGCCCTCCCCCGGCCTCGGACTGCTGATCGACCAGCTCCACGAACGGCTCGATCTCCCGGTACGTGTCGACGTACGTGGCCGGGCTGATCGGCCTGCCGTCGATCGAGATCCGTTCGACGGCCGACTGCAGGTGCGGGCTGGTGGTGCGCCCGGTGCGCCGGTGCAGCGCAGTGAGCAGCGCGTCGACCATCCGGGCGACCGACGTCTTGCCGTTGGTGCCGGCGATGTGGATCGACGGGTAGCCCTTCTGCGGTGAGCCGAGCAGTTCGAGCAGCGCGGCGATGCGGGCCGTGCTGGGTTCGATCTTCGTTTCCGGCCACCGCTGGTCGAGCAGGTGCTCGACCTGCAGCAGAGCCGCGATCTCGTCAGGTGCGGGTTCGGTCGAGCTCACGTCAGGGCGGCCAGCCGTGCCGAGATGCGGTCGACTTCTTCTCCGGCGAGCTGCTGGCGCGCGCGGATCTTGTCGACGACGTCAGCGGGCGCCTTGGCCAGGAACGCCTCGTTACCCAGTTTGGCCGAGGTGCCGGAGAGTTCCTTCTGGGCTGCGGCCAGATCCTTCTCCAGGCGGCGCCGCTCGGCGTCGACGTCGACGGTCCCCGACGTGTCGACCTCGACGAGCACGGTGCCGCCGGAGAGCCGGACCTCCACCGACGCCGATGCGGTGAAGTCGTCGGCCGGCGGGGTCAGCCAGGCCAGCGCGGTGACGGCGGGCACGTGGGCCGTCAGGCCCGCCGTGTCGACGCCGGACAGCCGCGCCGGCACCTTCTGCCGGTCGCCCAGGCCCTGGTCGCTGCGGAACCTGCGCACTTCGGTGATCAGTTTCTGCATGTCGGAAATCCGTTGCGCGGCAGCATGATCGAGGTCCATCCCACTGGCGGTCGGCCAGTCGGCGATCACGAGCGACTCGCCCCCGGTCACGGTCTTCCACAGCACCTCGGTGACGAACGGCATCACCGGGTGCAGCAGCTTGAGCAGCGTGTCGAGAACCGCGGCGAGAACGGCGGTGGTGTGCGAAACACCCTCGCCGAGCTGGACTTTGGCCAACTCCACGTACCAGTCGCAGAATTCGTCCCAGGCGAAGTGGTACAGCGCCTCGCACGCCCGACTGAACTCGTAGGCATCCAGCGCCGAATCCACCTCGGCGCGAACCTCTTCCAGCCTGCCGAGGATCCAGCGGTCGGCATCGGTGAGTGCGTCGACGGGCGGCAGCGGGGCGGGGCTGGCGCCGTTGAGAAGCGCGAACCGCGTCGCATTGAACAGCTTTGTGGCGAAGTTGCGCGATGCCCTGGCGTGGTCTTCACCGATGGCCAGGTCACCACCGGGGCTCGCGCCGCGGGCCAACGTGAAGCGCAGCGCGTCGGCGCCGAACTTCTCCACCCAGTCCAGCGGGTCGATGCCGTTGCCGCGCGACTTGCTCATCTTGCGGCCGTGTTCGTCGCGAATGAGGCCGTGCAGGAAGACGTTCTGGAACGGGACCTGCCGCGCGCGGCTGCCGTTGTCGGTGATCGCGCTGTCGTCGCCGACGAAGGTGCCGAACATCACCATCCGGGCCACCCAGAAGAACAGGATGTCGTAACCGGTCACCAGCACCGACGTCGGATAGAACTTCGCGAGGTCCGCGGTGTGGTCGGGCCAGCCCATCGTCGAGAACGGCCACAGCGCCGAACTGAACCACGTGTCCAGCACGTCGCTGTCCTGTTCCCAGCCCTCCGGCGGGGTCTCGTCGGGGCCGACGCACACGGTCTGCCCGTCGGGCCCGTGCCAGATCGGGATGCGATGCCCCCACCACAGCTGTCGCGAGATGCACCAGTCGTGCATGTTGTCGACCCAGGCGAACCAGCGCGGCTCCAGGCTGGCCGGGTGAATCACGATGTCGCCGTTGCGGACTGCGTCACCGGCAGCCTTGGCCAGCGACTCCACCTTCACCCACCACTGCAGGCTCAGCCGCGGCTCGATCGGTTCGCCGCTGCGCTCGGAATGGCCGACGCTGTGCAGATACGGACGCTTCTCGGCGACGATGCGGCCCTGCTCGGCCAGCGCCTCGCGCACCGCCACGCGTGCCTCGAAGCGATCCATCCCGTCGAACCGCGTTCCGGTGTCGGCGATCCGACCCTTGGTGTCGAGCATCGTGGGCATCGCGAGCTGGTGCCGCAGACCGATCTCGAAGTCGTTGGGGTCGTGCGCCGGGGTGACTTTGACTGCGCCCGTACCGAATTCGGGGTCGACGTGGTGGTCGGCCACGATCACGATCTGGCGGTCATCCAGGAAGGGATGGGGCAGCGTCGTACCGACCAGGTGGCGGTAGCGCTCGTCATCGGGATGCACCGCGATCGCAGTGTCCCCCAGCATCGTCTCGATCCGGGTGGTGGCGACCACCAGGTGCGGTTCGTCGTCGGACATCGACCCGTAGCGGAACGAGACCAGCTCGCCCTCGATGTCTTCGTATTTGACCTCGAGATCCGAGATCGCGGTCTCGAGCACCGGCGACCAGTTGACCAGGCGCTCCGCCTGATAGATCAACCCGGCGTCGAACAGCCGCTTGAAGATGGTGCGCACCGCACGGGAGAGCCCCTCGTCCATGGTGAACCGGTCGCGGCTCCAGTCCACGCCGTCGCCCAGGCGGCGCATCTGGCCGCCGATGGTGCCGCCGGATTGGCGCTTCCAGTCCCACACCTTCTCGACGAACAGCTCACGACCGAAGTCCTCTTTGGTCTTCCCGTCGGCGGCGAGCTGCTTTTCCACCACGGTCTGGGTGGCGATACCGGCGTGGTCCATACCGGGCAGCCACAGCACCTCGAAGCCCTGCATGCGCTTGCGGCGAGTCAGCGCGTCCATCAGCGTGTGGTCGAGCGCGTGACCCATGTGCAGGCTGCCCGTCACGTTCGGCGGCGGCAGCACGATCGAGTAGGCGGGCTTGTCGCTGGCCGGATCGGCGGTGAAATATCCCGCATCCACCCAGCCCTGATACAGATCACTCTCGACGGCACCGGGGTCCCACGACTTGGGCAGGGCATCGAGCCCGGAGGGTCCGGCGTTGGCGAGCGGCTGGGAGGTCACCGAGCCATTCTAGGAAGACGCCGCGAGCTACTTCTTCCCGCCCAGAAGGCCGCCGAGGATGTCGCCCACACCGCCGGCCTTGTCACCGCCCAGCACGGAGCCCAGAATGCTGCCCAACGGGTTGTTCCCGCCCGGGGCCGTACCGCCGCCGAGGATGCTGCCGAGGATGTCGCCGATGCCGCCTCCGCCGGTCTGCCCGGGCACCTGCGCTCCGCCCGAGAGCCGCTTGCCGATGTAAGCGAGCACGATCGGCGCGAGGATCGGCAGCAGCTTCTGGATCAGGTCGCTGTTGCCGGCACCGCCGCCGGAGAGCGCCGAAGCCACCTGCCCGGTGTCGCTGCCGCCGAAGATTTTCGCGATCGCGCGGGACCCGTCGGCCTCGTCGACCTGTTCGACGCTCACCCCTCCGTCCAGCAGGCCGCTGCGGGCGTGCGAGTCGGCGGCCGAGGCGATGCCCTGGGCGGTGCCGGGATCTTGGGCGTTGTGCTGCAGGCCGCCCACCAGGACGGGGACCAGCGTCTTGACGGCGCTGTCGACCTCGCTCTCGTCGACACCCAACCGTCCGGCGATCTGCTGGACGGGAATCTGGCTGTACAGGTCATCGAGGCCGCTCATGAGCGTCAGGTTAGACCCGGTGACGGCGGTGCGACCGCCGTTCGGTCAGGCCAGTTTGGTGACGTCCAGCTCCACACCTGCGGCGGGGAACCGCGCCAGCAGCGCGTCGCCCATCGCGGAGGCGGGAGTCAGCACACCGAGCAGGTCGGAGAGCTTTTCGCGGTCGGTTGCCAGCGCCAGAGCGCTCTCGCCGAGCAGCACCGATGTGGCCTTGTAGCCGGGATCGCCCTGCTGTGACATCCGCGCCACGTAGCGGGCGCCCGACGACGTGGTGGTGTACGTCTCGACGGTGTAGTGACCGCTCTCGCGAGTGTGCTCGCTGGGGCCGGTGCCGGGTTTGGGCAGGATGCGCTCCAGCGCGCTGCGCGGCACCCGGTTGAGGAATCTGCTGCCCAGCTCGATGGCGGCGATGTTCCCGCCGGTGGCCATCGCCGCGGCGAGCGGCGCGAGCGGGGACTTGCCGAGGCTCATCTGCTCGGCGTATTCGAACCGTCGGCCGTAGGCGTACTCGAGGAGCGCGTTGGTGCGCCGCACGATGCGGGAGTTGGGCACCGACATCGCGAACGCGCCCACCCAGTAACCGTCGAGTTCGGGGGCGATGTCGCGGCCGCGCCGCCAGCGCGCGTCGGGCTGGCCGCCGAGTTCGGGTTCGGCGCCCCGGTCCGGGGACAGCGTGTAGGGATCGTTGAGGAGCCGGCGGCTCTCGGGGTCCTCTGCGGCCTCCCGGGCGAGCTCCGTCATCGAGGCGATGGTGCCCCCGGACATGCCGCCGGCGAAGCGGCGCACGACGAAGTTGGTGTCGCCCAGGTCACCCGCACCGTCCTCGGCCGCCTGGCGGTACAGCGCGAAGACGGTGAGGTCGGATGGGATGGAGTCGAACCCGCAGGAGTGCACGATCCGGGCGCCGGTGTCGACCGCCTGCTTGTGGTACTGGTCGATCGCGCGGCGGATGAACAGTGGTTCGCCGGTGAGGTCGGTGTAGTCGGTGCCGGCGGCCGCGCAGGCGGCGACCAGCGGTAGTCCGTACCGCAGGTAGGGGCCGACGGTGCTGATCACGACGCGGGTCCTCGCGGCCATGGCGGCCAGCGACGACGGATCGGAGGCGTCCGCGGTGATCAGCGGCCACGACTGCGCCGACGCGGGCAGGGTCTCGCGGACCGCGAGCAGTCGATCGGCCGAGCGGCCGGCCAGCGCGATGCGAGCATCCCCGGCTGCGGAGGCCAGATACAGGGCGGTCAGCTTGCCGACGAATCCTGTCGCGCCGTAGAGGACGATGTCGAATTCGCGGTCCGGTGAGCTCATGTGGCCCGACGCTACCCGAGGGTCTCGGGCAGTTCGGTGTCCTGTTCGAGGACGTGACGTGCCAGGAACGCGAACACCACCTCGTACCAGAGCTTGGCGTGCGACGGGCTCAACACCCAGTGGTTCTCCGACGGGAAATAGAGGAAGCGATGCTCGGTGGAGCCGTCAGCGGCCGCGGGCAGTCCTGACGAGCTGAGCAGGTCGTACCAGAGGCGCAGCGCTTCCCCGATGGGCACGCGGTAGTCCCGATCGCCGTGGATCACCAACATCGGGGTCGCGATGTCGGCGACGAACCGGTGCGGAGAATTGGCCGCGGTCATCTCCGGTGTCATCTCGCGTGACCACCAGTAACCACCGTCGGTGGTGCCGCCGAACTGGTCAAGCGCCCATAGGCTGGCGTGGGTGACGATCGCGTCGAACCTGTCGGTGTGGCCGGCGATCCAATTGGCCATGTAGCCGCCGAAGGAGCCACCCATGGCCGCGGTGCGGGTGGCGTCGACCCGGGGATGCTCGCACGCGGCGTCGGTGGCCGCCATGAGGTCGGCGTAGGGGGCGAATCCCCATGCGCCCCAGCCACGTTGGATGAAATCCTGGCCGTATCCGGTGGACAGCGCCGGGTCGGGCAGCAGCACCGCGTAGCCTCGAGCCACCATCAGCCACGGATTCCAGCGCCAGTGCCAGGCGTTCCAGCTCGCCAGCGGCCCACCGTGAATCCACAGCACCAGGGGCGCCCCGGAATCGATGTGGTCCTCCCCGTCGGGTAGCGCCAGCCAGGACCGGACCGGTACCCCGTCGTCGGCGAGCGCCGTCACCTCGGTCAGCGTGCCGGGCAGCGTGGGCAGCTCGACACAGGGCAGCGCCGTCACGGTGCCGTCGGAGTCGATGCGGACCGGATGTGGCGGCGCGGCATAGGAACTGCGCAGTGCGAACACCGCACCGGTCGTGGCCACCTGCAGATCGGTGTAGGTGAAGTCGTCGTCGACCAGCGGCCGGACCGTGGAGGTCGACACGTCGACGGTGAAGATCGGTCCGCGCCCGGACTGGTCGGCCGTCACCAGCAGCGACGCGCCGTCGGGCGCCCACCTGACCGACGTCGGCCACCGGTCCCAGCTGCCGGTGACTTCCACCGCCGGGGACCCGAAACGCAGGAGCCACAGCGTGATTCGCGGTGCCTGCGCAGGCGTGGAGAACGTCTCCCGGGTGAAGGCGACCGCGGAACCGTCCGGCGAGATCGCCGGCATTCCCAGGTCGGCGTCGGGATCGTCGAGCAGTGTCAACCGCTCGCCGGTGGTGATGTCGATGCGAACCAAGGTCTTTCGCACAGCAGCCCCTGGTGACGGCACCTGCCACGTCGTGACGACAAACGTTCCGTCTGCGCTGACGTCGAGGTCGGCCTCGCGCAGCGCGTCGCCGGGGTCGGGGGTGAGGTCGCGGCGCTCGTCGGCGGTGAACAGGCGGGGCTGGTCCGGGCCGAGGTCGTGATCCCAGTGCCGCACCGGATATCCGGTGTGCAGCACCGCCGAGATCTTGGCTTTCGACCGCGCGTCCCGCAGCCTGCGGTCGTCGTCGAGGTCGCCCGCCGAGCGCAGAACAGGCGTCGTGACGACGGTGACGTCACAGGCGCGTGCCACTGCCGCGGCGTCCACTCCCCCCGGGAATGTCGCGATCTCGGTGGCCTCTCCCCCGGCCGCCGGCAGGCGCCACAGGCCCTTGGACGGCTCTGTGTCGTTGGCGATGTCCTTGACCCTGCCCCGCGCCGCCAGGAACAGTAGATCCCCGTTCGCGGTGAGCGCCGGCGCCGATTCGCCGGTGCTGCCGTGGGTGATTCGGCGCGCCGGCTCGTGGCCGGCAGGGTCCAATTCCCAGATCGCGCTGACGAATTGGGTGCGTTCGTCGTTGACGACGGACACCGCCGTCACGACGCGCGAACCGTCCGGTGTGATCGCGAGGCCGCTCACCCGAGGCAGTGACAGGTAGACGTCGAGATCGTCGAACGGGGTGTCGGGGGCCATGCCCACTTCGTAACACAGCGGGCGGCTAGGGTCAGCCCATGCCAGCGCGATTCATCGTCGTCGGCGCCGGCATCGCCGGACTGGCGACTGCCGTCGCGCTGAACCGCGACGGTCACGATGTCCGTGTGCTCGAGCAGCGGACCGACCGCGGCGCGGGCACGGCGATCAGCATCTGGCCCAACGCGCTGGCCGCGCTCGACCAGATCGGCGCCGGCGATGCCGTCCGCGACGCCGGCGGCCGCGTCACCGCGGGCGCGATCCGCTGGCGCAGCGGACGGTGGTTGCGACGGCCCGCCGGCCAGCGGATGGTCACCGCCCTCGGAGAGCCGCTGGTCGTGGTGCGCAGATCGACCCTGACCGATGTGCTGGCCGATGCGCTCCCGCCCGGCGCGGTGATCACCGGGGCGTCGGTCAGGACGGTGTCGACGACGGCGTCAGGGGCGCAGGTCATGACGACGGGCGGTGACGTCCTGGTGGCCGACGCGGTGGTCGGCGCCGACGGCGTCCGTTCGGTCGTCGCGGCCACCCTGAACGGGGACCTGCCGAGCCGTTACGTCGGGTACACGGCGTGGCGGGGTATCGCCGAGACTCCGCTGGATCCGGAACTGGCCGGCGAGACCCTCGGCCCGGGCGTACAGGTCGGTCACGTGCCGCTGGGTCCAGAGCACACCTACTGGTTTGCGACGGAGCGGACACCGGAGGGCGGTCGCGCGCCCGACGGCGAGCACGCTCACCTGGCCCGTCTGCTGTCAGGCTGGGCGACGCCGATCCCGCAGCTGCTGGCGGCCACCGCGCCTGAAAACATCCTCCGCAACGACCTCTACGATCGCGCGGCGCCCAAGCACTGGTGCCGCGGGCCCATCGTGATCGTCGGCGATGCCGCCCACCCGATGCGGCCCCACCTCGGGCAGGGCGGATGCCAGGGCATCGAGGACGCCGCAGTGCTGGCACGGTGCGTAGCGCGCGAACCGGATCTGCCCCATGCCTTCAGCTCGTTCGCTGCCTTCCGCCGACGCCGGGTACGCGCGCTGGCGTGGGAAGCCGCGACCATCGGGCGCATCCTGAACGCGCGACCCACGGCACTGGGTGCTGCGGCGAGTTGGGGCACGGCGGTGCTTCCTGAACGCGTCGTGGCCGCCCACCTGGCCTCGATCGCAGCACGCTCGGCGTTCGCCTCACCGCCGGGTTGAGCTGATTCAGCGCGCGCTGCGGGGCGTGAAGATCGCCGTGCACATCTTGCGCAGGTCCACGAAGCCGCCGAGCGCGGAGGTCGGCAGGTTCGCGCAGCCTTTCGCAGTGGCGGGCGCGGCGGCGGGAACGACGGTCGGCGCGGGATTCGCGCCCCACACCTGCGCGGCCTGCATGCCCGCGGCACCGCACTTCGGCCATGCCTTGAGGCCCTGGCTCTGCAGCACGTTCTCCGCGACGCGGATCTGCTCTGCGCGCGAGGCCGTCGCCGGGCTGCCCGCGCCACCGTTGGAGCTCCAGGTGGCCTGCTTGAACTGCAGCCCGCCGTAGTGCCCGTTGCCGGTGTTGATGCTCCAGTTGCCGCCCGACTCGCACTGCGCGATGGCGTCCCAGTTCACCGAGTCGGCGTGGGCGGTGGCGGTGGCGCCGTCCAGCGCCATCGGCACGGCGGCGAAGGCTCCGGAGAGCGCTGCGGCCATCAGGCCCTTGCTGACAATTCTGGTGAAACGGCTGCTGATGTTCATGTTCTGCGGTCCTTCCCCGACCGTTGTGACCCAAGGCCCGCATGCGACGAAGGCGTCTCACGCTGCGGCTGTCTGGTCTGTCGGGTGACCAACATCACCTGTTACCGATGAGAATGAAGTTTTAGACGTTACTTATCTGGTGTAAGAGGCCTGTGAGAACAACGAGGCGGTGTCGACGAAGTCGACACCGCCTCGTGTGAAGAGTGGTATGAGGGTCAGCCGCGGCGACCGCACACCGGCCACGCGCCGATGCCCTGAGAGCGCAGCACGTTCTCGGCCACGCGGATCTGCTCTTCGCGGCTGGCGCCATGCGGCGAGCCGCTGCCGCCGTTGGCCTGCCAGGTGCTCAAGGTGAACTGCAGGCCGCCGTAGTAACCGTTGCCGGTGTTGATGGCCCAGTTGCCGCCCGACTCGCACGCTGCGACGGCATCCCAGTTGACGCTGTCCGCATTCGCGGTTCCGGCCCCAAAACCCGTGACCGCTGCCATGGGTGCCACGGCGAGCGCGCCGGCGATGGTGGCCAGCCCAAACGTCTTGCGGATGTTCTTCAACTTTCGTCCTTTCGCCGAGCGCGCGCCGAAACAGGCCGTGCGGACGCACGGCCGTGCTGCCTGTCACAGGCGGGGAGGTTGTCGGGTCGCACCGTCTCGGTCGGGTACGACTGGGGGAGATCGCAGTCGATCTCGCCGGGAAAGTCCGGCGCCGGTGGAGGCGCTACGCCTCCGGTGGCCCACACACACGCTGGTTCGTGATGTTGAGTTATCGGCTTCGCTTTCGAAGCTGTTTGGGACCGTACAAAGCTGGAAACGCAAAGTCATCTCGGGTGACGGTTCAATTGCTGGCAGATCACGAAACGATCACGACGCGATGGTCGAGAGTTCATGCTGGTCGCGGTGATGTTTGACGGCGACGTCGGGCGGCTAGCGCGTCGCCGCCTGCGTGAGCCAAATCACCAGCTTTTTGTGACCCCCGACACCCTCGCCGCGGCCCTCCCACCGCCGGTTCTCCCACTGCACGCAACCCGCCTCACAGAGTGGCGTGGACCCACGGTTGATCGAGTCGGATCGTCACGGGTATGCCTGCGGCACAACCGAACACGAGTTGTCGCGAGGTCATTCTAGAGATGCAAGACTTTTATCCGAGACGACCATTCCGCCGACCATTGTGCGGTGGGGTTCGAAAGTCAGCCGCGGACATCAACCGCGTCCCGCAGAAGGCACTTTCACGCGAAGGACCCCCAATGATGTTGGCGTGGAGAGCTTTTGAGGTCCGACACGGATACCTGACCGAGTCCCGAAGAGGACCGTCACCGACGAAGCCGTCGTCGCATGTCAACTGTTCGATGTACTAATTAAGCGGCGCGAATTCCGCGTCATCGCGTCGGAATTCAACGCCATTTCTCAGCGAATTTGCTGCGAGAATTTCGGCGGCATCACCGATGACAGGTCGGCCTCGGTGTTGACGTTGGTCAACGCCGGCTGTTCGGCCATCACGATCCGCTGGGTGTCGACCGAGTCCACCAACGCGCGCATGCTGCGCTGGCCCGCGGTGATCAACCCGTCGACCACGTCGTGCAAATCGGTGCGATAGATACCCGCCAGATAGTGGTCCCGGCCATCCCACGGAAGCACGACGTCGACACCGAGCCGCTGTGCGGGACCAGCGAGTGTGTCGACGATGTCGAGGGTCAACTCGGGCATGTCCACCGCGCACACCAGGGCATGCGCGACTCCCGCCTCTGCGGCCGCCCGCAGGCCGCGCCCGGTCGCCAGCAGCGGGCCCACCCCGCGGACCTCGTCGCGCAGCACCGTCGCATCCACCTCGGGCAGTGCCTGGCCGGGTGCGGCGATCACGAAGACGGGCGCGCAGCGGGGGCTCACGATCGACACCATGCGCTGCAACAGCGTCGTCTCACCCGATGGTCCGTCGATCACGACGGCAGCCTTGTCCCGGCCCATGCGGCGGGAAGCGCCTCCGGCGAGGATGACAGCGGCCAACGGCAGCGGTGACGTCACACAGGTGACGTTAGCTCAGCGCGGCGGGCGGATGCCCGAAGAACGATCAGTCGACCGACCAGGTGTCCTTGCCGCGCAGCAGCGCCTGCAGCGCCGCGGTGTCGTGCGCGCGAGCCTCGCGCGCGGCCGTGACCTGCTGGCGCGCCGCATCGTCGTAGGTCGGCTTGCTGACCTTGCGGAAGATGCCCATCACCATGTGGTCGAGGTTCTGCTCCGACAGCCGCGACAGCGCGAACGCATACGCCGGGTCGTCGAGCTCTGCATCGTGCACCACGATCTGGTCGGCGGCGACGTCGGCGGTCTTGGCGACCTCGAGCCCGAAGCCGGACTTGACCACGCAGTACTCCCCGTCGGCGCCGAACGTGATCGGCTCGCCGTGGCGCAGATTGATCAGCCGCTCCTCGGCGCCTTCCTTGCGCAGCGCGTCGAACGACCCGTCGTTGAAGATCGGGCAGTCCTGCATGATCTCGACCAGTGCGGCACCGCGATGCTCGGCGGCGCCGCGCAACACCTCCGAGAGGCCCTTGCGGTCGGAGTCCAACGCGCGGCCGACGAACGTCGCCTCGGCACCGAGCGCCAGCGACACCGGGTTGAAGGGATAGTCCAGCGAGCCCATCGGCGTCGACTTGGTGACCTTGCCGACCTCGGATGTGGGCGAGTACTGCCCCTTGGTCAGTCCGTAGATCCGGTTGTTGAACAGCAGGATCGTCAGGTTGACGTTGCGGCGCAGCGCGTGGATCAGGTGGTTGCCGCCGATCGAGAGGGCATCGCCGTCGCCGGTGACCACCCAGACGGAGAGGTCCTCGCGCGCCAGTGCCAGTCCGGTCGCGATCGTCGGCGCCCGGCCGTGGATCGAATGGAACCCGTAAGTCTCCAGGTAGTACGGGAATCGGCTCGAGCAGCCGATGCCGCTGACGAACGCGATGTTCTCGCGCCGCAGCCCCAGCTCGGGCAGGAAGTTGCGGATGGTGTTGAGGATGACGTAGTCACCGCAGCCCGGGCACCAGCGCACCTCCTGGTCGCTGGTGAAGTCCTTGGCCTTCTGCGGCTGGTCCGTCGTCGGGACCAGGCTCATCTTCGTCAGCGGCGTCAAGCCGAGGTCGGTGCCCATCAAGTCGGTCATGCGTTCACTCCGGTCGCTTCAGTCTCGATGGTGGCCGCAGCCAGCCGCGCGAACTTGGCTTTCTCGTTTTCCTTCTCGGCCAGTGTCCCGTCCAACGCGGAATCGATGATGCTCTCCACCTCGTCGGCCAAGAACGCCATGCCCTCCACCTTGGTCACCGACTGCACGTCGACGAGGAACTGGCCCCGCAGAAGCAGCGCCAGCTGACCGAGGTTCATCTCCGGCACGACCACGCGTGAGTAGCGGCCCAGCACCTCGCCCAGATTCGCCGGGAACGGGTTGAGGTGACGCAGCTGCGCGTGCGCGACCTTGATGCCCTTGCGCCGGGCGCGCCGGCAGGCCTCACCGATCGGTCCGTAGCTGCTGCCCCACCCGAGCATGAGCAGGTCGGCGTCGCCAGTGGGGTCGTCGACCTCCAGATCGGCGACGTCGATGCCGGCGACCTTCTCCTGCCGAAGCCGAACCATCAGATCGTGGTTCTTCGGCTCGTAGGAGATGTTGCCCGACCCGTTGGCCGATTCGAGCCCGCCGATGCGGTGCGCCAGGCCCGGGGTACCGGGGACCGCGAACTGGCGAGCCAGCGTCTCGGGATCGCGCGCGTACGGCTGGTACGGCTCGCCTTCCTTAGCGAAGGTGTGCTCGATCGGGGTGAACGTGCTGACGTCCGGAATGCGCCACGGCTCAGAGCCGTTGGCGATAGCGCCGTCGGACAGGATCATCACCGGCGTGTGGTAGTTGATCGCGATACGCACTGCCTCGACGGCGATCTCGAAGCAGTCAGACGGTGAGCGCGGGGCCAGGATGGCCACCGGCGATTCACCGTTTCGGCCGAACATCGCCTGCAGCAGATCGGCTTGCTCGGTCTTGGTGGGCAGACCGGTCGACGGGCCGCCTCGCTGGACGTCGATGACGAGGAGCGGCAGCTCGGTCATCACGGCCAGGCCGATGGCCTCGGACTTCAGTGAGATACCGGGGCCCGAAGTGCTGGTGACACCGATCGCGCCGCCGTAGGACGCGCCGATCGCCGCGCCGATGCCGGCGATTTCGTCCTCTGCCTGGAACGTCAGGACGTTGAAGTTCTTGTGCTTGGACAATTCGTGGAGGATGTCCGAGGCCGGGGTGATCGGATAGGTGCCCAGCACGACCTGCAGGTCGGCCAGCTGCCCGGCGGTGACGATGCCGTAGGCCAGCGCGGTGTTGCCCGAGATTTGGCGATACTCACCGCTTTTCAGCTTCGCCGGGGCAACCTCGTAGGTGGTGCCGAACGCCTCGGTGGTCTCGCCGTAGTTCCAGCCGGCCTTGAGCGCCAGCACGTTGGCCTCGGCCACCTCGGGTTTGCGGGCGAACTTCTCTCGGATGAACGCCTCGCTGTGCTCGAGCTCGCGGCCGTACATCCACGACAGCAGACCGAGGGCGAACATGTTCTTCGCGCGCTGACCGTCTTTCTTGCTGGCGCCGATCGACTCGACAGCGCCGAGCGTCAGCGTGGTCATCGCGACGGCCTGGACCACGTAGTCCGAGAGCTCGTCGGTCTCCAGCGGGTTGGCGTCGTAGCCGACCTTGGCCAGGTTGCGCTTGGTGAACTCGTCGGAGTTGGCGATGATCAGGCCACCACGGGGCAGGTCGGAGACGTTGGCCTTGAGAGCAGCCGGATTCATCGCGACCAGCACGTCGGGGCGGTCGCCCGCGGTGAGGATGTCGTAGTCGGCGATCTGGATCTGGAAGGACGAGACGCCGGGCAGCGTGCCCTGGGGGGCGCGGATCTCGGCGGGGTAGTTGGGCTGCGTGGCGAGGTCGTTGCCGAACAGCGCCGCTTCCGAGGTGAACCGGTCGCCGGTGAGCTGCATACCGTCGCCGGAGTCGCCCGCGAAGCGAATGACGACTTTCTCGAGCTTCTGCCGGGGCGCGCTCGCACTCACGGTGCCGTTGTCTGCCACTCGCTTGCCTTCCGTGTGCCTTCTCGATGGCCTTCTCGGCCCGTCCGCTCACATGCCCTCCAGTGAGCTTCGGGCGAATGCCCATCGAGTCGCCACCGTCACGGTGCGCCGTCAATGGACACCCGTCAAGAAGTTGGTGTCACTGGCAGTACCGATTATGGCACTGCTCTTAGGGGCGCCTATACCAGGCCCGCAGATGACGCGCAGGTTGCAGTCCGACGAACACCCAGTTCAGACAGCGTCAACGCGGTAGCGGCGGGACACGAATGTGGTTTTCGTCACGTTGTCGGGTCGCGTCGAGAGACGCGACGCCTCTCAGAAAAGGTTACCGATGAGTAGCGATCAGCGAGCGCTACGCGGGCAGGTTGTAGGGGGTGATGACCTGGATGGGTACCGGCCGGGCGATCTCCGCCGGCAAAGCCCCGCGCTCGTGCAGGATCAGCCGCAGGGCCAGCCTGGCGTCGGCGCGCAGATCGTTGTGCAGCACCGCCGACAGCTTTCCCTCGCCCAGCAGGCGGCGATTGTCGGCGTCGAGGTCATGCGCGACGAAGACCCGGCAGGGGCGGCCCAGCTTCTCGAACGCCGCCACGGTCGCGACGTTGCCGCCCCCGACCGAGTACACGGCTTCGATGCCGGGGTTGGCCGCCAGCGCGTCGAGCACCAGCCTCTCATTGCTCGCGTCGATGCCGTCGCTGCCGCTGACCTCGACGATGGTCCGACCGGAGGCGCGCAGCGCCGACCGGAATCCGACCTCGCGCTCCCCCTCGCCGCGGAACACGGCGCGACTGAGGGTGATCAGCACGTCCGAGGGCGACTCCCCCAACCACTGCTGCATCAAGTAGGCCGCCGTGACACCGGCACCGTGGTTGTCGATGCCCACGTAGGCACTGCGCGCGCTGGCCGGTATGTCGGTCGTGTAGGTCACCACCGGCACGCCGGCATCCACCAGTCGGCCTACGGCATCGACGACCTGCGGCTCGTCCTGCGCCTTCAGGATCACGCCGTGGCTGCCGCGAATCCGGGCCAGTGTGTCGACCATCTGCACGGTGGAGCCGGCCTCCCAGAGATGGAAGCGGGCCCGCAGCATGGCCGGCGCGAACGCGGGTAATTCGGCTTCGACGGCGGCCCGAAAAGCATCGGAGAACCTCTGCGGGGTTTGCATGACGACGTCGACGAGGTAGCGCCTGCCGTTCAACCTCAGCTGGGCGCGTTGCTTGTCGAGGTCCGCGATCGCCTGATCGACCTCGGCGACCGTCGTTTCCCGGACACCGGGTCGGCGGTTGAGCACGCGGTCGACGGTCGCCTCACTCAGCCCGCTCTGCTGGGCGATCTCCCGGATCTTGTACCGATGCGCCATCGACGTGGCCCTTTCCTCCCGCGGTTCTGCTCGCCGGGGTGTTCTGAGGTGTTTTTGATGGGTTTTTGCCGTTGATTGCGGTGCGGATCACAGCAAGACTAGCCGTCATGACCACTTCCCTGCACCCCGCGGCATGGCTCGGCGAGGCGGACTGCGATCTCGACGAGTTCCGGGCGCAGATCGAACAGCAGACCGATCCGGCCGACTACCCACATGCCCGCGAGGTGCGCAGCAATGTCCTCGTGTACGCAGCAGACGTCGCGTCCGAGGGTCGGCGCGCACTGCAGGCCGAGGTGATCCGCGCGCTGACCGACGGGCCCGGGGTGGTGGTGTTCGCAGGAGCGTTCACGCCGGACGTGGTAGCCCGCGCCAACGACGCGTTCTTCGCGATCATCGAGGAGGAGCGCCGCGGCGACCGCACCGCAGGTGACCACTTCGGTGCGCCTGGCGCCAACGATCGCATCTGGAATGCGGCACAGAAGCTGGCGCTGCGCGATCCGCACACCTACGCCGACTACTACGCCAACGACGCGCTTGCGCTGGTGTGCCAGGCCTGGCTCGGCCCTCGCTACCAGGTGACCTCGCAAGTCAACGTCGTCAATCCTGGTGGTGCAGCACAGGTTCCGCACCGGGACTATCACCTCGGGTTCGTTCCTGTCGAGCACCTCGAGCAGTATCCCGCCCACCTGCACCGCATGTCGCCGGCACTGACCCTGCAGGGCGCCGTCGCGCACTGCGACATGCCGATCGAGAGCGGCCCGACGATGCTGCTGCCGTTCTCCCAGCGCTTCGCCGGCGGCTACCTGGCTTTCCATCGACCGGAGTTCATCGACTACTTCGCCCACCATCACGTCCAGGTCCCGCTGGCCACGGGCGACGCGGTGTTCTTCAATCCCGCCCTGTATCACGGTGCAGGAGCCAATGTTTCGGGCGACATCCGGCGCATCGCCAATCTACTCCAGGTCAGCTCCCCGTTCGGGCGCGCGATGGAGGCCGTCGACCGCACCGCCATGGTGCGCGCGGTGTACCCGGTGCTGCGCGGGATGCGCGCCGCCGGCCGGCCCGAGCACGAGCTGCACAACGTCGTCATCGCCACCGCCGAGGGCTATGCCTTCCCCACCAACCTCGACAGCGATCCCCCGGTCGGCGCTCTGGCGCCGCGTAGCCAGGTCGACATCCTGGCCGACGCCCTGGACGAGGACCTCACCGACGAACAGCTCGACACCGCGCTGAACGACTACCACGATCGGAGAACACCATGACCACACTGGGCTTGATCGGCCTCGGCCGCATCGGCGCATTCCACGCCGAGACCTTGACGAACCTACCGAACGTGGACCGCCTCGTCGTCACCGACGAGCGGCCCCATGTCGTCGCCGAGGTCGCCACCAAATACGGTGCCACGCCGGCTGATTCGGTAGCGACGCTGCTCTCGGCCGGAGTGGACGGCGTCGTCGTCGCAGCGGCGACGCCGGCACATGCGGAGCTGGCACTGGCCGCGGTCGACGCGGGCCTGCCGACGTTCTGCGAGAAGCCGATCGCATCCACCGCGGCCGAGAGCGCCCGCGTGGCCGGCATCATCGCCGGCTCCGGCATACCGGTCCAGGTGGGTTACCAGCGCCGCTTCGACGCCGCGTTCGCAGCGGTCAAGCAGGCCGTCGACGGCGGCTCGCTGGGACGACTGCACACGGTGCGTAGCACCACGATGGACCCCGCTCCCCCGCCGATGGACTACATCCGCGGATCCGGTGGCATCTTCCGTGACTGCGCCGTCCACGATTTCGACGCGATCCGCTGGGTGACCGGCCAGGAGGTCGTCGAGGTGTACGCCACCGGCAGCGTCCAGGGTGACCCGCTGTTCGCCGAGTACGGCGACGTCGACACCGCGGTCATCACCGCGCGATTCGACGGGGGCGCCCTCGGCGTGGTTTCCGCCGCCCGCTACAACGGTCGCGGGTACGACTGCCGGCTCGAGGTGCACGGTTTCGACGACACCATGGTCGCCGGGTGGGACGAGGGCGCGCCGGTCGTCAACGGAGACCCGGGCACCGCGTTCCCGACCGGTCAGCCGCACCACTTCTTCATGGACCGCTTCACCCAGGCGTTCCGGGCCGAGCTCAGCGCGTTCGTCGACGTCGTCGGCGGTGCCCCGATCCGTGGCGCCACCGTCGCCGACGCGGTCGAGGTCGCGTGGATCGCGGAGGCGGCCACCGAATCGCTGCGGCGCGGCGTTCCGGTGTCCATCGACACGGTGAAAAAGGAGGCACAGCAGTGAAACTCGCGGGAGCTCCGATCTCCTGGGGCGTGTGTGAGGTACCGGGCTGGGGCCACCAGCTCGAGCCGGAGCGGGTGCTCGCGGAGATGGCCAGTGCCGGTCTGACCGCGACCGAACTCGGGCCGGAGGGCTTCCTACCGTCCGAGACGGCGGATCTGGTCGCGACACTCGATCGGTTCGGCTTGCAGTGTGTGGGCGGGTTCGTGCCGGTGGTGCTGTTCGACGAGACCCACGACCCGGTCGCCGATCTCACCGGACCTCTCGATTCCCTGGTGGCCGCCGGGGCGGGCGTGGTCGTCCTCGCGGCCGCCACGGGCGCCGACGGGTACGACAGCCGCCCGGAGTTGTCGGAACGGCAGTGGGAGACGCTGCTGACCAACCTGGACAGGCTCGCCGAAGCGGTCGCCGAACGTGGTCTTACCGCGGTGCTGCATCCCCACGTGGGCACGATGGTCGAGAATCGCGCGGAGGTCGATCGGGTGCTCGCCGGCTCGCGTATCCCGCTGTGCCTGGACACCGGGCACCTGCTGATCGGCGGCACCGATCCGCTGCAGCTGGCGCGCCAGGTCCCTCAACGCATCCAGCACTGCCATCTCAAGGACGTCGACGCTGCGCTGGCGGCGCGCGTTCAATCCGGTGAGCTGACCTACACCGACGCGGTCGCTGCCGGGATGTACGTGCCGCTGGGGCAGGGCGATGTCGACATCGCCGGGATCGTGACGGCGTTGCAGGACAGCGGTTTCGACGGGTGGTACGTGATGGAGCAGGACACCATTCTCACTGGGGAACCCGCCGGAGACGGACCGCTCGCCGATGTCCGCGCCAGCGTGACCTTCGTGACGGGAACAGCTGCGGGCGTCTCGGCGTGAGCCTGCGGATCGGCGTTCTCGGCGCGTCTCGGATCGCCGAGAACGCGATCGTCGGCCCGGCCCGCGAGCTCGGTCACCGCCTGGTGGCAGTCGCGGCCCGGGACCCGTTGCGGGCGAGGGCTTTCGCCGACCGGTTCGGCGTCGAGCGGGTTCTCGCCTCCTACCAGGGGGTGATCGACGATCCCGAGGTCGACGTGATCTACAACCCGCTGGCGAATGCTCTGCACGCACCGTGGAACCTGGCCGCGGTCGATGCGGGCAAGCCGGTGCTCACCGAGAAACCGTTCGCCCGGGATCGTGTCGAGGCGGCGCGTGTCGCGGCGGCAGCCGACGCCGCGGGTGTCCCGGTCATGGAGGGCTTTCACTACCTGTTCCATCCGGTGATGCGCAGGGCGCTCCAGGTGGCCGCTGACGGCACCATCGGTGAGCTCGCGCGCGTCGAGGTCGCGATGGGGATGCCCGAACCGCCAGCTGAGGACCCGCGTTGGTCACTCGACATGGCTGGCGGTGCGCTGATGGATCTGGGCTGCTATGCGCTGCACATCATGCGCCGCTTCGGCACGCCGCGCGTGGCGTCGGCGACGGCGGTGCAACGCACGCCGGGCGTCGATGAGCGATTCGACGCCGAGTTCGTGTTCGACTCGGGCGCAACTGGATTCACGACCAACTCGATGGTCGAGGACGAGTATTCGTTCACCCTGCGGATCATCGGGTCGCATGGCGCGGTATTCGTGCACGATTTCATCAACCCGCGCCGCGACGACCGGGTGACGATCACCACCGCCCACGGAGAAACTGTGGAACACCTGGGCAACCGCGCGTCGTACACCTACCAGCTGGAAGCCTTCGCCGCCCATGTGGAGAACGGCGAAGCCCTGTTGCTGGATCTCGCCGACGCGCTGGCGAACATGGGCCTGATCGACGACACCTACCTGGCCGCGGGCATGGCGCCGCGCTGATCGGCGTCGACGCTTCTGAGGCTAATCGCTGCCGGTTGGGGTGGCGCCGGCCATCCGCCGCTCGTGCCATCGGAGCCGCAGTATCAGCAGGCCACGGTGTGCGCGCCATCCCGCCGACAGCGGATCACGCCACACCGGGACGGTCGCCGGTGCCTCGAGTTCCCTGTCCATGTCCACCATTGTGCCGCGCGGACGGGTTAGGGGCCCGCCGCAGCGAACGGCGAAACGGTGTCGATCGTGTGAATGTTGACCGACCAGCTTTTGGCAACGCTGAGGTCAGCGCCGTGCGGTACGACTAGTTTCTCCCTATGCCCAAGCCGTACGACCCCCGGGAGTTGCTCAGCCACGCCGTCAGCGCGGCTCGCGTCGGACTCGACGTCTACAGCTGGACAGGAAAGCAGATCGTCGACGCACTACGGCACAGCCTGGACGCACTCGACGGGACCGAATCGACCCCGACGGTCGACGACGCAGACGCCGACGCCGACGCCGGCACAGCAGTCGACACCAGAGAGACCGCGCCGGATTCGCTCGGCGGCAAACTCACCCATCTGCTGGAGCGCGCGCTCGACCAGAACACCCGAGGGAGCCGGATCGAGTTCTTCCACCGACTCCTCGACCAACTGGTCGCCGACGAGGCCCGCATTCTCGGTGCGCTGTCGGACGGATCCCGGTCGCCCGTCGTCACCATCTCGATCTGGGGCCAGTCGCGGGCGACGACACGCCCTGTGCTCCAGAACGCCTCGCTGATCGGTCGGACAGCCAACGTCGCGCTCCCGGAGATGGTGCCGCAGTACGTCAGTCACCTGCTGTCGCTGGGGCTGGTCGACATCGGGCCGGAGGACCGGGACCTGGAGACGGATTACGAGCTGCTGATGGCCGAGACCGCGGTGCTGGCTGCGATCAAGAGCGGCGCCCGTGGGCCCATTCCGGCCAAGGTGGAGCGCTCGACCCTGACACTGTCCGCGCTGGGGGTCGAGTTCTGGGCGGCCGCCACCGGCAATCTCCGGTGATGACGGCCACTCACCAGGCAATCGCCAGCTGGAGCGAGATCACCACCGATGTCTCGAACTACTGGTGGATCTACCTGTCCATGCCGCTCATCGCCGCATTCGTGGGCTGGAGCACCAAGCTGGTCGCCGTTGAGATGCTCTACCGACCGCTGGATTTCACAGGGTGGGGGATCTTCGGCTGGCAGGGGATCGTCCCCCGTCGCGCGGGCAAGGTCGGCTCGACCACCATCCACCTGCTGACCTCGAATCTGCTGAAACCGGAAGAGCTTCTCGACCGGTTCGACGTCGACGAGGCATTGGATCGGCTGCAGGTACCGCTCAACGAGGCGATCGAGGAGATCATCCGGGACCTCGCCGAGGAGGTACGACCCGGGCTCTGGGACAGCCTCCCCGAAGCGGGCCGCCGTGCCGTACGCGACCGCATCGTCGGTCAGATCCCAGCGCTCACCCAGAATCTGATGACCGAGATCAAGTCCGATCTTCCCCGATATCTCGACATCCAGTTTCTCGCTGTGACGACCCTGGTGCGCAACAAGGAGAAGCTCGTCAAGCTGATGCGCAGCGTTAGCACCGACGCCATGGCCTTCGTCCGCCGCAGTGGCATCTACTTCGGGTTCTTCATCGGCCTGGTCCAAATGGTGGCGTGGGCCCTGTTCCAGAACCCGTGGATCATGCCGGCTTTCGGATTCGCGGTCGGATTCATCAGCGACTACATCGCTCTCAACATGCTGTTCCGACCCATCTATCCGCGGAAGTACTTGGGCTTCTACACATTTCAGGGTCTCCTGCATGCGCAGCGGGAGAAGATCACCCGCGACTACGCCAAGATCCTGGCCGACGACCTGTTCGCGCCCGACATCCTCTTCGACGCACTGATCACCGGCCCCGGCTCGGACAAACTGTTCGCCCTCGTCGCTCGTGAGATCGAGGGCGCGATCGACAGGCAGGCCGGCGGAATCGCCGCTCCCTTGGTCGCGCTGACGGTGGGCACCAAGCGATACCGGGCCATGAAGGACCGGGTCGTGGCCCTGGTGCTCGAGCGGCTCCCGTCGACATTGTCGGAAGCGCAGGGCTACGCGGCCGAGGTGATCGACCTGGAGAACACGATCATCGACAAGATGAGCCGGCTCACCAACGAGGAATACGAGTCCATTTTGCGGCCCGTGTTCAAAGACGACGAGCCGTTGATGATCGCCGTGGGTGCGGTACTCGGCGGCGTGGTCGGTGAAATCCAGGTGCAGATCATCGAACTCGTCACCCGCTGAGCCACGCCCCGTCAGTGAGCGTCGGCGAAGCGCTCCGCCAGCCCGGACAGCGTGGACTCGATACCCTGGGCGTTCTTCTTGTGGTAGCCCATCACCTCGATGACGATCGGCAGCTTCGCGGTGGAGTAGTCGAAGGTCTCGGTCACCTTGGTCACGCCCGGACCGACGGGAGCAAGTTCCCAGCGCCACCGGTGTCCCAGCGGGTGCTGCCATTCGACAACGTGGTCGTCCTCCACCGCGGTGGCGGTCGAGGTGATCGCGTAAGGCACCCCGAACTGCTTCATACCGACCGTGAACTTATCGCCCTGCTGCAGCCGGTGCGGCCCCTTGACCTGGGTGTCGCGCACGGTGCCCGATCCGTCGATCTCGTGGTGGCGGTGCGGGTCCACCAGCAGCGCGAAGATGTCCGCCACGGGGGCGCTGACCTGCACGCTGCGGCTCACGGTGTGCGGACCGGCGTCTTCTGTCTTGACGGGTGTCGTAGTAGCCATGACGCCGTCATACCCACGTGCTCCGCCGGCCAATCGGCCGGCAGAGCATCGAGTACGGGCACGTCAGCCTTTGGCGCCCCGCAGCTCGTGGGACAGCGCCTCGAGCTCGTCGCCGCCGGCCATCTCCTGCGTCAGGTGCTCCAGGGTGATGTCGTCATAGGTGCAGTCGAGCTTCTGCCGACCGCGGTTGAGCAACACGAAGTGGTCTCCGACCATGTGGGCATGATGCGGGTTGTGGGTGATGAACACCACGCCGAACCCGGCCTCCTTGGCCGCGGTGATGTATTTGAGCACCACCCCGGACTGCTTGACCCCCAGGGCCGCCGTGGGCTCGTCGAGGATCAGCACCCGCGCGCCGAAGAACACGGCACGGGCGATCGCCACGCACTGGCGCTGGCCGCCCGACAGCGAGCCGATCGGTACATCGACATCGGGCAGGTCGATGCCCATCTTCGACAGTTCCGTCAGAGTGGTCGCCCGCATCGCGTTGGCATCCAAGGTGAACGGGAACGACTTGCGGCGCAGCTCCTGACCGAGGAAGAAGTTGCGCCACACCGGCATCAGCGGAACCACGGCGAGGTTCTGGTAGACCGTGGCGATGCCTTTGCCCAACGCCTCGGCCGGTGAGGAGAACTTCGTGGGCTCGCCGTCGACGAGCAGTTCACCCTCGGTCTGCTGATGCAACCCCGCGATGATCTTGATCAGCGTCGACTTGCCCGCACCGTTGTCGCCGAGGATGCCGGTCACCTCACCGGCGTGTACGCGAAGGCAGATGTCCGCCAGGGCGGTGATGTTGCCGTAGGACTTGCCGACGTTGCGCAGTTCGACCAGCGGAACTTTTCCCCCGGAAGGCGCGTCGCTGCTTGGCTTTTCCATGGAAATGGTCATCTCGTCACTTCTTTGCGGCGTAGTTGCGGAAGGCGTTGTTGGCGATCACCGCGAACAGCAGCATCGCGCCCAGGAAGAACTTGAACCAGTCAGGGTCCCAGCCGGCGTAGACGATGCCCTGATTGGTCATGCCGAAGATGAACGCGCCGATCGCGGCCCCGATGGCGGTGCCGTACCCGCCGGTCAGCAGGCAGCCACCGATGACGGCGGCGATGATGTAGAAGAACTCGTTGCCGATGCCCTGACCGGACTGCACGGTGTTGAACGCGAACAGCAGATGCATGCCGACGAACCAGGCGCAGAATCCGACGAACATGAACAGGCCGATCTTGACTTTGGTGACCGGAACGCCCACGGCGCGAGCACTATCCGCGTCGCCACCGACGGCGAATATCCAGTTGCCGATCCGTGTCTTGAACAACACCCAGGTTGCGATCGCGGTGAAGACCAGCCACCACACGACGGTGATGCGGATGCTGACACCGAACAACGTGAACGACGAGGCGAAGACTTTCTGCGCCGAGGCGAACCCGGACATGTCGCTGACGCTCTGAGTGGCCACCTGTCCGGCGACGAGCTTCGTGACGGCCAGGTTGATGCCGGCCAACATGAAGAACGTGCTCAGGGTGATCAGGAAGCTGGGGATCTTCGTCCGCATCACCAGCCAGCCGTTGAAGAAGCCCACGGCCAGCGAAAGGATCAGTGCCAGAGCCGAACCCACCCACAGGTTGAGGTGCAGGTTGTAGGCGAGCATCGACGCCGCGAGCGAGCTGAAGGTGACGGCGACACCCGACGAGAGGTCGAACTCGCCGCCGATCATCAGCAGCGCCACGCCGCACGCCATGATCCCGATCGTGGAGCTGGCGTAGAGAACCGTGGCCAGTGATGCGGCCTCGCGGAACGGCGCGGCGACGACGAGGAAGAAGACGAAGATGCCGATCGCGCCGATGCCGGCGCCCATTTCCGGACGGATCAGTATGCGTTGCAGCCGGTTCCGTTCCTTGACCCGTTCGTCGCGCACCACCTTGTGGCTGCCGACGTCGAGCGCCTCCTGAGTTGTCATCAGAATTTCCTCCTCTTCGCGCAAGCATCCCCTGCCCTTCGGGCGTGGGCCCACATCATCGGGTCCCACCCTTGGCGTAATCAGCCACCGCGTCGATGTTCGACTTGTCGATGAATGCCGGCCCCGTCAGGGTCGGCTGTCCGCCGCCGATGACGTTGCCGTTGGTCATGTACAGCCACAGCGAGTCGACGGCGAGGTAGCCCTGCAGGTAGGGCTGCTGGTCGATGGCCCACTGCACGGTGCCGTCCTGGATGGCGCCCACCAGAGCGGCGTTGGTGTCGAAGGTCCCGATCTTGGCCTTGCTGCCGGCGTTACCGGCAGACTGCACGGCCGTCAACGCGAACGGGGCGCCCAGGGTGACGACGTAGTCGACGGCGGGGTCCTGCTGCAGCTTGGCGGTGATCGTGGACTCCACCGACGGCATGTCCTTGCCGTTGACGTTCAGCGTCTCGGTGGCGGGGAACTTGTCCTTGACACCGGCGCAGCGGGATTCCAGACCGACGTGGCCCTGCTCCTGGATCACGCAGATCGCCTTCGTGGCACCCTCGGAGGTCAACCGCTCACCGACGGCCTGCCCGGCGATGAACTCATCCTGCCCGAAGAACTCCTTGACGCCCATCGCGCTCCAGGCATCCGCGCCGGCATTGAACGCGACCACCGGGATGTTCTTGGCCTCAGCCGCTTTCACCGCGGCCTGCATCGCGTCGGGTTTGGCCAGCGTCACGGCGATACCGTCGACGCCGCTGTCCACCGCGGTCTGCACGAGGTTGGCCTGGCCGGGCGCCTCCGGGTCGTTGGAGTAGCGCAGTTCGATGTTGTCCTTCTTGGCCGCAGTCTCGGCGCCCTTGCGGATGAGATCCCAGAACGAGTCACCCGGCACCTCGTGGGTGATCATCGCGATCGTCTTGCGCGGGGTGTCGACGGTGCCACCACCGCCGCCGCCCTCGCCCGCACCGGCGGGCTTCCCGCCCGTCGACGAGCACGCCACGAGTCCGATCGCCAGAACGCCGGTCCCGGCGAGGGTCGCGAGCCGCTTGAACGTCATCACATCTCCTTGTTTTCTACGTCGTCGGGACGATGCGGCCCCGGACGTCTGCGAGGATGTGCCGGGCGCCACGCCTCGTCCTTGATGTAATACGGCTCACAGCCGAAAGTCAACACTTTGTCCTGACATTAGGACTGCATGTCATAGTGTGGGCGTCGCTACTGCGACGAAAGGGGTGCCGCCATGACCTTCCAGCTATCCGTCTGCGCAGAGATGGTGTTCCGTGATCGTCCGATCGTCGAACGTGTCGCGCGGATTCACGAGCGCGGTTTCGCCGCGGAGATCTGGAGTTGGCACGACAAGGATCTCGCTGCGCTGGCCCGCACCGGTGCCACCTTCACGTCGATGACCGGCTACCTGCACGGAGATCTGATCGACCCCACGACGTGCGACGAGGTGGTGCGCACCGCCCAGCAGAGCCTCGACGCCGCGGCGACACTGGGCATCACACGACTGAATCTGCACACCGCTGAACTGGTGGACGGTGACGCCGCGCGTCCCCGCGCGCGGGCCACCGGGCAGATGTGGCTGACGGCCGCCCGCACCCTGGAACGTCTCGGCGAGTTGGGCGCCGCAGCCGGCGTGACGTTCGTGGTGGAGAACCTGAACACCATCGTGGATCACCCCGGCGTGCCCCTGGCCCGCGCGAAAGACGTTCTCGCGCTTGTCGAAGGTGTCGCACATCCGAACGTGAAGATGATGCTCGACCTCTATCACGCTCAGATCGGCGAGGGGAATCTGATCGAGCTACTGCGCCGGTGCGGTGACGCGATCGGCGAGATCCAGGTGGCCGATGTACCCGGACGATGCGAGCCGGGCACAGGCGAGATCAACTACCCCGCGATCGCCAGGGCGCTGCGCGAGATGGGCTACACGGGCACGATCGGCATGGAGGCGTGGGCGTCAGGCGCCGGCGAGGCAGGGAGCGAGACCGCACTCGATGCATTCGGCGCGGCGTTCCGCTGACGTCTCAGCGGTCGACGAGCGTGGTGTCGAAGTAGTAGCGCGACGCGCGATAGCCGTGATTGCCGAACTCGACCGCGGCGCCGGAATCGTCGAATGCGGTGCGCGCCATCGTCAGCAGTGGCGCATTCGGCTTCTCGTCGAGCAGCTGCGCCTCGGCGCGGGTGGCGCCGCGTGCGCCGATCCGCTGGCGCGCCAACCGGATGTGCACGCCGCGCGCCCTCAGCGACTGGTAGAGCCCGCTCTTCTCGAGTTCCTCAGCGGCCGGGGCGATTTCGATCGGGAGATGATTGGTCATGACGGCGAGCGGTTCACCGTTGGCGCAGCGCAACCGGTGGATCGACACCACCTCGCGGTCGTGCGACAGGTTCAACTCACGTGCGACGTCCTCGTCGGGCGGCCCGACGCGGTAGTCGAGCAGCGTGGTGGTGGGTTCCTGTCCCCCGCGCGCGAGATCGTCGAACAAGCTCGTCAGCTCGACGCGGCGATGCACGGGGTTCTGGACCACCTGGGTGCCGACACCGCGCTTGCGAACGAGCAGACCCTTGTCGACGAGTTCCTGAATGGCCCGCCGCGTGGTCGGCCGCGACAGCGCGAGTCGCTTGGCCAGCGCGAGCTCGTTCTCGAAACGGTCCCCCGGAGCCAGTTCGCCGTCGCGGATCGCAGCTTCGATTGCCTGCGCCAGCTGGTAGTACAGCGGCACAGGACTTGACCTGTCGAGCTCCACGGTCAGCGGCACGTCGACTCCGATCTCGAGTTTGCCGGACCAGCGCAGCCTAACATCGAATGGCAACAAGATAGAATGTCAGGACAAAGTCTTGACTTTGCGCCGTGACCCGAGGCACAGTCGTAGGCAGCCACCCACACCCTTCTCGTCGGAGTGACTTGTGATGAATTCTCAGCCCTACGACGTCCTCGCCATCGGGCGCAGCGGCGTCGACGTATATCCCCTACAGGTCGGCGTCGGCCTCGAGGACGTCGAGACCTTCGGCAAATTCCTCGGGGGCAGCGCGGCCAACGTCGCCGTCGCCGCAGCCCGACTCGGCAACCGCACGGCATTGATCTCCGGGGCGGGCGACGATCCGTTCGGCCGTTTCGTGCGCGCCGAACTCGAACGCCTGGGAGTCGACAATCGCTTCGTCGCCACCCACGACGAGTTCCCGACGCCGGTCACGTTCTGCGAGATCTTCCCGCCCGACGATTTCCCGCTGTACTTCTACCGCAAGCCGAGTGCACCCGATCTGCAGATCACCGTCGACGACATCGACGCCGACGCGGTGCGCGGTGCCCGCCTGTTCTGGGCAACGGTGACCGGTCTGTCCGAAGAACCCAGCCGCAGTGCGCATTTCGCCGCGTGGGCGGCTCGGGCGCGTAGACCGCTGACGGTTCTGGACCTCGACTACCGGCCGATGTTCTGGGACTCCCCCGCCGCGGCCACCGAGCAGGTCCGCGCAGCGCTGGCGCACGTCACCGTCGCCGTCGGCAACCGCGAAGAGTGCGAGATCGCCGTCGGCGAGTCGAATCCGCACAAGGCGGCCGACGCGCTGCTCGACCTCGGCGTGGAACTCGCCATCGTGAAGCAAGGGCCGCGCGGTGTGCTCGGCAAGAGCCGCCGCTCGTCGGTGACAGTGCCTCCGAACGAGGTCGACGTCGTCAACGGTCTGGGCGCCGGTGACGCCTTCGGCGGCAGTCTGTGCCACGGGTTGCTGCACGGCTGGCCGCTGGAGAAGACGCTGCGCTACGCGAACGCCGCGGGCGCCATCGTCGCCGGACGCCTCGAGTGCTCGACCGCCATGCCGACGGCCACCGAGGTCGCCGAACTGGCCGAACAGACCGCTGTGGAGGCCGTCAATGTCTGATGGGCTGTGCCGGGACTACCCGGCGATCACCGATCTGCGCGCCACCGATCCCGGTGCCGTCGCGCGGGCGTGGCAGAACCGCACCGCCCGGCCCACGATGCGCGGCAACGGTCGGCTGATGATCGTCGCCGCCGACCATCCCGCCCGCGGCGCCCTGGCCGTCGGCTCGCGCCCGACCGCGATGAACAGCCGCACCGATCTGCTCGACCGCCTGCGCGCCGCGCTGGCCGACCCCGGCGTGGACGGGGTGCTGGCCACCGCCGACATCCTCGACGACCTGCTGCTGCTCGGCGCCCTCGAGGACAAGGTCGTGTTCAGCTCGTTCAACCGCGGCGGGTTGGCCGGCTCGTCGTTCGAGCTCGACGACCGGATGACCGGCGCCACGGCGGCATCCACCGCGGCCGCGAAGATGAACGGTGGAAAGATGTTGTGCCGCATCGATCTCGACGACCCGGGCACCGTCGCCACGCTCGCGGCCTGCGCCCAGGCCGTCGACGAGCTCGCCGCTCACGGCCTGATCGCGATGCTCGAGCCCTTCATGTCGTCGCGGGTGAACGGCAAGGTCCGCAACGACCTGTCGCCGGACGCGGTCATCAAGTCCGTGCACATCGGACAGGGCCTCGGCTCGACGTCGGCCTACACGTGGATGAAGCTGCCCGTCGTCGACGAGATGGACCGGGTGATGGAGTCGACGACCATGCCCACCCTGCTGTTGGGCGGAGACCCGACGGATCCGGACGAGGCGTTCGCGAGTTGGGAGAAGGCCTTGGCCCTGCCGTCGGTGCGCGGCCTGATCGTCGGCCGAACCCTGCTCTACCCGCCCGACGACGACGTCAGCTCCGCTGTCGCGACCGCGGTGGCGATGGTTCGATGAACTCGAAACTGTACATTCCGGCGGGCAGCGCGACGGCACCGTTCACCGTGGCGATCACCCCCGAAGACGCCGGCTGGGCTGAATCATCGCTGCACGTCGTCGATCTCGGGGACGGCGCCGAGGTGACGCTGAGCACCGACGACACCGAAGTGATGATCCTGCCCCTCGCCGGCGCCGCCACCGTCGCGTGCGGCGGTGAGGTGTTCACCCTGGCGCCGCGCGTCTCGGTCTTCGATGGCCCCGCCGACATGGTCTACCTGGGCATCGGCCAGCAGTACACCCTCTCGGGCCGCGGCCGGATCGCGATCTGCGGCGCCCGCGCGTCCACGTCCTTCCCGAACCGCCGAGTGGCCGCGGCCGACGTGCCTGTCGAGTTACGGGGCGCCGGCAACTGCAGCCGGCAGGTGCACAACTTCGGCACCGCAACGGCTTTCGAGGCCGATTCGCTGATCGCCTGCGAGGTGATCACCCCCGGGGGCAACTGGTCGAGCTACCCGGCGCACAAGCACGATGAGAACACCGACGTCGAGACCCAGCTGGAAGAAATCTACTACTTCGAGATCGACGACAGCCCTGCCGGCACAGCAGGATTCGGCTACCACCGGGTGTACGGCACCACCGAACGCCCCATCGAGGTCCTCGAGGAGGTCCGCACCGGTGACGTGGTGCTCGTCCCCCACGGGTATCACGGGCCGTCCATCGCCGCGCCCGGACACCACATGTACTACCTCAACGTGATGGCCGGTTCGGGCCCGACCCGAGCGTGGCTGATCTGCGACGATCCTTCCCACACCTGGTTGCGCGGCAGCTGGGAGCACCAGGAGATCGACCCCCGCCTTCCGTTCACCCCCAGTCGAGGAGAGTGATCCGTGGTTTCCACCGCGCCGAAGTCGACCGAGAAGCTCGCCGACACGGAGCCGACCGTACGTCTCACCGTCGCCCAGGCGACCGTGCGCTTCCTGGCCAACCAGTACGTCGAGCGAGATGGCCAGCGGCACAAGTTCTTCGCCGGATGCCTGGGCATCTTCGGCCACGGCAACGTCGCCGGTATCGGGCAGGCGTTACTGCAGGACGAGATCGACGCCCACGAGACCGGTGTCGAGCCCGGCCTGAAGTACGTACTCGGCCGCAACGAGCAGGCGATGGTGCACACCGCGGTCGCCTACGCGCGTCAACAGGACCGGTTGCAGGCGTGGGCCGTCACCGCCAGCATCGGCCCCGGCTCGTCGAACATGCTCACCGGTGCCGCGCTGGCCACCATCAATCGCCTGCCCGTTCTGCTGCTGCCGTCAGACACCTTCGCCACCCGGGTGAGTTCGCCTGTGCTGCAGGAGCTGGAGCTGCCCAGCAGCGGCGACGTCACGGTCAACGACGCGTTCAAACCACTCTCGCGTTTCTTCGATCGGGTGTGGCGCCCCGAGCAGCTGCCCGCCGCCCTGCTCGGCGCGATGCGGGTCCTCACCGACCCTGCCGAGACGGGTACTGCGACGGTGTCCCTCCCCCAGGATGTCCAGGCCGAGGCCCATGACTGGCCGGAATCTCTGTTCGCCGAACGGATCTGGCACGTGGCCCGCCCGGTACCCGAACGTTCCGTGATCGCCCGCGCCGCCGAGGTGATCCGGTCGGCACACAAGCCGCTGATCGTGGCCGGCGGCGGCGTCATCTACTCGGGCGCGAACGACGCGCTGGCCGAGTTCGCCACGCGCACCGGTATCCCGGTGTGCGAGAGCCAGGCTGGCAAGGGCTCCCTGCTCCACGAGCATCCGCAGTCGGTGGGCGCCGTCGGTTCCACCGGCACGACGGCAGCCAACGCACTCGCCATTGACGCCGATGTCATCATCGGAATCGGCACCCGCTACAGCGATTTCACTTCCGCATCGCGCACGGCATTCAACAACCCCGACGTGCGATTCGTCAACATCAACGTGACGTCCTTGGACGCAGTCAAACAGGGCGGCATCAGCGTGGTCGCGGACGCGCGGGAGGCGCTCGTCGCTCTGTCCGAAGCCGTCGGTGACCACACCGTCGGTGACGACTACCGCACCCGCACAGCCGAATTGATGGCGGAGTGGAACGACACGGTGTCGCAGGTGTTCCGAACCTCCGACGACGTCGCACTCAACCAGAACCAGGTGATCGGGCTGGTGAACACGTTGTCGGACCCGCGTGATGTGGTGGTGTGCGCGGCCGGATCGATGCCCGGAGACCTGCACAAGCTGTGGCGCATGCGTGATCGCAAGGGCTACCACGTCGAATACGGCTACTCCTGCATGGGATACGAGATCGCCGGCGGCATCGGCGTGCGGATGGCCGCCCCCGATCGCGATGTGTTCGTGATGGTCGGCGACGGTTCCTACCTGATGATGGCCACCGAGATCGTCACCGCCGTTCAAGAAGGCGTCAAGATCATCCCGGTCCTGGTGCAGAACCACGGGTTCGCGTCGATCGGCGGGCTGTCGGAATCGCTGGGCTCGCAGCGGTTCGGCACCGCCTACCGGTACCGCGGACACGATGGCCGGCTCGACGGCGACACCCTGCCCGTCGATCTCGCCGCGAACGCCGCGAGCCTGGGCGCCGACGTCATCAAGGTGACGACAGCCGCCGAGTTCACCGACGCGGTCAAGGTCGCCAAGGCCGCCGATCGCGTCACCGTGATCCACGTCGAGACCGATCCGCTGATCTATGCGCCCGACAGCCATTCCTGGTGGGACGTACCGGTCAGCGAGGTGTCGTCACTGGACTCCACGCAGCAGGCCTATCAGCGCTACGCGGACTGGAAGAAGGTCCAACGGCCGTTGATCAAGCCGTCCTGATCCAGGCGGGAGTCTGCGCGCGCTCACCGAAACGTCATGGAGTCGATCGGTGCTATTGGGTACCCGGGCGGCATGAGACGTCTGTGGTGCGTGATCGCGCTTGCCTGTGTAGTCACGGCGTGTCAGAGCCAGCCGCCTGACCAAGCGGCCCCGACCACCACGCCGTCGGCTCCCAGCAGCACGCCGACCACGACCGGGTTGATCCCTCCCGGGGCACCCACGGAAGGCAGCCGTCCACCGACCGACAGCCTGCCGCCTGCGGCGGAACCGCAGGAGGCTATAGCGCCCTCGCAGACGCCGCCGGGTCGGCAGATCCGGGTGGGGTCAGCGCCCGAAGGTGTCGTCGTCGACGCGGTCAGCCGCACTGCGGCCGTCGCCACCAGAAAACCGAACGAACTCGTCCTGATCAACGTCGACACCGGCGAGATCACCGGTCGCACACCGCTTCCCGGTGTCGCCAGACATCTCCAGCTGGCCAAGCCCGGCGGGCCTGTTCTGGTCCCCGTGGAGAGTGCGAACGCGTTGGTTCGCGTCGACCTCCCCGGCGGCCGCGCCGAGGCGCAGATCGTCACCGGCACCGTGCCGCACGACGCGTCGGAAGCCCCGGACGGCACGGTGTTCGTCGCCAACGAACTCGGGGGCACCGTGACTGCTCTGCGCGGCGACGACATCGTCAAGGTGTTCACCGACAGCGTCCAGCCGGCAGGTCTGGCCCCGGTCGGCGACCGGATGGGCCTGCTCGACGTCCGCAAGAACGACCTCACGATCTACGACACGACCAACCTGTCGATCGTGGGCTCCACGCCCGCCGGGGACGGCCCGACACACCTCGTCGCCGACAAGCACGGCCGGATGATCGCCGCCGACACCCGCGGTGATGCGGTGCGCGTCTTCGACACCTCGCCGCGGCAGCTCGCCGAGATCGTTCAGCCCGGCGGCCCCTACGGCATCACCTACGACCCGACCCGTGACCTGCTGTGGGTCGCGTCGTCGGGCACCAACGAGGTCGTCGGCTACGACATGACCGACCCCATGCCCCGCGAAGTGAAACGCATTGCCACGGTGCAGAATCCGTACACCATCGGCGTCGATGCGACCACCGGCCGGTTGTTCGTCGCGGGAGTGACCGCCGGGGTCGTGCAGATCATCGACCCCGGCTGAGCCACCCCCGTTCGAGCGTTTACAGGATGTAGAGCATCTCCTGATAGGTCGGCAGCGGCCACAGGTCGTCGGCCACGACTCCCTCCAACGTGTCCGCGGCGGCCCGAACGGCATCCATCGCCGGCAGCAACACCTTCTGCGCGTGCGTGGCCTCGTCGAGTGCGGACTCGGCGGAGTGGTCGGCCAGCCCCGCTTTCAGCGTCGACAGAGCCGCGGTCAGCTCGGCGATCGGAGCCGAAACAGCTTCCAGCATCGCCGTATCGGCCGACACCCCCGCCGCCTTCAAGGTGGCCACGTTCTGCGCCAGCTCCGTCTGATAGCGCACCGCTGCGGGCAGGATCACCGTGGTGCCGAGTTCCAGCGCGAGCTTGGCCTCCACACCGACCGTCAGCGCGTACTGCTCGAGCCGAACTTCATAGCGGCTGTGCAACTCTCGCTCGTTGAACACCCCGTAGCGTTCGAAGACCTCGACCGCCTCGGGCTTGATGAGCTCCGGGATCGCGTCCAGCGTCGTCTTCAGGTTCGGCAGCCCGCGCTCGGCGGCCTCGACCTGCCAGTTCTCCGAGTACCCGTCCCCGTTGAACACCACCGCACCGTGCTCGGTGATAATCTCCGTGAGTAGCTTCTGCACGGCCTGATCGAACTCCTCGCCGCCGCCGACTGCCTCCTCGAGCACCGTCGCCATGTAGTCCAGCGAGTCGGCCATGATCGTGTTCAGGATGATCATCGGCACGTTGATCGTCTGGCCCGACCCCGGAGCGCGGAACTCGAACCTGTTGCCCGTGAACGCAAACGGGCTGGTGCGGTTACGGTCACCCGGATCGGTGGGCAGTTCGGGCAGAGTGTCGACGCCGATGATCATCGACCCCTTGCCCTTCGACGACGTCGCCGCACCCTTGGCGATCTGCTCGAACACGTCGGCCAGCTGCGCGCCGAGGAAGATCGAGATGATCGCCGGCGGAGCCTCGTTCGCGCCCAGCCGATGATCGTTGGTGGCCGAGGCCACCGACACACGCAGCAGGCCCGCGAACTTGTGCACCGCACGAATGACCGCCGCGCAGAACACCAGGAACTGCGCATTCTCGTGCGGGGTGTCACCGGGCACGAGCAGGCTGCCGAATTGGGCGTTGCCCATGGAGAAGTTGACGTGCTTGCCCGAACCGTTGACCCCGGCGAAGGGCTTCTCGTGGAACAGGCACTCCATGCCGTGCTTCTTCGCGACGTTGCGGAAGATCGTCATCAACAACTGCTGATGATCGGCGGCGATGTTGGCCCGCTCGAACATCGGCGCGATCTCGAACTGTCCCGGGGCGACCTCGTTGTGCCGGGTCTTGGCCGGAATACCGAGCTTGAACAGCTCACGCTCGGTGTCCATCATGAACCCGAGCACCCGCTCGGGGACCGAGCCGAAGTAGTGGTCGTCGAACTCCTGACCCTTGGGCGGCTTGGCGCCGAACAGCGTGCGGCCCGCGTTGATCAGGTCGGGACGGGCCAGGAAGAAGTGCCGGTCGACGAGGAAGTACTCCTGTTCGGGGCCACAGAACGAGACGATGTTGTCGAAATTCTTGTGACCGAACAGCTTGAGGATGCGCTCAGCCTGTGCGCCCATCGCCTGCTGGCTGCGCAGCAGCGGCGTCTTGTAGTCCAGCGCCTCACCGGTCATCGAGACGAAGACCGTCGGGATGCACAGCGTGTTGCCGTTGGGGTTCTCCAGGATGTACGCCGGGCTGGTGACGTCCCAGCCCGTGTAACCGCGCGCCTCGAAGGTGCTGCGCAGACCGCCCGACGGGAAGCTCGACGCGTCGGGTTCACCCTGGATCAGGGTCTTGCCCGCGAACTCGGCCAGCGTCTGGCCGTCGGAGACGGGCTCGAGAAAGCTGTCGTGCTTCTCGGCAGTGAGCCCGGTCATCGGGTAGAAGACGTGCGCGTAGTGGGTGGCACCCCTCGACAGCGCCCAGTCCTTCATCGCCGAGGCGACCGAGTCGGCCACCGCCGGATCGAGTTTGGCGCCCTTCTCGATGGTGGCGACGACTGACTTGTACACCGACTTGGGGAGACGCAATTGCATCTCCGCCTTGGTGAAGACATTCGAGCCGAACACCTCACCGGGCGCCTCCGTCGGATCGAAGCTGATGGCCGGCGGGACATACGCTTCGACATTGTTGATCGCCTGCAGGCGCACCGAGTTACCGCTCAATGGACTTCCTTATCCGCTGCGTCGTCCGCGTTCTGATTCACAGACGATTGACCGGCCAACAGTAGGAACACCGGATGCCGATCCTGTTACGCGAACGTCAACGCCGCAAAACGTCCATTACCAACCGTCGTCGGACAGCCGTCGTGGCCGTCGCTGCCCGAACAGACCACAATGGACAGATGTCGCGAGGAGAGGTACGTCCGTGGGTCGGGTGACGTCCCGTCGACGCGCGCACCACGTGACGGCCGGTGGTTCCACCGCCCGACCGGAGACCTTGGCCGTCGAAGAGCCGCTGGAGATCCGCGTCGACGGCCGTCCCCTGACGGTCACGATGCGCACCCCGGGTTCCGACGTGGAGCTCGCGCAGGGCTTCCTGCTCACCGAGGGTGTGGTCGCGGGTCGGGAGGACATCTCCTCTGTCCGCTACTGCCGCGGCGCCGACGACGACGGAGTCAACAGCTACAACGTCCTGGACGTGACGTTGACGCCGGGTGTGGCACCGCCGGACGTCGACCCCACGCGCAACTTCTACACGACGTCGTCCTGCGGGGTGTGCGGCAAGGCATCGCTGGAGGCGGTGCGCTTGGTCAGCAAGCACGCCCCCGGTGACGATCCGTTGACCGTCGACGCCGACGTGCTGGCGGACATGCCTGCGGAACTGCGCCGTCGGCAGAAGGTGTTCGCCGCCACCGGAGGATTGCACGGTGCCGGGCTCTTCGACGCCGACGGCCAGCCGCTCGTGGTGCGTGAGGACATCGGCAGACACAACGCCGTCGACAAGGTCATCGGCTGGGCACTGGAGCAGCACCGCATTCCACTCGGAGGCACGGTGTTGTTGGTGAGTGGCCGGGCGTCGTTCGAACTCACGCAGAAGGCGGTGATGGCCGGCATCCCGATGTTGGCCGCGGTGTCCGCGCCGTCATCGTTGGCGGTGGATTTGGCCGCGCAGTCGGGACTGACCCTGGTGGCGTTCCTGCGCGGCCAATCGATGAACGTCTACGCCCGGCCGGATCGCGTCATCAACTGACGCGAAAGCGGTGAGAGAACTAGCAGTGCCCCCGGCCTGACCCTCAACGCGGCTCGCCCTCGCCGCTTGATCGCGTCAGGCAGTCTTGTCGCGGCGCTCCGTGCGAGAAGGCTTGCGGGGCACGATCGTCGGCAGGACGTTGTCCTCGACGGTCTCCTTAGTCACGACGACCTTGGCGACGTCATCGCGGCTGGGGATGTCATACATCACCGGCAGCAAGACCTCTTCCATGATGGCGCGCAGACCACGCGCACCGGTACCGCGATGGATGGCCTGATCGGCGATCGCGTCCAACGCGTCCTCGTCGAACTCGAGCTCCACGCCGTCCATCTCGAAGAGCCGGGTGTACTGCTTCACCAGGGCGTTCTTCGGCTGCGACAGGATCTGGACCAACGACTCCTTGTCCAGGTTGGTCACCGAGGCGACCACCGGCAGACGGCCGATGAACTCAGGGATCAGACCGAACTTGATCAGGTCCTCGGGCATGACCTCGGCGAAGTGGTCCTGCGTGTCGATCTCGGCCTTGGACTTCACCTCGGCCCCGAAGCCGAGGCCCCGCTTGCCGACGCGGTCGGACACGATCCGTTCCAGGCCGGCAAACGCACCCGCCACGATGAACAGGACGTTGGTGGTGTCGATCTGGATGAACTCCTGGTGCGGGTGCTTGCGTCCGCCCTGCGGGGGCACCGACGCCTGCGTGCCCTCGAGGATCTTCAGCAGCGCCTGCTGGACACCCTCGCCGGACACGTCCCGGGTGATCGACGGGTTCTCGCTCTTGCGGGCGATCTTGTCGACCTCGTCGATGTAGATGATTCCGGTCTCTGCGCGCTTGACGTCGTAGTCGGCCGCCTGAATCAGCTTGAGCAGAATGTTCTCGACGTCCTCGCCGACGTAGCCGGCTTCAGTCAGGGCGGTGGCGTCGGCGATAGCGAACGGCACGTTGAGCATCTTGGCCAGCGTCTGCGCGAGGTAGGTCTTCCCGCAGCCGGTGGGGCCGAGCATCAGGATGTTGGATTTGGCCAGCTCGACGGGCTCGGAGCGCGAGTCGCGGCTCTTCTCCCCCGCCTGGATGCGCTTGTAGTGGTTGTAGACCGCTACGGCGAGCGTGCGCTTCGCGGTGTCCTGACCGATGACGTAGCTCTCGAGGAAGTCGCGGATCTCCGCGGGCTTGGGGAGCTCGTCGAGCTTGACGTCGTCAGCGTCGGCGAGTTCTTCCTCGATGATCTCGTTGCACAGATCGATGCACTCGTCGCAGATGTAGACACCCGGTCCCGCGATGAGCTTCTTCACCTGCTTCTGGCTCTTGCCGCAGAACGAGCACTTCAGCAAGTCACCGCCGTCTCCAATGCGTGCCATGGTGCAGGGGTCCTACTTCCTCTTGCTGTTGCACAACGATCATTCGGTGGGTCGCACCGCAACGCTCTTCCGACGCTACCCGCATCTTCCGGCCCTATGCGACCGATGAGGCCGAATAGCGCCGCTGATATTCACGTGTGGTCGCGTCAACATATCGCCTGACCGTCCGATGGGGCCCTGGAACGCACCACCGTGTCTCTGGCGTGTCGCCGCTGTTACTCGACCGAGAGTACCGATCGCTGCCGGGGACCGTCCGACCCGTCAGCGCCCGGGTCCCAGGGGGCCGGGTCCGACGGGTCCGGGACCGACCGGACCGGGCCCGACGGGGCCGACGACGCCGCCCACCCCGACAGGACCGACGGGGCCCACGACGGGGTTGGGCGGGTTGACGTAGACGTTGACCGCGACGCACTGAGCGATTGCTGCGTCCCAGTACGTGCCGGCGGGACACACCGGTTCCTGAGCGTTCGCGACGCCGGTGGCGAAGGCTGCCGCCGCGCTCGCTGCGGCCACGGTCAGCAGCAGAGACTTCCTCATGACGACTCCTCCTCACATATTGACGATCACGTAGATCTCAGCGTGGCACGTACGCCGCCGACCCGCGGACTTTTGCCGGCCGTAGCCTGTGGACGTGACCACCCTCACCGACGCTGTCGAGCTGGCCCGGACGGAAAACGGCCTGGCCGTCGTGTCGACACTGCGCGCCGATCTGACGATCCAGGCGTCGCTCATCAACGCCGGCGCGCTTGCGCACCCCGCCTCCGGCGAGCTGGTGCTGGGGTACGTCACCTACGGGCGCGTGAAGCTGGCCAACCTGCGCGCGCGACCGCAGACCGCGGTCACCTTCCGCAACGGATGGCAGTGGGCGACGGTCGAGGGACGCGCCGAACTGGCCGGACCGGACGACGCCCAGCCATGGCTGGAGTCGGAACAGATGCTCGCGCAGCTGCTCCGCGACATCTTCACCGCCGCAGGCGGCACCCACGACGACTGGGCGGCCTACGACGCGACCATGCGCGAGCAGCGGCGCACTGCGGTGCTGGTGACCCCGACGAGGGTCTACAGCAACGGCTGACTGTCAGGCGTTCTGCGCGGACAGCTTGCGGTACTGCAGCACCGTGTCGATGATCCCGTAATCCTTGGCCGCCTCGGCGGTGAGGATCTTGTCGCGATCGGTGTCCTTGCGGATCACGTCGGCGGGCTTGCCGGTGTGCCGCGACAGCGTCTCCTCCATCAACGTGCGCATGCGCTCGATCTCCGCGGCCTGGATCTCCAGATCGGAGAACTGGCCCTGGATGACACCGCCGAGGGCGGGTTGATGGATCAGCACGCGGGCGTTCGGCAGGGCCAGACGCTTACCGGGCGTACCCGCGGCGAGTAGGACGGCCGCGGCGGAGGCCGCCTGCCCCAGGCACACGGTCTGGATGTCGGCGCGCACGTACTGCATCGTGTCGTAGATCGCCATCAGGCTGGTGAACGAGCCACCCGGCGAGTTGATGTACATCGTGATGTCGCGATCGGGATCGAGCGACTCGAGCACCAGGAGCTGGGCCATGATGTCGTTGGCCGACGCGTCATCGACCTGCACGCCGAGGAAGATGATGCGTTCCTCGAACAGCTTGTTGTACGGGTTCGATTCCTTGACGCCGAAGCTGGAGTGCTCGATGAACGACGGCAGGATGTAGCGGGCCTGCGGCTGCACGCGAGGATCCAGGGCCGGGTGAATGGCCGCTGGGTGACGAGAAGTGTTATCGGTCATTTGTCGATTCCTGCTCCTGGTCCGTCACCGTTGATGGTGACGCTGGTGATGATGTGATCGACGAAGCCGTATTCGAGCGCTTCCTGCGCGGTGAACCACCGGTCACGATCGGAATCGGCCTCGATGCGCTCGATGCTCTGCCCGGTGAACTCCGCGTTCAGGCGGAACATCTCCTTCTTGATGCTGCTGAACTGCTCGGCCTGGATCGCGATGTCCGCGGCGCCGCCGGTGATACCGCCGAGCGGCTGGTGCATCAGGATGCGCGCGTGGGGCAGGGCGTAGCGCTTGCCCTTGGTGCCCGCGGCGAGCAGGAACTCGCCCATCGATGCCGCCATCCCCATCGCGTAGGTCGCGACGTCGCAGGGGGCCAGCACCATCGTGTCGTAGATCGCCATACCGGCGCTGATAGAGCCGCCGGGCGAGTTGATGTAGAGGTGGATGTCCTTGGTGGGATCCTCGGCCGACAGCAGCAGGATCTGGGCGCACAGCCGATTGGCGATGTCATCGTCGACCTGGGAGCCCAGGAAGATGATGCGCTCGGCCAGCAACCGCTCATACACCGAGTCGACAAGGTTGAGGCCCGACGAGGCGCCACGCATGTCAGTCACGACTGGATACCTGCTTTCTTCTGTCTACTTCGGACGCGGTGACCGGTCTTATGCACGACACTAACCAACCCGCGGCGCTGGGGAGTCCCCAGACGCCGCGCGTTCGCTCAGAGCATCACTTGGTGTCGTCGTCCCCGGGCGTCTCAGTGGCTTCGGTCTCGTCAGCGGTCTCGGCGGCTGCAGCCTCGACAGCCTCGACGTCGGATTCGGTGTCGGATTCGGCGGCGTCACCGGAGGGCCCGAAGAACTCGGTGGTGTCGATCTCGGTGCCGTCGGTGTCAGTGACGGTCGCGCCGTGCACGACAGCTGCGACGGTGAGCCCGCGACGCACATCGGCGAACATCGCCGGCAGCTGGTTGTTCTGCTGCAGCATCTGGATCAGCTGCTGGGGCTCGATGCCGTACTGGCGCGACATGAGCACCAGCCGCTCGGTGATGTCGTTCTGCCCCACCTGGATGTCCAGCTTGTCGGCGATCGCATCCATCAGCAGCTGCGTCTTGATGGCCTTCTCCGCGTTGGCGCGGTTCTCGGCGTCGAACTCCTCGCGGCTGCTGCCCTGCTCGGCGAGCGAGTCGGCGAACTTCGACTCGTCGTGGTCGAGCCCGTGGATGGCGTTGTGCAGCGTGTCGTCGACCTGGGCCTGCACGACCGCCTCGGGCAGCGGCACCTCGACCTGGGTGAGCAGCTCCTCGATGGCCTTGTCGCGGATGGCCTCGGCCTGCTGCACGCGCTTGACCCGGGCCACCTTCTCGCGCAGGTCGGCCTTGAGCTCGTCGATGGTGTCGAATTCGCTTGCCAGCTGGGCGAATTCATCGTCCAATTCGGGCAGTTCGCGGGTCTTGACCGACTTCACCGTGACGGTGACCTCGGCTTCCTGACCGGCGTGCTCGCCGGCGACCAGAGTCGTGGTGAACGTCGCGGACTCGCCCTCGGAGAGCCCGACGATCGCCTCGTCGAGCCCGTCGATGAGCTGGCCGGAGCCGACCTCGTGGGAGAGCCCTTCGGTCGCGGCCTCTGGGACGTCCTCGCCGTCGACGGTGGCCGACAGATCGATGGAGACGAAGTCACCGTTCTCGGCGGCGCGCTCGACACCGGTCAGCGTGCCGAAGCGCTTCTGCAGCGAATCGAGCTCCGCCTCGACGTCGGAGTCCTCGACCGTGATCGGGTCGACGGTGACTTTGAGGGTGCTCAGGTCGGGCAGGTCGATCTCGGGCCGGATGTCCACCTCGGCGGTGAACACCAGCTCCTCGTTGTCCTCGAGCTTGGTCACCTCGATCTCGGGCTGGCCGATGGGCTGCAGCGACTCCGAGGTGATGGCCTCGCTGTAGCGGGTGGGCAGCGCGTCGTTGACGACCTGCTCGAGCACGGCGCCGCGGCCGACGCGGGCCTCGAGAAGCTTGCGGGGTGCCTTACCCGGACGGAAGCCGGGCAGTCGGACCTGCTTGGCCAGCTGCTTGAAGGCGTTGTCGATCTCTGGCTCGAGTTCGGTGAAGGGCACCTCCACGTTGATGCGCACCCGGGTCGGGCTCAGCTTCTCGACGGTGCTCTTCACTCTCGTACTCCTCTATTGCTTTCGTCTGATGGGTCGAACTGGTCGGGGTGACAGGATTTGAACCTGCGGCCTTCCGCTCCCAAAGCGGATGCGCTACCAAGCTGCGCTACACCCCGGTCGTCGCTGCCGCCTCACGCTCGCGCGCAGCGTCAGACCACCGGCGATCCTACGTCCTGACCTCAACGAAGCCACATCCAGATGGCGATTGGATTCTCGAGGGGCGGGGCCGGTATCCTCTGGCGGTACTGCAGCGGCGCTGCGGTGACACGCGGGCGTAGCTCAATGGTAGAGCCTCAGTCTTCCAAACTGATTACGCGGGTTCGATTCCCGTCGCCCGCTCCACGCACGTTCAGAAAGCCCGTTCAGAACCCGAAGTACACCGCGGCCATGTCGTCGCCGCCGTGGCCGGCTTCGCTCGCGCCGTCGAACACCGCGCGGACGCCGTCGATGAGCGCCGTGGACACCCCGGACTCGGCGAGCGCGGCCCGGATGAGTCCGGTGTCCTTGCGCACGCCGTCCACGCTGAACTGCGGCGCATACGACTCCTCGATGATCGCGGTGCCCTTCATCTGCAGGTAGGCCGAGTTCGCCGCCGATCCGTCGAGCGCCTCCAGCACCTGCCGCTGGTCCACGCCGAGGCCCTTGGCCAGTGCCATCGACTGCGCGGTCGCCGCGGCGATGGAGGCGATCCACGCGTTGCACGCCAGCTTGAGCTTGGACCCCGCCCCCGGCTCGTCACCGACCCAGAGGGTCTTGGACCCCACCGCGTCGAACGCCGGCTGCACCCGGTCCCGCAGGGCGGGATCCCCGGACGCCAGCATCACGAGCTTGCCCTGCTCCGCGGGTGCCTTCGTGCCGAGCACCGGGCAGTCGAGAAACGCGACACCGTGCGTGGCGGCCAGCGCCGCGGTCTGCGCGGCGCCCTGCACCCCGACGGTCGCGCACTGCACGAACACCGCGCCGTCATTCAGGTGCGGCAGCACCGTCTCCATCACCGACACCGTCGACTCGGTGTCGAAGAGCATCGCCATGACGACGTCGGCATCGGCGACCGCCGCCACCGGGTCCAGCGCGACCAGCGCTCCGTCGTCGGCCAGCGGTTCCGATCGCGCCGGCGTGCGGTTCCACACCGTCACATCGAAGTCCTCGCGCAGCAGTGACTGCGCCATGCCGGCGCCCATCGCGCCCGTTCCCAACACCGCGATTCGCATACCCGCCATTCTGCGTCACACGATCTGCAGGCCGCTGCGCCCTCCGCCGATCACGGGTGTCGGATCGGCGTCGAGGACGTGGGCCAGGACATCCTGGTAGATGTCCCGAAAATCGGTCGTGTACTTCAGATCTCCGTCGTCGAGATCGGTCAGGCTGGGTTCGTCGCCGTAGAAGCCGCCACGGACCGGGGCGCCCGCGAGGAACACCGGTCCCGCCGTCCCGTGATCTGTGCCCTGGGAGGCATTGGCACGCACGCGGCGCCCGAACTCGGAGTACGCCATCACCACGACGTTGCGCCCGTGCTGGTCGGCGGCCATCCGGCGGAGGAATGGCGTCAACGCCCGGTCGAGCGTCTGCAGGAGCCGTTGCTGGGTGCCGCGCTCGTCGGCGTGGGTGTCGAACCCGCCGAGCGAGACCATGTAGAGCCGGGTCGGGACGCCCGCCGTGATCGCGGCGGCCACCGTGTCGAGTTGGGCGCTCAGGGACGCGCCGTCTCCCTGATGGGTGTCGCCGAGATGTGCAAAGGTCCGGTCCGCCGTGCCGGTCGCGCGGTAGGACGCCGCCACCGCGGCCATGACGTCGGTGTCGCGGGGGTCTGTTGCGCTCAGCGCGGCGACGACCGAGTCGATGTCACCGATATGGAATCGGGTCGTGGTCAATGCCGCGGCCGTGGCCCGCTGCCCGACGGCCATCGGCGGCAGAACTGCGCCCACGTTGACGGCCCGAAGCGGGTCGTCGCCCGTGCTGTCGAGCCACCGGCCCACCCAGCCCGTGCTCACCGGCTCGCTCGGGGACGCGGTCTGCCAGATGTCCATGGACCGAAAGTGGCTGTGGTCCGGCTTGGGATAGCTGACGCCGCGCACGATCGCGAGATGGCCGTCCTGCCAGAGACCGTGCATGCCCGTCATCGCGGGATTGAGGCCGAGTCGGTCGTCGAGGTGCAGCACATCGGCCGGCGCGTACGCCAGGTCGGGCCGCGCGTCGTGGTAGGCGTTGTCGGCGTGCGGGATCAGCGTGTTGATGCCGTCGTTGCCTCCGTAGAGCGTGACGACGACGGCGATGCCGCTTCCCTTCGCTAGCGGCTGGCGATGCGCCGCTGCCATCAGGTCGGGCCACTCGACGGCCGCCGCCCCGGACAGCAGCCCCAGCGCACCGACCCCGGCGCTGGCGAGCAGGAACTTCCTGCGGTTGATCTCGGGCATCCTCTGTTCCCTACGACGTGAGGTATTCGGGGGTGTTGACCGCGGCAGCGACGAGGCTGTGCGGGGTGGACGCGAGCGGCGTCAACGCGGCGACGCTCCTGTCGGTCCAGTCGCCGATGCCGATGAAGTAGCCCACGGCGTCAAGCCGGTCGCCAGGTGCGGCCTGCTCGATGGTCGACAGGTCGGCGCCCGTCGCCAAGGCCGCCGCCGTCGAGAACCGCACCGAGGTGCTGGCTGTCGACAGCCACACCTGACCGTGCGGCCATCCCCCGACGTCAGGAGGGAAGAAGGGCCGCTGACCGAGCGTCCTCAGCGCAGACTGCGTGGCGGCAGAATGCTTTTCGTTCGCCAATGACACCCCGAGTGACCGTGCCACCCCCACGAGCCATTCGACGGGCGTGTTCACCATCGCCGACCGGGCGGCGACGAACTCCGGATCGGTGAGCACCGCCCGGGTGAGTGCCCGCAGGTCCCGGTTCGGTCCATAGGCCGCGCTCAAGCGTGCCGATGCAGCCGGAGACGGATCGCCTCCAGCGAGTTGACTCCACAGCCTGCCGGTCACGTAGGTCGGCGAATGTGGTTGCGCCAGAACGATGTCGCAGAACTGCGCGGCGTCGAGGTTGCCGGTGACCCCGAGCAGGGTCTTGACGCCGTCGTCGTGCCGATTGGCCTTCATCGAGGGTTCCCCGCCCCGGTTCAGCACCCAGCCCGTCAATGCCCGTGCCCCGGATCGGACGTCGTCTTCGGTGTAGCCGTTGCCGTGACCGAGCGCGAACAGCTCCATGAACTCTCGCGCCAGGTTCTCGTTGGCCGAGCGGGCGGTGTTGGTCTGCGCGTCGAGCCAGTCGAGCATCGCCGAATCCGTCAACATCGCATAGGACAAGGTGCGGAAGTCGGCGAGGCACAGCGTTCGCAATGTCCGATTCTGGGCGGCCATCCATGCAGCGGTGCGTACCTTCGCCGCCGACGTCGCGAAGTGGTTGTGCCACAGCAGGGTCAGCTTCTCCCCGACGGGCTCACCGACGGCCGCCATGCGGGCCGGCCACCACTGCGCGAGCTGATCCATCTGCCGACCCAGTGCGTGCTGATACTGCTTGCGCGCCTCGGCGGAGGCTGACTTCCCGGGTGGCTCGGGGATGTCGAACGTCGGCATCGGTGTGGCCACGGCACCAGGATCGGATTCCGGATCGGCGGCGAGCGCGCGGTCGACGTGAGCGGACCAGTCCTCGCCGACCGCGGCATCCACCGCGGCCCCGGTGGTGCCGAAGCCCATGCGGCGCAACAGGCGAGCCGTGGTGACCCACTGCGCCGATTGACTCGGCACCCTTAGGTTCCGGGGCCACGCGATTCGGACATGACAGCCACTGTGACCGCACAACCTGGCAGTTGGCTGGGGTGCACGTCAGAACAGGCTCGACATCGTCGATGCGGCGAGCTGGCAGTCTGGGTGAGAGGTCAGCACCTGCTCCTGAGCTCGGAGGTCCGTCTATGAGAACCACTATCGGCAGGATCGGCGAACAGTCATCGGAACGGCGTCGTTCGATCGGCGAGCTGACATTCACCTATGTCGTCGACGGTGCCATGTGGCTGTCGGCAGAGGCGTTCCTGCGCGCGGTTCCGCAGTGGTACTGGGACAAGCATCCGGAAGAGATCGGTCCAGAGGGCGATATCGCCATGTCCGCGGGCGGACTGATCGTCCAGTCAACCGACGACACCACGCTGCTGATCGACGCTGGGCTGGGCGACGTTCAGACCACGAACGAAATCGGACGAACCGACTGTGGCGCATTCCTGGCCACTCTGGCATCGGTCGGCGTCAGCCCCGAGGACATCGACGTCTTCGCGCTCACCCACCTCCGTGTCGACCACGCCGGATGGGCTTTCGTCGACGGCGATGGTGGCCGCAGAGTTCCCACGTTCCCCAACGCGCAGTATGTCGTCGCCGAACTCGAACTGCAGCCGTTTCAGCGCGGCGAACACCCCCTTGGAGCATGCGACCACGACACGATCATCGAACCCATGCAACGGCTTTCGACTCTGCGGCGGGTGACCGACGGCGAAGAGATTCTGCCGGGTGTCACCGCGCTCATCACACCGGGACACAGTGCCGGACACACGTCTTATGTGATCACCTCACCGTCTGGCCGGCGAATGATCGCCTTCGGCGACGCCTTTCACACTCCCGCGCAGCTGAGCCATCCCGCGTGGGGATCGGCTCCGGACACGGCGCCCGATCTGGTACCCGAGGCGCGCGCTCGCCTTCTCGACGAACTCTGCCAACCCGACACCGAAGCGTTCGCCGTCCATTTCGGAGACCAGCCGTTCGGCCGTGTCATCCGCGGTGACAGCGGCGTGGCGCGTTGGGAGCCCATCGCGACCGACGTCCTCGCTGCGCCACCACGATGACGCGCGCTGTGTAGAGGCGGTGCCGTCTCAGCACGGAGGACAATTCCAGTTGTCCGTCCCTGGGTGGGCAGCCCACGGTCGGGGACAATGGCGACATGGAGCAGGCCCAGTTCGCCGAATTCCTTCGCCACCGGCGCCAGGCACTCACACCGGACGACGTCGGGTTGCCCGCCGGCCTGCGGCGGCGGACCGCCGGATTGCGTCGTGAGGAGGTTGCGGCTCTCGCGATGATCTCGACGGACTACTACAGCAGGATGGAACAGCAACGCGGCTCGCAACCGTCGGCAGAAGTGGTGGCCGCCCTGGCCAGAGCGCTGAGGCTGTCCCTGGACGAACGTGATCACCTGTTCCGGCTCGCGGGGCACAATGCACCTGCCCGCACGCCGGTCAGCGATCACGTCAGTCCCGCGATGATGCGCATTCTGGACCGACTGCAGGACACTCCGGCGCAGGTGATGTCTGCTCTCGGGGAGACGTTGGTGCAGACGCCGACAGCACGGGCCCTGCTCGGCGATGAGACCCGACACCAGGGGATGGCACGAAGCGTGCTGTATCGATGGTTCACCGACGAGGACAGCCGGCACATCTACCCGGTCGAGGACCACGAGAAGATCGGGCGGTCGTACGTCGCAGCCGCACGGACGGGGTTCGTGCGCGACGGGCCGGGTTCACGGACAGCCGACATCGTCGAGCATCTGCTGGAGCGGAGCCCGGAATTCGTCGAGTGCTGGGAGCGCCACGACGTGGATCTCCCCCACGAAATGTCCAAGCGTGTCGTGCACCCGACGCTGGGCGTACTGGATCTCTACTGCCAGATCCTGTACGACACAACACAACTGCACACGTTGCTGGTGTTCACTGCCGAACCCGGGACGCCGAGCCACGCCAAACTCTGCGCACTGGGCTCCGATCCGGAGGCGTACATGCGCGAGGCACGTGTGGATGCGGTCAGCCCGGGCTGACGCGCCCGCAGGGAGGGACGGGCACTCCTGGGATAGACGCGTCCTGAACGCGCGGCGAAAACAGTGACAACGTCGGGACTGCACCCACAGCCACGCGACGAGGAGACCGAGATGGCGACGCCAGAGCATGCGGCGGTTCCCACCATGACAGGGCGATCGATCATGATCACCGGCGGGAGCGACGGCATCGGCCTCGCTCTGGCCGATCGACTGGCAGCTGCCGGCGCAGAGCTGATCCTGCCGGTGCGCAATGCCGACAAGGGCCGGCGGGCCGTCGAACGGATCCGCACCAACACCCCCCGGGCGCAAATCACACTGAAGTCGCTGGACCTGTCGTCACTACAGTCCGTCGCCGATCTGGCCGGGGAGTGCATCAGCGAGGGTCGGCCCATCCATGTGTTGATCAACAACGCCGGTGTCATGAGCCCACCGAGCCGACAGACCACCGCTGACGGGTTCGAACTGCAGTGGGGCAGCAATCATCTCGGGCACTTCGCGCTCACTGCGCGGCTCCTGCCGCTGTTGGCCGCAGGACGGGCCCGCGTGACCACGCAGACCAGCGTTTCCGCGCGATTCAACGAAATAAACTGGGACGACCCCGACTTCGAGTCGACCTACTCGGAATCGAAGGCCTACAGCCAGTCCAAGATCGCCAACCTGATGTTCGCCCTCGAGTTGGACCGTCGAAGCCAGCGCTATGGCTGGGGCATCACCAGCAATGCGTCGCACCCGGGTGTCACACCGACCAACCTTCTCGCCGCGCAGCCGGCGCTCGGGCGCGCACGTGATACGCCAGGCCTTCGCGCAGTTCGGGTGGCCGCCCGACTGGGATTGGTGAACCGGTCCGCCGAGGAGGGGATGCTCCCGGCACTGTATGCCGCTACGCATCCCGACGCTCGCGGCGGGAAGCTGTACGGCCCCAGAGGTTTCCAGCATCTCTCCGGCCCGGCTGCCGAGCAGGAGGTCTACAAGCCTGCGCGCGATGCCACCGAGGCAGCCAGGCTCTGGGAGCTGTCGGAAAGGCTCGTCGGACTGGAGTTCGACAACACGCCCGCGTCGCCGCACCCGAAACTCTGAGCCCCTGAGCTTGTCAGTCTGCGATGGCAGCGGCGATCACCCGCTCCGCCGCAGCGTCGACCCGCGCCCGGTCACCGGTGACCAGGCCGTCCTGGCACAGTCCGCGCAGCCCGGACACCACCAGCGTCGCTCGCACCCGGGCGTCTGATGTGTCGACGCCGAGACCGGCCAAGGCGGCGGCGATCGGGTCGAGCATCACGGTGACGGCGTCGTCCGCGTAGGGCTGGTAGGTGCCCGGATCGGTGATGGCCAGACTGAGGACCTGCAGCAGGAGCGAGACGCTGCGGCGCTGCCGCCCGCGGGTGATCGCTCGCCAGAGCGTGCGCGCAGCCGCGACGAAGTCGTCGGCGGTGGCCACGCCGTCGAAGATCGCGCCTGCGTCGGGACGGCTGGCCGCCATCGCCTGCGCCAGCAGCTCCCCGCGGTCGCCGAAGTAGTAGAGCAGCATGCGCTTGCTGGTGCCCAGCGCCTCGGCCATAGGCGCCAGCGACATGTCGGCAACGCCGCGCTCTTCGAGGTACCCCACGACCGCCCGGAGCAGTTCGGCCCGGCGCTCGGGGTCGGCTGTGCGGGGCATCACTTGAACGTACCGATCGGTACGTCTAACGTCAATCATGTGCCGATCGGTACATGAATTATCGAAGAGGAGCTGACCATGGCGGACGAGGACACACTGCGGGTCGCGATCGTCGGCGCGGGCATCGGCGGGCTGACCGCGGCGCTGGCGTTGCGCACACACGGAATCGACGCCCGGGTCTACGAGCAGGCATCAGAGCTGCGCGCGCTGGGGGCCGGGGTGTCTATCGCTCCCAACGGGGCCAGGGTCTTCGCCGGTCTCGGCATCGGCGAGCGGCTGCGCGCGGTCGCCGGACAGTATTCGCACTATCTCTTTCGCACTGCCGGCGGTCAACCGGTCGCCGGCGAACCGTCCCGACTCTCTTTCGGCGATCCGGCCCGCACGATGTTCCTGCACCGCGGTGAATTCCAGGCGGTCCTCTCCGACGCACTGCCCGACACCGCGATCATGCTGAGCCACAAGGTGATCGAGGTGTGCGACGGTGACGACGAGGTGACCATCCGGTTCGCCGACGGCAGTGCCGTCGACGCCGATCTGCTGATCGCCGCCGACGGCATCCATTCGCGTCTGCAGGGCTTGGTCAGCGAACCCACCCGCCCCGTCAGCGAAGGCATCATGGCCTACCGCGGGCTGATTCCCGCCGAGCGTCTCGCGGGCATCGCACCCGTCGCTGCGATGGACGCCTGCGCGATGTGGATGGGACCGGGTCGCAGCTTCCTCGTCTATCCGGTGTCCGCGGGGCGCCTCCTCAACGTCGTCGCGTTCGTGCCGACCGACCTCGACGTCACCGAATCGTGGACCGCACCCGGCGATGTTGGCGAACTCGCCGCCGCGTACTCCGGTTGGGATCAACCGGTGCTCGACATCATCGAGCGCATGGACGAGACGTTCCGCTGGGGCATCTATGACCGCGAGCCGGCGTCGAACTGGTCCGGGCGGCACATCACGCTGCTCGGGGACTCGGCGCACGCCGTCGTGCCGCACCTGGGCCAGGGCGCCAACCAGGCGGTCGAGGACGCCATCACGCTGGCGAGCGTCCTGCGAGGGTGTCCGCGCGTGGACCTGCCGTCGCGGCTACGGCTCTACCAGGACCTCCGGTCGGCGCGGACACGCCAAGTCCGTGACGGCGCGCGCGAAGCGGGGCGCATCTATCGGTCGACCGATCTCGATCCGCACGAGCAAGCCCGCCGTATCGAGGCCATCTTCGACCGGATCGCTGTCAACAGCTACGACGCGCAGAGCGTCGCCCGTGAAGCCCTCGCGGCAGCCTGAGCGACGGCGCCGCAGGCAAATTTCTCCTGCCTGCCCGGCACATTCACGATTGGGGGTGCTGCCTCCCCCGGGCCGGCGTAGCATCGCCGACGACGAATGGGGGGCCATATGTCGCGATATCTCTGCGTGCATGCAGAAGCCAATCGCCGTGTACTGCCCGTTCGCTGTTTGCTGTATGACCAAATCGTCACGAGTTGACGCGTGCGACAACGATTACTCGCGAGCAATTCGGGCAAACCCGTAGCCGGAGCAGTCGCTGCTGCTTTCTCACAGTCGGAAGGACGACATCCATGAACAAAGTCATCGCCACACTTCCGATGGTGGCGGCCGCAGCGCTGCTGTCCGCGACGCCCGCCGTGGCAGATGTCGCCTACATGACCGGCCTGTTCGGCGCCAAGGTGGACTACGCCAGCATCGCGGCGCCGGCAGGCCAGGGCTGCGATCCGGGCGCGGGATGCGACGTGATCCCCTATGCCAACTTCAACCCCAACGCCGCCAGCCTCGCGCGCGGCGCGAAGGCCATCGAGGACTACGTCGCCGCACACCCCGGCCAGAACACGATCTGGACCTACTCCGACTCCACCGACGCCGCCATCGAGTACCTGAACACTCACCCGGAGGACACGACCACGCAGTTCTATCTTCTCGGTGCGCCCAGTACACCCGGCAACATCAACATCTTCAATCGCCATCCGACGCTGGCGGATGGCGTCGGCTCAAACGCGACGTTCGTCCTGCGGCAGTACGACATCGTCGCTGACGTTCCGGCGGGAACCGCGAATTTCGCCCGGTACAACCTCAGTCAGAGAGTCCACCGCGAGGGGTACAACGGCCTCGATCTCTCCAACCCGGCGGTGACCTACACCGATCCGCGAACCGGGTCCACCACTCGGTATTTCCTCACTTATCCCCTGCCGTTGATCTACCCGGGTACCAAGACACCGGAGCAGATCGCCGCCCAGGACAAGGCGCTGCGGCCGGGCATCGAGAGCCAGTACTACCTGCCCGGCAAGCGGCAGCGCCCGGTGGTCCTGCCCTCCCCGACGTACCCGGCCACACCGACGGTGACACAGGCGACGGTGACGGCACCGGCTGAGACCACGACCACGACGTCGACACGGGACAAGACCGAGTCGCAGGGCGTCGTGCGGAAGCTGTTCTCCCGACTGTCGGAACGACAGCAGTCGACCACCGCCGACACCGCTGCTGCCGGCACCGCTGCTGCCGACAAGGACAAGAGCACGCCGGCACGGGCGACGAAGAAGGATCGTCCGCGCCTGCAGGATCGGATCGCGCAGCGGCGGGCCGAGCGCGCGGCGTCGGCGTCGTGACCGGACGCGAACCCCGCAGCTCGTAGCAGGGCGACGGCCCGAAACGACACCGGGCGCATCGACGACCTGTCGGTACGCTGTGAACCATGGAAGGCGTTCTTCTACTCCTCATCGTGCTGGTCGTCGCGGCGATCGGCATCGCCATGTACGCATCGTCGAAGGCATCCGGTCAGCGCAGCGCAGCCTCACTGGCCGATGCGAAGGCCGACGCCCGTCGTCTCATCGAGCGCCTCGGCGGTCAGGTGTACGCGCTGACCGGAACCGACGACGCTTCCAAGCAGGCGCTGGCCGACGCATCCGAGCGCTACACCGCCGCGTCCTCGCAGATCGACCAGGCCACCACCGTGAAGCAGGCGGCGCTGGCGAAGGAGAGCGCGGTCGAAGGGCTGTATTACGTGCGCGCGGCGCGAACAGCGATGGGCATGGACCCGGGCCCGGATCTGGAGACGCTGTCCGGACAGCGCACGGCCGGTGCCGTCACCGAGGATCGCAGCGTCGACTTCGACGGGCGCCAGATCGAGGCGTCGCCGACACCGTCGCAACGCACCCCCAACTACTACCCCGGAGGGCGGGTCGCAGGACGTCCGGTGCCCGCAGGCTGGTACTCGGAGCCGTGGTGGAAGCCGGCCCTGGTGGCGGGCGCCTGGGGCGTGGGTTCAGCGCTGCTGTTCACGTCACTGTTCTCCGGCATGGCCGGAGTCGGTTACGACGCCAACGCATTCGAGAACGGTTACGGCGACGGGTTCGCCGACGGTATGGAACAGGGCCAGCTCGACGGCGGAGGCTTCGACGGCGCCGACACCGGCGGTGGCTGGGACGGCGGCGGAAACGACTGGGGCGGCGGCGATTTCGGCGGTGGGGACTTCGGCGGCGGCGACTTCGGCGGCGGCGGGTTCGACTTCTAGAACCGGCTTTCCAGCCGAGCCGATACGCCGGCCTCCTGTAGATCGAGGCGTTCGAGCATCGCCCGCACCGCCTCGTCGTCGATGCGCCCCTCGTCACGCTCGGCGATCAACGCGTGCCGCTGCGCAGACAACACGTCCCGGTAGAGCTGGGCGAAGATCTCGGCGCGCGGGGTGTGGGCGTCCGGGTCCGGCATCTCGTCGGCGTCCTGAGAATGCCTGGCGACGACCCCGCGGATCTCGGCGAGCACCCGGGGATCCAGTCCGGCCGGCGGGTTGGCCCGGAACTCGGCGAGCACTGACGCGGCCGCGGAATGCACCACCTGTTCTGCCTTCTCCGTCTCTGCCGCGGTGTACATCTTGTCGTCGGCGGCGGACAGCTCGAGGCGGCGGATCAGCAGCGGTAACGTCGCACCCTGCAGGAGAAGCGTTCCGACGCTGACGACGAAGGCGATGGCCTGGATCGTCGCCCGTTCGGGGAACGGGTCGCCCGCTGCCGTGGTCACCGGAATCGCCGCCGCAGCCGCGAGAGTGACCACTCCACGCATGCCGGTCCACGACACCACGACGTTCTCCTGCCATGTCAGCGCCCGGTTGTCGATGCGTGAACGCCACCGCGGCGGGACCGCCGCACGCCGTCTGGTGCCCAGTGCGCCACGCCCACCCTGAGCGGGAACCGGCACGCTGAGCCGCTTTTCGACCTGACGGGACAGCACTCCCCTGCTGAACATCGCGAACACCGACAGCGGGCGGATGACGAGCACGATCAGCAGCACGATCGCCGACGCGACGGCGACCTCGACGAGCGACTCGTGGGCCTGGCGCAGATCCTCGAGCACGAAGCGCAGATGCAGGCCGATGTAGGCGAACACGAACGCCTCGAGCAGCACGTCCACCGAGTTCCAGACGTATCGCTCCTGCAGGCGGGTCTGGTAGCCGGCGTCCACCGTTCCGCTGCCGACGACGAACCCGGCGACCACCACGGCCAACACGCCTGAGGCGTGCATCTCCTCCGCGACGATGAACGCGGCGAACGGCACCATGAGTCCCTGCACCGTCTCCAGCGCGGGGTTGGCCAGACGTCGCCTGATCCACAGCGTGATGTAGCCGAGTGCGGCCCCGACAAGTGGCCCGAGCACCGCGCTGTAGCCGAACAGCAGCAGCGGGTTGTCGATGAACGTGCGGCTGCCGGCCACCTGCGCGACCGCCACGGAGAACAGCGCCAGGGCGGCCGCATCGTTGATCAGGCTCTCCCCGGTGAGGATCGACATGACCCGCTTGGGCAGTCCGAGTTTGCGACCGACCGCCACGGCGGTCACGGCGTCCGGTGGGGCCACGATGGCACCGAGCACCAGAGCGGTGCCGAACGTCAACGGCACCACGACCAACCACGACGACACGAGGGCCACGGTGAACGCGGTGACGACGACGAGACCGACACCGAGCCCGAGGATCGGCTTGATGTTGCGCAGGAACGTCGGGAACGAGAAGTCCAGCGCGGCCGAGTACAGCAGCGGCGGCAACACCACCGACAGCAGGATGTGCGAATCGAGTTCAGGCGCTGTGAAACCGGGCAGGAAGGACACGGCGATGCCGACGACGACGATGATCAGGGCGGGTTCGAGCCCTCGGCGGTGCGCCACCGCGGTGACGACGATGGCTCCGACGACGACCAGGATCAATTCCACCCGGTGATTCTGCCGGGTCGGGCGGTCGGGCGCCCACCGGAATCAGCTCTGGCAGGTGGGGCACCAGAACAGGTTGCGCCCTTCGAGCACTTCGGTGCGGATCGGTGTGCCGCAGATGCGGCACGGGTCACCGGCGCGGCGATACACGTACGTGCGCGGGCGTCTCGGCCCGTACGAGGGCAGGCCGTGGTCGTCCTCGGGTCTGATGGTGATGATGCGGCCCTTGCGTACACCGACGTTCATCAACTCGACGAGGTCTGTCCAGGCGTCGTCGAACTCGTTCGCCTCGACCGTGGTTCCGGGGCGGTGCGGGTCGATGCGGTGCCGGTAGAGAAGTTCGTTGCGGTACACATTACCGACACCGGCGAGCACCGATTGGTCCATCAGCAGCGCCCCGATCACTCTGCGGGACTTGTGGATTCGCGTCCACGCCGTACCGGGGTCGGCGTCTTTGCGCAACGGGTCAGGACCCAGCCGGGCGAGGATCTCGGAGACCTCGGCTTCGGTGATCACCTCACAGGCCGTGGGTCCGCGCAGGTCGGTGCCGCGCTGAGTGCCCACGATGCGCATCCGCACCTGGCCCACCGGGTCGGGCACGCCGTCCTCGACGTCGAACACGCTGAACTTGCCGTACAGGCCGAGGTGCACGTGCACGATGCGGTCGCCGCCGTAGTGATGGAACAGGTGCTTGCCGTAGGCGCTGGCCCTGGTGAAGACCTTGCCGTTGACCGCATCGGCACCGTCGATGAACCGTCCCTGCGGGCTGCTCACCGCAACGCGCTGGCCCTTGAACATCCGCTGGTGCTGCCGCGCGAGGCGGTGAATAGTGTGACCTTCGGGCATCCCCTAAGTCTGCGGTACCGCTCCCGCGGCCACGGCAGCCGGCCAGCTGCCGTAATGACTGACGTCGACACCTTCGACCGATCCGTCACATCCGAAAGCCGTCCGCCAGGTTCCGTCGGCGAACTCGACCTTGCCGAGTTGCATCGGCGCCGGCAGTTCGGTCAGGAATCGGCCCAGTGCCGCGGGCGACAGAAGCCAGCGGTGTCCTGTCAGCGCCGCGCCGGTGACACCGTCGGGCATCCGCGTCACCCCGGGTTTGGGCGGCGTGGTCGGCAGCGCGGTCATGCGGTACCTGGGCGCAGTGGTGATCTCGCCGGCGAACCGGGCACCCCGGTCGGTGAGCTGATACACCAGCGGTCCGTCGCGCAGATGGGCACCGAACACCACGAGCTCGGTGTGCTCGGCAACGGCGAGCGGCCACGCTCGAAGCGGCGCCGGATCGGTGGTGAGTCGTGCCGCGATGTCGAGCGCCACGGCGTCGTCGAACGCACGGGCCAGGACGGTGACGCCCGCGCGCCCCGCCGGGACCGCGACCCCGCACATGTCCTCGGTGACGCTGACGCGCACGGACGTCGGTACCAGGAGCGCGTCGACTGTTGCGTCGAGCAATCGGCGGAGAGCAGTTGAGCTTTCACCGTCCACAGCGCGGTGGATCTGTTCGACTGTCGCACCGCTGCGGACGACGTGGTCGACGGCTGCGGTGAACGCCGCGTGCCATGGCTTGTCGAGAGAAGACAGGTCGTCCGGGATTCCCACGACAGGGGTGGGCGGCGCGGCCAACCGGGTGTCCGCCGGCCATGGCCGTGACGGTGCGCCGGTGGCGAGAATCGCCATCGCGGCGTCGGCGAGCGTCAGCGTGGGCGCGAGAATGGTGATGCGAGTGCGGGATTCGTCGGCGCTGAACAGCCCGGCGGTCGGCGTGATCCCGACGATGCCCGGCAGTGCGGCGGCGTCCGTGGCGATGGCGATGTCGGCTTCCCCGGCGGCCACGCGGGCAGCGCATCGGTCGAGGTTGGTCGTGCCCACCACGACGGCACCAGCATCGCGCAGCGCCGAGACGGCGTCGGCGACGCCGAGGGTGTCGCCGACAACAAGCCGCGTGCCGGTCAACGGGCCTGTGCCGCCGCGGCTTTCAGCGATGTCCGCGACATCGGCGTCGTCGCGCCGGCTGATGTTCAGGCTCCCGGAACGGGCGGCGCGTCGTGTGTCTTCTCGTACTCGGCGAGGATGTCGATCCGCCGCTGGTGGCGCGGCGCCTCGGACCAGGCTGCGGCCAGGAAGGCGTCGATGATCGCGAGCGCGTCCTCGGTGGTGTGCATGCGCCCGCCGATCCCCATGACCTGGGCATTGTTGTGCTCGCGGGCCAGCTGGGCCGTCTCGACGCTCCATGCGAGCGCACAGCGGACGCCCGGTACCTTGTTGGCGGCGATCTGTTCGCCGTTGCCGGAGCCGCCGATCACGATACCGAGGCTTCCGTGGTCGGCGACCGTCTTCTCGGCCGCGGCGATGCAGAAGGCCGGGTAGTCGTCCTCGGCGTCGTAGCTGAAGGCGCCGCAGTCGACGGGCTCGTGGCCGGTCGCGCTCAGATGCTCGACGACGGCCTGCTTGAGCTCGTATCCGGCATGGTCGGCTCCGAGATAGACACGCATGGCCGATACCCTACTTCCTCACGACTTCAGCCCGCCCAAACGTCGGGTTGGGCGCAAAAAGCCCCCGATTTCGCGCCCAAATGTCGGGTTGGGCGTAGTGGAGCTCAGCCGATGGTGATGGCGTCGAGGCGTGCCTTGATGAAGTCCGACGTCGTCACCGGCGTCAGCCCCGTCTCCCGGCCGACGGGCGGCGCCAGCGGCGTGACGACGGCGTCGTGGTTGGCCTCGTAGAAGTAGATGAGCGACACCAGATCCTCTTCGGGAGCATGCGGCTGCGGCGGCAACACCCGGTGCCGGCCCGACGGCCACCGCCGACCGCTCCAGTACTCGAGCAGATCACCGATGTTCACGGTCAGGGCCGCAGGATCGTACGGCGCGTCCTCCCAGCCGGCCTCCTCGCTGAACACCTGAAGACCACCGGCGCCCGGCTCGCGATCGAGAATCGTCACGGTGCCGAAGTCGGTGTGCGGGCCGATGCGAAACTGCCCCGGCTCGGGATCACCGACGACGCTGACCGGCGGGTAGTGGTTGATGTTCATCGTCCACGTCGGCATGCTGGCCAGCTCGACGAAAGGGTTGAGCGGCAACCGAAGTGCGTGCGCGAACAGCGCCAGCAGATCGTCGGCGACACCGCGCATCTGCGCGGTGTACTCGTCGACCAACCGTTGCAACGCAGGCACCTCGGACGGCCACACGTTGGGCGCGAACCAGATTCGATCGACCTCGGCGTCGCCGGTGGAGGTCTCGGCGCCCAGGCTGAAACTCTCCTTCAGATCGGGCGGGGTCTCGGTGCCCTCGGCGTAGCCGTTGGCTTCGGCCCCCGGACCGATCCACCCGTGCCCGCCGACCGGCACCGCGTAGCGACTCTTGACCGGCGCGGGCAACGCGAAGAACTCCCGGGCCGCAGCCCGCACGTCGGCGGCCAACCTCGCGTCGACCCCGTGTCCGGTCACCAGGATGAAGCCCGCGCGCTGCAGACCCTCGTCCACCTCGGCGGCCACCGAGTCGGCGTCGGCTCCGCCCAGCCGCCACCGCGAAAGGTCGACGCTGGCAATCACACTCATTCTCCGATGTCCTCCGCCCACAGTTCCGGATGCGCCGCGATGAAATCCGTCATCATCGCCACGCACCGCTCGTCCTCGAGCACGGTGACAGCCACGCCGTGCTCGGCCAGCCAGTCGTGCCCGCCGGTGAAGGTCGTACTCTCCCCGATCACCACGGCGCCGATGTTGAACTGCCGCACCAGCCCGCTGCAGTACCAGCACGGGGACAGCGTCGTCACCATGGTCGTCGAGGAGTATCCGCGCTGGCGGCCCGCATTGCGGAACGCGTCGGTCTCGGCGTGGATCGACGGGTCGTCACGTTGCACGCGCTGGTTGTGGCCGCTGCCGAGCAGTGTCCCGTCGGCGGCGAACAACGCTGCCCCGATCGGTATCCCGCCTTCTGCCAGTCCTTTTCGGGCCTCCTCGACCGCAACGTCGAGCATCGTCTGCGGTGAGGTCACGGCGTGGGAGCTGTGATCGCTTTTCGACACAGCACCAAGTATGCGGCCCCGGCGAGCACGAAACCGACGAAGAAGGTGATGTCGCCGAGCTGAGGTATCGCCGCCGCCACCACACCGACCAACTTCTCCTGATTGGCGAACAGCACCACCGAGACGACCAGGCCGATCAGGAAGGCCGCAAGACCTCCCCAGTTCGCATAGGAGCGGTCGTAGAGCAGATGCGCGACCGGTCGCCCGCGGCGCAGGTACTGATCGGCGAACACCACGCCCAGCCAGGGCCCCACCCAGTAGGCGATGATCAGCAGGAACGCCTCGTAACTGTGCGCGGCGTCGGGCAACGCCCACCAGGCGACGAGGAATCCCGCGACGCCGAAGAACACCGTCACCAACGCACGGGCGACATGGGCGGGCAGGGCGATGCCGGTCGAGACGAACGCCATCGCGCCGGAGTACACGTTGATCGCGTTGGCCGCGATCGCGCCGACGGCGATGGCCAACAGGGTCGCCTTGGCCAACGGCGATGCCAGCTCGGCGGTGAACGAGCCGGTCGGGTCGGCCAGGGACGCCTCACCCGTCGTCACCGACGCGGCCCCCACCACCTCCAGCACCACACACGCGGTGAAAAGCCCAGCAGCGGCGAAGAACCCGGTCCGCGGACCGGACACGGTCGCCGGCAGGTACCGGGTGAAGTCTGCGGCATACGGCGTCCACCCGGCCGCATAGCCGAACGACGTGCCGACGGTGAGCAGGAAGCCACCCAGCCCGCCGACCCCGTCGGCGGCCGGTGCGCCGTTGCCGATGTCAGCGTGGACGAAGATCGCCACCGACGCTGCGAGGAAGACGATGGCGAGTACGGGGAATGAGTACCGCTCGAAGGCCTGTACCAGGTTGTGCCCGAAGAACGCGAGTGCCGTCTGGGCCGCGACGATGATCACCAACCCCATCAGCGGTCCGATACCGAACAGTGTGGACAGCGCGAACGCACCGCTGACACTGTTGGTGGCGAACCAGCCGACGCCGGCGGTGACCGACATCAGCACCGACGGCACCGCGTTGCCCTTGAAGCCGAACGCCAACCGGCCCAACACCATCTGGGGAACGCCGTGCAGTGGCCCGCGCGCCGAGAGGAAGTAGTGGGCCACAGCGCCCAGCCCGGTACCGATGACGATGCCGGCGACCGCCTGCCAGAACGTCATTCCGAACGCGAGCACCGCGAGCATGCCGACGAAGATCGTCGCGAACTCCAGGTTCGGCGACGTCCACGTCCAGAACAGCTGGCTCGGCTTGCCGTGCCGGTCCGCGTCGGCGATGTGCTCGGTGCCGCCCGGTTCGACGGCGACCACGCGGTCCCGGTAGGAGCCGTCGGTGGTGGGTTCGGTGACTGTCACCGATCTACCCTGAGGGCGCACCTGTCACCGCGCAACCGGACGCAACGCGCCCGAAACAATTGCTACTCAGTCGAACGACGGCGACTCGGTGCGGGAACGCTTGAGTTCCCAGAAGTGCGGGTAGGACGCGAACGTCACCGAGGCGTCCCACAGCTTTCCGGCCTCTTCGCCGCGCGGGATCTTCGAGAGCACCGGCCCGAAGAACGCCACCCCGTTGACGTGAATGGTCGGTGTGCCGACATCGTCGCCGACGGCGTCCATGCCCTCGTGATGACTCTTGCGCAGCGCCTCGTCGTGGGCGTCGGAGTCGGCGGCCTTGGAAAGCTCTGCGGGCAGTCCCACCTCGGCCAGAGACTCGCTGATCACCTGCGCGAAGTCCTTGTTGTCCTGGTTGTGGATCCGCGTGCCCATCGCCGTGTACAGCGGCCCCAGCACGTCGGCGCCGTGGGCCTCCTCGGCGGCGATCGCGACGCGCACCGGACCCCACGCCTTCTTCATCATCTCCTGGTACTCCTCGGGCAGATCCCTGCCCTCGTTGAGCACCGCGAGGCTCATGACGTGGAAGTTGACGTCGACATCGCGGACCTTCTCCACTTCGAGAATCCAGCGGGAGGTGATCCAGCACCACGGACACAGCGGGTCGAACCAGAAATCGGCGCGGGACTTCTCGGCCATGGGGTCTCCTCCTCGAGTCGGTGACAGACGTCCATTGCGTCAACCACCGACGCCCGTCCTGTCTTCCCGGCTTGAGACTAGTGTTGACGAGCGTGGCCCTTCCTAATCTGACGCGCGACCAAGCTGCCGAACGCGCCGCCCTGATCACCGTCGACAGTTATCGCGTCGCCCTCGATCTGACCGACGGCGAGGGCTCGCCGAGCGAGCAGACCTTCCGCTCGGTGACGACCATCGAATTCGACGCCACCGCCGGCGCCGACACCTACCTCGACCTCGCGGCGGACTCGATCCGCAGCGCAACGCTCAACGGCAACGACATCGACGTGTCCAGCTACGACGAGTCGACGGGCATTGCGCTCACCGGGCTCGCCGAACACAACGTCGTCGTCGTCGACGCTGACTGCCGGTACTCCAACACCGGCGAGGGACTGCACCGCTTCGTCGACCCTGTCGATGACGAGGTCTACCTGTACTCGCAGTTCGAGACCGCCGACGCCAAGCGGATGTTCGCCTGCTTCGACCAGCCCGACCTCAAAGCCGCCTTCGACATCACCGTCACCGCGCCGGGGCACTGGGAGGTGATCTCCAACGGGGCGACCGTCGACGTGACCTGGGACGGTAAGGCCAAGAACCACACGTTCAAGGCCACCCCGCGGATGAGCACCTACCTGGTGGCGCTGATCGCCGGGCCGTACGCCCGCTGGGACGACGTCTACAGCGACGACCACGGCGACATCCCGCTGGGCATCTTCTGCCGTAAATCGCTGGAAGAGTACATGGACGCCGAACGTCTGTTCACCGAGACCAAGCAGGGATTCGGCTTCTACCACAACAACTTCGGCGTCCCGTACGCGTTCGGCAAGTACGACCAACTGTTCGTCCCAGAGTTCAACGCCGGTGCGATGGAGAACGCCGGCGCGGTGACGTTCCTCGAGGACTACGTGTTCCGGTCCAAGGTGACCCGCTACTCCTATGAGCGTCGCGCCGAGACCGTGCTGCACGAGATGGCCCACATGTGGTTCGGCGACCTGGTCACCATGCAGTGGTGGGATGACCTGTGGCTCAACGAGTCCTTCGCGACCTTCGCCTCGGTGCTGTGCCAGGCCGAGGCCACCGAGTACACCCAGGCCTGGACCACGTTCGCCAACGTGGAGAAGTCGTGGGCGTACCGGCAGGACCAGCTGCCGTCGACGCATCCGGTGGCAGCCGACATCCCCGACCTTCACGCCGTCGAGGTGAACTTCGACGGCATCACCTACGCCAAGGGCGCCAGCGTGCTCAAGCAGCTGGTGGCCTATGTCGGACTCGAGGCGTTCCTCGCAGGACTGCGCGACTACTTCCGCGACCACGCCTTCGGCAATGCGACGTTCGGCGATCTGCTGGGCGCACTGGAGAAGTCGTCCGGCCGCGACCTGTCCGGCTGGGGACGGCAGTGGCTCAAGACGACCGGATTGAACACGCTGCGGCCCGATTTCGACATCGACGCCGACGGCACCTTCACCCGATTCGCGATCGAGCAGGGCGGCGCAAAGCCGGGCGCCGGTGAGACGCGGGTGCATCGCCTCGCGGTGGGCATCTACGACGACGACGCGTCGGGCAAGTTGGTGCGGGTGCACCGCGAGGAGCTCGACGTCGACGGACCGACGACAGAGGTGCCCGGCCTGCGCGGTGTGAAGCGGGGCAAGCTGATCCTGGTCAACGATGATGACTTCACCTACTGCTCACTGCGGCTGGACCCCGATTCCCTGCATACGGTGCTGGGCCGGATCGCCGACATCGCGGAGCCGCTCCCCCGCACCCTGGCGTGGTCCGCGGCGTGGGAGATGACCCGCGACGCGGAGCTGCGGGCCCGTGATTTCGTGGCGCTGGTGATGAGCGGCTTGCACGCCGAATCCGAAGTCGGTGTCGCACAACGACTTCTGTTGCAGGCGCAGACTGCGCTGGGGTCGTACGCCGACCAGCAGTGGGCCGCGGAGAACGGGTGGCCCGCGTTCGGCGATACCCTGCTGGACCTGGCCCGCGAGTCGGCACCCGGCTCGGATCACCAGTTGGCGTTCGTCAACGCGCTGTGCACGTCGGTGCTCTCGCCCAATCACGTCGCGGTTCTGGAGACGCTGCTGGACAATGAGCCGGCCGCGGTGAACCTCGAAGGACTCGTGGTGGACACGGATCTGCGGTGGCGGGTGGTGACGGCACTGGCGCGCGCCGGTGTGCTCGACGCCGACGGCACGCAGACCCCGCTGATCGACGCCGAGGCCGCGAACGATCCGACCGCGGCGGGCCGGCGTCAGGCCGCGGCCGCGGCGGCGGCGCGCCCGCAGGCGGCGGTCAAGGAAGCGGCGTGGCAGCAGGTGGTCGAGGACGACACGCTGGCCAACATCACCGCGCGGGCCATCATCGGTGGTTTCGCCCAACCCGGGCAGGGTGAGGTGCTGGCGCCGTTCCGGGACCGCTACTTCGAGGCGATCTCGGGGGTGTGGGAGCGGCGGTCCAGCGAGGTGGCTCAGACCGTGGTCGTGGGCCTGTATCCGTCGTGGGACATCAGCGCCGAGGCGCTGGAGGCGGCCGACCGGTTCCTGGCGGATCCCGAGGTGCCGCCGGCGCTGCGCCGACTCGTGCTGGAGGGCCGGGCCGGGGTGGAACGGTCGCTGCGCGCCCGGGAGTTCGACACCCAGTAGCGACACGCCGCTCGGGGACGGGAGTTCGCGCACGCTCGCGCGCATACGCTCACGCGGTGGTAATCAACAGTCGCAGGGCGAGGGCGGCACGCAGGCGCAAACGTCGCGTTGCGGCCGTCGTCAACGACCTCACCGACGCGCAGTGGACGGCGATCAAAGCGGCATGGAGCGGCTGCGCCTACTGCGGAGCGACGACCGGAACACTGCAGCGCGACTGCGTGATGGCGATCTCGCGCGGCGGGCGCTACACCGTGGACAACGTGGTGCCCGCGTGCGGGCCGTGCAACGCCAGCAAATGCAACGACGAAGTCACCGGCTGGCTGCGGCGCAAGCGGCTCGACGAGCGGCTCTTCCTGGAGCGCTACGTCCGCATCCGGGCGGCGCTGGTGGCAGCGAACGCCGAGAGTGCACTCCCGGTAGTCGGCGGCACCCGCCAGCTACCGTGAGCGCACTCTCGTGAGACTCGTGAGGGTCAGCGCGGGGACACGCCCGCGGACAGCACGCGGATGCCGCTGATCAAACCGTCGATCAGGTTGCCTTCGCGGAACGACGCTGCAGCCGCGGAGACACCCAGCGGTGCAGCCTCTTCGATGCCGCGGCCCTTGACCTTCGAGCCGTAGACGACCTCGATGGCCCGCTGGTTCGGCGACACGGCGAGCAGAACCGCGTTGTCCGGGGTCGGCACCCGGCCCAGGATCGCCCGCGCCGACGCCGCGGTGTCCTCGCCGAGATCGCCGATGTAGACGGCGAAGCGCGCCTTGGCCGCGCGCGACCCGAACTTCAACGTGTTGTCGAGAACCACCAGGTCCCGCGTGGGGAACGGGTAGTGCACCGACAGCTCGCCGGGCTCGGTGACCCCGGAGATCCGTCCGCTCGCGGTGACGACCGAGCCGTACGGCAGTTCGGCCAGGTCGAGAGCGCCTGCCCGGGTGATTTCACCAGTTGCCACTTGCGCCGCCTCCGATCGTCACGTGCGAACCGTGGCCCCCGTGGCCGTGATCCGCGGGTTCGTCCGCAGCCCACAGGATGGGCTCATGGGTCCACGTCTCGGCGAGGTTGTACGTCGCGGGATGCGGCCCCTTCTTGCGGTAGATCAACAACGCCAGAAGGCCGGCCAAGGCCAGCGGAATCAGCAGGAAGCTCGCATGCACAAGAGCTGTGTTGGTCACGGGCAAACCGTAACGCACGTCCCGGTCAGGCCGCGCCCTCACCCAGGTATCTGACCCACGCCGGGTCGAGTTCTTTGACGCTGGACAGTAACCGCCAGTGCTGACCCTTGGGCGGCATCGGTGCGGATCGCAGCGTCCAGCCCAGTTCGCTCAGCAGCCGGTCCGCCTTGCGGTGATTGCACGGCGAGCACGCCGCGACGCAGTTCTCCCAGGAATGCCCGCCTCCGCGGCTACGCGGAATGACGTGGTCGACCGTGTCGGCCTTGGCTCCGCAGTACACGCACCGGAACCGGTCTCGGTGCATCAGCGCGGCCCGTGTCATCGGCACCCGCGCCCGGTAGGGCACCCGCACGTAGGTGCGCAGACGGATGACCGACGGGACGACGATCGTGCGGCTCGCCGAATGGATGACCGGCCCGAGCGGGTCGTCGTGCACCACGTCGGCCTTGCCGCACATCAGCATGACCACGGCACGGCGCATGGGCAACGCCGTCAACGGCTCGAACGTCGAATTGAGCAGAAGCACCCGGCGGCGTCCCCAGATCGAGGGCTCCGGCACCACGGAGGCGAGAGCGTCGCCACTCGCGGTGAGGCTGTGCAGAGCGCGCGCAGGGGCACTCACTGTCGACCCGGTCGAACTCGTCGCGGTCCGGTGGTGCCGGTGGCCGCGACTATTTCTGCGCTGCACCATACGTCCTCCGCTCGACAGTTCACCACGGATCACTCCGGACCGCACGACAATTCTGGTCGTGTTCGCTGGTCAGTCAGGTGAACTTCTCGTGACCGCTCGCCGATTGCAGGTAGCGCGTTACTCATGCCGGACGGTCCCCGTGCCTTCAGACTGTGCCCATGACTAACGGGGGACCCCGCACCTACCTGCGCTACGAACCCGCCATGGCCGCGTTCCCGCCGGGCGAAGACGCACTGATCTCCGGCCTGGTCGCCGATCTCCACCGCAACAACCAGTTCCAGTACATGAAGAGCCGCTGGTTCGCGAAGTACCGGCGCCACGGCCGACCCCACGCCGTCCGCGATGCGCACGCCAAGAGTTGTGCGGTGCTGTCCGGACAACTGACCGTGCACACCGACCTCGACGCCACCCTGCGACACGGCATGTTCAGCGAGCCGGGCGCCACGTTCGACGTGATCGCCCGGATCTCGCAAACCTCGGGTGCCATCCGCTCCGATCAGGTGCGCGGTGTGCGTGGCCTCGGGCTGAAGATCCTCGGGGTGACGGGCCCCAGCGGGGAGCGCGCCGATGCCCGATTTCCCGACACGAACCAGGACTTCGTCTTCGTCACCGAGCCGGCGTTCCTTTTCCGCAACGCCGCCGACTACGCGAAGGCCGGCATGCGGACCGCGAGGGCCCTGACTGTGCTGCCCGATCCCGGGATGCTGGCGATCAACCGTTCGCTGCGCGCAGTACGACGCGTCGTGCAGCGGACCGGACGGGACCTGCCCGCCAAGTTGCGGGTGTTCGCCGAACCCAACCACCACCCGCTGCGGCAGGCGTTCTACACCGCCGCACCGGTGCGGTTCGGTGACTTCGTGGCAAAGCTACGGGTGGCGCCGACGCCGTCGACCGTTGCCGGCGCTGTTCCGGCGACGATCGACGACGGCCACTACGACGCCGCGTCCCGTGCGGTCGCCTCGTACTTCGCGAGCAAACCGGCCGAGTACGAGGTGGCGGTCCAGCTGTGCACCGATGAGGCCCGAATGCCCCTCGAAGATGCCACGGTGGAGTGGCCTGAGGCCGTGTCTCCGTACCGCCCTGTGGCGACGATCCGCTTCCCCGAGCAAAGGGGATACGACGAGGCTCTGCGCGATTTCGCCGACGACGCCCTGGCTTTCAATTCGTGGCGCGGCATCGCCGAGCACCGCCCGCTGGGGTCGATCAACCGCTTGAAGCTGCGCGTCTATGAGGCCTCGAGCGAATACCGGCATGCGAAGAACGGTGTCCCCCAACTGGAGCCGAGCGACCTGTCGGCGTTCCCCGGTGCCGGTCCCGGTCGCTAACCAGGGGCCATTAGCGAGAACTGGCGGTCGCTGCGCACTACACTCCCGGAATATGCCGCATGGTTGGCAGCTGCTCGACCGTCCTGCGGAGTTCGACGCGGTGCGGTCCGCCCTGACGGGCGCCGAGTCCTACGGTGCTGTGCTCGTCGGCGATGCCGGCGTCGGCAAGACCACGCTCGCCCGGATGGTGACGGAATCGGTGCGGTCAGAGGTGCATTGGGTCGCCTCGACGAAATCGTCGCGCAGCATTCCGCTCGGCGTCTTCGCCCACCTGGTCGGCGGCAGCCCGTCCCGCGACGCGACGGCCCTTCTCGCCTGCGCCCGCGAATCGCTTGTTGCACAAGGCAACAGCATCGTAGGCGTGGACGACGCCCATCTGCTCGACGAGCTCTCGGCCACGCTGCTGCATCAGCTCGCGGTCGACCAGTCGGGTCGGATTCTGGCCACGGTCCGCAGCGGAGAACCGGTGCCCGACGCAGTGACCTCGCTGTGGAAAGACGGCTATCTGCGCCGCATCGAGCTGCAGCCCTTCACCAAGTCACAGAGCATCAAGCTGGTCGAATCCGTGATCGGCGGACGCCTCGAAGGGTTGTCGGCCGATCTGATGTGGCAGTCCTCGGGCGGCAATCCACTGTTCCTGCGCCACCTGGTCGAGGGGTCCATCGACGCGGGGACGCTGCGCAGAGTGGGCGACGTGTGGCAGCTGCGCGGCCCGACGGCCGTGCCGTCGGGTCTGGTGGCGCTGCTGGAGACGCGGCTGGACAGCGCCGGTGCCGAGGTCATGACCGCGCTGAAGCTACTGGCGCTGTGCGAACCGCTGGACGCCGACGCGCTCACCGAGCTCGTCGGTGACGCCGCGGTCGACGAGGCCGAGATGCGGGGGCTGATCCGGTTCACCCAGGACGGCCCCACCCTCAATGCCCGCTTCAGCCACCCGCTCGTCGGTGACGTCGTGCGCACCAAGATCGGTCGGGCCGCCGAGCGCCGGCTCAAGGGCCAGGTGGTGCAGATCCTGCGCCGCCGCGAACTCTCCACCGCCGCAAGCCGGATTCGGATGGCGAACCTGTCGATCGACAGCGATCAGAGCGTCGACGTCGACCTGCTCACCGCGGCAGCCAAGGACGCGATCTTCCTGTCCAACCTGCCGTTGGGAGAACGGTTGGCGCGCAGCGCGTTCGAGCGAACCGGCAGCCTGGCCTCCGGGGCGCTGCTCTCCCGTGCGCTGCTGTGGCAGGGCATGCCCGCAGACGCCGAGGCGATTCTCGCGCAGTTCGCCCCCAACGATCTCGACGAGGTGCAGCTGGTGCAGTGGGGTGTGCCACGGCTGTCGACGCTGTTCTGGTCGATGGGCGAGGTGGCCAAGGCGCACGAGGTGCTCGACCTGGTGCGCGAGCGGGTGCGGATTCCGATCCTGAACCAGATCCTGCGCGCCACGGCGGCCGCGATGGCGGTACACGAGAACAGGATCTCCGAAGGCATCGACGAGGCACTGGCTGTGCTGGCCGACCCGCACGCGCCCGAGCAGGCCGTCGAGTTCGCCGCCTTCGCCGCGGGTTTGGCGATGCCTGTGGCGGGCCGCGGTGACGAGTTCGAGCCGATCGCCGCGCGCTGCCGAGCCGAGCAGAAGGCCACCGACGGCATGATCCGCGTGATGGTCCGCTACTGCGACGTGCTGGCGCTGACCCACATGGGTGATTTCGAGACCGCCGAGGAACGCGCTCTGCGCTATGCGGACTTCTCCTCTGTCGGCCAGTTCCTCGCCTGGGCGATCGCCAAGATCATGGCCGGCGTCGTCGCGACCGCCCGAGGTGATTTCCCGGAGGTGGTCGCATCCATCGAGCAGGCGTTGGCCGCGTTGTCCGCCGAGAGCCCACTGCCGTGGCAGCTGCCCGGGCGGCTGCTACTGGCCCGTGCCTACGCCGCCCTCGGTCGCATCGGCGAGGCGGAGCGCGTCCTCACCGACGCCGCCGAGCACTCCGGCCCGTCGATGGCACTGCACGAACCGCAGCGGCTGATCTCGCGGTCTTGGTACGCCGCCGCCAAGGGCATGGAGCGCAATGCCGTCGAGCTGGCCAGGGCCGCCGCGGACAACGCGCGGCGATCCGGCCAGTTCGCGCTGGAAGCCGAGGCGCTGCACCACGCCACCCGATTCGGGGACCGCGCCACGGCCGATCGGCTCGGTGAACTCACCGGCATCGTGCACGGCACTGTCGTGCCGTTGTTCGCCCGCCATGCCGCAGCCGTCGCCGCCGGGGATGCCACGGGGCTGGACGCCGTCAGCGCCGAGTTCAAGCGGGCAGGCCTGATGCTGTCGGCAGCCGACGCCGCCGCGCAGGCCGCGCCGCTGCACGACGCGGCCGGGGACCGTCGGCGCACCACCGAATCAGGCGCGACCGCGCTGCGTCTGGCCGAGGCGTGCGGGGGCGCATCCACGCCCGCCATCAAGACCGCGGCCCGTCCCCTGCCGTTGACGCCGCGCGAGCGCGAGATCGCCGAGCTGGTGTCGGCTGGGCTCTCCAACCGCGAGGTGGCCGAAGCACTGACGCTGTCGGTGCGCACCGTGGAGGGACACGTCTACCGCGCGTGCTTCAAGCTCGACGTCGCCGACCGCGACGAACTGGCCCGGCTGATCCGGAAGAAGTCCTGACCGTCGGCCGCCGTCGGCCATGGCCCACAATGGGCGGTGATGGATCAACAATCGTTCTACGACGCGGTCGGCGGTCACGACACGTTCCACCGGATCGTGTCACGGTTCTACGAGCAGGTACGCGACGACGAGATCCTGCGCCCGCTGTACCCCGAGGACGAGCTCGAGGCCGCCGAGGAACGGCTGCTGCTGTTCCTCGAGCAGTACTGGGGTGGTCCGCGCACCTATTCCGAGCGGCGCGGCCATCCGCGGTTGAGGATGCGGCATGCCCCGTTCCGGATCGGCTATCTCGAGCGTGATGCATGGCTGCGCTGCATGCACACCGCTGTCGCAGAGATCGACTCGCAGACCCTCGATGACAAGCATCGCGGCGAACTGATCGCGTACCTGGAGATGGCCGCACAATCGATGGTGAACTCCCCCTTCTGAGCCCGCGGGTTCTTAGCGCGAGCAGACGCGAACTCGTGCAATTCGGGCCCAGAACACGCGAGTTCGCGTCTGTTCGCCGGAGAAACGTCAGTGCAGGACCACGGCGGGGTCGCCGCGACGCCGGTACACCGTGCCGAAACGGGCATCGATGCGTAGCCACGTCGCCGTCGTCCGGACCCGCACCACGTCGTCGTCACCTGGGTGGTCGGGGACGAAACCCATCGCGGTCAACGCGAACACACACCGCATCGGAATGCCGACCCGCTGATCGTCGGCAGCCACCTCGACGACATCCTGGTCGAGTAGCGACGTCGGCGGCCCATGCGCACCGGCGTGCTCACGGGCCAGCGCCGAGCCGCGCTGAACAAGCGCGAACACTTCGCGCGCGGGCACGTCGTCCAGATGGACGAAACCCGTGTCCGGCGGAAGGCCACCCCGCCACGCCGAATCCATCGCGAACCCCGGATCGACATGGCCATCGGGTGTCATCGCCGCGAGCCCGGCCAGCAGCGCATCGGCCGCGGCAGACAGGTCTCCAGGCCGTAGCCGGCCCCCGACGGTGCGGCTGGCCAGCACGTCGAATCCGGTGGCCACCCAGGCCGACACCAGCCCACCGGGACGTTCCCGCAGCCGCACCACCGCGGCCTCGTCGACACTGCGGGCACGTTCGGTGAACGCCGCGAGGTCGTCGCGGTGTGCAGGGTCGAGCCAGAGGCCGCGTTCGCTCATCGGGCCCAGTGCTGCAGATACTCCCGCTGCGCGGCCGAGAGTCGTTGCAGTCGTTGCTCTTCGATGTGGACCGCGGCCAGTTGGGTCTCGGCGATGACCGCGGGTTTCGAATCGGGTGCGGCACCGACGGAGCGGACCTCGTAGCCGACCGTGAAGTCGACCGACCGCACCCGGGTGGTCCACATGGTGACCTGAAGCGGAGAGTCGATGAGCCGCAGCTGCGCCTTGTACGCGATCTTCACGTCAGCGATGAGCAGGCCGATCGTGGTGATGTCCGCCTCGAACGGCTCCCGCAGGAACGGGATTCGCGCCTCCTCGAGGATCGTGACCATCGTCGCGTGGTTGATGTGCTGGTACATGTCGATGTCCGACCATCGCACGTGCACCGGCGCCGTGAAGCCCTGCTGTGCCACCTCGCTCGTCACCCCGAAGTTCCCGTTCCACTCGTCCTCGTCATGCTGCGAATCTGGCGGGCCGCCACCGACAGCGTCGCCAAATCGTGCTCACCGCTTTCGTAGAGCTCGGTCAACGTGCGACGCGCGCGGGTGACCCTGTTGCTGTTGGTCATCTCCCACTCGGCGATCTTCTCCTCGCCGTTCTCGTCCGGTTCGCCCACAGCCAGCACGTCGAAGCTCAGCGCGCGCAACGAGCCGTAGATGTCGTCACGAATTGCCAACCGCGCCAACGAATGCCAGCGATCATCGCGAGAGAGCCGCGACACCGCGGTGAGTAGACCGTCGGTGCCCAGGTGATCCATCAGCGCGAAGTAGGTGTCCGCCACCTCTGCCGGCTCGCGGTCGACGATGTCGGCGATGTCGATGACGTCGAGCAGGCTGAACTGGTAGAGCCCGGTGGCCACCTGGAACGCGAGTTCCTCGGACACCCCCTGCCCGCTGAACTCCCCCGCCTCCTTCATCACGATCGCCCGGTCGTCGCCGCGCAACCACTCCGACATCTGCGGCGTCAGCGCGGCCACCTTGTCGGCGAAGCGGTTGATCTCGGCCCCCACCGCCAGCGGCTGGGGGCGGTAGTTGAGCAGCCAGCGCGCGGCGCGGTCGATCAGACGGCGCAGGTCCAGCGTCATGCGATCGGTCACGGCCACCGACACGCCGTCCACCCCGGCGGCGCGGATACGCCGCCACACCTGGCCGACGCCGAAGATCGCGTCGACGGCCACGAAGCTGCGCACCGCGTCGACCGACGACACCCCGACGTCCTCGGCGACGCGGTAGGCGAACGAGATGCCCGCGGTGTCGACGACGTCGTTGACGAGCATGGTGGCGACGATCTCGCGGCGCAGCTGATGCGAGCGGATCTCGGTGGCAAACCGATCCCTCAGCGTCGTCGGGAAGTACGACGGCAACCGCGACGCGAACACCTCCTGGTCGGGCAGGTCGCCGGCGAGCAGGTCGTCTTTGAGTGCCAGCTTGACGTGCGCCATCAGGGTGGCCAATTCCGGCGAGGTGAGCCCGATTCCGGCCTCGGTGCGCCGCCGGATCTCCTTCTCCGACGGCAGGGCCTCGAGCTCACGATTCAAGCCGCGCTCGTCGACGAAGTCCTTGATCATCCGGGCATGCACCGACAGCATGCTGGCGGCGTTGGCGCGGCTCGTGCCCATCAGATCGTTCTGACTCTCGTTGTCCGCGAGGACGAGTCGGCCCACCTCGTCGGTCATCGACAGCAGAAGCTCGGTGCGATCCTCGGCGGTGACCTTGCCGGCCGTGACCAGCGAGTCGATGAGGATCTTGATGTTGACCTCGTGATCGGAGCAATCGACGCCCGCGGAGTTGTCCAGCGCGTCGGTGTTGATCCGGCCGCCGACGAGGTCGAATTCGATGCGGCCCAGCGACGTCACACCCAGGTTGCCGCCTTCACCGATCACCTTGGCGCGCACCTGGTTTCCGTTCACCCGCACCGCATCGTTGGCCCGGTCGCCCACATCGGACTCGATCTCGGCCTTGACGTAGGTACCGATCCCGCCGTTGAACAGCAAGTCGGCCGGCGCCTTGAGGATTGCCCGCATCAGGGCGGGCGGCGTCAGCTCGGTGACGCCATCGTCGATGCCCAACGCCGTGCGCGCTTCGGCACTGATCGGGATCGACTTCTGCTCGCGGCTGTAGACGCCGCCCCCGGCGCTGATCAGCGCGGTGTCGTAGTCCTCCCACGACGAGCGAGGCAGCTCGAACAGACGCTTGCGCTCCTGCCACGACCGCGCTGCGTCGGGGTCGGGGTCGATGAAGATGTGTCGGTGATCGAAGGCGGCGAGCAGCCGGATGTGCTCGGAGAGCAGCATGCCGTTGCCGAACACGTCGCCGCTCATGTCGCCCACCCCGACAACGGTGAAATCCTCACTCTGGGTGTCGATTCCCATTTCGCGAAAGTGTCGCTTCACCGACTCCCAGGCACCCTTGGCGGTGATGCCCATCGCCTTGTGGTCGTAGCCGACCGAGCCGCCGGAGGCGAACGCGTCGCCCAGCCAGAACCCGTAGGACTTCGCGACGTCGTTGGCGATGTCGGAGAACGTCGCGGTGCCCTTGTCGGCGGCGACGACGAGGTAGGCGTCGTCGCCGTCGCGGCGCACCACACCCTCGGGGGTGACGATCGCGCCCGAGGACTTGTCGACGTTGTCGGTCAGGTCGAGCAGCCCGGCGATGAACAGCCGGTAGCAGGCCACACCCTCTTCGCGGGTGGCGTCACGGTCGGCGGCCGCGTCCCCGGTGGGCGCCGGTGGCCTCTTGACCACGAAACCGCCCTTCGCGCCGACGGGCACGATCACGGCGTTCTTCACCGCCTGCGCCTTGACCAGGCCGAGGATCTCGGTGCGGAAGTCCTCCCGGCGATCCGACCAGCGCAACCCGCCGCGGGCGACGAACCCGAACCGCAGGTGCACGCCCTCGACCCGCGGCGAGTACACGAAGATCTCGAATTTCGGCCGCGGCAAGGGCAATTCGTCGATCAACTCCGAGTTCATCTTCAGTGACAGCACATTGCGTTCACGCGCCGAACCCGCCCGCGTCACGAAGTAGTTCGTGCGCAGCGTCGCCTGGATCATCGAGGCGAACGCCCGCAGCACCCGGTCGGTGTCGAGGCTGACCAGAGCGTCGATGTCGGCGGCCACCGCCGCGGCCGCCGCCTGGGCATCGCGGCGGACGTCGGTCTGGTTCTGCTCAGGCGAGCTGAACACCGCAGGATTGAACAAGGCCTCGAACAGCTCGACCAGCGAGCGGGCGGTGCCCGCGTTGTTGTTCAGAGTGTCCTCGATGTGGGACTGGCTGTACGAAAAGCCGGCCTGTTTCAGGTATTTCGCGTAGGCCCGCAGCACCGTCACCTGCTGCCACGTCAGACCGGCCCGCAGCACCAGCTCGTTGAACCGGTCGATCTCGCAGTTGCCGTGCCAGATCGCGGTGACGGCATCGGCGAACCGCTGCGCCGTCGCGTCCCGTTCCGGCCCCGGCCCGGTCATCGGGATGCCGTGGTGCGGCGACACCTTGAACTGGTAGATCCACACCGGCAGACCGTCGGGCCGCGTGACCGTGAACGGCCGCTCCTCGAGCACCGTCACGCCCATCGACTGCAGCATGGGAAGCAGACGACTCAGTGACGCCGACTGGCCGCCGAGGTACCAGATCAGATTCGAGATGCCGTCGACGGCGGTGTTCTCGGTGTCGTCGAGTACGAGCTTGACGGAGTTGTCCCCCAGCTGCTCGATGATCTCGATGTCGGTCAGGGCGTGCAGCGGGTTGACTGCCTGCTTGTAGACCTCCGGGAACGCAGCGGCGTAGTGCTCTGCGATGCCCTGATCGATCGACGCGGTCCGAACCGCACCGAGCATCCGGTCCGCCCACGTGCGCGCAGCCTCGGTGAGCAGATCCTGGATGCGCGATTCGTTCTCGTCGGAGACATCGACATCCGCGACGCGCGACCCCTCCGGCAACCGGACCGTGAAATGCACGAGCGCCCAAGGTGATTCGCTCACTCGCGCGGCGTAGTCGATGCTGATGCCGCCGAGTTCGCGGACCAGGATGTCCTGCATCTCCAGGCGCACCGCGGTGGTGTAGCGGTCACGCGGCAGATACACCAGGCACGACACGAAGTGGGCCAGTGGATCGGCCCGCATGAACAACAGCGTGCGTCGACGAGAGCCCAGGTCGACGACGGCCATCGCCATGTCGAGGAGGTCGCGGGCGGACAGCGCGAACAGTTCCGAGCGCGGGATGGTCTGGATGATGTCGAGCAGAAGCTGCCCCGGGTGACTGGGATCGCGGTGGGCCATCGCGAGCGCATCGTTGACACGACGGGAGATCAACGGGATCTCGAGCACATTGGCGTTCATGGCGGCGACGGTGAACAGTCCGACGAAACGGTGCTCGACGGCCGCGGCGTCGGCGCTACCGTCCTCGGCCTGCTCGCGCACCACGATGATCTGCGGGTAGGCGCCGTAGCGCAGGAAGCTCGGGATCGTCGCCTGCGCCAACGCCAGCAGTTCGTCCTTGTTGGTCAGCTGGGGCAGAACGTCTTGGCGCAGCCGCAGCACCCCGAGACGGCTGGCGGCGTCGACGGTGGCGTGCCCGTCACGCACGGGGCAGCGCTGGTAGCCCAGCAGAACGAAGTGGCCGTCGGCGAGCCAGCGCAACAGCGCCGCGACATCCTTGCGGTCGGTGCTCGGGAAGCGCCGACCGGTGTCGCTGTCGAGTTCGGCGGCCAGCCCGCGCAGCGTCGCACCCATGCTCTGCGAATCCAGCGCGACCTGGCGGGCGTCGGCGAGAACCCGGGGCAGGAGCCGTTCGGCCTCGGCCAGCGCGCGCCGGTCGACGGCGCTGGAGAGTTGCACGTGCACCCAGGTCTCGTCGACGCCGTCACCGAATGTCGCTTCCGAGGACGGCACGATGTCGAGGAGTTCCCCGCCCGCGCCGCGGCGCACCCGGAACACCGGATTCATGATCGCCTTGTAGGCGACCCCGACGCGGTGCAGCAGCACCGTCACCGAATCCATCAGCATCGGCGCGCTGTCGGTGATGACCTGAAGCGCCGGGCCGAACCCGCCGGGTTCGTCGGCGCGGTAGACGGCGACCAGCGTCGCTCCGGCAGACCGCTGGCGGCCGAGCCGGTACTGCGCCTCCACCATGGCCGACATGCCGTCGGACGGGCTGCGGAGAGGACCGGTGACGGCCCCCTCCGAGCCGGGCGCACCGCCGTGGGGCCCCCGATAGGTCTGCAGGTACGCGGGGATCAATCGATCGATCGCCTCAGGGGTCAGGTCTTTCTCAGTTGCCCCGATCGCACCGGGATTCAACGACATCCGCCGCTCCTCCAGTCACACGCTGCGGACCTGCCGCCGTTGGCTGCGACCGGGTCCGCACAAGCGGTCGGTCACGTGGCCCGCAGAACGAGACTATCCTCGCGTGAGCTTGCGGTGGGTGACCCTGTGCGGACGCGCTGCATCGGCACCGAGTCGCTCCACCTTGTTCTCCTCGTAGCCGCCGAAGTTGCCCTCGAACCAGAACCATTTGGCCTCGTTGTCGGTGTCGCCCTCCCACGCGAGGATGTGGGTGCAGGTGCGGTCCAGGAACCAGCGATCGTGGGAGATGACCACGGCGCAGCCCGGGAACTGCTGGAGCGCGTTCTCCAGCGAGCTCAGCGTCTCCACGTCGAGGTCGTTGGTGGGCTCGTCGAGAAGGATCAGGTTGCCGCCCTCTTTGAGCGTCAACGCCAGGTTCAGCCGGTTGCGCTCACCACCGGAGAGCACGCCCGCGGGCTTCTGCTGGTCCGGGCCCTTGAAGCCGAACGCCGACACGTAGGCCCGCGACGGGATCTCGTTCTGCCCGACCTCGATGTAGTCCAGGCCGTCGGAGACCACCTCCCAGACGGTCTTCTTCGGGTCGATGCCGGCGCGGCTCTGGTCGACATAGCTCAACTTGACGGTCTCACCGACCTTGACGGTCCCGCTGTCGGGCTGCTCGAGCCCGACGATCGTCTTGAACAGCGTGGTCTTGCCGACACCGTTGGGGCCGATCACGCCGACGATGCCGTTGCGCGGCAACGTGAACGACAGGTCCTTGATCAACTGCCTGCCATCAAAACCCTTGTCGAGGTGCTCGACCTCGACCACGACGTTGCCCAGACGCGGGCCGACGGGGATCTGGATCTCTTCGAAATCGAGCTTGCGGGTCTTCTCGGCCTCGGCGACCATCTCCTCGTACCGGGTCAGACGGGCCTTGCTCTTGGCTTGGCGGGCCTTGGCGCCCGAGCGCACCCATTCCAGTTCGTCCTTGAGCCGCTTCTGCAGCTTGGCGTCCTTACGGCCCTGAACGGCGATGCGCTCGGCCTTCTTCTCCAGGTACGTCGAGTAGTTGCCCTCGTACGGATAGGCGCGGCCGCGGTCGAGTTCGAGGATCCACTCAGCGACGTTGTCCAGGAAGTACCGGTCGTGGGTGACGGCGAGGATGGCGCCCTTGTATTCGGCGAGGTGCTGTTCGAGCCACAGCACACTCTCGGCGTCGAGGTGGTTGGTCGGCTCGTCGAGCAGCAGCAGGTCGGGCTTGGACAGCAGCAGCTTGCACAGTGCGACGCGGCGCTTCTCACCACCGGAGAGGTGGGTCACCGGCTCGTCGGCGGGTGGGCAACGCAGCGCGTCCATCGCCTGTTCGAGCTGGCTGTCGATGTCCCATGCGTCCGCGGCGTCGAGCTCCTCTTGGAGCCTGCCCATCTCGTCCATGAGCTCGTCGGTGTAGTCGGTCGCCATCAGCTCGGCGACTTCGTTGTACCGGTTGAGCTTGGCCTTGATCGCCACGCCCTCTTCGACGTTCTCACGCACGGTCTTGGTCTCGTCGAGCTGGGGCTCCTGCATCAGGATGCCGACGGTGGCGCCCGGCGCCAGGAACGCGTCGCCGTTGTTCGGCTGGTCCAAGCCGGCCATGATCCGCAAGACGCTCGACTTACCGGCCCCGTTGGGGCCGACGACGCCGATCTTCGCGCCCGGAAGGAAGTTCAGGGTGACGTCGTCAAGGATGACCTTGTCGCCGTGCGCCTTGCGGACCTTCCGCATCGTGTAGATGAATTCGGCCATGCCTCTGATATCGCCTTTCTCAGGTCTTCGCGATCTGCGAGAGTCCGGGCCCATCCTAGGCGCGGCCGTGATGCCGGGTGACGGTGGCGGCGCTCGGAGCTACGCGGTGAGCGCCAATGCTTCACCCTCGCCGCTGCCCTCGTCGACGCTCGCGCCGGTGGAGGGCCCGATCTCGGTGTCGGTGTCGGAACTGCTCTCAGAGCCGGCTTCGGCGGGCTGCTCGGAATGGCGACGCTTGTCGATGCGGGCGATGCACCGCGCCAGATCCGGCCCCACCGATGTGGCCCTGATCTCCAGCGCCGACCGTCGGTTGCCGTCGCGGTCTTCATATTCGCTGGTGTACACGTTGCCAACAACGATCACCGCGTCACCCTTCCCCAGACCTGCCCCGACGCCGGTGACCAGGCGCCCCCAGCAGTTGACCGTCGCGTAGAGCGAATTGCCCGGCTCCCACGTGCCGTCGGAGGTACGCCGGCGTGAGTTGCTCGCGACGCGGAACTTGAACAGCTCCTGGTCCCCGACCCAGCGGCGCTCAGGGTTGGTGACGATAGTGCCGACGACGGTGATCGGTGTTTCGAACATGGCGGTTCTCTTTCTCTGAAGCTGCGGCACGGGCACAGCGCCCGCGCCGTCGATGACACCGCCATTGACCGCCGCCGCACCGACACCTCAGCCGCCCGACTGCCGAGTGCACGGAGAAGCTGTGGATGGAACAGTCTTTGGGGATGGACCCCGTCAGAGGGTCAGCTGTCGGCGCGATCGCGGCGCGCCAGCTCGGCCAGCATCGCGTTGTATGCGGCCAGATCGGCGTCGTCGTCGCGGTCGGCAGCGCGGTCGAGCCGGCGTGCGGTCCGATCGTCGCTGCGCCGCCACTGCACGAACAGTGCGATCAACACCACCACGAGCGGCACCTCGCCGGCCGCCCAGGCGATGGCCCCGCCCAGACGCTGGTCGGCGAGCAGGTCGGTGTGCCACGGCAAGGCCAGGGAGCGGTAGAAGTCGCCGCCGATCGCGGTGTTGGTCCCCATCAGCACGACGCCGAAGAACGCGTGCAGCGGAAGCGAGGCGAACACCATCGCGAGCTTCGCGATCGGAGGCAATGGCCGCGGCGTCGGATCGACGCCGATCACGACCCAGTAGAACAGGTAGCCGCTGAGCAGGAAGTGCACGTTCATCGCCAGGTGCGCGGCGTGACTACCGACCACCGCGTCGAAAATCCCGCCGAAGTACAGCCCGTAGAACCCGACGATGAACAGGGCGGTCGCCACGAACGGGTTGGTCAGCAACCGAGACACCCGCGAATGCAGGGCCGCCAGCAGCCACTCCCGTGGTCCCGGCGGCGCATCTCGTCCCGCCGTCGGCAACGCCCGCAGCGCCATCGTGATCGGGGCGCCGAGCACGAACAGGATCGGCACCAGCATGGACAGCAGCATGTGCGCGATCATGTGCATGCTGAACATCGCCGGCATGTAGCGGCCGAGGCCGGACGACGTCGTGAACAACAGCAGCAGGCAGCCGAGCAGCCAGGCCACCACACGGCCGGTCGGCCATGCGTCTCCCCGGCGACGCAACCGCCGGTACCCGGCCAGATAGACCGCGGCGAGGATCAGCGCGGCGGTGCCGAAGACCAGATCGAACCGCCAGTCGAAGAGCAGACGAGCGACGGTCGGCGGGCCGGCCAGGTCGTAGCCGATCTCCACCTCCGGGATGGACAGATTCGTGTCGAGGGGAGGCGGCGGAGGCGTGCGCCCGAGGGCGACGGCGATCCCGAACGTCAGCCCGAAGACCAGCGCTTCGATCAGCGCCAGTCGGATCAGTGCGCCGCGCGCCGGAGGGTCGGAGGCCAGCGCGACGATCCCGCGGCGACGCTGCTGCCACCCGAGGAGGCCGAGAGCGAGGAGCGCGGTCAGTTTCGCGAGCAGCAACCAGCCATAGCGGGTGTGGATCAGGTCCGCGGGCTGCACCCGCACCAGCGCGTTGATGACGCCGCTCGCCGCCATCGCGACGAAGCACCACAGCGCCACCGTCGAGAAGCGTCGTGCCGCGAGATGATCGTTTCGCCCAGATCCGCCGCGAAGCGCGTGCACCAGCAGCGCCAGGAGCCCGCCGGCCCACACCGCGCCCGCGATCAGGTGCACCAGGAGGCTGTTGGTCGCAATGTCATGCGATCCGCCCGAGGAGGAGTGGCCGGTGAGCGCCAACGGCAGCAGGGTGGCCAGCGAACCGGCGAACAGCACCGGTGTCCACGCCCAGCGCAGGACGGGAATGCTCACCACGGTCACCACCGCGGCGAACAGCGCGGCCCATCGCCACGCACCCGCGATGTCGATCAGGTCGGCGACCGACCAGATGTCGGCCGGACTCAGTCGCGTCGTCAGCGGCTGACCGCTGATGTCGGACACCGTCAGCGGCACCATCAGGACTGCGCACACCGTCCAGATGCCCGTTGCGGCGGTCCCGACGCGCAGCGCCCGGTAGCCGTCGACGTCGAGAACCCCGGTGGTCTGTGGCGGCACCAGGAACGCTGCGAACAGGAACGAGCCGGTCGCGACGACCGCGGCGATCTCGCCGGCCGCCTTGACGAACGGCAACCCGTAGGTGGTGACGGGCCCCGGGTCAGGCAGGCCCGTCGCGGTCAGCGCCTCGGCGAGCGACAGCGCCGACAACGCCGCTGCGGTCAGGCCCGCGAGCACCGCGATGCCGTAGAGCACCGGCCACACCGAGGCGCGACGCACCCGTGCGGGCGCGGCGGAGCCGGTGAGAGTCATGCATCCAGCGTATGACCTGCCCGCACGTGATCCGTCACACCGCCCGCTCACGCAGCCGGCGGCGGCTGCGCTCCCTCGCGATGAACTGCTTCCGGGCGAACCGGTCGACGGTGTTCATGTCGGCCAGGATGCCGCGCAGCTCGTTGCGGAAGTCTCGGCGCCGCTCCTCGAGATCGGCAGCGGGCTCGAGCAGATGTTTGTCGGCGGCGACCTGACGCGCGGTGGCGAACAACAGCGCCGACACCGACTCATTGCTCTGCACGCGGCCCTGCGCCATGTACTGCTCCCCCAGCCCCAGCGCCTTGGCCGTGAGGTCCTTCTCGGAGATATCAGCCGGCGCGTCGAGCAAGGCGTCGGCGACGATCTGATACGCCTCGAAGAACGGTCGCAGCAGCGGACCCGCGATCGTCGGCTTCTTGGCCAGCAGCAGGGCGTCGATACGGTCTCCCCCGGCGGCGACGTCGCTTTCCCAGTCGTCGTGCCACGACATCTCCTCGGCGACGTGCGCGCGGAACGCTGCGGAGTCGGCGAAGTAGAAGTCGAACTTCAACAGATCACGCAGGCGCATCACCTGTTCCCAGAACGCCGCGACCCGGTCGCCGTCGCTGCGCGCGGCGTACGCCAACGCGAGTTCGACCAGCGACGTCTCGAGGAATGCGTCGATCAACGAGTTCCGGTAGAACGCTGCTTCAAGCTCGTCCTGCGCCGCGATGTGCCAGACCGTCTCGCGACCGCCGTCCACGCGGGTCACCGGATGTCCGCCCGAGAGCGCGTCCAGCGCGGCGCGCACCCCGTCGGGGGTACGTAACCGCAAGGCGCTGTTGGTCATCGGGGTCTGCTTGCGCTCCAGATAGTCCAGCGAGTCCTGCAGCGTGTGGTGCAACTGGTCGAGGGTGAGCGCGACGCCGCGGGTCGACAGAAGCAGCGCGGACACCAGGCCGGTGGCGTTGACCGGAGTCACCTGCACGATGCGCCACGCCACTTCGAACGCCATCTTCTGCAAGGCAAGGCGTTTGGCCGCCTCGTCGGTGGTCATCGGGCCGTGCGGCTCGCCGAGGTACTCCCGCATCGACACCGCGCGCGGGAACCGGACGTAGATCTTGCCGTAGTTGCGTTCGCCTTGTGCACGAATGTAATTGACCAACCAGGACAGGCCTTCGGGCGTCTTCTCCCCGCCCCGTGCATAAGACGCGTATTCGGCGGTCTCGTGCAGTTGGTCGAAGCTGATCGACACCGGCTGCAGCAGGATGTCGTCGCTGCGGCCGTCGAGATACGCATCGGCCACGTACGCGAGCAGACCGAGCTTGGGCGGCAACATCTTTCCGGTGCGCGAGCGGGTGCCCTCGATCGCCCAGGCCAGGTTGAACCGCTTCTCGACGATGTAACCGACGAACTGACGCAGCACGTACTTGTACAGCGGGTCGTCGAGTTTGCGGCGCAGGAAGATCACGCCGGAGCGGCGCATCAGCGGACCCATCGCGCCGAACGACAGATTGATTCCCGCGAATGTGTGCACCGGCGGGAGCCGGTTCTCCTGCATCGCGACGGGCACGATCGCGCCGTCGAGATAGGACCGGTGGGAGAACAGCAGGACGGCCGGATGTGCCTCGAGCGCTTGGCGCATCACCTCGACCTCGGTGCGGTCGTAGTCGATGTTCGGGTCGAAGCCGCGACTGAAGATGGCCCTACCCAGAGACGGGATCAGATCGACCGAGAACCGGCTCCAGCCGGTGCCCAACTCGTCGAGCATCTCGCCGGCCTTCTCGACGGTGGCACCGGGGATCTGCTCGAGCCCCTGCCGGAACCGGGCCGACGACAACACTTCCGGCTTGATCAGCCGGGGCGACTTGTACTCCGGGCCCAGCAGCCGCAGCTCCACCCGCTCGATGGCCAGGATTGCTCGCCTCAGCACGAACCGCGCGAATTCCCTGGGGTTTTCGGCGGTGGTGTTGTCGCTCCAGTTCTGGTGCAGTTCGGCGACCTTGGCCGGCTCGCCGGCGACGACCCGCGCACGCGACGGGTCCCTCTTGAGGATGCTGCGCTGCAACACCTTCGGAGGGCAGTAGGTGTCCCGACCCGAGAGCAGCGCGACCACTTTCGAGCGCGTCGGCAACCCGCCGGGCACCCAGAACACCCGCACCGGGACGACCGACCGGTCCTCGTCGGCTTCGAGCATCTCGACCAGGCGGGCGAGCACACCGGGCGGCGGATCGTCATCGGCGGGAAGCTTCAGTACTTCGATCTTGCTCTCGGGGTGTGCACTTCGCTGCTCGTTCAACCAGTCGGCGAGCAGCTCCTCCTCCGCGGGCGAGGACACCGACGCGAGGACGAGCGTGTCGTCGACGGCGGTGAATGCCGTGATGTCATCGGCGCGGACTTTCACGGCCGACCCTTGGCCGTGGGGGACGTCGTCGTCGACTTCGCGGCGGCCTTGGTAGCAGCCTTCTTCGCCGGCTGCTTCTTGGCCACCGCCTTCTTCGCCGGGGCCTTCTTGGCTGCCGCCTTCTTGGCCGGGGCCTTCTTTGCCGGCTTCTGCTGCCGCCGGTACAGCTCGGGCTCCGGCAGTTCGTCGTGCGGCCAGTCCTTCAGGGTGTCGAGGTAGAGCTGACGCACTTCGGCGATGCGGTCGTCGAGATTCTCGTGGGTCCACCCGTTCACCGAAATCGGCGGGTAGACAACGACATCAACGGTGCCCGGGTTGAACGTGCTGGAGTCGCGAGCCGCGATCACCTCGGCGTTGCGGATCACGATCGGCACGATCGGGATGCCCACCGACATGGCGATACGGAACGGCCCCTTCTTGAATTCACCCACCTCGAAGGTGTCCAACCGCGTGCCCTCGGGGGCGATCAGGATGGACACCCCCTTGCGGGCGAGTTCCTCGACCTTCTTGAGACCCTCGACGGCCTTTTGCGGATCGTCACGATCGATGAACGCGGCGTCCATGATCCGGCCCATGGTTCCGACGATCGGGTCGTTCTCGAGTTCCTTCTTGCCCACCGAGGTGAAGTTGTCGCTGACGAGCCGACCGGCGATCATCGGGTCGGCCTGGTTGCGGTGGTTGAAGATGAACACCGCGGGCCGCTCCGCGGTCAGGTTCTCCTCACCGAGCACGTTGAGATTGATGCCGACCGCGGTCATCAGCGTGCGGCTGAAAACCGAGGTGAAGAAGTTGACGCCGCTGCGCCGGTTGCGGGTGAGCAATCCGACGCCCAACGCACCCCAGGCCACCGGCACCATCGAGGCGATCCCGGCCGCGGTGCGCAGTTGCGCGACGGGGTTGGCGCCGCTGCGGCTGCTGAACCGCAGAATCGGCCAGCCGCGCTTGGCGGCGACCGCAGCCATCTTGCCCGCCGGGTTCGTGGGCCGCGGGTTGCCGACGAGGTACATCAGCGCGACGTCCTCGTCGCCGTCGGCGTAGAAGTAACTCTTCGACAGGTCGACGCCGTTGGCGGTGGCGAACTCTTGCACGGCGCGGGCTTTGCCCGGTCCCCAGATGATGGGTCGCTCGACTTCGCCGGTGATCAAACCGTTCTCGTCGGTCTCGAACTTGTTGCTGAGGATGTTGTCGATGCCGAGGAACCGAGCGACGGGCTCCACCTGGACGGTGAGCGCGGACGAGCTCAGCACGACGGTGTGGCCACGCGCCATGTGGGCGCGCACCAGCTGCCGCATCTCGGGGTAGATGCGGCCGACGATCTTCTGGGCGAACAGCCGCTCGGCCAGTTCGTCGATGTCCTCCACCGAGTTGCCGCGCAGCATCCGGGCGCCCTTGCCGATCAGGTCCTCGAACTCCGAGCGTCCCAGTTGATGATTGAGTCCGGCCTGGACCATCCCGATGAATTCACCCACCGACATCTGCCGCCGCCGCAATCGGTCCTGGGTCATCACCACGCCGGTGAACCCGGCGACCAGGGTGCCGTCGAGGTCGAAGAACGCGCCGACCTCGGGCCCTTCCGGGGAGGCTTCGATCTCGGCGACCGAACCCGGAAGGCGCATCTGGGGATTGTCAGGGCTCACTGTGCGGCACTTCCCTTCGTCGAGGCGGTCTCGGACAAGCGTGATGCAGACTCGTCGGTGAACGTCGCCGGGTGGGCGCGCCCCTCGCCGCCGAGCGCGAGAACTTCATCGAAGCCTGCCAGCAGACATCGCGCCAGCAGCGCTGGGTCGGTGACCGCGGCGCGGTCGTAGCGCGCGGTGACCGTGCAGTAGCCGGAGCGAGAGATCAGCACGACCATCATCGCCACGCCGGGCAGCGGGCCGAGTCCGTACTGCCGCAGGATCTGGGCACCGGCGATGAACGTCTCGCCGGCGTAGACCGGCACGTTGCTGGCCTGGACGTCGGAGTTCACGATGGAGCCGGCCATCGACTCCAGCACGCTGTCTGGCAATAGGGACACGACGGGCGCGATCGCACCGACCATGTCGAGCGCGCGCTCGTCGCGTTTACGCGTCATCTGCGTCCTGATGTTGCGGATGCGCACGGCAGGATCGGTGAGCCCGATCGGCGCGGCGAGGTTGACGCCGGCGAACCGGTTCCCGCCCGCGGGGTCGGCCTCGGAGCGGAGGTTCACCGGGACGGCCATCGGCAGAGTGTCGACGGGAACACCCTTGGCCTGGTGGTAGAGGCGCAGCGCACCACAGAGGCCGGCGAGGTACGCGTCGTTGATGGAGCCGCCGGCGGCTTTGGCCGCGCGGTGGAGGTCGCCGAACTCGATGTCGATGGCGTCGCTTCGGCTCGAGAGGGAGCGACGGCGCAGGAGCGGTGACGGATCGGCGACCGGGCCGATCACCCGGGCGCCGGACATCGCGTAGTCGATGACGCTGCCCAACCGCGACACCGGGTCGCGCACCACGTGGCCGACCGCCTGCGCCGCACCGAAGAGCGCGTCGCGCACACCGCCGGCGATGGTGCTGGGCAGGCGGGTGAGCCCCTGGCGCATGAGGTCGTTGGGCGACAGGTCGGCGGGGATCGGCAGCGGCGGCACCTGCTGTCTCGGCGGGTGACGTTCGAGGTCGTAGAGGTTCGCGAACATCTCGACCCCGCCCACCCCGTCTGTAACGGCGTGGCTGAGATGCACCATCAAGGCGGCCTGACCGTCATGCACCCCCTCGATCAGGGTCGCGGTCCACAGCGGTCGGGAGATGTCCAGTGGTGACTGCGCGGCCACCTCGGCCAGATCCATCACCTGCCGGAAGCTGCCCGGCTCGGGAACGCGGACGCGGCGGAGGTGGAAGTCGAGATTGAAGTCCGGGTCGACGACCCAGCGCGGCGCCGCAGTCGGCAGCGTCGGGATCACGACCTTCTGCCGCAGCCGCAGCACTTTGCGGGAGGCGGTGTCGAAGCGGGCGCGAAAGGTGTCCCAGTCGGGAGTGGTGTCGAGCAGTTCGACGGTCAGGATGCCGGAGCGGGTCCGCGGGTTGGCCTCACCGCGGTGCAGGATCTGGTCGAGCGGGCTGAGCTCTTCGGGGAGTCCAGCCGCGTCCAGGTCCGGCGGGTTAGGCATGGCCACCACGCTAGTCGGCTGCCCTGTGACACGGAGCGGCTTTAGGTGCTGCTCGCGATACACTCCTCGGGCGTTGCCTCCGTAGCTCAGTTGGATAGAGCAAGGGCCTTCTAATCCCTAGGTCGCAGGTTCGATTCCTGCCGGGGGCGCTTCCCGCTCTACTCGGCCGCTCTCACACCGCCAGCAGGTTCGGCCCCTGGTTGACCCCTGCCGACGTGGTCGGCAGCGTCACTTCCACGCTGTCGATGTGCACGAACCCGAATTGCGTGAAGTTCAGGAACGGCGTTGCCGTGGTGAAGATCTGCAGCTCCAATTCACTGCCGGGCGTCATCGTGTAGGCGATGTCCTCGAGATCGATCTCGGCGACCTGATCGCGACCGTTGAGGGTGACCGGCACCGGCGAGACGATGTTCCCGACGACCAGCCCGGTGCTCTTGTCGACGACCTGGGCGTAGATGTGGCGACTGCTTCCCAGACCGCTGTAGTTGATCTCCACGTGCGGGGCGCCGACGACATTCGCCTCCCCATCTCCCGGATTGGTGAGCGGGATCGTGACCGCGTTGGTCGCGACCGACCCGGCGCCCAATCCGTACGGCAGCGGGATTTCCGGCTGCGGGCCCGAGCCGCCGATGAACGGGATGATCGGCAGCGTCTTGCCGGTGTCCCACACCGTCGCCGGCACCTTGCTCTCGGCGTCGTAGAAGTTGCTCGCCGTCGGCCGAGTGACCGATGCCCAGCGGTCGCCGTTCTGATCGGTCCACTCGAACGCGTACGGATCAGCCGGGATCGGAAGGTCCTTGACGTAGCGCTGCATCCATACGGCGGTCTGGGTGAGGAACCACACGTCGTCGGCGTCGCCGTTGCCCTGCCCGGGCAGGCAGGTGCCGTGGCCTCCGCAGTACCAGATCAGCTTCACGTTCGGGTTGTTGGCCATGTAGCCCATGTTGAGGATCGACTGATGCAGCGGGAACAGCACGTCGACGGTGCCCTGGATGATCAGGGTGGGGATCTTGATGTTGCGCACAGTTTGCCCCGGGCCGCTGTTCTGCAGCAGCTGGATCTGACTCGGAGTGAGGATGCCCAGCGAGGCGCCGGTGAGGATGCCGCCGTAGATCTGCGGATTGATCCGCGCTCCGGTCTCGATCAGTCCGAGCAACAGCAGTCCGGCGTACGACGTGCGGAATGCGCTGTGCGGGTAGAGCGAATCGGGCAGCGTGTTCCACGCCCAGCCGGGCGCGATGGCGTCGACCCTGTCATCGCTTGCAGCGGTGACGAATTGGATGCCGCCGCCATAGGAGACGCCGACCATACCCATGGTGGGATCGGCGGCCTTGTCGAGTTGGACGCCGCTCTGCGTGGCCACCCAGTTGATCAGCTCGGTGACATCCTGGCCCTCGTACTGCGGGCTGTCGAGTTGCAGCAGGCCGCCGGAGGCGAATTCGCCGCGGGGGTCCCACGTGACGACGTTGTAGCCCAAGGAGCGGAACGTCGAGACGAAGGGGTCCGCCGGATCGGTCGCACCCGGCTCCGCCAATCCGGGTCCGTTGAAGATGGTCTCGTATCCCGGCGCTCCGAGGTCCGGCGAGCCGGCCAGCGCCGGGAAGAAGTTGGTGCTGATCTTCGTGCCGTCCCAGGACGTCACGAACGTGGTGAAGGCGATCGGCGCACCCGCACGCAGGCCGGTGATGTCGACCGAGATGTCCTGCAGCTCAGCGGTGCCGAGCAGGCCGGAGAGGACACCCGCCTGCTGCAGCCGCTGGACGACCGGCGTGATGAGACTCGAGCCGATGATCGGCAGGCCGGTGATCGCGGTGGTGAAGTTCGTGTTCTGGGCGACGAGCACCGAGAAGGTCTCGATGCCGCTCGGTCCGTTGGTGGCAGTCTCGTCGGCGTACGGCAGGAAACGGAACGCCCCGGTCGTCGCGTCAAGCGTGAGCTTGCCGCCGTTGCTCGGGCGATCGATGACCGTGTAGGTCGAGCCATCGGCGGTAGTGCACGTCATGCCCACGACGCAGCCGCCGATGACGCCCTGGACGACCTGGACGGAATAGTCGTCGATAGCCGCGAGCGCGGACTCCCGGCGAGCGCCGGCGAGCAGCACGAGATCCGACAGCGAGCCACCGACCGGTGCCGATCCGTTGCCCGACGACGCCGGGCTGAGCGCCCGGTCGAGCGCAGACAGCAGGCCGGACACGACCGTCTGAGCCGGTGCCTGTTGGGCAGCCGGCGTCCACAGCGTGGTCTGCACCCGAGGTTCGGTGACCGGCTGGCGGCCCGCAACCGCGCGGGGGGTCTGCAGCCAGGACAGCACGCGGGGTTGTTCGGCGGAGGGCTCGGTGTCGACGGAGGAGGTCGAGACCTCGTCGACCTTCGGCGAATCCTGCTGCTGCGTAACGGTTTCGTGCCGCTTCTGACGGCGCCCGCCGGATGTCTCATCGGCCTCGTCGGCGCGCTCCGCTCGGGCGTCGGCCCGCTTCTGACGTTCTTCGGCCACCCGGTCGGCGATGCCCTTGACCGTGTCGGACAGCGATGTGCGCTCGGTGCTCCGATGCTTGCCCAGAGGCCGCTTGTCGAGCGTGACCGTATCGCCGCGTACGGAGTCCCCTGGGGAGGACACCGACGATGACGCTGGCGACGTCGACGACTCGGTGTCGTCGGCGTAGGCGACGCCCTGCCCGGTGATGATCGCGGTTCCCACCCCCAGGGCGATTGCAAGACCACCCACGCGACCGACATAGCTAGCAGCACTCATGACCAGGACCTCCGCTGTACCTCGGAACCGGGGCAGACACTACGCCGGCGTCCACATGATCAAAGCGAAATCCGGCCACTGATTTGTGACGGCGTCAATTGTCCGAACCTGACACTTTTCTGCCTCCGGCACAACGCTATTGACATCGCACGTGACCTCTCCTGCGCACGCCCGCCCATGCCTAGCGAACTCCGTTCGGCGGTTGACAACGCAGACGCCGGCGGGACCGGCGCTCCAACATGTCCTCGACGAGCGATCTCCGGCAAACCACATGCCATGCGTTCTGGGATACGGTGACCTCCGAACGTTCCGGAGGGGGAATGGGGAGCATGAAGAGATCTCGCACGAGCGGCCGGATCAGAGCCGGCGCCATCACGAGCGCTGCAGTTGGCGTCGTGGCAACGGTCGGAGGCGTCGCCGCCGTCGCCCCGCAGGCCTTCTCAGCCCTTCCTGTCGACCTGACCGCGCTCATCGTGGTCGGCAGCTCGACACACCCCGACGGCAGTGGCAACGAGGACTTCTTCGGCGGCCTGTTCAACCAGGCGCCGTACAACCCCGGCGGCCAGCCGGGGCCCGACCTGGTCGGCGTGCCGTTCGGCGGGGGTCCGAAAGCGATCGACGCGGCGCTGCGAGCGCACTCCGGCGAGGAGAACGCGGTCCTGGCGTCTGGCTGGGGTGCCGCGAACGCCAGCGTAGTGCTGACCCGCCAGGACCGCGACGACGATCCGGCGTTGCCGTCCACTGTGTTCGTCCTCGACAACAACGTGTCCCGCCCCGACGGCGGCTTCGGGACGCGCTACCCGTGGTTCTCGCTGATCGGGGTGAATCCGTTCCCGTCGCCCATCGACACCGCCGCCAAGGCCGTCATCGACATCGCCTATCAGTACAACTACAACTCCAACGCACCCGCGGATCTGCTCAACCTCGTCGCGCACGTCAACTCGCTGGTCGCCTACCTGTACGGCTACCGGGAGCAGGATCAGATCGACCTGCCGGTGGACAACGAGGGTCGGCCGACCGTCTCCTGCGGCGGCGCGAACACCTGCGCGGTGCTGGCCAGCGGCGCCGAGGCAATGCCGTGCGACGACGCGCGATGCGACGCTCCCGACGGTGACCGTGTGGTCGCCTACGTGACGACGCGCGGGAACACGACCTACGTCACCTACACCACCGAAGAGTTGCCGTTGGCGCGCCTGATTCGCGACGTGGTGCCCTTCGGGAACGCGATCGCCGATGTCAGCGAGCCGTTGTTGAAGGTCATCGTGGATTCGGCGTACTACGACAACAATCCGATCCCGTCCGACCCGAGCCGCTACCGCCCGGCGCGCCTGATGCCGACGGTCGGCGAGCTGGCCGATACCGTGTCCAAGGTGCCGGGAGCCATCCGGGACGGCCTGAAAGCACTGTCGGACAAGGACTCCGACGAGGACGACGTCGAGACGTCCGACAAAGCCGACAAGGCGACCGCCGCGGAGACGCGCCGTGAGCGGCGGCTGGAGCGGATCCGCGCGCGGGCCGCTGCACGCGAAGAGGCCGCAGACCAGTCGAAAGTCACTGAACCCAAACAGGACTCGACGACCTCGGCCGACTCGCGGGACGCCGCAGATGGAGACGGCACCGGCACCGCGGATTGAGGCGGATGACCGAGTACTGGAATCACAACACCGCCTACCACCCGTGGGTGCTCGCGTTCGCCCGCGGCCGTGACGTCCTCGACGTGGGGTGCGGTGACGGTCTGCTCGCCGAGCGCCTGGCGCCCGTTGCCCAGTCGGTTGTCGGTATCGATCCCGATGCCGGGGCGATTCGACGGGCACGCGCCAGGCTGGCAGACGTCGACGGGGTGTCGATCATCGAGAGCACCTTCGCCGACTATGCCGCAGCGGATGCACGTTTCGACCTGATCACCTTCGTCGCAAGCCTGCACCATCTCGACCTGCGCACCACACTGGAAGCTGCCCGCGACATGGTGCGGCCCGGCGGCGAACTCGCGGTGGTCGGACTGAGCGCGAACACCACCGTGACCGACTGGCTGTGGTCGGCGCTGCATCTGCCGGCTGTGCGCGTGGGGTCGCGGTGGCACCACGAGACCCGGGACATCGGGGTGGCCGTCGCGAGTCCCCGCGAGAACCTGGCCGAGATCCGTCGCATCGCCGCCGAGGTGTTGCCGGGTGTGCACATCCGCCGCGCGCTGTACTACCGCTACCTGATGCGGTGGGAGAAGCCGCGCGGCGACTGACTCACTTGTCGGTGGCAGTCGCGCTGAGCCGGACCAGCTCGGAGAGAACATCTTGGCCTCATTCGCACCGTGCGTCCGTATGGTCACAGCGCGGGCCATTCTTGTCGGTGGTTCGAACTAGTGTTCGAGTCATGGATGTGGTTGCGGACGCGATAGGGGTGATGCGGGGCCAGGTGGCGATCCTGCAGGACGCCTGCGACGCGTTGTCGCATCGCGAGCTGGTGGCCTTGATGGCTGAGGTGACGACGTTGGTCCGCACCGTGCCGGTGTTGGAGCATCAGATCCTGGCTCGGTTGGTGGCCGAGACGGAGCCGCGGCGGTTGGGTGAGGCGTCGTGGAAGAAGGTGCTGACCACCGCGCTGCGGGTCTCCGAACGCGACGCCAAACGCCGCCTGGCTGAGGCCGCGGCGTTGGGTCCGCGGCAGGCGTTGACCGGGGAGGCGTTGGCGCCTCGGTGGGAGGCCACCGCGGCCGCGCAGGCCGCGGGCGCCCTGGATGCCGATCATGTCGCAGTCATCAGCAAGTTCCATGATGGGTTGCCGGTGTGGGTCGATGTGGACACCCGCACGGCCGCCGACCGGCAGTTGGCGTCGCTCGGCGCAGGGTTGACGCCGGAGGATCTGCGCAAGGCGGCGGATCGGTTGGCGGCGATGATCGACGCCGACGGTCCCGAACCCACCGACGCCGACCGCGCCCGCCGGCGGGGCATTCAGTTGGGTGCCCAGCAGCCTGACGGGATGAGCCGGCTCACCGGCTGGATCACCCCGGAGTTCCGGGCGCACTACGAGGCGATTCACGCCAAACTCGCCGCACCGGGCATGTGCAACCCCGACGACGAAAAGCCCTGTGTCGAGGGCGAACCCGCACCAGAGCAGGCGCGATCTGATTCCCGCAGTGTGGCGCAACGCAATCACGATGCCTGGCTCGCGGTCGGACGGATGGCGTTGTCCTCCGGAGACCTCGGTTCGCACAACGGGTTACCGGTCACCGTCATCGTCTCGACCACGCTGCAAGAACTGGAGAAGGGTGCGGGGGTGGCGGTCACCGGCGGCGGGTCGCTGTTGCCGATGGCCGATCTGATCCGCCTGGCCTCCCACGCGCACCATTACCTATCGGTGTTCGATCAGCACACCAATCAACCGCTGTATCTGGGGCGTACCAAGAGATTGGCGAGCCCGGCGCAGCGGATCATGCTGCACTCCTCGGCGCGCGGCTGCACGAGACCTGGATGCTCGGTGCCCGGCTACTGGACCCAGGTCCACCACATCGACGACTGGAAGACCGGCGGCCCCACCGACATCACCAACCTCACCCTCGCGTGCGGGCCCGACAATCGGATGGTCGAGCAGACCGGCTGGACCACCCGCATCAACCAGCGAGGCCAGGCCGAATGGCTCCCCCCACCCGACCTCGACACCGGCGGGCGCCGCACCAATGGCTACCACCACCCCGAACGCCACCTCCTGCCCGGAGACGACCACGGACCGTAGGCTGGCTCGCGATGAGCACTGAAGACGTCGACCATCGGCTGAGCCCGCAGCCCGACACCGGATACGTCTACCGGACGGAGTGGCGCGTCGCGACGGGCGATGTCGGTGACGACCTCAACCTGCGCCTCGACGGGGTTGCCCGCTACATCCAGGAGGTGGGCGCCGAGAACCTCGTCGACGCGGGCGAAGCGGAAGAGCACCCGCATTGGCTCGTCCAGCGCACCGTGATCGATGTCATCGAGCCGATCGCCTTTCCCGACGAGGTGACGTTCAGTCGATGGTGTTCGGCGCTGTCGCTGCGCTGGTGCACCATGCGGGTCGACCTCGTCGGTAGCGACGGCGGCCGCATCGAGACCGAGGGTTTCTGGATCGCGATGAACGCCAAGACACTGACACCGCAACGCGCCACCGACACCCTGCTCGAGAAGTTCGGCACCACGACCACCGAACATCGCCTCAAGTGGCGACCATGGCTGACCAACCCCGACACTATCGAGAACTCCGCGCCATTTGCGTTGCGCCGCACGGATATCGATCTCTTCGAGCACGTCACCAACACCGCCTACTGGCACGCGATCCACGAGGTGATGGCCCTGGCACCCGAGGTGTGTACAGCGCCCTACCGGGCGGTCGTCGAGTACCGGAAACCGATCAAGTACGGCGAAGAGGTCACCCTCGGCTGGACTCGCGACGGCGACGACGTCCACATCGCGCTGACCGTCGACGGCGACGTCAGGGCCGCGGCGCTGCTGCGCAGCCTGTAGTTACGCTGAGCCGATGTCCGATCTGGTACTGACCGAGGTCACCGACCGAGTCGCCGTCATCACCGTCAACGATCCCGACCGCCGCAACGCGGTCACCGCCGAGAGTTCGGCGGCGTTGCGCACCGCTGTGGAGGCCGCCGAGGCCGACCCCGGCGTGCACGCGGTGATCGTGACCGGTGCGGGGAAAGCCTTCTGTGCGGGTGCTGACCTGACCGCACTCGGCAAGGCCACCGAGGACGGGCTCCGGGTCATCTACGACGGGTTTCTCGCCGTCGCGGAATGCAGCCTGCCGACCATCGCCGCCGTCAACGGGCCAGCCGTCGGCGCCGGCTTGAACCTCGCGCTGGCCGCCGACGTGCGCATCGCCGGACCGGAGGCGCTGTTCGATCCTCGGTTCCAGAAGCTGGGCATCCATCCCGGTGGCGGAGCGACGTTCATGCTGCAACGCGCAATCGGGCCCCAGGCCGCCAGGGCCGCGCTGCTGTTCGGCATGCGTTTCGACGCCGAGGCAGCGGTGCGGCACGGGCTGGCGCTCGAGCTCGCCGACGATCCCGTCGCCGCCGCACGCGGCCTTGCTGCCGGCCCCGCGTCGGCGCCGCGGGATGTCGTCCTCGCGACGAAGGCGTCGATGCGGGCGACGTTCAACCCCGGGATCACCGACATGCATCAGCACCACATGGCCGTCGACGTCGAGATCGGCCCGCAGGCACGCTCGATCGAGTCTCCCGAGTTCGCCGAACGTCTGGCCGCCGCGAAGCGCAGGTGAACCGCTAGAGATCGAGGAGTGCCGCCGCCGGCGACTCGATCACCGCCCGCAGCTCACCGAGGAACGCACCGACCTGCGCCCCGTCCGCAACGCGATGGTCGAACGCGCACGTGAGTCGCATCGTCGGCCGCGCCACCACCTCGCCGTCGACCACCACCGCGCGCGGCCGCAGCGAACCGACGCCGAGGATCGCGGCTTCGGGATGGTTGATCACCGGCACGCCGTCGTCGAGCCCCAGTGCCCCGAAGTTCGACACGGTGAACGTCGACCCCTGCATCTGCGCCGGCGCGAGCGTGCCCTCGCGGGCCGCCGCCACGAGCTGGGCGATCTCGTCGCCCAGCTGGCGGGTGGTTCGGGTCTGGGCGTCCTTGACCACCGGGACCAGCAGCCCGCGCGGCGCTGCCACCCCGACGCCGAGGTGAACCGCTGAATGGGTGTGGATGCGTGGCCCGTCGACGGTGTCCAGCCAGGTGGCGTTGAGCTCGGGATGTCTGCTCAGCGCCACCACGGTCAACCGCAACACCAGCACGAACGGGGTCACCGATGTCGCGCCGACAGACCGGCAGTGATCCCGCAGCCGCAGCAGCTCGGTCCCGTCGACATCCACCGACGCGTGCGCGTCGGGAATCTCGCTGCGCGACTGAGCCATTCGTCGTGCCGTCGCCAGCCGCACACCCGTCACCGGCGTATCGGTTCCCGGGCCGGCCGCGGCGAGCACGTCGGCGCGGGTGACGATGCCCTCCGGTCCGGAGCCGTCGACGCGACCCAGGTCGACGTCGAGGTCGGCGGCCAGCTTGCGCACCGGCGGCTTGGTGCGGGCCCGGCGGCGGCTGCCGTCGAGCGCGTCGTCGGCGCCGTAGCCGACCAGTACCGGTGTGCGCCGCGGCGCATCCACTGTCTCGACGCGTACCAGCAGAGAGCCGACCCGTAGCGTCTCCCCCTCGGCGCCACCGAGTTCGGCGATCCGCCCGGCGAACGGACTGGGGATCTCCACCTCGGCCTTGTTGGTCTCGACCGTGCACAGCGTCTGATTCAGCGTCACCTCGTCACCGACGGCGACGGCCCAGCTGGTGATCGTGGCGTCCTCCAACCCTTCGCCGAGGTCAGGCACCAGGAATTCCCGTGACGCACTCATGGCCGGCTCATCGCGTCGTCGACACAGTCCATCAGCCGGTCGACGCCCGGCAGCCACAATCGTTCCAGCCGGGCGGGTGGGTACGGCGTGTCGAATCCGGTGGCGCGTAGTACCGGCGCTTCCAGCTCGTAGAAGCACTCCTCGGAAATCCGCGCCGCCAGCTCGGCGCCGAAACCCAGTGTGCGCGAACCCTCGTGCATCACCACGGCCCGTCCGGTCTTACGCACCGACGAGGTCACCGTGGCCATGTCCAGCGGGTTCAATGTGCGAAGGTCGACGACTTCGAGGCTGGCAGTCGATGTTTCGGCCGCTGTCAGCGCCGTGGCGACCAGGGAGCCGTACGTGATCACGGTGACGTCCTCGCCGGGACGCCGGATCGCTGCGCGCCCCAGCGGTTCCGCCGGGTTGCGGGTGTCGACGGGTTCCCTGGCCCAGTAGCGGCGTTTGGGCTCCAGAAAGATCACCGGATCGCGTTCGGCGATCGCGTATCTCAACAGCCAGTAGGCATCCGACGGTGTGGAGGGGACGACGACCTTGAGACCTGCGGTGTGCAGCCAGTAGGTCTCGGTGGATTCCGAATGATGCTCCACCGCGCCGATCCCGCCGAACGACGGGATGCGGATTGTCACCGGCATGTCGATGTCGCCGTGGGTCCGCATGCGGTACTTCGCGAGGTGGCTGACGATCTGGTCGAAAGCCGGCGCTGCGAAGCCGTCGAACTGGATCTCCGGCACCGGGACGAAACCGCGGATCGCCATCCCGATCGCGATGCCGATGATCGCGGACTCTGCGAGCGGTGTGTCGAAACACCGTCCATCGCCGAACTTCTGGGCCAGTCCGTCGGTGACGCGGAAGACACCGCCGAGCGTGGCGACGTCCTCCCCGAAGACCAGCACGCGGTCGTCGGCGAGCATCGCATCCGAGAGCGCTCTGTTGATGGCCTGCGCCATCGACAGTGTCTCCACGTCCGGCACGGCGTCATCGAACCCGAAGGGCCGCTCGATCAGCTGTGTCATGTCACGCCTCCTCGAGTGTGTCGGCGCCCAGTTCGGCCATCAGCTGTTCGCGCTGGCGGGCCAGATCGGGCGTGATGCGGTGGTAGACGGTGTCGAACACCTCTCGGATGTCGGCGTCGGGCTCACTGAGCACGGCCTCCCGTAGCTCGCTGCGCACCCGTTGTGCCCGGTGCGTGACCCGATCGTCCAATCGCTGCGTCCACATGCCCTCGCCCTCGAGGTAGGTGCGGTACCGGGCGATGGGATCCCGTGCGCGCCAACGGTCCACCTCGTCGTCGTCGCGGTAGCGGGTCGGGTCGTCGGAGGTGGTGTGCGGCCCCATCCGGTAGGTCACCGCCTCGATCAGGGTCGGCCCCCCACCGGCGCGGGCGCGGGCGGCCGCGTCACTCATCAACGCGAAACAGGCGAGGACGTCATTGCCGTCGACACGCAACCCGGGCATGCCGTAGCCGTCGGCGCGCTGGGCGATCGACGGCGCGGCCATCTGGCGGTGCATCGGCACCGAGATCGCCCACTGGTTGTTCTGCACGAAGAACACGCACGGCGCCCGGTAGACCGACGCGAGGTTGAGCGCCTCGTGCACATCACCTTCGCTCGTGGCGCCGTCGCCGAAGAACGCGACGGTCACACTGTCCTCACCGAGGCGCTGGGCAGCCATTGCGGCACCGACGGCGTGCAGGCCCTGGGTGCCGATCGGAATCGAGATCGGCGCGCAGCATTTGTCGGTGAACCCGAGCCCGCCATGCCACCGGCCACGCCACAGAGCGCCCAACTGAGGCGCGGAAATCCCCCGCACCAAGAACGCTCCGAGCTCCCGGTACTGCGGGAACAACCAGTCGGTCTTGCGCAGGCACGCGGTCGCGCCGACCTGCGCGGCTTCCTGGCCGCGACACGACGCGTAGAGGGCCAACTCGCCCTGACGCTGCAGATTGACGAACTCGGTGTCGAGTTCGCGGGTGACGACCATCGACTCATAGAGCCAGGCCAGGGTCTCGGGAGGCAGCTGTCTTCGGTATCGGGTCTCCGCCGTCGGAGCGCCGTCGGGCGCGACGAGCGCAATCGGGTCGACGACACCGGCCATACCGCCTCCTAGGGTCACTGGCGGCGGATCGCGCCGTCAGTCGACTGAGGTGCTCAGCGCAGGGGCGGTCGGTGCCGACCTCTGGTAGGAGGTCTGTCCGTCAGCTGCCGGGGTGGGGCGCCAACGCGACGATGCGCTCCGCCCGCCGAAGCACTGGGGCATCCACCATGATGCCACCGAAAGCGAAGACGCCACGTTCGTTGCGGGCCGTGTCGAGGACACGACGCGCCCAGTCGATCTGCTCGTCGGTCGGCGAGTAGGCCGCGCGGATGACCGCGACCTGCGTCGGGTGGATCGCGACCTTGGCGTCGAACCCGACCGCGACCGCATCGTCGCTCTCCGCGCGCAGACCGTCGAGATCTCTGATGTCGAGGTAGACGGAGTCCAGCGCGAGCCGGCCGTAGGCCTTGGCAGCGAGGAGACTCTGCGAGCGGACGTGGCGAGCGACGTCGCGGTAGGTGCCGTCGGGCCACCGGTTGGCGGTTCCGCCGGTCACCGCGAACAGGTCCTCGGCACCCCACATCACGGCGTAGGCGTTGTCGACGCGCGCCGTTTCGGTCACGGCCAGCGCGCCCAGTGGTGTCTCGACGAGCACGATGACGTCACGGGGCGCCAACGACGCCACCTGGTCGGCGGTTTCGGTCTTGGCAAGCATCACGGTGCCGTAGTCGGTCGAGGCCAGCGCCTCGAGATCCTGTGCGTGGTCCGCGGTACCGACCGGGTTGACGCGCACGACTGTGCGCGCCGGGTCCAGCGGTGTCTCGATCAGCGCGGAGCGCGCCGCCGCCCGGTCCTTGGCGGCCACCCCGTCCTCGAGGTCGAGGATGACGACATCAGCTGCGGCCGCGGCCTTCTCGAAGCGTTCGGGTCGATCGGCCGGGCAGAACAGCCACCCCGGACCGGGCGAGTCGAGCATCACGCCTCCCCGTCAGGACGCTTGCGCACCATGGTCTTTCGCGACGCGGTGGCGACGACGTCGCCGTGCTGATTGCGGCCGGTGTGAGCGAACGTCACGATCCCCTCACCGGGGCGGCTCTTGGACTCCCGCTTGTCGGTGACCTCGGTTTCGGCGTAGAGCGTGTCCCCGTGGAACAGCGGCTTGGGAAACGCGACCTCACCGAAGCCGAGGTTCCCGACGATCGTGCCCTGGGTCAGTTGCGCCACCGACAGGCCCACCAGCGTCGACAGCGTGAACATCGAGTTGACCAGCCGCTGATGGAACGGCGGCAGCGCATCGGAGAACGCCGCGTCCAAGTGCAGCGCCTGGGTGTTCATCGTCAGCGTGGTGAACAGGACGTTGTCGGCCTCGGTGATCGTCCGGCCGGGCCGATGCTGATACAGCACTCCGGTCTCGAACTCCTCGAACCACAGACCCCGCTGCACGACCACCCGGTTCACAGTCCGAGCTCCCGCCCGATCAGCATCAGCTGCACTTCCGTTGTCCCCTCGCCGATCTCGAGAATCTTGCTGTCCCGGTAGTGCCGCGCCACCGGGTACTCGTTCATGAAGCCGTAGCCGCCGAAGATCTGGGTGGCGTCGCGGGCGTTGTCCATCGCGGCTTCACTGGACACCAGCTTCGCGACCGCGGCGGCCTTCTTGAACGGCTTGCCCGACAGCATCAGTGCGGCCGCGTCGTAGTACGCGGCGCGAGCGGTGTGCGCGCGGGCCTCCATCCGGGCGATCTTGAACGCGATGGCCTGGTTGGTTCCGATCGCGCGGCCGAACGCGTGACGTTCCTTGGAGTACTTCACGCATTCGTCGACGCAGCCCTGCGCGGCACCGACCGACAGCGCGGCGATCGCGATGCGGCCCTCATCGAGGATGCGCAGGAAGTTCGCGTAGCCGCGGCCCTGCTCGCCCAGCAGATTCTCCTGGGGCACCCGCACGTCGTCGAAGCTGAGGGGGTGGGTGTCCGAGGCGTTCCACCCGACCTTGTTGTAGGCGGGTTCGGCGGTGAATCCGGGTGTGGGCACAGGCACCAGGATCGAGCTGATCTGCTTCTTGCCTTCGATGTCACCCGTGACCGCCGTGACCGTGACCAGCTTCGTGATGTCGGTCCCCGAGTTCGTGATGAACTGCTTGCTGCCGTTGATCACCCAGTGGCCGTCGTCGAGGCGCGCGGTGGTCTTGGTCGCGCCTGCGTCGCTGCCGCCACCGGCCTCGGTCAAACCGAACGCGCCCAACGCCTTTCCCGACGCCAGCAGCGGCAGCCACTCCTGCTTCTGCTCCTCGGTGCCGAACCGGTAGACGGGCATCGCGCCGAGGGAGACCCCGGCCTCCAGCGTGATCGCCACGCTTTGGTCGACCTTGCCGAGTTCCTCCAGGGCGAGGCACAGCGCGAAGTAGTCACCGCCCATGCCTCCGTACTCCTCGGGGAAGGGCAGCCCGAACAGGCCCATGTCGGCCATACCAGCGACGACCTCGTAGGGGAACGAGTGCTCCTCGTCGTGCTTGGCGGCGACGGGAGCGACGACGCTTTGGGCGAAATCGCGGACCGTCTTGGCCAGCTGCGCGTAGTCCTCGGGCAGCGTGCCGGTCGAGAGGAAGTCGGTCATTGCGGTTGCTCCTTGGTCGCCGTGATCCGGGCCAGCACCTGGCCCACCTTCACCTGTTCACCCGCGCCGACGAGGAGTTCGGCCACTCCGTCGACCGGCGCGGTGAGTGCGTGTTCCATCTTCATCGCCTCGACGGTGACGACCACGGTGCCCGCGGTCACCGTGGCGCCGTCGTCGACACCGACCGCCACGACCGTGCCGGGCATCGGGCTGGTCAGTTCGGCGTCCCCGCTGTGTGCGTCGTCCGGTCGCACGGGCGCTTCGCGCACCTCGTCGACCACGCTCATCCGCCCGCCGGCGGCGAGCCACATCGTGCCGTCATCGTCGGCGACCAGGTACTGGCTGCGGACACCGTCGATCGTGACAGTGAGCCGCTCGTCTTCGAGACCGACACTGAGCGAACGGCTTTCACCGCCTTCGACGACCACGGTCGCTGCACCGGGCGTGCCGGTCAGGAATACGTGGTCGGTGCGATCCACCGCGCGCAGCCGGATCGGTATCGACGCCCGGCCGGCGATGCGCCACCCCGACGGAACCGCCCAGGGGTCCGCGGGCTGAGCCGGCCAACTCGTCAGCCACCGGTACGCCGCGGCGGCGATCAGATCGTCGTCCCGTACGGGCGCGGGCGTGAAGTCCGGGAGACGCCGGTCGAGCAACCCGGTGTCGAGGCTGCCCGCCGCGACGTCGGGGTCGGCCACGAGGAACCGCAGGAAGTCGACGTTGGTGGTCAGCCCCAGCACGACGGTGTCGGCGAGCGCAGCGTCGAGAGTCCGCAGCGCGCTCGCCCGGTCGTCGGCGTGGGCGATGACCTTGGCGAGCATCGGGTCGTAGTCACTGCCGACGACGGTGCCCGGGGCCAGCCCCGAGTCCACCCGGACACCCGGGCCCCCGGGTTCGCGCAGCGCGAGCACGGTGCCGCCGGTCGGCAGGAAGCCGCGAGCCGCATCCTCGGCGTAGACGCGCGCTTCGATGGCGTGCCCGTGCATCCGGATGTCGTCCTGAGCGACGGGCAGCGTCTCCCCGGCAGCGATACGCACCTGCAGCTCGACCAGATCCAGACCAGTGACCATCTCGGTCACCGGATGCTCCACCTGCAGCCGCGTGTTCATCTCCATGAAGAAGAACTCCTCAGGCGTGTCGGCGGAGACGATGAACTCCACGGTGCCGGCACCGGTGTAGTCGACGCTGCGGGCCGTGTCGCATGCCGCGGCGCCGATGCGCGCCCGTGTCGCCGCGTCCAGCAGCGGCGAGGGCGCCTCCTCGATGACCTTCTGATGTCGGCGCTGAAGGCTGCATTCCCGTTCACCGAGATGCACGACGGCACCGTGGGTGTCGGCGAGCACCTGCACCTCGATGTGGCGCGGGTTGAGCACGAACCGCTCGAGGAACAGGGTGTCGTCGCCGAACGCCGAGGCCGCTTCGCGGCGCGCGCTGGCCAGTGCGCCCGGCAGCTCGTCGGCCCGGTGCACGACGCGCATGCCCTTGCCGCCGCCACCCGCCGACGGCTTCACCAGCACCGGGAAGCCGATCTCCGGGGCGGCCGCGATCAGATCGTCGTCGGTCAAACCGGGCCGGGAGATGCCCGGTACCACCGGAACCCCGGCCGCCGACACCGTGGCCTTCGCCGAGATCTTGTCGCCCATGGTGCGGATCGCCGCGGTCGGCGGTCCGATGAACGTGACTCCCGCGTCGTCGAGGGCGTGAGCGAAAGCCGCGTTCTCCGAGAGGAATCCGTACCCAGGATGTACTGCCTGCGCACCGGCGCGTCGGGCAGCCGACAGCAGCGCGTCGATCGACAGGTAGCTCTGCCGGGCCGGCGCGGGGCCCAGGCGTACGGCGACGTCTGCTTCGGCGACATGGCGGGCACCGGCATCGGCGTCGCTGAACACGGCGATCGATCGGATTCCCATGGCGCGCAATGTGCGGATGACACGGACCGCGATCTCGCCGCGGTTGGCCACCAAGACCGTTTCGAACATCGTCACATCCTGAAGACGCCGTAGGAGACCGGGTTCAGCGGCGCCTGGGTGGCGACCGAGAGCGCCAGTCCGACAACTGTTCTGGTGTCGGCGGGGTCGATGACACCGTCGTCCCACAACCGTGCGGTGGAGTAGTAGGGATTGCCCTGCGCCTCGTACTGGGCACGGATCGGCGCCTTGAACGCCTCTTCCTCGTCCGCGGTCATGTCCCCGCGGACGGTCGCGAGCACCGCCGCGGCCTGCTCGCCTCCCATCACCGAGATCCGGGCGTTGGGCCACATCCACAGGAAGCGAGGCGAATACGCGCGCCCGCACATCGAATAGTTGCCGGCGCCGTAGGACCCACCGATCACCACCGTCAGCTTGGGCACCCGCGCGCATGCCACCGCGGTGACCATCTTGGCGCCGTGCTTGGCGATACCGCCTGCCTCGTAGTCGCGGCCGACCATGAAACCGGAGATGTTCTGCAGGAACAACAACGGGATGACGCGCTGGTCGCACAGCTCGATGAAATGCGCTCCCTTGACTGCGGATTCGCCGAAGAGCACCCCGTTGTTGGCGACGATGCCGACGGGATGGCCGTGGATGCGGGCGAATCCGGTGACCAGGGTGGTGCCGTAGTTCGCTTTGAACTCGGCGAATTCACCGCCGTCGACGATGCGGCTGATGACCTCACCGACGTCGTAAGGGACGCGGGGATCGACCGGCACGACGTCGTAGAGCTCGGTCTGGTCGGCCACCGCGTCCACGACCGGGGCCACGTCCCAGGGGGTGTCGGCCTTCGGTGCCAGCGTGCCGACGATGCGGCGGACGATACGCAGCGCGTCGCGGTCGTCGTGGGCCAGATGGTCGGCCACCCCGGACACTTTGGCGTGCAGGTCCCCGCCGCCCAGTTCCTCCGCGGTGACCACTTCGCCGGTCGCGGCTTTCACCAGCGGCGGTCCCCCGAGGAAGATGGTGCCCTGATTGCGGACGATGACGGACTCGTCGCTCATCGCGGGCACGTATGCCCCGCCCGCGGTGCACGAACCCATGACGGCCGATATCTGCGCAATTCCGTTGGCGCTCATGGTCGCCTGGTTGTAGAAGATGCGCCCGAAGTGCTCGCGATCGGGGAACACTTCGTCCTGACGCGGCAGGAACGCACCGCCGGAGTCCACCAGATACAGACAGGGCAGCCGGTTCTGCAGCGCGATCTCCTGCGCGCGCAGGTGCTTCTTCACCGTCACCGGATAGTAGGTGCCACCTTTGACCGTCGCATCGTTGGCGACGATCATGCATTCGCGGCCCGACACCCTGCCGATTCCGGCGATCAGGCCGGCCCCGGGGCACTCGTCGTCGTACATCCCGTCGGCCGCCAGTGCGGCGATCTCGAGGAAGGGGCTGCCGGGGTCGAGCAATCCGTTCACGCGGTCGCGGGGCAGCAGTTTCCCGCGGTCCACATGACGTTCGCGGGCCCGCTGCGGACCGCCGAGCGCCGCGGTGGCCAGCTTGGCGCGCAGTTGCTCGACCAGTTCGACATGGTCGTCACGATGTGATGTCCGCGTCGGCATCGTCGCAGTCCGCCTCGAGTCGAGTTAATGATGACTAACTGGTGGTATGTTAATCACAATTAACTCATGATGTCCATCGGCTCGGAGAGGATGCGCCATGACCGCCGCCGACTCCGCGTCCCGACGTAGCCGGGCCAAGTCGGACCGACGCGGCCAACTGATCGCGGCGGCCGAGCACCTGATCGCCGAACACGGCTATTTGGCAGTCAGATTGGAAGACATCGGTGCCGCCGTGGGTGTCAGCGGGCCGGCCATCTACCGACACTTCCCCAACAAGGAAGCTCTGTTGGCCGAGCTGCTGGTCGGGATCAGCACCCGGCTGCTGACCGGCGCGTCGGCGGTGGTGGACGCGACGCCGGATCCTGAGGCGGCATTGGCGGCCCTGATCGACTTCCACCTCGACTTCGCCATCGGCGAGGCCGACCTCATCCGCATACAGGATCGCGATCTGAACAACCTGCCCGCGCCGGCGAAACGTCAGGTGCGCCGGGCGCAACGCCAGTACGTCGAGACCTGGGTCGGGGTGCTGCGACGCCGACGGCCCGAGCTGTCCGAGGCGTCAGCCCGGGTGATGGCGCACGCGACGTTCGGCCTACTGAACTCGACGGCCCACAGCATCAAGCCCGGGAGCACGAAAACGGCCGAGGCCACGTCGCGAACCGTCTTGCGGGCAATGACGGTCGCTGCGTTGACCTCGGCCGAATGCGAAATCGATTGAGCGTCAATACCACGCTCGGCGGCCGCCGACCGGACGGCCGACAGAGCCGAGCACCCAGAACACCGCGCCGATCACCAGCAGGACCACACCTATGTACAGCACTGTGGCGATGTTGAAGACCCAGCCCAGGATCAGCAGGATCGCGCCGAGAACGATCATGGCTCCTCCATTCCGCGATGGACTGTCAGGGATTACTGACTCGGTTCGGGCACATTGCAATCCGTGACTTTCGGATTGACACCCGCGTAGTTGAGCGGTCCGGCGACGACCGTCAGCGCGATGCTGCCGGCGGTGGCGCAGTTGGCCTCACCGCCGGTGAAATAGTCGCGTTGGTAGGCGGCGAACACCCCGATCAACAACCAGACGAGCACAATGACGCCGAGAATTCCTCGCATGTCCTGCCTCCTCCGTCATCGCGCCCACTGTGGCGCGCAGTCGGGTTTACCCGGCGGACAATTTCGGTAAACGTGCCCGCACCTCAGCCCGTGAAGGCCGCAGTCAACCAGCTCGTCATGGCTTTCAGGAGTACTGCGCGGTTTTCGCGCTTGTCGATCTCGTGGCCGTCGTCGTCGAACAGCAGCAGCTCGGCATGCGTGCCCTGCGCGACCAGGGCCTCGTACATCTGTTGCGACTCGCTGGGCGGCACGTTGGTGTCGTTGAGGCCGTGCACCAGTAGAAGCGGCGCGGTGATCGCGTCTGCCCGGGGCAGCGGCGAGAGCTGCTCGAGCAGGGCCTGATCGCTGACGGGATGCCCGTACTTCGGGTAGGCGGCCGCGGCAATCCACTGCTCGGTGGTGCGGTACCAGTTGTTCAAGTCGCTCATCCCGCAGATGCTGATGCCGGCAGCGAACTCCTCAGGGTGGAACGCCAGCGCGGCCTGCGTGAGGTACCCGCCGTAGGACCAACCGCAGCACGCGACGCATCCCTCGGGTGCGTACCCGCCGTCGACCAGGAAGCGCACCGCGTCGGCGACGTCGTCGATCGCGGCGAAACGCCGTTCCCGGTCGTCGGCGTGCATGAACGACCGGCCGAACCCGCCGGATCCGCGCACGTTGGGCAGGAACACGCAGATACCCGCGTCGAGCAGCCCGGGGAAGAACTCGTTGTAGCCCGGCCTCCCCTGCCCCTCGGGACCACCATGGAGGAACAGCATCGCGCCGATGGTCTCGACACCGTCCGGCGGCCGGAACAGCCAGCCCGTGAACTCCAGACCGTCACGCGCGGTGACGGTCTCCAGCGTCGGGTCCGCCGACACCGGACCGCTACTGGGTTCACGATCGACGACCTCCCACTCACGGGTACGCGGATCGACCAACTCGACCGTGGGCGGCATCGACGGCCCCTCGACCGTCAGCGCCAGCATCGACCCGCCGGCACTGATCGACAGCTCGCTGGCGACCATGCCCGGCAACGGGATCGGATCGTAGAGTGTGTAGTCGGCATACTCCAGGATCTGTAACTCGCTGGCGCCGTGGCGATTCCACAGCATCGCGACTGTGGACAGGTCGTCGCTGACGGTGAACTCGTCGAGTTCACAGCCCTGCCGTTCGGCCACCACGTGGTAGGCGACGCCGTCGGCGGTGACCGTCACCTCGAGCAGTCGCGCGTACTCGGCGCCGTTCTCGCTGCGGATCAGCGCGCGGACAAAGCCCTCCGTGCTGTTGACGTCGTAGTCACGAGCGGGGTGATAGAGCTTCGTCTGTTCGCCCTCCGGCCCGTAGCGCAGCCGCCGCGGACTGTGATCGTCCAGGATGATGCCGGTGTCGGTGGTCGAGCCGGGATCAAAGGGCAGCAGACCCGTCTCCGTGAGCCCCCGCAGCATGATGAGATCGCGGTATCCACGCGGCCCGACGCGCACCAGCGAGGCACCGCACCACGCGTCGACCAGCCGACCGGCCGAGCGCCGGTCGAGCACGATCGTCATCCCGTCGGCCGGATCGATCAGACACGAGCTACCCACACCGTCCTCGCCGGTGAGGATCGCCGCGACTCGGGTGCCGTCCCAGCTGATCAGCTCGGCGGTGCCCTCCACGCCTGAGGGCCAGTGGTCGATGCGTCGGGCCGCGCGGTCATCGGGATCGGTTGTGACGACCCAGATCTGGCTGCGGGTGCCGCCAACGGGTGAGACCTGACAGGCCAGCCAGTGACCGTCGGCCGAGTGCAGGACCCTGGTCACGGGACCGTCGACCGGCAGTTCCACGTCGCGCGACGACGTTGCCCGCCAGCCCCGCAGGAACCGCTGCACCGCGCGCGGGTATCCCCCGTCGTCGATCAGATGGGCGAACGCGGTGGCGTCGGGGGACATCGACGCCCCGTAAACCCGGCGAACCTGCTGTGCCACGGTGCTCGATTCTCACACGCTCGGCCCGTGGCGGCGCTCCGGGCCGCCGCGGCGCCGCCACAGGTACCCTGCAGCCATGAGGTGGGTATGACGGATTCACCCGACGGACGTCGTGACGACCCGACGCAGGCCTTCGGCGGCGGTTACCCCACCTATCCCGGTTACTCCGATCCCGCCTACGCCGGCCAGGGCCCGTACGGGCCGCCCTACCAGCCGCCGCCCGGCCCCCGGCCGACCGAGCAGCTGCCGCCCTACACGTCCTACGGCTACGACCCCTACGGCACCGGCCAGTACCCGTCCGGCCCCACCGCCTCCTACGGCAGTGAGCCACCCCCGCCGGAGGACCCCAAGCCGCCGCGGTGGCTCTGGGTGGTCGCCGGGCTCGCCGTCCTCACGATCATCGGCCTCGTCATCGCGCTGGTGATCGTCAACAGCTCCCGCCAGCAGACCGTGATGGCGCCCGCACCGGCCGCGCCGGAACCCAGCCTCACCACGACCCGGCCCACCCCGACCACCCAGCCCACACCGACGACGTCGCGCCCGCCGCTGACCTCTGTGCTGCCGCTGCCCACGCCGCCGTCATCACCCATCACCACCCCGGAGCAGACGACGCCGTCCGGCCCCACCGACACCGTCGTCTACACGGTGTCGGGCACCGGGCGCGTCATCAACATCACCTACGTCGACACCGGCGGACTGCTGCAGACCGAGTTCAACGTGATGCTCCCGTGGACCCGCGAGGTCTCGCTGGCCCAGCCCGCAGAGCGGTCGGCCAGCGTCAGCATCATCAACGTGGGCCGGGAGGTGACGTGCTCGATCACCGTCAACGGCACCCAGGTGCAGCAGCGCGACGGCGCCGGTCTCACCGTGTGCTCGGCGGGTAGGCGCTAGCCGCTGACGTGCCTGCCCGGCACGCGCACCGGGGCGAATGCGACCAGGCCCAGCACCAGCACCACCAGCAGGCCGGCCAGGCCCGCGCGATCGCTGTCGAAGATGTCGATGAAGGCGGAGAACAGCCACGGCGCGAGGAAGGTGGCGGCGCGTCCGGCGGTGGCGTAGAGCCCGAACGTGACGCCTTCCTTGCCGTGCATCGCCATCCGCATCATCAGCGTGCGCGCAGAGGCCATCACCGGGCCGATGAACAGGCACAGCGTCAGCCCGAGTATCCAGAACGCCAGTGCACCGGAGAGGGCCAGCAGCGTCACCCCCACAGCGATCATCGCCACCAGCGACGTGATGATGACCCGCTTGGCGCCCAACCGGTCGTCGGCGAACCCACCGACCACGGCGCCGACGGCCGCCACCACGCAGGCCGCGATCCCGAACAGCAGCACATCGGCGGTGGAGACGCCGTAGACCTGCACGCCGAGCACGGCACCGAAGGTGAACACCCCGGTCAGGCCGTCGCGGAACAACGCGCTGGCCCCCAGGTAGTAGATGACATTGCGGTCACGGCGCCACTCCTCGCGGAGCTCGCGCCAGATACGTCGATACGCACCGATGAAGCCCACCTGCGGCGGCAACACACCCGCACCCGCGGGCCCGCGCAGCAGCAGCGGCAGCGCGAACAATGCGAACCAGGCGGCCACCAGGAACATCGCCGCCCGCACGTTCTGCCCGTCGGCCGTGGGTAGTCCCAACAGCCCGCGGGTGTCTCCGCTTCCGGACACGAACCCGACGTAGACGATGACCAACACCAGCACACTGCCGAGATAGCCTGCGCCCAAACCCATTCCGGACACCCGGCCGGCGGTCTGCGGGGTGGACAGATCGCGAAGCATCGCGTTGTAGGGCACCGTGGACAGCTCGCTCAGCGCCGCGGTGGCGGCGAGCATCACCAACCCCGGCAGCAGGAAGCGGTGATCGTCGCGGATCAGACTCATCGACGCGACGAGCACCACCATCGTGGCCGTGAGCAGGGCTAGCGCCCGGCGCCGCCGCCCGGGGGCATCCACCCACACCCCAGTGACCGGCGCGAACACCGCCACCACCAGCCCGGCCACTGCCAGCGCGCGGCCCAGCCAACTCGTCGGGTTGGCATCGCCGGGGAGGTCGTCGCCGACCGCGTTGGTCAAGTACACGGAGAACACGAACGTCACGACGATCGCGTTGACCGGGGTGGCGCCGAAATCCCACAGCACCCAGGCTGCGACGCGGGATCGCACCGGACCGGCAGCTGGAGCCTGGACCGGAGGCGACTCGCTCATGGACGCCCACGATATAGTCAGCGCCCATGCCCGTCCCCGGACCCAGTGCACAGGCGCGTGCGGTCGTCACCGGCGCGTCCCAGAACATCGGCGAAGCGCTGGCCGTCGAGCTCGCGGCCCGCGGCCATCACCTGATCATCACCGCTCGCCGCGGCGAGGTGCTCGAAGCGCTCGCCGAACGCCTCCGCACGCGATACGGCGTCACCGTCGAGGTCCGCGCGGTCGACCTGGCCGATCCGGCCGCCCGCGCCGAACTGTGCGCCGAGCTGGCCGAGCGGGAGATCTCGATCCTCTGCGCGAACGCCGGGACCGCGACGTTCGGGGCGGTGGTGACGCTGGACCCGGCCGACGAACGCAAACAGGTGCAACTCAACGTGCTCGGAGTGCACGACCTGGTGCTCGCGGTGCTGCCCGGGATGGTGGCGCGCCGCGCCGGCGGCATCCTCATCTCCGGCTCGGCGGCGGGCAACTCCCCCATCCCGAACAACGCCACTTATGCCGCGACGAAGGCGTTCGCCAACACGTTCAGTGAGTCGCTGCGCGGAGAGGTGAAGTCCGCCGGTGTTCACGTCACCGTGCTGGCGCCCGGACCGGTGCGCACCGAACTGCCCGACCCTGACGAGCAGTCCCTGGTCGAGCGCCTGATCCCCGACTTTTTGTGGATCGACACCGAGTACACCGCGAAGGTGTCGCTCGACGGGCTGGACCGCAACAAGATGCGCGTCGTTCCCGGCATCACGTCCAAGGCGATGTCGGCGGCCAGCGGTTACGCGCCGCGGGCGATCGTCGCGCCGATTGTGGGCGCGGTGTACAAGAAGCTCGGCGGCGACTAGCGGCGGCGGCGGTGCCTGACTAACGACGGCGGCGCCGGCGACCCGTACCGAAGATGCTGCGCGTGATCTCGCGGCCGATCACCGTGCCCGCCGACCGCATCGCGCTCTTGAACGCCGGACTGTCCATCACGGTGTCGAGGAAGCCAGGCTCGCGCGGCGCCACCGGCTCCGGCATCGGCGGCAGGTCGAACGGCGGTGGCAGCGGAACCTGTTGCGGCTGCGGCAGTTCCGCTTGTGACGCTTCCGCGGGAGGGGCCAGCTTGGCGGCCAGACGCTCGTAGGCCGATTCCCGGTCGACGGTCTGCCCGTACTCCGCCTGCAGCGGGCTGGCCGCCGCGGCGGCCGCGATCGCCTCGGGCCCGATCGTGTCCATCAGTGAGCGCGGTGCGCGCACCCGCGTCCAGGCCACCGGCGTGGGCACCCCGTTCTCCGACAGCACCGTCACGATGGCCTCACCGATGCCCATGGACGTCAGCGCGGACTGCAGGTCGTAGACGTCGGTCTTCGGATAGGTGCGCACCGTCTTGTTCAGCGCCTTCTCGTCGTCCGGGGTGAACGCGCGCAGCGCGTGCTGGATGCGAGCCCCGAGCTGGCTCAGCACGTCCTTCGGCACGTCGGTGGGCTGCTGAGTGCAGAACAGCACTCCGACGCCCTTGGAACGGATGAGCTTGACGGTCTGCTCGACCTGCGACAGGAACGCCTTCGACGCATCGGTGAACAGCAGGTGAGCCTCGTCGAAAACGAACACCAGCTTGGGTTTGTCGACGTCGCCGACTTCGGGCAGCGTGGTGAACAGGTCGGCCAGCACCCACATCAGGAACGTCGAGAACATCACCGGCCGGGTCGCCTGGGCGCCGAGTTCCAGCAGCGAGATCACGCCGCGTCCGGAGGCGTCGACGCGCAACAGGTCGGCCGGCTCGAGCTCTGGCTCCCCGAAGAACGTGTCGGCGCCGTCGGCCTCGAGGTTGACCAGAGCGCGCAGGATGACCCCGGCGGTGGTCGTCGAGACCGCCCCGAGCGCCTTCAGCTCGGGCTTGCCCTGCTCGCTCGTCAGGAACTGGATCACCGATCGCAGATCCTTGGTGTCCAGCAGCGGCAGCCCCTGCTGATCGGCCCAGTGGAAGATCAACCCGAGCGTCGACTCCTGAGTTTGATTGAGGCCCAACACCTTCGATAGCAGGATGGGGCCGAAGCTGCTGATGGTCGCGCGCACCGGCACACCGGCCCCCGCGGTGCCCAACGACAGGAACTCCACCGGGAAGGACGCCGGCGTCCACGCATCGCCGGTGTCGGCGGCACGCTGGGTGATCTTGTCATTGGCGGTACCCGGCCGCGACAACCCTGAGAGGTCGCCTTTCACGTCGGCCATCAGGACCGGCACGCCCGCCGCGGACAGCTGTTCGGCGAGCATCTGCAGCGTTTTGGTCTTGCCGGTTCCCGTCGCTCCGGCCACCAGCCCGTGCCGGTTGACCGTCGCCAACGGGATGCGTACGCGGGCGGTCGGATCACTGACACCGTCGACGACGACCGACCCGAGTTCGAGCGCCGGCCCCTCGCCTGCGTAGCCCGCCGCGATCTGCTGGGCCGCATCGCTTGACGACTCCGTCACCATGCGTCGCACCTTAGTGCGGTGCGAGGAATTAGTGTGGATCGCTGTGCGTGACGAACTGGTGTGGATCGACTGTGAGATGACCGGGCTCGACTTGAGGACCGATCGCCTCATCGAGATCGCGGTCCTGGTGACAGACTCCGACCTCAACATCCTCGGCGACGGTATCGACGTGGTGATCCACGCCGAAGAGGACGCTCTGACGTCGATGGTGGATGTCGTCACCCAGATGCACACGAAGTCGGGGCTGATCGACGAGGTGCGGACATCGACCATCGATCTCGCCACCGCCGAGACGATGGCGCTGGACTACATCCGCGAGCACGTCAAGCAGGCCAAGACGGCGCCGCTGTGCGGCAACTCGATCGGCACGGATCGCGGTTTCCTGGCCCGCGACATGCCCAAGCTCGACGACTACCTGCACTACCGGATGATCGACGTCAGCTCCATCAAGGAACTGTGCCGACGCTGGTATCCCCGCATCTACTTCGGCCAGCCGGAGAAGGGGCTGGCGCACCGTGCGCTGGCCGACATCCACGAGTCGATCCGCGAGCTGCGGTACTACCGGCAGACCGCATTCGTGCCGCCACCCGGACCGTCGACCAGCGAGATCGCGGCGATCGCCGCCCAGTTGGGGCCGACATCGGCAACTGATTCGGCTGACGGGGGTTCCACCGGCTAGTATCGACGACGCCGTGCAAGCGGCAATGGTGGCTGTAGTTCAGTTGGTAGAGCACCAGGTTGTGATCCTGGCTGTCGCGGGTTCGAGTCCCGTCAGCCACCCCGCCGGTCAGGGGCCCCTCGTGGGCCCCTGACTTGTTTCTCGGGTCCTTTTCTTGGGATCGGTACAGAAGTTCGGCCTCCGGCTCTTCATCTTCTCCATGTCGATCGTCATAAAGCCCTTCCGTCAATTGTGAAGGCTTCGGGATACTTCTCTCGGGCCTGTTCAAGCACTTCCGGTGGCGCATTGCTGATAACTGCGTTCAACTTGGTCTGCGCCTTGTCAGCCCGATTCTCTGCCCGTTCTTTTCCATGTACGCCGAACCAGTAGCCAAACGTCGTGGTTACTAACGGGAGAACGACGAGCAATATGTCTTTTGCGCGCTGATACTGGTCGATCACGTTGCCCGCGTCGTCCCTCCGCGGAGAGTCACCGATGTGATGCGCCACTAGCAACAGCCACCACGCAGCAGCGGCCAATACGGCGGCGGTGAATGTGCCGCGCAGCAGAGCGCTCAGATTGTCCGACATTTCAATCCCTCTCCTGCCGAGCGATGCGATCGAGTTCACCGCCGAGCAGAGGTTCTGTTTCGTACTCAACAGTTATCGAAGCGCCGCGGCTTCAACCACACCGGCGGTCGGAGACAACGGAGGTCCTGCGGCAATGGAACAACACGGTAGGGTATGCGGGCTCCCGCCAAAGCCCTCCGCAATTCATTTGCCGCCCCAGTAGTTGGCAGCTTCTCGCTTCCGTACCAGACCACTGCTTTCACTTTGGTGCCATCGGCGGCGCCGTCGTTCAGCAGTATCAAATCTTTGCCGACCTGCTTCAATTTGCAGCCGATCTTTCGCCTCAATTGATCGGTAGGCATTCTGCTCCAAGGGGTTGCGTTGAATTCGTACAACGTGCGAGTTAGGTCGCTCCAATGATCAGCTTCGCGGGAATCGAGTTGCCGTCCGCGTCCATAACCCCTATGAAAATTGAATACTTTTTTTGTGGCTCGTGTTCCGAGACCGTGCGTTCTGATGACGTGATCGGCGTAGCGGTCGTGAATGTATGTTGCCCTGGCCTCTTTCCATCCCCGCGGACATTGCGGGTCCCTCAGCAGCATCGGGTTAGCCGGCGTCGGGGGCATTGGCGGCCTGCGCCACGGCGGCACCTGCTCCCGGCGAGTTCGGCGACGCCTGTTGTCTCCGCTACCGATTGGCGCGCTGCGTACAGCGTGTCTCGGCGAACCCTCTCTTCGGGCTGCAGCTCTCTGCCTGTATTCCGAGGCCTCGTAGGCGTTATCGTCCTCGCTCTGATCCGCCCCCCACTGTCGCCCCTGCGGGTTCGCGGTACCGCCGCGTTGCTGCCCCACGCCGCCGATCCACCCACCCGTTCGCCGCATCCGTGGCCGAAGGAGCCCAGGTGCACATCGGCGTGCGGCCCGGACGAATGCCAACCGAGCAACTTCATTCGGGTCGGCACCGGGCGGAGCGGCCGCCACCTGGCGGACCATTTCATGCGCGAGGCGCACGAAACTGCGCGCGATCCTGAACTCCCGATCTCCCTGAGTGACCTTCTCCAACTCAGAACTAAGAAGCCTCTCGGCGCTCTTTGCGGCAGCCGTGCCCCTCCCGAGCCGAACCCTCTCAGCCGTGCCGCCGAGCGGCAAGGCGCCCTGCGCCGCCGCCTTCAACACTTTGATTGTCTGCTGACCCCGCGGCGTCCGCGCGAAGTCGCGCGCACCCACGCTGACCCTCTCTACGAGGTTGTTTAGGAAGTGGTCCAATCCAGCTTCAGATCTCACCGCCAGCAGCTCGGAGACGACCGCCAGTTCCAGCATCTCCTGCAGCTCGTTCCGCATGTTGATCTCCTTGGGCCAGACGATCCGAACTCGCTCGGCCTCCTGGGTCAGGGGTATATCGCGAACACTGCTTCGCGCCGGGCCCCGCGAGTGCGGTTACCTGAAGTAGCTGAGGGCCTTGTGTCTCCGCTGCCAGCGGGCGCCGGCCCTTCCTCGTAACGCATCTGCTCTCGTTGGAACCATCGCGCACGATGGCGATAGTGGAAAGTCGCACGTCTGTGGGAGTTTCCTCGAGGGAGCAGCATGGCTGTCGATACGCCGTGGGCGGATGATTGCACGTCTCCCGGTCGCGGTCGATCCCGTCGACCTATCCCCGAACGGCCCCTGGTTCGGATCGTTGAGCGCGGTGGCCTCGAGCACCTGCCGAATGTTCTGTTCTAGCCGAGTGACATCGACTTCGATGATTCTATGGCCAAAGTACGGCTCTAGCGAATCTCACTGCAGGTGTGGGGTTTTGGAGGCCAAGATAAGCAAACGGCGTCTGCATGTCGAATCGGACTCGTTCCTAGTCAGACTCGACACACCCCTTGCGTGGAGGTCCGCGCGCGACGAACGCAGGACGCCCCTAGCTCAAACCGTGCAAGCCGAGCCAGTCGCACATTTCCGCGACCTTGCACGTGCTGACGCCACTGGGGTAACGGCTGTGCATCACCAGGATCGGGTGACCCAGTACCAGCGACCCCCGATGCTCGACCCCATAAGACGGACCCCGCAATTGGGACTGACGCCGACCCCATACCTCGGTGTTCGATTCCTCAAGCGGAAGCCGAATTTCGGTGACCCGCCCGGATCACGGACAGGAAGGGCACGCTCATGACGCAGGCTTACAACCGCGAGCTAGAAGACGAGCTGGAACTCGAGTCTGAGGACGAAGCGCTCAGCGGTGCGATGTCCCCGCTTCGCGAGGACGAATACGAGGACGAGTACGAGCTGGAAGCAGAATACGAGGCCGAAGAGGAACTCGAGGGCGCCTTTGAGGACGAGTTCACTCGTCAACTCTCCTCCGAATTCGAGGGCGAACTCGAGGGCGAAGACGAGTACGAGTACGAGTACGAGAGTGAGGGCGAGGACGAGGACGAGGCGTTCCTCGGCGGCCTGACTCAACTCGCCGGCTCGCTGCTCGGTGAAGAAGAGGTTGAGTTCGAGGCCGAAGACGAGGAGGAGTACTTCTTCAAGAAGATCGGTCGCTTCGTTAAACGGCACAGCGGGCTGCTGAAGAAGATTGCCAAGATCGCAGGACCGATGATCGCGACGGCGGTCGGCGGGCCCGCGGCAGGGGCCGCCGCTCGCCTCCTCACTCGTCAACTCGAGGGTGAGTTCGAAGACGAGATGGAGGCCGAGCTCGAAGAACTGGCCACCGCACCGATCACTGCGAGCCAGGCCCTCGGTGAGTACCTCGCGGCCAAAGCGGCCACAACCGAGTCGGAGTCAGAGGCCGAGGCTTTCGCCGGATCGGCAGTAACAATCTCGTTGACGGCGCGTGACAGGGCTCAGCTCGAAAACGTGCTGCCGCACCTGCTCCGCGGCGCCTCAGTGCTGACCCGGGTGCTGCACCGTAATCCCGGCACCCGTCCGGCTGTGCGCCTCATGCCTGGCATCGTCGCGTCGGCCGGGCAGACGTTGGCGCGTCACTCTGCTGGAGGAGCAATAGGGCCGGCCGACGTGGCGGCCGTCCTCGGCGGCGTCACCCGCCGCGTGTTGACCGATCCGCGCTGGCAGTCGGGCGCGGTCCGCCGCCACGCACGGGGTCTAACGCAGGTGCAGCGTCGCCGCCGTGCACGCCGTGGTGTGCCGACGTCCGGTCCGCGTCGCCGGTATCACGACGGCCGAGCGGTAACGATCAGGCGCCGCCCCATCAACGTTCATGCGACGACGAACAATAGTCGAGTTGCCCGGCCGCGCACCGGATTCGTGCGTGTGGTGACACCGGTGCGGGTGCCCGCCCAGGGTGGCAACCCAGCGCGGACCGTCCGCGTCGTGAGCGATGTCAAGGTTCCACGAGGGGCCGTCCCAGCTGGACGTTCGGCGACTATCGCCGGTCGCCAGCGGTAAAGACGAGGAGGAACAGATGAGCACTCTTGATAGTAGATATCCAGCCATCCAAGGCGAATTCGAAGACGAGTACGAACTCGAGGACGAGTACGAGATGGAGGCTGAAGGCGAGGACGAGTTCGAGGTCGAAGGAGAAACAGAGCAGGAGTTCGAGTTCGAGTTCGAGGTGGCGGCCGAAGCCGAGCGTCAAGCGGAAGGCGAACTCGAAGACGAGTTCGAGGACGAAGACGAGGATGAAGCCGAAGGTTTCGTCAATCCGGTGCGACGTGTCTATCGAGATGCCGAGACGATGGCACACCTGGCCCGTCAGGCCGCGATGACCGAAAGCGAAGGCGAGGCAGAGGCTTTCGTCGGCGCACTCGTCCCGTTGGTCGCAAAGATCATTCCGCGAGCTGCCGGGCTGATTGCTAGGAATGCGCCGACCTTGGTTCGCACGGCACGACGGATCACGCGCAACCTTCGCCGCGATCCAGCGACCCGTCGACTCGTTCAGGCGATGCCGGTAATACTTCAACGCACGGCACAAAGCTTGGCCGATCAGGCGGACGCGGGCCGGCCCATCGACGCTGACACGGTGACCCGCACCTTGAGCGCGATGACGGGTCGAGTCTTACGCGGGCAGCGAGGCGCTCGTGCGCTCAGCGCGGTCGACGTCTTCGACCGCCGGTGGCGTCGGCGCGCACAGTGGGCGGATCGCCGGCGCCTGAACGCCAGCCGCAACGGCTCCCGCGGCACCTATTCGCGCAGAGTCCAGCCGTACGGTCGGCGGCCTGCACACGGCAGGTCGGGCAATGTCGGTCGTCGCTGAGCCGCGCGTACCGTCCCCAGCAAGGGCCGGCGATGCGCTCGTTGTCCCACCACCTCGCGCTCGACTCCTCTCGTCCTTCGCTACGGGCCAGGCAGTCAATGTGCGACGACACCTCACCGCGCTACGGGACTTCAACAGAGCCGAGTTCGGCAGTTCGATAGCCCGGCCCTCCGAAGGGCACATCCAAGCCGTCAACCAACTGCTCGCCAAACTGCGGCTGCCACTCGAGAAAGCAGTGCGCGACGTCGAACTCGCGAGCCAGGCCAGTTTGCGGTCAGGTGCGGGCGACGGTGACATCGCGCATCTCCTCACGGTGAAAAGCCGCGCGCACGACTGGGTGCGAGCCACCGAGCGGGTGTGGGACTTCTACTTCGAGCTGTTCGGTCAACGGCAAGGAGCGTACGGCGAGTGGCTTTTCGCCTGCGACCGCATCGCACTGGATTGCTATCAGCACGTGTTTATGCGCATCGGCTCCCCGATCAGCATTCCCAGCCCACCACCGTACGCCTATATGCGAACGGGGTTCTCCCCGGCGACCTACCGGCGGAATATCCCGCTGCGCAAACTCGGTCGGCAAATGAACCCCTTCCCCCTTGTGCAATTGCCCTACCATCGGCTCGTCAATCCGTGGACTATGGGCGCCATCTTGCACGAGGTCAGCCATAACCTGCAGAACGAATTGGAGCTGCAGCGCGTAGTTCCGACTGCCATCGTGCGGGCAGTGCGGGCCGCTGGCGCTCCACCGGCGGTGGCGCGGACATGGGGTCGGTGGAACCGTGAGATCTTTGGCGACATGGCCGGCTGCATGCTCGGTGGGGAAGCGTTCGTGACATCGCTGATGGACGTGATCGGACGAACCCGAGACCAGGCACTCGGATACAACCCCGGCGGTGTGCATCCAACTCCGTACCTGCGAACATTTTTGTCCACTGAACTGTTGCGGCGCATGGGTTTTGCGGACACAGCCAAGGCTTACGACCGCACATGGCGGAGGCTCTATCCGTCCGCGAAGGAGGGCAACATCCCAGCGGCTCTCCTCCAGACCTCACCTGAGTGCATTAACGCAGTAGTAGACGCTGTCTGCTACACCGCCTTTCCCTCCTTGGGCAACAAGACGCTGCGTGAAGTCATCAACTTCAACCCACGGCACCAGTCGATGATCGACGAGGCCGCCATGCGGCTGGCCAAGGGTATCGATCCTGGTGTGGTCCCCGAACGGTTCCTCATCGGTGCGGTGCGGGTCGCGGTCGACCGCAGGCTCGCCTCGCCGGAGCGACTGATGCAGAACTTCTACCAAGAACTGTCGAGGCGGTGAGTCATGTCGATGACGACTGCGCTCGACACATTGCGATCCGCCAATGCCGAACTCCAGCAGACGATTGCAGAACTGATGATGACGGCGGTCGAGGATCGTCCACATGGAAGTGAGATCGCGGCAGTCGACGACCTCGCTGAGCTGATCTCGGAACTTCAGGCATCGGCGGCACGGGCCGGCAGCGAGCTCGCGGCGATCACGGACTCCCGCGACTTGCCCGGCGCCATGCATCGTGTCGGGAACGCAACCTCGGAATGTGTACTGCGGTACTGGCGTGATCTGCGTTCCTACGCCGCTGTAGCGCGACTCCGAGCGACAGCCCGAGGCCGCGGGACGGAATGGGCAACCTGGCAGCGGAGTCTTGAGGACTCTCAACTTCGTTGCGAGGCACCATTATTGCGGACGGTCGAGGCTGTCCATCTGTCATGGCGTGAGATCGGCGAGCTGCTCTGCCTGTATCTGCCACACGTATCCGAACACCCGGCGAAGGTATCCGCCTCCGCCGTAACGATTAGCACGAGGAGGTCGTCGTGAACGACAAAAGCACTAGCTATGTGGACGGCGTGCCCGTTGTCGACTTCGACCAGACTTTTCCTGTCATGGTTGATCACGATGGCGCTGGCCGCGACTCCTCAAGTGTGCCTGGCGACGTTGGCCCGCAGGTCAATTCCGCCCTCCGCGATTTGCTGGGCTGGCGTCCGCGCGTCGAAGATCCGAAGGCGTTCGTCGACGCGTTGACGGCGTCCTTCAGTCTTACCATGGTGCAGGGGCATGTCCAGGCACAGTTCGTCCCTCGTGGCTATGCGGTTCAGGCTGACTTGGGTGCAGTATCCGGCGGGCAGGCATCGCTGTACCGGCGTGCGACCGTGTTACGCACCGAGATGCTGCGCATCCTCGACGGGCTCAGCCCGCTGCGCACGGACGCCGATGTTCAGGACATGGAGGCATTCCGGACCATGGTTCGCGGCGCCGTCACCAAGGCGGTCGACGAGCTCGGTACTGCAGGTGGTCCTCGCGTTGAGGTAGTTGACAACTATTTCCTGTCCCTCACGGGGGCAGTCGAACCGGCCCCGTGCACGACTCCCGACACGATTGCCGGACAATTGGGCGCATTGCGTGACCGGTTCGGATTGCTCGACGAGAACGTCAACACTCCAGAAGAAGAAGGGATCAGGACGTCGTTCTGGACCCTAGTTGACATGCTTGTCGACTTGCATAACGCATGGCGAGCACAGCGTGTCCACTTCAGCGGTGGCGCCGGCCAGGGATTCATCGGCACCGAATTGATTCTTTTGTCACGGCTTATGGAGGCAACCGCCGATCAGGTTGACGAGGTCGAGACCATTCTCGACTCAGTACTCATCACGAGGTCGGAACGCAGGACGCTGGTGGTCATCCCTGACACCCAACTGACTCTCGACGGACTGTTCATGTGGATGCGTCAGTTCCTCACTAACGAAGGCCGTCGCATCGCCGAAGAAACCGGCCGTGACGGAATCGTCGCCGCGCTGACACCAACATTGCTGAACATTCAGGACGCATTCAGGAAATTTGCCATCTGGATCAAATCCACTGCGCAGAACAGATCAAAGCCTTGGGCGCCCTCGGTTCCCCCCGGTCTGCAGGCAGCTCGTGTGCGTATCGCAGTGGAAAGCACGAGCAGGCTGCTCAGTGACCTCGTGAGTGTCGCGCGGCGGATCGGCCGCTATCCCGCGGTCGTCCTGACGAACGTAGTGATCAGCAAGGTCGGCCGTCGCGATCCAATCTTCGAGGTCGAGGTCCGCGGCTTCAACTTGCGACCTACATACATCCCGGCCTTCGTCACGCGTTGCCTGCCCGCGGGAACTCCGATGGGCGAGCTCCGCCCTGATAAAGACTTCGTCTACCCGCTTGTTGGCACCGCAACCGCTGACGACGACAGTTTGGTTGCGCTATTCAACGTCAACGATATTCCGTTCGATCTGGTCACATTCCTGCCGAAGAGGGCGCGGGACATTCTCTACAGCGCCAAGTCGGCAATCGGAGGTGTGGCGCCTGCGGATGACTGGTGGAACGTCAATTTGCCTGCCGAGGATCTCCCGCTCGCGATCGTCGATGGAGAACTCGGCACCGTGGTGTACGCGCCGGAACCTTTGACGTGGCCGGCTCTCAATAAGGCTCGCGAACCATTGCCGTGGGAGAAGGATCCGTCAAAGCGGTGGGACGGTATCGCTCGCAAGAAGCCTTTCAGCCACGTCCCAACTTGCCCAGTTGACGTTCCTGATCCGACGCCATATCCGCCGCGCGATGACGACGACGGCAAAGTCGACCCAGGCCAACCTGACACTGCCGCAATGCAAGCCGCTCTCATGCCTGATGGGGAGCTCGATCAAGTCCACGGTGACGAGCCTGATTTTGCACAGCGCTCATACCACCGTCTCCGACCCAATTTGATACCTGATGCGCACGCTGAGAGGGCGGGAGTCGAACGGGCTGAACCTGCAGCCGATGCTGTGAAGGGCGACGGCGATCCGCCAAAGCCAGAGAAGGCCGCCTTTGCGGCACCGAGAGGGCAACAGCAGGCCACGAAGAAGGTGGCCAAGAAGGTCGCCAAAAAGGCCCCAGCCAAAAAAGCTACGGCTCCGGTCCGATAACAGCCACTGCTGAGGGAAGAGGACGTAATGCTTTCTGAAAAGGAATACCAGGAGCGGCTGGATCGGATTCAGGCGCTGCGAGAGCGACTCGCGAAGCGGCTGTCGGGCAGCCTCGTTTCCAATCCGGCACTGGCGGAGGAGCTCAATGGGCAGATCGACGATCTGGTCGAAGCCGCCACCACTGCCGACGGGGACAAGCCCACCCCGCCCGACGGCGGCCTCGCCGCCTTAGTCGGCCTAGGACCGCAGGCGGCCCAGCAGTTCGGCGAGGCGCTGACGCCGCACGGGGTCGTGCCCTACGACGAACAAGTCAACTCCGAACGCATCGTCGCTGTCGGCGATTTGTATTACCTGTATCAACACGAACAGATCGGCGTGTTCAAAGTTGTCCGAAAACTCAAGGAGCTGTTCGAGGCCGGCGCAGTGCGCCTGTCGGCAGGCCCGGGCGCTTATCGCCTGTACCAGTTTGACCGGCGCGATGTACTTCGCTACACCCGCAAGGATCGCGTCGACGCATATCGGCGGGTGCTCGGCTACGGCCGCGGGCTCGGTTCGGCGCAGAGCCGACCAAACACCGACTTTCACATGCTGTTCGGACATTTCGTCAATCAGGTGACGTTATTCTGGCGCGACAAAAGGATCTCAGATGTCATCCGCGAGCGGGCGCTTGACCCCAGCTTCGGGTCGATCGCGGTGGTGCGACGGTCTGGGCTCGATCTCCGGAACAATTTGAAATTCACCTCATTCGGCCACTTGAACGTCATGCGGGTCGAGCTGATGCAGGTGCTCGACGAGGCGTTCAAAATCCTTGGTTCGCCCGATGTAATCGATCTGTTCGGCGCCGACAACGCGTGGGATGTCGTCGACGAGGTTCTGATCCGTTACTTCGACGAGCGGCTGCAAAGCTCGCCCCGCCAACGGATGGCAGTCACCGGACGCGATGTGCTGCGCTGGCTAGCGGGTCCACACATTCTCGAGACGGCACGCGGCGAATTCGAAGCCCTGCTGATGCAGATCGCCGAACCCGCCGAGGAGTGGCTGACATCCGCCCAGGCGATGAGCCTGGCTCGGCGCACCGGCAGCGACCGCGTCATGCCATGGGAGCAGCTGGGACAGTCTGGAATCGCCACACCGGTGATGGAACGCAGCCCCGTCACGATCCCGCCGATCATGCAACCGCGGCGACGGATGCCGAAGCCCGTCTACCCCAAGCGCAACGGTCGCGGCACCTACCGCGGCGGACGCGGCGGCCGCCGCGCGTCTGCCTATCCACGGCCGTAGTTCGGACTCAACGTGCGGCTCGATGACGCTCGTCGCGCTGCGCGACGGGACGTACCCGTCGCGTTGGGCGGACTCGAACAGTGGCTCCGAATCCCTTCAATCAGCGGCGACCCTGAACATCGCCGCGACGTCGCAACCGCAGCGAACTGGATCGCCGCTCGATTCGCCCGGATGACCAAGGCCGTCCGAATCGTACGGTGTGCACATAACCCGGTAGTGCTGGCCCGAATCGGGGCGTCGCGACCGGTCGCGCGCTCGTTAATCGTCTACGGCCATCTCGACGTTAAGCCGCCGGGGCCCGGGTGGACGTCTAAGCCATTCGAACCAGTGCGCCGTGGGGACCTGCTCATCGCTCGCGGCGCCAGCGACGACAAGGGTCAGTTCATGGCTCACGTGGCAGCGGTCGAGGCCTGGACTTCGGTCGGGGGTCCGCCGCTGGACGTGGTTTTCGTTGTCGACGGTGCTGAGGAAGTGGGCAGTCCGGGCCTGAAGCCGGTCCTCAACGAACATCGCGATCTACTCGGCACCGACGCGGCTGCAATCCTGGTCTCTGATACAAAGATGGCGGGCCCGGGAAGGCCGTCGTTGACGGTGTCGCAGCGCGGCATGCTCGGGCTCAAGGTCGTGGTGTCGACGGGCCGAGGTGGCGTCCACGCAGGCCGCTACGGCGGGGCCGTCATCGATCCGACCCAAGTCCTCGCCGCCGCGATACTCCGCGCCGCATGCGTCGTTAACCGTCTCAGAGGCTTGGGACGACCGCCCGGACCAACCGACGCCGATGTGCGGTCAGGCGCGGCGGGGCGGGCGGTGCACAGAGACCGGTTGGCGGAGCGGTCGACCACATGCGGAGCGTTGACAGTCACATCCTTCGAATCGGGTTCGACAGCGGGCGCGATACCGGCAACAGCGAAGGCGACGCTCGATATCCGGATACCGCCCCAAATGGTCGTCGCCGATGTATTTGGCGCGATCGCTGAAGCCCTTCACGAAAATAGCCAACCGCGCGTCGACGTCGTGCTGACCTGCGTCGCGGCGACCAGCGGTGTGTTGATGAAACAGCCACCGACGGTTCGCCGGAGTGTCGACCGCGCATGCAGGTTAGCGTTCGGCCGACCTGCGGTAACTGTCTCATCCGGTGGTTCGATACCGGCAGTCGAGCTACTCTTTCAGGCCTTTGGACGACCACCAATTCTGCTCGGATTTGGGCCTTCCGATGATGGTGCGCACGGGCCGGATGAACGAATTCATCTGGCCGACTGGGCGAAGTGCGTCGAATCATCCATATGTCTTATGGATTTACTGTCACGAAATTGCGAGGATTATTGACGAGTCATCGCGACAAACCGCGGCAACAGCTCCTTATATGCGCCTATTCCGCACGGCAGCCGGGGCACCGCCGCTACTAGAGGGGGTCGTTTATGTCGGATCGCGATAGTGCTACTCGCCGTGTTTCGGTGCTCAATGCGGGCGAAGGACCGCCCTCCAGTGCGCTCCCAGAGGGCCTCGATACCCGAACGGCGACGAAGTTTGAACCAGACGGCGATGTCGCGAGCGATCGTCTCATGAGCGTCGTCGACGAAGTTGCCGATGCAATCCGACTAGGCGTGTGCCGCGCGAACGAGGTTGCAGGCGTACTGCTCGACTACACCGTGGGCGACGTCCGTTGCATCTTTGTCGAACTGGAGCCGGCCCGCCTGATATCGCTTAGCCCACGCGAACAACAGATCGCTCGAATGGTTGCCCACGGTCGAACCAATCAGTCGATCGCCACAAGCCTTTCGATCAGCGTTTGGACCGTGTCTACCCACCTCCGGCGGATCTTCGCGAAGCTAGCGGTATCCAGTCGCGCAGAAATGGTTGCGCATTTGCTCGCCGATCCGGATATGGCGCATGTGATCGAACGCGGCTATCAGCCAAGCTGCGACACCTGACTCCTCCTCGATCAAGCGTGCAACTGACGAATCTCCGCAAACTGATTCAGCAACAATGAAACCTGAGCTCCCGCTTGCGTCTCGGTGAGACCTGGGTCCGGCGGGCGCGACTTCTGATATTCGTCACCCCGGTCCTTTTCTTGGGATCGGTAGCGCCAGCGTCCCTTTTGACTGTGTCTCAACCGCAGACCGCGGAACACACCGTCGAAAGGACCGACCCATGAAGCTCCCCGCCGCACTCGAGACCCACGTCAACCGCGTCGACCGTCAGCGCGCGCTGATGATCGGCATCAGCACCGGCCTGGTGGCCTTCTGGTCGGCCTACCGCGTCTTCTGGTCGCTGTACCTGAGCCTGAGCTACGACTTCCTGTTCGGCTCGCTGGTCATCTCGATCGTCCTGTGGGGCGTCATCGGCGTCGCCGCCGGCATCACGTCCGCGGCGTTCATCCTCCGCTACACCAACTACCCCGAGGATCAGCAGCAGCCGAACGTCTGACCCCCGATACCGCCATCGCCCCGCCGGTATGTCCGACGGGGCGATCGGTGTCAGATGTTGGCGTTACCGGCCTTCCACTGCTCCCACGGAATGTTCCAGTCACCGAGCCCGTCGGTCCCCGGCAACGGCGACCCCACGGTGTTGACGATCTCGACGATGTCCCCGCGCTTGGCGTTGTCGTAGAACCACTTGCCGTTGCTGGTGCTCACGTTGATGCACCCGTGGCTGACATTGCTGTAGCCCTGGCTGCCCACCGACCATGGTGCGGCGTGCACATAGATGCCGCTGTAGGAGATCTGGGTGGCCCAATCCACCTCGGTGCGATAGCCATTCGGCGATTCGACCGCGACACCGTAGGTCGACGAGTCCATCACCATGTGTGCGCGACGGTCTCCGACGATGTAGGTGCCGTTGTTTGTCGGCGTGCTGTTCTTGCCCATGGACACCGGCATCGACTTGATGACCTCACCGTTGCGCTTCACCGTCAGCGTCTTGGTGTTGTCGTCGACGGTCGTGACGACCTGGTCGCCGATCGTGAACGAGGTCGAGACGTTCTCCTGACCGAACAGGCCGTCGCCGAGATCGACACCGTAGGTGTTGACGGCCACCTCAACCTTGGTGCCCGGCTTCCAGTACTCGGCCGGGCGCCAGCGCACCTCGCGATTGCTCAGCCAGTAGAAGGCGCCCTCGACTTCGGGTGTGGTCTTCACCGTAATGGCCTGTTGTGCGGCAAGGCGATTGGGGATGTTCTCGTCGAACCGGACGGCGATGGGCTGCCCCACCCCGACCACTTCGCCCTCGTTGGGCAGCACGTACGGCATCGTCAAGTTCTCGGGCGAATGCGTCTCGAACGACATCTGCCGTTTGGCCACCCCGCCGAGACCGAGCGACTCCGCAGTGAGCGTGTAGCGCTTGTTGTAGCCCAGCGGTTCAGCGGTCTCCCACGTCAGGCCGTCCTCGGACAACTGCCCCTGCACGGGCTTGCCGTTCTCGTTGACCATCGACACCGCGCCGAGGACACCGAACTCCGCGCTGACCGTCACCGGCGAATCCACACTCACGCCGACCGCGCCGTCCTTCACCGAGGACGTCAGCTTGGGCACCAGCAGATCGCCGAACGGGGTGCCCTTCTCGTCGATGACCGCAGGTGCGGCCGACTCGGTCCCGCCCCCACACGCCGTCATCGCCAGCGCCATCGCGGGAACCAGCACGACGGCAGCCAGCCAGGCCCGCCCGCGCCGCGAGCGCGTCGCCGTGTTGTCCTGCCCCATAGTTCGCTCCACCTTCTACACAGACTTGTCGAGGAATACCCACAGGTGATTCCCAGGATCGTTGGGACCGATTCTACGGTGCATTTCGCATGCGCACATGAACGCGACGTTGCGATCGAGAAGTGCCCTGACGAGGGGATTCTTCGGTGATTTCCGTCCTGCGCCGCGGGCCTGTTATTGTCTCACACGCGCGCCGTTAGCTCAGTTGGTAGAGCAGCTGACTCTTAATCAGCGGGTCCGGGGTTCGAAACCCTGACGGCGCACCACCAGAAAAGCCCCGCCGAGGCGGGGCTTTTTCGCTGTGGCTCTACAGCGTTCGCGCCAGGCGGGCCGCCAGCAGATCGGCGAAACGCGCCGGATCATCGAGCGCACCACCTTCGGCCAGAAGCGCCGTCCCGTAGAGGAGTTCGGCCGTCTCCGCGACCGCCGGATCGTCGGGACGGTCCTGATGGGCCTGACGCAGCCCGGTGACGAGCGGATGGTCCGGGTTGAGTTCGAGGATGCGCTTGGCGACGGGAACGTCCTGCCCCGACGCCTTGTACAGGCGCGCCAGGGCCGGGGTGATGTCGAACGCGTCGGTGATCAGGCAGGCCGGCGATTCGGTCAACCGCGACGACAACCGCACCTCCTTGACGTGCTCGTCGAGCGTCTCCTTCAGCCACGACAGCAGATCGGCGAAGGTCTTGCCCTGCTCCTCGCGCTCGGCTTCGCGCGCCGAGCGCTCCTCGTCGGATTCCAGGTCCACCTCTCCCCTGGCCACCGACTGCAGCGCTTTCCCGTCGAACTCGGTCACGGTCTGCACCCAGACCTCGTCGACCGGGTCCGTCAGCAGCAGCACCTCATAACCCTTGGCCTTGAACGCCTCCAGATGCGGCGACTTGAGGATCTGCTCCCGTGTCTCCCCGGTGGCGTAGAAGATCTGCTCCTGGCCGTCCTTCCTGCGCTCGACGTAGCCCGCCAGCGTGGTGGGCTCCTCGTCGCCCTCTATGTCACTACGGGTCGACACGAACGACGCGATCCGCAGCAGCGCGTCGCGGTTGTCGGCGTCGGAGAGCAGACCCTCCTTGACGACACGGCCGAACTGCGTCCAGAACGTGCGGTAATCCTCCGGACGTTCGGTCTGCATTTCCGCGATGGTCGAAATGACCTTCTTGGTCAGGCGCCGGCGGATCGCGGTCACCTGACGGTCCTGCTGCAAGATCTCGCGAGACACGTTGAGCGACATGTCCTGTGCGTCCACGACACCCTTGACGAAGCGCAGGTACTGCGGCAGCAGCTCGTCGCAGTCGCCCATGATGAACACGCGCTTGACGTAGAGCTGGATGCCGACGTGCGCATCGCGGTCGAAGAGGTCGAACGGCGCCTGCGACGGGATGAACAGCAGCGCCTGGTATTCGAACGTGCCCTCGGCCTTCATCGCGATGACCTCGAGCGGTTCGTCCCAGGCCCGCGCGATGTGCCGATAGAACTCGGTGTACTCCTCGGCGGACACCTCGTCCTTGGGGCGCGACCACAGCGCCTTCATCGAGTTGAGCGTCTCGGTCTCCACCGTGACCGAGTCTTTCTGGTCCTCGCCACCCTCCTCGGCGGCAGGGTTGCGCCGCTCCACCTGCATACGCACCGGCCAGGAGATGAAGTCGGAGTACTTCTTCACCAGGTTCCGCAGCGTCCACTCCGCGGTGTAGTCGTGCAGCTGGTCCTCGGCGTCTTCGGGCTTGAGGTGCAGCGTGACCGACGTGCCCTGCGGCGCATCGGCGACGGCGGCGATCGTGTAGGTGCCATCGCCACTCGACTCCCAGCGGGTGGCCTCACTCTCCCCTGCTTTGCGGGTGAGCAGCTCGACACGGTCGGCCACCATGAACACCGAATAGAAGCCGACGCCGAACTGACCGATGAGCTGCTCCCCGGCGTCGCCGGCCTCCCCGCCGGGTGCCTCGCGCAACTGCTGGCGCATACGTGCCGTGCCCGACTTGGCCAGCGTGCCGATCAGCTCGACGACCTCGTCGCGGCTCATGCCGATGCCGTTGTCACGGACGGTCAGCGTGCGTGCCTGCTTGTCGGTGATGAGCTCGATGTGCAGATCCGAGGTGTCGACCTCGAGGTCCTTGTTCCGGTACGCCTCGAGCTTCAGCTTGTCCAGGGCATCCGAGGCATTCGAAATGAGCTCGCGCAGAAAGGATTCCTTGTGGGAATACACCGAATGGATCATCAGATCCAACAGCTGCCGGGCCTCGGCCTGGAATTCGAACTGCTCCACATCCGCGCTCATGACGTCCTCCTCTTCTCTTTGCGCAGTGGGATCGTGTGGGTCTCAGCGCCGCGGCGCACCCGGCCCGGGCTGACCCGTCAACGGGTTGGGGGCGGCACCGGGCTGTCCCGGATGGTGCTGCTGCTGATGCGCCTGCATCGCCTGGACGAGCGGATTTTCTTTCATCAGCGAGCGGCGATCGTCGTCGCTCAGTTCGTAGAAGGTCCACATGGCCCACGCGGCGGGCCGCACGTACAGCGTGACCTTCTGCCGCTTGCGGTTGTTCTGGGGCAGCATCGCCGGAATCGGCACCACCCGATCCAACGTCACGGCGCTGACCAGTTCCTGCGCCAGCTGATCGACGTCGGTCAGATCCTGAAGTTCGTACACCGAAGCCTGGTGGCTGGGTTGCGACGGGCCCTGCAGGGCGAGAAACCACGCCATCGCGCGTCTCCTTTGCTCGTGGTGGATCAGCCGTCAGCGTAGATGACCCGGCGCTGGTGCCGACGCCCCTGTCTGTCCGCGGAATCGCGCACCCGTTTTTGACGATCGCGAAAAATAATTCGGTTCCGGACGACGAGCGTTGCATAATGTGCTAGGAGTCACTGAGACGAGCGGATATCGACTCATGCGTCAACGTCGAGATGCGGCCCGAACATTTCCTCAGTGCGCTACATGGATAGTGATTGCGCTGGCCATCGGCTACATCGGGTGTTACTGTGCCGTTAGCTGATCACAACGGAACCGGGGCCTCCCCGGTCGGTGTCGGGGAAACGAGGAACTTAGCTGATGTCAGGGCTGATGGAGCCGTCGGTGACCGCAGCCGCGCCAGATGGCGCGGGTGCGGACGCAGCCTCGCAGCATCCGGTGCTCGTGCACAGCTGTAGCCGGATTGGCCGCGTGGCCAACCCGCCAGGGTTTTCCTTCTCGAACTGGTTCCGCTCGGCTCGTCGGCGCTGAACCGTCAGCGGTGGACTGTCAGCGGCGCGCGCGCCGCACCACCACCACGAGCACCAGCACGCCGACGCCTGCCAGAGACAACGCCACCGGCGGCTTCTTCACGAAGCGCACCGCACCTGCTTTGAGATCCTCGGCGAGCCGACGCGGATTGGCCCGCGTAGCCAACGAGTCGACAGTCAGAGCCAACTGATCGCGCGCCTGATCGATCTCGGCCTTGATGGTGTCGGGATCACGATCCGCCACGTATGCCTCCGCCCGTCTGTCGGTCCTGCCGCACTACCCTAGTTCAGCGGGCGCCAAGCGCAGCGCCCGGTCGCGCATCGATGCCACAGATCGAAGGAGAGCCACCAGCCATGTCGCAGACTCCCCGCCTCGAGGTGGGCGATCAAGCCCCCGCATTCAGCCTCCCCGACGCCGACGGGAACACCGTCAAGCTGTCGGACTACACAGGCCGAAAGGTCGTCGTGTACTTCTACCCCGCCGCTTCCACCCCCGGCTGCACGAAGGAGGCCTGCGACTTCCGCGACAACCTGGCCGAGCTGAACGGCGCCGGGCTGGACGTCGTCGGCATCTCCCCCGACAAGCCCGAGAAGCTCGCCAAGTTCCGGGACAAAGAAGAGCTCAATTTCCCGCTGCTGTCGGATCCCGATCGCAAGGTGCTCGAAGCCTGGGGCGCCTATGGCGAGAAGACGATGTACGGCAAGACCGTGCAGGGCGTCATCCGCTCCACGTTCCTCGTCGACGAGAAGGGCAAGATCGAAGTGGCCCAGTACAACGTGCGTGCCACCGGTCACGTCGCCAAGCTACGGCGCGATCTGTCCGTCTGATCCGAGCTTCGCGAGCAGCCCCAGTTTCGCCAGTAGCAGAGCTTCCGCCGTCGCGGCGCGTTCCAGAACTCCCAGGTGCAGGCTCTCGTTGATGCTGTGCGCCTGGGTGTCTGGGTCCTCGACGCCCGTCACCAGGATCGTGGCGTCGGGGAATGCTGCGGCGAAGGCCGCGATGAACGGGATCGAGCCGCCCACACCGGTGTCCACCGCGTCGCGACCCCACGCCTCCCGAAACGCCTCGCGCGCCGCGTCGTAGATCGGTCCGGTGGCGTCGATGGCATAGGGCTGGCCGACGTCGCCCGGGGTGACCGTGACGCGCGCACCCCACGGCGCGTGCTGCTCCAGATGCCGGGTCAGCGCGGCCAGGTGCTCGCCGGCGTCGCCGCCAGGGGCCACGCGCATGCTGACCTTGGCCCGCGCCGACGGGATCAACGTGTTCGACGCCTTGGCGATCGGGGTGGTGTCGATCCCGATGACCGTGATCGCGGGCTTGGCCCACAGCCGTTGTGCCACTGCGCCAGAACCGATTTCGTCGACACCGTCGAGCACCCCGGTGTCGGAACGCACCCGTTCCGGGGTGTAGTCCACGTCCGCCGCCGTTGCCTCGTGCAGGCCCTCGACGGCCACATTGCCGTCGTCGTCGTGCAGGCTGGCCAGCAGCCGCACCAGCACCATGAGCGCGTCGGGCACGACGCCGCCCCACATACCGGAGTGCAGGCCGTGATCGAGTGTGGAGACCTCGACGATGCAGTCGGCCAGGCCGCGAAGCGACACGGTCAGCGACGGGGTGTCGGTGCTCCAGTTGTCGGAGTCGGCGATCACGATGACGTCGGCGGCCAGCGCGTCCTTGTGGGCCGCCAGCAGGCGCGACAGCGACGGTGAGCCGGATTCTTCCTCACCCTCGACGAACACCGTCACGCCGACGGGCGGAACCCCACCGTGGGCCCGGATAGCCGCCAAATGTGTTGCGATACCGGCCTTGTCGTCGGCCGTACCGCGACCATAGAGCCGGCCGTCACGCTCCGTCGGCTCGAACGGCGGACTGTGCCAGGCCGCGGGATCGCCCTCTGGTTGAACGTCGTGATGCGCGTAGAGCAGCACCGTCGGCGCACCCTCAGGTGCCGGATGGTGAGCGATGACCGCGGGCGCGCCACCCTCGGAGACGATCCGGACATCGCCGAAACCCGCCCCGGACAACAGCTTCGCCACAGCCTCGGCGCTGCGCGTCACCTCGTCGCGGCGCTGGGGGTCTGCCCAGACGGACTCGATGCGCACCAGATCCTCGAGATCGGCACGCACCGACGGAAGGACGTCGCGGACCCGCTGAACGAGATCACTCATAGCGACGAGAGTAGTGCCGCTACCGCTCTTCGAGGACCGCGACTGCGGCCGCGGTGTCGGCCTCGTGAGTGAGTGACAGGTGGATCGTCACCTCTTTGAGGTGCTCGGCCACCGCGCCCGTCAACCGGACGCGGGGCCGGCCCCACATATCGGTGATCACCTCGATGTCGCGGTGGATCGCCTCCGGCAGCACCGGCCGCTTGGAGAACCGCGACCCCGACCACGCCTTGATCACGGCCTCCTTGGCCGCCCACCGCGCCGCCAGGTGGCGCGCCGCCGACGAACTCTTGTCGGCGGCGTCGCGCCGCTCCCCTGGCGTGAACGTTTCCGCGAACACCGTGCCCGGCCGATCCACCTGCTCGGCGAAGTCGGGAATGGAGACGAGGTCGATACCTATCCCGACAATGCCCACGGCCAGCACGCTATCCCACGGATCACCGCTGATACACCCCGTTCTCGCCGAGACGCGACGCCGTGTCGAGCAGCATGGCGGCCTCCTGTGCCTTCTCGGGCTGCTCGTGGTCGAAGCGACGACCCTCGGGCCGCTCGTACATCGGCCGTCCGCCCGCGATCGCCGAGGCCAACCGGCGCTGACCGGCGAGCGTGCGCTCCTGAGCCTGGGCGGTGTAGGCCGCCCGCTGCTCGGGAGTCAGCGTCGCCAGGAACGCCTGCGGATGCACCAGCGCGATCAGACCCGACACGTGCCCGAACCCGAGGCTGGTCACCAGACCGGCCTTGAGCGGGTACTTCTCGCCGAGGCGCAGCGTGTCTCGGACCCACACGAAGTGCGCCGAGGTGGCCAGCTCGTCGTCGACGCAGTCCAGGCTGCGGTTCGGCGGGATGACGCCATCGCGCAGTACCTGGCACAGGCCCATCATCTGGAAGACCGCGGCACCGCCCTTGGCGTGGCCGGTGAGGCTCTTCTGGCTGATGACGAACAGCGGCGCACCCTCCGAGCGGCCCAGCGAGGCCGCCAGACGCTCGTGCAGCTCCGTCTCGTTGGGATCGTTGGCCAGCGTCGAGGTGTCGTGCTTGGAGATCACCGCGATGTCGTCGGCACCGACCCCGAGCTTGCTCAGCGAACGCGCCAGCACCGAGTCCCGGCCACCGCGGCCGGCACCCAGCGCACCCAGCCCGGGAGCCGGGATCGAGGTGTGCACACCGTCGGCGAAGGACTGGGCGTAGCCGACCACCGCCAGCACCGGCAGGCCCATCCGCAGCGCCAGGTCGCCACGCGCCAGCAGGATCGTCCCGCCGCCTTCGGCTTCCAGGAAGCCGAGCCGGCGCCGGTCGTTGGCCCGCGAGAACTTCGAGTCGCTGATGCCCTTGGCGCGCATCACCTCGGTGTCGGCCGTGGCCGCCATGTCACCGAAGCCGGTGATCGCTTCCAGCGTCATGTCGTCGAAACCGCCCGCGACCACGAGTTCGGCCTTGCCGAGCTTGATCTTGTCGACGCCCTCTTCGACCGAGACCGCGGCGGTCGCGCAGGCACCCACCGGGTGCACCATCGCGCCGTAGCCACCGACATAGGACTGCATGACATGCGCTGCAACGACATTCGGCAGCACCTCTTGCAGGATGTCGTTCGGCTTGCTGCGGCCCAGCAGGTTGCCGTGGTACATGGTCTGCATCGACGTCATGCCACCCATGCCGGTGCCCTGCGTGGAAGCCACCAGGCTCGGGTGCACCCACCGCATCAGCTCTGACGGTGTGAAGCCCGACGACAGGAACGCATCGACGGTCGCGACGATGTTCCACAGCGCCACCCGGTCGATCGAGGTCGCCATGTCAGGGCTGACACCCCACACGGTCGGATCGAAGCCGGTCGGGATCTGGGCGCCCACGGTCCGCGAGAGCTTGGTCTTGCGCGGAACGCGAATCTCGGTGCCCGCCTTGCGGATCACCTCCCAGTCGCCGCTGTCCGGGATCGGCCGGGCCACGGTGTGCTCGGGATCGAACGCGACGAATGCGCGCGCATCGGTCTCGCTGGACACCACGAACCGGAAGTCCTTGTCCAGGAACACACTCACCAGCAGCGGCGAGGCGTGATCGGGATCGATCGCACCGTCGTCGACGAACTCGCGAATGCCGCACCGTTCCACGACCGCGTCGTGGTACCGCTCGACGAGCTCGGATTCCTCGACCAGATCACCGGATTGGGTGTCATACCAACCCGGCTGGGGATCGTCCTCCCACGTGATCAGGCCGGTCGTCCATGCCAGCTCGAGCACACCGGCTGCCGACAGTTCGTTGTCGACCTCCATCTCGAAGCGGGTCCGCGACGAGCCGTAGGGTCCCAGTTCGGCGCCACCGACGATGACCACGAGGTCGGCCGGGTCGACGTCGAGGTCGGCCCACTCCGGCACCGGCACACCGGCTACCGGGCGAGGCGGCGACGGCAGAGCCGAAATCGTCTGCGCGGCAACCTCGTCGGTGGTGTCTTCGTCAGCCGGCGCGGCTGTCGCCTCTTCGCGTGCCTTGGCAGCGAGCTCGGCCATGTCGAGATTCGCCTCGGCCAGACCACCGGTGAGGTCGGCCTCGACCGGCTCCCGCGCCGCCGCGACCTTGGTCTCGACATCGCACAGGTCGAGCAGCATGCTCGCCATCTGCTCCGTGGAGTAGGTGGTGACGCCGGCTTCTTCGACCGCGTCGACGATGACGTCGTTGTGGCCCATCAGCCCGGTGCCACGCGTCCAGCCGATCAGCGCGTGCGCCAGGCTGACTCGCTGCGCCCACGACGTCTCGGCCTTCCAGCGGGAGACCAGCGCGTCGAGCGAGGCCTTGGCCTCACCGTAGGCGCCGTCGCCGCCGAACATGCCCCGGTTCGGCGAGCCCGGGAGCACCACGTGCAGACGTGCCGCGATGTCCCGGTCCGCCCCGATGTGGGACAGCCCGGCGATCAACCGCTGCACGGCCCACAGCAGGACCTTCATCTCCATCTCGGCGCGTGCACCGACCTCGGACAGGTCGCCACCGACCCGCGGCGCTGCGAACGGGAACAGCAGCGTGGGCGACAGCGCGTCCTTGACGTGGATCGATTTGGGCCCGAGGCTCTCGGTCTGCTCGTTGCCCACCCACTCCACGAGGGCGTCGATGTCGTTGTAGGAGGCCATGTTCGCGGGCAGCACCCACAGCTTGGCGCCGAAGCCGGCGTTGTCGCGGTAGAGGTCGCGGTAGAAGGCCAGTCGCGAATCGTCCAGCTTGGACGTGGTCGCGATCACGGTCGCGCCACCGGCGAGCAGCTGCGCTGCCACCGACGCCGCGATCGAGCCCTTCGATGCGCCGGTCACGACAGCGACCTCATCGCTGTAGCGGCCCTTGCCCGGATTCTCCGCGCCGGCTGCCGCACGGGCGTACAGCGAAGCGTGCACGGTGCGGCCTGAGGCCAGGGCCTTGCCCTGCCAGTAGGTCGCCTGCGTGCCGACCACGTGACCGGCACCCTCGAACCGCTCCGACAGGCGCGCCCAGTTCGCGTCGATCTCGTCCTCGTCCATCAGCCAGATCTTGACCAGATCCTCACGTGCACTGGCCCACCGGTCGTCGAACAGGACCGCCTTGCGGGCGTCGAATGACGGCGCCACCAGACGCGGCCAGTCCGAACCCAATTCGGCGGTGACCAGGTCGATGAGCTCTGCGTCGGCCGCGGCATCCGGGGTCACCAGAGGCGCGCCCAGGCCCAGCTGATCGAGGATCGTGCGGGCCGCCGAGGCGAGCACACCGTCGGGTCCGGTGACCTTCTCGGCGAATTCGCCGAGGGCCGCCGAGTCGACGACACCGCCACCAGCACCGCCGGCGGAGGGCAGCGACACCTGCACGCCGCGGCGTGCGGCCACCGCGGCCACCGCCGCGTCGATCGCCTTGTCGACCGACGCCGCATCGGCCAGCGCCCCGTCATGCAGGCCGCCCAGCGCCCCGCCGCGAACACTGGAGCCCTCGCGGGTCCCCAGAGCCACCTCGACGATGGCGTGCTTGGCCCAGCCCTCGCCCAGCTCCCAGGTCTTGGTGATGCGCTCGGTGATGTAGGCAGGACGCTTGCCCGACGGCCCGAGGACCGTGCGCAGCTGGTCGTTGATCGCATCGGAGAGCACCGGTCCGAACGGCTTGTAGGTACGGGCCAGCTTGGTGACCTGCCCCTTCAGCCCGGCCAGATCGGCTTCTGCGGCACCGTCGATCGCGCCCAGGTTCAGTTCCGAGCCGAGGTCGACGAGCATCTGGTTGCGGCGCGAGGACGCACCGTCGGTGATCGACTCGATCGAATCGAGCGCCTCGATCTGATCGATGCGGACCTTCGCCGACAGCGCGATCAGCGCCATCGTCGCGTCGGCCGCGTCGAAGGTGATGTCGTCCGGGCGGGGTCCGCCCGACGGTGCTGCCGCGGGAGCGGGAGCGGCCGGCGCGGCCTCGACCGGCGCTGTGGCTGATTCGGCAGATGCCGGCGGCGGAGGCGTGTCCTCGATCTCGGGCTCGGGATCGGTGTCGGTCGCGAACAGCACCGCAGCGTCACGCTCGGCGTTGAGCACCTCGGTGGTGTTGTGCGAGTACTCCGGCAGCTTCAGCGTGTTGGTGGCCAGCCCGGCGACAGTCGGCGCGTTCTTCACACCGATCTCGACGAAGCGCTCCACCCCGAGACCGCCTGCGGCCTCCTCGATGAACAGCAGGTCCTGGGTCTCGATCCAGCGCACCGGGCTGGCGAACTGCCAGGCCAGCAGCTCGATGACGATCTTGCGGCACAACTCGTTCGGACGTTCGTCACGCCACGTGTCGTAGTCGGCGAGGATTTCGTCGAGAGGCTCTGCAGGCACGAGATCGCGGATCTCCTGGACGAAGTCGCGATCGAGCGTGAACGGCCGCGGCACCAGGTTCGGGATGTACCGGCCGACCAGCAGCTCGGCATCGGCGTCGTGCGGCATGACCCGCTCCAGCGCGCGACGGAAGTCGGCCACGCCGACCCGCAGGACCGAGGAGTGGAACGGCACGTCGATACCGGGCACCAGGATGAACGAGCGCTTGCCGCCGCTGATCTCGCGACGACGCTCGACCTCTTCCTCGAGCGCCTCAAGACCGGCGACCGTGCCCGCGATGGCGTACTGCGAGCCGCGCAGGTTGAAGTTCACGATCTCCAAGAACTCGCCAGTGCGCTCGGAGATCTCGGCGACGAAGGCCTTGACGTCGGCATCGTCGAGATCGATCTGCGACGGACGGATCGCGGCGAGCCGGTAGTTCGAGCGACCCGCGGCGTCGCGCGGGACGATGTCGTGCATCTTGGACCCGCGGTGGAACACCACCTCGAGCAGAGCGGGCAGCTCGTACACACCGGAGACGCACGCCAGGGCGGTGTACTCACCGACCGAGTGGCCGCACGCGATCGCGCCCTCGACGAAGGCGCCCTGCTCACGCATCTCGGCGACCTGGGCCGCCGCGACCGTGGCCATCGCGACCTGAGTGAACTGCGTCAGGTACAGCACGCCTTCGGGATGGTGGTAGTGCACACCGGAGGCGATCAGGCTGGTCGGGTTGTCGCGCACCACGTGGAGCACCGAGAAGCCCAGCGTCTCGCGGGTGAACTTGTCGGCGATGTCCCACACCTTGCGCGCCGCCTTGGAGCGGGCGCGCACGTCCATACCCATGCCCTTGGACTGGATGCCCTGACCCGGGAAGGCGTACACGGTCTTCGGCGCGGCCAGCTGCGCGGTGGCGGCCATCACGAGTTCGCCGCCGACCTTGGCGGACACCTCGATGATCTCGGCGCCCCGGTCGATTCCGACGCGGTCGACGCGGAACTCGATCTCGTCGCCCGGCAACACCATGCCGAGGAAGCGAGACGTCCAGCCGACCAGACGTGCGGGTGGGGTCGCCCGGCCGTCGGTCGCGGTGACCGCGTGCTGCGCGGCAGCGGAGAGCCACATGCCGTGCACGATGGGCGTTTTCAGGCCGGCCAGCAGTGCGGCGGCCCGATCGGTGTGGATCGGGTTGTGGTCACCGGAGACCACCGCGAACGCGCTCATGTCGACCGGCGCGGTGACGACCACGTCACGCCGGCGACGGCGCGGGGTGTCGGTGGCGTTGTCGGTGATGGCTCCGCCGGCCCGCGGCGGATCCGTCAGCTCGGCGGCACCGGTACGGCCACGGATGGCGAAGCGCTCCTCGAGCGTCGCCAGAACGGTGCCCTCGGCGTCCGCGATCGACACCTCGACCGGCACGACGCGCCCGACCTCGGTATCGGTTGCCGCCAGAGTCGTTGCGGTGACGGTCAATTCGGACTTGTCGGTGGGCATCGGCGCGAGCAGGTGGGCGGCGTGGTCGAGGTGCACCAGGCTCAGCAGACCCTCGACGACGGGGAAGCCGTCCTCGGTGAGGGCGGACCCGATGGCCGAGAAGACCGCGGGCCAGCAGAGGCCGACCAGCGCGTCGGGCACCAGGGTGAGGCCGGGCGCCAGCGGGGCGCCGAACGTGGCGGTCACGCCGGTGTGATCGGCGACCTTCTCCGGATCCCATTCCACGGTCACGGTCGAGGCGTTGTCGACGACGGCGGGGAGCGCATCCGGACCGTCGACACCGGCTGCAATAGCGAGCACGGCGCGCATCGCCTGCGACGCGTCTTCCACGGTGACGATCGGCATGCCGCCGTCGACGGTGGTCGCAGGCAGCGTGAAGCGGATCTCGATCCAGATGTCGGACAGCGGAACACTGAGCGTCACAGTGCTATCGGTTGCCAGCTCCAACCTCGCACCCGTGTTCGGGTGGGTCGCGCTCGGCTTACCGGGCACGTCGTTGACCTGCCACTCGCCGGGCGCACCGATGCGGTGGACCGGGTTGACGGCGGTCCGACCGGCCCACAGGACGTCGGGCGAATCGAGAACCACGGCGAGCGGGCCGCCGACGTCGGCGCGGGCCTGACGGCGCGACACGACCGACACCGGCTGCGCGCCTTCGGCCAGTGCGCGATCGACGATCTCCTTCTCGAACCGGTCGAGCAGGTCGCCGACCGGCTCGTCGACGCGGGTGATACCGGCGACTGCCTGCGTGCCCGGGATGATGCACACCTGGTCGGCGGTGTAGCGGGCGTCGTGGGCCTGCCACAGCGAGTCACTGCGCCACCACCGACGCACGTCCTTGTCGATGACCGGCACGAAGTTCACCGGCTTGCCGGGCTTCTTGCACAGCGTCACGAAGAACGGCACATCGGCGGGGTGCAGCCGCACCGCCTCGGCGTCGGGGTAGCGCGTGAGCAGCGCGTCGATGGCCTGCTGCGGCGTGTCGAGCAGGGCCTGGCCGTCGGCACCGAAGAGCGTGTCGATCGGGCCGAAGTCCTTCTCCGACAAGCGAGCTTCTGCGCGCTTGAGCATGTCCTCGAACCGATCCCGCCAGGTCTCGGCCAGCCAGGGGCTGCCCGGAGCGGCGGTGTCGGCGGTGCTGTCGCCGTCGCCGATGGCCAGCTCGACGTAGCGCTGCAGCCACTGCAGGTAGGTCATGTCACCGATGTCGCCGAAGTACGGCTTGGCGGTGCCGGCCATCGCGGCGATGATCTCGTCGCGGCGCTCGGCGACGGCGTCGGCGTCACCGGCGACCTCGTCGAGAAGGCGGCCGCACCGCGAAGCGGCGTTGTCGATCTCGTGGATGTCGGCGCCCAATTGGCTGCGGCCACTGGCCATTCCATTGATCGCGTGGCCGGCGCCCACCCAGGTGTCGGTGCCGGAGGTCTCCACGAGCATCTGCTTGACCGCCGGAGACGTCGTGGCCTCCTTGGTCGCCATCGCGGCGGTGCCGACGAGGATGCCGTCGACGGGCATCGCCGGGAAGCCGTAGGGCTTGGCCCAGTCACCGGACAGGTACTCGGCGGCGCGTTCCGGCGTGCCGATACCACCGCCGACGCAGATCGTGATGTTGCGGTACTTGCGCAGGTCCCCGTAGGTGGACAGCAGGAGGTCGTCGAGGTCCTCCCACGAGTGGTGGCCGCCGGCGCGGCCGCCCTCGATGTGGACGATGACGTCGCGCGTGGGCACCTCGACCGCGATCTTGATGACCGACTTGATCTGGTCGACCGTGCCGGGCTTGAAGCAGACGTGGGTGATGCCGACGGTGTTGAGCTCCTCGATGAGGTCGACGGCCTCTTCCAGGTCGGGGATGCCCGCGGTGACGACGACGCCGTCGATGGGCGCACCCGACTGGCGGGCCTTCTGCACCAGACGCTTACCGCCGACCTGCAGCTTCCACAGGTAGGGGTCGAGGAACAGCGAGTTGAACTGCACCGCACGACCCGGCTCGAGCAGCTGGGTCAGCTGCTCGATACGCGCGTCGAAGATCTCCTCGGTGACCTGGCCGCCGCCGGCCAGCTCCGCCCAGTGTCCGGCGTTGGCTGCGGCAGCGACGATCTTCGCGTCGACGGTGGTCGGGGTCATGCCGGCGAGCAGGATCGGCGACCGGCCGGTCAGACGGGTGAACTTGGTGGACGCCTTGACCGAACCGTCGGGCAGGGTGACCGGTGTCGGTGCGTAGCTGGACCAGGCCGGTGCGACGTCGGGGGCGGCGCCGACGGTGAACAGGCTGCGCTGGCCGGCGCGGGTGGCGGCCGCGACGATGCCGATACCCAGCCCGCGGATCACGGGGGCCGTCAACCGCGTGACGGTGTCGCTCGGACCCAGATCGACGATCCACTTGGCGCCGGCTGCGGCGAGGCCCTCGACCTCGGAGACCCAGTCGACCGGCTTGATGAAGATGTGCTCGGTCAGCATGCGGGTGAGTTCGCGGTCCAGTCCGGTCCGGGCGGCCCACTCCTCGACCAGGTCGACACCGTCGGCCAGCCGCGGTGTGTGAAAACCGACCTCGACGTTGAGCTGGTTGAACACCGGACGGAAGATCGCGCCGCCGCGGGTCTTGTTCTTGCGCTCGGCCTCTTCGCGCTCGGTGATCTTCTCGCAGTAGAGCTCGAAACGGGCCAGCTGCTCGGGCGTCCCGGTGATCACGACGGAGCGACGCCCGTTGCGGATGGACAGGGCAGGGGCCAGAACGGTGCGGACGTCCTGCGCGAACTCGTCGAGTAGCGCCGCGATGCGGGCCGGATCGACGTTGGTGACCGAGACCATCGGCGACTTGTCACCGCGACCGACCATGCCGCGTCGGCGAGACACCAGCGAGCCCGCCGCACCGATCAGCTGACCGATCGCCAGCAGCTCGGCGTCGCGGGTGCCGTGGGCCTTGAGCGACTCGACGGCGGTGATGCCCTGCGAGTGGCCCGCGATGGCCACGGGCGGATGCCCCTCGAGGTCCAAGCCCTGGCGTTTGAGCGCACGCTGAGCGGCCATCTGGGTGAGCAGGATGCCGGGACCGGAGATGGCCGCGGTGGTGAGGTCCTTGGCCGACGGCAGCGGCTCGTCCGCGGCGAGCGCGCGGATCCACTTCATCGGCTCGAAGCCGATGGGACGCACGACCACCAGCTCGCGGGCCAGCGGCTCGAGGAGCAGCTCGGCCTCAGCGACCAGCTGGCTGATCTCGGACTCGATGCCCGCAGAGTTGACCAGCTCCTCGAGGTTCTCGAGCCACGGGCCGCCCTGACCACCGAACGCGACCGCGTACGGCTCGCCTGCGTGCAGCCGATCGACAAGCGCGTGCGCCCCGGCCAGGGGTTCGAAGGTCTGGCCGCCTCCAGAATTGGACTCGGAGTCGGAACGGGTGGTCGCACGGTGCTGGTCGTTGATCGTCACGTGGCGTGTTCTCCTCAGTGGTACGTTGCGCGGCTCGGATGGGCGCGTGGTCCTTGTGGCTGGGTGCTCGGTGGGCGGTAGCTCGTCGTCGACGGCAGGCGAGCCCGCGTCGTGGGCCAGGGCGATTCGGCGTCGAATCCGGCTGGTCTCGACCACTGGGCCTCGGACGCATGAGGCATGGTGGCGGACACTGCAGCCGTACTAAGAGTGTCATAAGAGACGACTCGATTCTGGCCCCCTAAATGGTTACTGGCGAGTTCTACGCACGGGTAACAGAACAACGCGTAACGCAAGGCCGGAGAGGGCCGGCCGGCTTCCGGGACAAACGTCCTGCTGGCGGGTGGTTACGGTTCAGTAAGGTAGAAGCGCAGTTCAAAGCCGCATTGTGACGCAATCGTTATCTGAAAATTTCGGTTCGCAGATGCCCGGTCGGCGTAGCGGCCATGCACGACAGCGTGGCGCGGAGTTTATGGTCGCGGATTCGCGAACTCGACAGGTGTTTGCTGGAGAACCTTACTGATCAGTAAGTCTCGACGACCGCCCGGCGGGCAACCGTGACCGCTACCCTGTCGGCCGCTCCCAGACCCCGGTGAGGAGGATGTTGGCGGTGTAGTCCGCTCCGGACGACGACATGAGCCGACGCGTCGCCGCCTCGAACCGCAACGCCGTCACCTTCTTGCCCAGCAGGCGGTAGTCCTCGACGATCTGGCGAAGCCGGCCCATCTCGTCGGGCTTGGGAAGGTACGACGAGCCGACCTCGGATCGATACAGCTCCACCAGGCTGTTCACGAACGCCTCGGCCAGGTCTTCCACGGATTTGTCGGCCGCCTCGACGAACCGCAGAAGGGTCCGCACGTACAACGTGTGATCGTGCGAGCGGGCCAGGATCTCGGCCGCGTCGGTGTCGGTCAGCACCAGTTTGCGGCCCTTCACCTCGGCCATCCCGTGCGCGATCAGCGTGCGCGCTTCGTTCGAGTCGGGCTCGAGGGGCAACACGGGGTTGTCCTGGTCATCCGTGTCGGGCCCGAGCACGGCACGTTGCAGACCGAGGATGTCGGCCAGGTCCTCGCCCTCACGCATGCTCGTGAAGAACTCCGCGATGTGGGCTGAGTTGTACCCCTTGCGCAGCAACTGGCTGATCGTGTTCAGCTGCGACAGGTGGTAGTCGTCGTACAGCGCCGATCGACCCACCCGGCGCGGCGGATCGAGCAGCCCACGCTCCCGGTATGCGCGGATGTTGCGCGTACTGACGCCCGACACCCGAGCGAGATCTTCGAGTCGATACTCAGCCACAGTGGCAACCCCCTCGGCGCCACCGGTAAGAGACCCGACGGCGGTCTGCGCAGCGCATGAATCACTTTACCCCGCCTGCCTACCGCGTGAGCGAAGTAATCCAATCCTCCGATACTGATGGAAAATTTCTCTACCCATGCCGCTTCATCTGCGGCGATCATGATCTGACTTTTCAGTAATATAGCGCGACAGTGCAGTTTCAGCCAACATGTTTGCTCGCGCGGTCAGGGCTGAGAGGCCGGTCGCCGGTCACGCGGTTGGCGTCGGCACAGCTTCGTGCGGGAACATGGACCGGTGGTGCGGCCTGCCGAACCACCCGTCCCCATCGTGATTCGCACCGAGAGGTTGCACCGTGCGCCCCTGGATCATCTGGGCGACCGGACTTCTCGCCTACATCGTGGCTGTTCTTGATCGCACCACCCTTGGCGTCTCCGGCCTGCCTGCCGCCGAGCGCTTTGCTGCAGGCCCCGGTCTCCTGTCGACGTTCGTCGTGCTGCAGGTGGTCGTCTACGCCGGCGCACAGATTCCCGCGGGGCTGTTGCTCGACCGGTACGGATCGCGGGCCCTCATCTTGGCCGGAGCAACACTGATGGCTGCCGGCCAGTTGACCCTGGCGATGACGGCGTCGCTTCCCCTTGCGATCGCCGCTCGCGCCGTGGTGGGGCTGGGCGACGCGATGACGTTCATCTCCGTCCTACGTCTGGTCCCCCGGTGGTTCCCCGCGCGGCAGGTGCCCTTGGTGACACAACTCACCGGCATCTGTGGCCAGCTGGGGCAAGTCCTCAGCGCGGTGCCGTTCCTGGCGTTGCTCTCCACCTCCGGCTGGACTCCCGCCTACACCTCGGCGGCCGCGCTCGGCGCCCTCGTCCTCGTCCTGGTCGCGGCGCTGGTCAAGAACGCACCCGACGGCGTCGCGGTCACGGCGGAGACGATGAGTGTGCGGGAGACCCTGGCGAGTGTGAAGACGGTGTGGCTACGGCCCGGCACCCGACTCGGCTTCTTCACCCACATGGGCACGCAGTTCTCCGTGACCGTCTTCGCGTTGATGTGGGGCGTTCCGTATCTGACCGTGGCCCAGGGGCTGTCCGCCACTGCCGCGGGAACCCTGCTGACGATCTCCGTCGTCGCGGCGATCGCTGCGGGACTCGTCGTGGGCATCCTCACCGGCCGGTTTCCGCACCGTCGCTCGCGTCTCGTGCTCTGGATCATCGCCAGCAACGCGGCCATCTGGACCGTCGTGCTCGCGCTCCCCGACAGGGCACCGGTGTGGCTACTGGTGACGCTCGTGGTCGTCATCTCCGTCGGCGGACCGGGCTCCATGGTCGGATTCGACTTCGCCCGGACCTTCAACCCCAGCCACACTCTGGGCACCGCCCAGGGCATGGTGAACATGGGAGGCTTCCTGGCCTCGCTGGTGCTCATGCAGGTGATGGGCGTGATCCTGCAGGCCGCCGGCGGGCTGTCGTTCGACTCGTTCCGGCTGGCCTGGACCCTTCAGTACGCGGTATGGGCGCTGGCGGTCACCGGCATCCTGATCACGCGCCGCAAAGCCCGCCGGCTGCTGGCGCAGCAGGACGATCGCATCCTCCTGGAGGGCATCAACGGGTAGCGGGTCCGACGGAACGCACCACCGCGGCATCGATGTGCCGGTGCCCCCTGAGCTCGTGCGCCACGACCGAGACGACGGGAGCGAGCGTCACCACCAGCAGGCAGTTCGCCATCGAGACCCCGGACGCCGCCAACACCACGGCTGCCGCCAGCACCGCCGCGGTCACCAGCATCACCGCGATGTGGAACAGCGCCAGCGTGCGCGTCAGCACCGCGCCCAGCACGAAGGTCATCAGCAGGTACACGCCGACCGGGACGACGACGGTCGACACCGTGGCCACCGATCCGAGCTCCGAATGATGCTCGACGTAGTAGGCAGCCGCGTGTAGGCCCGCGCCCGTGGCCACGATCGCCCCGAATACGAGGATGTGCAGATACCCGAACCAGAACGAGCGCTCCCGGCGCACGTGCAGGATCTCGGCCTGCGGCAGCGCGAAGTAGGTCCACCACATGCCGAACGTCAGCCCGATGCCAGCCACCGCGACGAACGCCGCGTCGAAAGTCCAGCCCTGGGCCTCCACTACAGCGGTCAGCGAGGCGACCGTACCGACCACCCCTTCGCCGAGCGCGATGATCGTGAAGAGTCCGTACCGCTCCGCGATGTGGTGCGCGTGCCACGGCGTGCCGCCGCCGGTCGACTCGGCGAGAACCGGGCCCATCATCTCGACCAGCACCAGACCGACGACGATCACCGCGGTGACGGCGAGAGAGGTGTGGACGAAGATCGCGACGATCCACCCCACCTGCGCGAGCGTGATCCACAGCGCATACGTCAGACACGCCCGGCGGTGGGCCGGATCCTGGCGGGCCGCCCGCAGCCACTGCGTCACCATCGCCACCCGCATCACCACGTAGCCGGCGACCACGACGGCGTTGTCGACGTGCTCGCCATGCTCGATCGAGGTGTACATCTGCGGAATCCCCAGCGCGAGGATGATCACGCCCACCATCTGCAGCATGGTGGTCAGCCGGTACACCCAGTCATCGGTGTCGAACGCCGAGGCGAACCAGCTGAAATTGATCCACGCCCAGCTCACCGCGAAGGTCGCGAAGAAGAACGCCGCGAGTCCGGCCAGGACGTGCCCGGCGGCCAGCAGGTGCGCCAGCTGGGAGGCCGCGATCCCGAACGCGACGACGAAGGTCAGGTCGAAGAGCAGCTCGAGCGGCGTCGCGACGCGATGGGACTCGTGCGGATCGCGACCGATCATCTTCCGGACACGATGGCTTCCGGAGCTCGACGCGTGCGGCTGTTCGGTCACCGACTACCCCCTTCCACGCTGGGAAGGGACCGTACCGGAGATACTGTGCGTCCATGGATTCCGACGCGGTGGCAGTGGTCCTGGCCGCCGGTAGCGGCTCCCGCGTGGGGGCCGACGGCAACAAGGCCTACCTGACGCTGGACGGCCGCAGCATGCTGGTGTGGTCGCTGGACACTCTGCTGCGCGTACCCGCGGTGGCACGCACCGTCCTGGTGTTTCGGCAGGGCGAGGCGGAGTTGGCGCGCAGCACCGTCGCCCGCGAACTGGCCGGCGCACCTGTCGAGTTCGTCGAGGGTGGACCGACCCGGCACCAGTCCGAGATGAACGTGTTGCGCTATCTGTCCGAGGACATCGAATCCGGGGCGATCGACGTGGTGCTGATCCACGATGCCGCCCGCCCGCTCGCCGATGCCGGCATGTTCACCACGGCGATCACACTGGCCCGTGACGTCGGCGGAGCGCTGCCGGCCCTCGCGGTCACCGGCCTGGCCAGGGTGCGTGACGGCGCGGCGCGGCCGCTGACCGAGGCGGTGGTCAGAGTGCAGACCCCCCAGGCGTTTCGCGCCCGCGACGTGCTCGCTGCCTATCGGTGCGCCGAGCGCGACGGCTTCGAGGGCACCGACACCTCGTCGTGCGTCGAGCGCTATACCGACGTCCGCGTGCACACCTTCCCCGGCAGCGCGGCGAACCTCAAGGTGACCTACCCGGGTGACGTGGCGGTGGCTCACCATCTGCTCACCGCGCAGAATCGGGCTGCCGGCTCGCCATGACGGCCGCGAAATAGTCTGCATCCCGGGGCAACTCGACGCCGAACGCGTGTGGGTCGCCGGCGACGAGTTCCAAGGTGTGGGTCGACAGGACAGCATCGAGATCGTCGAATCGGTCGGCCGCAACGCCGGCCACTGCGCACCGCAGGACCTCGGCGGCGACACCGCGCGGGTACTGCACCACCTCCAGCTCGCTGCGGTCCAGTGTCGCGACGACGACACCGTCGCCGTCGACGGCCTTGATGCTGTCGGTGACGGGCCGGGCGGGCGCCACCCACTCAGCGCCGCCCTGCAGGGCTGCGGCGAGCCTACGCACCACCTCGGGGTCGACCAGCGGCCATCCGACATCGTGTAGCAAGACGTGTCGGGTGATCAGATCGTCGGCGAGCGCCGCCTCCACGCAACGCGCCGCGTCCCCCGGCGCCGCCGCTGTGACCACTGCAGCCTGCGGAAAGCCCTGCGCCACAAGGACTTTCTTGACCGCGACGGCGAGCACGGGCGCAGCGGCGACGATCACGGTCGCGACCTCTGTCAAGGCGCGCACCGCACGGATCAGCGGAGAATCACCAGCCACCGGAGTCAGCACGGCATCGGCCCGGTCGGCTATTTGAGCCGGCAGGGGAAGAACGGCGGTCAGTTCCACGCGGCCGAGGCTATACCGAAGAACACGAAAACGCCCCGCCGCCGGCACCACCGCAGACAGGGTGAGGGGAGCGCACCGCGACGAGGAGGCCGCATGTGGGATTTCGCTACCGAGCCCGACTACCAGGACCTGCTGGACTGGGCAGACGGCTTCGTCCGTGACGAGGTCGAGCCCTTGGACCTGGTGTGGCCCCACCTGCAGTTCACACCGCTGACCCCGGAGCGCCGCAGCATCGTCGACGACCTCAAGCACCGGGTCCGGTCGAAGGGTCTGTGGGCGACCCATCTGAGCCCCGAGCTCGGCGGGCAGGGCTACGGTCAAGTGAAGCTTGCGCTACTCAACGAAATTCTCGGCCGGTCAGCGTGGGCGCCCGTCATCTTCGGCTGCCAGGCACCCGACACTGGCAACGCCGAGATCCTCGCCCACTACGGCACACCCGACCAGAAGGAACGCTATCTGCGCCCGCTGCTGGACGGAGAGCTGTTCTCGAGCTACTCGATGACCGAACCGCAGGGCGGCGCCGATCCCACGCAGTTCACCACGCGCGCGACCCGCGACGGTGACCACTGGGTGATCAACGGGTGGAAGTTCTTCTCCTCCAACGCCAACACCGCGTCGTTCCTGATCGTGATGGTGGTGACGAACCCGGATGTGAGCCCGTACCAGGGGATGTCGATGTTCCTGGTGCCGACAGACACCCCGGGGGTGGAGATCGTCCGCAACGTGGGCCTGCACGGCGAGCCCGAGGGTCAGGGCAGCCACGCACTCATCCACTATCGCGATGTGCGCGTGCCGGACTCGGCCCTGCTGGGCGGCGAAGGGCAGGCCTTCGTGATCGCCCAGACCCGCCTGGGCGGTGGCCGCATCCACCACGCCATGCGCACGATCGGGCTGGCCCGCAAGGCGGTCGACATGATGTGCGAGCGAGCGCTGAGCCGCAGGACCGCCGGGAGTCTGCTGGCCGACAAGCAGACAGTGCAGACCTACATCGCCGACAGCTACGCGCAACTGCTGCAGTTCCGCCTGCTGGTCCTGTACACGGCGTGGCAGATCGACAAGTACAACGACTACAAGCGGGTGCGCAAGGACATCGCCACCGTGAAGGTCGTGATGCCGACTGTTCTGCACGACATCGCCTGGCGCGCCATACAGGTGCACGGCGCACTCGGGGTCAGCAACGAGATGCCGCTGCTGTCGATGGTGACCGGCGCGGCTGTCCTGGGGCTGGCCGATGGGCCGACCGAAGTACACAAGACCACCGTCGCCAAGCAGGTGCTGCGGGCCTACTCGGCCAGCGACGACGTGTGGCCGTCAGAGTGGCTGCCGCGCAAGCGAGACACGGCGCGGGAATGGTTGGCCGAGCACCTCGAGCGCGATATCGGCAATCAGTGACCGCTCACGCCATGAGTTCGACGACCGTGGCGTTGGCGGTGCCGCCTCCCTCGCACATCGTCTGCAACCCGTAGCGAATGTCGTTGTCGCGCATGTGGTGGATCATTCGAGTCATCAGCACCGCCCCCGACGCGCCGAGCGGGTGGCCGTGAGCGATGGCGCCACCGAGTGGGTTGAGCTTCGTCTCGTCGGCGCCGGTGTCGGCCAACCACGCCAGCGGCACCGGCGCAAACGCCTCGTTGACCTCGAACACTCCGATGGCATCGAGATCCAGGCCGGCCTTGTGCAGGACCTTCTCCGTCGCCGGGATCGGCGCGGTCAGCATCAGCGTCGGGTCGGCCCCGGTGACCGCGCCGGCGCGATAACGCACCAGCGGCGTGACGCCCAGGTGCACCGCATTCTCCGCCGTCGTCACCAGCAGAGCGGCGGCGCCGTCGGAGATCTGTGAGGAGTTACCGGCGTGGATCACCCCGTCGTCGGTGAATGCCGGCTTCAGGGCCGCCAGCTTCTCCGCGGTGGTACCGCGCCGAATGCCCTCGTCAGCAGCGATGACCTCGCTCTCGGTGAACACGGGCATGATCTGGTCGATGAAGGCGCCGCTGTCCTGGGCGGCGGCCGCCAGTTCGTGCGAGCGTGCGGAGTATTCGTCGAGGCGTGCGCGCGAGAGGTTCCAGCGGCGGGCGATCATCTCCGCCGAGAGCCCCTGGTTGAAGGAGAAACCGTCGTATCTGGCAAGCACTTTGGGCCCATAGGGCATGCCGGAGGCGCGCGCTGAACCCAGCGGTACCCGGCTCATCACCTCGACTCCCCCGGCCACCACCACGTCCTGCTGGCCCGACATCACGGCGTGTACGGCGAAATCGAGCGCCTGCTGGCTGGACCCGCAGGCCCGGTTCACGGTGGTGCCGGGGATGCGCTCGGGCCAGCCAGCCGCCAGCACGGCGAACCGCCCGATGTTGCTCGACTGATCACCGACCTGCGACACACAGCCCCAGATGACATCGTCGACGAGCTCGACGTCCACACCCGTGCGCTCGAGCAGTTCGTTGAGTACGAGCGCCGACAGGTCAGCCGCGTGCTGTTCGGACAGTCCACCGTTGCGCTTGCCGACTGGTGTGCGCACCGCACCGACGATGACGGTCTCGCGCATGGCTTCCGCTCCCCTCTGGGCGAGGATGCCGCCCGTGCGAGTTCGGCTCGAAACTACACGCCCGCCGCCCGCTACGAACCGTGGTCGACGGTCAGGTCACGCCGGCTCGTAGCGCAGCATCGTGACATCGTGCTCGGGGTAGTCACAGAACACCGGCCGTACCCGCATGCCGATCGTGATGTCAGGCGGCTCGACGTTGACCAGCTCGGTCGAGAATCGGGGCCCCTCGTCCCATTCCACGATCGCGAGCAGCGCAGGCACCGCGTCGGCGAAATGCGGACCGACAGGTCGACGCGCCACGGTGTAGGTGTACAACGACCCCATCCCCGAGATCTCGCGCCACTGGAGATCGTCGGTGAGCGTGCGCGGCGCGAGGACCCTGGGATAGAACACATACGACTGCGACGACGGCGAGTACTGGATCATCACGCGGTGCGCAGCCAACGCGTCCCAGAACGGGGCCGTGGTCGGCGTTTTCACCGGCATCGGCCGTTGGAACGTCATGTCGCTTCAGTCTCCTTCCAGCACAAGGGTGGTCTGCTCGGACAAGATGCCGCCGTTGCCCGACACGAACGCCCGGTGGCAGTCGGCGACCTGCGCCGCCCCGGCGCGGCCCATGATCTGCCGCGCCGCATCGCACACGTGGTGCATACCGCCTGCCGTGCCCGCCTGACCGAAGCCGAGTTGACCCCCTGCGGTGTTGAGCGGGAAGTCACCGCGGAACGTCAGGTCGTGCTCGGTGACGAACTGCATGCCGGTCCCCTTCTCGCAGAAGCCGGCATCTTCGAGGCTGAGCAGGACCGTGATCGTGTAGCAGTCGTAGATCGAGACCATGTCCATGTCTGCTCGGCTGCGCCCCGCCATCGTGAACGCCGTCTCGGCGGCGCGGATGATCGGCGTGTGCAGCAGATCCTCGGCGTAGGTGGGCGTCTTGTAGGGCACCTGCTCACCGAACCCCGTGATCCAGACCGGCCTGTTCGTCGCACGTGCGGCGACATCGGTATTGGCCACCACGACGGCGGCGCCGCCCAGGCAGGGCATCACGATCTCGAGCATGTGCAGCGGGTCTGCGATCACCGGGCTGGCCAAGACGTCCTCGATGGTCAGCGGCGTGTCCTTCCAGATCGCACCCTCGGTGTGGTTGGCGTTGACGCGCTGGTCGACGACGATCTTCGCCAGCGCCCGTTCGTCGTAGCCGTACACCGACGCGTAGCGCTGAGCCACCTGGCCGTAGGGACCGTTCTGCCCGAGGTTGCCGTACGGGATCTCGAATTCGGCCTGCGGCGAGCCGAACTGGTTGCTCGAAGCACCGAAGAACACCGCATCGGTCAGCGGCCGCTGCCGCCGCTCCGACATCGGGGTCAGATAACGCGCCGGGATGGCGCACACCACGACATCGCAGATGCCGAGCTCGATCGCGGCCGCAGCGCGCCACACCATCGCGGCGGCGCTGGCCCCGCCGAGGTCGACCAATTCAGCGAAATTGGCTCGCACACCCAGATATTCGGCAATCGTCGACGGAACGAAGATCTCCGACTCGGCGAGGTGGGTGGTCACGATGCCGTCGACGTCCTCACCCGACAGTCCCGCGTCGGCCAGGGCCGCAGCGGCGAGCTGCGCCCACTGCTCGATCATGAACGGGGCGGCGCTCGCTCCCTTCATCCGTTCCGGCGGCAGCTCGACATATCCGACGATGGCAGCCTCGCCACGCAGGCCCATGTGTTCTCCTGTCGATCAGGGACGGGGTAACCCGAGAATGAACTGCGCGATGATGTTGAGCTGGATCTCCTTGGTCCCGCCGCCGATCAACTCGGCCGGCAGGTGGAAGTACTGCTCGATCAGCGACGCGCCGTCGACGTCGCCGCTTTCCAACAGTCCTGCGGGAGCTGACAATTCGAGGGACGCGGCGAATGTGCGGCGCAGCATCACGTTCATCGCCACTTTGGCGACGCTGGACGCGGGACCGGGCGCCTGCCCGTCGAGCAGGCGCATCACCTCGCGCACCGCCAACACCTTGATTGCGGTCGCGTGCGCGTCGGCGTCACCGAGTGCGGCGAGCACCTGGATGTGATCGGGCCCGCCGCGGCCGGCCAGGGTACGCAGGATCGCGGCACGGTCGTCATTGACGTAGGCGCTGATCGCGACCCTCTCCTGCGCCATGGTCGAGATCGCCAGCCGCCAGCCGTCTGTCGGATCACCGAGCAGCATGTCGTCGGGGACGAAAACGTCGGTGAGGAAGACTTCGTTGAAGTGCGCCTGACCGGTGGCCTGCCGGATCGGCTGCACATCGACGCCCTCGGAACGCATGTCGACGACGAAGTAACCGATGCCCCTGTGCTTGGCAGCGTCGGGGTCGGTGCGCGCCAGCAGGGCGCCGTAGTCGGCGGTGTGCGCCGAGGATGTCCAGATCTTGTGCCCGCTGACCCGCCACCCCCCGTCGACTTTGGTGGCGCGTGTCGTGAGCGACGCCAGATCCGAGCCCGCACCGGGTTCGGAAAACAGCTGACACCAACCCAATTCACCGCGCAGCGTCGGCGGGATGAGCGCCGCAGCGACGTGCGCGGGGGCTGCACTGATCAGCGACGGCAGGATCCACTCTGCGATACCCAGGGAAGGACGCACCAGCTGAGGCCGTTTCGCGAATTCTTCGTCGAGGATCAGCTGCTGACGAGTGGTGGCGTCGACGCCCCACGGCCCGGGCCAGTGCGGGGCGATCAGCCCCTCGTCGGCCAGCAGGGTCCGCTGCGGACCGGTTGCGAGGTTCGGATAGTCGCCCTGACGACCGGGCCGGTCGTTGCGCAGCGCGGCGGCATCGTCGAGCACCGTCGCCACGAACTCGCGGAAATCCGAGTCGAGATCACCGAGTTTGACTGACACGTCGCGACTTTCGGTGCGTGTCAGTTCACCGAGCTGGTGGGCATGGCGACTGATCGGTCCGATCGATGCGGCGAGGCTGGTGGCCTTGCGCCAGTAGAGGTGCAGGTCGTGTTCCCACGTGTAGCCGATCGCGCCGAACATCGTCAACGCGTCGAGCACCAGACCCGGGGCGGGGCCTATCGACATCAAGGCCGCAGTGCCGCTGGCGATCCTGTTCTGCGCAAGCGACTCTGACGCCGAGCGGGCGGCATCCCAGGCCGCCGCGGTGGCGAGCTCGCTGTGCACCAGCAGCATGGCCGCCTGATGCTGCAGGGCCTGGAAGGCTCCGATCGGTTTACCGAACTGTTCGCGGGTGCGCAGATGCGCGGTCACCGCCGTCACGCACCACCGGATGAGACCGGACGCGGTCGCCGCGGTCAACGCCAGCGACAGGCACTGCGCACGGGTGTCGTCGATTCCGGTCAATCGGCTCTGCGCCGGGCAGGGATAGTCGTCGAGCCTGAGCACACCCACGTCCACGGTCTTGTCGGTGCCGTCGAGCGGTGTGACGTCCGCGCCCGCGGCCGTCGGGTCGACGATCAGCCACAGCGTCCGGCCCGCGGACCGCGCGGTGACCAAGATGACCTGCGCCGAGCAGAGCCCTGGCGTCGCCGTCGTCGTGCCGCTCAGCGTCCAGCCGTCGTCGGTCGCGGACGCCCGCAGCACGTCGCGGTCGGCGACGACCGCCGCAGGTATTCCCTCCGCGAGCCGGGTCAGAAGCTCTCGCACGGCTGGACTGTCGTCGGCGAGCATGGCGACGGTTCCGGCGATCACCGTCGACAGCACCGGACCCGGCAGCATCGCGGTGGCGGCGGCCTCGAGCACGCAGGCGGCGTCGAGAACCGTGCCGCCGCCACCACCGCACTGCTCAGGTAGGTGTACGGCGTGAAAGCCGTTGCCGGTGAACTGATCCCACCATTGGGGACGCTCGCCAGCCGTCAGCGAATCGAAGGCGGCGCGGGTCTTGTCGATCGGCGCGTGCCGTGCCGCGAAGTCAGAGACCGCTCCGGCGAGTTGCGCCTGCTCTGGGGTCAGACCGATCGACGCCGCGACTGCCACTGCCCCCACCCTTCTGAGAAGCCACCGCCAACTTCACGAGACGCAACGTCTCGTCTTGTGAGAGACTACGGGCGCGATCCCCGCATGTAAAGCCGCCCGACGAGGCTCGACAGGAGGTAGACAGACATGGCCACGACGGTCAACGCGCCTCGTCGACGCAGTGAGAAGTCCCGCCAGGCGATCGTCACGGCAACGCGCGAACTCCTGCTTCTTCGCGGCTTCGACAAACTGACCATCGAAGCGGTGGCGGCCCGCGCCGGGGTGGGCAAACAGACGATCTACCGCTGGTGGCCGAGCCGGCACGCCCTCGTCGCCGACGTGATCCTCGCCGACGCCGATCGCATCCTGCGCCCGGTGCCCGCCACCGCGGACGTCACGGCGGACCTGTGCTCCTGGGCCGTCGAACTCGCCGCCGCGCTGACCACTGCCCGAGGCAACGCGATGCTGAGGATCTTGACCACCGCAGGCATCGAACATCCGGAAACCGCGCAGCGGTTGCGCGCGGGTTTCTCCACTCCCCTGCACGACACGGTGCGCGACCGATTGCGCGGCCATGGCTTCGCGGAAGCGACTGCCGCGGATGCGACCGACGCGATCGTGGGCGGCATCGTCTACGCCGTACTGACCGAAGGTCGGGCGTTCCCCACCGACCGCGCAGAGACGATCACGCGAACGGTGCTCGCCGGGCTGATCAGACGGTGATCCCCCACGCCCGCGGGCACCAACGGCGATGATGGACCCATGGTCGAGCTCAGTCGCACCCGCACCGTCGCCGCGCCCGCGGCGCAGGTGTGGGACCTGCTGACGGACTTCGGAAGCCTGGCCCGGTGGGCCACCGGCGTCGACCACTGCTGCATGCTCCGCGACACCGACCGCCCGCCACGGGTGGGTTCGCAGCGTCGCGTGCAGGTCGGTCGCGACACCCTGCTGGAGACGATCAACGAGTTCGAGCCGCCTATCGTGCTGGGCTACACCATCCACGGTGTCCCCCAGGGCTTCTCGGTGGCCAACCGATGGGTGCTGCACCCGCGCGACAACGCGACCGTGGTCACGTTGACTTCCACGGTCTCCGCCACTGCCCCGCTCATAGGCCCAGTCGCCGAGCGCGTGCTGGCCCGGCTGCTGGCTCGACGTTCCGAAGCGCTGCTGCAGTCGTTGTCCGAAGCACTCGAAAGGCTCCCGTCATGACATCCCCGCGCCCGGACATCGTGATCGTCATGACGGATGAGGAGCGGGCGGCGCCACCCTACGAGCCACCTGCGCTGGCCGCCTGGCGCCGGGAGATGCTGCCCGGACGAGCCTGGTTCGATGCCCACGGCGTGCAGTTCGTCCGCCACTACACGGGCTCGTTGGCGTGCGTGCCGAGCCGACCGACGATCTTCACCGGGCAGTATCCCGATCTGCACGGTGTCACCCAGACGGACGGGATCGGCAAGGCCCACGATGACTCCCGGCTTCGCTGGCTGCGTCCCGGTGACGTGCCCACGCTCGGCAACTGGTTTCGCGCGGCCGGCTACGACACCCACTATGACGGCAAGTGGCACATCTCCCACGCCGATCTCGTCGACCCCCGCACCGGCCGATCGCTGGTCACCAACGACGAGGACGGCGTGGTCGACCCGGACGCGGTTCAGCGATATCTGGATGCCGACCCCCTCGGCCCCTACGGCTTCTCCGGATGGGTGGGCCCAGAACCCCACGGCGCCAGACTGTCCGACGCCGGCATCCGCCGCGACCCGCTGATCGCCGACCGCGTGGTCTCCTGGCTGGAGGACCGCTATGCGCGGCGGCGACGCGGCGACGCAGAAGCCCTGCGCCCGTTCCTTCTCGTCGCGAGCTTCGTCAACCCCCATGACATCGTGCTGTTCCCGGCGTGGTCGCGGCGCAGTCCGCTGCGCGCATCCCACCTCGATCCGCCACCTGTGCCGCCTGCACCCTCAGCCGACGAGGACCTGTCCGCAAAGCCCGCCGCCCAGATCGCTTTTCGGGAGGCGTACTACTCGGGGTACGGCCCCAGCAGGGTGATTCAGCGCACCTACGAACGCAACGCGCAGACCTACCGGGATCTCTACTACCGTCTGCACGCCGAAGTCGACGACCCGATCGACCGGGTACGCCGCGCCGTCACCGAAGGCGGATCCGAGGACGCGGTGTTGGTGCGCACCGCCGATCACGGTGATCTGCTGGGTGCGCACGGAGGGCTGCACCAGAAGTGGTTCAACCTTTACGACGAGGCCACTCGCGTGCCGCTGGTCATCGCCCGCGTCGGACGCTGCTCGTCGACGGCTCGCCCCGTGAGTGCGCCGACCTCCCACGTCGACCTGGTGCCAACCCTGCTCTCCGCTGCCGGCGTCGACGTGCCGGCCCTGGCGACAATACTCGCCGAATCGTTCACCGAGGTACACCCGTTGCCCGGCCGGGACCTGATGCCGGTCGTCGACGGTGCGGACGCCGACGGCACCCGTGCGGTCTACCTGATGACGCGTGACAACGTCCTGGAAGGTGACACGGGAGCGTCCGGCGTGGCCCGCATGCTGAGATTGACCGCCGCGGTGCCTCGACCGCTGCGCATCCGCATCCCGGCCCACACCGCCGCGAATTTCGAGGGCCTGGTGCTGCGTGTCGACGAGGACACCGCGCCGAACGGGGCGGGCCATCTGTGGAAACTGGTTCGCTCCTTCGACGACCCGGCCACGTGGACGGAGCCGGGGGTGCGGCAGCTGGCGGCGACGGGCATGGGCGGGACTATGTACCGATCGGACCCACTCGACGACCAATGGGAGCTCTACGACCTCGACGCCGATCCCACCGAGATGCACAACCGGTGGACCGATGAGGACATCCTCGAGCTGCGCGCCTACCTTCGGACTCAGCTCAAAACCGTTCGCGCGGCAGCAATCCCCGAGAGGAACAACCCGTGGCCCTATGCCCGGCGTCGGTCGCCGCGAGGTAGGGATGGGGGTCGTCTACTCCGCCGGGGCTGAACCGTCCGGCCGCTGAGACCGCGGCACGAAGAGGCCGTCGCGCAGCAGCGCGTCCACCGAACGCTGCCACCGCTCGAGTTGCACCGGTTCCGTCAACGGCGCGGGAAGATGCCGATCGACGTGCGCTCTGAGGCTGATCGCACCGAGTGCGAGCACGATTGCATTGATCGCAGCCCAGGTGACGTCGACATCCGGGCGTACCTCGCCGCGGTCGATGCGCTGCTGCCACCGAGCCACGCCCACTCCGATCAGGGCGTCGAAGAGCCGAGCCCCCACGGGGCTGCCGTCGACCATCGCCCGGCTCAGATAGGCGGCGACCTCCGGGTACTCGTTGAAGATTCCGGTCACGCGCCCGCCGATCTCGGCCACCGAATCGACGGGTGGTTCCGGCAGCGGCCGCGCCATGGACGACACCACCAATTCGAGAACGAACTCGTCGACCGCGGCGATCAGACCGGCTTTGGTGGCGAAGTGATGCTGCACCAGACCGAGCGACACTCCCGCGGCGGCGGCCACCCCGCGCATCGTCGTCGCGGCCGTGCCGATCTCGGCGAAACTGCGCAGCGCGGCCTGCCGAATTCGCTCGACGTTGCGGGGTTCGTCAGATCTCCCGCTGCGCGTGTCAGAGGCCACCGGGTAACCGTAGACAACTCGGCACGGGCGACGGACACCATACATATGTATCGTCATTGCCATACATGCGTATCGTCGTCGTCGACGGGGAATACGTGAGGGCGAGAAAAGGGGTGTGGCCATGAATCCGATATCGATCGAGGAAGTTCCGTGGACCGCGCCGTGCACGCGCGATCCCGACCGTTGGACCACGGCCACCGACGAAGGTGCCAAGGAGTTGTGCCGGTCCTGCCCGCGCAGATGGCAGTGCGCCCGTGAGGCCTGCGTGACGCCTGGGGCCGTCGGATTATGGGCAGGCATCGTGCTGCCCGAAGGTGGCCGCAATCGGCAGTTCGCGCTCAAGCAGTTGCGTTCGCTGGCCGAACGCAACGGCCATCCCGTTCGGAAACGCTGACTTCAGTCAGCGGGACCGTTCGGTCGGTTCCGGCGAGCTCGGTTCGTTCCGCTCTGCGGTCGCGCCGACGAAATCGTCGATCAGGTCGATGACGGCATCGGGCTTCTCGACGTGCGGAAAGTGCCCCACTCCGGGGAGCACCGCGAGGCGGCAGGACGGACGAACCTCGGCGAGGGCGCGGCCGTGCTCGACGGGGATGATGTGGTCGTCGTCGCCCCAGATCACCAGCGTCGGCAGCTCCGAAGTCAGATACAACCGGTTCAACGCACTGACAGCCTGACCTCGATAGTCGACCACCGACCGCAGAGTGCGCAGAAAAGCCTGCCTGGTCTGGGAGTCCGACAGCGACGAATACGCGCTCCACATCTCCGCGCCCCGCGGCGACTGGATGCTGTGCGCCGAGAACCAGCCCCGAATCGCGTTGCCCACCCGCACCACGGGCGGCGGCGCGATGACAGGCAACAGGAACTCCGCCCCGGGCGCGGACAGCAAGCGCAGCGTCCACCCGACGTCCTGCCCCAAGCCGCCGCTGCTGATCAGGATCAACCGGCGGCAGTACTCGCGGTGCTGGTAGGCGAACTGCATCGCGACACCGCCGCCCAGCGACTGGCCGACCACCGTTGCCTGGGCAATGCCGAGCTCGTCGAGGAAATCACGCAGACCGACCGCGAAGGCGCCCAGCGAGTAGTCGCTGCGGGGCTTCGCGGACTGGCCGTGGCCGAGGAGGTCAGGGGCGATCACGCGGTAGCGCTTGGCCAGCCGCGGGATGACCGACCGCCACGTGTCGGAGCTTCCTGCCATCCCGTGGATGAGAAGCAGCACGTCATCCCCGCTGCCCTCGTCGCGGTAGGCCAGTCGATCGCCGTGGAGATCGAGAAACTTGACGTCGCTCATGACTAGAAAGTTCCCCTGCCGGCCGGCTTCATGCGACCCATCGTCGCAGAACACACTCTGCGGGACTGGGGTGACCGCGATCACGCGGAGGCAGGTTTTCCGGCATTGACGAGCGGGTAACTTCCGTCGCGACACGCTGAGAAGCCGGCAGCCGGAGGAGGAAGTCATGGCCACGAGGCCTCACAACGTCAGCGCCGACGATCCGTTCAACGAGGCGGTGGCCACGACCGGGCTGTTCTTGCTGATCTCGGCGATCATCGCGCTCGCATTCGCGCTCGCCAGCTGGGGTCTGTCGGAGACGCTGTTGGCCCTGCTGTCCGGGGCGGTCGCGCTGTTGAGCTTCGTGGCGAGCATGTTCTGCTTCACCTCGCAGGCGCGCGAACCTGCGCCCGTCGAGGTCTCCGCCTGACCCTCACCCGTGTAATCGCGCGGCGTCGATGCCGTATTGCGCGATCTTGCGATACAGAGTCGCCCGGCTCATCCCCAGATCCCGTGCCGCATCGGCCATCGTCGACGCGCCGTTGCTCAGCACCCTGACGATCTCCCCTCGTTCGAACGCTTCGATCCGCGAGAGCCGTCGGGTGTTGCCGGCCAGGACCTCCGACGGCAGGTGACCGACGTCGACAACGTCGGTTCGACTCACCGCATTGCGCACCACGGCAGCCAGCTGGTCGGCGTTGCCCGGCCATCCGTAGCTCTGCAAGGCACGCGCGGCGGGCGCGGTGAACGCGACGTCACGGCCGCGGGCCCGACGGGCGATGTGGGTCGCCAACGCCACCACGTCGTCCGCGCGTTCGCGCAGCGGCGGTACCTCGACCACCGTGTCGACCAGTCGAGCGAGCGGGGCGGGGATGTCGGTGAAGCGCTCGGCCGTCACCGCGAATGGCACCCCGGACTGTCCGCTCGCCTGAGCGACCAGGTCGCGGAGCCGCTCGGCCGCCCAGGCAGGCAACAAGTCCACGTCTCGGACGATCACCGCGGTGTGGGCCTTGCCCAGCTCCGGGGTCCACAGGCCGAGCCACGTCGGCACGTCGTCGGGCTCCGGCGCCCCCGCGGAGAGGATGCGATCCCGCGGATGCGCGCGGCGCGCCGCCTGGCCCAGCGCGGTGGCGCGGCCAGCCCCTGGCTCACCGATCGCGGCGACGATGTTGCCGGCGGACATCGCATCCGCGGCATGGGTCACCGCGGCGGCCCATGCCGGCCCCAGCGAGGTCGACGTCCCTGAACTCGGTTCCAGGCCAGGCACTTCGACGCGGAACACGTCACCGCGCGGCGTCGGCCGGACCCGCCGGCCCGAGTCCCGGGCCAGCATCATCGCCGCGGTGTTGCTGGCCGCGGACCGGGCCAGCGCGAGCAGAAGATCGGCCGACGAATCCGACCAGGTGGTGAGATTGACGCTGCCCTCGAGGCGGCCCGACGCAGGATCGAGCACCGGAACCGCCGCGCACGTGAACCGGTTGAGGCTCAACGCATAGTGCTGATCGGCGCGCACCAGCGTGGGTGCTCGATCCGCCAGCGCGAGCCCGAGTCCGTTGGTCCCGACATCGCGCTCCGAGTAGGCGAAACCAGGTGCGAGGTGCACGTCGTCGAGAGCCTGCTGCAGACTGCGGTCGCCGGACAGCCGCGACAGGACGACGCCCTCGGAGTCGGTGAGCATCAGGCTGATGGGCTCGTTGGCGAGGGTGCGGTGCAAGTCGCTCAGCACCGCATTGCCGCATTCGAAGAACAGCGAGCCGAGGTCCTCGGTACCGGTGAAGACCGGCTCGACCCCGTCGAGCGAGATGCCGTAGTCCTCGCTTCGCTGCCAGGAGGCAAGGAGACGGTGCGGCACCTGACCCCGCGACGGGGTGAGGGCGCCTACCCGCGCTGGCAGTCCGTCCGGCATGTGATCCACGTTACAAAATTTGCCCGCCTCCCGCTGTAGACGCAGGTGGGACGACGTCTCAGATTGAGACGCCGTGGATCTGCCCGAGCCCGAGGTCGCGGCCTAGCCTCGCTGACAGCGATGTGACAACCCTCACATCGGTCCGCTTGAAGGAGATCCATGTACACCAAGGACGGCAACAGCTACTTCATCGTCGACGCCCACATCGCGTTGTGGGACGCCCGGCCGGAGAACCAGCGCAACATCCACGGGAAACAGTTCATCGACTGCTTCTACGACTACCACCGAAACCTCTCTCCCGAGTCCGAGCTGTGGAGCTACGAGGACTACCTGTACCAGGGCGGCGACCGGTTGATGCGCGACCTGTTCGAGCTCGGCTACGTCGACCACGCGATCTTCCAGCCCGCACACCTCGGCGAGTTCTACTACAAGGGCTTCGGGCAGACCGCCGAAGCGTCCGACCTGGCCAAGGCGCATCCGGACAAGCTGACCTACAACCATCATTTCGACCCGCGCAACGGCGAGATGGGACTCGAGCAGCTGCGCCTGGACGCCGAGAAGTACAACCTGAAGGGCGTCAAGCTCTACACCGCCGAATGGCACGGTGAGTCCCGCGGCTGGAAGCTCGACGACCCGTGGGCCTACCGGTATTTCGAGGTCTGCCGCGAACTCGGCATCCGCAACATCCACGTCCACAAGGGACCGACGATCCGCCCGCTGGACCGTGACGCCTTCGACGTCGCCGACATCGACCACGTCGCCTCCGACTTCACCGACCTGAACTTCGTGGTCGAGCACTGCGGCCTGCCCCGGCTCGAGGACTTCTGCTGGATCGCCACCCAGGAACCCAACGTGTACGCCGGGCTCGCCGTGGCGATGCCGTTCATCCACACCCGCCCGAAGTACTTCGCGCAGATCATGGGTGAGCTCCTCTACTGGGTGGGCGAAGACCGGATCTTCTTCTCTTCCGACTACGCGCTGTGGACACCCAAGTGGCTCGTGGAAGCGTTCGTCGACTTCAACATCCCCGGCGACCTCGGCGAGTACCCGCAGATCTCCGTCGAGCAGAAGAAGAAGATCCTCGGCCTCAACGCCGCGAAGCTCTACGAGATCCCGGTCCCGGCCGAGCTGGCGCTGCCCGACGCCGACGAGCCGTCGGTCGGCCCGCGTGGCGCCGACGAGATGGCCAACGCATGAGCCGCGACACCGAGGCGATGGCCGCGCTGTCCGCCGTCGTCGATCCCGAACTCGACGAACCGATCACCGACCTGGGGTTTGTCCGCTCGCTAGTGGTGTCCCCGTCGGGCAACGTCAAGGTCAACCTGCGGCTGCCGACGTCGTTCTGCTCGCCGAACTTCGCCTACCTGATGGCATCGGACGCCAAAGACGTTCTCACCGAACTGGAGTGGACGCGGCAGGTGGTCGTCGAACTCGACGACCACCACGATTCGGACATCATCAACGCCGGCCTGGCCAGCGATGCGGGGTATCGCGGCACGTTCGGCCATGAGGCCGAGGATTCGCTCGACGATCTGCGGATGACGTTCAAGCGAAAGGCCCACACCGCGGCGATGGAGCGCTGCCTGACCGCGCTGCTGCGGTCCGACGCGTCCCGGTCGGAGGAGTCGATGGGATCGGTGCGCATCGGCGACCTGCCGGCCTGCACCGAGACCGAGGCGCTGTCGAACCGGCGGTCGGCACTCGGATTGTCCACCGCACCGGAGGAATTGGTGCTCGTCGACGAGTACGGACGTCCTTTCGAGGACGTACCGATGGCACTGCGACGGGCCCGCTCGACCCGCATCTCGATCGACGGCAACGCCCATTTCTGCCGCGGACTGCTGCGCACCCGCTACGGCGACGAGCCCGACACCTTCTTCCCCCTGTCCACCCTGATGCCCGATCTGCAAGGAGCCCACTGACATGTCCACCATGCGAGCCGTCCAGGTGGTCGGTTACCACCAGAACCTGGAGATGACCGAGCTGCCCGTGCCGACACCGTCGGGCCCGTTCGACGTCGTCGTCAAGATCGGCGGAGCCGGAGTGTGCCGCACCGACCTTCACATCCTCGAGGGCCAGTGGGCGGAGAAGTCGCAGGTGCAGCTGCCGTACACGATCGGTCACGAGAACGCGGGCTGGGTCGCGGCCGTCGGATCGGCAGTCACGAATGTCGCCGAGGGCGACAAGGTCATCGTGCATCCGCTGATCACCTGCGGGCTGTGCCGGGCGTGCCGGTCCGGTGACGACGTCCATTGCGAGGCAAACCAATTCCCGGGCATCGACACCAACGGCGGATATGCCGAATACCTGAAGACCTCGGCGCGCAGCGTCGTGCGTATCGACGACTCGCTGGAGCCCTCGGATGTCGCCGCGCTGGCCGATGCGGGCTTGACGGCGTATCACGCGGCCGCGAAGGCAGCCAAGCGGCTCGGGCCGCGAGACCGGGTCGTGGTGATCGGCGCAGGAGGCTTGGGCCACATCGGGATCCAGGTCCTCAAGGCGCTGTCACCTGCCGAGCTGATCGTCGTGGACCGAAACCCCGAGGCGCTCAAGCTCGCCGAGGCGATCGGAGCCGACCACGGGGTGGTGGCCGACGGCTCGCAGGTCGACCAGGTTCTGAGCCTCACCGGCGGCAACGGTGCCGAAGTGGTGGTCGACTTCGTCGGCGAAGGCGGAGCGACGGCCGAGGGGGTGGCCATGCTGCGCCGCGCGGGCGACTACCACGTCGTCGGATACGGCGAGAACATCGACGTTCCCACGATCGACATCATCTCGACGGAGATCAACTTCATCGGCAACCTGGTCGGCTCGTACAACGACCTGTGCGACCTGATGGCGCTGGCCGCCCGAGGCGCGGTGAACCTGCACACGCAGAAGTACGCGCTCGACGACTTCCAGTCCGCCATCACCGATCTCGACAACGGCAACGTCCGCGGCCGAGCCATCCTCATCCCGTAGAAAGGCGCGGTCCGCGTGATTTTCATTGTCGTGAAGTTCCGCCCCAAGCCCGAGCACGTCGAGGAGTTCCCGCAGCTGGTCGCCGGATTCACTCAGGCCACCCGAGACGAACCGGGCAACATGTGGTTCGAGTGGTCGCGCAGCCTCGACGACCCGTCCGAGTACGTCCTGGTCGAGGGGTTCCGCGACGGCGACGCCGGCAAGGCGCACGTCAGCGGCGAGCACTTCGAGAAGTTCGTCGCCGAGGCGCCGGGGTGGCTGGCATCGACGCCGCTGATCATCAGCCGTGAGATCGATGCGACCGGCTGGTCGGAGATGGGCGAGATGAAAGTCGGTTAGCGTCCGGCCATTCTCTTAAAAGGGTGACGCTACAGTCCGGCTGCGACCTGCCAAAGCTGTTCTAGTTCTGCACGATTGCCACGCAACGACGTGGGCACGACATCGGTGGCGCCAGCGTCGAGGTAAGCCCGCAGCCGGCGCGATACCGTTTCGGCGGTGCCGACGGCGGCCAGATCCGCCACGCCGTCGACTCCTTCACGGGCGATCACAGCTTGATACGACGGGATGGTCGCATAGAAGGCCAGTTCCTGCGCCGCATACGCGTGGGCCGCGTCGGTGTCGTCGTCGATCACTACGGGGACCATGGCGATGACCCGCGGTTGCGGACGACCGGCGTCGCTGGCTGCCTTCGCGATCGACGGGGCGATGAATTCGCCGATGGTTCGCGGCCCCGCCAGGTAGGGCAGGGTGCCGTCGGCCAGTTCGCCTGTGACGCGTAGCGCCTGCGGCCCCATCGCGGCCACGTAGATGGGCAGTGGCGCTCCCCCGGGTACGTCAACGGGCCACTCCGGACTGGCGGTGACCTCACTGCCGTGGAAATCCACGGCGCCGTCGTCGAAGATCGACCGCAGCACCGTCAGGTATTCGCGCAACCGCCGCACCGGCTTGTCGACGGTGATGCCAAATGCCTGAGATTCGACCGACGGGGCGCCGAGCCCGAGCCCGAGACTGAAATTGCCATGCGACGCGGCCTGGGCAGTTTGTGCGGCAGCCGCGACGATCAGCGGGTGCCGCGGGTTGATGGGCACCACCGACGTGCCCACTCCGAGCCCGGGCACCGCCGCCCCGATCAGTCCCGCAAGTGCAATAGCGTCATAGTCGACGCGCTGCGCGAGCCAGACCTCTCGGACGCCGGCATCGTAGGCGACCTGCGCCTGCGCTATCGCGTCGTCGATAAGGTTCGGTGCAGTCCGGTCCGGGGTCAGCACAACTCCATGAGGCATACCCCGGCCAACCCATCCGACGGTTGCAGATATTCCGAATGGAGTGCGGGCGGTGGGATTCGAACCCACATGTTCTTTCGAACACGGGCACCTAAAGCCCGCGCGTAAACCAGTTTCGCCACGCCCGCATCGGGTGCGATCGTACCAATCTTGACTTGTCAGACGCTGCACCTAGTTTTGCCTCAGGAGGTGGCGGTTCATGACCAGATCGGTCGAAGAGTTCGAGCAGGTCAGACGTCTCGTCGCGGCAGGGCTCAATGATTGTGCAATTGCCCGCCTCACCGGGGTTCCCCGCGGGACCGTTCGAGATTGGCGGCGCCAACCACCACCGAGCTTGATTCACGCAAATCCACGGTCGCCATGCGGAACGCTGCACGATTTCGACGCTCTGCCCGAGGGGGCATACGCATACCTTCTCGGGATCTACCTGGGCGACGGTTGGATCTCGCGAGGCCCTCGATCGTGGCGTCTGCGCATTGCCTGCGACACCAAATATCCCGCCATCATCGACCGATGCCGTCAGGCAATTGATGAAGTGATGCCGGGTCAAACCGCGTCCGTGGTGAAGAGGAAGAGCAACTGCGTCGACGTAAGGAGGTATTCGCAGCACTGGCCGTGCCTGCTGCCTCAGCACGGGCCGGGCCGTAAGCACAATCGGCGCATCGCGCTGGAACCGTGGCAGCAGGCAATCGTGGACAACGAGGCAGAGGAGTTCGTCCTCGGGCTCCTGCACAGTGACGGGTGCCGTGTCGTCGCGAACGATCGCGGTGCTTTCAGCGTGAGGTACCACTTCAGCAATCGGTCCGAGGACATCATCGGCTTGTTCACCGCTGCGCTCGATGTGCTCGAGATCCCATGGCGGCGATCCGACAAGTACGCGGTGTCCATCTGTCGCAAGGCGGCCACCGAGCGCCTCGATGAGTTCGTCGGGCCCAAGGACAGCGCGGTACCGTTGAGCAGTGTCCACTACGCGGCGTAGGAGGCCGGCGCTCATCCTGTTGGTGATCGCCGCTGCCTCGGGCTGCCTCGCGTTGGCGTGGTGGCAGTGGACACGCTTCGAATCGACCTCCGGCGACTTCCAGAACCTGGGATACGCGCTGCAGTGGCCGGCCTTCGCGGGCTTCTGCGTCTACGCCTACTTCAAGTTCGTCCGCTACGAGGACGCGCCGCCCACCCTGCAGAACACGGACGCGCCCACCGAGATCCCGGCGGGTCTGCTCCCCGAGCGCCCGAAGGCAGCGACCACCGAAGCCGATGTGACGCTGCGTGAGTACAACGCCTATCTAGCTCAACTCGCCAGAATCGATGGCGACGACAAGACAGGAACCGGTACGTGACCGCACCCGACTCGCCCTCGCCGATTGCTTCCGTCGACACCGTCCGCAAAGCCCTGACCGGCTACCGGGTCATGGCGTGGGCGACGGGCGTCTGGCTGATCGCGCTGTGCTACGAGATGGTGATGAAGTACGGCTTCGGCGACGACTCGCTGGGCTGGATCGCCGTCGTCCACGGCTGGGTGTACTTCGTCTACCTGCTCTTCACGGCCAACCTCGCGGTGAAGGTCCGCTGGCCGATCGCCAAAACCGTCGGCATCCTGCTGGCAGGCACGATCCCGCTAGTGGGCATCATCGTCGAGCATTTCCAGACGCAGAACATCAAGGACCAGTTCGGGCTGAGCTGAGTCAGACCAGCGCGCGCAGCGACGGCAGCAGCGCAGTCAGCGCACGGCCGCGGTGCGAGGCCGCGTCTTTTTCCTGCGGGGTGAGCTCGGCGGCCGTCCGATCCGAATCAACTGGCAGGAACACCGGGTCGTACCCGAACCCCCCGGCGCCGCGCGGCTCGCGGACCACGGTGCCGCGCCACTCCCCGCGCACCACCACGGCGTCAGCGTCGCCAGGCCCGTGAACCAGCGCACACGCGGACACGAACGCCGCCCCGCGACGCTCGTCGGGGACGTCGGCCAGCTGACCGAGCAGCAGCGCAGTGTTGGCGGCGTCGTCGCCGTGCCGGCCTGACCACCGCGCGCTCAGCACCCCCGGCATGCCGTTGAGCGCGTCGACTTCGATGCCGGAATCGTCGGCCACCGCCGGCAGGCCCGTCGCGGTGTAGGCGTCGCGCGCCTTGGCCAGAGCGTTCTCCTCGAATGTCGCGCCTGTCTCGGGCGCTTCGTCGAACGCGGCCACGTCGGCCAGCGACACCAGCGTCACACCGCCTACCCCGGCGGCATCGAGCACCCGCTGGAGTTCGGTCAGCTTCTTGAGGTTGCGAGTGGCAACCAGGAGCCGGGTCAGCTTCCGAACGCCTTCTTCGAAGGCTCGCCCGATTGGGGCAGCGTCCCGGGGTACGGCAACTCCAGCGCCTCCTGCTGGATCACGAACAGCTGATCGCAGGCGGCCATCGCGGCGTCGAGCATCTTGTCGAGAGTCGAGCGGGGGAACGTCGCGCCCTCGCCGGTGCCCTGGATCTCGACCAGCGTGCCGGTGTCCGTCGCGACCACGTTCATGTCGACTTCGGCGCGTGAATCCTCGGTATAGGGCAGGTCGACGCGGATACGGCCGTCGACGACGCCGACGCTGACCGCTGCGATCGCACAGGACAGCGGTCGCGGGTCCTTGAGTTTGCCGGCGGCGGCCAGGTAGGTCACGGCGTCTGACAGCGCGACGTAGGCGCCGGTGATGGCAGCGGTGCGGGTGCCGCCGTCAGCCTGCAGGACATCGCAGTCGATGGCGATCGTGTTTTCCCCCAGCGCAGCCAGGTCGATGCAGGCACGCAGCGAACGCCCGACCAGGCGGCTGATCTCCTGGGTGCGCCCGCCCACGCGGCCCTTCACCGACTCGCGGTCGGAACGATCGTGGGTGGCTGCGGGCAGCATCGCGTACTCCGCGGTCAGCCAGCCCTGGCCGGAGCCCTTGCGCCACCGCGGAACGCCCTCGGTCACGCTCGCGGTGCACATGACCCGCGTCTGCCCGAACTCGACCAGCACCGATCCCGCCGGGTGGGTGGTGAAGCCGCGGGTCAGGGTGACGGGGCGAAGCTCGTCGTCGAGCCGGCCGTCTTCTCGTCTGGACACGGGCCAACCCTAGCCGGTCGCCAAGACCGCGCCGAGATCGACGTAATGGCGGGCGCCTCTCGCACAAACCCGCCCAAATGTCGGTTTGGGCGATAAGGGGTCAGATGTCGAATGCCTCGTTGGCCACGACGGCGTGCACCGGACCGTCGAACTCCGCCTTCGCCTCGCTGATGACGTCTTCGCGCGACGTCCACGGCGGGATGTGGGTCAGCAGCAGCTCGCGGACCCCCGCGCGGGCGGCCGCGCGACCGGCCTCGGTGCCCGAGAGATGCAACCGCGGTGGACGGCTCGGGTCGTGTGTCCACGACGCCTCGCACAGGAACACGTCGGCGCCGCGGGCCAGGTCGATGAGCGCGTCGCAGTAGCCGGTGTCCCCGCTGTAGACGAGCGTGGCGCCCGACGGGTCGGTGATGCGCATGCCGTAGGACTCCGTCGGGTGGCAGACCAGGCGCGGCACGATCGTCAGCGCTCCGATCTGGACGGCCTGGTTGTCCACCCAGTGCCGGATGTCGAAGATGTCGGTGAAGTCGTCGATCTCGCCACCTTCTGGCGACGACGCAGAACCGAGACGCGCCCACGTGTTGGCCGGACCGTAGACGACACCGCGTTCGGTGGCCGGGCTCGGGTGATAGCGACGCCAGACGAACAAGCCGGGCAGATCCAGGCAGTGATCGGCGTGCAGATGCGACAACAGGACGTGCACCGAATTCGGATCCGCGTGGCGCTGAAGAGCACCGAGAACGCCGCCACCGAAGTCGAGGACCAGCGGCGGAGTATCGGGCGCGGTCACCAGATAACCGGACGCGGGCGAATCAGGTCCGACCACACTGCCGGAACACCCCAGTACGGTGACTCGCACGCCCACTAGCTTGCCATGCCCACCAGCGCTATGCGGAAAACATCGCCGCTTTCCGCGACCGAGATCATGTCCGTGTTCCGGCGTGACCCTGGACATGGCGCACACCGTCGAGGGAGGGCCCCAGGAAACGCGCCGCCAACCGCGTGAACGCCTCCGGATCGCCGGTCGCCTCGAACACCCGTCGCGGCGCCGGCGCACCATCACCCGGGTGCGGCCGCAGCAGGTCGCGCTCGGTGAGCACCCGTAACAGATCCTTTGCTGTTTCCTCGGCACTCGACACCAACGTCACGTCCTGGCCCATCGCCAGCTGGATGAGGCCTGACAGCATCGGGTAGTGCGTGCAGCCCAGGACCAGGGTGTCGACCTGTGCCTGTTGCAGTGGTTCGAGGTAGCCCTCGGCCAGGCCGAGGACCTGCCGCCCGCTGGTGACACCACGCTCGACGAAGTCGACGAAGCGCGGGCAGGCCACCGAGAACACCTCGAGGTCGCGTGCGGCGGCGAACGCGTCCTGGTAGGCGCCCGACGCGATGGTCGCGGCTGTGCCGATGACACCCACCCGGCCGGTGCGCGTGGTGCTGACGGCTCGCCGGACGGCGGGCAGGATGACCTCGACGACGGGAATCGGCGCGTACCGCTCGCGCGCGTCCCGTAGGCAGGCCGACGACGCGGTGTTGCACGCGATCACCAACGCCTTGATGCCTCGCTCGGCGAGGTCGTCACCGATGGCGAGTGCGTGCTCACGGATCTGCGGAACCGTGAGAGGGCCATAGGGTCCGTTGGCCGTGTCGCCGACGTAGACGATCTCCTCGTCGGGCAGCTGGTCGATGATCGCGCGGGCCACGGTCAGGCCGCCGACCCCGGAATCGAAGATCCCGATCGGCAGATCCGCGCTCATCGGGACAGGTAGGGCGGAGCGGGGGCGCCCTTGCCGATGGCGCGAGTGCGCCGCTCCGGGCCGGACAGGAGGTACGCCGCGAGCACCCCGGCCAGCGCACCGCACAGATGGCCCTGCCAGGAGACGCCGAACGTGCCAGGCAGGACGCCGAGCAGCACGCTGCCGTAGAAGAACAGAACGACGACGCCGACGACGATCTGCCACACCTTGCGGGTGAAGAAGCCGAACACGATCAGGAAGGTGAGCCAGCCGAAGATCAGGCCGGACGCGCCGATGTGATTGGTCTCGCAGCGCACACCGACGTAAGGGCACTGGGCACCGATGTTGCCGATCAGCCAGGTGCCCAGGCCGCCGACGAGCCAGATGATCGCGGTGGCGAACAGAAACCGCGACAGCCCCGCCAACGTCATCAGGAACCCGAGGACCAACGCCGGAACGGTGTTGGCCATCAGGTGTTCCCAGTTCGAGTGCAGCAGAGGGGCGAACAGGATTCCCGCCAGACCGTCGGTTTCCAGCGGTCGAATTCCATTGCTGTCCAAGCGATGTCCGCTCACGGCATCGAATGCTTCGATGACCCAAAGCATGACGACGAACGACACGATGGTGAGCCCACCGACGAGCCAGCCGGGACGTTGCCGCCCCGCGGTCGGGCCGGGGCTTCCGCCGGTGCCCGTCATGCCCATAGTTGCCCTTCCAGCGCGTCTTCTGCGTCGTCCAGGCTACCGGCGTAGGCACCGGTGGACAGATACTTCCACCCGGCATCACACACGGTGAAGGCGATGTCGGCGCGCTCCCCCGCCTTGACGGCCTTGGCCGCCATGCCGAGTGCTGCGTGCAGGATCGCGCCGGTGGAGATACCCGCGAAGATGCCCTCCACCTGGATGAGCTCACGGGTACGGCGCACCGCGTCGAAGGACCCGACCGCGAACCGGGTGGTCAGCACGTCGGGGTCGTAGAGCTCGGGGATGAAGCCCTCGTCGATGTTGCGCAGCGCGTACACCCCTTCGCCGTACCGGGGTTCGGCGGCGACGATCTGCACTCCCGGCACGTTCTCGCGCAGGAACCGACCCGTGCCCATCAGGGTGCCGGTGGTGCCGAGCCCCGCCACGAAGTGCGTGATCTCGGGGAGGTCCGCCAGCAGTTCCGGGCCGGTGCCCTCGTAGTGCGCCATGGCGTTGGCGGGGTTGCCGTACTGGTAGAGCATCACCCACGAAGGGTTCTGTGCAGCAAGCTCTTTGGCGTGCGCGACCGCGGTGTTGGAGCCACCCTCGGCCGGTGAGTAGATGATCCGCGCGCCGTAGAGCTCGAGCAGTTGGCGGCGCTCGATGGAGGTGTTCTCCGGCATCACGCAGATCATGTTGTAGCCCTTGAGCAGAGCCGCCATCGCCAGCGAGATGCCGGTGTTGCCGCTCGTCGGTTCCAGGATCGTCGCACCCGGTTGGAGCCGACCCTCGCGCTCCGCCTCCTCGATCATGCGCAGTGCCGGCCGGTCCTTGATGGACCCCGTCGGATTGCGGTCCTCGAGTTTGGCCCACAGGCGCACGTGCGGATCGCCATCCCACGCCGGCGAGAGCCGCGGCAGTCCCACCAGCGGGGTGCTGCCGAGCGCCTGCAGCAGAGAGTCGTACCTCATCAGCCTCCTGCCACGGCCGGCAGGATCGTCACCGAATCACCGTCGGAGATCTCGGTGTTCAAGCCGCCGGAGAACCGCACGTCCTCGTCGTTGACGTAGATGTTGACGAACCGGTGCAGCTTGCCTGGATTGGCGGGGTCGACCAGCCGTTCGGTGATCCCCGAGTAGTTGGCTTCCAGATCGTCGATCACCGCCTGCAGGGTCGTCCCGGAGGCGGACACCCGCTTCTCGCCGCCGGTGTGGGTGCGCAGGATCGTCGGGATGGACACGGTGACGGACATGGCAGGGCTCCTCGGTTCTCGGGTTGTCTGGCGTCAGTACTGCTCGACGACGGTGACGGGTTCTTCGGTGACCACGCCGTCCACGATGCGGTAGCTCCGCAGCTCGTGCTCGTCGGGATCGCGCGTCGACACCAGCACGTAGTGGGCGTCCGGTTCGGAGGCGTAGGAGATGTCGGTGCGGCTCGGGTACGCCTCGGTGGCGGTGTGCGAGTGGTAGATCACGATGGGCGCCTCGTCGGCGTCGTCCATGGCCCGCCACACCTTCAGCTGCTCGCCGGAGTCGAACCGGTAGAAGGTCGGCGACCTCTCGGCGTTGACCATCGCGATGAACCGCTCAGGTCGGTCGGACCCCTCCGGGCCGGCGATCACCCCGCACGCCTCGTCAGGGTGGTCGGCGCGTGCATGATCGACCATCTCCGCCACCAGGTCAGCACGAATCGTCAGCACCCGCTCTCCTTCACTCGAACGCTCCGGGCAACAGCCCACGGTAGGTCGGTATTCCGGCGACGCCCTCGGCGGCCAGGACCCCGGCCAGCACCGCGCTGGCCAGCACGTCGGCCGCGGCCGCGCCGACCGCCGTCATCAGCGGCACCTCCGGAGACATCGACGCCGGGAGCTGTGTCGACGAGGCGGGGCCGGGCTCGACCTCGACGGCACCGGTGGCCAGCGCGAACACCGTGTCACCGTCCAGCGGCGTGTGGCACGGCCGGATCGTGCGCGCCAGCCCGTCCTGCGCGGCGACGGCGACGCGGCGGCAGGCCGCCTTGCTCAGCGCCGCGTCCGTGGCCACGACCGCGATCGTGGTGTTGAGCGGGCCGAGCTCGCCGTGCCGGTCCGCGTAGGCGGCGATCTGGTCGGCCGGCGGCGCCACCAGGCCGAACTCCTCGATGAGGTCGGCCTGCCAGGGCAGCCCGGTGGCCGGATCGACGACGTCGCCCGCCGAGTTGACGACGACCAGCGCGCCGACGGTGACGCCGATGTCGAGCGTCACCGACGCGGTCCCGACGCCGCCCTTGAGCACCCCTGCCCGCGCCCCGACACCCGCGCCGACGGTACCGATGGCGGTGTCAGCGGCAGCCGCGGCGGCCGCGGAAAAGCCGAAGTCCGCGGTCGGCCGGCATTGCCAACCGCCTACGGGCAGGTCGAAGATCACCGCGGCGGGCACGATCGGCACCACCCCGCCCGTCATCGCGACGCCGCGCTGCTGCTCTTCCAGCCACGTCATCACGCCGTCGGCGGCGGCGAGCCCGAAGGCGCTGCCACCGGTCAGGACGACCGCGTCGACGTGCCGCACCGAATTGCTGGGGTCCAGCAGATCGGTCTCGCGGGTGCCCGGCGCTCCACCACGGCCGTCGACTGCGCCGACCGTGCCCGGCGGGGTCAGCACGACGGTGGTTCCTGTCGCCCAGCCCGAACCCAGCGCGGCATCGGAGTCGATTGCATGGTGGTGCCCGACGCGGATGCCGCCGACGTCGGTGATCGCGCCCGGCATCAGCGCCCCGTCCCCATCAGGCTGACGACCAGGTAGTCCTGCAGAACCGTGAGCCACTGGTAGACGTCGAGGTGTCCGGCCATCGGATGGTCACCGGGCAGCCGGTCGGGTCCATCAGGGCCGATCTCGAGCATGGTGCCCAGCGCCAGTCGGACGTCGTTGACCGCCGAGACCCATGCCTGCGCGTCGTCCTCGGACAGCTCGAACTTCCCGCCGCCGGTGGGAATCGTCGCCAGCAGGCGACCCGCCGCGGTGCGCTTGGCGTCGAGGATTTCGGGCTCGTGCAGACTGCGCAACGCGCTGTTGAGACTCTCGGCCGGACCGGATCCGGCGGGGTGGTCGGTCGCCGGCTTGTAGAAGTCGGGAAGCAGCCGCTTCATCGTATCGTCTTGCGGCGCAGTCGAATTACCGGTGCGAATGCCCGTGATCTCGGCGAGCTCGTCGACCGGCGCCGATGCAGCACGCTCGTCGAGCATGTCGAGTAGCGACGTCACCAGACTGGAGAGCAGGTCGGCCTCGTGAGCGGCCAGTGCCGACCGGAACCGTGGGCCGTCACCGCCGTCGACCCTCTTCCATTTACGCACAGCCGGGTCAGCGGTCCTGTTGCAGTGTCGCCCACAACCCGGCGGCGTGAAGCTTGGACACGTCGACCTCCATGGATTCCCGGGTGCCGGCGGAGACCACGGCTTTACCCTCGTTGTGCACCTGCAGCATCAGCTTGGTGGCGTGCGACTCGCTGTAGCCGAACAGCTTCTGCAAGACGTAGGTCACATACGTCATCAGGTTCACCGGGTCGTCCCAGACGATCGTGACCCACGGGGTGTCCGCGGCGGCATCGGAGCTCACCTCGCGTTCTACGGAGGTATCCGGTCGTGCCTTCGCCGGCGTCACCATGCGGGCCAGAATACCGGGGTCCTCCCCCGGCTCCGAACCGATACGGTTGGGCGGTGACCTCGTCGCCGGAGAACCCGTCTGCGCACCCCTCACCGGCCCTGCTGACCGACAAGTACGAGCTGACCATGCTCGCGGCCGCGCTCGAGGACGGCACCGCCCACCGCCGCACCTCGTTCGAGGTGTTCGCGCGGCGGTTGCCCGACGGCCGGCGTTACGGCGTCACCGGCGGGACGGGACGCTTCCTGGAAGCGTTGTCGCAGTTCAGGTTCGGTGAGTCCGAACTCGCCGCACTCGAGCGTTTCTGCGATGCCGACACCCTCGCCTACCTCGCCGCCTACCGCTTCAGCGGAGACATCGACGGCTACCCCGAGGGTGAGCTGTACTTCCCGGGCTCGCCGGTGCTCTCCGTGCACGGCACGTTCGCCGAGTGTGTGCTGCTCGAGACGCTGGTGTTGTCGATCTTCAATCACGACACCGCGATCGCATCGGCGGCTGCGCGGATGGCCAGCGCTGCGCAGGGCCGCCCGATGATCGAGATGGGGTCGCGCCGCACACACGAGGCCGCGGCGGTCGCCGCGTCGCGCGCCGCGTACATGGCCGGGTTCACCGGATCGTCGAACCTGGAGGCCGAGCGCACCTACGGCGTGCCGGCGCTCGGCACCAGCGCGCACGCGTTCACGCTGCTGCACTCGGAGGCCGGGCAGTCCGCCTCCGACGGGGAGAAGGCGGCGTTCCGTGCGCAGGTCGACGCACTGGGCGTGGGCACCACACTGCTGGTCGACACCTACGACATCACCGCCGGGGTCGCGAACGCGATCGACGCCGCCGGCCCCGAGCTGGGCGCCGTGCGGATCGACTCGGGCGACCTCGGTGTGCTGGCCCGCCAGGTGCGCGCCCAACTCGACGGGCTCGGCGCCACCGGCACCAAGATCGTGGTTTCCGGCGACCTCGACGAATTCGCGATCGCCGCCCTGCGGGCCGAACCTGTCGACATCTACGGGGTGGGCACGTCGGTGGTGACCGGATCGGGTGCGCCGACGGCGAGCATGGTCTACAAGCTGGTCGAGGTCGACGGCCTCCCGGTCGCCAAACGCAGCAGCCACAAGGAGTCCCACGGCGGCCGCAAGCAGGCGACGCGGCTCGCCAAGGAGTCCGGCACGATCGTCGAGGAGGTGGTTCACCCCTTTCACGATGAGGCCGAGGACTCGTTGGACGTGCCGCCCGACCTCGTGGCTCGGACGGTGACGACGGCGCTGGTGCGCGACGGGCAAGCGGTCGCCGATCTCTCCCTCGCGGCAGCGCGTGAGCGCGTGCAGCAGGGTCTGCTGAGCCTGCCTTGGGACGGGTTGAAGCTGTCCAAGGGCGAACCCGCAGTCCCGACCCGGATGATCGCCCCCCGCGGTCGGTAGGGCGGTGGGTACCAAGCCCGGCGAGGTCGCCGAACTCCTCGCCGCTGCGGTCACCGCGCTGGGCGGCGCGCATCGCGACGGACAGGTCGCGATGGCCGAAGCGGTTGCGCAGTCCTTCACCAGTGGTGAGCATCTGGCCGTGCAGGCCGGCACGGGAACCGGCAAGTCACTGGCCTATCTCGTACCCGCCATCGCCCACGCGCTCTCCGACGAGCGGCCCGTCGTCGTGTCCACCGCCACCATCGCGCTGCAACGTCAGCTCGTGGACCGCGACCTGCCGCGCCTCGCCGACTCGCTGACGCCCCACCTCCCCCGACGGCCGGAGTTCGCCCTGCTGAAGGGGCGAGGAAACTACCTGTGCCTGAACAAGATTCACAACGGATCCGGAAACGGGGCAACCGAACCCGCCGATGACCAACCGCAGGACCAACTGTTCAACCCGGTCGCGTCCACTGCGCTGGGCCGCGATGTCGCCCGGCTCACCGAATGGTCGGCCAGCACGAAGACCGGTGACCGCGACGACGTGGTGCCCGGTGTGCCGGACCGCGCGTGGGCGCAGGTCAGCGTGTCATCGCGGGAGTGCATCGGGGTCTCGCGGTGCCCCTTCGGCTCCGACTGCTTCGCCGAGCGGGCGCGCGATCGCGCCGCCGACGCCGACGTGGTGGTGACCAATCACGCGCTGCTGGCCATCGACGCGATCGGGGATGCCAACGTGCTGCCCGAACACGACCTGCTGGTGGTCGACGAAGCCCACGAACTGGTGGACCGGGTGACGGGCGTGGCGACGGCCGAATTGTCGGCGACAGCGCTGGGGGTGGCGCAACGCCGTGCCGCGCGCGTGCTCGACGCCGAACTCGTCGAACGCTTCGAGGCGGCCTCGGCGACGTTGTCGTCGGCCCTCTTCGACGCTCGGCCGGGTCGCATCGACGTGCTCGACGAGGAGCTCGGGAGTTATCTGAGCGTGCTGCGCGACAGCGCGAGCCGCGCCCGCACCGCGGTCGAGACCGCCCCGAACGATCCGAAGACGACCACCGCGCGCGCCGAGGCCGCGACGGCGCTGGGCGACGTCGCCGACACGGCCGCGCGAATCCTCGCCTCCTTCGTGCCGGCCATCCCCGACCGCACGGACGTCGTCTGGGTCGAACACATCGAGGACACCCGCTCGGGCAACCGCACCTTGCTGCGCGTCGCCCCATTGTCAGTGGCCGGGCTGCTTCGCGCGCGACTGTTCGGTCCCACCACCGCGGTGCTGACGTCGGCGACGCTGACCGTGGGCGGGGATTTCGACGCGATGGCCGCGGCGTGGGGACTCACCGGCGCACCGGAGGCCGACGCCAGCTGGCGCGGGCTCGACGTCGGCTCGCCGTTCGACCACGCCCGCTCGGCGATCCTCTACGTCGCCGCGCACCTGCCGCCACCCGGGCGCGACGGCGTCGGCTCAGCGGAGCAGCTCGACGAGATCGCCGGCCTGATCGAGGCAGCCGACGGGCGCACGCTGGGTCTGTTCTCCTCGATGCGCGCCGCGCGGTCCACCGCCGAGATCATGCGCGACCGCCTCGCCACCCCGGTGCTGTGTCAGGGCGAGGACAGCACCGCCGCGCTGATCGCACGCTTCGCCGCCGACGAGCAGACGTCGCTGTTCGGCACCCTCTCGCTGTGGCAGGGCGTCGATGTGCCCGGTCCGTCGCTGTCCCTGGTGCTGATCGACCGGATTCCCTTCCCCCGCCCCGACGATCCGCTGCTGACCGCGCGCCAGCGCGCCGTCGCCGCGCGCGGCGGCAACGGTTTCATGGCGGTGGCCGCCAGCCATGCTGCGCTGCTGCTCGCCCAGGGTGCAGGCAGGCTGCTGCGCCGCGTCGACGACCGCGGCGTGGTGGCCGTCCTGGACTCCCGGATGGCGACCGCGCGCTACAGCGGCTACCTGAGGTCGTCGCTGCCGCCGTTCTGGGCCACCACCGACGGCGACGCCGTGCGGGCCGCACTGCGGCGGCTGCACGGCGGCGGCTGAGCCGAGGTTCGTCGACTGCCCGGCAGCAGACGAGCGCGGTCACTATTGTCGATCGCGCAGGTGGCCGGCGTTCCGCTGCGGGCCGCGGAACGACCCGAAAGGCGGCGTCATGGGCCCGTCGACACGACCACGGACACTGCTGGGCGTTCTGATCGGCGTCGGAGCGGTGCTGTGTGCCGCCTGCGCCACGACCGTGCAGGGCAACGCCGTATCGGTGTTCAACGATCCGTTCTCCGTCGCCGGGATGCCCGCCACCGACGGACCCACCGGCCTGCGGCCCAATGCCGAAGGACCCAGCCGTGAGGTCGAAGGCACCGACGGCGGAGACATCGACAACCTGGCGGCCAGCGCTGTCAGCGACGTCGAACAGTTCTGGGAGAGCGCGTATCCGGAGACCTTCGACGACGGCTTCACTCCCGTCAAGGAGTTGATCTCCTGGGACGCCGGGAGTTTCGACGGGACGTTCTGTGGCGATGACACGTTCGGCCTGATCAATGCCGCCTACTGCTACCCCGACAGGACCATCGGCTGGGACAGGGGTCAGCTGCTGCCGGATCTGCGCCGCGCTCACGGCGACATCGGTGTGGCGATGGTGCTGGCTCACGAGTACGGCCACGCGGTCAGCCGCGCCGCCAAGCTCACCACCAGTGACACTCCGACCCTGGTCGCCGAGCAGCAGGCCGACTGCCTGGCCGGTTCCTACATGCGCTGGGTGGCCGAAGACAACTCTCCCCGCTTCTCTCTGAGCACCGGCGACGGGCTGAACAACGTCCTGGCAGGCGTCATCTCGTTCCGCGATCCCCTTCTGCAAGAAGGCGATCCGGGGGCAGGTGTCGACGAGCACGGCTCGGCCTTCGAACGCATCTCGGCCTTCCAGTTCGGCTTCACCGACGGGCCGAAGGCGTGCGCCGGAATCGACATGCGCGAGATCGGTCAGCGGCGCGGCGACCTCCCGGTCCTCTTACCCGAGGACGAGTCCGGCGAGTTGGCGATCGACGAGAGCTCGGTGCGTTCCATCATCGACGCGATGGGAATCCTGTTCTCCCCCACCGCGCCTCCCGCGCTCAGTTTCGACGCGGCGGCCGCGAGCACGTGCGCCGACGCGCGCCCCAGCCCACCCGCGTCGTACTGCCCGGCCACCAACACCATCGTCGTGGACCTGCCGGCGTTGACCCAATTAGGCGCCCAGGGCGCCGAAGGCGGGCTGGCCTCCGGCGACAACGTCGCCTACTCGGTGCTGGTCTCGCGGTACATGCAGGCGATCCAGCACGAGCGCGGCGGGGTGGCACTGGACAACGCCGAAGCCGCGCTGCGCACTGCGTGTCTCACCGGTGTCGCGACGGTCAAGATGTCCAAGCAAGTCACCACCCCCGACGGTGCGACGATCGCACTGACGGCCGGCGACGTCGACGAGGCGGTGTCGGGCCTGCTCACCAACGGCCTGGCCGCCAGCGACATCAACGGCGAGTCCGTGCCGTCGGGGTTCTCCCGCATCGACGCGTTCCGCGTCGGCGTGCTCGGCGACGCGAACCGCTGCTTCGCGCGCTTCCAATGATTGCCCCACCCAGCGATGCCCCCCCAATGATTACCCCACCCAGCGATACCCCCCGAAGGTCACCCCGCCAGCGTCACCAGACCCAACTCGTTGTCACCGGCCAGCAGGCGATGGTGTGGCAGCACGCGCACGGTGTATCCGACCGGACCGGTGACCGGTAGCGGCGTGCTGGCAGTGAAGATGTCCTCGCCGCCGTCGGAGACTCCCGAGTGGGTCATCGGGACCGTCACCGGATCCACCAGTGCGTCACCGGCATCCACGCGTCCGAGAACCGCCTGCACCGTCACCTCGTCGGGTGCGAGCCCCTCCAGGCAGAGCCGCGCCGTCAGCGTCAGCTCCGAGCCGAGCAGCGGCGTGTCGGGCAGGCCGTAACTGTCGACCTCGACGATGCGGACGCTCGGCCACGCCTTCTCCACTTTCTGCCTGTAGTCGGCGAGCTCGCGCGCAGCGCCGAAGGGCATGCCGTAGTCGCCCGCTGCCACGTCTCCGGGCTCGATGGACTGCCGCAGCGCCCATGCCGCAGGAAGGTAGTAGCGCTGGGTGTAGTCCTGCACCATCCGCGAGGCCAGCACCTTCGGTCCGAGGACCTGCAGTGTGTGCCTGACCATCTCGACCCAGCGGGTCGGGACACCCCGCTCGTCGCGGTCGTAGAACTTCGGCGCCACCGCGCGCTCGAGCAGGTCGTAGAGCGCGGCTGCTTCCAGGTCGTCACGCCGGTTCTCGTCGGTCAGCCCGTCGGCTGTCGGTATCTCCCAACCGTTTTCGCCGTCGTACCACTCGTCCCACCAGCCGTCGCGGATCGACAGGTTCAGTCCGCCGTTGAGCGCACTCTTCATCCCCGACGTACCGCAGGCCTCCAGGGGGCGCAGCGGGTTGTTCAGCCAGACGTCGCAGCCGTGGTAGAGCGTGCGTGCCATCGACATGTCGTAGTCGGGTAGGAAGGCGATACGGTGCCGGACGTCGGCCTGGTCGGCGAACCGCACGACCTGCTGGATCAACGCCTTACCGCCTTCGTCCGCGGGGTGTGACTTGCCGGCCACGATCAGCTGCAGGGGGCGCTCGGGATCGAGCAGGAGCCGCCGCAGCCGCTCGGGGTCGCGCAGCATCAGGGTCAGGCGCTTGTAGGTGGGCACTCGGCGGGCGAACCCGATGGTCAACACATTCGGATCGAATGCTGTTGCGATCCAACCCAGTTCGGCATCAGCGGCGCCACGCTCCAACCAGGAGCGGCGCACCCTGTCCCGGACGTCGTACACCAGTGCCTCGCGCAGCTGCGAACGAATCCACCACAGATGACCCGGGTCCACCTCGTGCAGACGCTCCCACGTCTCGGGCTCCTGCAGCGAGCTCAGATCCTGACTGCCGAGCAGCTCCCGCCCCAGCTCCAGCCACTGCGGAGCTGCCCACGTCGGGGCGTGCACGCCGTTGGTGATCGAGCCGATCGGTACCTCGGCCGGGTCGAAGCCGGGCCACAGGTTGTTGAACATCTCGCGACTGACGCGGCCGTGCAGCAGCGACACCCCGTTGGCGCGCTGGGCCAGCCGCAAGCCCATGTGGGCCATGTTGAACTTCGTCGGGTCGTCCTCGGAGCCGAACGCGAGGATGCGTTCCACCGGCACTCCGGGCAGTAACCGCGAGCTGGAGGCACCCGCGTCCGCGCCGAAGTACCGCGACACCATGTCGACCGGGAACCGGTCGATACCTGCCGGCACCGGGGTGTGGGTGGTGAACACCGTCGACGAGCGCACGACCGTCAGCGCGGTGTCGAAGTCGAGTCCCGCCTCGATCAGCTCCCGGATGCGTTCAGCCCCGAGGAAGCCGGCGTGGCCCTCGTTCATGTGGAAGACCTCGGGCGCGGCGAGACCTTCGATCTCGGTGAACGCCCGAATCGCGCGCACGCCGCCGATGCCGGCCAGCAGTTCCTGCCGGATGCGGTGCTCCTGGTCGCCGCCATAGAGCCGGTCGGTCACCGAACGCAGTTGGTGATCGTTTTCGGGGATGTCGGAATCGAGCAGCAGCAGCGGGATACGGCCGACCTGAGCGATCCAGATCCGGGCGAAGAGCTGTGCAGAGTCGGGCAGCGCCAGACTGATCAGGACGGTCTCTCCCGAGGCGTCGGCGAGCAAACGCAACGGCAGGCCCTGCGGGTCGAGTAGCGGATAGTTCTCGTGCTGCCAGCCGTCGGCGGACAGCGACTGCCGGAAGTAGCCCGACCGGTAGTACAGCCCGACCGCGATCAGCGGGAGCCCCAGGTCTGACGCCGACTTGAGGTGATCGCCCGCGAGGATGCCGAGACCCCCGGAATAGTTGGGCAGGACCTCGGCCACCCCGAACTCCATCGAGAAGTACGCGATGCCTTTGGGCAGCACAGCACCGTCACCGCGGGCCTGCCCGAGCTGCTGGTACCACAGGGGCCGGCTCAGGTAGTCGTCCAGATCGGCGGCGAGAGCACCGAGGCGCGAGACGAAGTGCTCGTCGCCGGCGAGGGCCTCGAGCCGTTCCGGGCTGACGTGGCCGAGCATCGCCACCGGGTCCGCGCCGACGAGTTTCCAGAGCTCCGGATCGATCGTTTCGAACAGATCCTGGGTCGGTTTGTCCCATGACCACCGCAAATTGATCGAGAGCCGTTCGAGTGCGGCCAGCGATTGCGGGAGGTGGGCGCGGACGGTGAACCGACGGAGAGCTTTCACACGTGCTCACGTTACTGCCGTGACGCCCGCCCATGGGTGACGTGCTGCACTTCCACTCTCCCGCTGGGTTGAGGCTGACACTACGGTGGGTATAGGCGCGACGAAGGTGCACGACGAGCTGTGAACCAACCATCCAACGTGTTAGGGAGTGCTTGAGTGACCGCCGGTCGGATCGAAATCGATGACGTCCAGCCTGTGGTGTCCGGCGGGAGATTCCCCGCCAAGGCGGTGATCGGCGAGGTGGTTCCGGTGACCGCGACGGTGTGGCGCGAGGGCCACGACGCGGTCGCGGCCACGCTGGTCGTCCGCTATCACGGCACCAGTTATCCGCCTCTGGCCGACGAGCCACCAGGCCGGACCAAGACGACACAGGCGGTCCCGATCGAGGAGGTCGTGACCCCCTCGTCGGCACGCGTCCGTCCGGCCGCGCTGCCGATGGCGGCAGGTCGCACGCCAGACGTGTTCCACGGCCAGTTCACCCCAGACGCTGCCGGCCTGTGGACGTTCCGCGTCGACGGGTGGGGCGATCCCATCGCGACGTGGCGCCACCACGTGATCGCCAAGCTCGAGGCCGGACAGAGCGAGGGCGAACTGTCCAACGATCTGCTCCTGGGCGCCAAGCTCTTCGAGCGCGCATCCACCGGCGTGCCGCGTCAGATGCGCTACCCGCTGATGGAGGCCGCAGAACGGCTGCGCACGCCCGGTGATCCGTACTACCGGGCCGGGGCCGCACTCTCCCCCGAGGTCACCGAGCTGGTCGACCAGTATCCGCTGCGCGAACTCATCACCCGCGGCGCTGCCTACGGCATCTGGGTCGATCGGCCGCTGGCCCGCTTCAGCTCCTGGTACGAGTTCTTCCCGCGCTCGACGGGCGGCTGGGACGACTCCGGCAACCCGGTGCACGGCACGTTCACGACGGCGAAGACAGCGTTGCCGCGGGTCGCCCGCATGGGCTTCGACATCGCCTACCTGCCGCCGATCCACCCGATCGGCAAGGTGCACCGCAAGGGCCGCAACAACAGCGTCACCGCCGGCCCCAACGACGTCGGCTCACCCTGGGCCATCGGCAGCGACGAGGGCGGTCACGACGCCGTCCACCCCGACCTGGGCACGATCGACGACTTCGACGACTTCGTCGCCGCCGCACACGGCGAAGGCCTCGAGGTCGCCCTCGACCTGGCGCTGCAGTGCGCACCCGATCACCCGTGGGCCAAGGAGCATCCGGAGTGGTTCACGGTGCTGCCCGACGGCACGATCGCGTACGCGGAGAACCCGCCGAAGAAGTACCAGGACATCTACCCGCTGAACTTCGACAACGACCCGGCCGGCCTCTACGAAGAGGTTCTGCGCGTCGTGAAATTCTGGGTGTCCCACGGCGTCAAGGTGTTCCGCGTCGACAATCCCCACACCAAGCCGCCGAACTTCTGGGCCTGGCTCATCGGCGAGGTCAAGAACATCGACCCCGATGTGCTGTTCCTCGCCGAGGCCTTCACCCGGCCGGCGCGGTTGTTCGGCTTGGCCAAACTGGGTTACACGCAGTCCTACACGTACTTCACCTGGCGCACCGCGAAGTGGGAGCTGACCGAGTTCGGCCAGTCGATCGCCGAGCACGCCGACTACGCGCGGCAGAGCTTGTGGACCAACACCCCCGACATCCTCCATGCGAGCCTGCAGCACGGCGGCCCGGGGATGTTCGCGATCCGGGCTGCGCTGGCCGCCACGATGAGTCCGACGTGGGGCGTGTACTCCGGTTACGAGCTGTTCGAACACCGCGCCGTGAGCGAGGGCAGCGAGGAGTACCTCGACTCGGAGAAGTACGAGCTGCGGCCCCGCGACTTCGAGGCCGCGCTCGCCGACGGCGAGTCGCTGGAGCCGTTCCTGACTCGGCTCAACGAGATTCGCCGGCTGCATCCGGCCCTGCACCAGCTGCGCACGATCCGGTTCCACCACGTCGACAACGACGCATTGATGGCCTACAGCAAATTCGATCCCGTGACGGGTGATCAGGTGCTGGTCGTGGTGACGCTCAATCCCTTCGGTGCCGAAGAAGGCACGGTGTGGTTGGACATGCCCTCAGTGGGAATGGATCCGCAGGAGCGTTTCTGGGTGCGCGACGAGATCACCGGAGAGGAATACCAGTGGGGCCAGAGCAACTACGTGCGTCTCGAACCCGCCCGCGCGGTGGCGCACATTCTCAACATGCCCCAGATTCCCGCCGACCAACGAATGAACCTGCTGCGTAGGGAGTGACGAGATGGCCAAAGCGTCCAACCTGACCAACCAGATCGACAGCCCGCACCTGCGGCCGCACACCGCCGATCTGAATCGACTGCTCGCCGGCGAACATCACGACCCGCACTCCGTGCTGGGCGCCCACGAGTACGACGATCACACCGTCATCCGGGTCTACCGCCCGCACGCGGTGACGGTGACTGCGGTCATCGGCGGTGTCCGGTACCCGTTGCAGCACATCGAAGCCGGCGTCTTCGCGGTCGCGGTGCCGTTCACCGGGCTGATCGACTACCGCATCGAAGTCGACTATTCGGGCGACGAGTCCGGGTTCGTGCACACTGTCGCCGACCCGTACCGGTTCCTGCCGACGCTGGGTGAGGTGGATCTGCACCTGTTCGCCGAGGGCCGCCACGAGCGGCTCTGGGAGATCCTCGGGGCGCATCCGCGCACGTTCGAGACCCCCGACGGCGTGGTCAGCGGTGTGTCTTTCGCTGTGTGGGCACCGAATGCCAAGGGCGTCAGCGTGATCGGCGACTTCAACCACTGGGGCAACGAGGCACAGATGCGGGTGCTGGGCTCCACGGGCGTGTGGGAGTTGTTCTGGCCGGGCTTCCCCGAGAACGGCCTGTACAAGTTCCGCGTACACGGCGCTGACGGTGCCGTCACCGAGCGGGCCGATCCGATGGCATTCGCCACCGAGGTGCCACCGCAGACGGCGTCGAAGGTGTTCGCCAGTGACTACACCTGGACCGACGACCAGTGGATGGCTGACCGGGCGCTACGCAATCCGGTGTTCGAGCCGATGAGCACCTACGAGGTGCATCTGGGCTCGTGGCGACCGGGGCTGAGCTACCTCGAGCTCGCTGACCAGCTCACCGACTACCTCGTCGAGCACGGGTTCACCCACGTCGAGATGCTGCCTGTCGCCGAGCACCCCTTCGGCGGTTCGTGGGGCTATCAGGTCACGTCGTATTACGCCCCGTCGTCGCGGTTCGGCACACCGGACGAGTTCCGTCACCTGGTCGACACGCTGCACCGTGCCGGCATCGGTGTGATCGTGGACTGGGTGCCCGCTCACTTCCCGAAGGACGCGTGGGCGCTGGGCCGGTTCGACGGCACCGCACTCTACGAACACGGCGACCCTCGTCGTGGCGAACAATTGGACTGGGGCACATACGTTTTCGACTTCGGCCGGGCGGAGGTGCGCAACTTCCTCGTCGCGAACGCGCTCTACTGGCTGCAGGAGTACCACGTCGACGGACTGCGCGTGGACGCCGTCGCCTCGATGCTGTATCTGGACTACTCCCGTCCAGAAGGCGGTTGGACCCCGAACATCTACGGCGGCAGGGAGAACCTGGAGGCCGTGCAGTTCCTGCAGGAGATGAACGCCACGGTCCACAAGATCAATCCGGGCATCGTGACGATCGCCGAGGAGTCGACGTCCTGGCCGGGTGTCACCCGACCGACCAGCCTTGGTGGACTTGGCTTTTCGATGAAGTGGAACATGGGCTGGATGAACGACACGCTCGAGTTCGTCAAGCGCGACCCGATTCACCGCAGCTTTCACCACGGCGAGATCACGTTCTCGATGATCTACGCGTTCAGCGAGAACTTCGTGCTGCCGATCAGCCATGACGAAGTTGTCCACGGCAAGGGCACGCTGTGGGGTCGCATGCCGGGCGACGATCACATGAAGGCGGCCGGCATTCGCGGGCTGCTGGCCTACCAGTGGGCGCATCCGGGTAAGCAGTTGCTGTTCATGGGGCAGGAATTCGGGCAGCGCGCCGAGTGGTCCGAAGAGCGCGGCGTCGACTGGTGGCAGCTCGACGAGCAGGGCTTCTCCGACGGCATCTTGCGGATGATGACCGACGCGAACAGCATCTACCGCAGCCGGCGCGCGCTGTGGTCGCGCGACACCAGGCCCGAGGGGTACTCCTGGATCGACGCCAACGACTCGGCGAACAACGTGCTGAGCTTCCTGCGCTTCGGTGACGACGGCTCGATGATGGCGTGTGTGTTCAACTTCTCGGGTTCGGAGCACAGCAGTTACCGGCTCGGCCTGCCGCACGCCGGGAAGTGGCGCGAGGTCCTCAACACCGACAGCGACAACTATCACGGCTCGGGTATCGGCAACTACGGTGCGGTCGAGGCGACCGATGAGCCGTGGCACGGACGCCCCGCGTCGGCGGTCATGGTGCTGCCGCCGCTGGCAGCCCTGTGGTTCGAACCGGAGCCGCCGGCCTAGTTTTTCCGGCGAGCAGACGCGAACTCGCGCTCAGAGGGCGCGAAACACCCGAGTTCGCGTCTGCTCGCGCAGGAAAAGTGATCAGTAGAGGGCGTTGGCCAGGTTGCGCCGGCCGGTGATGACGTCGGGGTCCGCGGGATCGAACAGGTCGAACAACTCGATCAGCCGTGTCCGGACACGCGCGCGGTCATCGCCCGCGGTGCGCTTGATCAGCCCGATGAGCCGGTCGAAGGCGGCCGTCACATCCTGACTCAGGATCTCGACGTCGGCGGCGGCCAACGCCGCGTCGACGTCCGCCGGCGCCGCGGCGGCGCGCGCCACCGCATCCTGCGGGTGCGTCGTGGCGCGCTGCAGGAAATCGATCTGGCGTACGGCACCCTTGGCCTCGGCGTGCTGCGGATCGGACTCCAGAATCGCCTGGTACGCGCTGCGGGCCGCGTCGAAGTCACCTTGATCGAGCAGGGCGCGCGCGTTGTCCAGCACCGGATCCGACTGCTCGCCGTCCTCGGGAGCCGAGCCGCCGCTGAGTTTGCCTGCCGTCGCCTCGAGCAGCGAGTCGACCCAGCGCCGCAGCTGATCCGGCGGTTGCACGCCCTGGAAGCTTGACAGCGGCTGGCCAGCGGCCAGGGCCACCACGGTCGGGACGGCCTGCACACCGAACATCTGCGCCACTCGAGGCGTGGTGTCGACGTTCACGGTGGCCAGCGACCACTTCCCGCTGTCGGTCCGGGCCAGCTCACCCAGGATGTCGGCCAGCTGGACGCTGGAATCGCTGCGCGGTGACCACAGCAGCACGACGACGGGCACCTCGTTGGACCGGACGAGGACCTCGGCCTCGAAGTTGACCTCGGTCACCTCCACCCCGCCCGGTGCGCCGCCCGACGGTGCGGAGCGGTCGTCGGGACCGGAGGCCGGCCGCTGTTTGAGTGCTGACAGATCGACGGCGCCCGCCAATGCGGGCGAGATGCGGGGTCCAGGACGCGTCACGAAAGCAAGTCTGTCACGACTCTTCTCAGGTGGTTTCGGGTGCCGTCCGTCGGGCCGCCCCGGCGCTCACACCGACCGATTCCGACCCCGCCGGACGGTCCATTCGACCCGTCCTATCAGCCCATATGAGGAAGATCACACTGCCCAGTGGCACGATGCTGCCCAGCAACGCCAGCAACCACGTGCCCAGCTTCCACCTCAGCGCCAGACCGGTGAACACCGCGGCGACCACGAAGGCGATGAACACGCCCCCGTGGATCGGACCGAAGACCTTCACGCCGACCTCGGTCCGGGGTGTGCCCAGGTACTTGAAGTACATGCCGACCAGCAGACCGATCCAGCTGAGCGCTTCCGCGAACGCGATCAGCCGGAACCACGCCGCGGCATTGCGGACGTCGAATGCACGTGTCATGGCGCCATTGTGCCGCACCTCGACACCAGCTACTACAGAGTGTCGTTGTGAGTGCCGTTGCCGATCAGGGCCTGCGCAGGATCAGCGCGTCGCCCTGCCCGCCGGCTCCGCAGAGCGCGGCGACCGCGTACCCGGTACCCCGCCGGGCCAGTTCCAGCGCTGCGTGCAGCGTGACCCGGGCCCCGGACATGCCGATCGGGTGACCGATCGCAATCGCGCCACCACTGCGGTTGACCTTCTCCGGGTCGACGCCGAGTTCCTTCGTCGACGCCAGCGCGACCGCGGCGAACGCCTCGTTGATCTCGATCACCTCGAGCTGATCGAGCGAGATGCCCTCCTTGGCGACCGCCTTCTTGATGGCGTTGGCCGGCTGGCTCTGCAGCGTCGAATCCGGGCCGGCGACCACGCCGTGGGCGCCGATCTCGCACAACCAGGACAGGCCCATCTCCTGCGCCTTCTCCTTGCTCATCACCACGACCGCGCAGGCGCCGTCGGAGATCTGGGAGGCAGAACCCGCGGTGATGGTGCCGTCCTTGCGGAACGCCGGGCGCAGGCCGGCCAGCGACTCGGCGGTGGTGTCGGCGCGGATGCCCTCGTCGCTGGTGAACTCGATCGGATCGCCTTTGCGCTGCGGGATCTGCACCGGGACGACCTCGTCAGCGAAGACGCCGTCCTTCCAGGCCCGGGCGGCTTTCTGGTGGGAGTTCGCGGCGAACTCGTCCTGCTCGGCACGCGTGAACTTGTCGACGTCGTTGCGCTGTTCGGTCAGTGCGCCCATCGGCTGGTCGGTGAACACGTCGTGCAGCCCGTCGTAGGCCATGTGGTCGACCGCGGTCACGTCGCCGTACTTGTAGCCTGAGCGGCTGTTCATCAGCAGGTGCGGCGCCCGCGTCATGGATTCCTGGCCGCCGGCCACCACCACGTCGAACTCGCCGGCCCGGATCAGCTGGTCAGCCAGGGCGATCGCGTCGATGCCCGACAGGCACATCTTGTTGATGGTCAGGGCCGCGACGTCCCAGCCGATACCCGCGGCCACAGCAGACTGGCGGGCGGGCATCTGGCCCGCGCCCGCGGTCAGCACCTGGCCCATGATCACGTATTCGACGGCCGACGCCGGCACCCCGGCCTTCTCGAGCGCACCGCGGATCGCGACGGCACCGAGATCGCTGCCCGAGAAGTCCTTCAGCGAACCCATCAACTTGCCCACCGGAGTGCGAGCTCCAGCAACGATCACCGACGTCGTCATGACTACCTCCACGTGAGTTTCGAGCGGCTGCCAAGAGGCTATCCGTAGCCACCGATCTATTCGAAACCGATCTTGTTAGGTAACTTCGCTGTTATGACCGCCGAGCAGACTGACGCCCGTCCTGTGCTGGCCACCGCGCTGGTCACCGCCATCGATCACGTCGGCATCGCAGTGCCCGATCTCGATGCGGCGATCAGGTGGTACCACGACCACCTCGGCATGATCGTCCTGCACGAAGAGGTCAACGAGGAGCAGGGCATCCGCGAGGCGATGCTGTCGGTGCGTGGCGCGCCGGTGGGCAGCACCCAGATCCAGCTGATGGCCCCCATCAACGACGAGTCGACCATCGCGAAGTTCCTCGACAAGCGCGGACCGGGCCTGCAGCAGTTCGCCTATCGGGTCAGCGACCTCGATGCTCTCTCCGATCGTCTGCGCGAGCAGGGTGTGCGGTTGATCTACGACAAGGCCCGTCGCGGCACGTCGAATTCGCGGATCAACTTCATCCATCCCAAGGACGGCGGCGGCGTGCTGATCGAGCTCGTCGAACCGGCCCAGAACACTCTCTAGCCGCTCACCGACCGTCACGACCAGCGACGCGTCGGCCCCCGGGTCGCGCGGTGAGTCCAGCACGGCGTGTGCCAGTGCCGGCGATCGTCCACATTCGCGTCCCCGCCGTCAGCCGGCCACACCACGACATGGGCGGTGCCAGGCCGGATCTCGTGATCGCAGCCCGGGCACCGATACACCTTGAGCGCACGTGCTCCCGGCACCGCGCGGACCTCGTAGTCGAAGCCGTCAGGGCCGGTCTCGATCCGTCGAGGGGCGGGCAGCGGCGGGTTCTGCCGTGGCTTACGTGCCGGGCGCCGGCCCATCAGAACAGTCGGAACTCGTCGTTGTCCATCCCGCGCATCTTGTCGTAATCGAGAGTCAGACAACGGATTCCGCGATCGGTAGCGAGCGTGCGGGCCTGCGGCTTGATCTGCTGGGCGGCGAACACCCCGGCCACCGGCGCCAGGAGTGAGTCCCTGTTCATCAGCTCGAGGTAACGGGTGAGCTGCTCGACACCGTCGATCTCGCCGCGGCGCTTGATCTCCACGGCCACCGAGCGCCCGTGCTCGTCGCGGCACAGCAGATCGACCGGGCCGATCGGCGTCATGTACTCGCGCCTGACCAACGTGTATCCGGCGCCGAGAAGCTCGACATGCTCGGCGAGCAGCGCCTGCAGGTGCGCCTCGACGCCGTCCTTGACCAGCCCGGGATCGACCCCCAGCTCGTGACTGGAGTCGTGCTCGATCGATTCCACGGTGATGCGCAGCTGCTCCCCCGCCTTGTTCTCGACGACCCACACCGGCGCTTCGCCGTCGGTCTGCTCGGAGACCCAGCAGGGCGGCGACATCCAGTTCAACGGCTTGTAGGCACGGTCGTCGGCGTGCACGCTCACCGACCCGTCGGACTTGAACAACAACAGTCGCTTGGCCGACGGGAGATGCGCGGTGAGGCGGCCGACGTAGTCGACGGTGCACTGGGCGATCACGAGACGCACCGAACCACCATAGATGGCCGCCGGCACTCACTAGGCTGAGGCAACAATGAACGCCACGAGGAGCGTGCCGCACCGATTGGGCCGGGTGCTGGAGCGCGTCACCCGGCAGAGCGGTCGATTGGGGGACACCCCCGACTACGGCTCCTGGTTGCTGGGCAAACCGGAAGAGAACCAGGCGCGGCGTCGCATCCGCATCCAGATCATCCTGACGTTCTTCCTGCTCTTCACCAACATCCTGGGCATCGGGGTGTCGCTTCTGCTCAACACTGTCGCCATCCCCGTTCCGAGCGTGTTCACCGATGCACCCGCCTGGTTGACGTTCGGTGTGGTGCCCGCCTACATGCTGGTGGCCCTGATCATCGGCACCGTGTGGATCACTGCGCGGACGGTGAACTCGATGCGGTGGGCGGTCGAGGAACGCACGCCCACTCGGGAGGATCAGCGCAACGTGTTCCGCGCGCCCGCCCGGGTGGCGAAGAGCGCCCTGATTCTGTGGGGTGTCGGCGCGGCACTGCTGACGCTTCTGTACGGACTGCAGGACTCCGCGTTCATCCCCCGGTTCCTGTTCGCGGTGGGTTTCCCCGGAATCGTCGTGGCGACCGCGTGCTACATGATCACCGAGTTCGCGCTGCGGCCCATCGCCGCCCAGGCGCTGGAGGCGGGCCGGCCGCCGCGCCGGCTCACCCACGGCGTCATGGGGCGGACCATGACGGTCTGGCTGCTGAGCTCCGGAGTTCCCGTGCTGGGCATCCTGTTGCTCGCGATCTTCTCCCTGTCACTGAGCAACCTGACCAGCACTCAGTTCGCGGTGGCGGTGATGATCATCGCGCTGGTCGCGTTGATCTTCGGCCTCATCCTGATGTGGCTCCTGTCGTGGCTGATCGCGACCCCGGTGCGAGTGGTGCGGTCGGCGCTCAAGCAGGTCGAGGACGGTGACCTGGACTGCAATGTCGTGGTGTTCGACGGCACCGAGCTCGGTGAGCTGCAGCGCGGCTTCAACGCGATGGTGCACGGTCTGCGGGAGCGGGAAAAGGTGCGCGATCTGTTCGGCCGCCACGTGGGCCGAGAGGTCGCGCTGGCCGCCGAGAAACAGCAGATCGAGCTGGGTGGCGAGGAACGCTATGCCGCCGTCATCTTCATCGACATCATCGGCTCGACGAAGCTCGTCACGAGCCGGCCGGCGGTGGAGGTGGTCGAGCTGCTGAACCGCTTCTTCGACGTCGTCGTCGACGAGGTCGACAAGCACCACGGCCTGGTGAACAAGTTCGAGGGCGACGCGGTGCTCGCGGTGTTCGGCGCGCCGGTGCCGCTGGACAATCCGGAAGCCGAGGCGCTGGCGGCGGCGCGTGCGATGGCGCGCCGGCTGCGCGCCGAGGTGCCTGAGTGTGACGCGGGCATCGGGGTCGCGGCCGGTCAGGTCGTGGCGGGCAACGTCGGCGCCAAGGAGCGGTTCGAGTACACGGTGATCGGCGAGCCGGTCAACGAGGCGGCCCGGCTCTGTGAACTGTCCAAGAAGGTGGACGGGCACCTCGTCGCATCCTCGGAGGCGGTGACGAAGGCGACCGAGGACGAACGTGAGCGCTGGGTTCTCGGGGAGACCGTGACGCTGCGGGGTCATTCCGAACCCACCCGCCTGGCCACGCCCGTCGACCAGTCCTGAGCGCTGCGCATGTCCCGCCGGGACATGCGCCGGTGTCGACATCGGTGATGGACAGTTCTGCGCCGGCCCCCGCACCATGATGGGCACGACCCGAGGGAGGCATTGCGATGACGATCAGTGTGGCCGAGCTCGCTGAGCTCTCCACCGCGGTCGGCGACCTGTTGGCCGACGCATGCACCGAGGCCGACGTGCGCCGTGTGATGGACTCCGAGGACGGGTTAGATCGACACCTGTGGGCACGGTTGGCCGACCAGGGCGTGCTGGGCATGCTGGTCAGCGCCGAGTTCGGCGGACTCGGTTTCGGTGCAGCCGAACTCGAAGCAGTCGCCGAGGAGACCGGCGCGGCGCTGCTGCCCGCCCCGTTCATCTCCAGCGCCGTGCTGGCCGTCGCGCTGGTCAACGCGGCAGGTACCGACGAGGACAAGGCCCGGCTTCTGCCGTCGCTGGCCGACGGCACGACTATCGCAACGGCGGCGGTGACGGGGCCGACCGGAACATGGACACCCGATGGGGTGGACGTGCGGGTGGAGACTCGAGTGGATTCAGACGGCACTCTGACCGGCTCGGCGCACTACGTCACGTGGGGACACGTCGCCGACGTCGTCCTGGTCGCCGCGCGGACCGACGACGGGATCGGTGTGTTCGAGGTGGAACCCACCGCGCCCGGGTTCGAGTGCCGCGCCGCAACGGTTTTCGACCCGACCGTGCGGTTGTCGACGATCACGCTGGCGGGCACGCCGGCCCGACGGCTCGGTACCGCCGGGTGGGACGCGGTGAGCACCGCCCTCGATCTCGCGGTCATCGCATCGGCGGGTGAACAGGTCGGCGGGGCACGGCGCATCTTCGAGATGACGGTCGACTACCTCAAGACCCGCATACAGTTCGGTCGGCAGATCGGCAGCTTCCAGGCACTCAAGCACATGGCAGCAGATCTGCTGATCGAGGTGGAGAACGCCACCTCCGCCGCCCGCCACGCCGCCGCCGAACACGCCGAACACGCCGAAGGTAGCGAAAACACCGCGGGTGCCGTCGCTTTGGCCGGCTTCACATGCGCAGAAGCCTTCCACACGGTTGCGCTCGACGCCATTCAGATGCACGGCGGGATCGCCTTCACCTGGGAGCATCCTGCACATCTGTACCTGCGGCGCGCCCGCACGGGCCTGCACCTGTTCGGCGGCACCAGCCTCCATCGCGAACGCTACCTCGTCTCGAAAGGCGCCTGAAATGACCGACGAGACATTTCCCAGCGCAGACGAGTTACGCATCGAGGTTCGGGAATGGTTGCGCGACAACTGGTCTCCGCTGCCGGCCAGCAGTGACCCGTGGTCGAGTTCACCGGAACGCATCGCGTGGATGGAGAAGGTGCTCGACGCCGGCTACGCGGTGCCGACGTATCCCACCGAATGGTTCGGCCGCGGCTACCCCAACAGGCTGGCCTCCGTGATCGCCCAGGAGTTCGCCGCGGTCAAGGCACCAGGGTCCCGACAGGACAGGTACAACATCCCGGCCAACACCGTGCTCGCGCTGGGCACCCCGAAACTGCGCGAGGAATTGCTACGGGACTTCCTCGTGGAGCGCGCACGCACCTGCCTGCTGTACAGCGAACCCGGTGCCGGCTCGGACCTCGCCGCGGTACGCACCACGGCGGTGCGCGACGGCGACGAGTGGATCGTCAACGGTCAGAAGGTGTGGACCTCGGGCGCCCAGACCGCCGAGTATGCACTGTTGCTGGCGCGCACCGACTGGGATGTTCCGAAGCACAAGGGACTCAGCCTGTTCATCCTGCCGATGCGGCAGCCCGGAATCGATGTGCGTCCCTTGGTGCAGATCACGGGCGAGACCCACTTCAACGAGGTGTTCATCACCGATGCCACGGTGTCCGACGCCTACCTGCTCGGCGGCGAGGGCAACGGGTGGCGCGCGTTGCAGACCGCGCTGGCCTACGAGCGTTCGATCATGGGCGACGGCAATCGCGGATCCCGAAACCGCAAGGCGGACAGCCTGATCGACTTGGCCCGCGAGAACGGGGTTCTCGGCGATCCAGCTCTGCGCCATCAGTTGGTGTCAGTGCTGGCGATGAGGGAACTCAACCGGCTCAACAATGCGCGCGCCAAAGCCGTGGCGATGCAAGGCACTTCCAGTTCGATCATGTCGCTCGGCAAGCTCGCGATGTCGCGGATCCTGCACACCGAGGCAGCGCTCAAGACCCAGATCATCGGCGCGCAGGCGCTGTTGGCAGGCCCGGCGAACCCGGTGTCCGACGACGTGAACTTCCTGACCCTCAACGCGTTCTTCACCTCGATCGGCGGCGGCACTGACCAGATCCAGCGCACCATCATCGGGGAACGCGTCCTGGGGTTACCCAAGGAACCGGAAGCTGATCGCGACATCCCGTTCCGTCAGGCCCGCCGGAGCTGACCGACATGTCTTCTCCTGCCTACGATCCGCCACTGGCGGGCGTGCGCGTCCTGGATGCTTCGACTGGTCCGATGACGGCTGTCGGCCGCCTCTACGCCGACCTGGGAGCCGATGTCACGGTGCTGCGCATGCCCGGTGTCACCGTCGACGATCCCGTCGGCCCCCTCGTCGCATCGGTACCCGTGCAGACCGCGATCGACCGCCACGGGCTGCCCACCACCGAGATCGATGCGTCAACAGCTCAGGGCCGCAAGCAGTTCGACGCTCTTCTCACCGATACCGACATCTTCGTCGAGAGCACCCGCCCCGGGTCCCCCGCCGAGGCGGCGCTGTCGGTCCGTACGCTTCGGGCCCGTCATCCCGCTTTGGTGATCCTGTCGATCAGTGACTTCGGGCGCGACAACGACTTCCAGTACTGGCAGGCGACGACACCGGTGCTGCACGCCCTGAGCAGTGAGCTGTCACGGTCGGGCATCCCCGGTCGCGCCCCGCTGGTCCCGCCGGTGCAGCTGCCCTATCGGGTGGCTGCCGCCCAGGCCGCGGCGATGACGCTGGCCGCGTTCCTGGATCGGTTACGCACCGGCGACGGCGATCTCATCGACTTCTCGGTCCTCGACGGTGCGATGCAGACCCTGGACCCACCGTTCGGGAGCGCGGGCAGTGCGTCGGCCGGTGTCGCGCTCAGTGCGCAGCAGCGCGACTGGGATGCCGAGCGGCAGCGCTACCCGATCATCACCTGCAGGGACGGACACGTCCGCATCTGCGTCCTGTCGAAGCGTCAGTGGCGCGGCATGTTCGCGTTGATGGGCAGTCCGCAGGAGTTCGCCGACCCGTCCTACGACAAGCTCGGCAAGCGTTTCCACTCACCGCATCTGCAGGAGGCGATCGCACGGTTCTGCGCCGACAAGACCCGCGCCGAACTCGAGGAGCGGGGCCAAGCCCACGGTGTGCCGACGGCCGCCGTGCTGACGTTGTCCGAGGCGTTGGCCGCCGACCACTTCACTGCCCGCGGCTTCTTCCGCGACGTGGAACTGGCGCCGGGTGTGGTGGCGCCGATTCCGGCCGGCGTGTGCGAGATCGACGGTCATCGGGCCACGGCACCACTGCACGGCGGGTCCGAGCGCATCGTGTCGGCACCGATCCTCGGGGCGCGCGAGCGTCCGGGCCGGGGCCTTCCGCTCGAGGGGCTCCGTGTCCTGGACCTCGGCGTGATCGTCGTCGGCGCCGACACCGGCCGCATCTTCGGCGACCTCGGCGCCGACGTCGTCAAGATCGAGCATTCCGCGTATCCCGACGGCCTCCGTCTGGGCAAGCCGACGGCGATGACCCAGCCCTATGCAGCCGGGCACCGCAACAAACGCTCGATCGGCATCGACCTACGCGACGACGGAGGTCGGGAACTGGCGCATCGCCTGGTGCGGTGCAGCGACGTCGTACTCACCAACTTCAAACCCGGAGTGGCGGCGTCACTCGGGATGGATCACGCGACGTTGCGTGAGGTCAACCCTCAGATCGTGGTCGTCGACAGCTCGGCGTTCGGCCCGACCGGGCCGTGGGCCGCGCGGCTCGGCTACGGACCGCTGGTCCGTGCCGCGGTCGGCTTCACAAACCTGTGGGTGTACCCGGGCGAGCCCGAGACGTTCTGCGACACCGTCACCGTCTATCCCGACCATGTCGCGGCCCGCATCGGCTCGCTGGCGGCGCTGGCCCTGCTGATTCGCCGAGAACGCACCGGAACTGGTGGCGCCGCGAGCATTTCGCAGGCCGAGGTGATGCTCACCCATCTCGCCGCAGACATCGCCGCCGACGCCCTGCGGCGGTCCGGGCACGTCCACACCAGCCCGCCGGAACCCGACGTCCCGTGGGGCGTGTTCGCCGCCGCGGGCGACGACGAGTGGGTGGCAGTGACGCCACGCACCGACGACGAGCTGGCCGCGCTCGCCCGCGTCGTGGGCGTTTCTGGCGCCTCGGGGCGGCAACTCGAGGACGCACTGCGGGCGTGGACGGCCGGCCGATCCAAAACCGCTGCGATGACCGAGCTTCAGTCCGCGGGCATCCCTGCCGGCGCGGTACTGCGCGCCGACGAAGTCCCCGGCTTCGACTACTACCGGCAGCGGAGGATGTTCCGCGAGGAGCTACACCCGTTCGGGTCCACGCCGTTCGTGATGGAGAACGTCCAGATCCACTGCGCCCATGTGGCAGATCCGCCGTTGGGTCAGGCACCGCTGTTGGGCGAGCAGACCGCCGAGATCGCCGCCGACCTCCTGGGCCTCGATCCGGCGCAGATCGCCGACTTGCACGACCGCGGTGTGCTGGAGACGCCGCAGGTGGACGGGGTGCGCGCCGCGATCTCGTAACATGCCCGTAGGTCGCGGACGGGCAGGGGATGGACATCGACTTCACCAGGCTCAGGTACTTCGTCGCTGTCGCCGATGAACTCCACTTCGCGCGCGCCGCCGAGAGGTTGATGATCACCCCTCCCCCGTTGAGCAAACAGATCAAGCTGCTCGAAAAGGAACTCGGCGGTGAGCTTTTCGAGCGCGGCTACCACGAGGTACGACTGACCCCACTGGGGCAGTGCCTGATCGGTCCGGCGCGGGAGATCCTGCGTCAGGTCGAAGACTTCACGACGGTGGCTCAGCAGCAGATCCGCGGACTGTCGCCGCTGCGGGTCAGCGCGACGGCGTACGCACCGTCGGATCTGCTCGGTCAGCTGGAAGCGGTGATCGCCGGCCTTCCGGGGCCGGTCGAGTTCAGCATGCCCGGCTCCGCGGCGGAGGTGACGGCGATGCTGATCGCCGGTCGGGCCGAGCTCGGACTGATCCACCTGCCTGCCACGGACAAACGCCTGCGCTCGCGGGTCGTCGCCACGTACCAGGGTGGCATCGCCGTGCGCTTCGACGACCCCCTGGCGAGCAGGGACGTCGTGTCGATCGAGGAGCTCCGCGACCGCGAGGTCGCGATCGACTTCGCACGTCCGAATCCTGTGGTGCTTGCCGGGCTGACCCGACGTCTCAATCGCCGAGGCGTCCATCGGATCGTCCGCACCACGAACATGCGCGGAGGTGAAGTCGAGATGGCGACCCAGGTGTTCAATCGCCACCTCGTCGCCGTGGTGAGTTATGCCCCCGACTCGTTCATCGGAAAGATCTTCTCCCCGCCTGAATTCGCGCTGATCCCCGTCGACGAGAGCACATGGGCGCCGGCGGAGATCGCATTGGCGTGGGTGCCGGAACGACTGGGGGAACGATTGGGCGACGTGGAACGGATGGTCGCGCAGATCTCCGAGCGGTTGGGGCCGGCACGCCGCGGCGGCTGAACTGCGATGTCGATTTCCCGCTAGTCCCTGTCGTCGGCACGTGCCATTGTCGAGGTGTGCACTCCGATTTCGACCGCTGCTATCGCGCCGTCCAGGCCAAGGACGCGAGGTTCGACGGCTGGTTCGTCACCGCGGTGTGCACGACGAAGATCTACTGCCGGCCGAGCTGCCCCGCGCGCCCACCGTTCGCGCGCAACGTCGAGTTCTTCCCCACCGCTGCGGCCGCGCAGAGGGCAGGGTTTCGCGCCTGCAAACGGTGCCGGCCCGACGCATCCCCAGGTTCGCCGGAATGGAATGTGCGCGGTGATGTCGTGGCGCGGGCGATGCGACTGATCGCCGACGGCACGGTCGACCGCGACGGAGTCACGGGATTGGCGGCGCGGCTCGGCTACACGGTTCGTCAGCTGGAACGCCTGATGCGGGCCGAAGTGGGGGCCACGCCGCTGGCGCTGGCCCGGGCGCAACGCACCCAGATGGCGCGGGTCCTCATCGAGACCACCGACATGCCGTTCAGTGACGTCGCGTTCGCGGCCGGCTTCGCCAGCATCCGGCAGTTCAACGACACAGTCCGCGCGGTCTGCGATCTGACCCCCACGATGCTGCGTCAGCGGGCACATGAACGGCTCGACGACGCTGCGGGAAGCAGCGGCGTGCTGTCCCTGCGGTTGCCGGTGCGCACACCGTTCGCCTACGAGGGCGTGTTCGGTCACCTGGCGGCGACCGCAATACCGGGCGTGGAGGAAACACGCGACGAAACGTACCGGCGCACACTGCGACTTCCCCATGGCGGCGGCATCGTCGAACTCACACCGCAGCCCGATCACGTCAGGTGTGTGCTTCGGCTCGAAGACTTCCGCGATCTCCCGGCCGCCATCGCCCGGTGCCGACGCCTGCTGGACCTCGACGCCGACCCGGAAGCCGTGGTGGACGCCCTCAGTGGCGACGAGCGGATGGCGGCAGTGGTCGCCAAGGCTCCGGGTCAACGCATCCCGAGGACTGTCGACGAGCACGAACTGGCGTTGCGTGTCGTTCTAGGACAACAAGTCTCGACCGCGGCCGCACGTACGCATGCCGCTCGACTCTCCGCAGCCTACGGGCATGCGGTCAGTGATCCCGGCGGTGGCCTGACCCATACGTTTCCGTCGACCGAGGATCTCAGCGACATCGACATGCGCCACCTGGCGGTGCCGAAGGCTCGCCAGCGCACCGTGACGACGTTGATCGACGCGTTGGGAAGCGGTGCGCTGGTGCTGGATACCGGAAGCTCGTGGGAGCGCGGCCGCGAGCAGTTGCTGGCTCTACACGGCATCGGGCCGTGGACGGCGGAGATGATCGCAATGCGCGGCCTCGGAGATCCCGATGCGTTTCCGGCGACGGATCTCGGCGTCGTGGTCGCGGCGCGTCATCTTGGACTCGCGGAGGACGCGAGGTCGCTGGCCGTGCACAGTGAGCGCTGGAGGCCATGGCGTTCCTATGTGACACAACATCTTTGGACAACGCTCGAGCACTCGGTCAATCAGTGGCCACCGAAGGAGACATGATGGAGAGCGTGAAATACCGGACCGTCGAGAGCCCTATCGGGGTTCTGACTCTGGCGGGCGAGGGCAACCGTCTGCAGCATGTGCGGATGGTCGAGCAGACGTATGAGCCGAGCCGCGCCGGTTGGCAACCCGACGATGACGTGTTCGCCGACGTCGTGGAGCAGCTCGACGAGTACTTCCGCGGTGTCCGACAAGAGTTCAACGTCGAACTGGAGCTGGTGGGCACGGAGTTTCAACGCACTGTGTGGGCTGCGCTGCAGACGATTCCGTACGGCGAGACACGCTCGTACGGTGAAATTGCGGCACAGATCGGAGCACCCGGGGCGTCCCGTGCGGTCGGACTGGCCAACGGGCACAACCCGATCAGCATCATCGTTCCGTGCCATCGCGTGATCGGCGCCAACGGAAGTCTCACCGGGTACGGCGGCGGACTCGATCGCAAAAAGACGCTGCTCGGAATGGAGAAGCAGTACGCGCCGGCAGGAGCCACGCTCTTCGATTGACGTCGTGAAGCACAAATGCCTGTGCCCCCCAACAGAATTGGGGGGCACAGGTCAATGTGTGTTCGGCGGTGTCCTACTTTTCCACCCGGGTGGGTAGTATCATCGGCGCTGGTAGGCTTAGCTTCCGGG
>NZ_JBVAXX010000008.1:0-294679 GCF_055419565.1 Mycobacterium sp. IDUB_5
CCAAACGGGAAAATGCGGACACAACAAAAAACAACAAACAAAAACCACCAAACACACTATTGAGTTCTCAAACAACAGCCCCGACTGACGCGCAAAGATCTCGCGGCGAAAAGCCGCGATATCTACTGCGGGCAGATGAGGACTCTCACCAAAGTGAGTGACCTCTCGGGAGTCGGCCGCGCTCTCCGGGCTGGGCCCGTGTCGCAGCGACTCCGATAAGTTACGTCAGGGATAACGCGGAGTCAAATGGCCTGCTAGAACCGGTTTTTCGCCCTGATCCCAGCGCGCGCACGGCAAGCGTGCGTTGACTGCTGAGATGACAACGCGCGGACGCGCGTAGTTGTTCCCACGCCGTGAAAACCCTCTGACCTGCACATTGCAGCCCCGTCGCCATCACGCTCTGCGGACACCGGCGATGTTGCGCTTACCGCGGCGCAGCACGAGCCACTGACCGTGCAGGAAGTCCGACGCCTGCGGCGTCCACTCTTCTGTGGCGATCTTCACGTTGTTCACCGACACTCCACCCTCGGCGATCGTCCTACGAGCGGCACCCTTGCTCGCCGAGAGACCCGTCGCCACCAGCAGGTCGACGATCGAATCCTGCCCTGCGGGAGGCACTTCCACGACCTCGCTGTTGCCGGCCTCCCGCAGCGCGGCCGCAAGGGTGGGCTCGTCGAGATCGGCGAGCTCTCCCCTACCGAAGAGCGCCTGGCTCGCGTGCTCCACTGCGTCGGTGGCCGCCTGACCATGGATGAGCGTCGTGAGCTCGCGCGCCAGACGGCGCTGGGCGGCGCGCTCGTGCGGTCGCTCCGCGGTGGCTTCCTCGAGCGCGGCGATCTCGGCTGCGTCGAGGAACGTGAACCACCGCAGATATCCCACGACGTCGGCATCGGCGGTGTTGATGAAGTACTGGTACCAGGCGTACGGGCTGGTCATCTCGGGATCGAGCCACAGACTGCCGCCCCCGGTGGACTTGCCGAACTTGCGCCCCTCGGAGTCCGTCACCAGCGGAGTGGTCAACGCATGCGCCCCGGCACCGGCCTTCTGCCGGACCAGCCGGACGCCGGCGATGATGTTCCCCCACTGATCGGAGCCACCGATCTGCAGTGTGCACCCGTACCGCTGGTGCAACTCCACGAAGTCGTTGGCCTGCAACAGCATGTAACTGAACTCGGTGTAGGAGATGCCGTCGCCCTCGAGACGACGACGCACCGTGTCCCGGTCGAGCATCACATTGACCGAGAAGTGCTTGCCGACATCACGGAGGAATTCGATGGCCGACATCTCCTGAGTCCAGGACAGGTTATCGGCGATGATCGCGCCGGTGGGTGAGTCGTCGAAATCGACGAACCGCTCCAGCTGACCCCGGATGCGTACAGCCCACTCGGCGATGGTGTCGGCGGTCTGCATCGTGCGCTCGCCGACCTCACGCGGGTCACCGATCATTCCGGTCGCGCCGCCCGCGAGCACGATCGGGCGGTGCCCGGACTGTTGGAATCGCCGCAGGGTCAGCAGCGGGATGAGGTGCCCGGCGTGCAGGCTGGGGGCGGTCGGGTCGAACCCGGAATACACGGTGACGGGTCCGTCGGCCAGGGCTTCGCCCAATGCGTCACGGTCGGTCGACTGCGCGATCAGCCCGCGCCAGTCCAATTCCTCGAGGATGTTGCTGCCCACCCACCGATCTTCCCGTACTAGTCACTTTCGCCGGGAGCGGGTGCCCGCGGGCTGCGCCGATAGGGGGATACCTCCATACGACCCGGCACCCAGAAGCGCCACGGCCGATCGGCAGCCTTGCTGACCCCCGTCCGGGGCCCCGCCGCCCCAGGTAGCGGGCGCGCCAGTGAAAGTTGGACCGGCGCAAGCGGATCGAAGAGATCCAGGCCGTTGTCTCCCATCTCGATGCCCAGCGCAGAACACAGATTGCCCGGCCCGCGCGCCAGGGCGAACTCCGTGACCAGCTCGCCCCGCCGCATCCGGGCCGGACCCACGCCATCCTCGATGACGGCCGCTCGGAGCAACACCGCGCCCGCGACACCGTCGGTGGCGCACACCACATTGGCGCACACGTGGATCCCGTGACTTCGATAGGTGTACAGCCGACCCGGCGGCCCGTACATCACGGTGTTTCGTCCCCCGCGCCCGCGAAACGAGTGCGACGCCGCATCCGGCCAGGGCCCGTCATCCGGACCCCCGTAGGCCTCGACTTCCACGATCGTGGCCGTGACATCGCGTCCCGTCAGCCGGGCACCGAGCAGCATCTGCGCTGCAAGGACGGGGTCCACAGCCAGACGCTGCGCCCCGGCGGGGCGTTCGATGTCGCCGCCGTCCACCATGTCGGGCCATCCTACGGCCGGGTCTTGACACCGTCCCGTTGCCAGGCGCAGTATTCATCGCATGATGAGTTCATCGAATGATGAATTAGGGGTCGAGGCGACGCCCGCCGCCATCGAGGTCGAGGACTTGCACGTACGCCGCGGTGGCAGGACTGCGATCGACGGCGTGACGCTGCGCGTGGACCGCGGCACGATCACCGGATTGCTGGGGCCTTCCGGGTGCGGCAAGAGCACGCTGATGCGCAGCATCGTCGGCACCCAGGTGGTGTCGAGCGGCATGGTGCGGGTGCTCGGGCTGCCCGCCGGTTGCGCCGAACTGCGCCACCGAGTCGGCTACGTCACGCAGCAGCCGACCGTCTATCCGGATCTCCGCGTCGTCGACAACGTGCGGTACTTCGCCGCGCTCTACGGCAGCGAGGCCACCGACGTCGACAACGCCCTGGCCGCCGTCGGTCTCGACAGCCATCGCACCGCGCTCGCGGGCAATCTCTCCGGCGGTCAGCGCACGCGGGTGTCGCTGGCCTGTGCGCTGGTTGGCCATCCCGAGGTGCTGGTCCTCGACGAGCCGACCGTTGGCCTCGACCCGGTTCTGCGCACAGAACTGTGGGACCGCTTCGCCGCTCTCGCGCGACGCGGCACCACGCTCCTCGTGTCCAGCCATGTCATGGACGAGGCAGACCACTGTCAGGACCTGCTTCTCATGCGCGAGGGACGCCTCCTGGCGCACACCACTCCGAACCAACTCCGAGAGGACACCGCATGTCAGTCGTTGGACGAGGCGTTCCTGTCCGTCATCCGGCGCGACACCGCAGCCGCACCGGCCTGACGTCGGGCCGCGCGAACCTGGCGCCGCGCGCCTACCTCGCGACCACCGTCCGCATCCTGCGGCAGTTGGCCAGCGATCACCGCAGCGTCGCGATGATCCTGGTGGTGCCCAGTCTGATCATCGCGCTGATGTACTTCATGTTCGACGCGGTACCGACCCGACCGGGACTACCGTCGCCGTTCGACAACGCATGCCTGGTGCTGCTGGGCGTTTTTCCGCTGATCGTGATGTTCCTGATCACCTCGATCACCATGCAGCGCGAGCGGGTGTCCGGCACGTTGGAGCGCATCCTCACCACCCCGCTGGGCCGCCTCGACCTGCTCGCCGGTTACGGAACAGCGTTCTCGCTCGCCGCAGCCGCCCAGGCCACCCTGGCGTGCCTGGTGTCGTTCTGGCTGCTGGATCTCGAGACGGCAGGCAACCCGGTGTGGGTGTTCGTCATCGCGATCGTCAACGCCGTGCTCGGGGTCGGGCTGGGCCTGCTGTGCAGCGCGTTCGCACGCACCGAGTTCCAAGCCGTGCAGTTCATGCCGCTGGTCATCGCGCCGCAGCTGCTGCTCTGCGGCATCGTCGTGCCGCGCGAGCAGCTACCCGACTGGCTGCAGTGGGTGAGCAACGCGATGCCGGCCAGCTACGCTCTGGAGGCACTCCGCCAGGTCGGCGCCCACGCCGAGCTGACGTCGCTGGCCGTCCGCGATCTGCTGATCGTCGCCGCCTTCGCGGTGTCGGCGCTCGCCCTGGCCGCAGCGACACTGAGGCGAAGGACACCGTAGCGACCGTGACGACCGAGCAGGATCGCAAACGTCCGGGACGTCCCCCCGGCGCGTCGGACACCCGCGATCGCATCTTGGCCGTCGCACGAGACCTGTTCGCCCGCAATGGTTTCGACAACACATCGATCCGCTCCATCGCCGCGGGAGCGGGCGTGGACGGTGCGCTGGTTCACCACTACTTCGGCACCAAGACCCAGCTGTTCGCCGCCGCGATCCACATCCCGATCGACCCCATGACGGTGATCGGTCCGCTGCGCGAGGTCCCGGTCGATCAAATCGGCCATGTCCTGCCGTCGCTTCTGCTGCCGCTCTGGGATTCGGAGCTGGGCAAGGGATTCATCGCCACACTGCGGTCCATGCTGGCCGGCAGCGACGTCTCGATGGTGCGGAGCTTCCTGCAGGACGTCATCGCCGCGGAAGTGGGCGGCCGGGTGGACGATCCGCCCGGCACCGGCCGAATCCGCGTCCAATTCGTCGCATCACAACTGGTCGGCGTCGTGATGGCGCGCTACATCCTCGAGCTGGAACCGTTCCGATCCCTACCCGTGGACCAGGTCGTGGAGACGATCGCACCGAATCTGCAGCGCTACCTGACCGGCGATCTCCCCGGGCTCGGTTAGGACTCGCTCGCCGCGGCGACCAGGCGCCGATGCTCGTCGTCGTCCACGGTGACGGCCTCGTCGATCAGCAGGACCGGGATGCCGTCGTCGATGCGGTACTTGCGCTGCAGACGGGGGTTGTAGAGACACCCGTCGACATAGAGCAGGGGACCCCGATCTTGGGGGCACACGAGGAGTTCGAGCAGTGCGGGTTCGAGCGTCATCCCGTCCGACCGGGCATCGGGAAGATGTTGTCGTCGGGATCCTTGATCATCGGGTTACCCGGACCCCAATTCGGCCCCATCGGCGCCTGCACGATGCCCGGAGTCGCCGGCGGCGGCACCGCGGGCTGCTGGACCTGATTGGCTGCCTGCATTTTGATCTTGCGCTGCGTCGCGAGCGTCGCCTGCAGAGCCTCGACCAGCGGAGCCTGATTCGGACGCTTGTCGAGGGCGTCCGCAAGGGCAGCGGTATTGGCGCGCGAAGGCTTGAAGCCCTGCATGCGCAGCGTCATCACCTGATCGATCAGCTTCGAGACCTGACCGCCGCCCGACCCGGTGTTGTACTGCTCGTTGATCATCACGAGGATCCGATCGGGTGACACCGGCGGAGGCGCATCGCCTGTCGACGGCGCTGCGGCCGGATCAGCGGCCGCCAGCGGAGCCGACAGCCCCGCGGCAATGCCTCCGACCAGCGCGGCACCGGCAAGCGCGGTCCCGGCGGCGCGGCGCCAATTGCGTGGTGACATGAATCCTCCTCGGAGTCGCCAGCGCGAGCCTAACAGTGAGGCGCGCACCGGGCATCACTGCTGTGTGCCGGCAATCTCGCTGCGAACAGCCGCAGTCAACCGCTTGTACAGATGGGTATCGGCGTCTCGATACCAGGCGTTACGGGACGCCTTCGGAACACCGTCGGCCTGCATCGGCCCTGCCAGAGGCCGGTACGTGGCGGTCAGTGTCATATCGGGCACGACGTGCACGATGTCAGGTGCGGCGCCGACAGGTATATCGGCCAGCGCCTCGGACACATCGGCGGCGGTGACGCTGCCGCCGGGACGCAGGGCCAGGGCGGTCACCGCTAGCGTCTGAGTCTTGGTGGGCACCGCGTAGGTGACGGCCATGTCGACCGCGCCGAGACGCCCGACTGCGTCGTTGACGGTGGCCGCGAACACCGGTCCGCGGGCGGTGTGGATCACCGCTGCGCGGGTGTCGACGAGCCAGTAGTCGCCGTCCTCGTCGCGGCGGAACAGATACTCGGTCGACACCCAGGTGTCGGCGGGTGCGAACACTCCACGCTTGACCGACGCCAGCGGGTCGACCGGGCCGCGCGGATGCGCGAGCAGGACGCCGACCTCGTTGGTGTCGGCGCGACGGACGAACCCGCGGTCGTCTTCGAGGATCAGGTTGTCCTCCGGGTCGTAGGCGGCCAGCGCGATCTCGCCGCCACCGGGCAGCGGCCTGCCCTTACTGCCCACCTTGGCGCCCGCGACGTTGGCCAGCACAGCCTGCCCGTCGGTGGTTGCGAAGAATTCGACGACCTTCGCCGGTGCGAACTCCTCCACGACCCGTTTCCACAGACCGCTGGGCATACCCGAACCGATGAACACGCGCACCGGGTGGCTGCCGGTCAGCGAGAAGGCAGGATCGTCGATCACCTCGCGCAGCATCGCCCACGTGTAGGACACCACCGTCACGCCGTATTGCCGGATCTCCTGGACGAAGCGGTCCGGCCGCGGACCCCGCGACAACGCGATGCGCGCACCGGCCACGACCGCGCCGCCCAGGCTCACCAGCAGACCCGACTGATGGTGCAGAGGGGTGAGGCAGTAGACGGTGTCGTTGCGGCTGAGGTTCGCCGCCGACGCGGTGCCGAACGCCGACAGCGCCCACCGGTAGTTGGTGATCTGGCGGGCGACCATGTCACCGCTGATCGTGCTGAACCCGATGAACGCCAGATCGCGGGCGAGCCCTGGGTTCGGGCGGTACCAACCGGGCAGATCCACCCGGTCCGGGTCGATCTGTTCCATGTCGATGACGCCGGCATCGTCGGGCAGGTGCAGATCGCGCGATTCGCCGCCACCGAGCACCAGCACCCGGGTGTCGAGCGTGCGGGCGGCATCCAGGTGGCCCGGGTCGGCGATGATCTCGGTGACCGCGCCCAGCCGCGCCGCGGTGGCGAGATCGGCGTCGGGCGGCATCAGCACCGCGACCGCGCCCAGGCGGGACAACGCGGCGATCGCGACCAGCGCGCTGGGCCGGGTGTCCATCAGCACGCCCACCCGGGCGCCCTGGCGCACTCCGACTCCGATGAGGCCGCGCACGACGTTGTTGATGCGGCGATCGACCGCCTCGTAGGTGTGCACGCGGCCGTCGAACAGCAGCGCTTCGCCCTGCGGGGCGTCGCGGGCCTGCTCACTCATGATGCGGCCCAACGAGATCCGGGTGTGGTCGTTGACCTGTCCCAGTCGCGCGAGGCGGGGCAGGGTGCGGGCGGTCTCCACGGCGAGCGTGCGGGCCGAGCGGTTCGCCGCGACGAGCGCGTCGGCGGCCGACTTCGCCAGCGTGAGCGCCATCTCCGTCGCCGCGGCGGTTCCGTGCGCCAGCCGGGAGGTGAGCGAGACACCGCTCTCCGACGATGCCGCCGGTTGCAGCGCCATCGGCGCGACACCGTCGGGCATGGCGCCGGCCCCGTCGAGCCAGCGCACCCACTGTGCCACTGTCGGCCACGTCTGGCTGGCCGCCTTCGAACCGACCACGAGCCCGAAATGTCCTGCCCTGATCATGAATTCGTAGACATCGGCCTGTGGCGCGGCCCGCTTGATACCGCGCACGGATGCGGGTTGGCCGATGTCGTCGACCTCGCCGACGACTGCCAGCACGGGACAGTCGATGTCCGAGAGCGTGACCAGATCGCCGTGCACGGAGAAGCCACCGGTCATCATCCGGTTGTGGGCGATGAACTGCTTGAGCAATTCCGAGATCGCCGGACCCGACCATGCGATCCAGCCGTCGGAGGCCAGGAACCGGCGCTGCTGCTCGCGCGGGAGCAGGGCTTCCCGGTCGTGCAGCTGCAGCAGGAACTCCAGCCGCGACTGGGCTGTCTTGATCGGGTCGAGCATCTGGAAACCGGTGCGCGCCATCCAGCCGGGGATGTCGATGCGGCTGAAGACGTGGTCGGCCATGAAGTCGGCGGCGGCCGGGGCGAGGCTGGCCGGCAGGTTCATCGGCAACGCGGCCAGGGTGTCGACCGGCGAGCCGAACGCGATGATGCTCGCCAGATCCTTCGAGCGCCGGTAGGCCGCAGTCTGATAGGCGAACATGCCGCCCTGCGAGTATCCAGCCACGTGCACGTCGCGCCCGGTCACCGACTTGACCGTGTCGATCGCCTCGCTGAGAGCGACGATGTGGTCGGCCAGGTTGCGTTGCATCCCGCCCTCGACCTTGTCCGGCGACCCGAAGTCGATCACCCACGGGTCGACGCCCGCGCGGTGCAGGATGCCGACCGCGCCGTCCTGGCGGGTGACGTCCCACATGTCGGCCGACATCATCATGGGGTGGACCATCAGCACCGGTGGGCCTGCGGGTTTGGCGCCGGGCCGGGTGTCGGGCGGGAAGTAGCGGCGCAGCCGGTACATCGGCACGCTCTCCACGATCTGGAACGGTGAGGGCACCGATCCGGTCTCCAGACCGCCGTAGCGCAGCACCTCGAGACCGTTCTGGGCGGTCGCGACCAGTCGGCCGACCGGTCCGGTGATCGCCGAGAGATCCACCAACGCCTGCTCCCCTATCGCCGACCCCGAACCCCTGATCCCCCCAGTGCAGACGTCATCATGGCACAGCAGAGGCCTATCATCGGCGCCTGATGGCGAACCTGATCAACCTGGAAAAGGTCACCGTGGGCTACGGCACCCGCACGTTGCTCGATGCCGTCAGCCTCGGTGTCGAGGAGGGCGACGCGATCGGCGTGGTCGGCCGAAACGGCGACGGCAAGACGACGTTGCTCAAGGTGCTCACCGGCACGCTGGCACCCGACTCCGGGCGGGCGACCCACACCTCCGGCCTCTCGGTGGGCTACCTGCGGCAAGCCGACGACTTCGCACCGGAGGACACCGTGCGCGGTGTGATCGTCGGGGGCCGGCCCGACCACATCTGGGCCGCCGAGCCGACCACCCGCGCCGTCGTCGAAAACCTGTTGGCCGAGGTGTCTCTGGACGCCCGGGCGGCGGATCTGTCCGGTGGTGAGCGGCGCCGCGTCGCGCTCGCCGAGGTGCTGCTGGCCAACCACGACGTGCTCGTGCTCGACGAACCCACCAACCACCTCGACGTCGAGGTGATCGGCTGGCTGGCCGGGCACCTGTCCGCGCGGCCCGCCCGGGCACTGGTGGTGGTCAGCCACGATCGCTGGTTCCTCGACGCCGTCGCCACGAGCACCTGGGAGGTGCACGACGGCGTCGTCGACGCCTACGAGGGCGGCTACGCGGCGTTCGTGCTGGCGCGTGCCGAACGCATGCGCATGGCCGCCGGCACCGAGGCCCGGCGCAGGAACCTGATGCGCAAGGAACTGGCGTGGCTGCGGCGCGGGCCGCCCGCGCGGACGTCGAAGCCGAAGTTCCGCATCCAGGCCGCCAACGACCTGATCGCCAACGAGCCGCCGCCGCGCGACTCGCTGATGCTGCAACGATTCGCCACCTCACGGCTCGGCAAAGACGTGTTCGATCTGCACCGGGTGAGTCTGCAGGTGGGCGATCCGCCGCGCACGCTGCTCGACGGCATCGACTGGTCGATCGGGCCGGGCGCGCGCATCGGACTGGTCGGCGTGAACGGCACCGGGAAGACGTCGATCCTCAAGCTCCTGGTCGGTGACCTGCCGCCGACGTCGGGCACGGTGAAACGCGGCCAGACGCTGTCGATCGGCTACCTCAGCCAGGCGCTCACCGAATTGCACCCCGACGAGCGGGTCCTCGACGCCGTCGAGAGCAAGAAGCGCCTCACCGAGGTCGCGGGCGGCCGCGAGGTCAGCACCTCGACGCTGCTGGAGGATTTCGGGTTCACCGGGGACAAGCTGACCACGCGGCTCGGCGAACTGTCCGGCGGTGAGCGGCGGCGGTTGCAGTTCCTACGGCTGCTGCTCGACGAACCGAACGTGCTGCTGCTCGACGAACCGACCAACGATCTCGACATCGACACGCTGACCGTCATCGAGGACTACCTCGACGGCTGGCCCGGCACGCTGATCGTGGTCAGTCACGACCGCTACTTCCTCGAGCGCGTCAGCGACGTGACCTACGCGTTGACAGGCGGTGGGCGCTGCGATCTGCTGCCCGGGGGCGTGGAGCAATACCTCGCCGACCGGTCAGCAGCGGCCACCCCGGCCCCCGCCCGGGCCGAGCCGGTGCGGGGCGAATCCGGCGCCGCCCGCGATCGCCGCGCCGGCAAGGAGATGGCACGGATCGAGAACCAACTCGCCAAACTCGACGATCGGATCGCCGCCCTGCACGAGGCGATGGCCGATGCCGCCGCCGACCACGTGCGGGCCGGCGAACTCAACGGCGAGCTGAGCGACCTGCTCTCCCGTAAGGACGACCTGGAGCAGGCCTGGCTCGAATTGGCCGAGGACGCCGGATGAGTACGACCCAGATACGTACGACGGCGGAGTATCTCGCCCGCCCGTTCGTGCTGTTCTGGCGGTACTGGCCTCAGCTCGCCGCGTGTTATCTGCTCGGGCTGCTGGGGCGCCGAGCCGCGATCGAGCTGGCCGCGTGGGCCGGGTACGACAACGATCTGTGGGCCTCTCTGATCATGCCGCTGGCCGGTCTCGCCCGGCTCGGGTCCTACGTCGCGATGTTCTTCGTGATCCGGTCGGGCATTCCGGCGTTGGCGGCGCTGCCGCCGCGGACCGCGCGCCGCGTCGACGTGTTCGCCACCGTGATCGTGCCGTTCTTCGCGATCTACCTGGCGTGGAAGATGTTCGCCGAGGACTGGATCGCCTACGAACAACGGGCGCTGGGCTATCGGATCGGGCAGAGCATGACCACCCCTGGTGGGGTCGAACTGCACCCCGAGGCACTTCCGGGAGGCACGCTCACCGTGGTGCTGATCGTGACGGCACTCGTCCTGCGCTATGTCCTGAGCCGCTTCAAGGATCTGATGCCGCGGTGGATGATCGCGGTCCGGGTCTACGTGGACGCTCTGTGGGTCTTCCTCAGCCTCAGCTTCGCGGCCAGCAAGGACGTCACCTTCTTCGTCAACCCGAGCGGTTGGCTGCAGCAGCGGCGGATCGTGGTGTGGTTCACCGACACTCGCGCAGAGCTGTTCTCCCACTTCCGGCCGCTGGAGATCCTGTGGGACACGGTCACCTGGACGGTGAGCACTGTGTTCGGGGGCGCCACCATCCCGCTGCTGTGGCTGGCCGTCGCCGCGATCGTCTACGGGGTGTCGATGCCGGCGGATTGGCGCAGCGCCGCTCGCCGCGTCGCCGGTCAACGTGCCGACCTGCTCTTCGAGCGGGCGTCGACGCGACAGAAGCGGGTGCGGGACCGGTGGTCTCGGCTGTCCGATGTCCGCCGCGACGAGGCGCGCGACGTGCTGCTGTCCCGGCTCGGCAACTACCGGCCGATCACCGATTCTGCCCGGCTCATCCTGCACGGCGGCGTGATCGCGTTGGCGCTCTACGTGCTCGGCTATCTCGGGCTGGCCTGGCTGGACATGGCGGGCAGTTTCTACCGCCCCGAGGTACGCACCGGACAATTGTTCCGCGGCGCGGCGTGGCTGCTCGGGCCGCACCCGGAAACCTACTGGGATGCCGTCCGGCCCACGCTCGTCTTCCTGTCGAATCTGATCATCGAGCCGTTGCGGGTGTGCCTGATCGCCTCGACGGTGGCGTACTGCCTCGAACACGTACGCGCGCAACCGGTTACAGCAGCACCCGCACAGTGATCTGGCCGTTGTGCGTCACGTCCATGGCCGTGGGCACGACGTCGTCGGGCAGCAGGAACGTGAACTGGACGGGGCCGGGCAGGTGGCAGAGCGATGTGACCCCGTCGGGCGGGATCGGGGTGTAGCCGCCGACCCCCTCCGCCGTCCAGCGCGTCGTCCCGTCGGTGATCACAGCGGTGCAGTAGCCCTGCTGCGGGGTTCCCGACCGGTCGAAGTCGAGCACGGTCAACACCGTGCCCTTCGGCAGCGCCGGCCCGAACCGAACGGGGCTGCGGTTGAGATGCGTGACCTTCGTCAGCCGCCACGTCTCTCCCCCGGCCGAGCCGCTCTCGCCCTTGGGGATGACGACTTCAGGTTGCACGGAGTGTCGGTAGGTCGACCAGTCCGGTCCGAAGTCGATGACGACGAACACGGCGATTGCGCAGGCGGCCGCGACGGCGCCCAGCACGTTGCGCTGCCACAGCGCGGTCAACCGGCCGCTCATGCACGTGCCTCCGGCGGAACCAGCTCGAGGTCGGCGCCGCGGCTGACGGCCTGAGGTGGGATCGTGATCACCAGCCGCGAGTCGAGCAGGTCACTGCCCACCCAGACCCGCAGCGTCAGTAGGTCGGGGGCGCGGCCGTCGACCAGTTCCGACGCGACGTCGAAGACCCAGCTGCCGCGCTGCTCGATGCCCGGCGCCAGCGCTCGTCCGAGGGTCTTCGTCAAGAACCGGTCGGTGGGGATGTAGGTGTTCGCGCCGACCAACAGATCAGCGTGCGGCACATCGGTACTGCCCAGCGCCTGCATCGTCGTGTCGACGACCACCCACCGGCCGGCCGCCGGTACCGAGTTCACCGTCGGCGCAACGCTCACCGCGGTGACGGTGGCAGTGACGCCACGGCCGCGGACCGGCTCGCCAGCTTTCCCGTGGACGTCGAACGGTCCGTAGAGATCGGTGGGTGTGGGCAGGTTGTGCCAGACCAGTGCCGCCGCTGCGATCAGCACGATGACACACACCGCCGACAGCACCGACCGCATCCTCGTCGCGGTCATGCCGGTTCCTTCACGGTCAGCTCGGTGACGCCGTAATCGGTGAGGCTGTCGAGCCACTCCTTGCCGCCGTAGGCCACCATCAGTTGCTTGAACTGCTTCTTCCACACCCGCACGCTGATCGTGTCGCCGGGCCGAACCGCGTTCTGCGGCACCACCCACAGGTACGCGAGCTTCTCCGTCAGACCGGGTCCGAGGGTCTGGATCGGCGACCCGTCGCGGAAGCGGAACGCGCCGAAGAACTCCTTGCCGTTCACCATGCGCAGGTCCAGCTCGTTGCGGAGGCGGCCGGGCACCGTTCCGTCATTGGCGAGCGTGACGGTCACTCCGAGGTAGAGCTTGCCGGGCTGGGCGGGGCCGATCGTGCGCGTGCCGGCGGTGACCTTCGGCAGCAGCGAGGCCCCGTGGATGTTCACGGTGTACTGACCGTCGGAGAAATCCTCATCGGCCGCGAACGGGACCGCTCCGGTGTTGACGGTGTCGAGTCCCCCGAACAGTGCGGCGACCGCGAGGACCGTGGCCAGCGCGGCCTTCCACCACTGCCGCAGCGGGCGTTGCGCCAGCCAGCGCCGGAGCCGAGCGCGCCGGCTGGTCGCCGTCTGCTGCTCGCCGGAGTCCATGGTGCCGAATGCTAGCGGCGCAGCCGGATTCGCAGTTCGTCGGCCGCGGCTCGCACCGCGCTCAGCTGTCGGGCCACCTGCACGGGCGCGGTGCCGCCCCGCGCATCGCGCGAGTTCACCGACCCTTCCACGGTCAGGACGTCGCGAACTTCCGGCCCGAGGTCGGGATGGATCGCGGCCAGTTCGGCGTCCTCGAGGTCTTCGAGGCCGACGCCCCGGGCTTCGGCGGCGCGCACGGCAGCACCGGCGGCTTCGTGCGCCACCCGGAACGGCACACCGCGCCGCACGAGCCATTCCGCGACGTCGGTGGCCAGTGTGTAGCCCAGCGGGGCGAGGGCGACCATGCGGTCCTCGTCGAACTCGAGCGTCGACACGAGTCCGGCCATCGCGGGCAGCAGCATCTCCAGCTGTGCCGCCGAATCGAAGACGGGCTCCTTGTCTTCTTGGAGGTCCCGGTTGTAGGCCAGCGGCTGGGCTTTGAGCGTCGCGAGCAGTCCGGTCACGTTCCCGATCAGCCGACCGGCCTTGCCGCGTGCGAGCTCGGCGATGTCGGGGTTCTTCTTCTGCGGCATGATCGAACTGCCCGTCGACCAGGCGTCATGCAACCGCACATACCCGAATTCCGTTGTGCTCCACAAGATGATGTCTTCGGCCAGCCGAGACAGATCGACGGCGATGAGGCCGAAGACGAACGCCGCCTCGGCCGCGAAATCCCGTGCGGCGGTGGCATCGACAGAGTTGTCGGCGGCGGCGGTGAAACCCAGCTCCTCGGCGATCGCATCCGGGTCCAGACCCAGCGACGACCCGGCCAGAGCGCCCGAGCCGTAGGGCGACACCGCGGCGCGCTTGTCGGCGTCGACGAGCCGGTCGATGTCCCGCAGCAGCGGATGGGCATGCGCGAGCAGGTGATGCGCGAGCAGGATCGGCTGCGCAGACTGCAGGTGCGTCTTGCCGGGCATGATCGCCGTGGGATGCGCGGCGGCCTGGGTGGACAGGGCGGCGACGACCTCGAACACGCCGTCGGCGATCCGGCGTATCGCGTCGCGCAGCCACATCCGGAACAGCGTGGCGACCTGATCGTTGCGCGACCGGCCGGCACGCAGCCGCCCGCCAAGATCGGCACCCACGCGGTCGATCAGGCCACGCTCGAGCGCGCCGTGCACGTCCTCGTCGGTCGCGATCGGGCCGAAGCTGCCGTCGGCGACGTCGGTACCGAGACTGTCCAGCCCGGCGAGGAGCCCGTCGCGCTGGTCGTCGGTGAGCAATCCGGCACGATGCAGGACCCGTGCGTGCGCCTTCGATGCGACGACGTCATAGGGCGCCAGCACCCAGTCGAAGTGGGTCGACTTGCTCAGTGCGGCAAGCGCATCCGACGGCCCGTCGGCGAACCGACCACCCCAGAGTGACCCCTCGTTCGTGCTCACGTCAGCGCCCCCGTCCCGCGTCGAGATCGACCTTTTGGTGGATTCCACTCGCACTTTCCCGCCCAAATGTCGGTTTGGGCGATGAGGGGGTGCTCACAGCTGTTGCTCTTCGCGCAAGCGGCTCATCGGTCGCCGGCCAGGTCCCGCCGCGCCGACAGGCTCGACGAGAGCCCGTGCACGTGCACGAAGCCCTTCGCCGCGGACTGGTCGAACGTGTCGCCCTCGTCGTAGGTGGCCAGGTTGAAGTCGTACAGCGACTCGGCGCTGCGCCGGCCGTTGACCGCGATGTGGCCGCCGTGCAACACCATCCGGATCTCACCGGTGACGTGCTGCTGGGTGTGCGCGACGAACGCCTCGAGCGAGGACTTCAGCGGCGAGTACCACAGGCCGTCATAGACCAGCTCGCCCCACTTGCGGTCGGTGCCGCGCTTGAAGCGGCCGAGTTCGCGTTCCAGCGTGACGTGCTCGAGCTCGGTGTGCGCGGTGATCAGCACCATGGCACCGGGCGCCTCGTAGATCTCGCGGCTCTTGATACCGACCAGGCGGTCCTCGACGACATCCAGGCGGCCCACCCCCTGCGCCCCGGCCCGAGCGTTGAGCGCCTCGATGGCCTGCAGCACCGTCACCGGCTGGCCGTCGATGCTCACCGGCACACCCTTGTCGAACCCGACGATCACCTCGTCCGGGCTGCTCCAGTTGACCGTCGGATCCTCGGTGTAGTCGTAGACGTCCTTCGTCGGGGCGTTCCAGAGGTGTTCCAGGAAGCCGGTTTCCACGGCCCGACCCCACACGTTCTGGTCGATCGAGAACGGCGACCGCTTGGTCACGTTGATCGGGATGTCGTTCTGCTCGGCGAAGGCGATCGCCTTCTCCCGGGTCCACGCGTAGTCACGCACCGGGGCCAGCACCTGCAGATCGGGCGCCAGTGACGCGAACCCGACCTCGAAGCGGACCTGGTCGTTGCCCTTGCCGGTGCAGCCGTGCGCGACGATGCCGCCGCCGTGCTCACGTGCCGCGTCGACGAGGTGCTTGACGATCAGCGGCCGGCTCAGCGCCGAGACCAGTGGGTAGCGATCCATGTAGAGCGCGTTGGACTGGATGGCCGGCAGGCAGTACTGCTCGGCGAACTCGTCGCGGGCGTCGACCACGACGGCCTCCACCGCGCCGCAGTCCAGAGCCCGCTGACGCACGACCTCCATGTCCTCACCGCCCTGCCCGAGGTCGATGGCCACCGCGACCACCTCGCGGCCGGTCTCCTTGCCGATCCAGCTGATGGCCACCGAGGTGTCCAGACCGCCGGAATACGCCAGGATGACGCGCTCGGACATATGACTCTCTCCCTTGTTCGTGTCACGCTTTGGCGAGGCTCTCCAGAGCCTCGCCGAGTTCAGCCCCGGTCATCGGCTCACGCGCGATGACGAAGATCGTGTCGTCGCCGGCGATGGTGCCGACGACATAGGGCAGTGCGGCCCGATCGATCGCACTGGCCAGATAGTGCGCAGCACCCGGGGGTGTGCGCAGCACCGCGAGGTTGGCGCTGGCGTCGGTGGCGACCAGCAGGTCTCCCAGCAGTCGCGACACCCGCTCGGTGCCGCCGGTCACCCCGCGCACGGGGCTGCCGTCCTCGGGGACGATGTACTGGCCACCGCCACCGTCGGCGCCGCGTAGCTTGACCGCGCCCAGCTCTTCGAGGTCGCGCGACAGCGTCGCTTGCGTCACTTCGATACCGTCGGCGGACAGCAGCGCCGCCAACTCCCCTTGGCTGCGTACCGGCTGCGCGGACAGCAGCGCGACGATGCGCGCCTGCCGGCCCGCGCGCGTGGAGGCGGTCACGAGTTCTCCAGCAGCCACACCAGCAGCGCTTTCTGCGCGTGCAGCCGGTTCTCGGCCTCGTCCCACACCGCGCTGCGCGGACCGTCGATCACCTCGTCGGTGATCTCGTGCCCTCGATGGGCCGGAAGGCAGTGCAGTACAACAGCTTCCGAGTCCGCCTGGTCGAGCAGCTCCGCGTTCACCTGGAACGGACGGAACGGCCTGACCCGGTCGAGACCGTCGTTCTCCTGACCCATGGAGATCCATGTGTCGGTCACCAGCACGTCGGCACCGGCGGCGGCATCACGCGGATCGTCGGTCACCCGCACCGTGGCGCCGGTCTGGTGGGCGCGGGTCTCGGCGGCAGCGACGAACATCGGGTGCGGGGCGAAGCCGCGCGGCGCCGCGATCGTCACGTGCACGCCGGCGGTGACGCCGCCGAGCATCAGCGAGTGGGCCATGTTGTTGGCGCCGTCGCCGAAGTAGCTCAGCCGCAGCCCGTTCAGACCGCCCTTCCACTCGGCGAGCGTCTGCAGATCGGCGAGCACCTGGCAGGGGTGGAATTCGTCGGACAGCGCATTGACGATGGGGACGCTGGAACCGGAGGCCATCGCGGTCAGCCGCTCCTGCGCGAACGTGCGCCACACGATCGCGTCGACGTAGCGGGAGAGCACCGCGCCGGTGTCCTCCAGCGTCTCCTCCCGGCCGAGCTGGGTGCTTCTCCCGTCGACGACGACGGCGTGCCCGCCGAGCTGGGCGATGCCCATCTCGAAAGAGAACCGCGTTCTGGTCGAGTTCTTCTCGAAGATCACCGCCACGCCGCGCGGCCCTTCCAGCGGCCGGCGGCTGAACGGCTCCCGTTTGAGCTCGGCGGCCAGCGCGAGCACCTCGGCCTGCTCGGCCGGGCTGAGATCGTCGTCGCGCAGAAAATGCCGGGTCATGATCCGCTCGCGGCATCGAGAATGGCCGGCAGTGCGGCGACGAACGACTCCGCCTGCTCCTCGGTGAGCACCAGCGGCGGGGCGAGCCGGATGATCTGCGGCGCAGCGGCATTGACGAGGAAGCCGGCATCGCGGGCGGCGGCCTCGACGGGCTTGGCGACCTCGGCGGTCAAGACGATGCCGCGCAAGAGGCCGCGGCCGCGGACATGGTCGATCAGCGGATGACCGAGCGCCTCGATGCCGTGGCTCAGCGTCTTGCCCAGCACGTCGGCGCGCTCGATGAGGCCGTCGTCGGCGAGCACCTTCAGCACGGCCAGGGCCGCGGCGGTGCACACCGGGTTACCCCCGAAGGTGCTGCCGTGCAGGCCCGGGGTCAGCAGCTCCGCGGTCGGTCCGATGGCCAGGCACGCCCCGATGGGCAACCCTCCGCCGAGCCCCTTGGCCAGCGTGACGATGTCGGGGGTGATGCCGTCGTGTTGGTGCGCGTAGAAAGCTCCGGTCCGCCCGATGCCCGTCTGCACCTCGTCGAGCACCAGCAGGGCGCCGTGGCGCGCGGTGATCTCCCGCGCAGCGACCAGGTAGCCCGCCGGCGGAACGACGACGCCACCCTCCCCCATGATCGGTTCGAGGAATACCCCGGCAGTCTGGTCGTCGACGGCCGCGCGCAACGCGTCGACGTCGCCGTAGGGCACGTGCGTGACGTCGCCGGGCAGCGGCTCGAAGGGTGCCTGCTTGGCGGGTTGACCGGTCAGCGCCAGCGATCCCATGGTGCGACCGTGGAATGACCCCTCGGCGGCAACGAGTTTGGTGCGTCCGGTCAACCGGGTGATCTTGAACGCGACCTCGTTGGCCTCGGTGCCGGAGTTCGCGAAGAACACCCGGGCGGGCGCCCCGAGGTGACCGACCAGCGCCTCGGCCAGGGCGATGCCCGGCTCCGTGGCATAGAGGTTGGAGGTGTGGCCGAGCGTGCTCATCTGCCGGTGCACGGCCTCGATGACGGCGGGATGGCCGTGGCCCAGCACGTTGACCGCGATACCGCCGAGCAGGTCGACATAGGACTTGCCGTCGCCGTCGGTGACGACGGCGCCCGCTCCGCTGACCAGCGCCACCGGCGGGGTGCCGTAGTTGTGCATCATCACCGCGGACCAGCGGTCAAGCAGTGTCTGGCTCATGAGGGCACCACCTTGGTTCCCGCGCCTTCATCGGTGAACAGTTCGGCCAGCACGCAGTGTTCGACGCGGCCGTCGATGACGTGCGCACTGGGGACGCCGCCGGTGATCGCGCGCAGGCATGCCTCGATCTTGGGCACCATGCCCTCCTCCAACGTCGGGAGTAGTTGCGTCAAAGCAGCGGAATCGATTTCGCTGACCAGGGAGCCGCGGTCCGGCCAGCTGGTGTAGAGCCCCTCGACGTCGGTGAGCATGAGCAGCTTCTCCGCGCCGAGCGCCTCGGCCAGGGCAGCGGCTGCGGTGTCGGCGTTGATGTTGTACACGCGCCCTTCGACGTCCGGCGCGATCGTCGACACGACGGGGATGCGGCCGGCGGCGATGAGATCGCGCACCGCGTCGGTGCTGACTCGCTCGACGTCGCCGACGAGGCCGATGTCGGTGGCCACTCCGTCGACGAGCACACTGCGGCGCACCGCGGTGAACAGGTGCGCGTCCTCGCCGGTGATGCCGACGGCGTAGGGCCCGTGGGCGTTGATCAGGTTGACCAGTTCCCGGCCGACCTGACCGAACAGCACCATGCGGGCGACGTCGAGCACCTCGGGTGTGGTGACCCGGAAGCCGCCCTTGAATTCGCCTGCGATGCCGAGCTTCTTGAGCATCGCGCTGATCTGGGGGCCGCCTCCGTGGACGACCACCGGATGAACACCGCAGTTGCGCAGGAAGACCATGTCCTCGGCGAACGCCGCTTTGAGCGTGTCGTCGGTCATCGCGTTGCCGCCGTACTTGACGACGACGATCTTGCCGTGCAGCGCCTTGAGCCAGGGCAGCGCAGCGGCGAGCACCAGCGCCTTCTGCGATGTCGCGATGCTCATGAGCTGTACGCCGAGTTCTCTTCGACGTAGGCGTGCGACAGGTCGGTGGTGCGGATCGAGGCCGAGGCGGCGCCCACACCCAGATCCACCGTGACTGCGATGTCCTCACCCGTGAGGTCGACCTCCCGCGCGCCCGGCGCCCCGACGCTGTCCACACAGACCGGAAAGCCGTTGAAGGACACGGTGATGCGGTCGGCGTCCAGCGGCACCGGCGCCATACCCACCGCGGCGAGCACCCGGCCCCAGTTGGCGTCGGAGCCGAACAGCGCGGTCTTGACCAGGCTGTCGCGGGCGATCACCCGCGCCGCGGTGACGGCGTCGTCCTCGGTCGCCGCCCCAGTGACGGTGACGGTGATCCGCTTGGTCACGCCTTCGGCGTCGGCCTGCAGCTGGGCGCAGAGGTCCTCGCAGACGGCGAGCACAGCGGCGTCGAGGTCGTCCTGGCTCGGTGCGATCTCCGAAGCCCCCGAGGACAACAGCAGCACCGTGTCGTTGGTGGAGCAGCTGCCGTCGACGTCGAGCCGATCGAAGGTGGCCGCGGTCGCGCGGCGCAGCGCACGGTCGAGGGCGGCGGCGTCGGCCACCGCGTCGGTGGTCAGCACGCACAACATGGTGGCCAGCGACGGCGCCAGCATGCCCGCGCCCTTGGCCATGCCGCCGACGGTCCACCGGTTCTGGTGGTGCAGCGCAACCTGTTTGGGCACGGTGTCGGTGGTCATGATCGCGCGCGCGGCCTCTTCCCCACCGGTGAGGCCGCCGGCCATCTCGTGCACGATCTCGGTGACGCCGGCGCGCACCTTGTCCATCGGCAGGCGGTCACCGATCAGGCCGGTCGAGCACACCGCGACCTCGATCGCGCCGGTCTCGGTGCCCCAGTCCGACAGCGCCGCCGCGACCGCCTCCGCGGTGGCGTGGGTGTCTTGGAATCCGGCAGGGCCGGTGCAGGCGTTGGCGCCGCCGGAGTTGAGGATCACCGCGCGCAGCCGACCGGTGGTGAGTACCTGGGTCGACCACAGCACCGGCGCGGCCTTGACCTTGTTGCGGGTGAAGACGCCAGCCGCGGCGTGATCGGGGCCCTCGTTGAACACCAGGGCGAGGTCGAGCGCGCCGGATGCCTTGATGCCGGCGGAGATTCCCGTCGCCCGGAATCCGGCAGGCGCGGTCACCCCCTGCGTGCGCAGCAGCCGGGCGCTGTCGGCCAGGTCGGTCACGGAGCCACCCCCACGGTCGTCAGTCCATCGGTCTCGGTCCAGCCCAGTGCCAGGTTCATCGACTGCACGGCCGCGCCCGCGGTGCCCTTGACCAGGTTGTCGATCGCGGCGATCGCGACGAACGTCTGGGCGTCGGTGTCGACGGCGATCGCGAGCTGGGCGGCATTGCCACCCACCACGGCACCGGTCTGCGGCAGCCGTCCTTCGGGGAGCAGGTGCACGAAAGGCTCAGCGTCATAAGCCTTCTCGTAGGCAGCGCGCAGATCCGACACCGAAGCCTGGGTGCGTGCGGTGCAGGTGGCCAGGATGCCGCGGGCCGTCGGGATGAGCACCGGGGTGAACGACACCGACACGTCCGCGCCGGCGGCCACTGCAGCCAGACCCTGGGCGATCTCGGGGGTGTGCCGATGCTTGCCGCCCACGTTGTATGCCCGTGCCGAGCCGATCACCTCGGCCGCCAGAAGGTCGACCTTGGCGGTCCGGCCCGCACCGGAGGTGCCGCTGACGGCCACGACGGTCACGGCCGGCTCGACGAGTCCCGCTGCCACCGCGGGCCACAGCGCCAGCAGCGCAGCCGTGGGATAGCAGCCGGGGACGGCGATCCTGGTGGCGCCGCGCAGACGGTCACGCGCGCCGGGCAGCTCGGGCAGACCGTAGGGCCAACTGCCTGCGTGCTCGGAACCGTAGAAGCGCTCCCACGCGGCGGGATCGGTGAGTCGGAAGTCCGCGCCACAGTCGATGATCACGGTGTCGGGGCCCAGCTGCTCGGCCAGCGCGGCGGAGTGACCGTGCGGCAGACCCAGGAACACGACGTCGTGGCCCGCCAGCACCTCGACCTCGGTCGGCTCGAGGACGCGATCGGCGAGCGGCAGGAGGTGGGGGTGGTGTTCTGCGAGTGTGGTGCCGGCACTCGCCGCAGCGGTCAGTGCTCCCAGGGTGAGGGTGCCCTGCGCGTAGGCGGGGTGCCCGAGCAGCAGCCGCAGGATCTCCCCTCCGGCGTATCCGCTGGCTCCGGCCACGGCGACGGATGTCATGGCGTCGATCTTTGCATTCTTATGCAGGAAGATGCAAATTCATTATTGCAGCTGGTCAGCGCCGCTGCTGGGCGCCGACCGCGGCGGCCGCGGCGGCCACCGCCGCATCGCGTGCGGCGCTGGCCTCGTCCTCGGTCAGCGTCCGATCGTCGGCGCGGAAGCGCAGCGCGAGCGCCAGCGATTTGCGGCCCTCGCCGACCTGCGGACCGCTGTAGACGTCGAAGAGCCGGACGTCTTCGAGGAGGTCACCCGCACCGTCGCGCACCGCGTCGACGACCTCCTGCGCGGGCACGTCGTCGTCGACGACGAGCGCGACATCCTGGAACACCGCGGGAAACGGTGAGACGCGCGGAGCCGGCAGCAGCTCGGTGATCGGCACCGCGTCGAGGTCCAGCTCCACCGCACAGGTGCCCTTCGGCAGACCGGAGCGCTCGATCACCGCGGGGTGCAGCTGCCCGGCGTGCCCGACGACGGTGTCGCCGAGGCACACCGCAGCGCACCGGCCGGGGTGCCAGGGCAGGTACTCGACCGCGCGCAGCGTGAACTCGACGCCGGCCGCCCGGCCGACGATCCGGACCGCCTCGAAGGCGTCGAACGGTTCCACGGGACGTCCCGGGCCCCACGGGCCGGCGGGTTCGCGCAACCCGGTCAGCACCGCGGCGACGTGCTGCGGCTGGCGGGGCAGCGACGCGTCCAATGTCGCGATCTCCTCGTCGGTGGGGCGCCGGTCCGTGGGGATGCGGTCCACGGCCCGCGTCGCGGTCGTGGGTTCGACGACCTGCGCCAGCGCGAACAGCGCCGCATCGGCGGCTCCACGGGAGACGTTGCGGCTCAACGCTTCCAGCAGGCCGGGCAGCAGCGTGGTGGCCAGCGCCGGTCGATCGGATTCGAGGGGATTGAGCACTCGGGTGGTGGTCCGGCGCGGGTCGTCGGCCGCGAGTCCCCACTGGTCGAAGATTCCCGCGGGCAGGAACGGCGTCGGCAGGATCTCCACGTAACCGCCGAGCGCGAGGGCCTTTCCGATCGCTCGGCGCCGCTTCTGCACCGGGGACAGGCCGCGCCCGGCGGGCGCGGCAGGCAGCACCGACGGGACGGCGTCGAGACCTTCGAGGCGCATCACCTCTTCGACCAGATCCGCGGGTTCCCGCAGGTCGGGGCGCCAGCTGGGCGGTACCGCCGTGAGGTCGTCACCGTCGACGGTGACCGTGGCACCGATCTGGGTCAGTCGGCGCTGGGCGGTCCCGGCCGGGTACTCGACCCCGGCCATGCGGTCGGGCAGGGTGACGGGCATGCGGACCGGCGGCGGTGACCAGTCCTGCCGCGGCGGCTCACCCCGCCAGTCGGTGAGTGTCGGTTGTGCTGTGCCGCCGGCGATCTCGGCCAGCAGCGCGGCTCCCCTGTCGAGGGCGGCGACCGAGATCGCCGGGTCCACGGTGCGTTCGTAGCGGCGACCGGCCTCGCTGTGCAGACGGAGCCGGCGCTGGGTGCGCGACACCGCGGCCGGATCCCAGACCGCGGCCTCGAGCAGGACGTCGGTGGTGCTGTCGCGCACTTCGGTGGTCCCGGCGCCCATGACACCGCCGATCGCAGCCGTCGCGACGTCGTCGACGATCAGCACGTCGGCCGGGTCGAGCCGACGGTCCACATCGTCGAGCGTGACCACGGTCTCCCCCGGCTCGGCGAACCGAACCCGGAAGCCACCGTGGATCAAGCTGTGGTCGTGCGCGTGCATGGGTTGGCCGAGCTCGAGCATGACGTAGTTGGTCACGTCGACGGCCGGGGAGATCGCGCGAATTCCGCTGAGCAGCAGGCGGCGCCGAAGCCACCAGGGTGAGACCGCCGTGGGGTCGATACCGGTGACGGGGCGCAACGTGAAGCGCTGTACGCCGGCCGCGGGATCGATCGCCACCGGCAGCGCCTCACCGTCGCTGGGCAGCGCGGGTACCTCGAGCGCCGGATCGACGTAGTCCAAGTCGTAGGCGTTGGCGATCTCGCGGACCAGGCCACGCACCGACAGGCAATAGCCACGATCCGGGGTGATCGCGAGGTGGAAGACCACGTCGTCGAGTCCCAGCACCTCGTGGGCGGAGTCCCCCGGTGCCGCCGTCTGCGGCGGGAGCACAAGGATGCCGGAGTGGTCGGCGCCGAGGTTGAGCTCGGCCGACGAGCAGATCATGCCGTCGGACGTGCGCCCGTAGGTCTTGCGGGTGGCGATCGTGAACTCACCGGGCAGCACAGTGCCGGGCAGCGCCACCACGACCAGATCGTCGACCGCGAAGTTCGTTGCGCCGCAGACGATGTCGCGTGGTTCCTCTTCACCGACGTCGACCTTCACGGCGCGGATGGGCTTCTTGAACTCCGTGAGTTCCTCGATCGCGGCGACGCGGCCGATCGTCAACGGGCCGCGCACGGGTCCGACGGGGATGATCTCCTCGACCTCGTGGCCGATCCGGGTCAGCGTCTGCTCGAGGTCCTCGGGCGTCACGTCCCAGCCCGGAGCTCCGGCTGCTACGACGTCGCGCAGCCAGCTGTAGGGAAGACGCATCAGGCGCCCACCCCGAACGGCAGCGAGAAGCGCACGTCACCTTCGACCATGTCGCGCATGTCCGGAATGCCGTTGCGGAACTGCAGCGTGCGCTCCAAACCCATACCGAACGCGAAACCCGAGTACTCCTCGGGGTCGATACCGCACGCGCGCAACACATTCGGGTTGACCATGCCGCAACCGCCCCACTCCACCCAGCCAGGCCCGCCCTTCTTGTCGGGGAACCAGACGTCGACCTCGGCAGACGGCTCGGTGAACGGGAAGAAGTGCGGCCGCAGCCGGGTCCGCCCCTGCGGCCCGAACTGCGCACGCGCGAACGCGTCCAGCGTGCCGCGCAGGTTCGCCATGGTCAGTCCTTTGTCGACGGCGAGTCCCTCCACCTGGTGGAAGACCGGTGTGTGGGTGGCGTCGAGTTCGTCGGTGCGGAAGGTGCGGCCGATCGAGACGATGTAGACGGGCAGCTCCCGCTCGAGCAGCGCGCGGATCTGCACCGGGGAGGTGTGGGTGCGCAGCACCTGCCGGGAGCCGTCAGGCGCCACGTGGAAGGTGTCCTGTTCGCTGCGGGCAGGGTGATCGGGCGGGAAGTTCAACGCGTCGAAGTTGAACTGCTCGGTCTCCACTTCCGGTCCCTCGGCAAGCTCCCACCCCATCGCGACGAAAGTGTCCGCTACGCGCTCGGCCAGGATCGTGATCGGATGCCGCGCGCCGATCGGTTGCCGACTCGACGGCAGCGTCACGTCGATGCGCTCGGCCACGAGCACCGCGGCGTCGCGTTCGGCGCGCAGCGCCGCCAGCCGCTCGTCGTAGGCGCCCTGCGCGGCGGTCCGTGCGACGTTGACGCGCTTGCCTGCGTCGGCCCGTTCGGTCTTGGGCAGGCTGCCCAGTGCCTGACGAGCCAGAGCGATCGGTGAGCGGTCCCCGAGGTGCTCGGTTTTCGCGCGCGCGAGGTCGTCGAGGGTCGCCGCCTCGGCGAAGGCGCGACCGGCCGCACTGACCGCATCGGTCAACGCGTCGTCGGTGAGTTTCCCTGGCTGATCAGCCACCCGGCGATCATAGGCGATGGCGCGATACCCTCACGCCGTGGTGATGCGGCCGCTGGTGATCGCAGGAATCTGGCTGCTCGCAGCGGGCGCGGCAGCGCTGACCGCCCTGTCGCATGCGGGGTGGGCCGTCGCCGCGATCGTGCTGCTGGGGCTCGCGACCCTCGGTTCGTGGGATCTGATCCAGCGGCGGCACACGATCCTGCGCCTCTACCCGGTCATCGGCCACGTGCGGTTCCTGATGGAGATGATCCGCCCGGAGATCCGGCAGTACTTCATCGAGTCGAACATCGAGGCCACGCCGTTCGACCGAGAGACGCGCGATCTGGTGTACGAGCGGGCGAAGGGCACCAAGGGCGACGAACCCTTCGGCACCGAACGCGATGTCACCGCGCTCGGTTACGAGTTCCTGCGCCACTCGCTGCGCGCTCGATTCGCCGACGACCTCGACCCGCGGGTCCGCCTCGGCGGCCCGGACTGCACGCAGCCCTACGACATCGCGCTCCTCAACGTCTCGGCCATGAGTTTCGGAGCGCTGTCGGCCAACGCGATCACGGCGCTGAACACGGGCGCCGCCCGCGGTCGGTTCGCCCACGACACCGGCGAGGGCGGCATCAGCCCGTATCACCTCGCCGGAGGCGGGGATCTGATCTGGGAGATCGGGTCGGGCTACTTCGGATGCAGAGACACCGAGGGACGCTTCGACGCCGCCCAGTTCGCCGAGAAGGCAGCACTTCCCGCGGTGAAAGCGATCTCGATCAAACTGTCCCAGGGCGCCAAGCCCGGGCTGGGCGGCGTGCTGCCGGGCGCGAAGGTGAGTCCCGAGATCGCCGAGACCCGCGGCGTCCCGGTGGGCCGCACCGTCGTCTCCCCGCCGGCGCACACCGCATTCGGCACGCCGGTGGAGTTCGCTCACTTCATCGCGGCGCTGCGGCGCGCCTCCGGCGGCAAACCCGTCGGCTTCAAGCTGTGCGTCGGAGCCCGCACCGAGTTCCTGTCGCTGTGCAAGGGTTTCCTGGCCACCGGGATCACCCCCGACTTCGTGATCGTCGACGGTGCCGAGGGCGGAACCGGCGCGGCCCCACAGGAATTCGAGGACCACGTCGGGATGCCGTTGACCGAGGGCCTGATGCTGGTGCACAACTGCCTCGTGGGCGCCGGGTTGCGCGACCGGATCGCGATCGGTGCGTCAGGCAAGGTCGCCAGTGGCGTGGACATCGTCAGCCGGGTCTGCCAGGGCGCCGACTTCACGATGGCCGCCCGCGCGATGATGTTCGCGGTCGGCTGCATCCAGGCCCTCAAGTGCCACACCAATCGCTGCCCGACGGGTGTGGCGACCCAGGATCCCGCTCGCAGCCGTGCCCTCGATGTCACCGACAAGACGGCCCGCGTGGTCAACTTCCAGCGCGCCACCGTCGAAAGTGCCGCGCAGATCGTTGCTTCCATGGGGCTCAACGGGTTTCACGAGCTGTCCCCTGCCATGCTGAACCGCCGCATCGAGGGTCAGCGCACCAGCACCTACGCCGAGATCTACGAGTGGCTGGCCCCAGGCGAACTGCTCGACGACCCGCCGCAGTCCTGGCGCTCGGACTGGGTGACAGCATCAGCCGACGAATTCGCCTGACCTGCTGACGCACGCACCGGTTCCGAGCGCCGCAGGCGTTCGACACCGGCGGCCGCCAGTGCCCCCGCGGTGCCCCATGCGGCGCCCTCGACAACCCCGACCAGACCGTCGGCGAGCATCAGGAACGCGAACGCCCCACCGATACACAGCAGGGCTGCCGTGGGCACCGACCAGCGCGCGCGTGCGTGCAGCCGAGTCGACACGATCATGCCGAGGGCCAGCGCCACCGTGTGCCCGATGTCGGTGAATCCACCGCCACCAGTCACCACGACAACGGCCGCCGCGCACCAGAATCCGATCCAGGCCGCGCGCCATCGGGCGGGAAGGGCCGCGGTGAGCACCCCGACCACGGCCATCGCGCCGTAGCTCATGCCGACGTCGGAGGCCCGGGCGATCGACGCCGACAGCCAGTCGAGTTTGACGGCGGCCACCAGTCCGACGGCCACCAGCAGTGTCGCCCCGACGTGGCCCGTTGCGAAGGTGAGCGCGGTCCGGCCGCCCCCGAGCGTCAACTCGGCCACCAGCAGCAGGCACACCAGGCCGGGGAGCCACAGATAGATCGGGCCGGCGTCGACGACGAATGCGCTGCTGATCAGCGTCCCGAACCGGCCTCGGCTCAGGTTGTGCAGGTTCGTACTGGCGTGACGGATCAGCGCCTCGTGCATCGCCGGGTCCATGCGCACCATCGCGGCGGTGACGGCGGACACCGCCACGGCGTAGCTCAGGGTGAACCGCGCCCGGCGGAGGCCGACCAGGAATCCGGACTGCACCACATCCACTATGCGCCGGACGCGGCGTCGTTCTCGTCCTCGTTTCCTGCGAACTGCCTGCGAGTTCTCAGCCGGTACATCACGAAGTCGTCGGGCACGCCGTCCTGTTTCGCTGCGAAGACGGGCTTGCGGAGCCGTTTCGCGGTGACACCGAGACGGTCGAGCTCCTCCTCCGCGATGCGCTCCAGCGTCGCCGCCGACACGACCAGTTCTCCGCGGGTCGCGCGTTCCATCACCCGGGCGGCCAGGTTGACGTCGATACCCAGCCAGTCCGAGCCGATACGTTGCGGGCGGCCGGTGTGGATCCCCACCCTCATGCGGGGCGTGTACCCGTCCAGCTCGATGGTTCGAATGGCCTCTCTGGCGTTCAGCACGGCGCTCAGCGCGGTGGACGGATCGGCGAAGACCGCCATCAGTCCGTCGCCCATGCGTTTGACGATGTGTCCACCGGCCGCCAGCAGCGGCGGCTCCACGACCTGTGCGACGCGGCGCAGCAACCGCAGCGTGGCATCGTCGCCGGCGCGCAGTGACCAGGTGGAGAACGCGACGAGATCGGTGAACACGAGCGTCACCTCGTCGTTGGCCGGCCGGCCCGACACCCGCTCGGTCAGGGCCTGCCACACCTGAAGCGCGCCGAGGCTCACCTCGCGGGTCAGTGCTTCGCGCTCCAACAGCCGGTCGGCCGCTCGCGCGGCCGCGCGCGGACCTCCCATGCCCGCGACCGACAGCGGATCGCCGAACTCGGGGTCGCCGGGCAGGACACGGCGTGCGCGGCGGAGAAACGCGACGGCCCCGGCGTGATGGTTGACGGTGCGCAGCCACGCCAGTGGCCCCGACGCCTCACTGTCATCCACAGCGGTCAGCGTAATCGAGCGCGTCGGCGCAGCTGAACAGCCAGGTCACCCGCGTGCGACCGCACGATGGCGGCCCGATAACAGGGTCCGCCCGACCGTAGACAACGGCCGTTGTCAGTCATTAGCGTGAAGTGATGCGATCACCGGCGATGGCTCAGCGCACCTCGACATCGGACCCGCTGGGCCCGGACTCGCTGACGTGGAAGTACTTCGGCGACGTCCGCACCGGCATGCTCGGGGTGTGGATCGGCGCGATCCAGAACATGTATCCCGCCCTCGGCGCCGGTGTCGAGGATCACTCGATCCTGCTGCGCGAGCCGCTGCAGCGGGTCGCCCGCTCCGTCTACCCGATCATGGGCGTGGTCTACGACGGTGAACGCGCCGCCCAGACCGGTGCGCAGATCAAGGGCTACCACACGACCATCAAGGGGGTCGACGCGTCGGGCCGTCGCTACCACGCGCTGGACCCGGACACCTTCTACTGGGCGCACGCGACGTTTTTCATGCTGATCATCAAGACGGCCGAGTACTTCTGCGGCGGCCTGACCGACGCCGAGAAGCGGCAACTGTTCGACGAACACGTCCAGTGGTATCGCATGTACGGCATGAGCATGCGGCCCGTGCCCGGCTCGTGGGAGGAATTCTGCGAGTACTGGGACCGCACGTGCCGCGAGGATCTGGAGATCAACCGCGCTACTCGCGACATCTTCTCGATCCGCATTCCCAAACCCCGCTTCGTGATGATGCCCACGCCGCTGTGGGACCAGATGTTCAAGCCGATGGTCGGCGCGCAGCGCTGGATCGCGGCGGGACTGTTCGACCCCGCGGTGCGGGAGAAGGCCGGCATGCGCTGGACGCCCGGCGACGAAGTCCTGCTGCGGCTGTTCGGCAAGCTGGTCGAGCTGGCGTTCGTCGCGGTGCCCGACGAGATCCGGTTGCACCCGCGCGCGGTGGCCGCGTACCGGCGCGCCGACGGCACTGCCGCATCGGACTCCCCGCTCGTGGAAGCGCCCGCGTTCATGGGGCCTCCACGGGAGCGCCGCGGCCTTCCCATGCACTACGTCCCCCACGGCAAGACGCTCCTCGACCGCGCCGGTTCGCTCGTGCACACCACCTTCGCGCTGGCCGCATTGCGGCCGGGGCGTCCGCGGGGCCGCACGGCGGCCTGACGGACCTGACACACTGAGGGCTCCGACCATCGAAGGAGCCCCGCGTGGAGTTCACCGACAGCACGGCGTTGATCACCGGCGCGAGCGGCGGTATCGGCGAGGAGTTCGCGGTCCAGCTCGCAGCGCGCGGCGCCGATCTGATCCTGGTGGCCCGCCGCGCCGACCGGCTCGAGGCGCTGCGTGCACGCCTGGCGGAGCGCCATCCCGGCATCGTCGTCGACATCGTCACCGCCGACCTCGCCCGCCCGGGGTCCGGCGCCGAGCTTGCCGCGCGCGTCGGTGAGCTCGATCGCCGCGTGGACATCCTGATCAACAACGCGGGCATCGGCCTGCACGGCGCGTTCCACACCCAAGATCCCGACGCCAATGCCGGCGCAGTGCAACTGAATTGCGGAACGCTGGTCGATCTGACGGCACGCTATCTGCCCGCGATGATCGAGCGGCGCCACGGCGTGGTGATCAACGTGGCGTCCACGGCGGCATTCCAGCCCACCCCCGGCATGGCCGTCTACGGCGCCACGAAGGCGTTCGTGCTGTCCTTCACCGAGGCGCTGTGGCAGGAATGTCGCAAGACCGGCGTGCGGGTCCTCGCGCTCTGCCCGGGCGCGACAGAGACCGAGTTCTTCGACCGCACCGGCGAGACCTTCATGACCGACGGGCGCCAGAGCGCCACCGAGGTCGTCGACACCGCGCTCACCGCGCTCGACAAGTCGACGCCCACCGTGGTCTCCGGGCTGAAGAACGCCATCCTCGCCTCGGGGTACCGGGTGGCACCGCGCAAGCTCCTGCTCGCCGTGTCGGAGCGGATGCTCAAAGCCGAGTAACGGATCAGCGCTGCGCGGCGCGACGGCTACGGGCCGATGCGTAGAGGCAGATGGCCGCCGCCGAGGCGACGTTGAGGCTCTCCGCCTCCCCCAGCATCGGAATACGGACCCGCGCGGTCGCGAGTGCCGTCACGTCGTCAGGCAGGCCGTGTGCCTCCGGACCGAACAACCACGCCGTCGGGTTCGAGGCATCGACGTCGTCGACGTTAACGTCGCCGTCGAGGACGGTGGCCAGGATCTGTACACCGGCCGCCGTCAACCGTGAGACCACGTGCGGCGCATCGGGTTCGGAGACAACCGGAATCGAGAAGATGCTGCCCGCTGAGGCGCGCAGGCATTTGCCGTTGTAGGGGTCGACGCTCTCGCCGGCCAGCACGACGGCATCGGCGCCCATCGCATCGGCCACCCGGATCAGGGTGCCGGCGTTGCCGGGCTCGGAGATCCCGACGGGGACGGCAAGCATCGTCGGTCCCGCGGCCAGCACGCCGTCGAGGTCGACGCTCGGTTGCTCGCACACCGCGACGAGCCCCACCGGAGTCACGGTGTCGGACAACGCTTTCGCGGCCTTCTCCGTGACCAGCTGGACGGTTGCCCCGGTCAGCAGGTCCGCGAATCGCTGCGCGGCAGCTTCGGTGGCGAACAGCTCGGAAACGAGTCCGCGCCGCAACGCTGCCTCCACGAGGTTGGGCCCCTCGGCGAGAAAACGTGCGGCGCGGCGGCGCCCGGTGTGGCGGTGCAGCTTGGCTGCCGCCACCACCCGGGCAGATCGCTCAGTCAGCTCTGACAGAGTCAGGCAGCCTCACCCGACGGCGCGTTCACGTCCTCGGGCAGTGCGGCCTTGGCAGCCTCGACCAGCGCGGTGAACGCAGCCGGATCGCTGACGGCGATCTCGGCCAGGTTCTTGCGGTCCACCTCGATGCCAGCGGCCTTGAGCCCCTGGATCAGACGGTTGTAGGTGATGTCGTTGGCCCGTGCGGCGGCGTTGATGCGCGAGATCCACAGCTTGCGGAATTCGCCCTTGCGAGCACGCCGGTCACGGTAGGCATAGGTCAACGAGTGCAGCTGCTGCTCTTTGGCCTTGCGGTACAGGCGGGACCGCTGACCGCGGTAGCCCTTCGAGGCCTTGAGTACTGTGCGCCGCTTCTTCTGCGCGTTGACTGCGCGCTTCACGCGTGCCATGGGTGTTTCCTATCTGGGTTGGTTAAGGGAGAGGGCGCGAGCGCCCGAGAGAGTCAGCCGTTGAGCATCTTCGCGACACGCTTGGTGTCGTTGGCAGCCACCGCGGTGCGGCCGTCGAGCCTGCGGGTGCGCTTGCTCGCCTTGTGCTCGAGCAGGTGGCGACGGCCGGCCTTCTGGCGGACGATCTTGCCGGTCCCGGTCTTGCGGAACCGCTTCGAAGCGCCGCTGTGGGTCTTCGCCTTGGGCATGTTTCCTCAGTTCTTCTGTGATGTGTCGGGCTGGTTTTCGGCGGGCTGCGCAGGAGTGCGCTGCTGCGCCGGTGCGTCCGCATCGTGGGCTGCCTTGGCACGAGTCTTCGCGCCGCGGTGCGGCGCCAGCACCATCGTCATGTTGCGGCCGTCCTGCTTCGCCGACGTCTCGACGAAGCCGTAATCGGCGACGTCGGCGCCCAGGCGCTGCAGGAGGCGGAAACCCAGTTCGGGCCGCGACTGCTCGCGGCCGCGGAACATGATCGTCACCTTGACCTTCGACCCGGCTTCGAGGAAGCGAATGACGTGACCCTTCTTGGTCTCGTAGTCATGCGGGTCGATCTTGGGACGGAGCTTCTGTTCCTTGACGACGGTCTGCTGCTGGTTCTTGCGAGACTCGCGAGCCTTCTGCGCCGTCTCGTACTTGAACTTCCCGTAGTCCATGATCTTGCACACGGGCGGCTTGGCGTCCGGCGCTACTTCCACGAGGTCGAGATCGGCGTCGGCGGCGACGCGGAGTGCATCTTCGATGCGCACGATGCCTACCTGTTCACCGCCCGGTCCGATCAGACGGACTTCAGGTACGCGGATGCGCTCGTTGACGCGGGTCTCAGTGCTGATGGGGCCTCCCGGGGTAGATCCTGTTGTCATCACAGAGTCCCCACCCCGGCGGCAGACGTCCCCATAGGAACGAATAAGCCCTGCTCATAGCAGGGCCCAATGCCGACCAGGCCAGACGCCGGTGACGTCGTCACCGATATCCGGACCGGACCGCGCTACCTGTGATAATTCGTCGGCAGGCGGTGGGAGTTGGGACTCCACTTGCTGTCCCTGGCGTTAGCCGGGACGGTCGCGCATGTCAGTCTAGCAGCCATGACCGATAGCTCTGCACATCCCGAACCGGACGCCGGGCCGCCCGCGCGCGAACTGGCCGAGGTGCCCGCGGTCGAGGTGATCACCCGCGCCGCGGTGATGCTGATGAGCGCGGCCGCCGAGAAGCTCGGCCTGTCGGCAGACGACCCCGACGACAGCCCGCACCGCGACCTCGACGAGGCACGACGCCTGATCACGGCCCTGGCGGGGCTGGTGACGGCGTCGGCGGAGTACCTCGGTCCGCACGCCGGACCGGTCCGCGACGGCCTGAAGAGTCTGCAGCTGGCGTTCCGCGAGGGCAGCGCCGCACCCGATGAACCCGGCAAAGGCCCCGGAGAGAAGTACACCGGTCCGGTCTGGTGACGTCGGCGCGCGGCCAACATGCAGCCGCGACGCAGCGTGAGCGCCTATCCTCGCGCCCTATGACCACCACTGGCGTTGCCAGGACCCGTCCCGCACCCAGCTTCGGATGGGTGCCTGCCGCCGCCGGCTGGATCGTCGGCGTCATCGCGACGCTGTCGCTGCTCGCCAGCATCTCGCCGCTGATCCGCGCCGCCATCAAGGTGCCGCGCGAGTTCGTCGACGACTACATCTTCAACTTCCCGGACACCAGCTTCGCCTGGGCGTTCGTGCTCACGCTGCTGGCCGCGGCGCTGGCCGCCCGCAAACGCATCGCGCTGTGGATTCTGAGCGGCTACATGGTCGCCGCAGCCATCTGGAACCTGGTCGCTCTGATCGACGGCGGCGAGCGCTGGTTCGAGAAGGTCGGCGAGATCATCGGTCTCGGCTTCCACATCGTCGCCGTCGTGTGCCTGGTGCTGGCGCGCCGACAGTTCTGGGCCCGTGTGCGCCGAGGCGCCCTGCTCAAGGCGGCGCTCGTCCTGCTCGCCGGCATGACGGTGGGCACCCTGGTCGGCTGGGCGCTGCTCGAGGTGTTCCCCGGCTCGCTGGCCCGCTCGGATCGCTTCTGGTACGCGCTGAACCGGGTGGGTGCGTTCGCCGGAGCGGACTCCGACACCTTCGCCGGCCACCCGCATGTCTTCGTCAACGCGCTGCTCGGACTGTTCGGCGCGCTCGCGCTCATGGTCGCCGCGATCGTGCTGTTCCAGTCCCAGCGCGCCGACAACGCGCTCACCGGCGAGGACGAATCCGCGATTCGCGGGCTGCTGGAACAGTTCGGGAAGAACGATTCGCTGGGCTACTTCGCGACCCGCCGCGACAAAGCCGTCGTCTTCGCACCCAACGGCCGCGCCGCGATCACCTATCGCGTCGAGGTCGGCGTGTGTCTGGCCAGCGGCGACCCGGTCGGTGATCCGCGCGCCTGGCAGGCCGCGATCGCCGCATGGCTGGAACTGTGCGAGACCTACGGGTGGGCGCCGGGGGTGATGGGGGCCAGTTCGACGGGAGCCCAGGCCTTCCGAGAGGCCGGGCTGAGCGCGTTGCAGCTCGGCGACGAGGCGATCCTGCATCCCGACGACTTCCGCCTGTCCGGACCCGACATGCGCGCGGTCCGCCAAGCAGTCACCAGGGCCCGCCGCGCCGGTGTCACGGTGCGGATGCGCCGCCACCGCGACCTGTCCGCCGAGGAGATGGCGGCCGCGATCGAGCGGGCCGACACCTGGCGTGACACCGACGACGAACGCGGCTTCTCGATGGCGCTGGGCCGGCTCGGCGATCCTGCCGACGGTGACTGCCTTCTGGTCGAGGCACTTCAGGACCCGGCCACAGAGGGCACCGAGGAGGTCGAGGTCGTGGCGATGCTCTCGCTGGTGCCGTGGGGCACCAACGGGGTGTCGCTGGACCTGATGCGCCGCTCCCCCGCCTCACCCAACGGCACCATCGAGCTGATGGTCAGCGAGTTGTGCCTGCAGGCCGAGGAGATCGGCATCACCCGGGTGTCGCTGAACTTCGCGATGTTCCGGTCGGCCTTCGAGCAAGGCGCCCAGCTCGGCGCGGGACCAGTGGCCCGGATGTGGCGGGCTCTGCTGGTGTTCTTCTCCCGGTGGTGGCAGCTGGAGACCCTCTACCGGTCCAACATGAAGTACCAGCCAGAGTGGGTGCCTCGCTACGCCTGCTACGAGGACGCGCGGCTGGTTCCGCGGGTCGGGATCGCCTCCGTCATCGCCGAAGGCTTTCTGGTTCTTCCGTTCTCGCGCCGCCACGAGCAGCCTCACACCGGCCACCACACCGCCGTGCCCGGTTCGGTGATCGCCACGGGCACGTTGCACAGCGACGGCACCGCACCCGACCTCGACGGCCTGCGCACCGATGCGCCCGAGGACAGCGGCGTTCCCCGGTTGCCCGAGCAGGTGCGGGTCCGCATGGCCAAGCTGAAAGCGTTGCAAGACGACGGCATCGACGCCTACCCGGTGGGCAGTCCGCCCAGCCACACCGTGGCCCAGGCCCTCGACAGCCCCGAGGGCACAGCGGTGACCGTGGCAGGCCGCGTGCTGCGGCTCCGCGACTACGGTGGCGTGCTGTTCGTCGAACTGCGGGACTGGTCCGGCGATGTGCAACTGCTGCTGGACAATTCGATGCTCGAGACCGGCTGCACCGCGGACTTCACCCGCACCATCGATCTCGGCGACCTCGTCGAGGTGACCGGCACGATGGGACGCAGCCGAAAAGGCGTCTGGTCGCTGCTGGTGGGCCGGTGGCGGTTGATCGGCAAGTGCCTGCGCCCGCTGCCCGACAAGTGGAAGGGCATGACCGATCAGGAGGCCAAGGTACGGGCCCGCTACGTCGACCTCGCGGTCAACACCGACGCGCGTGAGCTGATACGGGCGCGCAGCGCCGTGCTGCACGCGATCCGGGAAACACTGGTGCACAAGGGTTTCCTCGAGGTCGAGACGCCCATCCTGCAGCAGATCCACGGTGGGGCCAATGCGCGTCCGTTCCTCACCCACATCAACGCCTATGACCTCGACCTGTATCTGCGCATCGCCCCCGAGCTGTACCTTAAGCGGCTCTGCGTCGGCGGCGTGGAGCGGGTCTTCGAACTCGGCCGTGCATTCCGCAACGAGGGCGTGGACTTCAGCCACAACCCCGAATTCACGTTGCTGGAGGCTTATCAGGCGCACGCCGACTATCGGGTGTGGATCGACGGCGCCCGGGAGCTGATCCAGAACGCCGCCCAGGCCGCCAACGGTGAGCAGGTGTTCATGCGCCCGCGCGAGGATGGCACCCTGGAACCGGTCGACATCGCCGGACCGTGGCGGGTCACCACCGTGCACGACGCGGTGTCCGAAGCGCTGGGTGAGCACATCGCGCCCGACACGGATCTGGGCACGCTACGCCGGCTCTGCGACAACGCCACCATCCCCTACCTCACGCACTGGGACACCGGCGCCGTGGTGCTGGAGATGTACGAGCACCTCGTCGAGGATCGCACCGAGGCGCCGACGTTCTACACCGATTTCCCCACCTCGGTGTCGCCGCTGACCCGTCCGCATCGCAGCATCGCCGGAGTCGCCGAGCGCTGGGATTTGGTGGCCTGGGGCGTCGAACTGGGCACGGCCTACAGCGAACTCACCGATCCGGTGGAGCAGCGCCGCCGCCTGCAGGAGCAGTCGCTGCTGGCCGCCGGCGGGGACCCCGAAGCGATGGAACTCGACGAGGATTTCCTGCAGGCGATGGAGTACGCCATGCCCCCGACCGGCGGGCTGGGTATGGGCGTGGATCGGGTGGTGATGATGATCACCGGCCGCAGCATTCGCGAGACATTGCCGTTCCCGCTGGCCAAACCTCGTTAGCAGCAAGGTCACAGCCTGCTCCAAGCTTCGGCCGTCAAGGTGGAGACGTGACGACGTCCGGTCCGTTCTTCGACTCCGTGCGCCACCATCTGTCTCTGATGCACGGGTGGTTGCCCGTCGCCATCCAGGTTCTGGCGATCGTTGCCCTCGTGACCGCCATCGGCTGGCGCACCCGACGCTGGCGGATGGTGTGGTTGCCGTGGTCGGCGGTGATCGGAGTGATGCTGACCGTCGGCGCCTACTGGTACACCGAGACCGCGGGTGTCGCCGACGACACCAATCCGGCACCGCAGACGCTGTGGGTGTGGATCGCGTTGTCGGGCATAGCGTTCGGTGTGCTGGTGTCGGGCTGGCGTGACGCGCAGTGGTGGCGACGGGGCGTGGCCCTGGTTGCGGTTCCGCTGTGCGCACTGTGCGCCGCTCTGGCGCTGAACCTCTGGACGGGCTACTTCCCCACCGTGCAGACCGCGTGGAGCCAACTGACGGCGGGCCCGCTGCCGGACCAGACCGACCAGGTGACGGTCAAAGCGATGCAGCGCGCCCACACGATCCCGATCAAGGGCAGCGTCGTGCCCGTCGACATCCCCGACACCGCATCCGGTTTCAAGCATCGCGGTGAGTTCGTCTATCTGCCGCCCGCCTGGTACGCCACCGATCCGGCGCCGCCGCTTCCGACGATCATGATGATCGGCGGAGAGTTCAACACGCCGGCGGACTGGATGCGCGCAGGCAATGCGATCAAGATCCTCGACGACTTCGCGGCCGCGCACCACGGCCAGGCCCCCGTCGTCGTGTTCGTCGACCCGGGTGGCGCCTTCAACAACGACACCGAATGCGTCAACGGGTCGCGCGGGCAGTCGGCAGACCACCTGACCCGCGACGTCGTGCCGTACATGAGAGCCAACTTCGGCGTCAGTCCTGCCGCGGCGAACTGGGGCGTTGTCGGCTGGTCGATGGGCGGCACCTGCGCGGTGGATCTGGCGGTCATGCATCCCGACATGTTCAGCGCGTTCGAGGACATCGCCGGCGATCTCGCGCCGAACTCCGGCAACCAGGCCCAGACGGTCGCCCGCCTCTTCGGCGGCAACAGTGCCGCCTACGCGTCGTTCGAACCGAGCACCGTCATCGCTCGCCACGGCCCCTACCGCGGCGTGCAGGGCTGGTTCGACGTCAACGGCCCGCTGCCGGGGTCGGGTACCGGCAAACCGAACGATCAGGCGATCGCCGCCTCGACGCTGTGCGCATTGGGGAGCAAGTCAGGCATCGACTGCGCGGTGGTCAACCAGCCGGGTAATCACGACTGGCCGTTCGCCTCCACCGCTTTCGCGACCGCGCTGCCGTGGATGGCCAGCGCGATCGGCACCCCGGGGGTGCCGCCCGCGGCGCTGCCTGCCAGCCCGCAAGCGCCGCCCCCGCCTGCGAGCCCGCTCCCGCCGGCGGCCGCCGCAGTGGAAAAGGCGGCCGCTCGCTAGCGGCCGCCGGTAGCGTGGGGATCATGCCCGACGACCCCACCGACACCGGCTACACCGACGACGGAATACCGACGTTCGACGCGGTGCGCGAGAAGATCGAGAACCGGTTCGCGACGTCGCTGGGTTCGACCGAGCTGGCCTCCGAGACCCCGGAGGGACGGGCGGCTTCCGAGCAGTACGACGCGCGGCAGCGCGCGGCAGCCGAGCGGCTGGCGCAGATCAGGCAGTCGATGCACCCGGACGAGGCCGACGGGGATTCTCAGTAGTCGGCTTCGGCGGCCAGGAGCTCGGCCAGGAAGACTCCGTCGCCGGAACTCGCGAGCCGGGTGCGGGCAAGCGTCCGCACTCGCTCACGCGCAGAAGGAGATTCGTCGGCATCGGCGCCGACGGTCACCGCCGCCCCGCTCCAGTCGTGGTCCCAGGCCGCGTCCTCGGTCAGTGGTGACTCACCGTCGAACAGTGGCACGGACGCGGTGCCCGCAGCGTCCAGGGCTCCGGCGCCGGCGTAGCTCCCGCTGCTGAACCGGACCGGAATCCCCTCGGGCGATCCGGCACCCCATACTTGGGCGCGCACCATCGCGGTGACCGTCGGGCCTGTCGCCTGCACCGACCAGGCGACGGTGTTCTCGGCGGCATCGAAGATCCCCGGCGGCACCGCCGCCCACCGCACCGAATCCCGACCCTCGGCGATGGCCTCGCCCAGCCGGCCCGGCCGTGCGTCGGGCCCGGCCGCGAGTGCGTAATCGTCGCGGCGCCTCTGTGCCCCGGAGGCGCCGACAGTTTCCTCGACGGCCCCTTCGTCGGCCAAGCCGAGGTCCTCGGCCAGCGTGAGGCAGGACTGCGCGAGGTCGGCGACACGCGAATCATCGTGCTGAGCAAGCACACTGAACAGGGGCCTGTGCGGGCGCAGCAGATCGGTCACCTCGGCGTCGAACGCGTCGTCGTCGAAGAACTCCTGCGTCGCCTCGGTCAGCACGGCCAATTCGCCGTCGAGAAGGGCCATGTCGAGATCGACGATGCCGTCCTGTCGGCTGGCCGGCCACCACCGCCGCAGCCAGTGCCCCAGCGCCAGGCGATGCAGCGCGTCCAGCGATCCGGGTTCGACGCCGGCGTCCGGGATGTCGACCACCGTGCCCGTGTCCCCCTCGAGCAGCGCCGCCACCACGGCCTCGTGACCACCCGGGCCGAGGACCCGCCACAGCCACTCCGCCTCGGTCACGTCGGTGAACACGATCTGAGGTTGCGCGCCGGCGTCGTCGACCGGCCAGCTCAGCACGGCGCCCGCAACCTCGATGACCGCGGTCAGCGGCGGCGCTGGCGGGGTCGGTCCCGTAGTCCACAGCCCCGCGTCGTTGTGCATCTTCACGACGCCATGCCCTCCGCACCGAGCATCGCCTTGATGCGTTGCCGGTGATCCAGGCTCACCGAACGGGCGACTCCGTCGAGGAGCGCACGCACGTCCTCGGCATCAGAGCACGGCTCCTGCCAGACGTCGCGACCGTGCAGTCGCGCCCACAGCCGGTTCAGGTAGGGCCGGCGGAAGGAGGCGAGCTCGTCGATGACCTGCTGCTGGCGCGGATGTACCGCAGCGCCGTCGGCCAGGTAGCGGCGGGCATGCAGGACATAGGCCTCCTTGCGCAGCCGGGCCTGGACGCGCGAGGACAACCCGTACCGGGGGCACGCGGTCGAATCCAGCGGTGCCAGATCGGTGGCCACCTCGATACCGGCGAGCAGCGTCGCCTGCTTGTCCTCGCCCAGCAACCCCCACGGCGCGGCCGCTCGGTCGACCTCCTCGGCGCACAGCAGCGCGATGTCGGGCAGCTCGTCGCGATCCATACCGCGGCGCAGCGTCGCGCGCACCCGATCCACCACGCTGCGGTCCAGCGGTCGTTCCCCCTCGACCCGCGTCGGCCGCGTCACGGCCGGACAGCGTTGCGGCTCCGCCGACGACAGCCCCAGGTCGGTCAACGACCAGGGCAGGTCCGCGCCGTCGACGCGGGCTGCCGCACCGAGGTTGTAGGGGGTCATGTCGTCGACCAGCGCGGACCACACCCGCGACCGGGCCGCGCCCGCGTTGTGGCCGGCGGCATCGGCCAGCACCGTCGACAGACCCGCCAGGAACGGCGCACTGGCGCCCCGCCCGGGCAGGACATCCCGCCACGCCCGGTCGAGTTGCTCGTCGAGCTCCGCGACGACGGCCGGGTCGGCGACGTGACTGTTCAGCAGGTCGATGGCCGTACGGTCGCGCTCGGCGTGCACGTCACGCAGCACGCGTTCGGCCTCGGCGGCGTCTGCGGGCCCCGCGGTGACTGCGAGCTCGTAGCAGACCGGGAAGTACAGCTCCTGAGCGTTGCCCTGGGTGATGCGCAGCCGGCGGCGCTCACGCTTGAGGAGGTCGAACCACGCGGCGGTGTGCTGCAGTGTCTCGCCCTGCTCGACGATCGCACCGTGCATCTCGGCGGCGACCTCCGCGGTGACGACGGGCGCGGAGTAACGCGTGTTCACCCGCAGCCGCAGAACCAGCGGGTCGATGATGCGTTTCACGGTCCGGGTCAACGGCGCGCCGTCGTCGCCGCTGAGGCATTCCACACCCGGGCCGATCGCCCTCCAGGCAGCGTCGATCACCGCGCGGCGCGGTTGCCGCACGCCCACCGACTGCCCGGCTTCCGCGCTCACGCGAACAGAATAGGAGGTGAGGTGGCATTCCAGGACGCTCATCGCGCACCGTCCACGGCGAAGGTGACCAGCGCGGCCCAATACAGCGGGCTGGCCGTGCCGTCGCCGGCCCGCCAGCGGGCCAGCTGAGCGCGTTGCCACGCGTTCACCGCCCGGCCCGCTTCCGACGCATCGTGGGCGGTGTCGACCGCGACCACCACATCCCCCATCGGGTCGGCCGATTCGATTGCCGCACTGCAGAATCGGCGGAATCCGGCCGTCGTCGGCAACGACCACAGGGTCGCGGTGACCAGCACGGCGCCGTTGAGGATGAGGGCGGCCACCAGCCCGGTCGCCTCGTCGAACCGGTAGTCCCCGCCCGATGCGCAGGCCAACAGCGCGACCCGTGCGGGCATCGGCAGCGCCGCGGCCATCAGTTCCCCGGCGCTCAGCGGGTCAGCCTCGGCGAGGTGGATCGCCGCCCTGTCGGCGTGGCCGACGTCCCCGTCTGCGGCCGTGGCATGGCCGACGTAGAGCAATCGGCCTGGTTCCCGTCGCAGCTGTGCGGCCAGCCAGCCACGGTCGGCCTCCGCGCGGCGGAACAGCTCGAGCGCGGAGCCTGCCGCCGGCAGCACCTCGCGCCGGGTCATCAGCGCGGCGAAATGGCGGGCCACCGGGGTCTGCGGGTCCGGCCTGCCCAGCACCGAGCCCAGCGCAGAGTCTGGCCGCTGACCGGGCACCCGCGGGTCCAGGACCAGCAGCGGCGCGCTGTCGGGCCGCCACGGTGTCGGCCGGCGAGGTGCGTTAGCGATGTTCGGTGGTGCTGCCAGAAGGATGTCGACGAGGTCGATCAGGCGCCGCCCGTCGGCGGGCATCGCGAGGACCGACCAGGGCACCTGAGCCAGTCGTGAGGTAGGTGCCGCGAAAAGGACGGCGCCCGGTTCCGCGGCGGTGTCGACGAGCAACCGCCACGCCGCCTCGGGCATGAGGTGCTCGCCGAGCACCTCAGCCAGGTGTTGTTCGGCCGTCTGGGACGCGAAAGATCCTGCGGTGACGGCTCGTTGCACGGCGTCGGCGATACTCTCCTGGGGACGCGGGTCGGGCAGCGCGTCGGTCAGCAGATCCCGGACGGCGCCCATCGCAGCCTCGTCCATCACCCACGTCACGGTGCTCGCCGGCCTGCCGACCACACGGAGGCTGGCGTAGGTCGCGACGCCTACGTCGGCGTAGCGCAGCAGCAGATGGTCGGCGGTCACGGCCATGTGGACCACTCACCCTCCGCGGCGATGACCTCGCGGCCGTAGCGGGCCGCCGCGAGATCCCGGTACCGGTGCAGCACCAGGTGGCCGTCGGGGTCCATGCGCAGCGGCGGCAGCGCGCCCAGCCGGGTCAGCGGGCCTGCACCGACCACCGCACCACCCGAAGCGACGAGGGCGTACTCCTCGGCCTCCTCGACGGGTACCGTGGCCGTGGCGGTGTCCGCCCATGCGGCGGTCTCCGCTTCGGGAGCGATGAACGTGCCACGGGCGCAGTGATATTCGATCAACTCGCTGACCAGTTCCGTGTTGCCCCACTCCCACGCGACGGCGAAGGCACCCGCGAGCATGCGGGAGGAGACGTAGGTGGCCCAGCGCATGCGGGCGTCGGCGTCGGCGATCGAGTACCGCACCGAATCGACCGCCAGGGCGGCAGGGATCTTCAGCTCGGCCGCTTCCGCCAGTTTCTGCTCGGCGGTCGCGGGGTCGGCCTGGGCCTGGGCGCGCAGCAGCGTGCCGACGTGGTCGTCGAGGCGCGCGTACTGCAACCAGCTGTGCCGGGGCCAGGCGTCCAACAGCGCCCTGGCCTCCTCGACTCGGGCGGCGGCTGCGGCGAAGTCACCGCGAAAGATGTCGACCCAGCTGCGCTGCAACAGGATTCGATGGATGTGCAGGGGCTTGCCGAGTTCGCGCCAGTGGCGCTCGGCGTGGCCGAGGCGCTCGTCGGCGTCGTCGTAGGCGCCGACGGAGATGGCGATCAACCCGAAATACAGCCAGCAGCGGGAGACGTCGTGGGCCCGAATGTGTTCGGCGATGGCCGGATACGCTTCGTGGACCAGTTCCTGGGCTTTCGGCCGATCCCCGGCGGCCCACGACGCGGTCGCGCGCTCCAGCTGGGTGCGGGAGGTGGCCAACCGCCAATTGCGCGCCTTCGCTCGTGCTCCGGCCCTGCGCAGCCACGGCTCGGCTTCGGTGAGCCGGCCCGTTTCGACGCAGAACCGCCCGTAACCGGTGCCCGCGAGAACCCGGAGCGCATCGGAGTGTTCGCTGCCGTCGCCGGGACCGTCGACGGCGTCGAGCACCTGCTGCCACAGTGGCAGGGACTGCACGTGCAGATCGTCGTCGCACAGCGCGACGGCGCAGAGGATGCGCGCATAGGTGATCAGGTAGGCGTGCTCGGCTGCCAGCTCCTCGAACATGCCGGCCTCCTCCATCAGTGCCTCTAACGCCGTTGCGGCCGCTTCGTGTTCGCCGTGCGCTGCGGCGTGTCCGGTCTCCAGGAACAGCGCGCGCCGCGTGTACCGGCAGATCATGCGGGCGATCTGGGGATCTGGTGAATCCGTCGCGACGTAGTTCTGGAGGCAGTCCCGGATTCTCGTGACGGCCTCGGTGACACCGGAATACGCGGTCCGCACGAGGTAGATCTCTCCGAGCTGGGCGAGGACCTCGAGCGCCAGGTCGTCGCGACCGGCGTTCTCGACACGCGGCAGCAGGGACAGCAGCAGCTCTTTGGCCGCCTCCTCGTCGGCGGCGAATGCGAGATGACGAGCTTTGTCGAGATCTTCCTCGATCGTCATCGCGTCATCATAGGAAGCGGCGGGCGTGCGGGGCACGCCCGCCGCTCGATCCGGCATCGTCGTGGCTGCAACGGTCTCAGCTGCAGGTCACGGTCACCGTGAACGGCTTGGAGAGCATGCCGGCCATCGGATTGCTCATGTCGGCACCCACCGCCTCGCCGGTGATCGTGTACCGGTTGCCGTCGACCTTGACCTCGGCCGAGCCGCTCTTGGCGCCCATCGCGTTGGCTACGGCCAGCGCATTGCCGTCGACCACCATGCCGAGCGATTCGACCACCGGGGTGGCCGCGTCGGTCATCACGACACCCAAACCCTGCTGACCGCCGATCGCACCGCTGGCGACCGTGATCTTGCCGCCCTGCTTCACACAGGTGACGGAGTTCAGATCCAGGCCGGCCAGATCGGCCCCGTCGACCTTGACCTCGGTTGCGCCGCCTTGCGCCACCGCGGAGGTGGCTGACTGGGAGCTACCGGGCGCGGGGGTCTCCTTGTCGCTGGAGCAGCCCACCAGCATGGCGGTGCCCGCGGCCAGACCGATCACGCCTGCGACAATTCGCTTCATCGTTGTCATTCCCTTCGTCGTACTCCGCCTCGTTGGCGTCGTGTGAGAACAGTGAAATGGGCGGACTGAGCTACCGATCCCAACTTCGGTGTCGGACGGGGCGACTACGGTCGGGAGACGATGCGCACCATCACCGTCGAGCAGCGCCGCGCCCGTCTCGCGCACCGGCACATGCTGAGTCCGCCTGCGGCAGTCGGGGCGTCGGTGTCCGACGTGACCGAGCGCCTGGTGGCCCTGCATGCCACCGACCCCGCGACGCCGTACCTGTCGCTGTGGGCCCGCCTGCCGGGTTTCGTCCACGACGACGTCGACGCTGCGCTGTACAGGGACCGCTCGGTGATCAAGCACCTCGCGATGCGCAGAACACTGTGGGTGGTGCGGCCGGAGGACCTGCCCGCGGTCCAGGCGGCGGCCAGTGACCGGGTGGCCGCCAACGAGGCACGGCGATTGGCCGCCGACGTGGAACGCGCCGGCGTGGCCGCCGACGGCGCCGCCTGGCTGCACACCGCGTGCGCTGCGGTTGTCCGCCACCTACGAAGCGAAGGCCCCTGCAGCGCAAAGGAACTGAGAGAAGCGCTGGCCGAACTGACCGGCACGTACAACCCCGCACCCGGGAAGGCCTACAGCGCGCAGGGCCATGTCGCGCCGCGGGTGCTGACGGTGCTGTCGGCGCGCGGCCACATCATGCGCGGCCTCAACGACGGTGGGTGGCTGACGTCACGACCGCGATGGACGGCCACCGACACGTGGCTACCGGGCCTCGACACCGCCGCCGACGCCGACACCGCGAGTGCGGAGCTGGTGCGCCGCTGGCTGGCGACGTTCGGCCCCGCGACGCTCACCGACATCAAATGGTGGTTCGGCACGACCCTGACGTGGGCCCGAAAAGCGCTGTCCGCTGTCGACGCCGAGGAGGTGCGGTTGGACGGGAACACTGGGTTCGTCCTACCGGAGGACGTGCACGAGCCAGACCCTGAGCCGTGGTGCGCCCTGCTGCCGTCGCTGGATCCCACGACGATGGGCTGGTTCGACCGGGACTGGTACCTCGGTCCGCACAGGGCCGAGGTGTTCGACCGCAACGGCAACGCCGGTCCCACCGCATGGGTGAACGGCCGCGTCGTCGGCGCGTGGCGTCAGGACGACACTGGGCGCGTCGAGCTGGTCCTGCTGGAGAAGGTGGGCCGCCGGGCGACCGCGGCGCTCGAGGCCCGGGCCGCGGAGCTGACCACCTGGCTCGGCGGTGTTCGGGTCAGCCCCCGGTTCCCGTCCCCGGCGTCCAAGCGCTGACAGTGCCGTCGAGGAATGCGTCGCGGTGGCTGGCAGCCCAGTCGCCGAAGGTGACGGCCGGCCGGCCGGTGATCGTGGGCACTGCCTGCGTCACCTCGGCAGGTTCGGTGACTTCGAATGCCCACTGCGCCATCAGCAGATCGAGGTACTGCGGCGGCAGCACCTGCCCGTAGAGGGCACGGGCGTGCGCATCCGTGAGCACCGTGATGCCGATGGACTCGGAGATCGCGCGGCCGATGAGGCCGACTTGCTCCCGCATCGTCAAGGAGTGCGGTCCGGTGAGGACCACCTTCTGCCCGTCGAGCCGTGAGGTGGTGAGGGCAGTCACCGCGACCTCGGCGATGTCCTCGTCGGCGATGGGCGCCTGTTGCGACTCGGGGAAGAGCAGCCCGACGCGCCGATGCTCACGAATCTGGCCGGCCCAGAAGCGGATTGCATTGCGCGCGAAGGCGCCCGGACGCAGGCACACCGTGGCGAAGCCGCCGTCGATGGCCGCGTTCTCCACGGCGAGGTGACGTTGCTTGTTGTATTCGACGAACCGCTCCGTGCGTGTGGTGTCGATGGTGGAGAGCACGACGACCTTCTGGACCCCTGCCGCTCTCATGTGCTCGACGAGTTCGGGCAGGACGTCCGGTCGGGCGAAGCTGACGAGAAAGACGGCGTCGACGCCCTCGAGTGCGGGGCGCAGTGTCTGCGGCTGATCGAGATCGCTGGGCACCGCCTCCACCGCCGACAACCGCCGGCGGTCCGGCCGGCGGCATGTCGCGCGCACCTCGACATCGGTGTCCCGCAGTTGGTCGATGATCATGGAGCCGACCCCACCGTTCGCCCCGGTCACCAGTACTCGCATCGTCGTGTCCTTTCCGTCGTCCCGACAACGACGGTAGGAACAGCGAATCATCAGCGCCAATCATGAGTGGTGATGTGGGACATTCATCTGATGAATCTGTCCGGGGTGGATCTCAACCTCCTCGTGGTCCTGCACGCGGTCCTCGAGGAGCGCAGCGCCACCAGGGCCGCGGCGCGCCTGCACCTGACCCAGCCCGCGGTGTCGAACGCATTGGCGCGACTGCGGGTCCTGCTCGACGATCCGCTGGTGGTGCGCACGGGCCGCGGCCTCACCCCCACTCCCGCCGCCCTGGCCGTGCAGCCCAGCCTCGACGAGGCGCTCCGCCTCGTGCAGGGAATCGTCTCGGGCCTCGACGTATTCGATCTGGCCACGACGACCCGCGAGTGGGTGATCGCGTTCGCCGATCTGTACGGCCCCCTGCTGTTGCCGGGACTCGACCGCCGGCTGCACGAGCAGGCTCCCCACGCACGGGTGCGGGTGCAGGCGCTGGACCGGATCAGCATCGCGGATGCCCTGGCCAGCGGCGAGATCGATGTGTACATGGGCATTCCGACGACCACACCGGCGGCGTGGCGTTCAGAGCCTGCGTTCACCGACGACATGGTCGGCGTCATCGCGGCAGAACACCCCGACGCCGCCGCCACGATGACGCTCGAACGGTTCGTCGGCCTCCCCCACGCCAACGTCCGGATCAGCGCGGGGCGCGGCCGCGAAGTGGACGACGAGTTGGCTCGTCTCGGCCTCACCCGGCGCGTCCGGCTCACCGTGGCGCACTACAGCTCTCTGTTTCCCGTCGTCGAGAACGGCCACTGCATCGCCGTCGCTCCCCGCCGCCTGGCCGAGTACCACGCCCGCACGTCGGCGATCAGCCTCTTCGCGATTCCGCTGACCCTGCCGACCTATGACGTTCGAGTGTTCTGGCACCCGCGGGCAGACAACGACCCCGGCATCACGGCGTTTCGTCGGATCCTGCACGATGTCCTCGCTGCAGAGCCCGAGCCGATGGTCTAGGCGCTGACCTTTCTGCGGCTGCGTGCCTTCGGTTTCGGCTGCGCCATGCCCAAGGTCTCGGCGAGGAAGTGACCGGTGTAGCTGTCCGGATCGGCCGCCACGTCCTCGGGCGTGCCCGTCGCGACCACAGAGCCGCCGCCCGAGCCGCCTTCGGGCCCCATGTCGATGATCCAGTCCGAGGTCTTGATGACGTCGAGGTTGTGCTCGATGACGATGACCGTATTGCCTTTGTCCACAAGGCCGTTGATGACGGTCAGTAGCTTGCGGATGTCCTCGAAGTGCAGACCCGTTGTCGGCTCGTCGAGGATGTAGATCGTTCGGCCGGTCGAACGCTTCTGCAGCTCGGAGGCCAGCTTCACGCGCTGCGCCTCACCGCCTGACAGCGTCGGCGCGGGCTGCCCGAGCCTCACGTAACCCAGGCCGACGTCGACGAGCGTCTTGAGGTAGCGGTGGATCGAGCTGATCGGCGCGAAGAACTCCGCCGCCTCCTCGATCGACATGTCGAGCACCTCGGCAATCGTCTTGCCCTTGTAGTGCACCTCGAGCGTCTCGCGGTTGTAGCGCGCGCCCTGGCACACCTCGCACGGCACGTACACGTCCGGCAGGAAGTTCATCTCGATCTTGATCGTGCCGTCGCCCGAACACGCTTCGCAGCGGCCGCCTTTGACGTTGAACGAGAACCGGCCGGGCTGGTAGCCGCGCACCTTGGCCTCCGTCGTCGCGGCGAACAACGTTCGGATCTTGTCGAACACGCCCGTGTAGGTCGCCGGGTTCGATCGCGGCGTCCGGCCGATCGGTGACTGGTCCACCCGCACCAGCTTGTCCAGATGGTCCAAGCCGTTGACACGGGTGTGCCGTCCCGGAACCAGGCGGGCGCCGTTGAGCTTGTTGGCCAGCACCGAGGCCAGGATGTCGTTCACCAGAGTCGACTTCCCCGACCCGGACACTCCCGTCACCGACGTCAGCACGCCGAGCGGGAACGCGACGTCGATCTCGCGCAGGTTGTGTTCGCGCGCCCCGACGACGGTCAACTGACGCTTCTTGTCGGGCACCCGGCGCATCGTCGGAACCTCGATCTCCTCTGCGCCTGACAGATAGGCGCCAGTGATCGACTTCGGGTTCTTCAGCAAGTCCTTGTAGGTGCCGCTGTGCACGATCTGACCACCGTGCTCGCCGGCGGCGGGACCGATGTCGACCACCCAGTCGGCGTGGGCGATGGTGTCGAGGTCGTGTTCGACGACGATCAGCGTGTTGCCGAGGTCCCGGAGCCGAACGAGCGTGTCGATGAGCCGGCGGTTGTCGCGCTGGTGCAGGCCGATCGACGGCTCGTCGAGCACGTACAGCACCCCGACCAGACCCGACCCGATCTGAGTGGCCAGTCGAATGCGCTGCGCCTCGCCACCGGACAGCGTGCCGGCAGCGCGTGACAGCGACAGATAATCCAGCCCGACGTCGAGCAGGAAGCCCAACCGGGACTGGATCTCCTTGAGCACCTGCCCGGCGATCGCCGCCTCACGGGTACCGAGCGTGAGCGCGTTGAGGAATGCGGCGCAGTCGGCGATCGACAACTCCGCGACCTCGGCGATCGACTTGGCGCCGTACTCACCGGCCGTCATCGTCACGGCCAGGATCTCGGGCTTGAGGCGGGTGCCGTGACACTCGGGGCACGGCACGTCGCGCATGAAGCCCTCGAGGCGCTCCTTCATCTGCTCGGAGTCCGTCTGCTCCATGCGGCGCTGCAGGAACGCCAGCACGCCTTCGAAGTCGGCGTAGTAGGACCGCGTACGGCCGTAGCGGTTCTTGTACCGCACGTGCACCTGCTCGTCGCACCCCTCGAGGATCGCTTTGCGCGCCTTGGCCGGCAGCTTCTTCCACGGGGTGTTCACGTCGAATCCGAGCTGGTCCCCCAGGCCTGCGAGCATGCGGGTGAAGTATTCCGCGGTGTGCCCCATCGACCACGGGGCGATCGCCCCCTCGGCCAGCGTCAGATCGGGATCGGGCACCACGAGGTCGGGATCGACCTCCTTGCGGATGCCCAGGCCGGTGCACTCCGGGCACGCGCCGTACGGCGAGTTGAACGAGAACGACCGCGGTTCGAGGTCGTCGACGGCCAGCGCGTGCCCGTTGGGACACGCCAACTTCTCGGAGAACCGCTGCTCGCGATGCGGATGATCGTCTTCACGGTCGACGAATTCGAGGACGACGATGCCGTCGGCCAGGTTGAGCGCGGTCTCGACCGAGTCGGTGAGCCGCTGCTTGGCCGACGCCTTGACCGTGAGGCGGTCGACGACCACCTCGATGTCGTGCTTCTCCTGCTTCTTGAGTTTCGGCGGATCCGTGAGCGGATGGACCACGCCGTCGACACGGACGCGGCTGTAGCCCTGCGTGTTCAGCTTGTCGAAGAGGTCGACGAATTCACCCTTGCGGGTCCGCACGACCGGCGCGAGGACCTGGAAGCGCAACCCCTCGTCCATCGCGAGCACCTGGTCCACAATCTGCTGCGGCGTCTGGCGCGCGATGCGCTCCCCGCAGACGGGGCAGTGCGGCGTACCGGCGCGGGCGTAGAGCAGACGCAGGTAGTCGTAGACCTCGGTGATGGTGCCCACGGTCGACCGCGGGTTGCGGTTGGTGGACTTCTGGTCGATCGACACCGCCGGCGAGAGGCCTTCGATGAAGTCGACGTCGGGTTTGTCCATCTGTCCGAGGAATTGGCGGGCGTAGGCCGACAGCGACTCCACGTAGCGGCGCTGGCCCTCGGCGAAGATCGTGTCGAATGCCAGCGACGATTTGCCGGACCCCGAAAGCCCGGTGAACACGATCATCGCGTCGCGCGGCAGATCCAGATCGACGCCACGCAGATTGTGCTCCCGGGCACCCTTGACAACTAGGCGGTCAGCCACGGTGTCCTTTCCCTCCGAGAAGAAGACGTGCCCGATGCGTCCTCTGGACGCAGTACAGACTCATGCTAAGTCGACCCACCGACAGGTTTCACCCGGCGGTGGCGGCGCAGGTCGCGCAGCGAAGTACCGTGGGTCACCATGACCGTCGTCGACGACAACTACACCGGCCACGTCGAGGCGCGCACCGCGGCGCGGCGCACACTGCCCGGCGCGTCCATCGTGAAGGCCTCGGTGGGTCCCATGGACAACAACGCCTACCTGGTGACCTGTTCCCGCACCGGCGAGACGCTACTCATCGACGCCGCCAACGACGCCGAGATCCTTCGCGGCCTGATTGCCGACCACGCGCCGACCCTGTCGTTGATCGTCACCACCCACCAACACCAGGACCACTGGATGGCGCTCGAAGAGGTGGCGGGCGCCACCGGCGCCCCCACCGCAGCGCACCGGCTCGACGCCGACCCGTTGCCCGTCACTCCCGAGCGCGTCCTCGCCGACGGCGACCGCATCGACATCGGCGACCTGCACTTCGACGTGATCCACCTGCGGGGCCACACGCCCGGCTCGGTGGCCTTGGCGCTGCGCGGCGCCGACACCGGCCAGGACGGGCAGGACCGCGTGCACCTGTTCACCGGGGACTGCCTGTTCCCCGGGGGCGTCGGCAAGACGTGGAAAGAGGGGGACTTCGAACAGCTGCTGGGAGATGTGAGCAGCCGGGTCTTCGACGTCTTCGCGGATTCGACCGTCGTGTACCCAGGGCACGGCGACGACACCACCCTCGGGACCGAACGCCCACACCTGGACGAGTGGCGCGAACGCGGCTGGTGAGCCAGCGCGTGCCGAGATCGGGTCCAGCTGTGCTCAGTCACCCGACTGATGCACCGGCGACTCACCCGCGTGCACACTCACGGAATGTCACACGGCCAGGACAACGTCGCGACCGTTGAGACACCGCTGACCGGTTCGGCACCTCCGGTTCGCGCCGCGCAGAGCATTGCGAAATTTCTGCAGGACAACGGCGTGCAGTACGTCTTCGGTGTTCCCGGCGCGAAAATCGATGCGGTGTACGACGCTTTGGTGGACGTCGACATCGACGTAGTGGTGTGTCGTCATGAGCAGAATGCGACGTTCATGGCGGCGGCGATCGGCCGACTGACCGGGAGACCAGGAGTGGTGCTGGTGACCTCGGGTCCGGGGACGAGCAATCTCACAACGGGACTGTTGACGGCCACCACCGAACAGGATCCGCTCGTGGCGATATGCGGTGCGGTACCGCGGGCTGATCGTCTCAAACGCACCCACCAGTCGTTGGATGCTGCGGACCTGTTGGCGCCGGTGACGAAGTTCTGCGGAGAAGTGGACGCCGCGGAGAACGTCTCGGAGACGTTGGCCAACGCCTTCCGGGCCGCGATGGACGAGCCGTGCGGCGCCGCGGCCGTCGTGCTGCCCGCCGACGTGGCCGCCGAAAGGACCACCACACCGGTAGTGACGGCGTCAGCCGTCCCCCGGTTGGGTCCGGCTACCGCGCAGGACATCGAGGATGCTGCCGCGTTGATCGCCACCGCCACGCGGCCGGTGCTGCTGGTCGGTAGTCGCGGCGCGTCACCTGCGGCATGCGCCGCGATCCGCGAGGCCATCACCGGTTCCGATCTTCCTGTGATCGAGACGTTCCAAGCCGCGGGGGTCATCTCGCGGGATCTGGAGAACCACTACCTCGGCCGGGTGGGTCTCTTTCGCAACCAACCTGGTGACGTGGTGGTGGCGCACGCCGACGTGGTGGTGGCTATCGGCTACGACCCGGTGGAATACGATCCCGCTCAGTGGAACTCGGATGTGAAGCGGCCAGTGATCCACATCGACTCGGTCATCGCAGGTATCGACAACCACTACCGGCCTGCGCTGGAGCTGCGCGGTGACATCGCAGCGACAGTGCGAGCGCTCGCCGCGACGTTGCGCCAGGTGTCGTTGGCCGACGATGCCGCCGCCGCGGTCGACGAGCAGCGGCAGCGACTCGCGGCGATCGACGACGAAGCCCGGCGTAGGCGTCCGTCAGACGCGGGTCTACCTCCCGCAGCGGTGGTGCTCGCCCTGCGGGAGCACCTTGCCGATGATGCGACCATCACCTGCGACGTCGGGTCGGTCTACATACACATGGCCCGCCACTTCCGGGTGTACCGGCCGCGTCATCTCCTGTTCTCCAACGGCCAGCAGACGCTCGGTGTTGCTCTTCCGTGGGCGATGGCCGCTGCGCTGACCCGCCCTCACACGCAGGTGGTGTCGATCTCTGGCGATGGCGGATTTCTCTTCTCCGCACAGGAATTGGAAACAGCACACCGGTTGGGGCTGACGCTGATCCACGTGATCCTGCGCGACAACACCTACGACATGGTCGGGTTCCAGGAAGTCCTCAAGTACGGCCGAAAGTCCGGCGTGCAACTCGGCGATTACGACGTCGAACACTTCGCCGCCGCGTTCGGCGCACGGGGTCATCGGGTGTCCACGATGGCCGAATTCCGTGCCGCGCTCGAGACGGCGACCGACCACCGCGGGATCTCGATCATCGACCTGCCCGTCGACTACAGCCACAATCTGGAATTGGCCGCCGATCTCGCCGATGACCCTTTCCACTGAGCCCCCACCGACCACAGCATCAGAGGAAACCCGATGCCTCGCGATCACGACGATCACGCCCACGGCGCACTGGTCCGGCTCGCCGAGTCCGTTCACCACCGCCTGACGGTCCGCCGCCAGAGCCCCCACACGGTATTCCAAACATCAACGATGGCAGCGCTTCTCGCGGGTGTGTACGACGGAGACGTCAGCATCGCCGAGCTGCTCGAGCACGGCGATTTCGGTGTGGGTACGTTCAACCACCTCGACGGAGAGATGATCATCATCGACGGCGTGTGTCACCATCTTCGCTCCGACGGATCGGCCTCGCGTGCCACCGGAACGGAATTGACACCCTTCGCCGTCGTGACGTGGTTTCGGCCGCAGGTGTCATTCACCGTGGCGAGACAAACCACACGCGCTGAACTGGCTCAGATGGTGGCGGAGAAGATCACCAGCAGAAACGTGGTTCATGCGGTGAAGGTCCGCGGTCGATTCAGCGAGGTGCGCACCCGCACGGTCGCACAACAGGACAAGCCCTACCCACCGCTGACCCAGGCGACGCGAGGCCAGGCCGAATCGATCGTCACCGACATCGACGGAACGTTGGCGGGCTACTTGACGCCGGACTACGAGCAGGGCATCTCGGTCGCCGGATACCACCTGCACTTTCTCGCTGACGACGAGCACAGCGGCGGGCACAGCCTCGACTTCACCCTCGAGTCGGGCACAGTCGAGTTGGACACCGACGACGAGATTCAGCTGAGCCTGCCTCGCACCGAAGCATTTCGGCGCGCGGCGCTGTCGACGAGTTCGGTTGATGCTCAGGTACGTCAAGCAGAGGGTGGCTAGCGGCCGGGCCCGTAGAGGCCGAAGCGTAGGGCGGGATCATCGGGAACCCAGGTGTTGGTGAACTGGGAGCGTTCGGCCATGGCGACGACACGGCGCAGCAGTGCCTCGCTGAGCTGCAGCTGCGCCGGTTCCCATGTGGCGAGGGCCGCGGCGACGTCGCCGCCGGCCTCGCGCAGTGCTGCCGCCAGTGCCCAACCGTCGGCTGCTGCCTTTGCGGTGCCGGCCGCAGCGTGAGGCCGGGTGGCGCACGCCGCGTCTCCGATCAGGGCGACCCGTCCCTGCGCCATGCGGGTGGAGCGCACGTCGGACAGAACTTGCAGGTACGGGGTCCGGGTGGATGTGACCACTTCCGCGACCGCGGGGGCCAGAAGGTCAACAGCGTCGCGCTTCATCTCTGTGATGTAGCGGTCCTGGACCTGGCCCGGGTGCACCGACACCGCGCCGGAGATGCCGCGCTTGTCGATGAGCATTTCGGTGAGGTCGGGGCCGGCAGGGACATTGCGGTACCAGACATAATTCATCAGCCGATCGTCGAGGCTCACGCTGTTCTCACCGGGGATGGGGTACATCGTGATGTGCGAGTGCGGTATCACGTCGTAGGTGATGGCGTCGCGCAGGACCTCCTGGGTGGTCTGGGCAAGGTCGCTCAGGGCGACGGTGCCGCGCCACCCGATGTATCCGGCGTAGCGCAGTACCGCGTCGGGATCGAATCGTTGTCGCGCAACCGATGTCACCCCGTCGGCGAACACGATGAGGTCGGCCGATTCGGTGCGCCCGCTGACGAATCGAACGGTGGCGCACTGATCGCCTTGGCTGAATCCGCAAGCGAATTCGCCGTAGTGGTAGTGCTCGGCGCCGAAGTCGGCCAGCAAGGCCCGGTAGAAGGTGCCCCATGAGGTGTAGGTCCAGGTGCACTCTTCGCGGTAGCGACGTTCCCCGGTGCGGTCGAGATATTGCACGTAGTTGGTCGCGGTGCTGAGGTCGGCGATGTCCTGGGTGCTGCGTTCGGTGAACCAGCGTGTGGTGTCGGGTTGGAGCACGATGCCGCTGCCGCGCCCGTCGAGTGCGGTGGATGAGCGTTCGTAGACCTCGACCTGAAATCCGAGGTCTCGCAGCAGCAGTGCGGTGGTGAGGCCGCCGATCGAACCGCCGACGACAATGGCCGTGCCGTCGCCGTGATGGGTCATGACGGGCCTTTCTCGGAGGAGGGCGTGCCGACCTCGTCGTGAGAGGGGTCGACCGGCAACGTGTGGCCGCGGGTTTCGCGGGCGAATGCCAGGCCGATGAGCGCGACCAGCCCGAGGGCGGCGACGCAGGCGGTGGCCAGGCCGAGGTTGCCGCCGAACCACGAGGTGGCGATCGCGCCTGCGGTCAGCGGGCCGAGAGCGGTGATGTAGCGGCCGACGCTGTTACAGACCGCCAGTGCGGTGGCGCGCACGCTCGGCGGGAACAATTCGGGACCGTAGATGAACGTGCCCGACAGTGCGCCGAAGAGGCCGAATCCCAGAAGTGGCATGGCGATGAGGAATTCGGTGTAGCTGCGATCGAAGGGGAAGGTCCAGGCGACCATGATCGCCGACACCACGAAGCTCATCAGAAATGTCGCGCGGCGTCCGACCGCGTCGGCCAGGAAACCCCAGGACGCGTAGCCGACGATACCGCCGGCATTGAACAGCATCGCGGCGATGGCCACCCGATGGTCGGCGACGTCACGGGTCAGCTGTTCGGCGGCAGAAATCTGGCGCAGCATCTGCGGATACCAGGTGGTGACGCTCCAGAAGGCGATGAGGGCACCGGAGGCGAGCGCGGTGCACACCAGCATGGGCCGCAGCAGCGGCGGTTCGAACAATCTGCGAAGCACGAACCGATCCGCGGCGGTGTCGGTGCCGAGTCGCTTCCGCTCTCGACGTGCGTTCATGTGAGATTCGATTTCGGGGGGCTCGGGCACATAGCGGCGGATGAACCACACCAGCAGGGCGGGGAGGCCGGCCAGGAACAGCATCGCCCGCCAACCATGGTGACCGAAGAGTGCGTAAGCGCCTGCAGCAGCGAAGAATCCGGCCGCGTAGCCCGACATCATGATTCCGCACGCGCGGGATCGGTAGCGGTTCCGCCACGTTTCGGCGATCAGCGCGGCGCCGACGGGCGCCTCGACACCACTTCCGAGTCCGGCGATGAAGCGCAGGATTCCCAGCTGCCACCAGGTGTCGGCGAAGGCGGCCAAGGCGCTGAACACGGCGTAGGTCACGATGCCCATCGACAACACGCGAGTGCGTCCGAAGTAGTCGGCAAGCAAGCCGAACAGGATGCCGCCGGTGGCCCATCCGATGAGGAACAAGGCCACGGTGAGGCCACCGTAGTAACCGATTGCGGAGGGCTCCACCTGAACCCCGCTGCGCGGCAGGAGTTCGGTCATGGCCGGTCCGAGGACCAGGATGTAGAGGCTGCCGGCGAATCCGTCGAGGCCCCAGCCCAGGGTGGTGCCGGCGAGCACCAGCCATTGCGTTCGGGTGATCTCGCTGCGCCACCCTGCGTTGGGTGTGGTCATTGTTCTCACCTTCTGTTGTGACTGAGGCGTTTTCATCAGTTCAGCCGTCCCTGTTCGTGTCCGCCGTACCAGTCGACGGGTTCGGCGGAGGTGCGCGTGACGATGGTCTTGATCCAGGAGAAGTCGTCGAACGACTCAGTGCCGGCGTCTTTGCCCATCCCGGATTCCTTCGTGCCACCCCACGGCAGTGACGGTTCGAGGCGATGATGATCGTTGATCCACACCATGCCCGCGGTGATGCGCGAAGCGACGCGGTGGGCGCGTGCCACGTCGAGGGTCCACACGCCGGCGCCGAGGCCGTAACGATTGTCGTTGGCCATCGCGATCGCATCGGCTTCGTCGTCGAATGGGATGACGACCGCCACAGGTCCGAAGATCTCCTGCTGGGCAACAGTCATGTCGATCGTGGCATCGGCCAGGACGGTGGGTTGCAGGAAGAAGCCATCGCGCAGCGAGGCGGGCAATTCAGGTACGGCCCCGCCGGCGGCCAAGCGGGCCCCCTCTGTGATGCCGATCTCGATGAGATCGGTGACCTTGTCGCGTTGGCGAGCGCTGATCACGGGACCCATCTGGGTATCGGCCGCAGTGGGGTCACCGATCCGAATGCTGGAGGCGCGGTGCGCGAGGGCGGCGACGAAAGCGTCGTATATGCCGCGTTGCACCAGGAACCGTGAACCGGCGACACAGGATTGGCCGGCAGCGACGAATGCGGCGAATGCCGCACCCTCGGCGGCGTCGACGGGGTTCACGTCATCGAAGACGACGACGGGTGTCTTGCCGCCGAGTTCGGCTGTCACACGAGCAAATCGCGCGGCAGTGGCGACGGCGGCGGCTCGTCCCGCCTCGGTACCGCCCGTCAGGGTGATCTTGGCGACATCGGGGTGCTGGGTCAGCCGAACTCCTGCTTCGCGAGCACCCGTGACGACGTGGAGCACACCGTCGGGAAGACCAGCCTCAGCAGCGATCTCAGCGAGCGCCAGCGTCGTCAGCGGGGTCAGTTCGGAGGGCTTGACCACCACGGTGTTGCCGTTGGCCAGTGCCGCCGACAGACTGCGGGCAAGGATCAGCAGCGGATGGTTGAACGGGGTGATGATCCCGCACACGCCCAGCGGTATCCGCTGCTGGTAGGTCAGGTGCGGACCGTCGCCGGGGAGGACGGCCCAGCGTTGCGCGGCGAGGAGTCCGGCGTTGTAGCGAAACCACTCTGGCACGCGGGACAGTTGAGCGCGGGTCTCGGTGATGGGCCGTCCGTTGTTCAGGGCTTCGAGCGTGTAGAGCCGTTCCGCGGAGGCTTCGACAGCGTCGGCAATGCGCAGCAGGAGGCGGGCGCGTTCGCTACGTGTCATCGCCGGCCAGGGTCCGGACTGGAAGGCGGCCAGCGCGGAAGCCACGGCATCGTCGATGCCAGAAGCGCCGTGCTCGGCCACAGTCTGGATGGTGGCTCCGGTGGCAGGGTTGACGATGCTGCGGGTTCCCGGCGTCGACGTCACCTCGTGCGGGTGTGTCGTCTCGTTCACGGTGTGGGTCATGACATGAGTGTCGTCACAGTGAATGCGGTTCTCAATGTCTCGGCTGACACTACTTGGGATGCTGGTATGTTCCCGACGACATATCGATCGCATTCCCGAGCTGCCACGGTGCGCCGACCGTCGTCACCGCGCTGATACCGACGCAACTGCGGCGTGCACCGAGCTGATCGCACTGGAGCCCTCCCCCACCGCTGCGGCAACCCGCTTGATCGAACCCGATCTCACGTCACCGACCGCCATCACCGCGGGCAGGCTCGTCTCGAAAGGCAACGGGCGCCGAGAAAGCGCACCCCAGCGGGGACCAAGCGCGTCGTCGGGTATCTGCGCGTCGGTGAGGATGAACCCGTGATCGTCGAGGGCGACGCCGGTCAGCCAGCCTGTGGCGGGCGCGGCGCCGATGAAGCAGAACAAGCCGATGCAATCGCGACGGTCGACACGGACACTGCCGTCGTCGAGGGTGGTGGTCGTGGTGATCGCCGCGAGGTGGTCGGCGCCGTGCAATCCGGTGATCTCGGTGCGAGTGTGCACCGTGATCCTGGGATGGGCCAGGATTCGATCGGCGAGGTAGGCCGACATGCCCGCGGTCAGTGACGTACTGCGTATGCATATGTCGACCACGCTGCCGCGCTCGGCGAGAAACAGTGCAGCCTGCCCTGCCGAGTTCGCTCCGCCGACAACGGTCACCGGGGAGGAGGCACATGCGCGTGCCTCCAGTTCCGTTGCAGCATAGAAGATCCCAGCTCCCTCGAAGTCCGACCACCGATGCAGGGGCAGCGATCGATACTGCGCGCCGGTCGCGACGACGACCGCTCGTGCGGTGATGACGCCGCCATCGGCCAGTCGAACCTCGATGCCGTCATCGGCGCAGTGGATGCCGGTGACGCGGCGAGGGGCGTCGATGCGAGCGCCGAACTTCTGTGCCTGAATTGCGGCGCGGCCGGTGAGGTCGGCGCCGCTGAGACCGGAGGTGAACCCGAGATAGTTCTCGATGCGGGAGCTGTTGGCCGCTTGACCTCCCGGCGCGACAGAATCCAGCACCAGCGTCCGCAGCCCCTCCGACGCACCGTAGACCGCAGCGCCCAGTCCTGCCGGGCCCGCTCCGATCACGACCACGTCGACATCGGCATCATCGATCTCGCGATGAGTGAAGCCGAAAACATCAGCCAGGTGAGCGGGTGTAGCGCGGCGTATGACCATGTCGGCAGTCATCACGGCAGGGAGATCGGCTGCGGTCAGCGCGGCGTCGCGGGCCAACCGGACACCTGCCTCGGAGCGGAAATCGCTCCACGTGAAAGGCAATTGGAGGCGGTCGAGGTAGGTGTGCAGGGCCAGCGCGCGTGCTGACGGAGCGCCGGCGAGGATCTCGATGGTGCCGGCCTGCCGAGTCAGCAGGTTCTGCCTGCGGGCCACCAGGGCCCGCAGGATGACATCGGATAGGTCGGGTTGCTCGTCCATCAGACGGCGGAACTGCAAGGGGTCGATTCGCACGACCGTGCCCGCGGTGGACACGCGGCCGTCGAAGTAGGTGGCTTGACCGGTGAGCAGATTCAATTCCCCGCTGAACTGACGAGGTCCATAGTGTGCAACCACCTTCTCCGGCGTGTCGGAGATGGCGCGCCGGACCACTTCGATCGTGCCCGTCTGCACGAGGACCATGTCGCAACCGGCTTGGCCCGCCTCGAACAACAATTGGCCGGCGGTGACGTTGTGTCTAGTTCCATAGCTGCTCAACACTTTCCACTGGTCGTCAGTGAGAAGTGGGGCGGCCGGGTTGTCGCCGGCTCGCGCCGAGCAACCCAGCGCCACCGCCAGCGCCGAGGTCGTCTGCCGAAGCGCGGCCACAGCTGCAGCGGTATCGGCCAATGCATCCAGTGCGACGAAGTCGTGGATGGTGCCGCCGTAGCGCACCGAGGTGGTGGGAACACCGGCATGCCGCAGCAGGGCGGCCAATGCCTCTCCGTCATCGCGGACCGGGTCGGCTTCGGCGGTGATGACCAGCGTCGGCGGCATGCCGACGAAGCGGGCGTGACCGGCACTCAGCAGGGACGCCTCGTCGCCGCTCGGGTCGTCATCGCCGGTGTGGTGCTCCCACCACCGTTTCACGGTCTCCTCGGAGAGGAGGAATCCGTCGGCGAAGTCCCGATGCGACGGTCCGCTGCGGCCGGGATCGGCCAGTGGACACACGAGCGCAACGTAGAGCAACTCGAACTGTCTGCACTGCAACGCTTTTACGGCGACCGCCGCCGCGAGCGTGGCTCCGATCGAATCTCCGACAAGGGCAATACGGGTCGGATCGATACCTCGTGGGGCGCCGTGTTCGGCCACCCATCGGCACACCGCGTGAATCTGCTCGACGGTGCGCCGACTGCTGGTCTGCCAGGCATCGCCGTAGTCCGGGCAGACCACGGTGGCGCCGGTGTGCACGACCAGATGGTGCACCAGTCGGTCGTGGATGATCGCCGCTCCGGACATCAGTTCCCCGCCACGCACGTAGACGATGGCCGGCACCGGGTCGGTGATGGCGGTGGGTCGCACGATGCGCACCGTGATTACCCCGGAGTCTTCGCAGTCGACGACGCTCCACTCCTCATGGTCGGAGTCGACGGCAGCCCGCTGCTCTCCCGACGACGTCGAGTCGCCGGACAGCAGCGCCTGCACTGCGGGGTCGAGTCCTGAGGTGCTCACCTGACCGGCCATCGGATGATCCCTTCGTCGAGTCGGCTCCACCTTCTCCCAGGCAGTCGAGGCTGCCATCAGTCGGTTGACTGATGACAATGGTTGGCGTGCGGGCCTTTTGAGATGTGCCCGTGCCGGTCACCGCGCACTCAGTCACCCGACTGATGCGGCTATCGCGCGCGGTGTCACACACTGACGACATGACAGCTGTTGACACCTTGGCCGATGAGTTCATCAAGGTCTTGCCGGGCGCCGGGGCGGTGATCACCAACGCCACCGACCTGACTCGGCACGGTCGCGACTTCTGGGGGTTCGGCGGCACCCCCGGATTGCTGCTGCGGCCCCGCACCCGTGACGAGGTGGTCGCCATCGTCACCGTCGCTGCGGAACTGGGTGTCTCCCTGGTGACCCGAGGTGGCGGCTCCAACTGTGCCGCAGCCGTCATGGCTGACCCGAGCCGAGTGATGATCGACATGTCGGCGATGAATCAGATCCTGGCCGTGGACCCGGATGGCCGCACAGCGCGCGTTCAACCAGGAGTGATCAACATTGCGCTGCAGGAGGTTCTGGCGCCACACGGGCTTTGCTTCTCGCCGGATCCGGTATCGGCGCATCTTGCGACCGTCGGAGGCAACATCATCGAGAACGCCGGCGGCCCGCACGCACTGAAATACGGCGTCACCTACAACCACGTGCTCGAGGCCGAGGCGGTGCTCGCTGACGGGACGGTGATCCGGCTACGCGCCGACGACGACGGTGCCGATCTACTCGGCATCCTCATCGGGTCAGAAGGCACCCTGGCCATCCTCACCGAGGCCACCGTGTCGTTGCGCCCACTCCCGCCGGTGACCCGCAGCCTGATGGGTAGTTTCGCGACGACCCACGCAGCTGCGGACACAGTGGCCGCGATCATCGAGACCGGCACTGTGCCCGCGTGTGTCGAATGGCTTGACCACGCCGGCATAGTGGGCCTGCAGCCCTACGCCGACACCGGATATCCCCCCGATGCGGCCGCGATCGTGCTGATCGACATCGACGGCACGGCCCAAGAAGTGGAGCGAGACTCCGCGGTCGTGGAGGCGGTGCTGCGACGCAACGCCGTCGAGGTCCGCCGCGCCGATGACGACGATGCCCGAAACAAGCTGTGGTTCGGGCGACTGCACGCACCCGACACTGTCGTGCAGAGCGGCAAGGGCTTCTTCATCGGCGACGTCACCGTTCCGCGTCAGCACTTCCCCGAGATGCAGGACGCGATCCAGGCGGCCGCCGCCCGCCACGCCGACGGTCTGCTGTTCATCATGGTCTGCGGGCACGCCGGGGACGGTGACCTGCATCCCTTCACGTTCTACGACCGCGACAATCCGAAGGCGCCCGCCGCGCTGCGGGCGGCCAACGACGAGATCGTCGATGCCGCTCTGCGTCTGGGTGGGACCATCACCGGCGAACACGGGGTCGGCACCGAGAAGCGCCTGTTCATGACCAAGCGATTCACCGCGGTCGAGATCTCGGCCCAGCGGGCGATCAAACGCGTTTTCGACCCACGCGGCCTGTTCAATCCCGGCATCATGTTGCCCGACCAATCCGTCGACGAACCCACAGTGGGGCGGTTCGAGGCCGCGGTGCGCAGGGCGCTGAGTCGACATCGGCCGGCCGCCACGGGAGGACAACCCGCTCGAGACGGTGCTGCGGCGCCCCCTCCGGGTGAGCGGGAACCGTCCGGCCCGAGCACCGAGATCACCGTCAACAAAGCCAATCTGAGCTTGGTCGTGGGAGCCGGGGTGACGCTCGCCGACCTGGCGGCATACCTCGACGAACAGCACGTCGGCTGCGCGGCGATCCCGACGCGGGCCACCGGCCGGACTGTCGGTGAGTTGATAGCCACCGCCAGTGGCAGCGAGCGCGACGCCATACGTCACGCTCTTCTGGGCGTGGACGTCATCCTGCCCGATGGTGACGCGCATGCGCGGTTCGGTGGGGAGAGCATGAAGGACGTCGCCGGATATGACACGAAGCGACTGTTCATCGGCAGCGGTGACGCGTTCGGGACCGTTGGCGCGGCCATCTTCAAGATCACGGTCGATCGCGCCGCGGCCTGAGTGCTAGGGGGTCATCGGCTATCACTGCCGGCGGTCGCCGTGTCCGCAGCGAGGAACTGCGGGCCGGTGGGGCCGAGACCGGACTGCGCGGCCAGCCGAACACCGGCACGAGCGACGGCATGCAGATGGTGCAACCGTGCCCGCTCCCACAGGCCCAATGAGGGCAGCGGAAGCGCGGTTCCGGGGACCCACCCCGCCAACGTCCGGGCAAGCCCGGCCGCGTCGCCGAACGCCTTGGAGGTGCCCGAGGCGGTGTGGGGTCGTACCGTTCCGGCGGCGTCGCCGATCAGCACCACGTGATCGGCGACCATGCGGGCTGGGGGGAGGTCGTACACGGGTTGCAGGAACACCCGAGACGCAGCGATCAGTTCGTCGAAGGCCGCGGGTAATCGGCTGGCAGCCAGATCGCGAAGGGCGGTCATCGAGGCGTCGCTGAGTTCCCCCGGCGGTAAGAACTGTTCGAAGCGTTGCCCGCTGCGTCCGGTCACGAGCGATGCGACCCGCGCCTCGGCGGTGTTGACGTACAACACCCAGTTGACACGACGCAGGCCCGCGGAGGTGTGCCCGGTGGACCCGGGCACCAAGTAGCACAGCATCTGCAGTCCCGGAACGGCGAAGATGGTGAATCGCTCGGCAAGCAGATCGACCAGGCGCTCAGAGATCTCAGCTTCAGCCTCGAGTCCCCGAAACGCCACGTAGCCGCTGTATCTCACGTCGTCTCGCCCGGTGAGCAGTCGCCGGGTCGTCGACCCGATGCCGTCTGCGCCGACGACGACATCGCCGGTGGCGGTGTTCCCGTCACCGAATGTCGCGGTCAGCGCAGTTTCGCCGCCCGCGAGGCCGGTCAGTGTGCTGTCGAGTCGTAAGACGTCGCCGAGCGGCTCACGAAGGGCGTGATACAGGGTGTCCCAGGCGGTCATCCACTGCGGCGCCGAGTAGCGATGGGGGTCACCATCGTGATGCAGCTGCTGACGTTCGGCCAACAGCACGCTGACCGAGGGCACCGACCGGCCGAGTCGGGCGAGCAGATTGGCGACCTCCTGCTGCATGACGATGCCGGCGCCACGCGGCTGCGTGCGGTCCACCGACCGCTCGTACACCGCGACATCGGCTCCGATCGAACGCATTTCGTGGGCACACGCCAGCCCACCGAGGGATCCGCCGACGATGAGCGTGTGCATCTCAGCCGAACGCCCTTGCATAGCGGACCGGATGGGACAGGTGGTGGCCGAGATGATCGGCAGCCTGCCGAATCCACGCCGGGTTGCGAAGCAGTACGCGGGCCAGGAACACCGCGTCGGCGTTCCCGTCGGCGATGATCCTGTCAGCCTGCTCCGGGTCGGTGATGAGCCCGACTGCCGCAGTGGGAATGTCGACGTCCCTGCGCACCCGAGCGGAGAAGGGCACCTGGTAGCTGGGTGAGACGGGAATGGTGGCATCCGGTGCCGATCCGCCCGAGGAGACGTCAACCAGATCGACACCGAGGCCCTTGAGCCGCGCGGCCAGCTCGACGGTGTCGGCGAGCGTCCACCCCGGCCGGACGTCGTCGGTGTCACCGGCGAGCCAGTCAGTGGCCGAGACGCGGAAGAACAGCGGTAGTTCGTCTGGCCAGACCGAGCGCACCGCAGCGACGACTTCGAGGGCGAACCGCATCCTGTGCTCCAGGGGGCCGCCGTAACCGTCGTGACGGTGATTGGAGTGTGGCGACAAGAACTGATGGATCAAGTAGCCATGGGCGCCGTGAATCTCCAGCGTCTGGAAACCGGATTCGGCGGCGCGGCGCACCGCGTTCGCGAACGCCTCGACGATGGCTGCGATGTCGTCGGTGCTCAGCTGCGCCGGGGCAGGCAACCGCCCGAACGCCACCTCGCTGGGCCCCACGGTTTCCCAGGGCTGGTGCGGGGGCCGGTTCTCGTCCGGCCAGGGAACCCCCGTGGAGCCCTTACGCCCCGCGTGCACTATCTGGATGCCGGGGACAGTCCCCTGGTCCTTGAGGAAGCTGGTGAGACGGCGAAACGACTCCGCCTGAACGTCATTCCAGAGGCCCAGGTCGTGGTGACTGCTTCGCCCCAACGGGTCCACGGCGGTGGCCTCCACCATCACCAGCGCGGCACCGGCCACCGCGCGGGAGCCCAGGTGTTGCAGATGCCAGTCGGTGGGTGAGCCGGTAGCGGGACCCTCGGGGACGCCGGCGAACTGCATCATCGGCGACATCCAGGCCCTGTGGGCGTAGGTGATGTCCCGCAATGTCAAGGGCGAGAAAAGATGTGGCATCGTGATCCCCGATCAGCCTGTGAGAAATTCGAGAAGGTCGGCATTGATGACGTCGGCGTGTGTGGTGGGCATCCCGTGCGGGAATTGGTCGCGGTAGGTGCGCAGGGTGCTGTTGCGCAACAGCGCAGCCGATTTCGGTCCGGCCGCTACATAGGGCACGATCTAGTCGTCGACGCTGTGCATCACCAGCGTCGGGACAGTGATCTTCTTCAGGTCTTCGGTGAAGTCGGTCTGCGAGAACGCGACGATGCCGTCGTAGTGCGACAGGGCGTCGCCCATCATGCCCTGGCGCCACCAGTTCTCGATGATCGCTTCTGACGAAGGGACGCCGGGCTGGTCGAAGTTGTAGAACGGTCCCGCGGGCAGTGCGCGGTAGAACTCCGATCGGTTTGCGGCGAGCTGGGCCTGCAATCCGTCGAACACGCTCTTGGGCAGTCCCTCCGGGTTGGCATCGGTCTGCACCATCAGCGGCGGGACGGCACTGATGAGAGCGGCCATGGACGCGCGCTCTTCGCCATGGCGGGCCAGGTACCGAACCACTTCTCCGCCGCCGGTGGAGTGACCGATGTGGATGACGTCGTGCAAGTCGAGGTGCCCGACGAGGGCGGCCAGGTCATCGGCGTAGTGATCGAGATCGTGCCCACCCGGTGTTTGGGTGGAACGTCCGTGGCCGCGCCGGTCGTGCGCGATCACACGGTAGCCCTGGGCCAGGAAGAAGAGCATCTGGTTGTCCCAGTCATCCGACGAGAGCGGCCAGCCGTGACTGAAGACGATCGGCTGCCCGTGCCCCCAGTCCTTGAAGAAGATCTCCGTCCCGTCGGCGGTGGTGATGGTGGCCATGAAAGCTCCTCGGTGGTGATCGGTGACTCGGCCTCAGGACCGTCCGACGCCGAGCGCGTCGACGGGATTGGTGGGCGTGCTCGACCATCGGTGGCCAGGCCGTTGTCGACCTCGGGTCGAGTATCGGCGAGGACGTTCCCAGCGTCATCAGTCGTGTGACTGATGGCTCGGGTTCGCGCAGGTGGGAGCGTTGCACGATGAGCCGAATCGTCGAGGGACGGTTTATGATCGACGCAGATCACGCGGTGACAGGCCGCGTCTGGGCGGCAGGGCGCGGCGTGTGAGTTTCGATGGACGACCTGGTGGTGTGGTTCTCGACCCGGCAGCCGCCGAGTTGGTCGAGGCGATGCGCACGCCCCCGACGCTGCGGGACCTCGGACCCGAAGACGGTCGAGTGGCGCTGCGCGAAGTCCAACAGAGCAGCATCGCAGGTCCGGGGATCGTGGCGAGATTTCACACCGCCGAGGTGGGGCCGTCGGATCTGACCGGGTTCTGGATCGTGCGACCAGAGGATGCCGTCGGGCCGCTTCCCGCGGTTCTGTACCTGCACGGGGGACGCTGGATGTTCGGCGATGTCGACACCCACGCCGCCGTCATCGGAGAGTTCGCGCTGCGGTGTCAGGTGGCGATGGTGGTGCCCGAGTACAGCCGCACCCCGGAGGCGCGGTATCCCGTAGCGCTGGAGGAGTGCTACGCAACGCTGCGGCGGATCTACGACGACGCTGACGAATTCGGTTTGGACGCAAAGAATTTCGCCATTGCCGGCGACTGCGCCGGGGCGACCTTGGCGGTCGCGGTCGCAATGGTGACCAAGTCCCGCGGCGGCCCGCGCCTTCGCGCTCAACTTCTCTACTATCCCCCCACCGACGCATCGTGCCGATCGGAGTCGCACCGGACTTTCGCTTCGGGATATCTGATCAGCAGCTCTGAGCAAGCGTGGTACTGGGACCAGTACTGCGACGGTGACGTCGAATGTCCCACGGTGTCACCGCTCTACGCGACACACGACGATCTGAGCGGTCTGCCGTCGACCCTGATCGTCACCGCCGAAGCAGATGTCGTCCGCGACGAAGGCGCGCACTTCGCCGTGAAACTACGGCGCGCGGGTGTCGAGGTGACGGCGGTGCGCTATCTGGGCGCGGTGCACGACTTCGTGGTGCTCAGGCAACTCGCCGACAGCCCACCCACCAGGGCGGCGGTTGAACAGGGTGTCGCATTCCTCAACGAGGCCCTCCTGCGATGACCTCCACCCGTACTGTGTGCCCCGTCGGCCGCGCCGACGCGATCGCGGCTGTATCGGCGGTCGCCGGTGGCGTCCCTGGCGCCGCCCCGGCGCTGATCGTGTTCGGGGCTGCCGGCATCGGAAAGACGACCCTGCTGCACTACGTCATCGACCATATCGGCGACCGGGGCGTCGTGTTGCCCACCTCAGGCACGGCACGATCACCGTTGCGGGTACGGATGGTCAAGTTGCTCTGGCCATTACGCGACCACGTCGCCGGCCTGCCCCGCGCGCTCCGCGAGGAACTCGACGATCTCTTCGACGGCTCTGCCGCAACGGCACTGCACCGTGACCTTCTCATCGACGCCGTCACCGCATTGCTCGACGCAGCCCGCGTCCCGGTGTTGCTGACCGTCGACGACATCGACCAGGCCGATGACGACGCTCGCGGCCTGCTTCTCGCTGTGGCCGCGCAGCTGACCGGGACGCGCGTGCGAGCCGTCCTGGCTGCGCGTCGGCGCGATGTCCTCGGTGGTGCCGCACGATCGATCGCGACACTGGACCTGGGCCCGCTGTCGGCGTCTGCATCAGCCGAACTGCTTGATGCCCAGCTGATTCAACCCGACCGAAGTGTTCGCGGTGAGATCATCCGCTGGGCGCGTGGCAACCCGCTGGCGTTGATCGAGTACGCCCGCGCCTACGGCCGCAATCAAACCAAGACATTTCACGGCGCCACGTTGAACGAACTGGCCGGCTACCACCCGGTGTTCGTGGATCAGATCTCCGCGCTCCCCGCCGACACGCGTCGGCTCCTGCTCGTGGCTGCAGCGGCCACCGGGTACGAGACCATCGACGCCATCACTGCGGCCGCAGGCCTCGACGATGACTTCACCGCATGGCAGCCGGCCCGCGCCGCGGGCATCGTCGAGTTCACCGACGACCGACATGTCGTCTTCGCGAACGCCATGATCCGTTCGGCCGCATTCGCCGACGGAGATCTGGGCTCTCAACGCAGCGCGCACCGCGCGCTGGCCGCCAGTCAGGGCCTCAAGGACAGCCTGCGGGCCTGGCATCTGGCTGCCGCGGCGTCCGAGCCGGACGAGACGATCGCCGCAGCCTTGGAAGACACAGCCATCGCCTCGTCGTGCCTGGGCAGGGAATTGGAATTGGCACGCGCACTCCAGCGGGCAGCAGAGATGAGTCCTCGGCGTAGCGACGCCGCACGGCGCTACGCGCAGGCCGCCAGTGCCGCGAATTTCGGGGGCGATCCCGGTTGGGCACACGCGCTGACCGAAGTCCCCCTCACCGAGGCCGACGATCCCGATGTCGCGGGTTTCGCGGCATTGACCGGTGCGTCGGTACAGCTGCAGTACGGGCGCGTCACCGAGTCCTTCGACACGATTCGCGCCGTCCTGGACGGCCGTCGGCCCACCGACACCCACCTGCAGCTCGCGCTGCTCTACGCGGCAGCAGGCGCATCCTTCTACACCGGTGCCCGCGAGCACCGCCAACACCTGCAGGGTTGGTTGCCGACCATCGAGACACCCACCGCGCCGAGCCGCTACGCGGTTCCATTCCCCACCACCGTGGCACCGTTGCAGCTCGCATACGTCAGGATGTATGCCGAGACGGCCGCATCGACGACGGCGCGACCCCGTGAATTCGACCGCGCATGGTTGCGGACCCAGTCCCACCAGGACGCAACGGCTCGTACGGCACGACAACTCATCACCGGAGCGATGGCGTACGCCTGCGAGGAAAGCGCCATCGCCGCCGCCGAACTGGGTCACGCCGTGGACGACATGTCAAAGCTGACGGGACTACGCGGGTTCGCCTTCGCGCTGGCACCGCTGGCGTGGGCACTGCTCGACACCGGCCGGTGGGACGAGTTGACTCACCTGTTCGGGCTTGCCGACTCAGCGACCGCCGTGCATTCCATGGTCCTGGTCGAGCGTGAGATTACTGCCTGCGCAGCTCAATTACACGCGTTCCGAGGCGACGTCACGGCAGCAGCCGCTGCGCTCGGCCGCGCTCGCAACGTCACTCCCGGCACCGGCACGCCCCCGCCGGCGACCGACGTGGCTCTCACCCGCGCCTCGGGCTGGATGGCGGTGGCTGCCGGAGACTTCGACGAAGCCTTCCGCCGATTCCGAGCGGCTTTCCAGGACAACGCCGATCCGGTCCACTTCGTGGTTTCCTACCGCGCGGTGGCCGACATCGCGTGGGCGGCCGCGCGATGTGGGCGAGCCGAGGAGGTCGCGCCCCTCATCGCCAAGATCGGCCGCCACGTGATGACCAGGCCCCCCACCCGGCTTCGTCTGCTCCAACATCAGGCCCTCGCCCTGACCACCGCCGGCCACCGTGCCGAACACCATTTCAAGCTCGCCGTGTTCGACCCCGCTGGCGACCAGTGGCCGCTGGACAGGGCACGGGCTCGGCTGCATTACGGCGAGTGGCTTCGACGGGCCCGCCGCCCCGCCGAAGCGAGATTGCTGCTCGGCGCGGCGTTGGAGGTGTTCACCCGACTCGGCGCTGCACCGCTGGCCGACATCGCGCGCAGCGAACTGCGTGCCGCTGGCGTGCTCACCGACGAGCCGGCCTCCCCCGATGCCCTGCAGGACCTGACCGCCCAGGAACGTCAGATCGTGACGATGGCGGCGTCCGGAATGACCAACCGTGAGATCGCAGACCGACTGAAGATCTCGCCGCGCACGGTGGCATCCCACCTGTACCACGTGTACCCGAAGCTGGGTGTCACACGCCGTCACGAATTGCGTGTGTTCACCACCTGACCTATGGCTGATCGCTGTGCGCGGCGGTGCCAAGCGTGCTCTTCAGCACCGAACAAGCCTGTGCTAGAGCCGATTTCGCTGCCGGCGATTGCCGCAGAGCGGTCAAGACGACGAAGTCGTGGATCGTACCCTCGTAGCGCACGGCCGCCGAGGCGGCGCCCGCCGACCGTAACCGCGCCGCAAACGCCTCACCCTCGTCGCGCACGACATCTGCCTCGGCGGTGATGATCAACGACGGTGGGAACCTCGCGAGGTCAGCATCGTCGGCGCGCAACGGGCACACTGTGGCGTCCAGACGTGCGTCCACATCGGGGGCGTATTGATCCCAGTACCACTGCATGTCATCACGACGCAATCCGTAGCCGCGCGCGAACGTTCGATAGGACTCGGTGGCGAAGTTCGCGTCGACTACCGGGGTGAAGGCCACCAGCTGCTCGAACTGAAACGTCTTGCGCCGAAGTGCCGTCAGGATCAGGCTGATCGCGAGGTTCGCGCCTTCGGAATCTCCGGCGATCGCCAGGCGGTTCGGGTCCAGTCCGTGATCTGGCCCGCGTGCGACGATCCAGGCTGCCGTGGCATACGCCTGCTCCAGCGCGAGTGGGTAACGCACCTCGGGTGAGCGGGAGTACTCGAGAAAGACCACGGCAGTCTGGGTTCGCACCGCGATGTCGCGCACTAGGAGGTCATGGGTGGCGGCGTCCCCGCGGACCCAGCCACCGCCATGCAGATAGAGCACAGCCGGCGCGGGGCGTTCCAGCCGCGGCGGCTCGACGATGCGGATGCGCAGTGCGTCTCCATCGGGTCCCGAGATCGTGATCCAGCGTTCGCTGACCCCGGGCTCCGCCGTCGTCGAGCGTTGCAACTCGACGAATGCCGCGCGGTGCATGTCCACTGACGCCACACCCGCCGGGACACTGCGATCTGCGATGTCGACGAACGCCTGCGCGGCGCGATCCAACGCCACGCCGTGCGGATTGGCGGCCCCGCCACCGCGCTCGCCGGAGATCGACACGCTCCTCAGTGTGGGGTAAACCGCGTGTATGTTCATCAGCCGGGTGACTGAGATCAGGGGAGACCGAATCCCGTCAGTCATATGACTGATGACCTGCCACACCCCCTACGTTCAGGCTGGTTGGCTGAGGCTAGTCAGGAAGGGCAGCGTGATGACGACGGCACCAGAGGCCATGGGACGGCCCATCAGCCGCGTCGAAGGCTTCGACAAAGTGACCGGCAAAGCCCAGTACACCGCCGACGTCGTCCTCCCTGAACTCGCGCACGCGGTGTTGGTGCAGACCGAGATCCCGCACGGCCGCGTCACCGAAGAATCTCTGCGAACCGCCGCCGTCGTGGTCGGTGGTGCACCGGGCGTACTGCATGTCCTGACGCCCCTGAACTGCCCGCATCTGCGTGCCTTGCCGCGGGACCTGACTTTCGATCTGCCGCTGGAGCGACGTCCGCCGCTCTCGGATCTCACCGTTCAACACGTGGGCCAACATCTGGCCATGGTGGTGGCGGACACCCTGGAGAACGCCGTCGCCGCCGCATCGCTGTTCACCGTGAACTACGAAACGGCACCAGCGCAATTGAACGCCCACGCCGTCGTGGAGCAGCCGACCGCGCCCGACGAGAAGGACGGCCAGATCCGTCACGGCAGCTACCTTCCCGATCACTTCGTGAAACTGCACGAGGAGAAGCTGCAAGACCACCGGGGCCAGCCCCCGTCCGCAGGCCCGGACACGATCCGCATCGACGCGCACTACACGACACCGACGAATGCGCACTACCCCATCGAACTCTCGGCGACCATCGCCCACTGGGATGGCGACCACCTCGACGTTCACGACAGCACCCGGTGGATCGCCGGCGAGCGGACCGCATTGGCCGCTTACCTCGACATGCCGGAGGATCGCATCCGCATCGTCGCACCACTGGTGGGCGGCGCCTTCGGGTCGAAGAGTTTCCTGTGGATGCACGTGGTGTTGTGCGCGGTCGCTGCGCGAGCCGTGGATCGGCCGGTGAAGGTCGTGCTCACGCGGGACCAGATGTTCACCTCGACGGGGCATCGTCCCCGGACCTACCAGGACCTGTCACTGATCGCCGACACCGGCGGTTCGATCCTCGGCACCGAGCATCACACGTTGACCGAGACGTCCACTGTCGCCCACTTCTGCGAGCCAGCCGGCCTTTCCACCCGTTTCTTGTACTCCTCCCCCAGCCTGGTCGTCTCCCATCGCGCCGCGCGAATCAACTCGCCCACACCGTGTTTCATGCGCGGCCCGGGCGAGGCGCCGGGATTGTTCGCGCTCGAGTCCGCGATCGACGAACTGGCCGAGAGACTCGGCATGGACCCGCTCGACCTGCGCGTCCGCAACCACGCAGACATCGATCAGGCGAGCGGTAAACCCTGGTCGGGCAAGCACCTGCTCGAGTGCTACCACGACGGTGCACGTCGGTTCGGCTGGAACGATCGGCCACTGACCCGGCGGGCGATGCGCCGCAACGGCATTCACGTCGGTTGGGGTATGGCGACCGCCACCTACCCTGGTCGTCGGATGCCCGCGGGATGTCGCGTGGAGACCGACGCGCAGGGCAGCGTGCGATTCTCATCGGCCACCCACGAAGTCGGCAACGGCGTGCGCACCGTGATGACGCAGGTCGCCGCCGACACCACCGGACTGCCGATGTCCCGGGTGACTTTCCTGTCTGGCGACTCGCTGTTCCCGGCGGCCCCCTACAGCGGCGCATCCCAGACCACGGCCACAGTCGGTTCTGCCGTCTTCGCGGCCGCCACGGAGTGGAAACGCCGATTCGCCGACGCGGTGGTCCGTGACCAGTTCTCGCCGTTCCATGGCTGCGAACCCTCCTCTGTCGACATCAGCGCCTTGGCTCCGGAAACAGCCGCCGCCTATCGCGACACACTGAGCTTCGACATCACCAGCGACGAGGGCGAGCAGCGGGCAGAAGCGTTCCAGTCGTTCGGTGCTCACTTCTGCGAAGTCGAAGTCGACGAGCAGATCGGACGAGCAAGCGTCACCCGGTGGGTCGCCGTCATGGACTGCGGTCGGGTGCTCAACCCGAAACTGGCCCGAAACCAGGTGATGGGAGGCATCACCTTCGGGCTCGGCATGGCGCTCCTCGAGCAGGTCCCGCACGACGAAACGACCGCGCTTCCCATCGGGGAGTACTACCTACCGACCCACGCCGATCGCCCAGAATTCGATATCTCCTTCATCGACAAGCCCGACTACGGGCTCGATCCGATCGGCGTGCGGGGCATCGGCGAGATCGGTACCTGCGGGGTGCCGGCTGCGATCGCGAATGCCATCTACCACGCCACCGGCACGAGGCTGCGTCACCTGCCGATCACTCTGGAGGACCTCATGCGCCCCTACCAGCCGCCGAACCCCACCTCGTGACGACCAGCGACGCCGACACCGGGCACGGTGGGCCAGACCGCCAGCGCGGCTACCGCCTGGAACTGCGCATCAACGGCGACCTCCATCGAATCACTGTCGACCCCCGATCGACCCTGCTGGACCTGCTTCGGGAGCGACTCCACCTCACCGGCACCAAAAAGGGCTGCGACCATGGGCTGTGCGGGGCCTGCACAGTGGCAGTGAACGGTGAGCGGGTCGTCAGCTGCCTCACACTGGCGGCATCGATCGACGGGGCCGATGTCCTCACCATCGAAGGAATCGCAGACGGAAACCAACTGCATCCAGTCCAGCAAGCCATGCTCGACTGCGACGGATTCCAGTGCGGATACTGCACACCCGGTCAGATCTCGTCAGCCCACGCGATGTTGGCGGAGCACCAGCGCGGAGACATCAGCACGAGCACCTTCGAGGGCACTCGCAACGATGTGATCGCCGGATGTCGCAGGCTGACGACGCCGGAGATTCGAGAACGGATGGCGGGCAACATCTGTCGGTGCGGCGCGTACGCCAACATCGTGGCGGCGATCCAGACGGTGGCCCAGGAGCGGCACCTGTGAAGACCTTTCAGTTTCGCCACGCCACCTCCGTCGCCGACGCCATCGACGCCGCCACCACCACCGGGGCGAAGTATCTCGCCGGAGGGACGAACCTCATCGACCTGATGAAGGGAGGCGTCGAACAGCCCGAGGCGCTGATCGATCTTCGGCGCCTCGGCCTCACGTCCGTCTCGGAGACCGACATCGGAGGCGTCTTCATCGAGGCAAGCGTCACGAACAGCGTCGTGGCCAACCACCCGCTCATCCGGACGCAGTACCCCGTGCTGTCCCATGCGATCCTCAGCGGCGCCACCACCCAATTGCGCAACATGGCCACCGTTGGTGGAAACTTGTTGCAGCGCACGCGATGTCCGTACTTCATGCAGACAACCTTCACGGCGTGCAACAAACGCAACCCAGGCACCGGTTGTGCTGCGCGACACGGATTCAACCGGGAACACGCGATATTCGGCGCCAGCGACGGATGCGTGGCGATCCATCCCTCCGACATGGCCGTGGCACTGGAAATCCTCGACGCACAAGTGCACGTGCAGAATTCGACGGGCCGACGAACCGTTCCGATCAACGATTTCTTCGCTCTACCCGGCGGGACGCCCGAGACCGACAACACGCTGCAGCCGCACGATCTGATCCTCGGCGTCGAGCTGCCGCCCTCCAGATTCTGCGACAACTCCTGGTACCTCAAGGTGCGCGACCGCCACAGTTACGCGTTCGCGCTCGTGTCCGTCGCCGTTGGTCTTCACCTCGACAACGATCGCATCGTGTCAGCAGGGCTCGCCTTGGGTGGTGTGGCCGCGAAGCCCTGGCGGTTGCATGACGCCGAAGCCAGCCTGATCGGGCAGGCGCCTACAGCAGAGACCTTTCACGTCGCAGCGCAGCTCGCGATGACCGGCGCGCAGCCACTCAGTCAGAACGGATTCAAGATCGACCTGGGCCGCCACAGCGTGGTCAAGGCGCTCACCCTGGCCGCAGTCGACCGCGGTACCGGGGCCTGAGACCGGTTCCTTTCCCCGCAGCAGCGCACGTGTTAGAACCTACGAACATGAACACCGATCAGCACACCGCCGAACAATTCTCCAAGGTGCAGCGTGGCGCCGGCTTCATCGCAGCCCTCGACCAGAGCGGCGGCAGCACCCCCAAGGCGCTGAAGCTGTACGGCATCGACGAAGACGCCTACTCCGGTGACGCGCAGATGTTCGATCTCGTCCACGAGATGCGGACCCGCATCATCACCAGCCCGAGTTTCGACGGCGACCGCATCCTGGGCGCGATCCTCTTCGAGGACACGATGGATCGCGACGTCGAGGGCAGGCCCACGGCGGACTACCTGTGGAACGTCAAGAGCATCGTGCCGTTCCTGAAGGTGGACAAGGGTCTGGCCGACGAGCAGGACGGCGCGCAGGTGATGAAGCCGATCCCCGGGTTGGACGATCTGCTCGCCCGTGCCCGCGACAAGGGCGTCTTCGGGACCAAGATGCGCTCGGTCATCAAGGCACCCGGCGCCGGTCTGCAGGCCGTGGTCGACCAGCAGTTCGAGGTCGGCAGGCAGATCCTCGCCACCGGTCTGGTGCCGATCATCGAGCCCGAGGTGGACATCCACAGCCCCCAGAAGGCCGAGGCCGAGGATCAGCTGAAGGCCGCGCTGCTGGCGGCCCTCGACGGCCTCGACGAGGCGGTGATGCTGAAGCTGACACTGCCCAGCGTCGACGACCTGTACCGCGAACTCGTCGACCACCCGAAGGTGGCGCGCGTGGTCGCGCTGTCCGGCGGTTACGACCGCGACGAGGCCTGTGACAAGCTCGCAGCGAACCACGGTGTGATCGCGAGCTTCTCGCGCGCTTTGACCGAGGGGTTGACCGCGCAGCAGAGCGACGACGAGTTCAACGCGACGCTGGACGCGGCCATCACCGCGATCGCCAAGGCATCCGCAACCTGAGCACCACGGCGTGACGAAACCCTGGGTCGGTTCTCCGACCCAGGGTTCGTTGTCGTTCGGACGTCAGGACGTGTGGACGATCAGCACGTCGGACTTCGCCCGGCGGGCGACGTTGGCCGGCACCGATCCGAGCAGTCGGCCGGCGATGGTGCTCAGTCCGACATTGCCGACGACGAGCAGGTCGGCGCCCACTTCCTCGACGAGATCGACCAGCGCATCCACCGGAGCGCCGACAACGGCCTTCTCCTCGATGTTCTCGGCGCCAGCGGCCTTCGCCCGGTCCCGCGCCTCACGCAGGATCGCGTAGATCGGGGCATTGCCGGACATCTTGTACCCCTCGTCCTTGAGCAGGTCCGCGGCGCGCTGGTCCTCGCCCTGAGGGAAGTACGCCGTCGAGACGATCAGTTTGGCGCCCGCGCCGGCCGCGATCTGGCCGGCACGATCCACCGCGCGCAACGAAGAGTCCGAACCGTCCGTGCCGACCACCACGGTTTGGTAGGCGCTCATTCAAATCCTCCCGATGTGAGTTGCTGCTCTGCCATTCCCAGGCCAATCGTGACAGTAACCCGGTATCCGGCGAACATGGGTGCGAATCACGACACCAGTGCGCCATTTGCCCAGGATCGGCGCTGCCGTGCGCTGGCAACGTCACCTCGGGGGTGGCGGCGTGACCTGGCCGACATGGCATCAGGGTGCACGGGCGCGGGTGCGCCTCGTCCGCGGCAGCGGATCAACCGCCAGGTCCTGCCGCAGGTGTGTACTCGGCCGCGGGAACATCCTGCTGCGCAGACAATTTGGTGTCGACGGCGAGGCCGACGACACGCCGCGCAGCGAATGTTGCGGCCTCGTCGATCATCCCGTTCCACATGTAGGAATAGTGGGCGAACATGTCGAACCCTTTGGAGCAATAGGGATCGTTGGTCGCGCAGAGGTCGATCGTCTTGCTGCCGTAGAGCGGACTCAACGTGGTCAGCGGACCGAGGTTGGCGTAGTCGCGTGACGGGTTGCCGAAGACCGCGATCGCCGAGACGTGACTGACCATCGCGTCGGGCAGCGGTGAGGGCGTGAAGAACCACAGCTTCTTCTTCCCGATGGTGATGAGGTCGATCACCCCGGCGCCCTGGGAGATTCCGCCGAGCACGATCTTGGTCTGAGGACAGATACCGGCGATGTACTGGACGTGCTTGTTGGCGTCGACTGCACCTTCGGATGTCGACTTCGAGAAGTCCCAGCTGGCGGAGTAGTCGACCGCGTAGGCCTCGATCTTCTTGGTGTTCAACTTCTTCTGCAGGGATTTGACGAAGAGCGTACCGACCGGGCCGAATCCCGGCTTGTCGCTGGTGCCCCGCGCGAAGACGACTTCGACGTCCGGGCACGAGGCCGCCGCAGCGACGGGTGCACGAACGGACAAGGCACACAGCGCCAACACGATGGTGACCGCAATCCCGAGCGCACGAGCTGCCTGGCGAGTGCTCACGCGATCACCGTGTCACAGTTTCAGCAAACATAGCGAGTTCGGCAACTCAATGGTGATCGATGCGTTGCCGAACTGTGTCGCAGCTGCGCCATAAAGCGTTGTGACGTGCTGCAATTCACAATCACCTTTTCGCTATGTGGATAGCGAATCCCCCGGGATGTCGAGCTCAGTGGGCGGCGCCGAGCTCGACGAGCAGCACACCAGCCACGATCAATCCCATTCCGGTGAGCATGGTGGGCGTGAGCGGCTCGCGGAACAGGATGCGCGACGCCGCAGCGGTCAGAGCCACCCCCGCCGCGGCCCAGATGCCGTAGGCGACACCGAGCGGCATGCCGTGCTGCAACGACGCGGACAGCATGGTGAACGCGACGACATAGCCGATGAGCACGACGCCGTAGAAGGCGCGACGGCCTCCGGCGGCCACCCGTAACGCCAGGGTGCCGGTGACCTCCGACGCGATGGCCCCCATCAACAGCACGTACTGCACTACGGCGCACCGTCCGCGGAGTCCTCGGCGTGACGCGCGCCCATCTCGACCAGGAGCACGCCGGCGATGATGCACCCCATGCCGATGCCCATCAGCACGGTGAACGCCTCACCGAAGACGATCGACGACAGGATCGCGGTCAACGCGACCCCGATCGCCCCCCAGATGCCGTAGGCCACCCCTAGTCCCATACCGCGTTTGAGGACGAGCGTGAGGAACACGAACGAGGCGAAGTAGCCGCCGACCACGACGACGTAGAGCGCGGGCGTGGCGACCGCGCCTTTCAGCGACAACGTGGCGGCGACCTCGCTGACGATGGCGCAGAGCAGGAGAAGCCACGTCACGAGGACTCAAGGTACCCGGGTACCGGTGCGAGCGGATGACGGGATTCGAACCCGTGTAAACGGCTTTGCAGGCCGGTGCCTAGCCACTCAGCCACACCCGCACTGCCCGTTACTCTGCCGGCCCGCGCCGCGTCAGCCCAGGCTTGTGCTCACCGTGATCCTTGACCGGGCACGGGGCGGCCGCTGCGGATGGCGGAGACCACCGCCGAGGCTGCCAGCACCGCGAACACGGCGAACAGCCAGTGCGCGGCCGTCGCATCACCGCGATCGGAGACGTTGACCACCACGCCCGCCAGCGCAGCCCCGAACGCGCCGCACATCACCTGCACGGTGTTGATGGCCGCCGCGGCCGCGGGCCCCTCGGCGGGATCACGCACCTTGCTCATCGCCCACGCCGACAGATGCGGCCACGCCATGCCGATCCCCGATCCGGTGATCACCAACGAGAGCGCCCACGCCGCGATGAACCACACCGAGGCGTCCTGCCGCTGCGTCAGCGCACCGATCGTCAGACCCGCCGCCATCACCAGCGGGGCCACCGCCACCACGCGCACGATCACCGCCGGCCTGCTCAACGACGCGCTGGTGATCTCCCCCGCCGTCCACCCCACCGCCAGGCCCGCGCCGAGGAATCCCGCCGCCAGCGGGGCGAGATGGCCGAGCCGCTGCCCGAACAACGGTACGTACATGTCCACCATCGTCGCGGCCATCAACACGCCCAGCGTCAGGTAAACCCACTTCAACGGTCCCGGGGCGAACGCGCTGGGTGGCAACACCGCTGCCCGGGCCCGGCGGTCGACGATCACGAACACCGGGATCAACGCGAGGCCCGCAGCCACCAGAGCCGCCGTCGCCCGCGCGTCATGCGGAACCCCGGCCGCCGAGACCAGCAGCGCCGCCGTGCCGAGCAACAGCAGCGACCGCACCGGGACCCCGACCCGCGCCGGCGGGCTCGCGTCGGCCGGACGGCTGGGCAACGCCACCGGCACCAGGACAGACATCGCCGTCGTCATCACCACGAGCACACCGAAAGCCCAACGCCACGAACCGAACTGGGCGAACAGTCCGCCAGCGGCCGGCCCGACCAGCGTGCCGACCCCCCACATCGCCGACACGAGGGCCGACGCTTTGGTCCAGAGTCGGCTCGGCAGCGCGGTGTTGATCACGGCGTATCCGAGTCCGGCCAGCATGCCACCGGCCGCGCCCTGCACCGTCCGGCCGACGAGTAACAGCTCCATGGTGGGCGCCATCGCACACGCGAGGCTGCCGACCCCGAACATGCTGAGCCCGAGCAGGTATGACCGGCGCGGTCCCCACCGCATCAGGATCGCGTGCACGGCGGTGGCCGCCACCACCGATCCGACCAGATACACCGTGGTCACCCACGCGTAGAGCCGTTGTCCGCCGATGTCGGCGACCGCGCTGGGCATGAGGCTGATCGTGAGGAACTCGTTGGTCGCGTACAGCGCCACGCCGCCGGCGAGCACGGTGGAGGCACCCAGATACCGCGGCCCGAGGAGGTCGCGCCATGTCCCGGCGTTCCGCTGCTGCACCGCAGCCCCGTCAGCGTCGATGTCAGTCACGCCGTTGACCGTAGGACCTCAACAGCCCTTGAGATCAAGCTATTTCAGCCCCGCAGCGTCCATGCCGCGCAATTCCTTCTTGAGATCCTGGATCTCATCGCGGATCCGCGCGGCGAGCTCGAACTGGAGGTCGCGCGCCGCGGCCATCATCTGCGCCGTCAAATCCTTGATCAGATCAGCCAATTCGGCTCGCGGCATGTTGCTGGTGTCGCGCCCCTCGATCACCCCGGCACTCACCGCCCGACCGGGCTCGCCCTGTGCGCGCCGGCCGCGCGAGGCGTTGCGGCCCGAACCGCCCACCTCCACCGCCGCGTCCGTGTCGTCGGCCTCCCGATACACCTGATCGAGGATGTCGGCGATCTTCTTGCGCAGCGGCTGCGGGTCGATGCCGTGCTCGGTGTTGTAGGCGATCTGCTTGGCCCGGCGGCGATCGGTCTCGTCGATCGCCTCCTTCATCGAGTCGGTGATCTTGTCGGCGTACATGTGCACTTCACCGGAGACGTTGCGCGCCGCACGGCCGATGGTCTGGATCAGGCTGCGCGGCGAGCGCAGGAACCCTTCCTTGTCCGCGTCCAAGATCGCCACCAGTGACACCTCGGGAAGGTCGAGGCCCTCCCGCAGCAGGTTGATGCCGATGAGCACGTCGTACTCCCCCAGCCGCAGCTGCCTCAGCAGCTCGACCCGGCGCAGGGTGTCGACCTCGGAGTGCAGGTACCGCACCCTGATGCCCATCTCCAGGAGGTAGTCGGTGAGATCCTCCGCCATCTTCTTCGTCAGCGTGGTGACCAGCACTCGCTCGTCGCGCTCGGTGCGCAGGCGGATCTCCCCGATCAGGTCGTCGATCTGCCCCTTCGTCGGCTTGACGATCACCTGTGGGTCGACCAGACCGGTCGGCCGGATCACCTGCTCGACGAACTCACCGCCGGTCTGGCTGAGCTCATACGGTCCCGGCGTGGCCGACAGATACACCGTCTGCCCGATGCGGTCGGCGAACTCCTCCCAGGTCAAGGGTCGGTTGTCGACGGCCGACGGCAACCGGAAGCCGAATTCCACCAGGTTGCGCTTGCGGGACATGTCGCCCTCGTACATGCCGCCGATCTGTGGGACCGTCACGTGGGACTCGTCGATGACGAGGAGGAAGTCCTCCGGGAAGTAATCGATGAGCGTCGCGGGTGCGGAGCCGGCGGGCCGGCCGTCGATGTGGCGCGAGTAGTTCTCGATTCCCGAACAGAATCCGACCTGACGCATCATCTCGACGTCGTAGTTGGTGCGCATCCGCAACCGCTGCGCCTCGAGGAGTTTGCCCTGACTCTCCAATTCCGCCAGGCGAGCCTCGAGTTCGGCCTCGATGGTGGAAATCGCCTGCGCCATCCGTTCGGGGCCGGCGACGTAGTGGGTGGCGGGGAAGATTCGCAGCGAGTCGACCTGCCGAATGATGTCGCCGGTCAGCGGGTGCAAGTAGTACAGCGCCTCGACCTCGTCACCGAAGAATTCGATGCGGACCGCGAGCTCCTCGTACGACGGGATGATCTCGACCGTGTCGCCGCGCACCCGGAACGTCCCGCGGGTGAACGACATGTCGTTGCGGGTGTACTGCACGTCGACGAGCAGCCGCAGCAGTCCGTCCCGGGGCACCTCGTCGCCGACCTTCAGCTCCACCGAGCGGTCCATGTACGACTGGGGCGTGCCCAGACCATAGATGCACGACACCGACGCCACCACCACCACGTCGCGGCGCGAGAGCAGGCTGGAGGTCGCCGAGTGCCGCAGCCGCTCGACATCGTCGTTGATCGAGCTGTCCTTCTCGATGTAGGTATCGGTCTGCGCGATGTACGCCTCGGGCTGGTAGTAGTCGTAGTACGAGACGAAGTACTCGACGGCGTTGTGCGGCAACATCTCTCGAAGCTCGTTCGCCAGCTGGGCGGCCAGTGTCTTGTTCGGCGCCATCACCAGCGTGGGCCGCTGCAGACGCTCGATGAGCCACGCCGTGGTCGCCGACTTACCGGTACCCGTCGCGCCGAGCAGGACGACGTCGCGTTCACCAGACCGGATCCGCTGCTCCAACGCCTCGATCGCCGCCGGCTGATCACCTGCGGGCTGGTACTCGCTGACCACCTCGAAGCGACCGCCCGCGCGCACCACCTGGTCGACAGGGCGGTACTCCGAATGAGCGAGCACCGGGTGTTCAGTCGCGAAAGCCATGTTCACCAGGGTAGAACCCGGCACCGACAACTTCTCTTCCCCGGGGAGGCGCCTATCCTTGTCGGCATCCACCCGCCCAAACGCGAGACCTTCGATCTCGTCGCCCGCACCAACACCGACCCGAAGGGCATCGTGCGCGACGTCGACGTCTTCGCGGTGCACGCCTGGGGTCTGTACATGGCCCGGCCCACCCCCGGGCGGGCACAGTTCGGCTACCTCGAGTCGTGGCTGTTGCCGACCCTGAACCTGCGGGTGACGGTCTTCCATTTCCATCCCGGCCACGAGCGAGACCAGGACTTCTACCTCGACATCGGCGTCTACACGCCGGGCCCGCACCTCTGGAGCGGCGAGGATCACTACCTCGATCTGGTGCTGCGTACCGGCCGCGGGGTGGACGTGACCGACGTCGACGAGCTCGTCTCGGCGGTCCGCGAGGGCCTGCTCGACCCCGCTGACGCCGAACACGCGATCCACACCGCGGTGCGCACCACCGAGGCCCTGGCCCGCCACGGCTACGACCTCGACCAGTGGCTGGCAACCGTCGGCATCACGCTGACATGGCGCGGAGCATAGACTCCGCGGTGTGAGATCGAGCAGACCGAGCCGGACCGCCTGGGCGAGAGCCGGTGCCGCGATCCTCGCGACCGGCGCGCTGATGGTCCCGATCGGCGGCCCCACCGCCGCAGCCGACCCCGCTGTCCCCGACCCCGCAGCCCCCGGCGCCGCACCGCCCGCGCCGCAGGAACAGCACAACGTGATCTACCGCGCCCGCGCCGACGGCACCTCCCGTGGCGCCGTGGTCGCCTACAAGCAGGACGACCAGAACGTCAACAGCGCGCAACCGACCATGCTGCCGGGGCAGACGTTCGAGGTGAACACCGTGCTGACCGATCCCAAGCTCGCCGGCATGCAGATCTCGATCCAGTGGCCCTACGGGTCCAATCTGCACTGCGAGATCCTCGTCGACGACCAGATCGTGGCGCAGGCCGACCAGTTCATCGCACCGCGGTTCTTCCGTGTGAAGGACGATCCGCTGTACGGCACGTTGCAGTGTGGCGCCCCCCTCGACATCCCGGCCGGCGGCGAGCCGGCCCCACCCGCGGAACCCGCGGCAGACGCAGCGCTGCCCGCGCCACCGCCGTCGACGTAGGTCTTGACCCTCACGGGACGTGAGGCAGCAGCCTGGTCTACGTGACGCAGGAGATGGGTGTGGAAGAACTCACCGTCGGTGAGGTCGCGCAGCGATTCGGTATCACGGTCCGGACGCTGCACCATTACGACGACATCGGGCTGCTGACCCCGAGACGACGGAACGCCTCGGGCTACCGGGTGTACACCCCGGCCGATCTGACGCGGTTATCCCAGATCATCGTCTATCGCCGGCTCGAGCTGCCTCTCGAGGAGATCGCGAGCCTGGTGAACAAGGGCGACGAGGTCAGCCATTTGATACGTCAGCGCGAACGCGTCATGTCCCGGCTCGACGAGATGAAAGACCTCGTCGAGGCCATCGATCAGGCATTGGAGAAAGCAATGGCGAACACCCCCATGACCGACGACGACATGCGCGAGCTGTTCGGGGAAGGCTTCGACGACTATCAGGCCGAAGCCGAGCAGAAGTTCGGTGAGTCCGACGAGTGGAAGGAGTCGCAGCGCCGCGCGAAGTCCTACGGCAAAGAGGACTGGATCCGCATCAAAGCCGAGGGCGAGGCGGTCGAGACGGCGCTGTCCGACGCGTTCCGCGCAGGGCTACCCGCCGACTCCCAGACGGCGATGGACGCGGCTGAGCAGCACCGGCTACACGTGAACCGGTGGTTCTACGACTGCCCGCCTCCGATGCACCGCACGTTGGGCGACATGTACGTCAGCGACCCGCGCTACGTCGCCCGGTACGACGACTCGTTCGGCCTGCCGGGTTTCGCGGCCTACTGCCGCGAGGCGATCCACATGAATGCGGATCGAATCGGAGACTGAGCCGGCGCTCAGGGGTCCTGGCGCCAGCCTGACGCCTCGGCCCACGTCCACGCGCGGTGGTATGCGTCGGCGAACCACGGCTCCTTGGCGTCCGCATAGTCCCCGGTGGTCGCGTGGCCTTGCCCGGCGATGTGGCGCTTGAGGTCCAGGTATTCGGCGCGTGCCGCAGGGTCGGCCGTCAGCCAGTCGACGAACAGCAGCGCGAAGAGCTGATTGGGCCAGCCGTCCACCCGCACATGCACGTTGGTCGGACGGCCCGGGTCTGCGGAGCAGAAGAGCCTCTTGCCCCACTGTCCGTCGACGCCGGGCTTCGCCGAGTCCTTGGCGATGTCCTCGGTGATCGCCGTGCGGACATAGCCGGCGCCCAGCAGTGCATCGGCGAGCTCGTCCGCGACGTCCAGCGACGCGACGGTGACCTGCACGTCGATGACGTCTTTGGCGTCCAGGCCCGGTATCGCCGTCGAGCCGACGTGGTCGACGCGTGAGGCGTGGTGCCCGCACGCGGTGCGCAGTCTGGCCAGGATCCGCTGCGCCTGGGCCGGCCACTCGGGATCCGGCGGCACCAATCGCGGCTCGGTCGGAGCGGGCCGGCCCGCGCGAAGGTTGTCGGCGAATGGCTGGATGCGCTCATGCCACAGCCTGCGGGCCGCGCCGACCAGTTCATCGGCAGTGCCCGAATTATCCAGCCAGACATCGGCGACGGCCCGGCGATCGGCCTCGGTGGCCTGTGCTGCGATCCGCGCCCGGGCGTCCTCTTCGGTGAAACCGCGGTGTTCGATCAGCCGCTCGACCCGGACCTGTTCGTCGGCGTGGACGATGATCACCAACGGGAACAACGGCGCCATCTGCGATTCGACCAGCAGCGGGATGTCCTCGACGATCACCGCGTCGTCGTCCGCGGCGGCGATCAACTCGGAACGTCGTTGTCCCACAAGCGGATGCACGATTCCGTTGAGTGTCTTGCGTTTCTCGTCGTCGCTGAACGCGATCGCGGCCAGCGCCGGCCGGTTCAACGATCCGTCGTCGGCGAGGATGTCCTCCCCGAAGGCCTCGACCAGCTTGGCAAGCCCCTCGGTGCCCGGCTCCACCACTTCCCGGGCGATGACGTCGCCGTCGACGACGATTCCGCCGAGTTCGTCGAACGTCGCCGACACCGTCGACTTGCCCGCCCCGATTCCTCCGGTCAATCCGATACGCAGCACGCCACACAGTCTGTCAGGATTCTCTGGCGCGCCTGTCGATCGGGCCCGGCGCAGTTCGTCGATCAGGTAGAGAGTGGACACCAGGTCCCTCCCGACCCGTGAAGGAACACGATGTACTACTTCGCACTGCTGCAGACCCCGGAACGCGAACTCTCCCCCGGCGACCTCGTCGCAGAGATGCAGGCGTACAGCGACTTCCACGCCCGCGCCGCTCACGCTCTGTCCGCAGGCGACGCGCTGTCCCCTGCCGCCGAGGCAGTCCGCATCGATGGCGGGCCCGACCGTCCGGTGATCACGGACGGCCCGTTCGCCGAAGGCGCCGAGGTGGCCGGAGGCTTCTACGTCTTCGACGCAGACAACCTGGACGAGGCGCTCGAGCTGGCCCGGCAGGTGCCCGCCGCCCGGTACGGCGCCGTCGAGGTGTGGCCGATGGTGCACTGGAACAGGCCGGACACCCCGACGACCGGCGGCGACTGGCTGGCGCTGCTGCTGGAACCCGCCGAACAGCTCACCGAGCCGGGGACACCGGAGTGGGTGGAGGGTGCGCGCCGGCACGAAGAACTCGGCCCTGCTGCGGGTCAGCGTGTGCTGGGTGGCGCGCCCCTGCACCTGCCGACGACGGCGACGACGGTGCGGGTGCGCGGCTCAGATGTCTTGCTGACCGACGGACCGTTCACCGAGGGCGCCGAGGTGGCCAACGGCTTCTATCTGATCCGTGCCGGCGACCGCGACCAGGCCGTCGAAGTCGCGTCGATGATCCCGGCCTCCGCGGTGATCCTGCGCCGCCTCGCCGGTGCGGGAGGGCTGTAGCTTCCGTGGCGCATCTGGACGGCGTCTTCCGGCGGGAATGGGGTGCGGCCGTGGCTGCGATCGCGCGCTGGTGCGGCGATCTCACCGTCGCCGAGGACGCCGTCCAGGACGCCTGCGCGGAGGCCGTGCGCGTGTGGCCCCGCGACGGAGAGCCCGACGCGCCCGGCGCATGGCTGGTGACGGTCGCGCGCAACCGGGCCCGTGACCGTCTGCGGCGCGAATCCTTGCGGCCCGGAAAGGAATTGGCAGCCGTGCTCGACGACATCATCGCGCGCACCGATGGCCCGGCGGTCCCGCATCGCATTCGCGACGACGAACTGCGGATGATGTTCACCTGCGCCCACCCCGCGCTGGACCGGCCATCACAGTTCGCGCTGACGTTGCGGCTGGTGAGCGGGCTGACCGTGCCCGAGATCGCCCGCGCGCTGCTGCACAGCGAAACCGCGGTGGCGGCGCGGATCACGCGCGCCAAGGCCAAGATCCGGCACGCCAACATCCCGCTGCGCATTCCGCCCAGCCAGTTGCTGCCCGAGCGCACACCGCATGTGCTGTCCTGCGTCTACTCGGTGTTCACCGAGGGGTACTGGCCCACCGCCGGGCCGTCGCCGGTGCGTGACGAACTCTGCGACGAGGGCGTACGACTGGCGGGCGAGCTGCACGCATTCCGTCCGCACGACGCGGAGATCGCCGCGCTCAATGCTCTTGTTCTGCTACAGGATTCGCGGCGCAGCACCCGGGTGGACCGCCACGGCGCGCTGCTGCCGCTCGAGGAACAGGACCGGCCGAGCTGGGATCGCGCCATGATCGCCCGCGGCCTGCAGTTGCTGAGCAGCGCCGCTGGCTCCGGCGGGCCGTACCTGCCGCAGGCCGTTATCGCCGCCACACACGCCACCGCACCGTCCTGGCAGGAGACCGACTGGCGGACGATCTGTCTGGCCTACGACCGGTTGCTCGGCGTTCTCGATTCGCCCGTGGTGCGCGCCAACCGTGCGCTCGCGATCGGCCTGCGCGACGGCCCGGCGGCCGGGCTGGCCGCCCTGGCCGCGGTGGCCGACGATCCACGGTTGGCCCGATCACCGCTGCCGGTCACCATCCGTGCCGACCTGCTCCGCCGGGCGGATCGACCCGCGGACGCTGCAACGTGCTATCGCGAAGCCTTGCGCCGCAACGGCTCCGAGCCCGCGCGCAGATTCCTGCAGCGCCGCCTCGCCGAATGCGGTGCAGACGACGAAGGCCCCGACTCGGTGAGTCGGGGCCTTCGATCGTGAACTGACTTACGCGTTGCCTGCGAGCTTCTCGCGCAGCGCAGCGAGCTGAGCATCGCTGGCCAGCGAACCACCGGCGGACTCTTCGGAACGCGACGAGCCGTTGGAGGACGCGGGACGGGCCGCCTCTTCCGCCTCGGCCGCAGCGAACTTCTCCATCTGCGCGGTGTGCATCTTGTAGCGACGCTCGGCCTCGGCGTAGCGGGCCTCCCACTCGTCCCGCTGCTTCTCGAAGCCTTCGAGCCATTCGTTGGTCTCGGCGTCGAAGCCCTCGGGGAAGATGTAGTTGCCCTGGTCGTCGTAGCTGTCGGCCATGCCGTACTTCCAGGCCTCGAACTCTTCGCTGTTGTAGTCCTCGTTGGCCTGCTTGAGGCTCAGCGAGATCCGGCGACGCTCCAGATCGATGTCGATGACCTTGACCATCGCGTCGTCGCCGACCTGGACCACCTGGTCCGGGACCTCGACGTGGCGCTCGGACAGCTCGGAGATGTGCACCAGACCCTCGATGCCCTCCTCGACGCGAACGAACGCACCGAACGGCACCAGCTTGGTGACCTTGCCCGGCACGATCTGGCCGATGGCGTGGGTGCGGGCGAAGTGGCGCCACGGATCTTCCTGAGTCGCCTTGAGCGACAGCGACACCCGCTCGCGATCCATGTCGACATCGAGCACCTCGACGGTGACCTCGTCGCCGACCTGAACCACCTCGGACGGGTGATCGATGTGCTTCCAGGACAGCTCGGAGACGTGCACCAGGCCGTCGACGCCGCCGAGATCGACGAACGCGCCGAAGTTGACGATCGAGGAGACCACACCCTTGCGGATGGCACCCTTGGTGAGCTGGTTGAGGAACTCGCTGCGCACCTCGGACTGGGTCTGCTCCAGCCAGGCGCGGCGGCTCAGCACCACGTTGTTGCGGTTCTTGTCGAGCTCGATGATCTTGGCCTCGATCTCCTTGCCGATGTACGGCTGCAGATCGCGGACGCGACGCATCTCGACCAGCGACGCGGGGAGGAAGCCGCGCAGGCCGATGTCGAGGATCAGGCCGCCCTTGACGACCTCGATGACGGTGCCCTTGACGGCCTCGTCCTTCTCCTTGAGCTCTTCGATGGTGCCCCAGGCCCGCTCGTACTGAGCGCGCTTCTTGGACAGGATGAGGCGGCCTTCTTTGTCCTCTTTTGTGAGGACCAGCGCTTCGACCTCGTCGCCGACGGACACAACCTCATTGGGGTCGACGTCGTGCTTGATCGAGAGTTCGCGGGAAGGGATGACGCCTTCGGTCTTATAGCCGATGTCGAGCAGGACCTCATCGCGGTCCACCTTGACGATGGTCCCTTCGACGATGTCGCCATCGTTGAAGTATTTGATGGTCTTGTCGATGGCGGCGAGGAAATCCTCCGCGGAGCCGATGTCGTTGAGGGCTACTTGCGGAGACGTGACGGAGGGACTTGGCATGTGGTGGGTTGCTCCGGACAGGTTCAATCGTAGGGACAGAGAGTGTTTTGTTTATCGCACCCGCGAATAGAACGCACAGGTACCTGTCGAGGTTACTCGACGGGGTACACGCAGGACAAACCCGCCCCATGCAGCCACTACTGTGCTGGGCGTGACACGCGTTCGCCGGGTTGGCGCTCCCCTGGGTCTGCTCATCGCACTCGGCACCGTCGCCGGCCTCATCGTGATCGTCCTCACCACCGTCAACCCGGTCGGCACCTCGATCGGCTTCGTGCTCTCGAGCATCGCCATGACCGTCGTGGTGCTGTCCTACCTCTGGTTGGACCGGTGGGAGCCGGAGCCGCCCCGGCTGCTGCTGTTCGCCTTCCTCTGGGGCACCTCGGCGGCGGTCGTCATCTCCGCGGTGCTGCAGATCCTGCTCGAGGCGTGGGTCCATCCCCCGGGCTCCGGAGACATCAGCCCACTGACCCTCGTCGTGGGTGCTCCGGTGACCGAAGAGGCCGCCAAGGGCGTGTTCCTGCTGATCATGATGACCGGCGTGCGACGCAACGAGGTCAACTCACTCACCGACTGCCTGGTCTATGCGGGTCTGGTCGGCGCGGGTTTCGCATGGCTGGAGGACATCCTCTACATCGGGGGCGGAGAGTCCGTTGCCGAATCCCTAGTGACCGCGGCACTGCGTCTGATCATGTCGCCGTTCGCTCATTCCCTGTTCACCACGATGACGGCCTTCGGGGTCTGGTACGCGCTGCATCGCCGCACCGCCGCAGGCAAGGCCGGCGCGCTGCTGCTCGGCTACGCGGGGGCGGTCCTGCTGCACGCGATGTGGAACGGCTCGTCGCTGCTCGGGGCGGGCGCCTACTTCGCGGTGTACGCGCTGTGGATGGTGCCCGTCTTCGCGCTGGCGATCACGCTGGCCGTGCGCAGCCGGCGGCGCGAGCAGCACGTGGTGGCGGGCAAGCTGCCAGGGATGGTCGCCGCCGGCCTGGTCAGCCCGAACGAGGCGACCTGGCTGGGGTCGCTGAAGACACGAAAGCTCGCCGTCGACACCGCGCACCGCTTCGGCGGGAAGGCCGCCGCGACCTCGGTTCGACAGTTCGCCCATCGGGTCGTCGAACTGGCCTTCGTTCGCGACCGGATCGATCGGGGCTTCGGCGACCACCGCGTGATCGCCCTGCTCCACGAGGAGACCTACGCGCTGTACGCGGCCCGCGCCGCGTCGCCCGCCCTACAGCACATGGCGGGTTTCCGGGCGTTCTGAGCGCCATACTCTGCTGGTGATCCAGCACATCCTCAACTACCTCGGCATCGCTGCCGCCGCGGCGTCGGGCGCCGTCCTCGGCGTCCGCAAGGGGTTCGACGTTTTCGGGATCGCGGCGATGGCGGTGCTGACCGGCGTCGGAGGCGGGGTCCTGCGCGACGTCCTCCTCGACATCGATCCACCGCAGTCCCTGCAGCGCTGGCCCGATGTGATCGTGTGTCTGGCGGCCGCCGCACTGGCGACGCTGTTCGCGCGCACGGTCATCAGACTCCACCACCCGGTGGCCATGCTGGATGCAGTCGGAATGGGCTTCTTCGCCACGTCCGGTGCGGCGCTCGCGGTCGACCACGGCGCCAGTTGGTTCGCCGCAGCTCTCCTCGGCATGGTGTCAGCGCTGGCGGGCACCATCTTCCGCGATGTCACCGCGCGCGAAGTGCCGGTGGTGATGGGGCCCGACGACATGTACGCCGTTCCGGCGATGATGGGCTCGGTGATCTACGTCGTCATCGACTACTACGGCCCGCAGTGGATCGGCGTCGCCGTCGGCACGCTGGTGGCGACGCTGCTGCGGCTGGCGGCGATCACCTTCCACTGGCGGCTGCCGACGGGGCCGCGCGAGCTGATCGTGCGCGGACACCAGCCGCCATAGTCGCTACGTCTTGAAGTAGACGATCTGGTGCGTGGTGGCCAGCAGCGTGCCCGCACGACTCCAGAGCTGCGCGGACTGATCGAAATAGCCACCGGAAAAGCGGTTGGCCGATGCGCAGCCGAGGACGAAATCGTCTCCCGCAGAGGCTAGTTCGGGGCCCGTAGCGTGGAAATAGGTGGTCAGAGAGATCGTGCCGGCCGGCGTGGGCCCGCCCAGCCGCAGGTAGACCCGCGGATAGAAGATGTCGCTGGCCGCGGTGAGCGCGGCGAAATCAAGGGGGCGTCCCAGTCGATCGCGAGCCCACAGCATGGTGGTCGACGAGTCTGCCGGCGCCGCACCCTTCGCCGGAACCGCGCCGTCGATGAAGCGCATGTCGTAGTTGCGGGCCCACGCGATCATCGGCGGCAGCCCTCGTTCCTGCACGTTCTCGGGCGCGGGAACGTGCGGCATGAGCTTCTCGGTGTCCGACCACGTGTCCCGCCGCAGGCCGAACACCGCCGTCGCCGTGGTGGTGACCGTGCCGTCCTGTACCAGTTCGACGAACCAGTGCTGGTTGCTCCGGTTCGTGCGAACGGGGCGCGCGGCGACGTCGAATTCTCCGTCGGCAATGGGTGCCCCGAAGTTGACGGTGAGCGCCAGGGGCTCACCGGTGCACTCCGGGTGCAGTTCGATCGCGCGCAACAGCACGGCCGCCGTCACGCCCCCGAAGGGACCGACCATGTTCGCCCATTCGGCAGTGGTCTTGCCGCGGAGGACGCCGGCCTCGACGGGTTCGAGCCGAATCGACTCGTCGAACGGGTGCTCGGCCACGCGCGTGCCTCCTGCTCAAGCCCACCAATTATGTAGGCTTGTATATATAGCAGACGCTCAATGCGCGGCGGCGTCCCAGCTGCGGCCGTACCCGACCGACACCTCCAGCGGCACGTCGAGGGCATAGGCGGCGCCCATGTGTTCGCGCACCAGCGCCTCCAGTGCGTCCCGTTCGCCGTCGGCGACCTCGAAGAGCAGCTCGTCGTGCACCTGCAGCAGCATGCGTGAGGTCAGCCCGGCGTCGGCGATCGCGCGGTCGACGTTGATCATCGCGACCTTGATGATGTCGGCGGCGCTGCCCTGGATGGGCGCATTGAGCGCGGCCCGCTCGGCGGCCTCGCGCACGTTGCGATTGCTGCTGTCGAGCTCAGGGAGATAGCGCCTGCGGCCGAACACCGTCGAGGTGTAGCCGTCCTTGCGGGCCTGATCGACGACGTCGCGCAGGTAGTCGCGGATACCGCCGAACCGGTCGAAGTACTGGTCCATCTGCTGTTTGGCCTCTTCGGTGCTGATCTTCAGCTGAGCCGACAGACCGTAGGCGCTCAGCCCGTAGGCCAGGCCGTAGGACATCGCCTTGACCCGGCGCCGCAGGTCCGCGGTCACCTCGTCGATCGGGACGTCGAACGCCCGCGAGGCCACGAACGAGTGAAGGTCCTCGCCGGTGTTGAACGCTTCGATCAGCCCCGCATCCCGGGACAGGTGCGCCATGATGCGCATCTCGATCTGGCTGTAGTCGGCCGTCATCAGCTCGCCGTAGCCCGCACCGACGACAAACGCGTCGCGGATTCGCCGGCCCGCTTCCGTGCGGATAGGGATGTTCTGCAGGTTGGGCTCGGTCGAGGACAACCGGCCGGTGGCGGCGATCGTCTGGTTGAACGTGGTGTGGATCCGGCCGTCGCCGGCCACCGAGTTCAGCAGCCCGTCGACCGTCACCTTCAGCCGCGTGGCGTCCCGGTGGGCCAGCAGGTGCTGCAGGAACGGGTGGCCGGTCTTGTCGAACAACGACTGCAGCGCATCGGCGTCGGTGGTGTAGCCGGTCTTGGTGCGCTTGGTCTTCGGCATCTCCAGCTCGTCGAAGAGCACCACCTGCAGCTGTTTGGGTGAGCCGAGGTTGATCTGCTTGCCGATCACCGCGTACGCCGCCTCGGCCGCGTCGCGGATCTGCCCGGCGAACTCGCTCTGCAGTTCGGTGAGCATCTCCAGATCGACGGCGATGCCTGCGGTCTCCAGGGCGGCGAGCACCCGTTGCACCGGCAGTTCCATGCTGCCCAGCAGCGCCGACGAGTCGATGCGGGCCAGTTCCTCGTCGAGCGCGTCGGCGAGATCCATCACGGCGCTGCCGCGCAGCAGCAGGGTCTGCACGGCCTGGTCGTCGACGCCGTCGCTGTCATCGAGCAGCGAGAGTTGTTGCTGCTCAGGGTTATCGGCCCGCAGCTCGCGCTTGAGATATCGCAGCGAGAGGTCGTCGAGGGTGAAGCTGCGTTGGCCGGGCCGCACCAGGTACGCCGCCAGCGCCGTGTCCGAGGTGACACCGGCCAGCGTCCAGCCGCGGCCCTGCAGGTCGTGGATGGCGAGCTTGGCTTCGTGCAGCGCCTTCGGCTGCGACGGGTCGGCGAGCCAGGAGGCCAGCGCGGACTCGTCCTCGGGAGTCAATGCGGCGGTGTCGATGTAGCGGCCGTCGCCGTCCGGGGCGACGAGCGCGAGCGCGGTGGCGTCGCTGTCGAACGCCAGGTGATTGCCCACCACCGCGACACCGAAGCGCCCGCTGTCGGCGCGCTCGGCGAGCCATCCCGCCAACGTGCCCGGCGCCAGGGCCTCGCCGCGCACCTCGAAACCCTCGTCCACTTCGGGATCGGCCGAGGCCAGCGTGTCGAACAGCCGGTCACGCAGCACCCGGAACTCGAGGTCGTCGAACAGGCGGTGGATCTGGTCGCGATTCCAGGGCTGCATTCGCAGCGTGTCCGGTGTCTGGGCCAGCGGAACCTCTTTGACGAGGTCGGTCAGCTCACGGTTGAGGATGACGCTGGACAGGTGCGCGCGCAGCGCGTCGCCGACCTTGCCCTTCACCTTGTCGACGTTGTCGACGAGCGCCTGAAGCGATCCGTACTCCGCGATCCACTTCGTCGCGGTCTTCTCCCCCACCCCGGGGATGCCGGGCAGGTTGTCACTGGGGTCACCGCGCAGAGCGGCGAAGTCGGGGTACTGCGTCGGCGTCAGCCCGTACTTCTCGACGACGGCGTCCGGGGTGAACCGCGTCAGCTCGCTGACACCCTTGCGGGGATAGAGCACCGTGACGTCGTCGCTGACCAGCTGCAGTGAGTCGCGGTCCCCGGTGACCACGAGCACCCGGTACCCCTCGTTCTCGGCCTGGGTGGCCAGCGTCGCGATGATGTCGTCGGCTTCGAACCCCGCCTCGGCCAGCACCGTGATGCCCAGCGCCCCGAGCACCTCCTTGGTGATGTCGATCTGACCGCGGAACTCGTCCGGCGTGGCCGACCGGCCCTCCTTGTACTCCGGATACTTCTCCTTGCGGAACGTCTGGCGGGACACGTCGAACGCAGCGGCGATGTGGCTGGGCTGCTCGTCGCGTAGCAGGTTGATCAGCATCGCGGTGAATCCGTAGACCGCATTGGTGGTGAGACCGCCCTGGGTCTTGAAATTCTCCGCGGGCAGGGCGTAGAACGCGCGGAACGCCAGGGAGTTGCCGTCCAACAGCATCAGGGTGGGTTTCTGATCGGTCGCCGATGCGGTCTTGGCTGGGCTCACGGCCTTCACTCTAGGCATCGCGACCGACACGTCGACCGGCGGGAATGAACGCCAGGTCGGCGCGGTTGCAGCGGAAGTCAAGTTATGTAACATCGTTCTATAACGAGCAGGAGCCCGTCATGACGAACATCGTCTTCATTCACGGCCTGTGGGTCGCCCACACCGCGTGGGAACCCTGGATCGACTACGTCGCCGAGCACGGTCACCACGCCATCGCGCCTGCCTGGCCCGGTGAGCTGCCGACGGTCGAGGAAACCCGGCAGAACCCCGCGGCGCAGGCCGGCATCGGTATCGACGAGCTGACCGCGCACTTCGCGAAGGCGCTCGCCGAGTTCGACACCCCACCCGTGGTGATCGGCCACTCGTTCGGCGGCCTGATCGCTCAGAAACTGCTCGGCGAGAACAAGGCGGCTGCGGCCATCGCGATCGACCCCGCCCCGATCAAGGGCGTGACGGGACTGCCCCTCGCGCAATTGCGGTCGGCGCTCCCCGTGCTGGGCAACCCGCTCAATCGCGGGCGTGCCAAAGCGCTGACGGCGGCGCAGTGGCGCTACGCCTTCGGCAACGCGCTGACGGTCGAGGAGTCCGATGCGCTGTGGGAGCAGTGGTCGATCCCGTCGCCCGGCAGGCCGTTGTTCGAAGCCGCCGCGGCGAATCTCCGCCGGCATTCACCGGCCGCCGTGGACACCGCGAACGCGACGCGCGGGCCCCTGTTGATCACGGCCGGATCGGTCGACCACACCGTGCCGCGCTCGACGGCCGAGGCAGCCCACCGGCTGTACCAGACGGACGCGATCACCGACTTCCACCAGTTCGACGGGCGGGGCCACTCGCTGACAATCGATCACGGCTGGCGTGACGTCGCAGACGACGTGCTGGCCTGGCTTGCCCGCCGGGGCGTCGCCGAGGAGTCGTGACGGTGGCCAGGCGCCGCACCGCGAGCGAACAGGTCTCGGCCGCACTGTTGAGCGCGGCCGAGACCGTCCTCGAGCGCGACGGCGCCGCGGCGATCACGGTGCGGTCCGTCGCCCGGGAAGCCGGGGTGGCGCCGATGGGCGTCTACAACCGCTTCACCAACAAGGACGGACTGCTCGCCGCGCTCGCGCTGCGGGCCTTCGACGGTCTTGCCGCGGCCATCGACGTGGGGTCTGACGACGGCACACCGGCCGACCGGCTGCGCCGCGCGACGCAGGGCTACCGCCGTTTCGCACTCACCCATCCGGCTCGCTACGCACTGATCTTCGCGACCGGATCCCCGGCCGCCGACTCCGCATCGCCAGTGACGGTCCGGGGGCGCGAAGTGTTCAGCACCCTCGTCGACATGGTCGCCGGGCTGCCCCTGCGGGCCGATCTCGACCCGGTGCACGCGGCGCAGGCGATGTGGAACGGCCAGCACGGCGCAGTCACGCTCGAACTCGCCGGAGTCAGCCAAACACCTGATGCGGCAGCGACATTCGCTCAGACCATCGACGCGCTCATCCGCGGTCTCCAGGCCTGAGCGCACGTCGCGCCAGCGCGCAGAACGCGCGCGCAGCCGGACCGGCAGCATCACGGCGCCATGCCCACACCAACCGACCGCGCAGCACCGGCGTCAGCCGAAGTGCGTGCAGGCCGGCGTCACCGCGCACCATCGACCGGGGCAGGATCGCGACTCCCATTCCCCGACGGGCCAGTTCGGCCAGCTCGAGCGGATTCGTCGCCTCGAAGCAGATACCGGGACGCACGCCGGCCACCGCACACGCCTCGTCGAGACGGGACCGCAACCCGGTCCCGACGGGCAAAGAGATGAGCGGGAACTCACACAGCTCAGGCAGCGTCAATGTCGCGCGGCGCCGCAGTGGATGGTCGAGGGCGACTGCGGCCGCGATGATCTCGTCGGTGATCACCGCGCAGTCCAGTCCCTCGGGAGCAGCATCCGCAGCGATCGAGACGATCGCCGCGTCGAGCCGACCGTCGGCCAGCTTGTCGAGCAACACATCGGAGTTGTCCGTGAGCAGGGTGAGTTCCACCTGCGGATGATCTCGATGAAAGTCCGCCATCAGCGCCGCGATGTCGACCGGGTGAAGCGTCACCGTGCCGATCGCCACGGAGCCGCGGACCACGGCGGCCACCTCGTCGACCGCACGCTGGGCGTCCCGAACCGCGGCAAGCGCCGCCCTGGCGTGGGGCAGCAACGCCGCGCCCGCTTCGGTCAGCCGCACCTCACGGCTCGAGCGCGTCAGCAGCTGCTGACCGACCCTGCGCTCCAGACGACGAATCTGGGCGCTGACCGCGGGCTGTGCGACCCGCTCCCGTTGTGCGGCCCGGGTGAAGCTGCCCTCGTCCACGACGGCGACCAGGTATTCGAGCTGACGTAGCTCCATAACGGTTGATTATACGAAGCAGAATGAAGATGTACTGGACTTATGGGTGGTTCCGGTCCACGGTGGAGACATGACCACAGCACCCGTCGTGATCGCCGGGGCCGGAATCGGCGGCCTCACCGCCGCATTGGCGCTACACCAGCGCGGCATCGACGCGATCGTCGTCGAGCGCGCCGCAGACCTGAAACCCCTCGGGGTCGGCATCAACCTGCTCCCCCACGCCGTCCGCGAGCTCGACACACTCGGACTCGGGCAGGATCTGGAGCTGATATCCGTTGCACCGCAAACTATCTCGTACTACGGCACCACGGGGCGGCATCTCTTCTCCGAACCGCTTGGACTGAGCGGTGGGTACGGCCACCCGCAACGTTCGGTGCACCGCGGGGTGCTTCACGACAGGCTGCTGACCGCCGCGCGAGAACGACTGGGCGCCTGCGCGATTCACGTCGGAGCCGCGCTCGACAGTTTCACGCGCACGGGTGAGGGCATCGTGGTTCACACGGCGCGCGGCGATCTCCACGCCGCCCGCCTTGTCGGCGCGGACGGCATCCACTCCGCGGTCCGCGGCGTTCTGCATCCGGGGGCGGACCCGCTGATGTGGTCCGGGGTGCGGATGTACCGGGGTGCGGCACGGATCCCGGCGTTCCTCGACGGCACCACGATGGCGATCGTGTACGGCGACCCCTACCAACTGGTGACGTATCCGATCGGCGACGGACTGGTGAACTGGGTGCTGTTGGCTGACGACGGAGAACCCGGCCCCCTTCCCGGACACGCGCGGTGGAACCAACCCGCCGACCCTCACCAGGTCGCCGCCTACGTCGAGGGATGGGAGCTGGACTGGCTCGATGCCTCGGCGCTGCCCCGGCACAGCGCCGAGGTCTTCGAATACCCGATGGTCGACCGAAACCCGCTGGCGCAGTGGGGAGACGATCGGGTGACGTTGCTCGGCGATGCCGCCCACCCGATGTATCCCGTCGGCGCGAACGGAGCCTCCCAGGCGATCGTCGACGCCCGGGTACTGGCCGAGGAGCTGGTCGCGGATCCGGCACACGGACTATGCACCTACGAGGCGCGCCGACGGCCGCACACCGCGGCCGTCGTCGCCGCCAACAGAGAGATGCACCGGACGGCGCAGCCGACCTCGGATGCGATCGCCCGCGCCACCACGAGATACCGCACCGCCACCGAGAGGAGCACCTCATGACCACCTATGTTCTCGTGCCTGGAATGTGCCACGGCGCATGGTGTTTCGACCAACTGGCCGGGTCCTTACGCGAAGCCGGCCACCACGTCGTCGCCGTCACGCTCAGCGGCGTCGCCGAACGCGCCCACGTGCTGCGCGGCGGTGTGAACCTCGACACCCACATCACCGACGTCGTCGCCGCCATCGACAATGGAACCGCCAGCGACGATCTCGTCCTGGTCGGGCACAGTTACGGCGGGATGGTGATCACCGGCGTCGCCGATCGGATCGCCGAGCGGGTGGACTCGCTGGTGTTCGTCGACGCGGTGGTCCCCCACGACGGCGAGTCCTGTTGGGACCTGGTCAACGACGACGAACGACGCTGGTACCTCGGCGTGGACGAGAGCGGGTTCGGCGTGCCGCCGCTTTCGTTCTTCGACTCGCGCGCGACCGCGCATCCGCTGGCATCGGTGCTGCAGCGCCTGAGGCTGCATGGCGACCTCGGCCGCTTCCGCCAGCGCACCTACGTCTACGCGCTCGACTGGCCGGGAGAATCCCCGCTGAGCCTGTCCTACGACCGCGTGCGCGAGGACCCCGCCTGGATCACCCATGAACTCGACGGCAAGCACAACCTGATGCGCGACAACCCCGACGAGCTGCTCGCCGTCCTGCTCGCGACGAGCCCTCAGTAGCCCAGGAGAGTGCGGAACCGCCGGCCCACGGCCATCGACTGGCCCATACGCTGGATCCAGCCGTCGAGCGCCGCCTTCGTGGCGGCCTCGCCCCAGCCGCGCTCGACGGCCAGGGCCAGCATGCCGGCCTCGTCCACGATGCCGCGCGACTGAGCCTCGCGCGACAAGCTCGCGTAGTCCTCCAGCGAGATTCCGTTGATCGGAGCCCAGATCGGATCGCCGTCGGCGACCGGACGCGTCGAGGGTCCGCCGAACATCGCCGGGTCCACCCCCTGCTGTGTAGCGCGGGCCGCGGTGTCGAAAGCCTTCTTGAAGAACCCCATCAGTGCCTCCTTTTGTCGTCGTGGTGTGCGATCAGTGCACCGCGCTGTGTCGGCTACCGATCCCAAGGTGAAGGCGAACTGGAACACGTTTCAGTTTTTTGACGGAACTGGGTAGGCTGACCGCGTGTCAGCATCCACGCAACCCGCCGTCGAGGGCTGGTTCGCCACCGACGGTTCTGGCGAGGCCTACCTCATCGGCGCCAAGTGCCATCAGTGCGGGACCTACGTCTTCCCGCCCCGCGAGAACAACTGCCCCAACCCCGGCTGCGACGGGGACGATCTCGCGCAGGTGCCCCTGTCGCGGCGCGGCACGCTGTGGAGCTACACCGAGAACCGATATGCGCCGCCACCGCCGTACCCGTCGCCGGATCCCTTCGAGCCGTTCGCCGTCGCCGCGGTGGAGCTGGCCGACGAAGGGCTGATCGTGCTGGGCAAGGTCGTCGAGGGCACGCTGGCCGCCGACTTGAAGGTCGGGATGGAGATGGAGCTGACGACGATGCCGCTCTACGTCGACGACGACGGGACCGAGCGCATCGTGCACGCCTGGAGGATCGCATGAGTCCAGAACCCGTCTACATCCTCGGCGCCGGTATGCACCCTTGGGGCAAATGGGGACGCGACTTCACCGAGTACGGCGTCGTCGCCGCCCGCGCGGCGCTGGCCGAAGCGGGGCTGGACTGGAAGCAGATCCAGCTCGTCGCCGGCGCCGACACCATCCGCAACGGCTACCCCGGCTTCGTCGCCGGTGCCACGTTCGCCCAGAAGCTCGGCTGGAACGGCATTCCCGTCACGTCCAGCTACGCCGCGTGCGCCAGCGGATCGCAGGCGCTGCAGAGTGCCCGCGCGCAGATCCTGGCCGGGCTGTGCGATGTCGCGCTCGTCATCGGCGCCGACACCACGCCGAAGGGCTTCTTCGCCCCGGTCGGTGGCGAACGCCGCAACGATCCGGACTGGCAGCGCTTCCATCTGATCGGCGCAACCAACACCGTCTACTTCGCGCTGCTCGCCCGGCGTCGGATGGATCTGTACGGGGCGACGCTCGAGGACTTCGCGCAGGTGAAGGTCAAAAACGCCCGCCACGGCCTGAACAACCCCAACGCGCGCTACCGCAAAGAAGCGACCATCGAGGACGTGCTGGCCAGCCCCGTGGTGTCCGATCCGCTGCGACTGCTCGACATCTGCGCCACCTCCGACGGCGCGGCCGCGATCATCGTCGCCAGCAAGGCGTTCACCGAGAAGCACCTCGGCTCGGCGTCCGGGGTTCCGTCGGTGCGCGCGGTGAGCCTGCAGTCGCCGCAGTACCCGCAACATCTGCCCGAATTGCCTGATATCGCAACGGATTCCACCGCGGTGGTGCCCGGGCCGAAGCGGGTGTTCAAGGACCAGATCCTCGATGCCGCATACGCCGAGGCCGGCATCGGGCCGGAGGACCTCAGCCTGGCCGAGGTCTACGACCTGTCGACGGCGTTGGAGCTCGACTGGTACGAGCACCTGGGGCTGTGCAAGAAGGGCGAGGCGGAGAACCTTCTGCGCAGCGGTGCCACCACCATCGGTGGACGCATCCCGGTGAACGCCTCGGGCGGGCTCGCGAGCTTCGGCGAGGCCATTCCGGCGCAGGCCATCGCGCAGGTCTGCGAACTCACCTGGCAGCTCAAGGGTCAAGCCACCGGCCGTCAGGTCGAGGGTGCGACCGTGGGCGTCACCGCCAACCAAGGCCTGTTCGGCCACGGCTCGTCGGTCGTCGTCGCCCGCTAGCTGTTCGGCGAGCGCGCGTGTTTGCACGCGACACGCCGCGCCAAGCTGGAATTGCGCGCGCGCTCGCGGCTGAATGAGCGGGTGGCTGACGTCATTTCGGTGCGGGTCAAACCCGGCAGCGCCAAGGGGCCGCTCGTCGAAACAGACATCGACGGCACGCTGACGATCTACGTGCGTGAGCGCGCGGTCGACGCCAACCAGGCTGTCATCCGGGTGCTTGCCGAACATCTGGGTGTGCCACGCAGTCGCGTGACGCTGGCCTCGGGTGCCACCGCGCGGCTGGAGCGCTTCCGCGTCGATTAGCGCGCGGTCAGACCGCGTCGAGCGCGCGGACAACGACGGAAAGACTCGGTGTGTTGCGTGCAGACACGCGCGCTCGCCGAATAGGGGTCAGGCGACGCCGAGGTACGCGGCGCGAATGCTGTCGTCGGCCAACAACTCTCGCGCGTCGCCCGACCGGGTGACCTCGCCGGTCTCCAGGATGTAGGCCCGATCGGAGCGGCTCAGCGCCTGCTGGGCGTTCTGCTCGACGAGCAGCACCGTCGTCCCGGTGGAGTTGATTTCGGCGATGATCTTGAAGATCTGCGAGATCACCATCGGCGCGAGCCCCATCGACGGCTCGTCGAGCAGCAGCACCTTTGGCCGGGCCATCAACGCCCTCCCTATCGCCAGCATCTGCTGCTCGCCGCCGGACAGCGTGCCACCGACCTGAGTCTTGCGCTCGGCCAGCCGCGGGAACGTCTCGAGAATCCAGTCCAACTTCTCGTCATGCTCAGCTTTGGAAGCGAATTTGCGCCCGTAGCAACCCATCTCGAGATTCTCGAGGATCGTCATGCCGGGAAACACTCCGCGGCCCTCGGGTGCCTGGATCAGGCCGTCAGTGACGCGCCGGTGCGCTTTCACCCGGCTCACGTCCTTCCCGTCGAACCACACCGAGCCCGACGTCAGCGGGAGCAGCCCCGAGATCGCTCGCATCATCGTCGTCTTGCCGGCGCCGTTGGAACCGAGCAGCGTGACGAGCTCGCCCTCGTGCACGGTCAGCGACACCGAGTGCAGCGCCTTGATGCGGCCGTAATGCACCACGACATCGCGGGCCTCCAGCAGCACCGGCCGGGACTCAGCTGAGTTCGTCATCGGGCACTCCCAGGTAGGCGGCGATGACCTTGGGGTCTTCGCGGATCTCAGCAGGCAGGCCGTCGGCGATCTTGCGTCCGAACTCCAGCACCACGATGCGGTCTGTCACCCCCATCACCAGCCGCATGTCGTGTTCGATCAGCAGCACGGTGTAGCCGTCGTCGCGAATCTTGCGGATCAGGTCGATCAGCGCCGACTTCTCGCTGGGGTTGAACCCGGCGGCGGGCTCGTCGAGGCACAGCAGCTTCGGTTCGGTGGCCAACGCGCGAGCGATCTCGAGGCGACGCTGGTCACCGTAGGAGAGGTTCTTGGCCTTCTCCTCACCCCGGTGCGCGATGCCGACGAAGTGCAGCAGGGCCGCCGACCGTTCGATTGCCGAGCGCTCCTCGCGCCGGTGCCGCGGCGAGCGGAACAAGGCACCCGGCACCGAGGTACGGTGCCGCGCGTCGGTACCGACCATGACGTTCTCCAGCGCCGTCATCTCCCCGAACAGCCGGATGTTCTGGAAGGTGCGGGCGATGCCCCGGCGGGTGATCTGATGCCGCTTGATCCGTCCGAGCACCTCGCCGTCGAACGTCACCGATCCCGCGGTGGGCCGATAGACACCGGTGATCGCGTTGAAGCAGGTCGTCTTCCCCGCGCCGTTGGGCCCGATCAGGCCGAGGATCTCGCCACGGCGAATGTCGAAGGTGACCGAATCCAGCGCGGTCAGACCGCCGAACTGCACGGTGAGGTCCTTGGTGGCCAGCAGCACCTCGCCCTCGTCGGCAGCGATCTCGCGGTGCACGCCGGCCAGGTCCTCGATGCTCATTGCGCCGACTCCTTCTCCGACGGCCCAGTTCTGAGCAGATTGCGGGCAGCCTTGCCGTAGGTGAGCAGCTGCTGACGCGCCGGGAAGAAGCCCTGCGGCCGGAAGATCATCAGGACGACGAGCGCCAAACCGAAGAACAGGTATTTCAGGTTGCCCATGTCGATGCCCAGGAAGTGCACGCCCAGAAGGCGATTGGGCAGATAGACGATGATGAACGCGCCCAGGATGACGCCGAGCTTGTTGCCCTGACCACCGAGCACGACGGCGCACAGGAAGAGCATCGAGTTGATGATGTTGAACGTCGGGGGTGCGACGTACTGCACCTGGCCGGCGTAGAGCGCACCGGACAGCCCGCCGATCGCCGCACCGATCGTGAACGCCCACAGTTTGAACTTGAAGGTGTTGACGCCCATCACCTCTGCGGCGTCCTCGTCTTCGCGCACCGCGATCCAGGCGCGCCCCACCCGGCTGCGTTCGAGATTGCCGACCAGCAGCAGGATCACGACGATCAGCAGCAATCCCACCCAGAACCACCAGGTGCCGTAGTTCGCGTCACCGGTGGAGTTCGACACGGAGAAGACCCCGCGTGGATTCTTCTCCGTCTCCAGGATGTGCGGAAAGGCAACCCCGTTGAGACCGCGGGGCCCGTTGGTGATGTCGGCCAGGTTGTCGGCCAGCAGGCGGATGATCTCGCCGAACCCGAGGGTGACGATCGCCAGGTAGTCGCCGCGCAGACGCAGCGTCGGGAAGCCGAGGATCAGCCCCGTCAGCGCGGTCACGGCCATCGCCAGCGGAACGCACGACAGCCAGGCCCACGGCTCGCTGAAGAAGCCCGTCGGCCCCATCCTGTTCCAGGGACTCTCCGGGCTGGTCAGCAGCGCCACCGTGTAGGCGCCCACCGCGTAGAACCCGACGTATCCGAGATCGAGCAGACCCGCTTGTCCGACAACGACGTTGAGGCCGATCGCGATGATCGCGACCATAGCGAACTGCGCCATCGTGCCGCCGAAGCTGATGCCGGGGGTGTCGATGAACGGCGGGGTGAACAACGGCGACAGTCCCACGCCGAGGAACAGGATGACGCCGAACACCCACTTCTGAGGACGGGACAGACCGTCCCACCAGTCCGTCACCCGGGAGATGAAGCCGCTCATGGCGCTGTTCATGCTCGTGCCTTTCCGAGGCTCTCGCCGAGTATGCCCGTCGGACGCACCAGCAGGACCAGCACCAGCAGCACGAACGCCACCACGTCACGCCACTGCGTACCGAACACCGCCTGGCCGTAGTTCTCCATGATGCCGAGGATCAGGCCGCCCAGCAGAGCGCCGCGCAGGTTGCCGATCCCGCCGAGAACGGCGGCCGAGAACGCTTTGATGCCGAGCAGGAAGCCGCCCGAGTAGATGATGCCCTGCGGGACCTTCAGTGTGTACAGCAGCGCGGCCGCGCCGGCCAGCAGACCGCCGATCAGGAACGTCGTCATGATGATGCGCTCCCGGGACACCCCCATCAGCGTGGCGGTGGTCGGGTCTTGGGCGACGGCACGGATACCGCGGCCGAACTTCGTGCGGTTGATCGCGATGTCGGTCAGCACCGCGAGCACCAGCGCCGCGACGATGATGACGATCGTGACGTTGGAGATGGCCACCCCGAAGAAGGTGAACTGAGTCTTCGGCTGCACCAACACGATCGGCTGCTGAGCGTTCGGCCCGCCGTAGCCCGGGATCAACTTGGGCAGGATGAACAACACGAACTGCTGCAGTACGAACGACATTCCGATCGCGGTGATGAGGAATGTCAGCGACCGGGCGTGCCGTTTACGCAGCGGCCGGTAGGCGATGAACTCCAGACCGACGGCCGCACCGCCCGAGACCAGCATCGCGAACAGCATCGCCACGCCGAGATAGACGATGGTCAGCATCACCCCCTTGTTGTAGGCGTTACCGCTGGGGGTGAAGCCCAGGATCATGTCGAGCGCGAAGTACGCGCCGAACATGCCGAGCATGAAGATCTCGGAGTGGGCGAAGTTGATCAACCGCAGCACCCCGAACACCAGGGTGTAGCCGACCGCCACCAGGGCATAGATGGCGCCCCAGGACAATCCGTCGATCGTGAGCTGCCAGAAGCTGTCGAACAGCGCCCCGACGTTGAAATTGATGTTGGCGGCCAAGAGCATTGGCGTGGCGAACTCCTCGGAGAGTGCAAAACGCGTCCGAGCCGTCGAGCTCGGACGCGTTTCGCGTCAACAGTTACTGAACCTCGTACATCCAGATCAGCGTCGTAGTGAGCTCACCAGCGGGCGTCCACTGGTACTTGCGAGCCACGCCCTGGCCGTCGTAGTTGCGCACGAAGTCGAGCAGCGCGGGACGGGTGATCGCCCCCGAGTCGATGCCCTTGAGCAGGATCGTGCCCAGGTCGTAGCCCTCGGTGCTGTAGGTGCCGGGCTCCTGGTTGAACTTCTTGGTGTACTCGTCAGCGAACGCCCCGGTGGCCGGGCCGCACGGGCAGGACAGCAGAGCGCCCTTGGAGGACTCACCGGCCTGCTTGACGAACTCCGGATCCTTGGTGCCGTCGGCGCTGACGAACTTGCCTTCGAAGCCGCCGTCCTTGAGCTGCTGGATGAACGGTGCCGCCTCGGCGTAGTAGCCGCTGTAGAACACCGAGTCAGGCGCCGCACCCTTGACCTGGGTGACCGCCGCCGAGAAGTCCTTGTCGCCCTTCTTGACCGAGATGTTGCACGCCGCGTCGGCCACTGGGCCGAGCGTGTCGCGGACCGCCTGCGCGAGGCCCAGGCCGTAGTCGGTGCTGTCGTCGACGACGCACACCTTCTTGTTGCTGAGCGTGTTCTTCAGGTAGTTGGCGACCGAGGGGCCCTGCACACCGTCGTTAGCCAGGCCGCGGAAGAAGGTCTTCCAGCCGTTCTCCGACAGCGTCACGTTGGTCGCTGATGCGGTGGCGGCGACGAGACCGGCCTGGTCGAAGACGCCGCCGGTGGCCTTGGTCTCCCCCGAGAACGCCGGTCCGACGAGGCCGATCGTGTACTGGTCGTCGACGATCTGCGGTGCGATGGCCGTGGCCTTCTGCGGGTCACCTTCGGTGTCGAACGGCTTGAGCTGCACCTGGCAGCCCGGGTTGGCGGCGTTGTGCTTGTCGATTGCGAGCTGCACGCCGTTCTTGATGTTGATGCCCAGCGCGGCGTCGGGGCCGTTGAGCGCCCCGGCCATCGCGATCGACACCGGCGGGCAGGTGGCCTTGCCGTCACCGGCCGGATCGGCCGGCGCCGCACCGCCGGCAGCCTTGACCTCCGCGCCGTTCTCGTCGATCTGCACCTTCTCGACGATCTTGAGATTCGCCTGCGCCGCCTGCTCCTCGGGCGCACCCTGGCTGCAGCCGGCCAAAGCCAGCACAATCAGGCTCGCGCTCCCGAGAGCAAATGCATTGCGTGCCACGCGACCGCGCACGTCCCACCTCCGGTTCATGTGTTGATCGACACCGACGTGCCTCCCCCGGACGGCGTTGGCGGCGGTGCTTCGCCGACGACCATAACCAACGCATCGCCGTGGTGCGCGATGTTGAGGAACGCGTGGCGCGCATCCGGGGTCCGGATTCGATATCCGGCGGTTCCGGAAACGCAGTCTTAACGGACGGGGTGCTGTTTCGCCGTCATTCGGCGGGTGTGGCGGCTTCCGCGGCCGGCGGGTCGAGTGTCTCGAGGACCACCTCGGCGACGCGCTTCATCGTGGTGCGACGGTCCATCGCGGCCCGCTGAATCCACTTGAACGCCTCGGGTTCGGTCATGTTCTGCTTGCTCTGCAGCAAACCCTTGGCGCGCTCCACCAGCTTGCGGGTCTCCAAGCGGTCGGAGAGGTTCGCGACCTCTTTCTCCAGTTCGGCGATCTCGCTGAACCGGCTCACCGCCACCTCGATGGCGGGGATCAGGTCGGTGATGTTGAACGGCTTGACCAGGTAGGCCATCGCGCCGGCATCTCGGGCGCGCTCGACGAGATCGCGCTGGCTGAAGGCGGTGAGGATGACGATCGGAGCGATGCGCTTCGCGGCGATCTCCGCGGCCGCGTCGATACCGTCGCGCCGTGGCATCTTGACGTCCATGATCACCAGATCAGGACGCAGGGATTCGGCCAGGTCGACGGCCTCCTGGCCGTCGCCGGCCTCGCCGACGATCTCGTAGCCTTCCTCGCGCAGCATCTCGGCCAGGTCGAGCCGGATCAGCGCCTCGTCCTCGGCGATGAGAACTCGGTGCGGCGCGGCGGCATCTGTCGGGGACGCAGTCATGCCCCACATTGTGTCCGGCGATGCCCGAATGAGCGAGCGCGGGGCCATCCTCTAAGGTGAGAGGCCGCACGGCGCCGCGCGACGTGCTACCCGCAGTGTTGTAGGCCGCAGTGTTGTCGACAAAGCCCCCGTATCCCAACTGGCAGAGGAAACGGATTCAAAACCCGTCCAGTGTGAGTTCGAATCTCACCGGGGGCACCACATCACCCGGGGCACCTGAACAAGAAGCCCCGCCTCCGTGACGGAGGCGGGGCTTCCCGGGAGAGCTGGAGCGGTCAGCTGTCCGATCCGGTGCTGTTACCGGACTCTGATGACGAAGGGGCGCCGGCCGTCTCGTTCTTCTCCGGCGCGGCCTCCTTCGTGTCCTTCTTGTCCTTCTTTGTCGTCAGCTTCTTCACCTCAGTCTTGATGGTGTCGCTGAGGTCTTTGATGACGTTCTTCGTGACCTTGGCGGTGTCGGCACCGTCGCCGTCGGCATCCGGCGCGCGGTGCTTGCCCACGTAGTCCGACAACGTCTTACGCTCGGCGGTCTTCACGGCCTCCTGCGAGTCCTCCACCGGCACACTGACTTTCAAAGTCCCGTTGGCGGTCGACGGCGCCGCTTCCGGCAGCGGGATGGTGACGATGCCCGTCTGCCACTTCTTCTTCTCGACCACGTTGTTGCGCTTGTAGGCCGAGTCGATGATCGGCTTCAGCATCGCGCTCATCTTCGCCAGCTGCGCCGGGTCCGCGCCCGCCTCGAGCATCGGATGCAGGAGCGGCAGGATCGGATCGTTGTACGGGATCAGGATCGTGGTCACCGTGCCGCCGTCGGCGTTCGACTCGACCTTGTAGCGCATGGGGTCGTTCTCGAAGTCCGTGTTGAACGCCGCGTCGACATGGAGCAGGTCCGCGCCCTGCATCGCATTGAGCACAGCGAGGATGTTGAGCATGTTGTCGGGCATGTCTGCCACACCGTCGTACTCCGCCGACACCATGTACACGTCATACGGGGTGACGGGAATGTCGGGCCGGTACTTGACCCCGGCGTAGTAGAGGCGGCTCGGCGCTCCGTAGATCATGACGTTCATGTGCTCGGCGTCGGGGACCGCACCGCCGGCCTCACGGGTCGCCTCCACCTGACGAAGCGCCTCGAGTACCGAGGGCGCTCCCTTGCTGACCCCGCCGATGGTCAGCACGATGTCTGGGTTGTTGGTCTTGGCGGCGACGACCGCGTTGTAGAGATTCGTCGCACCGACCGGGATGGACTGCGAGAAGTCGGCGTCGCCGGGGAATGGAACGCTGGTGCGCTGGTCGTAGGGGCGGAAGTACCCCCCGAACGCTGATTCCATCTGATCCTCGGTGAGCGTGGCATAGGACCCCTGCCCACCCACCAGCAGCGCCGTCACGCCGTTGCACCCCTGTTCGGGACACGGAGCGACCTCGACCGCGCGAGCAACGGGAGCAAATATCAACGCACCGACGACAATGCTCCCCGCGAACTGAACTGAGCGCTTTCGGACGCGCGCACCAGTGACCTGATTTCCCACCGAGACCCTCCCCCGATCAAATTTAGGAACCCTCCCTGAGCTCCATTAATAGGAATCTAGCAGTAACAAGTAGCACGGTCATGCAGGTTCAGCAAATTATGATCGAGATCGAGGATGTGGCGGTACGCCCCCGCGCCCGACGCAAGCCGTCCCACGGGGGCCACTCACATTTGCGCGTGATGTCGCTATTTCAGCAAGCGAACACGTGCGCCAAGGGACGCCACGGCTGGCACGCTGGTGTTGTGCGCAGTTTTCGCCCGACGCCCGTACGCCGTGTGGCTGGCGTATTGGCGGTGACCGCAGGCATCAGCTATCTGCTGGTCGAAGCGATCGCAGCGGCGCGAGTGCCTGCGTACAGCTACCTGGGCAACGTCGTGAGCGATCTGGGACGCCCGACGTCACCGCTGTCGTGGTGGATGAACGCCGCGTTCCGTGTGCAGGGCATGGCGTTCGTCGTGACTGCAGCCGCGCTGGTCGCGACGGTGCGACCTGCGCGCGGCGCGCTGACCTTTACCGTGTTCGCGTGCCTGTACGGGGCGGGCTCGGTCGTCGTCGGCCTGGTCCCCAGCGGAGGCAGCCAGCCTGCCCAGCTACTTCATGTCGCGGGTGCGACGGCGGCGATCGTCGGAGGCAACCTCGCACTCCTTGCGGCCGCCATCATCGGACTCCCCGACCGCTCACGCGTTTCCCGCGTCCTCGGCTACGGGCTCGGTGCCCTCGGCCTGATCGCTGCCTGCGCGCTGATCGCCACCGATCTGCCCCGGGGACTGTCCGAACGGGTGGCGATCTACACGATCATCGGGTGGCAGGTGGCGGTGGGCGTCCGCCTGCTGCTCAGTAGAGGTCCAACCGACGATCGTCGAGAAGATGAACGTGCTCGGTGAGGTTCTTGTCGCGGCTCAGAGACAGATCGAGGTCGGCCATCGCGACAGCCTCCCCCGGCCCGGCCTCGGCCACCACCCAGCCGTCGGCGCCGACGATCGCCGTGCCCTCCGTCCAACGCTGACCGCGCTCGATACCGGCACGGTCGCACGCTGCGACGGCGACGTGGTTGGTGCGTGCGGTCGACATCGCGGTGATGACCTCACCGGGATGTTCGCCCTCCGGACGCGGGAACAGCGGCCAGTTGACCGGCGCGACGATGAGGTCAGCGCCGTCGACGACGGCTCGGCGGGTCAATTCCGCGAATTCCAGGTCGTAGCAGAGCATCACGGCCACCGTCCCGTGTCGGGTCTGCACGACAGGTGGCAGATCGCGTCCGGGGGTGAAGATCAGTTTCTCCCGGTCCCACAGGTGGGTCTTGCGGTAGACCGCCGATACCCCGCCCCCATCGAGCACCGCCGCGCTGTTGTACAGCACGCCGTCCTCGCCCAGTTCGCAGAACCCGAGTGCGACCCACGAATCCCCCGCTGCCGCAGCCCATTCCGCGAACCGGGGGTCATCGGGAGTCTGCGCCACCGAGCGGGCCTCGGCATCGTCGGCGAGCATGTATCCCGATGTGACCAATTCGGGCAGCACGATGATGTCCGCGCCGGCCGCCCGAGCGTCGGCGATCGCCGCGGCGATACGTTCGGCATTGCCGTCGAGGTCACCGATCCGCGGATCGATCTGGCAGCACGCGATACCCGTCATTCGAGCAGGCTATCGCCGTGATCGGCGATAAGCTCCGCACCGTGCGCAACGTGCGATCCGTCTGCGTGCCCGAGGTGGCACTCGAGGGACGCGCGACCTCGCTCAGCCGCCACCGCGCCGAGGCGGTGTCGCGCCGGGTCAGGGTGCTGACCATCGCTGGATGGATCGCCGCTGCGGTCTCGCTACTGTTCGGCTCGTTCCAGGTCGTCGTCGGCGGCGGGTTCGCGTGGCTGGGCATCGTCAACATCCTGTGCGGGCTCGCCTTCCTGAGCATCCCGCGGCTCTGTCCGCTCGGCGAGGTCGTCGCACCCGTGACGTTCGTGGTCTTCGCGTATGTCTCGGTCGGATTCTTCTGCTACACGATGGGCACCGACTCGGGGCTTCAGTTCTACTTCCTGGTGGCCGCGTCGCTGACCGTCCTGGTGCTGGGCATCGAACGGATCGCATTGGCCTCGGTGATCGCCGGCTCCGGAGTCGTCCTCATCATCGTGCTCGAGCTGACCGTGCCCGACGATCGCGGCCTCGGTCCCTCGTGGTTCCTCAGAGTCGGCTTCATCTCATCGGTGGTGTCGTCGGTCGTGATGATCGTGGCGACGCTGTGGTACACGCTGCGCGAGACCGAGCGCGCCGAACGCGCGATGGAGGCCGAGTACGAGCGCTCCGAACGGCTACTCGCCAACATCCTGCCTGTGACCATCGCCGACAGGCTCAAGGATCCGGCGCGCTCGGTGATCGCCGACAAATACGACGACGCGTCCATCCTCTTCGCCGATATCGCCGGTTACACCAAACGCGCCAGCGACACCGCCCCGGCCGAACTCGTCCGTTTCCTCGACCGGCTCTACACCGATCTCGACGCGCTGGTGGACCAGCACGGGCTCGAGAAGGTGAAGACCAGCGGGGATTCCTACATGGTGGTCAGCGGAATCCCCACTCCACGTGTCGATCACCTGGAGGCTCTTGCCTCACTGGCACTCGACATGGCCGACGCCGTCTCGGGACTCACCGACGCCCGGGGACGGGCGGTGCCACTGAGGATCGGGATGGCGTGCGGGCCGGTGGTGGCCGGCGTCGTCGGCGCCAGGAAGTTCTTCTACGACGTGTGGGGCGATGCGGTCAACATCGCCTCGCGCATGGAGACCACAGACGTCGAGGGCAGGATCCAGGTGCCCGACGACGTGTACGAACGGCTGCGAAACCGGTTCGTGCTCGAAGAGCGCGGCATCGTCGACGTGAAAGGCAAAGGCCCGATGCACACCTGGTATCTGGTGGGACATCGGGCTCCCGCGGTCACACCTTCCGGTTCTCCGACTTGAGCAGCCACGCGAGCTTTTCCAACCCGTCGATCAGCTGGTGCAGGATGTCGGCGGTGCTGGGGTCCTCGTCGTCGACCACGTCGTGCACGTCCCGCAGCGTGGCCACGACCGCGTAGATGCGCATGGTGACGAGGTCGACGACCTGGGCGGTGCTGTGCTCGAAAGCGGGGAACTCGGGCAGCGAGGTGGTCGCGGCGACGGTGTCGGAGCGGCCGTCGGGCACCGCATCGAGCGCGCGCATGCGTTCGGCGACCGTGTCGCTGGCCTCGCGGGCGAAGTCGACGACCTCGTCGAGCTGCAGGTGGAGATCGCGGAAGTTGGTGCCGACCACGTTCCAGTGCGCCTGCTTGCCCTGCAGGTGCAGTTCGATGACGTCGACGAGCACGCGCTGCAGCGCCTCGGTCAGTGCGGGTGATGCCTGGAAGCCGGCGATCTCGGCGTCGGTCCGCCGTGTTTGCGACAGTGTGTTCATACCCATGACAACATCTCCTTTTCTGGACTCAATCCAGTCTAGTGCGTGTCGGTCATCACCTGGTCCTGGCGCTCGAGCAGCCGCGCATAGCCCGCTCCCATCCCGAGCAGAATCAGCCCGACGACGATGAACACCGCCACCCGGAACATCCCGTCGAGCGTGCCCAGGTCGAACAGAAACAGCTTCGCCACCGCGGCGCCCACCAGACCGAGACCCCCGGCGATCGGCACCGACCGGTCGACCCGCGGGAGACGCACGGCGTGGCCGAGCAGCGCCCCCGCCATCGCGATCCAGCAGATGGTCGCGACCATGTGGCCCGCGAAGAAGCCGTGGCCCTCACCACCGATCAGCACACCGGCGGTGACGGCGAACGACGTCACCGCGTAGGCGACGACCCCGGCCGCGGCAGCCGCACCGACCGCGCGCTGCGGGCCTGACCACGACCACGCGATCGTCACAGCGGCGATTCCGATCAGCACGCTCGACACCAGGGTCGACGCGCCTGCGGTCTCCATAGTTGCGGATGCGGAGAGGACGGTGCTCGGCGGAGCATAGGCGAGGTGCATCAGCGCACCGATGCCGGCGAAAAGTCCTGCGGCACAGCGGGCGACGATGTCCCGCCGCCCAGCGACGGCCACCACGACGGCCATCGCGAGCAGCACCGGGCCCGCCACCGGTCCGTCGAAGGCGACAGTCACCGCGATAAGGGCGGTCACTGCGGACAGGGCGGAGAACACCCGGCGGGCGATGCCCGCGATGCCCGGCAGCTGATCGCCGACCAACACGATGGCCAGCAGGACGCCCGCCAGCGCGGCGATCATCAGGGCGGCCACCACGCGCTCGACGACCAACCCGACGCACAGCAGCGGCGTCACCCCCGCAGCGGTCAGCAGCGCAAGGGCGGCCGCACGACGGGAGCCGGGCAGCAGGATCACCGCCGCGACGACGGCCAGCACCGCGGCGATGGCGCAGCCGCCGGCCACCCAGAGGTCGTCTCGCCCGTCGATGTGGCGCACCACGAGCGCGAACAGCAGCGGCAGCGTCGCCGCGGCGGTACGCGCCGCATGCAGCCACCCCCAGTCCTTGCCCAGTTGCACCGGGAGCGAGGCGGCGGCGAGCGCCAGCATGAAGCCGACGAACGGCAGGGTGTCGCCATCGGTGACGACCGGAGCGAGCACGGTCAGCGGGATGAGCACCAGCAGGCCGAGCTGCTCGGAGTCCCAGCGGCGGGCGAGCGTCAGGCCCGCACCGCCGACGGCCGAGGCCAGCAGAAGCCCCACCACCGCGGGAACCCATCCGTAGATCGTCGTGACGGCGATGACGTCCATGTAGCCCGCCGCGATCCCGGTGGCCGTCAGCGCGATCGCGCCGACGCGCCCTCCGGGACGGCCGTGGAGCCGCCATCCCGCACCCACCAGCGCGACGGCGAGCACCGCCCCACCGGCGACGCGGAACTCGGGCGCCAAGATGCCGGCTTGGGCGGCGAGCACGAGCAGCAGCACGACACCGATCAGCGTCACCGCGACACCGGCGACCGCCAGCAGCTTGCCGATCCAGCCCTCGGAACGCTCCCGCGGAGGTGCCGGGGGTGTCCACGCGGGAGGCGGGGCTACCGGCATGGGCACCGGGGCAGGCATCGGCGCCGGCGCGTAGCGGGGAGGCGAGGGCTGTGGCTGTGCAGGCCGCGCGGAGAGAATTCGGTCGAGTTCGGCGAGGTCGGCCGAGACCCGGGCCAGCTGCTGCGAGAGCGTCGTGAACTCCGCGGACAACCGGGCGACGACAGGGGCGTGCGGTTCGGTCATGACGCCATGGTGGCAATCGAATGCCCACACCGGATGAGTACAACTACTCGTCGAGCCCGTGTTCGATCGCGTAGCGCGCGAGTTCCACGCGGTTGGCCACCTGCAACTTTCGGAACGTGGCCTGCACGTGGTTCTCCACGGTGCGGTGACTCAGCGACAGCCGGGTGGCGATCTGCTTGGCGGTCAACCCCTTCGCGACGTGGCGCAGGATCTCGGTCTCCCGCTCGGTCAGGCTCGGTTGTGCGGGGCCCGGCTCGTCGCGCGCGATGCGCCGGTACTCCCCCAGCACGAGACCCGCCAGGCCCGGGGTGAACACCGCCCGGCCCTGGGCCGTCGCCCGCACTGCGTCGGCGAGGTCCTGTTTCGAGGCACTCTTGACCAGGTAACCGGTGGCTCCCGCCTTGACGGCCTCCAGCACGTCGTCGCGTTCGTCGGACGCCGAGAGCACGAGTACCCGCGACGATGGTGACACCGCCAGCACCTGTGCGGTGGCCTGCGCGCCGTCGCCGTCGGAGAGCCGCATGTCCATCACCACCACCGCGGGATTGACCACTGCGGCCCGGCGCGCGGCAGAACCCACCCCGTCCGCCGTCGCGACCACCTCGAAACCGTCGTCGGCCAGATCCCGCGCCACCGCGTCGCGCCAGATCGGATGGTCGTCGACGACCATCACCGTGATCGCGGTACCGTCAGCTCCCATTCGACCCCCATCCCCGGGCCGGTGTGCAACTCCGCCCGGCCGCCCAACCAATCCAACCGTCCCACAATAGATTTCGCGATACCGATGCGGCCCTCCGCCACGGCTTCGGCGAGCCGCCCGTCACGGATTCCGACACCGTCGTCGCGCACGCTCACCGTCACCGCGTCGCCCATGTCCTCCAGCAGAACATACGCGCGGGCACCGTCGCCGGCGTGCGCCTCGACGTTGTCGAGCGCGTTGCCGACCGCGGCGCAGAGCTCGTCGGCGACCGCGGATTCCAGCAGCACCGCGTGTGCGGGCACACTCACCGACACCCGGTCGGTGGCCCGGCGACGCAGCATCGCCGCGAGGTCGGCCTGCGCTCCGCCGACGGCGGTCTGGTCCCCAGCCACCACCAGGCGTCGCAGCGCGCGCTCCTGTTCACCGGCCAGCTCCGCCAATTGCGTTGCCTCACCGCCGATCTCATGACCCCGACGAGCCACCAGCGCCAACACCTGCAAGACGCCGTCGTGCACATGGCGGGACAACCGTTCGCGTTCGGAGACCGACGCGGACAACCGGGCGGCCCGTTCCAGTTCAGCGTGCGCGCGCCGTGCGGTTTGGGCGGCCATCCCGATCGCCAGACCCACCGCCAGCTCGATGACGATCGTGGCGTTGCGGCTCACGTCGACGTTGACGTACCCCTTGAGCACAGCGCTCAGCGACATCACCACCAGACCGGTCAGCATGCCGCCCACCGGACCGAACAGGATGGCTGCCGAGATCGTCGCGTTGGTAGCCCACAGTGTCGTCGGCAGCGACTGGTTGTCGGCGATCCACGCATCCGAGGCGACCAACTCGGTACACATCACCAGGGCGACCACGACCGCCAGCTCGGCCAGCACCCACGCCGGACGGCGGCCGAACCCCTGCAGGTAGGCGACCGCGCACGCCACGCTCCAGCCGACCAGCGCCGCGAAGACCACCCAGCCGCCGAGCGGCCGGGCCAGCTCGTCGTTGACCGCGAGGCCGAAGCCCAGCGCGTAGAGGCAGCTGAGGAGCCGGAACACCTGGGCAGCCCGCCAGAGCGGGGTGACCGGATCCGGCGCTACATCACCTTGGAGAGAAACGCTTGGGTCCGTTCGTGTTGGGGGTTGGCCATGATCGAGCGCGGGTCACCACGCTCGACGACGACGCCGGCGTCCATGAAGGCCAGCTCGTCGGCGACCTCACGCGCGAAACCCATCTCGTGGGTGACCACCACCATGGTCATACCTTCGGACGCCAGCGTCTTCATCACCGTGAGGACCTCGCCGACCAGTTCGGGGTCCAACGCGGAGGTGGGCTCGTCGAACAGCATCAGCTTCGGATCCATCGCCAGGGCACGGGCGATCGCCACCCGCTGCTGCTGTCCGCCCGACAGCTGAGCCGGGTAGGCGCCGGCCTTGTCGGCCAACCCCACCCGGTCGAGCAGCTCCTTGCCCCGCGCGTTGGCTTTGGCCTTGTTCACGCCCTTGACCTGGATCGGCGCCTCGATGACGTTGCCCAGCGCGGTGCGGTGCGGGAAAAGGTTGAAGTGCTGGAACACCATGCCCACCTCGCGGCGCTGCTTGGCGACCTCGCTGGGCTTCATCTCGTGCAGCTTGCCGCCGCGCTCGGTGTACCCGACGAGTTCGCCGTCGACGTAGAGCCGGCCCGCGGTCACCGTTTCCAGGTGATTGATGCACCGCAGGAACGTCGACTTGCCGGAGCCCGACGGCCCGACGAGCACCAGCACCTGCCCCTTCTGCACCTCCAGCGTGATGCCCTTGAGGACCTTGAGGGCGCCGAAGTCCTTGCACACCAGCTCGGCCTTCACCATGGGCTTGACCGACTCCACTGCCGACTCTGCTGCCTGTGTCACATCCCACCTGTACTTGCCTGCGCCTTGGCCAGCGCCTCGAGTTGCTTGGTCGTCAGCTTGCGTGACGCGCCCCGGGAGAAGTACCGCTCCAGGTAGAACTGGCCGACCATCAGAATGCTGGTCACCACCAGATACCAGAACGCGGCCACCATCAGCAGCGGCACCGGTTCGAAGGTGCGCGCGGCGATCTCGCGGGCGGTGATGCCGAACAGGTCCAAGGTGAACGGCACCGCGGTCACCAGCGAGGTGGTCTTCAGCATGCTGATGACCTCGTTGCCGGTGGGCGGGATGATGACCCGCATGGCCTGCGGCAGCACGGTACGCCGCATCGCCAGCCCCCACGACATACCCAACGCGGTGGACGCCTCGAGCTGTCCCTCGGGCACCGACGAGATGCCCGCGCGGATGATCTCGGCCATGTAGGCCGCCTCGTTCAGGGCCAGGCCCAACGTGGCGAGCAGGAACGGGATGGACAGGCTCTGCAGGTCGACTTGGAAGAACGACGGGCCGAACGGCACCCCGAGGCGCACCTGCTGGTAGATCGTCGGGATCAGGCCCCAGAACACCAACTGCACGTAGATCGGGGTGCCGCGGAAGATCCACAGGTACACCCACGCCACCCAGCGGAACACCGGGTTGGGGGAAAGCCGCATGACGGCCAGCAGCACTCCGAGCGCGACGGCGAGCACCATCGAGTACACGGTGAGCTGCAGGGTGTTGACCAGTCCGACCGTCAGCACCCGCTTGTCGAACAGGTACTCGGCGAACACCGACCATCGGTAGGCCGGATTGGTGGCCGCCCCGTAGACGAACAGGCCGGCCAGGATGAGGATGACGGCCGCCGCCACCCACCGCCACGGGTGCTTCAGCGGTACCGCGTCGATGGTCTGCGGCGGCGCGCCGGCATCACTCATCAGATTCGCTTTCGCCTAGGAGACCGCGCCGTTGATCACGGGCTTGTCGATCATGCCCGCTTCCAGGCCCCAGTTCCCGGCGATCTCCTTGTACTTGCCGTTCTCGATCAGATGCTCGAGAGCCTGCAGCAGCGACTGCGCCAGGGGCGAGCCCTTGGCCACCGGCCACCCGTAGGGCGCCGAGTCGAAGGTCTGACCGGCCTGCTCGAGCTTGCCGCCGGTCTGCTTGATCGCATACAGCGTCACCGGCGAATCAGCCGACATCGCGTCGGCCTGGCCGAGCACCACCGCATTGGTGGCCGCATCCTGGCCGTCGAACGGCACGATGCTGATCGCCGGCTTGCCCTCGTCGGTGCACTTCTTGCTCTTGGCCGGCAGCTCGTCGGTCTCCTGGACCGTGGTGGCCTGCACCGCCACCCTCTTGCCGCACGCGTTGTTCGGATCGATGCCGGCGCCCAGCTTCTGCGCCCACGCCGTGCCCGCCGAGAAGTAGGTGACGAAGTCGACCGACTGCTCGCGCTCCTTGCTGTCGGTGAACGACGACATCCCGACGTTGAAGGTGCCCTGCTGAATGGACGGGATGATCTTGGCGAAGTCGGCTTCCCGGTACTCCGGAGTGAGGCCGAGCGTGCCGGCGATCGCGTTCATCAGGTCGACGTCGAAGCCGACGATCTTGCCGCTCTCATCCTTGAACTCGTTCGGGGCGTAGGGGATGTTGACCCCGATCACCAGCTTGCCGGAGGACTTGATGGCCTCGGGCACGGTGTTGGCGATCTCTTCCACCTTCTCCGCCGGAGCGGCGCTGGTCGACGAGCTGCCGCCACCGCCGCCCGAGTCGCCGCCGCTGGCACAGCCCGACAACGCCAAGGCTCCCGTTGCGGCGAATACCGCCACAGCCCGCCAGATCTTGGTCCGGCGGTCTTGCTTTTCACCCAACACAGTCGCCTCTACTTTCTTTCCGGCATGTCCAGCCAAGGACGTTAACGACCGATGACCCGGCGCGCAGCGCCGGTAACGGAACAGTAGTGGAGCTGTAACGCTGTAGCAGGGGAACGCGAGCTATCCCGAATCTGCGACACCGCTTGTGCCACACTGCGCGGATGGAAACCCCTGCTCCCCCAAGCATGCTTTCGCATTTATGGAAGACGGCGCTAATTTCGGGCGTCCTTGCGGTGGTCCTCGGCATCTGCGTTCTCGCGTGGCCGGCCATCACCATCGTCGTCGCCGCGATCTTCTTCGGCGCCTACCTGTTGATCTCGGGCATCTGGCAGGTCGTCTTCGCCTTCAGCCTGCACGTGTCGGCCGGCGGTCGGGTCCTGCTGTTCGTCAGCGGAGCGGCAGCGCTGATCCTCGCGGTGCTGTGCTTCCGCAGCCTGCAGAACTCGATCCTGCTGCTGGCCATCTGGATCGGCATCGGCTTCATCTTCCGCGGCGTGGCCACGGCCGTCTCGGCGATCAGCGATCCGACGCTTCCCGGACGTGGCTGGGCGATCGTCATCGGCGTGGTCAGCCTGATCGCCGGTGTGGTCATGCTCGCCTCGCCGTTCACCTCACTGGCCACCCTGGCGATGGTGGTCGGCATTTGGCTGATCGTCCTGGGCGTTTTCGAGGTCGCCTCGGCGATCGGATTGCGCAAGGCAGTCGCACACGGCCCTGAGCACACAGGCCCTCAGACCAGGGTCGAAAGTCCCTAGCCCGCAGAGCCCACCGCGCTACTACACTCTGTCGTAGAGTGTGGGTGGACGAGGGAGTGGCACATGGACGCATTGGACGTCTCGCGGTGGCAGTTCGGCATCACGACCGTCTACCACTTCATCTTCGTCCCTCTCACCATCGGTTTGGCGCCGCTGATCGCCGTCATGCAGACGGTCTGGCACGTCACCGGCACCACGGCCTGGTACCGGCTCACGAAGTTCTTCGGAAAGCTTTTCCTGATCAACTTCGCGATCGGCGTCGCCACCGGCATCGTCCAGGAGTTCCAGTTCGGCATGAACTGGAGCGAGTACTCGAAGTTCGTCGGCGACATCTTCGGCGCGCCACTGGCGTTCGAAGGTCTGATCGCCTTTTTCTTCGAATCGACCTTCATCGGCTTGTGGATCTTCGGCTGGAGCCGACTGCCTCGCGCGCTGCACCTGGCGTGCATCTGGATCGTCGCCTTCGGTGTCAACGCCTCGGCGTTCTTCATCATCGCCGCGAACTCGTTCATGCAGCATCCCGTCGGCGCGAAGTTCAACCCCGAGACCGGCCGCGCCGAGCTGACCGACTTCGCCGCACTGCTGACCAACAACACCGCGATCTGGGCGTTCCTGCACGCCGTCACCGGCGCCTTCCTGACTGCCGGCGCGTTCGTCGCCGGCGTCTCGGCCTGGTTGATGGTGCGCTCGCAGCGCTCTGACGGCCCCGCAGACAGCCGCGCGATGTACCGGCCCGCCGCGATGCTCGGCTCGGTCGTGGCGCTCGTCGCGGCCGGCGGCTTGTTCTTCACCGGCGACATCCAGGGCAAGCTGATGTTCGTCCAGCAGCCGATGAAGATGGCCTCGGCCGAATCGTTGTGCCACACCGAGACCGACCCCATGTTCTCGGTCCTGACCGTCGGCACCCACAACAACTGTGACAGCGTCAGCCACCTCATCGAGGTGCCCTACGTGCTGCCGTTCCTGGCGGAGAGCAAGTTCAGCGGGGTGACGCTGCAGGGCGTGCAAGATCTCCAGGAGCAGTACCAGGAGAAGTTCGGGCCCGGCGACTACCGACCCAACTTGTTCGTCACCTACTGGGCGTTCCGCGCCATGATCGGTCTGCTCATGGTCCCCGCCGCGTTCGCCCTCGCCACGTTGTGGCTGACCCGGCGCGGACGCATTCCCGACCAGCGCTGGTACGGCCGCTTCGGCATCCTGACCATTCCGGCGCCGTTCCTGGCGAACTCGGCCGGCTGGGTGTTCACCGAGATGGGCCGCCAACCGTGGGTGGTGGTACCCAACCCGACGGGCGACCAGATGGTGCGAATGACGGTGCAGGACGGCGTCTCCGGGCACTCCGTGGGTTTGGTGCTGTTCTCTCTGGGCACCTTCACGCTCCTCTACGGCGCTCTGGCGGTGGTCTGGTTCTGGCTGATGCGCCGCTACGTCGTCGAGGGTCCCCAGGACCACGATTCGGAACCGGCCCCGCCCGCCCCACCCAGCTCCGAAGACGTCGCTCCCCTGTCGTTCGCCTACTGAGAGGACGCGAAAACCATGGGACTGCAAGAACTCTGGTTCTTCCTCATCGCGGCGCTGTTCCTCGGCTTCCTGGTCCTGGAAGGGTTCGACTTCGGCGTCGGCATGCTGATGATCCCGTTCGGCGCGGTCGGACAGGGCGATTCGGAGCAGCATCGCCGGGCCGCGCTGAACACGATCGGACCGGTGTGGGACGCCAACGAGGTCTGGCTGATCACTGCGGGCGCAGCGATGTTCGCCGCGTTCCCGGTCTGGTACGCGACGGTGTTCTCCTCGCTCTACCTGCCCCTGCTGGCGATCTTGGTCGGCATGATCCTGCGTGTCGTCGGCATCGAATGGCGCGGCAAGATCGACGATCCCCGGTGGCGCGGCTGGGCCGACATCGGCATCGCGGCCGGGTCCTGGCTACCCGCCATCCTCTGGGGTGTCGCGTTCGCCGTCCTGGTGCAGGGCCTCCCGATCGACGCCGACGGGCGTTCGCAGGCCACGCTGACCGACGTCGTCAGCGTCTACACACTGCTCGGCGGGCTCGCGACCGCGTCGCTGTTCGCGTTCTACGGCGCAGTGTTCGTGGCGTTGAAGACCTCAGGCCCGGTGCGCGAGGACGCCTTCCGGTTCGGCCGCATCCTGTCCGCCCCCGCGGTCGTGCTCGCCGGCGGGTTCGGCTTGTGGACACAGCTGGCACACGGAAAGTCGTGGACCTGGTGGGCGCTGGCGGTCGCGGTGGTCGCACTTCTGGGCGCCGTCGCGCTGATGTGGCGCGGTGAGCGCGAGGGCCGGGCATTCGTCGCGACGATGATCGTCGTGGCTGCAGTCGCGGTGCTGCTGTTCGGCTCGATGTACCCGAACCTGTTGCCCTCCACGCTGAATCCCGACTGGAACGTGACCATCTACAACGGCTCGTCGACGCCGTACACGCTGAAGATCATGAGCTGGGCGTCGCTGACGCTGCTCCCCCTCGTCATGGGGTACCAGGCGTGGACGTACTGGGTGTTCCGCCAGCGCATCACCGCCGCGGCCATTCCGGCCTCCATCGGATTGACGAGGCACACGTCCTGACGACGAGTTCGCGTGCCCCGATCGACCCGCGGCTGTGGCGGGTCTCGGTGGCGATGCGCCGGTTCCTGGTCGCCACCACCGTGTGCGGGGTGGTGATCGCCGGCGCCACGATCGGATCGGCTGTGGTGCTCGCCGGCCTGGTCGCCCGGATCATCACCGACCCGGCGTCCCGGACCGTCGGTGCGCTGGCCGCCCCGATCACGCTGCTGGCCGCGCTGTGGATCGTCCGCGTCCTGACGCAGTGGCAGCAGGGTCGGCTGGCACAGCACGGCGCCAGCGACGTCATCGCCGACCTGAGTGACCAGGTGCTGCGCGCCGCAACGGACGCACCCCCGCGGGAGCTGGCGCGGCGCCGCGACGACGCGGCCGCCGTCATCACCCGTGGACTCGACGGTCTCCGTGTGTATTTCACCGCCTACCTGCCGTCGCTGTTCCTCGCGGCGATCCTGACCCCCGCCACCGTCGTCGTTATCGCGTTCGTGGATTGGCAGGCCGCGGCGATCGTGCTCGTCGCCCTGCCGCTGGTCCCGATCTTCATGATCCTCATCGGTCTGGCCACCGAGGACCGGTCGGCGGCGGCACTGGCCGCGATGACCACGCTGCAGGCCCGCCTGCTGGATCTCGTCGCGGGACTGCCGACGCTGCGGGCATTGGGCCGCGCCGAGGGGGCGATCGCGAAGGTCGCCGAACTGAGTGCGGCGCATCGCCGTTCGGCGATGGCCACGATGCGCATCGCGTTCCTGTCCGCGCTCGTGCTCGAACTGCTGGCCACTCTCGGGGTGGCCCTGGTGGCAGTCAGCGTCGGAATGCGACTGGTGTACGGCCACATTCCGCTGGCGACCGCGCTGACCGCGTTGCTGCTCGCCCCCGAGGTGTTCTGGCCGCTGCGCCGGGTGGGTGCGGCCTTCCACAGCGCACAGGACGGCAAGACCGCAGTGCAGGCCGCGTTCGCGTTCCTCGACTCCGTCCAGCCGTCGCAGGCCGGCTCTCGCGTCCTCGACAGCGGCGCGGTCACCATCGCGGTGGGCAGGCCCGCCTTACTCGCCGAACCGGGCCGGATCACCGTCCTGACAGGACCCAACGGGTGCGGCAAGTCGACACTGCTGCAGGCCGTGCTCGGACTCGATCAGGCATCGGATGCCCGCGTGCGGATCGACGGTGTCGACGTCGCCGACCTCGACCCGACGTGGTGGTGGCGCCAGGTCGCGTGGCTGGCGCACCGCCCTGTCGTGATCCCCGGCACCGTGCGCGAGAACCTCGAGCTCTTCGGGCCACTGCCCGATCTCGAGAATGCCTGTCGCGCAGCATGTTTCGATAACGTGCTCGCTGACCTGCCCGACGGCCTGGACACCAGGATCGGGCAGAACGGGGTCGGCCTGTCACTGGGACAGCGTCAGCGGCTGGGGCTGGCCCGCGTCCTGGGCTCGCCGGCGCCGGTGCTGCTGCTCGACGAACCCACCGCACATCTCGACGAGCAGACCGAACACGCTGTGCTGGCGGCGATCCGCACCCGCGCCACCGACGGTGCGACGGTCGTCGTGGTGGGGCACCGCGACACGGTGCTGGCGATCGGCGACAGCGTCATCGACATGGGGGTGCCTGCACATGTGGGTGTATGACCTGCTGCGACCGCGTCTGTCACGCCTGCTGCTGGCGATCGCCTTCGGCATCCTCTCGCTCGGCAGCGCGCTGGCCCTGGCCGGGGTGTCGGCGTGGTTGATCACGCGCGCATGGCAGATGCCCCCCGTCCTGGACCTGACGATCGCCGTCGTCGCCGTGCGTGCCTTCGGGATCTCCCGCGGCGTGTTCGGCTACTGCGAACGGCTGGCCTCCCATGACACCGCGTTGCGAGCCGCCGCCTCGGCCCGCGAACGCGTGTTCGCGCGGTTGGCCGCCGTCCCGGACGACGACGTGACCCGAAGGCACAGCGGCGATCTCGTCGCCCGCATCGGCGCCGGCGTCGACGACGTGGCCGACGTGCTGGTGCGTGCCGTCGTGCCGATGTGCGTCGCCGGCGTTCTCGGGATCGCCGCCGTGATCACCGTGGGACTGATCTCCCCGACCGCGGCAGCCATGCTCGCCGCCAGCCTCCTGCTCGCAGGCGTGGCCGCTCCAGCGGTGGCAGCGCGTGCCACCCGGCAGGCTGAAGCCGTTGCTGCGCAAAACCATTCCGACCGCGACACGGCAGCGCTCCTCGCACTGGAGCATGCGGCCGAGCTGAGGGTCGCCGGCCGCCTCCCCGGTATCCTCGCCAACGCCGCCGCCCAGCAGCGGCGCTGGGGGCATGCGATCGACCGCGCGGCCGCACCGGCAGCCGTCGCCGCAGCGGCCCCCGCCGCAGCCACCGGCATCAGCGTGCTCGGCGCGCTGATGGCCGGTATTGCGCTGGCACACACCGTCGCCCCGACCACGCTGGCCGTCCTGATGCTGCTGCCGCTGTCGGCTTTCGAGGCGACGGCGGCCCTGCCTGCTGCTGCGGTCACCGTGAGCAGGGCACGCGTCGCCGCCCGGCGCCTGAGGGCGCTCACCGAAGCGGACGACATCACGCGCCGCCGCCCCGACGTCGCCACCCTGCACGTCGAACGCGGAGACCGCATCGCCGTCGTCGGGCCGAGCGGCTGCGGGAAGACCACCCTGTTGATGCGCACCGCGGGCACGTTCTTCGCCGAGGACGCCCACCTGTTCGCCACCACGGTGCGCGACAACCTGCTGGTGGCCCGCGGCGACGCGAGCAACGCGGAACTGACCGACGCGCTGACCCGGGTCGGGCTGGGCCCCTGGCTCGCCGGCCTGCCCGACGGGCTGTCGACGGTGCTCGTGGGAGGAGCGGCCTCGATGTCGGCCGGCCAGCGCCGACGACTGCTGCTGGCGCGGGCGTTGATCTGCACCGCGCCGACCGTGCTGCTCGACGAGCCCACCGAGCATCTCGACCGCTCCGACGCCGAGACACTGCTGTCCGACATCCTCGCCCCGTCAGGCCTGTTCGGCGCCGAGCGCACCGTCGTCGTCGCCACTCATCATCTGCCGGAATCTCTGAACGTCCGGGTAATCTCACCGGCATGAGCGACGCACCGCCCCCTCCGCCGCCGCCGTACGGACCACCTCCCTACGGGCCGCCGCCGCAATACGGCAACTACGGGGGCTACGGCGGTTACGGGGGTCATCCCGGCGGCCCGCCGCCCGCGTCGGCACCCAAGAACGGATTGGGCACCACCGCACTGATTCTCGCGATCGTCGGCGTCGTGCTGTGCTGGTCGATCGCCGGCGGGATCGTGCTGGGACTCAGCGCGGTCATCATCGGATTCATCGCCCGCGGCAGGGTCAAGCGCGGCGAAGCGACCAACGGCGGCGTCGCGACCGCCGGCATCGTGCTCGGTGCCGTCTCCATCGTCGCCGCACTCGTGTTCATCCCGATCTACATCGGGCTCTTCGACCAGGTCGGCGGAACCGACTACGTCGACTGCCTGAGCCGCGCCGGCAACGACAACTCGGCCGTCGAGCAGTGCGCCGAGGACTTCCAGCGGCGCGTCGAAGATCAGTTCTCGGTGACGGTGACGCCTACCCGGTAGTCCGGGCCGGGAAGTACTTCACGATCCCCTCCTGCACGACCGTGGCCAGCAGCTGCCCCGACCGGTCGAAGAAGTGCCCGGAACCCAGGCCGCGCGACTCAGCCGCCACCGGCGAGGTGGTCGAGTACAGCACCCAGTCGTCGAAGTGCACCGGTCGGTGGAACCACATCGAATGGTTCGTCGTCACGGCGAAGATCCTGTCGTGGCCCCAGGACAAACCGTGTGTGGTGATGATCGAATCCAGCACGGTGGTGTCCGACGAATAGACCAGCGCCGCAGCGTGCAGGACAGGATCGTCGGGCATGGCGCCGCGGGCGGTCATCCATACGCGGTTGTGCGGCAGTTGGTCACCCTTGTCCCGCATGATCCAGGCCGGGTCGTTGGTGTAGCGCCACTCGATCGGCCGCAGCGCGTTGGCGAAGTGCGGCACGACCTCTTCGTAGCCGCCCAGCAGCTCGTCGATCGGCGGCACGTCCAGCGGTTCGGCCACCTCGGGCGCCGTCGCCCCGTGCTCGAGTCCCTTGCCGCCGGCCAGATAGGACACCAGCGCGGTGGTCAGAAGCGCCCCGTCCTGCATGACGTCGACCCGCCGGTTGGCGAAGCGGCGCTCGTCCCGCAGGCGCACCACGTGGAACTCGAGGTCCTTCTCGGGATCGCCGCCGGCGATGAAGTGCACCGACAGCGTGCTCGGCGGGACGGGATGGCTCAGCGTGCGGCCCGCCGCGACGAACGCCTGGGCCATCATCTGCCCGCCGAACGTGCGAACCGGGTTCTTGCTCGGGTGGCGGCCCGTGAAGAGGTCCGAGGTGTGTCCGCCGACCCGCGTCAGGTCGAGTACTGCCAGCAGTTCATCGAAGTCTGCTGACACGCAACCCCCTGGGTCTAGACGTCGTCCTCGCCGATGCGGTGGACGTGAATGAGATTCGTCGACCCTACTGTGCCGGGAGGCGCACCCGCGACGATGACCACCAGATCACCGCGCTTGTAGCGACCCAACTCGAGCATCGACTTGTCCACCTGCCGGATCATGCCGTCCGTGGTCTGGATGTGCGGCACGATGAACGTCTCGGTACCCCAGGTCAACGCGAGCTGGCTGCGCACCTCGGGTAGCGCTGTGAACGCGAGCACCGGCAGCGGGGTGTGCAAGCGGGCCAGCCGGCGCACGGTGTCACCGGACTGGGTGAACGCGACGAGAGCCTTGGCGTCCAGGCGCTCACCGATGTCGCGGGCGGCGTAGGAGATCACGCCGCGCTTGGTGCGTGGCACGTGGGTCAGCGGCGGGGCCGCCACCGAGTTCTCCTCCACTGCGGAGATGATGCGGGCCATGGTGCGCACCGTCTCGAACGGCCACTTGCCGACCGATGTCTCGCCCGAGAGCATCACCGCATCGGCGCCGTCGAGCACGGCGTTCGCCACGTCGGACGCCTCGGCCCGGGTGGGCCGGGAGTTCTCGATCATCGACTCCAGCATCTGCGTGGCCACGATGACGGGCTTGGCGTTCTCCCGCGCCATCTGGATGGCGCGCTTCTGCACCAGCGGCACCTCTTCGAGCGGCAGCTCGACACCCAGATCGCCGCGGGCGACCATGATCGCGTCGAACGCGAGCACGATGGCCTCGAGGTTGTCGATCGCTTCCGGCTTCTCCAGCTTCGCGATGACCGGGACACGCCGCCCGACTCGGTCCATCACCTCGTGCACGAGTTCGACATCGGCCGGCGACCGCACGAACGACAGCGCGACCAGGTCGACGCCGAGGCGCAGAGCGAACTCCAGGTCCTCGATGTCCTTCTCGGACAGGGGCGGCGCGGAGACGTTCATCCCCGGCAGCGACATCCCCTTGTTGTTACTGACCTTGCCGCCCTCGGTGACCGTGCAGACGACGTCGTTGCCGTCGATGTGCTCGACCACCAGACCGACGTTGCCGTCGTCGACCAGCACCCGGTTTCCCGGCGCCGCGTCCTGGGCCAGCCGCTTGTAGGTCGTCGACACCCGATCGTGGGTGCCTTCGCAGTCCTCGACGGTGATGCGCACCGTCTCGCCGTTCTCCCACACCGTCGGGCCGTCGGCGAAACGACCGAGGCGGATCTTGGGGCCTTGCAGGTCGGCGAGGATGCCGACGGCGTGCCCGGTGCGATCCGATGCCATCCGGACCCGCTTGTAGTTGGCCTCGTGATCGGGGTAGTCACCGTGGCTGAAATTCAGCCGGGCGACGTCCATGCCCGCCTCGACGAGCTTGCGGACCGCATCTTCGGTGGCCGTGGCCGGACCCAACGTACAGACGATTTTTCCGCGTCTACTCACGGATGCCGAGCATAGTCGTTAATCGATTCAGATGACGGCCAGCGGGAGCGCACCAGGCCTGACCGGCGCGGGAAGGTCCGTCTCACCCATCAGGAAAGCGTCGACCGCGGCGGCGGCACTGCGCCCCTCCGCGATCGCCCACACGATCAGCGACGCACCTCGGTGAGCGTCCCCGCAGACGAACACCCCGGGCGAGTCGGTCTGCCAGTCCTGCCCACAGCGCAGCGTGCCGCGCGGACTCAGCGTCAGACCAAGGCCGTCGAGCAGAGGCATGTGCTCCACGCCGTCGAACCCGATGGCCAGCAGCGCCAGGTCGCAGCGGATCTCCAGGCTGTCGCCCACCGGGGTGATCTGCCGCCGGCCCGACGCGTCACGCTCGACCTTGACCTCAGCGATCTCCAGCGCGCGCAGGTTGCCCTGCTCGTCACCGACGAACCGCTGGACGGCGACCTGGTAGCGACGCTCCCCGCCCTCGGCATGTGCCGGGGAGAGCCGGGTGCGCAGAACCACCGGCCACATGGGCCAAGGCGCACTGGACTCGTCGCGATACTCCGGCGGCTCGGGGTTGTAGTCGAGTTGGGTCACCGACGCCGCACCCTGCCGGTGCGCGGTGCCCAGGCAGTCCGCGCCGGTGTCGCCGCCGCCGATGATCACCACGTGCTTGCCCTCGGCCGAGATCGTGCTGGGACCGTCGCCCTCACACTCCTTGTTCGCGGGCACCAGATGCTCCATGGCCAAGTGCACACCCGCCAGATCGCGCCCCTCCACCGCGTTGTCGCGGGCCCGCAACGCGCCGACGGCGAGCACGACCGCGCCGTACTGGGCGCGCAAGGCATCGATGGTCACGTCGACGCCGACCTCACATTCGGTGACGAAACGCGTTCCCTCCGCCCGCATCTGGGCCAGCCGCTGGTTCAGCGTGGCCTTCTCGAGCTTGTACTCGGGGATGCCGTACCGCATCAGGCCGCCGATGCGGTCGTCGCGTTCGTAGACCGTCACGTCGTGTCCGGCGCGCGTGAGTTGTTGGGCCGCAGCCAATCCGGCCGGTCCGGACCCCACCACGGCCACCCGCTTGCCGGTCGCGATCGCCGCCGGCTGCGGTTCCACGATGCCGTCCATCCAGGCCTGATCGGCGATGGTCTGCTCGATACGCTTGATCGTGACGCTACCGCCGGTCTTCTCTTCGGCGATCGACAGCACGCAGGCGACCTCGCACGGGGCGGGACAGAGCCGGCCCGTGAATTCCGGGAAGTTGTTGGTGGCGTGCAGACGCTCACTGGCGGCATCCCAGCGCTCGCGCCTCACCAGATCGTTCCACTCGGGGATCAGATTGCCGAGCGGACAGCCAGCAGTTCCGCTGTGGCAGAACGGAATACCGCAATCCATACAGCGTCGCGCCTGCTGGGACACCTCACCGGCGCGTTCGTGGGGATCCTGACGTTCGTACACCTCGCGCCAGTCACCAACGCGTTCGTCGACGGGCCGCTTGGCCGCCTCGACCTTCGCGACGTCCAGGAATCCGTACGGATCAGCCACGACTTGCCTCCATGATCGCTGCGTCGACGTCTCTGCCCTCGGCTTTGGCCATCCGGGTGGCCTGGAGCACGCGCTGGTAGTCGCGCGGCATGATCTTGGTGAACTGCGCGCTGCGGCGGGGCCAATCCGACAGCAGCGACGTCGCGACCGTGCTGCCGGTGTGATGGGCATGGCAGGCGACGACGTCGCGCAGCCATGCCAGATCGACGCCGTCCGGCGTTTGCAGCTCGACCATATCGGTGTTGACACGCTGCGGGTCGAGGCCGAGCACGTAGGCGATGCCGCCCGACATGCCTGCGGCCATGTTCCGGCCGATCGGACCCAGAACCACCACCCGTCCCCCGGTCATGTACTCGCACGCATGGTCGCCCACGCCCTCGGTGACCGCCAGCGCCCCGGAGTTGCGTGCGGCGAACCGCTCCCCGACCCGTCCGCGCAGGAACACCTCGCCCGACGTGGCGCCGTAGAGCAGAGTGTTGCCGGCGATCACGTTGTCCTCGGGCAGGAACAGCACGTCGTCGTCGGGTCGGACGATGATGCGTCCGCCCGAAAGGCCCTTGCCGACATAGTCGTTCGCGTCACCGATCAGATTGATGGTGACCCCTGGCGGCAGGAACGCTCCGACGCTCTGGCCGGCCGATCCGGTCAGCGTGACGTGGATGGTGTCGTCGGGCAGTCCCTCGGCGCCGTAGCGGCGGGTGACCTCACTACCGAGCAGGGTGCCGACGGTGCGGTTGACGTTGCGCACCGGAAGTTCGAGCCGCACCGGGTGGGCGTCTTCGAGCGCCCCCTCGCACAGCTGGATCAGCGTGCGGTCCAATGCCTGCGCCAGACCGTGATCTTGGTCGCGCACGCGGCGGCGCTCGGTGTCAGTCGGTGGCACCGCGAAGATCGGGCTCAGGTCCAGGCCCTTGCTCTTCCAGTGCGCGACGCCGAGATCGGTGTCGAGCATCTCGGCATGTCCGACGGCTTCGTCGACGCTGCGGAAGCCGAGTTCGGCGAGATGCTTGCGAATGTCTTCGGCGATGAACTGGAAGAACGTCTCGACGAACTCGGGCTTGCCCGTGAATCGTGCACGCAGTTCAGGGTTCTGCGTCGCCACCCCGACGGGGCAGGTGTCGAGGTGACAGACGCGCATCATGATGCAGCCCGACACCACCAACGGCGCGGTGGCGAAGCCGAATTCCTCGGCGCCCAACAGCATGGCCACCATCACGTCCCGCGCGGTGCGCATCCCGCCGTCACATTGCACGGTGATGCGGTCGCGGAGTCCGTTGAGCATCAACGTCTGCTGGGTGTCGGCCAGCCCGATCTCCCAGGGCGCGCCGGCGTGCTTGAGGCTCGTCAACGGCGCCGCACCGGTGCCACCGTCGTATCCGGAGATCAGCACGACGTCGGCATGCGCCTTGGACACACCCGCGGCGACCGTGCCGACACCCACCGAGCTGACCAGCTTGACGTGGATGCGGGCGTCGGCGTTGGCGTTCTTCAGGTCGTGGATCAGCTGGGCGAGGTCCTCGATCGAGTAGATGTCGTGGTGCGGTGGCGGCGAGATGAGCCCCACCCCGGGCGTCGAGTGCCGGGTCTTGGCGATGTTGGGGTACACCTTGTAGCCCGGAAGTTGGCCGCCCTCACCGGGTTTGGCGCCCTGGGCCATCTTGATCTGGATGTCGGTGGCGTTCACCAGGTAGTCGCTGGTGACGCCGAATCGCCCTGAGGCCACCTGCTTGACCGCGCTGCGGCGCATCGGGTCATAGAGCCGGTCGGTGTCTTCGCCGCCCTCGCCACTGTTGGACCGGCCACCGAGGCGGTTCATCGCGACAGCCATCGTCTCGTGCGCTTCCGCGGAGATCGAGCCGTAGCTCATCGCACCGGTGTTGAAGCGCTTGACGATCTCGCTGGCGGGTTCGACCTCGTCGAGCGGCACGGGCGGGCGTATTCCCTCCTTGAACGCGAACAGCCCACGCAACGCGCCCCCCTCACGGGCGAGCCGGTTGACCTCCTCGGAGTACTTCTCGAATACTTCGTAGCGGCCGGTGCGAGTCGAATGCTGCAGCAGGAAAACGACTTCGGGGGTGAAGAGATGCAGCTCGCCTTCGCGGCGGAAGGCGTACTCGCCGCCCACCTCCAAGCGGCGGTGGACACGTTCGGTCGGGTTCTCCGGGTACGCGCGGCGGTGCCGCAGCTTCACCTCTTCGGCGATGACGTCGAGTCCGACACCGCCCAGTTGGGTCGGGGTCCCGGTGAAGTATTCGTCGATGACCTCCTTGTCGATGCCGACCGCCTCGAACGCCTGGGCACCGGTGTAGGAGGCCACCGTCGAGATCCCCATCTTGCTCATCACCTTCATCACGCCCTTGCCGAGCGCTTTGAGGTAATTTCTCACGGCGGTCGCGGTTTCGATCCCGGTGAGCTCGCCTTCGCGGATGAGGTCCTCGATGGATTCGAATGCCAGATAGGGGTTGACCGCGGCGGCGCCGAAACCGATCAGCATCGCGATGTGGTGGACCTCGCGGGCGTCGCCGGTCTCGACGACGAGCGCGACGGCGGTGCGCTGCTTGGTGCGCACCAGGTGGTGGTGGACCGCCGACACGGCGAGAAGGGACGGGATCGGCGCCTTGGTGTGGTCGGAGTCGCGATCGGAGATGACCAGTGTGCGAGCACCTTTGGCGATGGCGTCGCAGGCGCGGGTACGCAGATCCTCGAGAGCGTCGGCGAGCCCCTCACCACCGCGTTCGACGCGGTAGAGGGCTTTGAGCACGGCGGTGCGCAGCCCGGGATGCTCGCCGTCGTCGTTGATGTGCACGATCTTGTTGAGCTCGTCGTTGTCGAGCACCGGCCAGCCCAGGGTGATCTGACGGCACGAGGCGGCCGTCGGTTCGAGCAGGTTGTGCTCGGGGCCCATCACGCGCGACATCGAGGTGACGACCTCTTCTCGGATGGCGTCCAGCGGGGGGTTGGTGACCTGGGCGAAGAGTTCGACGAAGTAATCGTAGAGAGACTTGGATCGCTCGGAGAGCACCGCGGCCGGGGTGTCAGTGCCCATGGACCCCAGCGGCTCGCCACCCGAGGCCGCCATCGGGGTGAGCAGGATGCGCAGATCTTCCTCGGTGTAGCCGAAGCTGATCTGACGGCGGACCACCGAATCGTGATTGGGCGCTACGCGGACACGGTCTGACAGGGTCTTGATGTCGAGCAGTCCGGCGTGCAGCCACTCGCCGTACGGTTCGGCCGTCGCGAGGTCCTGCTTGATCTCGTCGTCGGAGACAATACGTCCGGCAGCGGTGTCGATCAGGAACATCTTCCCCGGCTGGAGCCGCCCCTTGGCGACGATCTGCGCCGACGGGACGTCGAGCACGCCGCTCTCACTGGCCAGGATCACACGGTCGTCGATGGTGCGCCACCAGCGGCCGGGCCGTAACCCGTTGCGGTCCAACACGGCTCCGACGAGGGTGCCGTCGGTGAAGGTGACACAGGCCGGGCCGTCCCAGGGTTCCATGAGCGAGGCGTGGTACCGCCAGAAGGCGCGCTCGGCGTCGTCCATCGTGGTGTTGTTCTCCCACGCCTCCGGGATCATCATCAGCACGGCGTGGGGCAGGGCGCGGCCGCCGAGATGGAGGAGTTCGAGGACCTCGTCGAACGATGCGGAATCGGACGCGTCGGGGGTGCACACCGGGGAGAGCCGGGCGAGGTCGCCGGGGATCGTCGCGCTGGCGAGCATGGCCTCGCGGGCGTGCATGCGGTTGCGATTGCCGCGCACGGTGTTGATCTCACCGTTGTGGGCGACGAAGCGGAAGGGGTGTGCGAGAGGCCAGGAGGGGAAGGTGTTGGTGGAGAAGCGGCTGTGCACGATCGCGATCGCACTGACGCAGCGTTCGTCACGCAGATCCGGAAAGTACTGCGGCAGTTGCAGTGTGGTGAGCATGCCCTTGTAGACCATGGTGCGGCTGGACAGCGACGGGAAGTAGACGCTGCCCCGTTCGGCGCGCTTGCGCAGGGGGTAGACGCGACGGTCGAGGTCGATTCCGCCGGCGCGCACGCCGTTGTGCTCCGGGGCGGCGACGAAGAGCTGTGACATGTGGGGCATACAACCCAGCGCTGTCTGACCGATTTCAGCGCCGTCCGGATCGACGGGCACCTCACGCCACCCGAGGATCTCGAGCCCCTCTTCCTCGGCGATGGCTTCGATGGTGGCGCGGGCTTCCGCTCGTTCGGCAAGCTCCTGCGGGAGGTAGCAGATGCCGGCCGCAAAGGTGTTGTCGCCGTTGGAATTCGGCTCCGGAAGATCGAAATCGGTGACCTGGTCGAGCATGTCGACCGGGAGTTGGATCAGGATGCCGGCACCGTCGCCGCTGTTGGGTTCGGCGCCCGCTGCGCCTCGGTGCTCGAGGTGCTCGAGGGCGATCAGCCCGTCGGTGACGATGCCGTGGGATCGGCGGCCCTGGATATCGGTCACCATGGCCACACCGCAGGAATCCGCCTCGCGGTCGGGGTGGTAGAGGCCCTGGGGTTCGGGCAATGCCGAGAACAGCATGAACGATGCTCCTCGCAGTCCTGATTCTTCGTGGTCAGGGACTGCAGCGGCCCGTCGAGCGATTGTATCAGCGTGGGTCGGTCGCTACCCGGCGAGAACGGTCGGGATGAGGGGGAAACCGGGCAGATTCCGGGCGACGGTCCACGCGATGGCCGTGACCGCGACCACGACCAGCAGGGGTGTGGTCGGCACCTGCTTGCCGCGGGCGCGTCGGCCGACGATGAAGGCCAGCAGGAGCGGCAGACCGATGAGGACGTAGGCGTTGTCGATCCAGGCCGCGGCGAGGTCACCGTGGAGGAGGTCGTGGGTCATGCGCAGGCCGCCGCAGGCAGGGCAGTTCCAACCGGTGAGTGCCTTGAACGGGCACGGCGGGAACACGAAGCTCGGGCTGTGCGGGTCACCGAGGCCGATGTAGGCGAGGCTGCCCAGTAGGGCCGCCCCCGTACCGAGCCCGATGAGCAGGCGGTTGTTGCCGGCTGTGCTCAGGCTAGGTGCCATCGCGCAGCGGACGCCCGTCCGGATCGCGCACCTTGTCGGTGAGGATCAGGACCGCGTCGATGATGCCCCAGATGACGGCCCCGATGCCGCAGGTGATGAGGCCCACGACGAGCTGGGCGACGCCGAGACCGGTGTAGCCGAGGTAGATGCGGCCGATGCCGACCAGGCCGAAGAGCCCCAACAGCTGCAACAAACCTGCCACCACTTTGGACTTCTCGGACAGCGGCTCCCCCGTCATCGGGTGCCGGCCGTACGGCGCGGAGGGATCCGTGTACGACGGCGGGTACTGCCCCACCGGCGGCGGGAATTGCCCAGGCGGAGGACCGTACTGCTGACCCGGGGGTGGGTAGCCGGGCTGCTGATATGGCGGCGGGTAGGGATTGCCGCCCGCGCTGCCACCGAATTGCGGCTCAGTCATGGCACAAGCATGCCAGACCGGCACCTCAGAACGGGGGCGGCTCGTCTGTCGCCGCGAGCCTGGCTTGTCGTTGTCGTTCGAGTTCGGCGTCGAGTTCGAGGCGTTGTCGCCGCTCCTGGGCGATACGCGCTCGACGATCCTGCTCGCGGGTTCTGGTGCGCATCGGCATCATCGCGGCGCGATCCGAGGACTCCGTCGGCGTCGCGATAGTGATCGTCGCCGTCGGTACGGCCAGCCCGGGGAACAACACGCCCCCGAACGCCTCGGTCGTGTACACGTGCCCCGTCGGCGACCGCAGCACGACCGACCCATCGGGGCGCTGCTCATCGGTCCAGCCGTTGACACCGGTGTAGAACGTCTTGATCAAATGATGCGTCCGACAAAAATGCTTGAGCCCCGACGGATGAGTCAGACCGAACGGCCACGGAATCGTATGGTCCACATCGCAACCCACCACCGGGCGATCACAACCCGGGAACCGACACGTCAAATCCCGCCACTGCAAGAAATCCCGCAGCGCGGCCGACGGCCGATACCCCGACTCCGCATCCGCACCGGGACGACGCACCGGCTTGACCGTCGCCGTCCTCGCTATCGTGCGCACCGACTCCGCGGGCAGCACACCGAACCCCGACAGATACCCCGGGCGAGCACCACCGCCCTCCAGCGTCTTCTGCTCAGCCAGCACATGAATCACCACCCGCGCCGCCGATTCCCGTACCGTCGCCGCGCTGCAGTCACTCGACCCGCACTGACACGCCAACGACCCCTCCAGCCGCCCCAGCGCACCCGCCGCGTCCGCGCGACGCTGCCGCTTCGACCGAGGATCATTCGGGCACACCGAGTCCGCGATCAGGTCCAGGCGTTGATCGATGGCATCAGCATCAGCAGCACCGAGCACCCCGCCGATCGTTGCCATGCCCGCCGCGTTGGGATGCGGCTCCACCTCGAGATAGCGGCTCTCCTCCACCATCGGCGGAACCCGCACCCCCGCAGGATCATGCTCCGCGACCCACATATCGATGCGATCCCGCAGTTTGGGCTTCGACAATCGCATCCACTTGTGCACCTGAGCGGCCAACGAACGATCCACAGCGGCCACCATCTCGTCGAGCACGTTGTCCGTTCGGGTGACGATGGTCTGCACCATCCGATAATCGATGTCACCCCGGGCGAAGACCGCGGCCACTGCCGGCAACCGCTCATACAGCGACACCGCCTGCCGCACCTGATGAATCGCCCGGTCACGACTGATGTTCTGCGCCGCCGACACCTCAGCCCCCACCGCTTCGAACACATCGGTGAACCAGAACTGCGCGTCCTCGTAATCACGGCACCGCCGCCGATACAACGACGCAACCGAACCCAAGCGCCGAGCAATCGCCGCCGACTCCGCACGCGCAGCAGCAGCCACGGTGTCGATCAGCACGGCCGGATCTTCGTCGAACATGTGTTCGATCTTACCGGGCTGGGATGGCACCCTTCGACGCAGATTTTTGCGCCTGTGGATAACTCAGTGGTGAGAGCTCAGCGATTTCTGCGACGACGAGCCCACTGCAGGACGCGCTGACCCACCTCGACGGAAAGGCCTGCTGCAGTGGGTCTTTCGGCTGCTTTGGGAGCGGCGGCAGGAGTCTCAGCGCCTGGGGTGTCGTCGTCATTGGGCTCTGATTGGTCACCCGATGCGTCGCTGTCGCGGCTTTCTGGCTCAGCGGTCTCTGGCTCACCGTCGTGTGTCAGCGCCTCGGCCGCGTCTTCACCCTCAACCGCCACCTCGTGGGCAACTTCGGCCTCACCGACCGCTTCGGCGGCCTCATCGGCATCGACCGAACCGAGACCCGCCTCCGGTCCCGTGGCTTCGGGCTCCTCGACGGGTTCCGTTTCCTCGGCAGTCAGCGCCTCTGCCGCGTCCTCACCCTCGACCGCCACCGCGTGAGTAGCTTCAGCGTCACTCACTGCGTCCGCGACCTCGTCGGCATCCACCGACCCGAGACCCGCCTCCGGCTCCGCAGCATCGGACTCAACAGCGGTCAGCGCCTCAGCCGCGTCCTCACCTTCGACAGCCACCGCGTGCGCGACCTCGGCATCGCTCACCGCTTCTGCGGCCTCATCGGCATCCACCGACCCGAGACCCGCCTCCGGCTCGGCTGACTCAGCCTCGTCGCCTTCGTCAAACTCGTCGGCGGTCAGCGCCTCAGCGGCAGGATCCGACTCGACAGTCTCGGTCTCTTCGACCGTTTCAGACTCCTCGGCGGTCAGCGCCTCAGCCGTGTCCTCACCTCCGACAGCCACCGCGTGCGCGACCTCAGCCTCACCCACCGCTTCGGCAACCTCGTCAGCATCGACCGAACCGAGACCAGCCTCTCGCTCCGCAGCCTCAGGCTCCTCCGCTGCGTCAAACTCCTCGGCGGTCAGCGCTTCAGCGGCGTCTTCACCCTCGACAGCCACCGCGTGCGCGACCTCAGCCTCACCCACCGCTTCGGCAACCTCATCGGCATCCACCGACCCGAGACCAGCCTCCGGCTCGGCCGACTCAGCCTCGTCGGCTGCGTCAAACTCCTCGGCGGTCAGCGCTTCAGCGGCGTCTTCACCCTCGACAGCCACCGCGTGCGCGACCTCGGCATCGCTCACCGCTTCTGCGGCCTCATCGGCATCGACCGAACCGAGACCAGCCTCAGGCTCCTCGGCTTCGTCCGCGAACGCGCCTTCGGCGGCGTCAGCATCCGACTCGACGGCCTCGGACTCCACGACCGGTTCCGACTCTTCGTCAGTCAGCGCCTCAGCCGCGTCCTCACCCTCGACAGCCACCGCGTGCGCGACCTCAGCCTCACCCACCGCTTCGGCGACCTCATCGGCATCCACCGAACCCAGACCCGCCTCCCGCTCCGTGGGTTCGTCGGCGGTATCAACCGGCTCGACCAGCTCATCGCCGTCGGCGACCACGTCACCCTCGACGGTCTCCAGATCGGCATCACGCTCGACCAAGACGTCCTCGTCGTCGGCCGTTTCGGCGACCGACTTCTCGTCGTCCTCGGACGCCACGATCGCCGCCGCGACCACGCCGGTCGTCGACGCTCCCAACGCCACGTCCTTGACCATGTCCTCGGCGCGCGACTCGCCACCCTCCGGCGCGCCACGCAGCGACAGCGGATCTTCGCGGCCCTTCGGCGCGACCATGATGTAGACCACCGCGGCGATGAACACGAACGTCGAGGTGAACGTGTTGATCCGGATGCCCGCGATGTGTGTCGCCGCATCACTGCGCATCAGCTCCACCCAGAACCGGCCCACGCAGTAGCCGGCGACATACAGCGCGAAGAGCCGGCCGTGTCCGATCCGGAACCGGCGATCCACCAGGATCAGCGCCGCGAACACCAGCAGGTTCCAGAGCAATTCGTACAGGAACGTCGGGTGGACGATCTCGATCAGCTGACCGGTCGACACACCATTCAGCGAGTCCGGCACCCCCGCCGAGTTCACCCGCTCGTAGATCTCCAGACCCCAGGGCATCGTCGTCTCGCGCCCGTACAGTTCCTGGTTGAAGTAGTTGCCCATCCGTCCGATGGCCTGGGCCAGGATGATTCCCGGCGCGATCGCGTCTCCGAACGCGGGCAGCGGTATCCCCCGCCGCCGGCACGCGATCCACGCTCCGACCGCACCGAGCGCCACCGCGCCCCAGATTCCGAGTCCGCCGTCCCAGATCCTCAGCGCGGCAGCGAATCCCGCGCCATCCTCACCGAAGTAGGTTCGCCAGTCCGTCATGACGTGATAGAGCCGGCCACCGATCAGGCCGAACGGCACCGCCCACAACGCGATGTCGTAGATGACGCCCGGCTCTCCACCGCGCGCCACCCAGCGACGGTCGCCCAACACCAGGGCTGCCACGATGCCCGCGATGATGAACAGCGCGTACGCACGCAACGGGAAGGGGCCGAGATGCCACACCCCCTGCGACGGACTCGGGATGTATGCCAGCACCGTCGACGTCACGCAGTGACCCTTTGCCTTACCCCGTCAGCCAATTCTTCTGCCAGCGATCGCATCGCCGGGATGCCGTCGGTCAACGCCGACACCAGCGCCGACCCCACGATCACACCGTCGGCGTACGAACCGATCTGAGCGGCCTGCTCCCTCGAGCGCACACCCAGACCCACCCCGACCGGAACGTCGGAGAGCTCCTTGATGCGCCGCACCAACTCCGGCGCCGCATTCGACACCGCGTCCCGGGCGCCCGTGACACCCATCGTCGACGCCGCGTACACGAACCCGCGCGAGGCATCGACCGTCGCGCTGAGCCGCTCCGGCGTCGAGGACGGCGCCACCACGAAGATCCTGTCGAGATCGTGTGCCTCCGAGGCCGCCAGCCACTCGTCGGCCTCGTCGGGGATCAGATCCGGGGTGATCATCCCCAGTCCTCCCGCCGACGCCAGATCGCGGCTGAACGCATCAACGCCCTTGCGCAACACAGGGTTCCAGTACGTCATCACCACCGCGTTGCCACCGGCGGCGCTGATTGCCTCGACCGCCCGCAGAGTGTCCCGCACCTTGACCCCGCCGCGCAGCGCCACCTCGGTGGCGGCCGCGATGACCGGCCCGTCCATCCCTGGATCGGAATACGCGATGCCGACCTCGATGATGTCGCAGCCCGCCTCGACGAGAGCGACCATCGCTGCGATCGAGGTGTCCACGTCCGGGAACCCGGTCGGCAGGTAGCCGATCAGGGCCGACCGGCCCTCGTCCCGGCAGGCACCGAAAACGCTTGCCAATCGACTCATTTCGGATTTTCCTCGAACAGACCGAACCAGCGCGCCGCGGTCTCGACGTCCTTGTCGCCGCGCCCGGACAGGTTCACCAAGATGATCGACCCCGGGCCCAACTCCTGGCCCAGTTTCAGCGCGCCCGCGATCGCGTGCGCCGACTCGATCGCCGGGATGATGCCCTCTGCGCGACTCAGCAGCGACAGCGCATCCATCGCCTCGGTGTCCGTGATCGGCTCGTACCGCGCCCTGCCGATGTCCTTGAGCAGCGCATGCTCGGGTCCGACGCCGGGATAGTCCAAACCCGCTGAGATCGAATGGGATTCGATGGTCTGACCGTCTTCGTCCTGCAGCAGGTACGAGTAGGAGCCCTGGAACGCACCGGGCGACCCGCCCGTGAAGGTCGCGGCGTGCCGTCCGGTCTCGACACCGTCGCCGGCCGCCTCGTATCCGACCAGGCGTACCGCCGGGTCGTCGATGAAGGCGTGGAAGATGCCGATCGCGTTCGAGCCACCGCCGACGCACGCCACGACCGCGTCGGGCAGGCGGCCTGCCTGGTCGAGCATCTGGGCGCGCGCCTCGAGGCCGATGACGCGCTGGAAGTCGCGGACCATCATCGGGAACGGGTGCGGACCGGCCGCCGTCCCGAAGGCGTAGTAGGTGTTGTCGGCGTTGGTCACCCAGTCGCGGAACGTCTCGTTGATCGCGTCCTTGAGAGTCTTCGAACCGGACTCGACCGCCACCACCGTGGCACCGAGCAACCGCATCCGCGCGACGTTGAGTGCCTGGCGCGCGGTGTCGACCGCACCCATGTAGATCACGCACTCCAGGCCCAGCAGCGCGCACGCCGTCGCCGTCGCGACCCCGTGCTGGCCGGCACCGGTCTCGGCGATGACCCGGGTCTTGCCCATCTGCTTGGCCAGCAGCGCCTGCCCGAGCACGTTGTTGATCTTGTGAGAACCGGTGTGGTTGAGGTCTTCTCGCTTCAGGAAGATCCGTGCGCCGCCGGCGTGCTCGACCAGCCGCTCCGCCTCGTACACCGGTGAGGGCCGCCCGGTGTAGTGCCGCTGCAGCCGGTCGAGCTCGTCGAGGAACGTCTGGTCCCCGCGAGCCTTCTCGTAGGCGGCGGTCACCTCTTCGATCACGGCCATCAGCGCCTCGGGGACGAACCTGCCGCCATACACCCCGAAGTGGCCGCGGGCGTCGGGATCGTGCGAGGTCGGTTCGGCCACTGCGGCGCTGGCGCGCGGCAGTTCCGGTTCCAGGTGCGTGGTCACTTAGCGCGCGGGTTTCGGGCACGACGGATGCGTGCCGGCGGTGACGAGGTCAGCGACGGCACTGCGGGGATCTCCACTGGTCACCAAGCCTTCGCCGACGAGCACGGCGTCCGCGCCGGCACCGGCGTAGGCCAGCAGGTCCGCCGTGCCCCGAACACCCGACTCGGCGACCCGGATGACGTGGCTCGGCAGCCCCGGCGCGATACGCGCGAAGCAGTCACGATCGACCTCGAGCGTCTTGAGGTCGCGGGCGTTGACACCGATGAGCGAAGCCCCCGCCTGCAGCGCGCGGTCGGCCTCTTCCTCGGTGTGAACCTCGACGAGCGCGGTCATCCCCAGGGATTCGGTGCGTTCGAGCAGTGACTCCAGCGCCGGCTGCTCGAGCGCGGCGACGATCAACAGCAGCAGGTCGGCGCCGTGGGCGCGGGCCTCGTGGATCTGGTAGGGCCGCACGATGAAGTCCTTGCGCAGCACCGGGATCGACACCGCCGCGCGCACCGCGTCCAGGTCGTCGAGGGAGCCATGGAAACGGCGCTGCTCGGTCAGCACGCTGATCACGCGGGCACCGCCGTCTTGGTAGGCCCGCGCGAGCTCGGCCGGATCGGCGATCGAGGCCAACTGGCCGCGCGACGGGCTCGCCCGTTTGACCTCGGCGATCACCCCGATGCCCGGCGCCCGGAAGGCTGCCATCACGTCGAGGGGCGCAGGTGCACGCTTGGCCTTTTCCTTGACCTCGGCCAAGCTGACGACGGCCTCGCGAGCGGCGACATCAGCACGCACCCCATCGAGGATGGAGTCGAGGACGGTCGCCGAACCCATAGCTGTCGTTTCCCTTCCCCTGACGGCCGTTTGATTCTTAACGAAGGGTAGTCGCCACGACACCACGGCCCGTCACCGCCCCTTCTTGTCCGTCGTGGTCGGGTCGTTCCCGGCATCGAGAGCGTCCCAGATCATCCGCTCCGACATCGCCTCGCCGGTGTCCGCGGCCTCGGCCGGCCGGCGCGCGTAGCGGGCGGTGTCGCCGCCCGAACGAGTCGCCGAGCGCAGCAGCAGAACCGCCCCGAACAGCGACAGAGCCGCCGCCACCAGCGTGAGCACCGCCCCCAGGGAATGCCGCTCGGTGCCCACCAATGCGGTGATCGGCACCTCGGCCAGACGCGCGGCGCGCGCACCGACATCGGGCACGACCCACAGGCTGATCGCGAGGTAGCCCATCGCCGCGCTAGCTCCGGCGACCAGGACCGCGAGGATGCGCATCGGCCAGCCGCGCACCGCCAACGCTGCCACCGCGGCCGCCAGCACCACGAGGGCGAGCGGGATCAGTGCCGTCGACCACGTCGCGCCCGTCAGATCATCGGTCTTCGGATGCGTCAGCCCGTCGAACGAGGAGACCTGCACCCACGTCAGACGGGACGCCCCCCACAGCGCCACCGCGGCCAGAACCAGCGCGAGCTGCCCGAGGCGCGTCACGGCTCGCTCAGCGTCTCGGCCGCGGCGACCGCGTTCAGCACCGCGCGGGCCTTGTTGGCGGCCTCGTTGTACTCGTACGGGCCGTTGGAATCGGCGACGACGCCGCCGCCGGCCTGCACGTAGGCGGTACCGCGCCGCATGAGCGCGGTCCGGATCGCGATCGCGAAGTCGGCGTCGCCGGCGAAGTCGAGATATCCCAACACCCCGCCGTAGAGACCGCGCCGGGTCTTCTCCACCTCTTCGATCAATTCCATCGCGCGGACCTTCGGCGCGCCCGAAAGAGTGCCCGCCGGGAAACAGGCCGTCACCGCGTCGAGGGCCGTCTTGCCGTCGGCCAGCAGCCCGGTCACCGTCGACACGAGGTGCATGACGTGGCTGTAGCGTTCGACGTGGCTGTAGTCCTCGACCTTGACCGTGCCCGGCCTGCACACCCGGCCCAGATCGTTGCGGCCGAGGTCGACCAGCATCAGATGCTCGGCGCGTTCCTTCTCGTCCGAGAGGAGCTCTTTCTCGAGAAGGACGTCCTCCTCCTCGTTCTCACCGCGCCAGCGGGTCCCGGCGATCGGGTGCGTGGTGGCCCGGCCGTCCTTCACCGTCACGAGGGCTTCGGGGCTGGAGCCGACGACCGAGAAGTCCAGCTGGCCGTCGCCGTCGGGAACGTTGAGCAGATACATGTACGGGCTGGGGTTGCTGACCCGCAGCATCCGGTAGACATCCAGCGGGTCGGCGTCGGTGTCCATCTCGAAGCGCTGCGAGGGCACCACCTGGAAGGCCTCACCCGCTTCGATGTCGCCGACCAGCTTGTCGACGATCGCGGTGTACTCCTCGACCGTGCGCTGCGAGCGGTGCAGCGGAGCGGGCCGGGAGAACGTGGCCACCGTCGAGGCCAGCGGTTCGGCCAACGCCGAGGTCATGACGTCCAGTCGGGCGACGGCGTCGTCGTAGGCCTCGTCGACGCGCTCGTCGGTGCCGTTCCAGTTCACCGCGTTGGCGATCAGCGTGATCGTGCCCTCGTGGTGGTCCACCGCAGCGATGTCGGTCGCCAGAAGCAACACCATGTCGGGCAATCCGAGATCGTCGACCGCGAGTTCCGGCAGGCGCTCGAGCCGCCGCACGAAGTCATAGGCGAAGTACCCGACCAGGCCTGAGGACAGCGGGGGCAGACCGGGCAGCGGCGCCGTCTGCAGCAGCGTCAGCGTCGCGCGCAGCGCCTCCAGCGGATCACCGCCCGAAGGGGCGTCCTGCGGGGTCACACCCAGCCACGCGGCGTAGCCGTCGCGCACGGTCAACGCCGACGGCGCGCCCGAGCCGATGAACGACCACCGCGACCAGGACCGTCCGTTCTCCGCGGACTCCAGGAGGAACGTTCCGGGGCGATTGGCGGCGAGCTTGCGGTACGCCGAGAGCGGCGTCTCGCTGTCCGCGAGCACCTTGCGGGTCACCGGCACCACACGGTGCTCGACGGCCAGCGCCCGGAAGTCCTCACGCGACGTCGTCACAGTGAGACTGGCGGTGGACTGCACACGGGCATTCTCCCAGACGTACCGTGGAATCCATGAATCCAGTGAAGGCGGGTGATCGGGTAGCCGATTTCGAACTGCCGGACCAGACCGGGACGACGCGGTCGTTGGCCGAACTGCTGGCCGCCGGGCCGATCGTGCTGTTCTTCTATCCCGCCGCGATGACGCCCGGATGCACCAAGGAGGCATGCCATTTCCGCGATCTGGCCGCCGAATTCGCCGACGTGGGCGCCACCCGCGTCGGCATCAGTGCCGACGCTGTCGACAAGCAGGCGCGCTTCGCCGACCAGCAGAAATTCGACTACCCGCTGCTCTCGGACACCGACGGTGCCGTAGCCGAGCAGTTCGGGGTCAAGCGTGGGCTGCTGGGCAAATTCCTGCCGGTCAAGCGGACCACCTTCGTCATCGACACCGACCGCACCGTGCTCGACGTGATCGCCAGCGAGATCAGCATGGACAGCCACGCCGACAAGGCGCTGCAGACGCTGCGCAGACGTCAGTCGGCCTGACCCAGCAGCAGATCGGCGTCGAAGCAGGTGTGATCGCCGGTGTGGCACGCCGCGCCGAGCTGGTCGACTTCCAGCAGCACGGTGTCGCCGTCGCAGTCCAGGCGCACCGAATGCACGCGCTGCGTGTGGCCCGAGGTCGCGCCCTTGATCCACTGCTCGCCGCGGGAACGCGAAAAGTACGTCGCCTCACGGGTTTCCAGCGTGCGGGCCAGGGCGTCGTCGTCCATCCACGCGACCATCAGCACCTGACCGGAGCCACGCTCCTGCACCACGGCGGCGAACAGGCCGTCGGCATTGCGCTTGAGGCGCTGCGCTATCGCGGGATCGAGACTCACCTGACTGTTATGCCTTCCGCACTCATCGCCGCCTTCACTTCGCCGATGGTCAGCTCCCCGAAGTGGAACACGCTGGCCGCCAGCACGGCGTCGGCTCCTGCAACAACGGCGGGCGCGAAATGTTCCACGGCACCGGCCCCGCCGCTGGCTATCACCGGCACCGACACCGCGCCGCGCACCGCCCGCAGCATCGGAAGATCGAAGCCGGCCTTCGTGCCGTCGAAGTCCATGGAGTTCAGCAGGATCTCCCCGACCCCCAGTTCGGCACCGCGCGTCGCCCACTCGATCGCGTCGATGCCCGTCCCCCGGCGCCCGCCGTGCGTCGTGACCTCCCAGCCCGACGGCGTGGGCTGCGAGCCCTCAGGCACGGTGCGCGCGTCGACCGACAGCACGATGCACTGCGAACCGAACTGCCGCGACAACTCCGAGAGCAACTCCGGGCGCGCGATCGCAGCCGTGTTGACCGACACCTTGTCCGCGCCGGCACGCAGCAGCATGTCCACATCGGCGACCGAGCGCACCCCGCCGCCGACGGTCAGCGGGATGAACACCTGCTCGGCGGTGCGGCGCACCACCTCGAGCATCGTGGACCTCCCTGACGACGACGCCGTGACGTCCAGGAACGTCAGTTCGTCTGCGCCTTCGGCGTCGTAGACCGCGGCCAACTCCACGGGATCGCCTGCGTCGCGCAGGTTCTCGAAGTTCACGCCCTTGACCACGCGGCCGGCATCGACGTCCAGGCACGGGATCACGCGGGTCGCGACGACACCGCCGGTGCTCACAGGTAGTCCTTCGGGTCACCGGCCGAACAGATGATGTCGAGCATTTCCTCGTGCACTCCGGGCGCCGCCACCAGCGCCGAAGGGGACGTCACCGTCCACGGCTCCCCCGCCAGATCGGTGACGACACCACCCGCGGCCCGCACCAGCGCCACACCTGCGGCGTGATCCCAGATGTGATGACCGAAACTCATGGCTCCGCCGAGGATTCCCGCCGCGACATAGGCCAGGTCGATGCCGGTGGCGCCGTGCATCCGCATCCGCGAACACTGCCTGCTGAGGTTCGCGAGCACTGTCGCCCGATACCGGCCCGGGTAGCGGCCGCGCGAATCGACGTTGAAGGTGCCGGTGCCCACGATCGCGTCGTCCAGGCCTGCGCGGTCCAGCCGAGGCAGTTCCTGTCCGTTGCAGCGCGCCGGGCCGCCGAGAACCGCCGTGTAGCGCTGTCCCATGAACGGCAGCCATGTCAGGCCCAATGTCGGTTCACCGTCGACCAGCAGACCGAGCAGTATCGCCGCCATCGGCGAGCCCGCCGCGTAGTTGAATGTGCCGTCGATCGGATCCAGGACCCAGACGAGCTCCGAATCGATGGACTCCCCGCCGAATTCCTCGCCGTGCACCCCGATGCCGGTGAGGCGCTGCAGCTCGGCGACCACCCGGCGCTCGATCGCGAGATCCACCTCGGTGGCGAAGTCGTTGCCCTTCTTGGCCACCGCGGAGTCGGCGCCGTGGCCGGCGATGAACTGTGCCGAAGCGCCGTCGAGAACGCCCGCGGCCGTATCGAGGAGCTCGCCGAGCTGGCGCGCGTCGACCGTCACGTGCCGACCGCGGCCAGCGCCTCAGGCAGCGTGAAACGGCCTGCGTACAAGGCTTTTCCGACGATCGCCCCCTCGACGCCGGTACCGGTCAGCGTGGCGATCGCGCGCAGGTCGTCCAGACTGGACACCCCGCCCGACGCGATCACCGGCGCGTCGGTGCGCTCGCACACCGACGAGAGCAGCTCGAGGTTGGGCCCGTTCAGCGTGCCGTCCTTGGTGACGTCGGTGACCACGAAGCGCGAACATCCCTCGCGGTCGAGCCGCTCCAGCACCGACCACAGGTCGCCGCCGTCGGTCTCCCAGCCGCGGCCGCGCAACCGGTGCCCGCCGTCAGGCAAGGACGGGTCGATCAATACGTCCAGGCCCACCGCGACCTTGTCGCCGTGCTCGGCCACCACGCGTGCGCACCACTGCGGGTTCTCCAGCGCCGCCGTACCGAGGTTGACGCGGGCGCAGCCGGTGGCCAGCGCCGCGGCGAGCGACTCGTCGTCACGGATGCCGCCGGACAGTTCGACCGCCACGTCGAGCGTGCCGACCACCTCGGCGAGCAGCTCCCGGTTCGAGCCGCGGCCGAATGCCGCGTCCAGATCGACCAGATGGATCCATTCGGCGCCGTCCCGCTGCCACGTCATCGCCGCATCCAGCGCCGAGCCGTATTCGGTCTCGCTGCCGGCCTGCCCCTGAACCAGGCGCACGGCGCGTCCGTCCACCACGTCGACGGCGGGCAGCAGGACCAGTTTCGGTGCGTTCACGCCGGTCAACTTAGCGCCCCGATCCAGTTGGACAGCAATTCGGCACCGGCGTCCCCACTCTTCTCGGGGTGGAACTGTGTGGCCGACAACGGGCCCGCTTCGACAGCCGACAGGAACGGGACGTGATGGGTGGCCCACGTGAGCACCGCGTCCGGGTCGCCCTCCCACTGCTGGGCGGCATACGAGTGCACGAAGTAGAAGCGGGTGGCCGGATCCATGCCCCGGAACAGGACACTGTCGGCGGGGGCGTCGACGACGTTCCAGCCCATGTGCGGGATCACCGGCGCATCGAGGCGGACCACCGCGCCCGGCCACTGACCGCAGCCGGTCGACTCGACACCGAACTCCACGCCTCGCGAGAACAGGATCTGCATCCCGACGCATACGCCGAGCACCGGCCGCCCGGCGGCGACGCGCTCGGCGATGATCTTCTCGCCACCGACCGCGCGCAAGCCCGTCATACAGGCCTCGAACGCACCGACGCCCGGCACGACGAGACCGTCGGCGGCCATCGCGGCGCCGGGATCAGCGGTCACCTCGACCTCTGCGCCGACCCGCTCGAGCGCCCGCTGAGCCGACCGCAGGTTGCCCGAACCGTAGTCCAGCACCACCAGTTTCGTTGTCACAAGGTCCCTTTGGTCGACGGCACGCCGCTGACCCGCTCGTCGTACTCAACGGCCTCGCGCAGCGCCCGAGCCACGGCCTTGTACTGCGCCTCGGTGATGTGGTGCGGATCGCGCCCGTACAGAGTGCGCACGTGCAGCGCGATGCGCGCATTGAAGGCCAAGGATTCGAAGACGTGCTTATTGACCACGGTGTGGTACGGCGCCTGCGAGCCCGCGATGGTGAAGCTGACCATGAACTCCGGCTCCCCCGTGTGCACGAAATACGGCCGGCCCGACACGTCGACGGCGGCGTGCGCCAGCGACTCGTCCATCGGGATGAACGCATCGCCGAACCGGCGGATACCGCTCTTGTCGCCGAGTGCCTGCCCCAGCGCCTGACCCAGCACGATGGCCGTGTCCTCGATCGTGTGGTGGCCTTCGATCTCGATGTCGCCCACGGCTTTCACCGTGAGATCGAACCGGGCATGGGTGCCCAGCGAGGTCAGCATGTGGTCGAAGAACGGCACACCGGTGTCGATGCTCACCTGTCCGGTGCCGTCGAGGTCGAGCTCGACGACGATGTCGGATTCCTTCGTCTTGCGTTCGACCTTCGCGTACCTGTGGGGACGGCTCACTTCACTCCTTGTCGGGCACTGGCGCTCAGCAGTGCGTCGTTCTCGTCGGCCAGGCCGATGGTGGTGCGCAGGTATCCGGGGATGCCGACGTCGCGGATCAGCACCCCGGCGTCGAGGTAGGCCTGCCACGTCGCCGCGGCATCGCTGAACTCCCCGAACAGCAGGAAGTTGGCATCACTCGGGATCACTCGGAAACCCATGTCCGTCAACGCCGCAGAGACCCGCTCGCGTTCGCTGATCAGCGTCGCGACACTGCCGAGGGTGTCGTCGGCGTGCCGCAGCGCCGCCCGCGCCGCGGCCTGGGTCAGCGACGAGAGGTGATACGGCAGACGCACCAGCAACATCGCGTCCACGACCGCGGGGGCCGCCACCAGGTAACCCAGCCGCCCGCCGGCGAACGCGAACGCTTTGCTCATCGTGCGCGACACCACGACCCGGCTCGGATACTCGTCGATCAGTGCAAGCGCGCTGGGCTGCGACGAGAACTCGCCGTAGGCCTCGTCGACGATCATCACGCCACCGGCCATCGCGTCGAGGAGCAGCCGCAGGTCGTCGAGCGAAACACTCTGCCCGGACGGGTTGTTCGGGCTGGTGACGAACACGACGTCTGGGCGGTGCTCCTTGATCGCGGTGGCGGCGATCGCGGCATCGAGGCCGAAGTCGTCAGCGCGGTGCGCGGCCAGCCACTGCGTCTGGGTGCCGTCGGAGATGATCGGGTGCATCGAATAGGACGGCACGAAACCGATCGCGCTGCGGCCCGGCCCGCCGAACGCCTGTAGAAGCTGCTGCAGGATTTCATTCGAACCGTTTGCCGCCCAGACGTTCTCGACACCGACGGGGACGCCGGTCTGACCCGTCAGGTAGGCAGCGAGGTCGGTGCGCAGCGCCACAGCGTCGCGGTCGGGGTAGCGGTGCAGTTCGGCGGCGACCTCCCGCACCGATGCGGCGACGTCGTCGACGAGTGCCTGGGTCGGCGGGTGCGGGTTCTCGTTGGTGTTCAGCCGCACCGGCACCGAGAGCTGCGGCGCCCCGTAGGGCGATTTCCCGCGCAGGTCCTCGCGCAGCGGCAGCTCCCCCAGCGTGATGGCTCGACCGGGGTTCACCTCTCGAACCTCCTGCGCACCGCTTCCCCGTGGCTGGGCAGGTTTTCGGCGTTGGCGAGCGTGATGACATGCCCGGCAACGTCTTTGAGCGCCGCCTCGGTGTAGTCCACGACGTGGATGCCGCGCAGGAACGTCTGCACCGAAAGACCGCTGGAGTGCCGCGCGCAGCCGGCTGTGGGCAGGACGTGATTGGAGCCGGCGCAGTAGTCGCCAAGGCTCACCGGGGACCAGGCACCGACGAAGATCGCGCCCGCGGACCGGACCCGCGCCGCGACCCCGGGCGCGTCGACGGTCTGGATCTCCAGGTGCTCGGCGGCGTAGGCGTTGACGACCCGCAGACCGGTGTCGATGTCGTCGACCAGCACGATCGCCGACTGCTGACCGCTCAGCGCGGCGCTCACCCGCTCACGGTGCACCGTCGTCTCCAGCTGGCGGGCCAGCTCGGCGTCGGTGGCATCGGCCAGCGCGATGCTGTCGGTGACGAGAACGCTGGCGGCCATCTCGTCGTGTTCGGCCTGGCTGATCAGATCGGCCGCGACGTGCACCGGGTCGGCGGTGTGGTCGGCCAGGATCGCGATCTCGGTGGGGCCGGCCTCGGAGTCGATGCCGACCTGTGAGCGGCAGATCCGTTTTGCGGCGGTGACGTAGATGTTGCCCGGCCCGGTGATCATGTCGACCGGGGCCAGTTCGGTGCCATTTCCCGGTGCTTCGCTTGCCCCAGCGCCATCGGTGTCGGTGCCGCCGTACGCGAGCAGCGCGACGGCCTGAGCGCCGCCGACGGCCCACACCTCGTCGACCCCGAGCAGCGCGGCGGCGGCCAGGATCGTCGGATGCGGCAGCCCGCCATGGTCCTTCTGCGGCGGGCTGGCGATCACCAGCGACTCCACACCGGCGGTCTGCGCCGGCACGACGTTCATCACCACGCTCGACGGATAGACGGCGTTGCCACCCGGGACGTAGAGACCGACCCGCTCCACGGGCACCCAACGCTCGGTGACGGTCGCCCCGGGGGCGAGCGTGGTGGTGGTGTCGGTGCGGCGCTGATCGGTGTGCACGGCGCGGGCCCGCTCGATCGCGACCTCGAGCGCGGTACGGACGTCGGCATCGAGCTCGTCGAGAGCTGCGCGCAGCTGATCAGCGGGCACGCGGACCTGGTCGGGGCGCACACCGTCGAACGAGGCGCCGTACTCGAGCGCGGCCTCGGCGCCGCGCTCGGCGACGGCCTCCACGATCGGGCGGACCTTGGGCAGCACGGCGTCGACGTCGACGCCGCCCCGGGGCAGCGCGGTCCGCAGGCGGGCCGCCGAGAGCGTCGCGCCACGCAGGTCGATGCGCCGCAGGAGCCGTGGCGATACATTCACGCTGACCATTGTCCCAGAGCAACACAAATCAGAATCGGAGGCGTCATGCCGGACCGGCCGAGCAAGAGCAGCCACCCCAACAACGCGCCCGGCGTGCCGATGATCTTCCCGCCGTGGTTCGAAAGATTGCAGATCAAGTACATCAACCCGCTGCTGCGGCCCCTGTCGAAGCGCATGCCCGGACTCGGGGTGATCCACCACCGCGGACGCACCTCCGGCACGGAGTACGAGACGATCGTCACGCCGTACCGCAAAGGCTCGGTGCTCGCGATCGGACTGGCGCACGGCAAGACGAACTGGGTCAAGAACGTCCTGGCCGCCGGCGAAGCCGACATCCGCATCGGCAGCACCACCCACCATCTGGTGCGCCCGCGGGTGCTGCCGGCCGGTACCACCGATCCCTCCCTGCCTCGGATGGCCCAGATGGTCGCCAAGCGGTCCGGGGTCTTCGTCGCGGACATCGCATCGTGAGCAGACCGTCATGACGTGGCAGATGTGGCTGGCGTTCTTCGGCGCCGCCATCCTGATCGCGATCTCCCCCGGCGCAGGCGCTATCCAGTCGATGGCCACCGGGCTGACGCACGGGGTGCGCCGGGGTTACTGGAGCATCCTGGGTCTCGAGATCGGGCTGATGCTGCAGCTGACGCTCGTGGCAATCGGGCTGGGCGCCGCCGTCGCGAACTCGATCCTGGCGTTCACGATCATCAAATGGCTGGGCGTGGCCTACCTGGCGTATCTGGCGTTCCGGCAGTGGCGCAGCGTCGGAGTGGACCTAGGTGATCACGTGAACCAGGTGGTCGCCGGCAGTCGCCGGGCGCTCGTCGCGCGGGGCTTCCTGGTCAACGCGACCAATCCGAAGGGGCTGCTGTTCTTTCTCGCGGTGATGCCGCAGTTCGTGGTTCCGACGGCACCGCTGTTGCCGCAGTACCTGGCGATCGGGATCACGATGGTCGTCGTCGACCTGGTGGTGATGGGTCTCTACACCAGTCTCGCGGTGCGCCTGCTGACGTGGCTGCGCACGCCGCGGCAGCAGACCGTGCTCAACCGCGTGTTCGCGGGCCTTTTCGCGGCCGCCGCCGTCGTGCTCTCGCTGCTGCGCCGCGGCCCGCTGCCGGCCTGAGGATCAGCGGCAGCGGTTGCTGACGGCCGCGCTGGCCGACTCCGCCGCTTCCAGCCGCTTGGCCTGCGCCGGATCGGTGTTCGGGGCACCCGCTGTGGCGGCCGCACCGATGTCCATCAACGCGTTGGCGAAGGTCCGGACGGAGTCGGCGAGATCTGCCGGCGTGGCCGGGTCCAGCCGGGCCAGCAGGTACAGCCCGCCGTCCGTCAGCGCCAGCCGCGCGTTGGCCGCGGCGGCCAGCGATCCGCTGATGTCCTCGGGCGCCGTCACGTTGGTGTTGGTCGCCACCCCCGCGCGCACGGTGTCGAAGGCCGTGCAGATCCGTGCCGTCGCCGCGGAGCGCTGCGCGTCGGTGTAGTCGGTGCCGTGATCGAGGGTGCGCACCAGCGCAACCGCCGATATGCCCGTCGACAGCAGCGCCACCGCGAGAGCCAGACCCGGTGAGACACGCATCGGCTACAGGTCCAGACCCAGGTCGAGCACCCGCACCGAGTGCGTGAGCGCCCCGACCGCCAGATAGTCGACTCCGGTGCCCGCATAGTCTGCTGCGCTGTCCAGCGACAACCCGCCCGAGGACTCCAGCATCGTCTGAGGTGAGCGCGTCGCCCGGCGCTGCACCGCGATCTGCGTCTGCCACACCGGGAAGTTGTCCAGCAGCACCAGTTCGACGCCTTCGGCGAGCACCTCGTCGAGCTGCTCGAGGGAATCGACTTCCACCTCGCATGGCAGATCGGGCGCGACCTCGCGGACCCTGCGCAGTGCCTCCACCACCGAGCCCGCAGCGGCCACGTGGTTGTCCTTGATCAGCGCCGCATCGCCGAGCCCCATGCGGTGATTGACGCCGCCGCCGACGCGCACGGCGTACTTCTGCAGCGACCGCATCCCCGGAAGCGTCTTGCGGGTGTCCCTGATCCGGGCCCGCGTGCCCGCCACCGCATCCACCCACGCCGCGGTGGCCGTGGCGATTCCCGACAGGTGGCACAGCAGGTTGAGCATGGTGCGCTCGGCGGTGAGCAGCCCGCGCGTCGGCCCCTCGACGATCAGTGCGGCACCACCCGGTTCCAGCTGGGTCCCGTCGGGCACCTGGTGGATCACCCGGTAGCCCCCGGCGCCGAGCACCTCGTCGAACACGATCAGCGCGAGGTCACCGCCGGCGATGACGCCTGGTTCCCGCGCCACCACCGACGCCGTCGTGGTGGCGTCTTCGGCGACCGTGGCCAGCGTGGTGACATCAGGCCCGTAGCGCAGGTCCTCGTCGAGCCCGCGGGAGATGATCGACCGCGCGTCGACCTCCTCCTCGGCCGTGAGCATCGGGGCCATCACCGGCATCCTGACGCGACCGGGCCGCAGACGATGCTGACCGCCTGGGTCGGATCGGTGTCGGGGTGATCGCTGCGGTGGTGGCAGCCCCGGGTCTCGGTGCGCGCCCGCGCCGCCGAGCCGACAACAGCGGCCACCGCGGTGAGCGCGGCGTCCTCGAACATGCTGCGCGAGCTGATCATTCGCGATTCCGCGCTGTCGAGCTGCGCAGCCAGCCGGCTCAACCCGTCCTCGTCGCGGACGACGGAGGCGTAGCTGCTCATCGCCTGCTGCAATGCCGGCCGTGCGAGCACCGGCCGCAGGGACGGGTCTGCGACGACCACGCGCGGCGGCCCGGCCATCTCGGCGTGCTCGGCGGCGGCGACGCCGGCGCGCCCACCGACGACAAGACCCTCGAGCAGGCTGTTGGACGCCAGGCGATTCGCGCCGTGCATGCCGGTGCGGGCCACCTCCCCTGCGGCGAACAACCCGTCGATCGCGGTGCGCCCGTGCACATCGGTGACGACTCCCCCGCAGCTGTAATGCGCGCCGGGAACCACCGGAATAGGTTGCCGCGCAGGGTCGATACCTGCGGCGAGACAGGCGGCGGTGACGGTGGGGAACCGACGTGCCACATCGGCCACGTGGCGGGCGTCGAGGTAGACACACGGGTCCCCGGAAGCGGCCATGCGAGCCTCGATGGCCGCCGCCACGACATCGCGCGGAGCGAGGTCACCCATCGGGTGCACACCGGCCGTCACCGGATCGCCGTGCGCGTCGATCAGTGTCGCGCCCTCACCACGCAGCGCTTCGGTGATCAGTGGCCGGCGGCCTGGAACGGGGCCGGTGTAGAGCATGGTCGGATGGAACTGGACGAACTCCACGTCCGAGACCGGCAATCCGGCCCAGATCGCCAGCGCGACACCGTCTCCCGTGGAGCCGTCGGGGTTGGTCGTCGCCCGGTAGAGATGTCCGAGTCCGCCGGTGGCGAGGATCACCGACGGTGCGTGGACGGTTCCCGGGCCGTCCTCGCTGAGCACCGAGACACCGGCGACGGCGCCGCCGTCGATCAGCAGGTCGAGCGCGACGTGGTTGCGGCGGATGTCGAGCGACGCGGCGGCGTGGTCGAGCGCGCGCTGCACCTCCGCGCCCGTGGCGTCACCTCCGGAGTGGATGATGCGCCGACGGGTGTGCCCGCCTTCGCGGGTCAGCGCCCACCGGCCCGGCTCCGACTCGTCGAAACGCGCTCCGGCGCCGACCAATTCGGCCACCGCCCGGGCACCGTCGGCCACGATCGAGCGCACCGCAGCGGCGTCGCAGAGCCCGGCGCCCGCGGCGAGGGTGTCGGACACGTGCGCGTCGACGGAGTCGTCCCCGTCGGGCAGGACGACGGCGATCCCGCCCTGCGCGTAGAACGTCGCCGTCTCTGCCGCCTTGCTGAGCAGCATCACGGTGCGGCCGCGGCGGTGCGCGGCCAGCGCGGCAGCCAGACCAGCCACCCCGGTTCCGACGACGACGACGTCAGCGCGCAGGCGCCAGCCGCCGGAGCCGCCGCAACCTGTGCCGTTGGCGGTCATTCCCCGCCGCCGGGCTGCCCGATCTCGATCATCCGCGTGACGCTGGCACGCGCTCGCGCGGCGGTGCCGGGATCGACGTGCACTTCGTCGGCACCTTCGGTCAGGCAGCGCAGCATGGCCGCGGGGGTGATCATCTTCATGTACCGGCAGGAGGCCCGGTCGTTGACGGCCTGGAAGTCGACATCGGGTGCGGCACGGCGCAATTGGTGCAGCATGCCGATCTCGGTGGCGACCAGGACCTGCCGTGCACCGGTCTCCCGGGCGGCGTCGAGCATGCCGCCGGTGGACAGGATCTTGACCCGCTCCTGTGGGTAGGCACCCTCGCCTGCGAGGTAGAGAGCCGATGTCGCGCAACCGCATTCGGGGTGCACGTAGAGCTCGGCGTCGGGATGGGTGCGCGCCTGCTCGGCGAGTTCGTCCCCGTTGATGCCCGCGTGCACGTGGCATTCACCGGCCCAGACGTGCAGGTTCTGCCGCCCGGTCATGCGGCGCACGTGGGCGCCGAGGAACTGGTCCGGGCAGAACAGCACCTCACGGTCGGCGGGTATGGAGGCGACGACCTCGACCGCGTTGGACGACGTGCAGCAGATGTCCGTTTCGGCCTTCACCGCGGCCGTGGTGTTGACGTAGGAGACGACCACAGCGCCGGGATGCTCGGCCTTCCACGCCCGCAACTCGTCGGCGCTGATGGAGTCGGCCAGCGAGCAGCCCGCCCGCTGGTCGGGAATCAGCACCGTCTTGTCCGGCGAGAGGATCTTGGCCGTCTCGGCCATGAAGTGCACTCCCGCGAAGACGATCGTGTCCTCGGGCGCCTCCGCGGCGATGCGCGACAGAGCCAGCGAGTCGCCCACGTGATCGGCGACGTCCTGGATGGCGGGCAACTGATAGTTGTGCGCCAGCAGCGTGGCGCCGCGCAGGTCGAGCAGTCGACGCACCTCGGCCGCCCATGCGGCGTCCCCGTCGACACCGGTGTAGCCGTCGGGACCGTCGACGATGCGGTCGGCACTGTCGGTTGCGAGCACGGTCATCGCCGTCTCCTTACCTTGTTCGAGGTTTTCGACTTACAATCGAAAACATGCCACATCGTAGCACCCAGCACGAAGTCCTCGCCGCCGTGTTTCAGGTTCGCGAGAATGCGCTGCACGTACTGCTGTGGCAACGGGCACTCGACCCGCAGCGCGGACGCTGGGCGCTCCCGGGCGGCAGGCTGGGCCACGACGAGACGCTGACCGACTCGGTGCGCCGCCAGCTCGCCGAGAAGGTCGATTTGCGGGAACTCGCCCACCTCGAACAGCTGGCGGTGTTCTCCGAACCCGATCGCGTGCCCGGCGACCGCACCATCGCCTCGACATTCCTGGGCCTCGTCCCCTCCCCCGCCATCCCCGAATTACCCCCCGACACCCGCTGGCACCCCGTCGGCGACCTACCGCCGATGGCCTTCGACCACGGCCCGATGGTCGACCACGCACGCACCCGTCTGGTCGCGAAACTGTCGTACACGAATATCGGATTTGCCTTGGCGCCAGCCGAATTCGCGCTCTCGACGCTGCGCGACATCTACAGTGCCGCCCTCGGGCACCCGGTCGACGCGACCAACCTGCAGCGCGTCCTGGAGCGTCGTCACGTGATCACGCGCACTGGCACAACGGCACGGTCGGGACGCAGCGGAGGCCGTCCGGCGGCGCTCTACCGGTTCGCCGACGCCCGTTATCGGGTCACTGACGAATTCGCTGCATTGCGTCCGCCCGGGTGAGTCGACTGGCTTCTTAGCGCATTCTTAAGTAACAATGCCTGGATGGACTTGGGCAGCGCGGCGCGGGCGACAGGGGCCGATTGGATCGGTCAACCCCACCATGAGGCGCTTCGCCCCAGGCAGCGACCGGTGGTCCCGTCCGACGACCCGTTCTACGAGCCGCCCGAGGGTTACGAGCACGCCCACCCCGGCACCGTGCTGCGCTCCCGCGACGTGGAGCTGGCATTCCTCGGCCTGATCCCGCAGAAATTCAGCGCCACCCAGCTGCTCTACCGCACCACCGACTTCCAGGGCGATCCGCAGGCCGGCGTCACCACCGTGCTGATCCCGACCGAGCGCGACCACACGCGGCCGCTCCCGGTGGTGTCCTACCAGTGCGCCATCGACGCCGTGGCGAGCCGGTGCTTCCCGTCCTATGCGCTGCGCCGCGGAGCCAAGGCCGTCGGCGCCGTGGCCCAGTTCGAGTTCCTGCTGATCGCCGCCGCCCTCGCGGAAGGGTGGGCGGTGTCGGTGCCCGACCACGAGGGCTCGACCGGCATGTGGGGCGCACCCTACGAGCCCGGCTACCACATCCTCGACGGCGTTCGGGCCGCCATCAATCACCCGACGTTCCGGCTCGCCGCCGATTCACCCATCGGACTGTGGGGTTACTCCGGCGGCGGACTGGCCTCGGCGTGGGCCGCGGAGGTACAGGCCGCCTACGCGCCGGAACTCAACGTGGTCGGCGCCGTCCTCGGCTCGCCGGTCGGCGACCTGGGGCACACGTTCCGCCGCCTCAACGGCAGCATCTACGCCGGACTGCCCGCGCTCGTCGTCGCCGCGCTCTGCCACATCTACCCGGACCTGGACCGGATCATCGCCGAGCACGCCACTCCGGAGGGCAAGGCACTACTGGAGCGCATCCAGACCATGACCACCGCCCAGGCGATGGTGGCCTGTGCGGGCCGCGACATGGCCGACATGGTCGACCGGCCGCTCGAGGAGATCCTGCTCAGCCCCGAGGTGCAACACGTGTTCGACAGCATCAAGCTGGGCACGGCCGCGCCGTCGGTACCGGTTCTGATCGTGCAGGCCGTGCATGACCGCATCATCTGCGTCGACGACATCGACGAACTGGCGCACACCTACGTGCGCGGCGGCGCCCGCGTCACCTACCACCGCGACCTGTTCAGCGAGCATCTCCTGCTGCACCCGATGTCGGCGCCGATGACGCTGCGCTGGCTGCGCGACCGGTTCGCCGGAAAGCCGCTGCGCGACAACATCAAGCGCACCAAGTGGCCGACGCTGCTGAACCCGTCGACCTACCGGGGCATGTTCACCCTGGGCAAGATCACGGTGAAGGTGATGACGGGGCGACGGGTGGAACGTCAGCCTCTGTCGCGCTTCGACCAGTAGCCGGCGCTCCCGGCTCGACCGGCGGCCAACCCCCGAGATCGTCGCGGGTGGTCGACACCGCGCCCAGCACGTACACCATCGCGGCGACCGCCGCGGGCAGCAGCAGCGTCAGCGCCACCTGCAACGGCGTGTGGCCGAAGAACACCGACGGCGCCTCGACGACGTAGCTGACCCGGTTCTGCTCGGTGACGTCGACCGCCGCCACGTCCAGGTGTCCGTAGCGCAGCCCCGCCAGCGCCGCCCCGGCACCGACCGCGGCGGCCGATGCCACGATGGTGCCCACGCTGAGGGCCGCCATCATCACCGGTCCGCGCTGGGTTCGCCACTGCCACACGGTGACCGCCGCGATCACGGCGAGCACCGAGAGGAAGCCGACCATCAGGAACGCGGCCGTGAAGAAGTGATCGCCCTCGTTGCCGAGGTAGGCCTTCACCCGGTCGTTGCTGCGCGTCAGCGCGACCACGCTGTGGATCGGAGGCGCAAGCCACGCCCACAGCGCCCCGCACAGCGCCCCGGCGACCGCGAGCCCGACGATGACCCGCAGCGCGGCATGGACGCGGGAGATAGGAGCTCCGGTCACCGGTAGAGCTCCAGATCCTTCGAATCCACCTGGCCGTGTCGCGAGCACTTGGCCCACCACCCGTCCGGGCGGACCTGCACGACCATCCGGCGGCCACAGTCCGCGCAGAACCTCGGGGGTTCCAGACCCAGCGCTGCGGCGGTGGGCACCGTCGATCCCGCGGGTTCACCGGTGTAGACGTTGAAGACGCCGGCGCCCACCGGCGCGGGCAGCTCATGCACCATCACAGGCTTGCGTTGAGTGCCTTGATCGGCATCTGCAGATCCTCCAGCAACTCGAGATCGGCTTCGGCGGGCCGGCCCAGGGTGGTCAGGTAGTTGCCGACGATGACGGCGTTGATGCCGCCGAGGATGCCCTTCTTGGCGCCGAGGTCGCCGAGCGTGATCTCCCGGCCCCCGGCGAACCGCAGCATCGTGCGGGGCAGGGCGAGCCGGAACGCGGCGACGGCCTTGAGTGCCTCGGCGGCGGGCAGCACCTCGAGGTCACCGAACGGCGTGCCCGGGCGCGGGTTGAGGAAGTTCAGCGGGACCTCGTGCGGGTCCAATTCGGCCAGATTGGCGGCGAATTCGGCGCGCTGTTCGAGCGTCTCCCCCATCCCGAGGATGCCGCCGCAGCACACCTCCATGCCGGCCTCACGCACCATCTGCAGCGTCTCCCAGCGCTCCTCCCAGGTGTGGGTGGTCACCACGTTGGTGAAGAACGACTGGGCGGTCTCGAGGTTGTGGTTGTAGCGGTGCACGCCCATGTCCCGCAGGCGATCCACCTGCTCCTGGGTGAGCATGCCGAGCGAGCACGCGATCTGGATGTCGACCTCGTTGCGGATCGCCTCGATGCCCGCGGCGACCTGGGCCAGCAGCCGCTCGTCGGGTCCACGGACGGCGGCCACGATGCAGAACTCGGTGGCACCGGTCTTGGCGGTCTGCTTGGCGGCCTCGACCAGGCTCGGCACGTCGAGCCAGGCGCTGCGCACCGGCGAGGCGAAAAGTCCTGACTGCGAACAGAAGTGGCAGTCCTCGGGGCAGCCTCCGGTCTTCAGGCTGATGATGCCCTCGACCTCGACGTCCGGGCCGCAGTGGGCCATGCGGACCTCGTGGGCCAGCGCGAGCAGCTCGTCGAGACGGTCGTCGGACAGCTGCAGCACCTGCAGCGTCTGGTCCTGGTCGAGGCCGACACCCCGCTCGAGCACCTGTTCGCGTGCCACCGCCAGAATGTCGCTCATACACTTCTCCTCGCTGCCCAATTGAACGGTGTTCAGGTTAGGGTACTGGCGTGCAGCTCCACAAACGCGACGTGGTCGCGGCGGCGACCTCGCTGCTCGACGATTACGGGCTCGCCGATCTGTCGATGCGGCGGCTGGCCCGCGAGCTCGAGGTGTCGCCGGGCGCGCTCTACTGGCACTTCGCGAACAAGCAGCAGCTGCTCGGCGCGGTCGCCGACCACATCCTGGCGCCGGTCATTCGGCCAGCGGGCGATTGGCACACCCGCGTGGTGGCGCTGTGCCGGCAGATGCGCGATGCGCTGCTGTCCCACACCGACGGAGCCGAACTGGTGTCGGCGAGCTTCGCCGCCGCACAGTCGGCGGTCATGACCGACGTGGTGAGTCAGCTGACCGACGCCGCCGCGGAGGCCGGCGTGCCGGCGGCGAATGCCGACCTGACCGCCCGGACGGTCGTCTACTACGTGCTCGGCTTCACCGTGGACGAGCAGTCCCGCCGCCAGTGGGACGCCGCAGGCGCGGACCTGCCCGACGCGTCGTTGCTGGCCGACGACCAGGACACCCGGTTCGACTTCGGCGTGCGCCTGCTGATCGACGGCATCCTGGCGCGCCGCGAACAGCCCGTCTAGATCCAGTGCTCCTGTTTGGCGTTGCCGTCCCAATGGCGCACCGTGGTGATCTCGGCGTCGATGTCGCCGGCGATGCCCGGTACCGACAGGGCGAGCGGCACGAGATCGGGCGGGATGCGCCTACCGAGCGTGACATGCGGTGTCCACCGCCCCGGATCCGCGTGCGGTAGAACGCCTTTGGGCATGTACGGTGCGCAGGCCTCGTGGATGTCGGCGTGCAGGGCGAGGAGGTCGGCCGACGGCACCACCAGCCGCACCAGCGTGATGGTGCGGCCGCCGCCGAACAGCATCGGTGCGCCGATCACGCACGGCAGGGGTAAGCGGTCCAGGAGTGGCCGCAGTGCCGGAGCCACGGCGTCGTCCATCTGCTCGGCCACCGTGAGCGTGACGTGCGGCCGGTTGCTCGGCGCGGTGTGCCCGGCCTGACTGGGCACTCCCGCAGCCGCCAGCCCGTCCCACAGGCCGCGCACCGACGTCTCCGTGGCGACGTCGAACAGCGCCTCGACCGAGTGCACCACTAGGCCAGTCCGGCAACCCAGCCCGGGTCGAACGCCCGCGCACTGATCTGCTCGAAGTCGGAGGCGCCGAGCGCGCCGAGCCCGGCGGGCAGCGCCGCCCGCACCGGAGCCAGCCGCGCCAGCGCATCCCGATTGTCGATTTCGGCGACGCCGGGCTGGGCCGGCCAGGAACCGATCACCAGGCCGGCGCATGAAACATCATGAGCTGCAAGCGCTTCCACCGTCAGAGCGGTGTGGTTGAGGGTGCCCAGGCCCGCGGCTACCACGATCAGCACCGGCGCGGCCAGCTCGGCGGCCAGGTCACGCAGCGTCACACCGCCGTCGGCGAGCTCCACGAGCAGCCCACCGGCACCTTCCACCAGCGTCAGGCGGCCGGGAGCATCCGCCCGCCGGACCAGCTCGACCAGCTCCGTGCGGGTGGGCAGTGCGTAGCCGGCCCGCTGCGCGGCAGCCAGCGGCGCGAGCGGTTCCGGATAGCGCCACCCCGGGAACAGTTCGGACACCCCGGCCTGCCTGCCGATCTCGGCCAGGTCGTCGTCACCGTCGGCAGTACCCGTCTGTACGGGCTTGCACACGGCTATGCCGAGGCCGGCGAGCCGGGCGTGGCAGGCCAGCGCGGCGGTCGCGACGGTCTTGCCGACCCCCGTCCCGGTGCCGGTGACGACGAGAACGCTCACCGCGCCGCCAGGACTTCCGTCAACACCCTGCGTGCGAGGGCCATCTCGTCGTCGGACAGGGACGCCCGCGCCGTCAGCCGCAGCCGCGAGGTGCCGGCCGGCACGCTCGGCGGCCGGAAGCAGCCGACCCGCACACCCTGCTCGAGGCAGGCCGTCGCTGCGGCGAGCGCCACGTCCGGTTCGCCGAGGATCACCGAAACCACCGCCGAGGTCGGAGTCTCGGCCACATCGCAGATCTCGGCCAGCGTCGCGGCGTGGTCGAGTGCGCGCCGGGCCCGCCACGGTTCGTCGATCAGCACACCGAGTGCCGCGTACGCCGCGCCGACCCCAGCCGGCGCCAGTCCGGTGTCGAAGATGAACGGTCGCGCCGCGTCGATCAGGTGCTCGCGCACCGCGGCAGGGCCGAGCACCGCACCCCCCTGGCTGCCCAGCGCCTTCGACAGCGTCGTCGTCATCACGATGCCGGGCGCTCCGGCCAGCCCGACCTCGTGGAGCAGGCCGCGGCCACCCGTGCCGCGCACGCCGAGCCCGTGGGCCTCGTCGACGATCAGCAGCGCACCCTGCCTGCGGCACGCGTCGTGCAGCGCGGTCAGCGGGGCCAGGACACCGTCGGCGGAGAAGACCGAATCGGTGATCACCACGGCGCGGTCCTCTGTGCGTGCGGCCAGCGCGGCCTCCACGGCCGCGACGTCGCCGTGCGGGGTGACGACCACCCGGGCCCGCGACAGCCGGCATGCGTCGACGAGCGAGGCGTGCGTCAGCGCATCGGACACCAGCAGTGCGCCCGGACCCGAAAGCGCAACGACTGCACCGAGATTGGCGGTGTAACCCGAAGAGAAGACCAGCGCCGACTCGGCACCGACGAACGCTGCGAGGTCGCGCTCGAACGTCTCGTGGAGCTCGGTGTTGCCGGTGACGAGCCGGGAACCCGTGGACCCCGCGCCCCAGGTGCGCAGCGCCGCCACGCCGCCGTCGAGCACCCGGGGGTGCTGGGCGAGACCGAGGTAGTCGTTGGAGGCCAGATCGAGTTCGGCGCCGACGGGCGGGCGGGCGCGCAGGGTCCGGCGCAGGCCGGCGGTGCGCCGCTGGGCCGCGACGTCGTCGAGCCAGGCCAACGGATCCAGACCGACGCGCGTCACCGGCGCTCCTCCTCGAACGGGCGAATTGAACACCGTTCAGGTTAGTGCACGCGCGACCGCGATCATCGCCGAGGTGATCTGGCCGATCTCTTCGGCGGTACAGATGTAGGGGGGCATCACGTAGACGAGGTTGCGGAACGGACGCAGCCACACCCCGTGGTCGACGGCCACCGGCGTCGCGACGCGCAGATCGACGTCCCGGTCGAGTTCCAGGACACCGATCGCGCCGAGCACCCGCACGTCGACCACGTTGGGTAGCTCGACCGCGGGTGCCAGCCCGGACAGCAAGCCCGCCTCGATGCCCTGCACCTGCGATCGCCACTCGCCGGTGCCCAGCAGTTCCAGCGACGCGACGCTGACGGCGCAGGCCAGCGCGTTGGCCATGAACGTCGGCCCGTGCATCAGTGCGCCGGGTGGGTGTGAGCTGATGGTCTCGGCGACCTCGCGGGTGCACAGCGTCGCCGCGAGCGTCAGGTAGCCGCCCGTCAGCGCCTTGCCCACGCACATGATGTCGGGGCTGACCCCGGCGTGGTCGGCCGCGAACAGCGCGCCGGTGCGGCCGAACCCGGTGGCGATCTCGTCGAAGATCAACAGCACACCGTGCTCGTCGCAGATGCGACGCAGGTCGGCCACATAGCGGGGGTCGTGGAAGCGCATCCCGCCTGCGCCCTGCACCACGGGCTCGACGATCACCGCGGCGAGCTCGTCGGCGTGACAAGCCAGCTGTTCGGCGAAGGCCGCGCTGTAGGCCGGCTCGTACTCGGCGGGGACGGCCGGCGCGAACACCTGGTCGGCGAGCAGGGAATGCGCCCCGGTCCACAGCGTGTGCATGCCGCCGTCCGGATCGCAGACGCTCATCGGAGTGAACGTGTCACCGTGATAGCCGCCGCGCCAGGTCATCAGCCGGCTCTTGCCGGGGCGACCGCTGCTGCGCCAGTACTGCAGCGCCATCTTGACCGAGACCTCCACCGACACCGAGCCGGAATCACTGAAGAACACGGTCTCCAGCCCCTCCGGACTCATCTCGACCAGCAACTGCGCCAGCCGGGCCGCCGGCTCGTGGGTCAGCCCGCCGAACATGACGTGGTTCATGGTCGCGAGCTGGCGGGTGATCGCGGCGTCCAGCGCGGGGTGGCCGTGACCGTGCACCGCCGTCCACCACGACGCCATCGCGTCGAGCACCTCGACCGGACGGCCGCCACGGTCCAGCGTGAGCCATACGCCCCGGGCGCCCGTCGCGACCACCGGCGCCATCGCATCGGGTCCGATCGGGCTGTACGGATGCCAGATGTGAGCCGCGTCCACGGCGCTGATCTCGATAGGCGTCATCGCAGACACCTTCGGTAGATTAGCCGTCGATCATGAAGACCCTCGACTCCGCCCGGCCCGCCGCGAGCGCTCCGGTGACCCAGATGGGGACGCGGAGCGCCGGGTTCTACCGCCACGACCTCGACGGGTTGCGCGGTGTCGCGATCGCTCTGGTCGCGGTGTTCCATGTGTGGTTCGGGCGGGTGTCCGGCGGCGTCGACGTCTTCCTCGTCCTGTCGGGATTCTTCTTCGGCGGCCGGCTGCTGCGCGGCGTGCTCACCCCCGGGCCCGCCCCGCGACCGGTCTCCGAGATCACCCGGTTGATCCGCCGGCTGCTGCCCGCACTCGTCGTCGTGCTCGCCGTGTCGGCGGTGCTGACGATCCTGATCCAGCCCGAGACCCGGTGGGAGACCTTCGCCGACCAGAGCCTCGCCAGCCTCGGCTACTACCAGAACTGGGAGCTGGCCAACACCGCCTCGAACTACCTGCGCGCCGGCGAGGCCGTCAGCCCGCTGCAGCACATCTGGTCGATGTCGGTGCAGGGCCAGTTCTACATCGCGTTCCTGGCGCTGATCCTGGGCTCGGCGGTCCTCTTCCGTCGGGTCTTCGGCCGGCACATGCGCGCCGCGTTCGTGGTGCTGCTGAGCGCTTGCGCGATCGCATCGTTCGTCTACGCGATCATCGCCCACGACACCAACCAGGCCACCGCGTACTACAACAGCTTTGCCAGGGCCTGGGAGCTGCTGCTCGGCGCGCTCGTCGGGGCGATCGTGCCATCGCTGCGCTGCCCGATGTGGCTGCGCACCGTGGCCGCACTCGTGGGTCTGGGCGCGATCCTCGCGTGCGGTGCGCTGATCGACGGCGTGAAAGAGTTCCCCGGCCCGTGGGCGCTGGTGCCCGTGGGCGCCACGCTGCTGTTCATCCTGTCGGCCGCCAACCGCTACGCCGACCCGCACACCGACGGCCGCCTGCCCGCACCGAACCGGCTGCTGGCCACCGCCCCCTTCGTCGCGCTCGGCGCGATGGCCTACTCGCTGTATCTGTGGCACTGGCCGCTGCTGATCTTCTACCTGGCCTACACCGGGCGCTCGGCGGTGAACGCTGCCGAAGGCGCCGGGGTGCTGCTGATCTCGGGGCTGCTGGCCTGGTTGACCACCCGCTACGTCGAGGAGCCGCTACGCAGCGGCCGGAGCCAGCCCGCGCGCCCCAAGGCGCCGAGGTTGCCGCTGCGCACCCGTTTGCGCCGCCCGACGATCGTGCTGGGCTCGACCGTCGCACTGCTCGGCGTGGCGCTGACCGCGACGTCGTTCACGTGGCGGGAGCACGTGACGGTGCTGCGCGCCAACGGCAAGGAACTCTCGGAACTCTCACCGCGCGACTATCCGGGTGCCCGCGCGCTGGTCGACCACGTACGGGTACCCCAGCTGCCGATGCGGCCGACGGCGCTCGAGGCCAAGAACGACATCCCCGAATCGACCACCGACGGCTGCATCAGCGACTTCGACAACGTCGGAGTCATCAACTGCACCTACGGCGACAAGGCCGCCACCCGCACCATCGCCCTCGCGGGCGGCTCCCACGCCGAACACTGGATCACCGCGCTCGACCTGCTCGGCAGGATGCACCACTTCAAGGTCGTCACCTACCTGAAGATGGGCTGCCCGCTGACCACCGAGGCTGTCCCGCTGGTGATGGGCAACAACGACCCCTATCCCAAGTGCCACCAGTGGAATCAGCGGGTGATGGCCAAGCTGATCGCCGACAAACCCGACTTCGTCTTCACCACCTCGACCAGGCCGTGGAACATCAAACCCGGTGACGTCATGCCGTCCAGCTATCTCGGCATCTGGAAAGAACTGTCCGACAACAGGATTCCAATCCTCGCGATGCGTGACACACCATGGATGGTGCGCGATGGCGAGCCGTTCTTCCCGTCGGACTGCCTGGCCGACGGAGGTGACGCCATCTCCTGCGGAATCGAGCGATCCGAAGTACTGTCGGACCATAACCCGACGCTTGACTACCTCGCGCAGTTCCCATTGCTCAAGCCGCTCGACATGAGCGATGCGGTGTGTCGTCCGGACTACTGCCGAGCCGTTGAGGGGAACGTGTTGATCTATCACGACGCTCACCACATTTCGTCGACCTACATGCGGACCATGACCGGTGAACTCGGCCGGCAGGTCGGCGCCGCCACCGGATGGTGGCCTGTCAGATGACCATCGTCTGGCCCGGCACCCCCTATCCACTTGGTGCCGCTTACGACGGCGGCGGTACCAACTTCTCGCTGTTCTCCGAAGTCGCCGAGCGGGTCGAACTGTGCCTGATCGCCAAGGACGGCACCGAGCAGCGCATCGACCTCGACGAGGTCGACAGCTACGTGTGGCATGCCTACCTGCCGGGGGTCAACCCGGGGCAGCGCTACGGGTTCCGTGTGCACGGTCCGTGGGACCCCGCCTCTGGCCACCGGTGTGACGCCAGCAAGCTGCTCCTCGACCCGTACGGCAAGGCATTCCACGGCGATTTCGCGTTCTCCCAGGCGCTGTACTCCTATGACCTCGAGGCCGATGATCTGGCCGGCGGAGGTGTCCCGCCGCGGATCGACTCGCTGGGCCACACGATGACCAGCGTGGTGATCAACCCGTTCTTCCAGTGGGGTTCGGACCGCGCGCCGCGCACCCCGTATCACGAGACGGTGATCTACGAGGCCCACGTCAAGGGCATGACGCAGCAGCATCCGGGCATTCCCGAGGAACTGCGCGGCACCTACGCCGGGCTGGGTCACCCCGCGATCATCGACCACCTCAGGTCGCTCAACGTGACCGCCATCGAGTTGATGCCGGTGCACCAGTTCATGCACGACCACCGGCTGCTCGACCTGGGACTGCGAAACTACTGGGGCTACAACACGTTCGGCTTCTTCGCCCCACATCATCAGTACGCGGCGGCCAAGCACGCCGGCGGCGCCGTCTCCGAATTCAAGACGATGGTGCGCTCGTTCCACGAGGCGGGTATCGAGGTGATCCTCGACGTCGTCTACAACCACACCGCCGAAGGCAACCACCTCGGGCCCACCGTGAACTTCCGCGGCATCGACAACGCCGCCTACTACCGTCTGCTCGACGAGGACCGCAGGTACTACAAGGACTTCACCGGCACCGGCAACAGCCTCAACGCCCGCCACCCCCACACGCTGCAGCTGATCATGGACTCGCTGCGCTACTGGGTGCTGGAGATGCACGTCGACGGCTTCCGCTTCGATCTGGCCGCCACACTGGCCCGCGAGTTCTACGACGTGGACCGCCTCTCGGCGTTCTTCGACCTGGTCCAGCAGGACCCGGTGGTCAGCCAGGTGAAGCTGATCGCCGAACCGTGGGACATCGGCGAAGGCGGTTACCAGGTCGGCAATTTCCCAGGTTTGTGGACCGAATGGAATGGGAAGTATCGCGACACTGTGCGCGATTACTGGCGGGGCGAGCCCGCAACCCTGGGTGAATTTGCGTCCCGACTGACCGGGTCGTCCGATCTCTACGAGGCGACCGGCCGCCGGCCGAGCGCCAGCATCAACTTCGTGACCTGCCATGACGGCTTCACCCTCAACGACCTGGTGTCCTACAACGAGAAGCACAACGACGCCAACGGCGAGGACAACCGCGACGGTGAGAGCCACAACCGGTCGTGGAACTGCGGTGTCGAAGGTCCCACCGACGACCCCGAGATCGTTGCCCTGCGCGGTCAGCAGATGCGCAACATCCTGGGCACGCTGATGCTCTCGCAGGGCACCCCGATGATCGCCCACGGCGACGAGATCGGCCGCACCCAGCAGGGCAACAACAACGTCTACTGCCAAGACTCCGAACTGTCGTGGATGGACTGGTCGCTGTGCGAGACCAACGCCGATCTGCTCGAATTCACCCGCAAAGTAGTGAAATTCCGCAAGGAGCACGCCGTGTTCCGCCGGCGCAGGTTCTTCGAGGGCAAGCCGATCCGCACCGGTGACCAGGTCCGCGACATCGCGTGGTTGACCCCGTCGGGTAAGGAGATGGACTACGCCGACTGGGAGACCGGCCTCGGCCAGTGCGTGGCGGTCTTCCTCAACGGCGAGGCGATCCCGGCGCCCGGTGCGCGCGGTGAGCGGATCGTCGACGACTCCTTCCTGCTGTGCTTCAACGCCCACGGCGAAGAACAGGATTTCGTTGCGCCGCAGATCGATTACGCCAAGGAGTGGGTGGCCGACCTCGACACCGCCGATCCGCGCGGTGCCGCCGAGGTGACCGTCGCGGCGGGCGAGAAGATCACTCTGGCCCCCCGTTCGCTGCTCGTGCTGCGTAAGACCGCCTGATGGCCGTCCTCTCCACCTACCGCCTGCAGATGCGCGGCGCGGCCAGCGGTGAGGCGTTCACGTTCGCCGACGCCGAGAAGCTGGTCGACTACCTCGCTGAACTCGGGGTGTCCCACCTGTACCTGTCACCGATCCTGACCGCCGCCGAGGGCTCGACGCACGGCTACGACGTCACCGACCCCACCACGATCTCCGCCGAACTCGGTGGGCCTGAGGGGTTCTCGCGGCTGGTGTCGACGGCGCGCGCGGCGGGCCTCGGTGTGGTCGTCGACATCGTGCCCAACCACGTCGGCGTCGACGTACCCCGCCAGAACGCGTGGTGGTGGGACCTGCTCACCCACGGCCGCGATTCGTCCTACTCGTCGTACTTCGACATCGACTGGACGTTGGACCCCGACGGCCGGATCGTGCTGCCAGTGCTGGGCTCCGACGACGACGTCGCGAATCTGACGGTCGACGGCGACACGTTGCGGCTCGGCGACCTGGTCTATCCGATCAGTCCCGGCACCGCCGACGACGGAGCCTCCGGCGCGGAGGTGCACGACCGGCAGCACTACAAGCTGATCAGCTGGCGCCACGGAATCTGCGGGTACCGCCGCTTCTTCTCCATCACGTCGCTGGCGGGCCTGCGGCAGGAAGACCGCGTGGTGTTCGACGCCACGCACACCGAGGTGAAGCGCTGGTTCGACGAGGGCCTGGTCGACGGTATACGAATCGACCATCCGGACGGATTGTCCGATCCCACAGGCTATCTCGGGTGGCTGCGCGAGCTTGCCGGCCCGCAGGCGTGGATCGTGATCGAGAAGATCCTCGCTGTCGACGAGCCACTGGACCCGAGCCTGCCCGTCGCAGGAACCACCGGGTACGACGCGCTACGCGAGGCCGGCGGCGTGTTCGTCGACCCCACCGGTGAAGAGTCGCTGACCGAGCTGATCTCCTCCGCCGGTGTCGACTACGCCGGAATACCCGACGAGGCGCGCCGACTGAAGGTCGCTGCGGTGACCGACACGCTGGGCAGCGAATTGGCGCGGCTTCGTCGCGCGGTGGTGGCGGGCACGGGACGCGATCACGACCTGCTGCCCGCGGCGATCGCCGAACTGCTCAGCCACATCGGCGTCTACCGCTCCGACTACCTCTCGCTTCCTCTGGTCCTGGCGGCCGCGCTCGCCGAGACCACAACGGCGCGACCCGATCTGGCCGAGCCGCTCACGCTGCTGACCGCTGCGCTGGCACCCGGCTCGGAGGCCGGTGTGCGGCTGCAGCAGCTGTGCGGCGCGGCGACCGCGAAGTCGATGGAGGACTGCCTGTTCTACCGCGACGCCCGCCTCGTCTCGCTCAACGAGGTCGGCGGCGAGCCCGAGCACTTCGGCGTCAGCGCCGCGGAGTTCCACACCAGAGCGCAGGCACGCGCGACACTGTGGCCGTCGGCGATGACCACGCTGTCCACCCACGACACCAAACGCGGTGAAGACGTCCGCGCCCGGATCGGCGTGCTCTCTCAGGTGCCCTCGCTGTGGACGGAGATGGTGCAGGGCTGGGAACGCACTGCCCCCTCTCCCGATCCCCTGACCGGGCTCTTCCTGTGGCAGAACATCTTCGGTGTCTGGCCGGTCGACGGGACCGTCACCGACGAGCTGCGTGAGCGGTTGCACGCCTACACCGAGAAGGCCATCCGCGAAGCGGCGCTGCACACGACGTGGAACGACCCCGACACCGACTTCGAATCCGCGGTGCACGGGTGGCTCGACAGCCTGCTGGACGGGCCAGTGGCCACCGAGATGACCGCGGTGGTGGCGCGACTGGACCAGCATGCCCGCGGTGATGCGTTGGGCCAGAAGCTGATCGCGCTCACCGGGCCGGGTGTTCCCGACGTCTATCAGGGCACCGAGCTGTGGGAAGACAGCCTCGTCGATCCGGACAACCGGCGCGCGGTCGACTACCAGGCCCGTCGCGCAGCGCTGACCGACGGTGACCATCCGAAGATGCGGGTGGTGACCGAGGCACTGCGACTGCGCAGGGAACGCCCCGAGACGTTCCTGGCCGGTGGCTATCGCCCGGTGCCCGCCGACGGCACCAATGCCGCACACATCGTCGCGTTCGGCCGAGGCGAGGACGTCCTGGTGGCCGTCAGCCGATGGACCGCACGGCTCACCGAATGGGGGGACACCACAGTGACACTCGCCGACGGAACGTGGACCGACCGGCTGAGCGGACGCGCGCACTCCGGCACGGTCGGAGCCGCCGAGCTGTTCGGTGACCTGCCGGTGGCGCTGCTGGTGCGTACCGATGCCTGAGCACGAGTTCGCGGTGTGGGCGCCGCGGCCCGACCGGGTCCAGCTCGACCTCGACGGCACGCTGCACGCGATGGAGCGGTCTGACAGCGGTTGGTGGACAACCACTCTGGACGCCGCACCGGATGCACGCTACGGGTTCGTGCTCGACGACAACCCGAAGGTGCTGCCCGACCCCCGCTCACCGCGTCAGCCAGAGGGTGTGCACGAACGCTCACAGCTGTGGCAGCCGGCGGCCGACGCGTGGTCCGACAGCGAGTGGGCCGGCCGATCGATCGAGGGTGCGGTGATCTACGAGCTGCACGTCGGCACCTTCACCCCGGCCGGCACGCTGGACACTGCGATCGACAAGCTCGACTACCTCGTCGACCTCGGCGTGGACTTCGTCGAAGTCATGCCGGTCAACGCGTTCGGCGGTACCCACGGCTGGGGCTATGACGGGGTGCTCTGGTATGCCGTGCACGAGCCGTACGGCGGCCCTGACGCGCTGATCCGCTTCGTCGACGCCTGCCACCAGCGTGGCCTCGGCGTACTCATCGACGCCGTGTTCAACCACCTCGGCCCGTCGGGCAACTACCTGCCCGAGTTCGGCCCGTATCTGTCGTCGGGGTCCAATCCTTGGGGCGAGTCCATCAACATCGGCGATGCCGGTGCCGATCAGGTGCGCCGCTACATCCTCGACTGCGCACTGCGCTGGATGCGCGACTTCCACGCCGACGGTCTGCGCCTCGATGCCGTGCACGCCCTCGTCGACACCACCGCGATTCACATCCTCGAGGAGATGTCCGCCGAGACCGATACTCTGGCAGCCGATCTCGGCCGCCCGCTGTCGCTGGTCGCCGAGAGCGACCTCAACGACCCGAGGCTGATCACCCCGCGCGACCACGGCGGCCTGGGCATGACCGCGCAGTGGGACGACGACATCCACCACGCGATCCACACCGCGGTGTCCGGTGAGCGGCAGGGGTACTACGGCGATTTCGGCACGCTCGAGACACTCGCGCAGACACTGCGACACGGCTATTTCCACGCCGGCACGTTCTCGTCGTTCCGTCAGCGCCGCCACGGCAGGCCGCTCGACACGGCCACGATCCCGGCGACCCGGCTGCTGGCCTACACGCTCACCCACGACCAGGTGGGCAACAGGGCCATCGGAGACCGGCCCTCGCAGAACCTGACCACCGGCCAGCTGGCCGTCAAGGCCGCGCTGGCGCTCGGATCGCCCTACACTGCAATGCTTTTCATGGGTGAAGAATGGGCGTCATCGTCACCGTTCCAGTTCTTCAGCAGCCACCCCGAACCCGACCTGGCGCGGGCGACCGCAGAGGGCCGCAAGAAGGAATTCGCCGATCACGGGTGGGACGCCGACGAGATCCCCGATCCCCAAGACCCGGCGACGTTCGAACGGTCCAAGCTGAAGTGGGACGAGGTCGACGACGGTGACCACGGTCGGCTGCGTGCGTTCTACCAGAGCCTGATCGCGCTGCGCAGGTCCGAACCCGACCTCGCCGACCCGTGGCTCGATCACCTACTGATCGACTACGACGAGGACGCGCGCTGGTTCGTCATGCACCGGGGCAGCATCACCGTCGTCTGCACCCTCGGCGAAGACGACGTCGACGTGCCGGTCACCGGCGATACGGTGTTGACTTGGGGCACACCGGAAGTCGGTGAGCAGTCGACCCGCATGGGCGGGCACTCCGTCGCGGTGCTGCGTCAGGTGAGGTAGCGGTAGGTCGGCGAGTCGGGCTCGAGCAGCTCGACGTGGCACTCCGAGGCTCTCATCCGCTCGAGCAGCCCCTCGAGGTCCGCTGCCGAACCCATCTCGATGCCGACCAGCGCTTCCCCGGTCTCCCGGTTGTTGCGCTTGACGTACTCGAACAGCGTGATGTCGTCGTTCGGGCCCAGCACGTCGTCGAGGAAGCGGCGCAGCGCGCCCGGCTCCTGCGGGAAATCGACCAGGAAGTAGTGCTTGAGCCCCAGATGCACAAGCGACCGCTCGAGCACCTCGCCGTAGCGGGACACGTCGTTGTTGCCGCCCGAGATCAGACACACGACCGTCGAGCCGGTCTCGATGTCAGCCTCCAGAAGCGCCGCCACCGACAGCGCGCCGGCGGGCTCGGCGATGATGCCCTCGTTCTGGTAGAGGTCCAGCATCGCGGTGCACACCGCGCCCTCGTCGACCGTTGTGATCGACACCATGTCCCCCGCCGCCGACAGCGCTGCGAACGGCAGCGCGCCGACGCGGGCCACCGCGGCGCCGTCGACGAACTGGTCGACGTCGGTCAGCGTGACCGGCTCCCCACTGGCCAGCGCAGCGACCAGCGCCGCGGCACCGGCCGGCTCCACCCCCAACATGGCCGTCGTCGTGGTGCGCTCGGCCAGGTAGGTGGTCACGCCGCTGATGCAGCCGCCGCCACCCACCGGGACGATCACCAGGTCGGGCTCCGCGCCCAACTGGTCGAGGATCTCGACGGCGATGGTGCCCTGCCCGGCCATCGTGCGCAGGTCGTCGTACGGGGGCACCAACGTCGCGCCGGTACGGGCAACGTCGTCGAGGGCGGCCTGGGCGGCCATGTCGTAGGTCTTGCCGCCGACGATGAGCTCGATGAACTCACCACCGTGGTAGCGGATCCGGTTGCGCTTCTGCTTCGGCGTTTTGGCCGGCACGTACACGCGGCCGTGCACACCCATCGAGCGGCAGGCCAGTGCGAACCCCTGCGCATGGTTGCCAGCCGACGAACACACCACGCCGGCGGCCTTTTCCTCCGGGGTCAGCTGCATCAGCAGGTTGTAGGCGCCCCGCAGCTTGTAGGAGCGCACCGCCTGCAGATCTTCGCGCTTCAGGTACACCTGCGCGCCGGTCAGTGCCGAGAGCCGGTCGCTGAACTGCAGCGGGGTCTGCGACACCACACCCGAAATTCGCCGAGCGGCCTCGTCGATGTCCGCGGCGCGCAACGGCGAGGCGGGATCGATTCGGGGGCTCTGACTCAGCTCGGTGGACACGCCGACCATGGTGCCACCGGACCCTCCCGCAGCGGAAATGCAGGGGTTTCGCATCTCGACCGCGACGTCCACATTCGAGGGATTCCCGGCCGGAAGAAGGCGGCGCCGACGGGTCGGGGAGAACGAGCATGGAGCTACCGAAACACCGGAGAAAGGCACCCGCCATGACCGCGCTCACCGTTCCCGACTCCCCCGCCGTCGCCCTGGCGACCCGCCTGGTCCGCGACATCACCAGCCCGCTGATCTACCACCACTCCCGACGCGTCTACTTCTTCGGCCTGATGCACGCCCGACTGCTGGATCTGCACCCCGATCCCGAGCTGCTCTACCTGGCCGCGCTGTTCCACGACACCGGGCTGGCCACGCCGTACTCCGACCACGAGCAACGCTTCGAGGTCGACAGCGCCGACCATGCCCGCGCATTCCTGAGCGACCACGGTTTCACCCCAGCCCAGGCCGACACGGTGTGGACAGCCATCGCGCTGCACACCACACCAGGAATCCCTGACCGGATGGGGCCCGAGATCGCCGCCACCCACCTCGGCGTGCTGACCGACGTGATCGGTGCCGGGTTGGACCGCCTCGACGCCGCAGAGATCGATCACGTGCTCGCCGATCATCCGCGCGGCGACTTCAAGAACGAATTCCTCAGCGCCTACTTCGACGGGATCAAGCATCGCCCCGAGACGACCAATGGCACCGTGAATTCCGATGTCCTGCAACACTTCCTGCCCGACTTCCAGCGGGTCACGATGGTCGACCGTGTGCTGGGCGCCGGCTGGCCGAGCTGATAGGGGAACGCAGATGCACGCGCTGACAGCAACCGATCGGAATGGCGGCCTCGCCCTCACGACGCTGCCCCACCCGCACGCCGCGGAGAACGACGTCGTGGTGGCCGTGCACGCCGCCGGGTTCACGCCAGGTGAGCTGAACTGGCCGGCCACGTGGACCGACCGCGCGGGGCGCGATCGCGCACCGTCGGTTCCCGGCCACGAGGTGTCCGGGCTCGTCGCCGAGCTGGGCTACGGCACAACAGGACTGTCCGTCGGGCAGCGGGTGTTCGGGCTCACCGACTGGACCCGTGACGGAACGCTGGCCGAGTACGTGGCGGTCGAGGCACGCAACCTCGCCCCCCTGCCCGCCGACATCGACCACACCGTGGCCGCGGCTCTGCCCGTGTCCGGGCTGACGGCCTGGCAGGCGTTGTTCGTCCACGGGCGGATCGAGTCCGGACAGACCGTGGTGATCCACGGCGCGGCCGGCGGGGTCGGATCGATCGCCGTGCAGCTCGCCCGAGAAGCAGGCGCCCGCGTGATCGGCACCGGCCACGACCGCGACCGCGACGTCGTGCTGGGGCTGGGTGCGGGTGAGTTCGCCGCCCTCGACACCGGCCCGTGGGACACCCTCGGTCCGGCGGACATGGTCCTCGACGTGTTCGGCGGCGAGATCGCAGCGAGATCGGGAGCGCTGCTGCGCCCCGGGGGTTCGCTGGTGTCGATCGCGGAACCGATCTCGGCCGCGCCCGACGGCGTCCGGACGGTGTTCTTCGTCGTCGAACCGGACCGCGCTCAGCTCACCGAACTGGCCACGCGGGTGCGTACGGGACATCTGCGACCTCTCGTCGGCGAAATCCGGCCGCTGGCTGAGGCCGCCGACGCGCTCACCGGACCGCGTCGCGCTCCCGGGAAGACGATCATCGCGGTCCGCTCCTCAGACGAGGGCCGGTCATGATGCGGCTGGCCGCGGCCGCCGCGACCGTGATGACCGCAGGAGCGGTCGTCGTCGGGCCGTTCCCCGTCGCCCACGCCGACCCCGTCCATGAGACCGTCACCACGCTGTACTCCGCGCCGCTGCCCGACGTGCCGGGCCGGGTACTCACGTCCATGCTGGTCAGCTTTCCCCCGGCGGCGCGCGCCGTGCCCCATCGCCACGGCGACGCGTTCGTCTACGCCTACGTCCTCGACGGGTCGGTGCGCAGCCAACTCGACGGCCAGCCACCCCGGGTGTTCGCTCGCGGCGAGAGTTGGTCGGAGCCGCCGGGAGCGCACCACGTCCTGACCGAGAACGTCAGCGCCGTCGACGATGCGAGCTTGCTGGTGGTCTTCGTCGCCCCCTCGGGAGCCGCGCTCAAGACCGACGACCCAGGCCACTGACCCGCTGCGCGGTGCCGAACCGGCGCCGGTAGGCCGTCGGGCTCAGACCCAGCTCCCGCGCGAAGACACGGCGCATGCTCTCGTAGCTCGGGAATCCGGCGCCTGCCGCTGCCTGGGTCGCAGTATGGCCGCGGTCCAACAGCGCCCTGGCGAGGTCGAAGCGGATGCACTCCACATAACGCGCGGGCGTGGTGGACAGCTCCTCCCGGAACAGCCGGGTCAGATGCCGGGTGCTGACGTGGAGGTGGTCGGCGAGTGCGTGCAGCGAATGGTCGCCGGATGGGTTCTCGGTGACGAGGTCGGTGACCGTGCGCAGCGCAGGCGACTGCGGGGGCGGCACCTGTAGCGGCGCGGAGAACTGCGACTGCCCACCCGAGCGCTGCATGTAGACCACCAACAACCGGGCCACCTCGCGCGTGAGGTCTGCGCCGTGATCCTCCTCGAGGAGCGCCAGCGCCAGGTCGATGCCCGCGGTCACGCCCGCAGAGGTGTAGAGGCGGCCGTCGCGGACGTAGATCGCGTCGGGCTCCACCTGGCACGTCGGACACTGCTCCGCAAGCTTGCGGGCGGCCTTCCAGTGCGTGGTCGCACGTGTTCCGTCGAGCAGTCCGGCCGCGGCCAGCAGGAAGGCGCCCGTGCAGATGGACACGATGCGGCGCGCCCCGGCAGCCGGTTGCCGGACCGCATCGGCCAGCTCGGCGGGCACGCCGGCGCTCGGATAACGGTCAGACCCGGGAACCAGATAGATGTCGGGTGCCTGTACATCGGAGACCGACCCGTCAACAGCCACCCGAAAACCCTGGTTGGAGGTGACGCCTGCGCCGTCTGGCGAGACCAGAGTCATGTCGTACGGTGCGCCGAGGCGGGTCGCCTCGGTGAAGACCTCGCCCGGCCCGGCGACGTCGAGGAGACTGACGCCGTCGTAGACGAGGATCGCGACAGTGCGCGCGGCCATCGCCTGATTATCGGCGGCTCGTCGCGCCCCGGACACACGACACCGGAGTTTCGGCTAGCCGAAATCACATCTGAGGGTTATCGTGGAACGCATGACCACCGCGCAGGATTTCGGCAACGCCGTGAACCGCCCCGCCGGCACGGTCTCGATCGCCAGCGTCCCGTGGCCCACCTACAAAGTGGTGGCGCTGCTGGTCGGAGTGATCGTCTTCGCCGCCGTGGCCGTGGTGACCACGACAGCCGCAGCCGCCGTGCTCAGCGGCGCCGGTGCCGCCACCGTGGTGTGGCTCGGCGCGGGGCTGCTGCACCCGTCGAACAGCTGACCGCCCTCCCGCGCACCAGCCGCCGGGCGGGATTCACCCCCCGAGGCACCCCGGTCCGAGCAGCTCCTTGAGGTCCCCCATCAGCGCCGACGACGGTGTCACCCGCAGGGACTGATCGAGTTCCAGCGTGGTGATCCGCTCGCCGCTGATCAGCCGCAGATGAACCTGGGCGGTCCCCGGGTGGCGTGCCAGGACCTGCTTGAGCGCACTGACCTTGTCGACGGTGCACTGCCGCGTCGGCAAGCTCACCGCGACCGGCCGATTGGCCTGCGCACTGGAGAAATCCGGCACGATCAGCTCGTTGGCGATCAGTGAGATCCTGTCATCGCGCTTGGCCACCTTGGCGCCGATCAACACCACCACGTCGTCGGCGATCTCCGCGCCGAACATCGAGTACGTCTGCGGGAAGAACAGCACCTCGATACCGCCGGAGAGGTCTTCGATCTGTGCCGACGCCCACGGCAGACCGTTCTTGTTCACCCGGCGGTTGACCGAGGCCAGGATGCCGCCGACGCGGACCTGGGTGTCGTGGGCGATATCGCCCTCCAAGATCGCCGGGATCTGGGTGTCGACCTGTGCCGCCAACAGGTGCGCGATGCCGTTGAGCGGATGACCGGACACATAGAGGCCCAGCATCTCGCGTTCGAGCGCGAGCTTGTGTTTGTCCTCCCACTCCTCTTCGGGCACCTTGATCGTGAACACCGACTCCGTTTCCGAATCACCGCCCCCGAACAGGTCGAACTGCCCCATTGCCTCGGCCTTCTTGGTGCCGAGCACCGAGTCGACCGCGTCGGTGTGCACGAGGAAAAGACCCTTGCGCGGGTGCCCCAGTGAGTCGAAGGCCCCGGCCTTGATCAGTGACTCCGTCACCTTCTTGTTGCAGGCCGTGATGTCGATCTTGTTGAGGTAGTCCGAGAAATCGGCGTACTTGCCCCGCTCGGCACGCGTCTTCACCAGTGAGGCAACGACATTGGCGCCCACATTGCGCACCGCACCGAGCCCGAAGCGGATGTCGTCGCCCACCGAGGCGAAGTTCTGCACCGACTCGTTGACATCCGGCGGCAGCACCGTGATGCCGAGGCGGCGGCAGTCGGCCAGGTAGACCGCGGCCTTGTCCTTGTCGTCGCCGACCGAGGTGAGCAGACCTGCCATGTACTCGGCGGGATAGTTCGCCTTGAGGTAGGCCGTCCAGTACGACACCAGCCCGTAGCCGGCGGCGTGCGACTTGTTGAACGCGTACCCGGCGAAAGGAAGGATGGTGTCCCACAACGCTTTCACCGCGGCGGCGGAGAACCCGTTGGCCGTCATCCCCTCCAGGAAGCCCTTGTACTCGGCTTCGAGGACCTCCAGCTTCTTCTTGCCCATGGCCTTGCGGAGCGCATCGGCCTTGCCCATCGAGTAACCGGCGACCTTCTGCGCGATGAACATGATCTGCTCTTGGTAGACGATCAGGCCGTACGTCTCGGCCAGGATCTCCTTCAGCGGCTCCTCGAGTTCAGGGTGGATCGGCTTGATCGCCTGGCGGCCGTTCTTGCGGTCGGCGTAGTCGTTGTGGGCGTTCATGCCCATCGGGCCGGGCCGGTACAGCGCGAGCACGGCCACGATGTCGTTGAACTCGGTGGGCTGCATGCGGCGCAGCAGGTCACGCATCGGCCCGCCGTCGAGCTGGAAAACCCCGAGAGTGTCTCCGCGGCCCAGCAATTCGTAGGCCAACGGATCGTCGAGCGCCAGCGATTCGAGGTCGACGTCTTCGCCCCGGTTGGCCTTGATGTTCTCGATGCAGTCGCCGATGATCGTGAGGTTGCGCAGCCCGAGGAAGTCCATCTTCAGCAGGCCGATGGCCTCACACGACGGGTAATCCCAGCCGGTGATCACCGCACCGTCCTGCGGGCGCTTCCACAGCGGGATCGCCTCCATCAACGGCTCGGAGCTCATGATCACCGCGCACGCGTGAACGCCGGCGTTGCGGACCAGGCCCTCCAACCCACGCGCCGTCTCGTAGATCGTCCGGACGTCGGGATCGGTGTCGATGAGCGCGCGAACCTCGGCGGCCTCTTTGTACCGCTCGTGGGTCGGATCGGTGATACCCGAGACCGGGATGTCCTTGGCCATGATCGGCGGCGGCAGCGCCTTGGTGATCCGATCGGCGATCGCGAAGCCGGGCTGCCCGTAGTGCACGCGCGCCGAATCTTTGAGCGCCGCTTTGGTTTTGATCGTTCCGAAAGTGATGACCTGGGCAACCCGGTCGCTGCCCCACTTGTTCGCTGCGTAGCGCAGCATCTCGCCCCGCCGACGGTCGTCGAAGTCGATGTCGATGTCGGGGGCCGACGGGCGTTCGGGGTTGAGGAACCGTTCGAACAGCAGGCCGTGCGGAATGGGGTCGATGTTCGTGATGCCCATCGCGTAGGCCACCAGCGAGCCCGCGGCCGACCCGCGACCCGGGCCGACCCGGATGCCCACGGAGCGGGCGTAGTTGATGAGATCGGCGACGATGAGGAAGTACGCCGGGAATCCCTTGTCGCAGATGACCTTGATCTCGTACTGGGCGCGATCGAGGTACTCCTGCGGAACCGGCTCGCCGGGGAACCGCCGCTCCGCCAAACCGGTCATCACCTCATGGGTGAGCCAGGACCCCTGGTCGTGACCCTCGGGCACCGGGAACACCGGCATCCGGTCCTTGGGCGCCCACACCTCGGTGTAGGGCTGAACCCGCTCGGCGATCAGGAGTGTCGAATCGCAGGCGCCCGGCACCTGGTCGTCCCACAGCGCGCGCATCTCGGCCGCGGACTTCAGGTAGTAGCCATCGCCGTCGAACTTGAACCGCGTGGGATCCGACAGGGTCTTGCCGGTCTGGATGCAGAGCAGCGCCTCGTGGTTCTGGGAGGCGTCGCGAGTGACGTAGTGGCAGTCGTTGGTCGCCAGCGGCCGGATGTCGAGCTTCCTACCGACCTCCAGCAGGCCTTCGCGGACCCGTCGCTCGATGTCCAGACCGTGGTCCATCAGCTCGAGGAAGAAGTTCTCCTTACCGAAGATGTCCTGCCATTTGGCGGCCGCCTCGATCGCCTCCTGGGTGTGGCCCAGGCGAAGTCGCGTCTGCACCTCACCCGAGGGGCAGCCGGTGGTGGCGATGATGCCTTCGGCGTGTTCGGCGATGATCTCGGCGTCCATGCGCGACCACTTGCCGAGCTGGCCCTCGAACGAGGCCAACGACGACAGTGTGAACAGGTTGCGCAGACCCGTCGCGTTCTCCGCGACCATCGTCATGTGCGTGTAGGAGCCGCTGCCCGAGACGTCGTCGCTCTTCTGGCTGGGATCGCCCCACAGCACACGTTTGGTGTCGAAGCGAGACGCGGGCGCGATGTAGGCCTCGATGCCGATGATCGGCTTGATGCCGGCGTCGGTCGCCGCGTTGTAGAACTCGCTGGCGCCGAACATGTTTCCGTGGTCGGTCATGCCGATCGCGGGCATCTCGAGGCGCTGGGCCTCCGCGAGCATCGGTTTGACCTTCGCGGCCCCGTCGAGCATCGAGTACTCGGTGTGGTTGTGGAGATGCACGAATGACCCGCTCATAGGCAGGCCAGTCTATGACCGTGCACCGACACCGTTCGGCGTGTCTCTTGGCGTGTCCGCGTGCGTGTCGCGGGCACGTCTCGACACGTCGATCAGCGAACGCCGCCCTGTGACGTCAGCAATTGGTCATCGAAGACGGCAAGCAGTTGCCTGGCAACGACAGATGCCGCACCGCCACGCACCACGAAACCGGCGTGGAACGCGACCCCCCAGAACACCGACGCCAGCAGCTCTGCCAGCCCGTCCCGATCCGCGGCCGGCGCGGCATCGGCCAGTGAGCTGTAGAACTCGTGAAGGGCGGCGACGACCGCCCCCGCGGTCGGGCTGCAGTGCACGCCTCTGCGCTGTTCGACCTGCACCGTCACCAGAAACCGCAGCGCGCTCGGGTCCTCGTCGCACACACGCTCGACCGCCTGGGTGAACGCGACGAGCTGGCTGCGCGGACCCGACTGCCGGCGCGCCTCCGCGACAAAGGCGGTGATCTGCGCGAACACCGCCGTGACCAGCGTCTCGTAGATCTGATCGCGAGCGTCGAAGTAGTAGTGCAGCGTCGGTCTGCTGACCCCGGCTCGCATCGCGATCTGCTGAAACGTCGCCGCGGGATACCCGCACTCGGCGATCACGTCCCGGGCGGCGCGAAGGATCGTCTGCCGGGTCCGCTCGGAGTCCGCGCCCACGGGGCGGCCGCGGCCCCTCGTGCCCGTCGCGCATTCCACGAGCAAACGTTATGGCATTGCTACCGAGCGGTCAATCAGCAAATTGGCAAAACTAGGCCGCGGACGGCTCCGAGGCACGCCGATCGGCGCGGGCGCGCCGCACCGCGTCGATCGTGAACACCGCGAGCGCCACCCAGATCAAGGCGAAGCCCAACCAGCGGGCCGGGGGCATCGGTTCGTGGCCGACGAGCACGCCCCAGGACAGTTGCATCGCCGGGGTCAGATAGAACAGCAGCCCCAATGTCACCATCGGCAGTCGTTGCGCGGCGGCGGCGAACAGCAGCAGCGGCAGGGCGGTCAGCAGCCCCGACAGCATCAACAGCAGCGCGTGCGACGCTCCGTGATTTCCGAAAGTCGCGTGGCCGGTGAGCGTCAGCACCACCACGTACGCGATCGCGAACGGCGTCGCCAGGCCGGCCTCCACGCCGACGCTCACGCGCGGATCGGTCGGCACGAGCTTCTTCACCGCGCCGTAGAGGCCGAACGACGCAGCGAGACCGAGCCCCACCAGCGGCGGGGAGCCGACCTCGACGGTCAGCACCACGACCGCACCCACCGCGATCGCCAATGCACCCGTCTGCCAGCGGTTCAGACGTTCCCGGAAGATGATCATCCCCAGCGCGATCGACACCAGCGGGTTGATGAAGTAGCCGAGTGCTGCGTCGACGACGTGACCGTTGTTGACCGCGTAGACGTAGATCAGCCAGTTCATCGAGATCAGCGCGGCCGCGGCGGTCAGAAGCAGCCACACGCGACCGGTGATCTGCCGGAGATCGCCGAGCCGGCGCACGGCGCCGACCACGACCACCATCAGCAGGAAGCTCCAGATGATGCGGTGCGCGAGGACCTCCACCGCCCCGGCCGGTTTGAGGAGCGGGAAGAACGCGGGGAACACTCCCCACATGCCGTAGGCGCCGGCACCGAACAGCAGGCCCGATCTCACCGTCCGGAACCGCGCAGGACGTCCAGTGCGTGTTGCAGATCCGCGGGGTACGGGCTGGTGATCTCGATCTGGCGGCCGTCGGCCGGGTGAGCGAAGGCCAGCGAGCGCGCGTGCAGCCACTGCCGGGTCAGCCCGAGCCGGGCGGCCAGCGTCGGGTCGGCCCCGTAGGTCAGATCGCCGCAGCACGGGTGGTGCAGTGCCGCGAAGTGCACCCGGATCTGGTGCGTGCGGCCCGTTTCGAGGTGGATGTCGAGCAGGCTGGCCGCCTGGTGGGCTTCCAGCGTGTCGTAGTGGGTGACGCTGTTGCGGCCACCCTCGACGACCGCGAACTTCCAGTCGTGACCGCGGTGCCGCCCGATCGGGGCATCGATCGTGCCGCTGGACGGATCGGGGTGGCCCTGTACCAGCGCGTGGTAGCGCTTGTCCACGGTGCGCTGCTTGAACGCGCGCTTGAGCACCGTGTAGGCGCGCTCGGACAGCGCGACCACCATCACCCCGGACGTGCCGACGTCGAGCCGGTGCACGATGCCCTGGCGTTCGTGGATGCCCGAGGTGCTGATCCGGAATCCGGCGGCCGCCAATCCCCCGAGCACCGTGGGGCCGTGCCAACCGACGGTGGCGTGCGCGGCCACACCGGGGGGCTTGTCGACGGCGACGATGTCGTCATCGGAGTAGAGGATCGCCATCCCCTCGATGTCCTGCGGCACGTTCTCGACGGGCGCGGGCGCCTCCGGCAGCCGCACCTCGAGCCACGCACCGGCGACGAGCTTGTCGGACTTTCCCGCGGGCGCGCCGTCGAGTTCCACCCCGCCCTCTTCGGCCAGCGTCGCAGCCGCCGTCCGGGACAGCCCCAGCAGCCGCGCGAGGCCCGCGTCGACACGCATCCCCGCGAGGCCTTCCGGCACCGGCATCGAGCGTGTGGTCCCGGTGTTCACTGCTCGCCGTCAGCGCCGGCACGGCGCCGGCCGGTCGTATCGAAGTCGAACCCGAACAGCGAGAGAACCACCAGGAGGATGGCGCCGCCCACCACCGACGGGTCGGCGACGTTGAACACCGGCCACCATCCGACCGACAGGAAATCGACGACGTGGCCGCGCAGCGGCCCGGGCGAGCGGAAGAACCGATCGACCAGGTTGCCCATCGCGCCGCCCAGGATCATGCCCAGTCCGAGGGCCCACCACGGTGAGACGAGGCGACGCCCCATCCAGATGATCCCGATCACCACACCGGTGGCCACCAGCGTCAGCACCCAGGTGTAGCCGGTCGCCATCGAGAACGCTGCCCCCGAGTTGCGGACCAGCGTCCAGGTCACGGTGTCGCCGATGATCGAGACGGGCTGTCCGGGAGTCAGCAGCTCGACGGCAAGGATCTTGGTGACGATGTCGGCCACCAGCACGACCGCGGCCACCCCCAGGAGCAGGCGCAGCCGCCGGCGCGGGGGTGCGTCCGCCGCCGGCGGTTGCGCGGCATCGCCGGTCGCCGGTTCGGCCGGGCTGGAGGATTCGTCAGTCACGCCGTCCATCATCGCAAAGAGGCGATGGGGAAGAATCCAGCCATGGCCCGCCTCGTCGTGATCGCCACCGGCGGCACCATCTCCACCAGTGCCGATGCCGACGGTGTCAAACGCCCCACCCGTTCCGGAGCCGAGCTGACCACCGACATCGACACCGACATCGACGTGGTCGAGGCGATGCGCAAGGACAGCTCACAGCTGGTTCCCGCCGACTGGGACGTCATCGGTGCCGCGGTGCACGACGCGGCGCGGGCCGCCGACGGCGTCGTCGTCACCCACGGCACCGATTCCCTCGAGGAGACCGCGCTGTGGCTGGCGTTGACCTACTCCGGCGCCACGCCCGTGGTGCTGACCGGCGCCCAACGCAGCGCCGACGCCCCGGACGCCGACGGCCCCGCCAACCTGCGTCAGGCGCTGGCCGCGGCGGCCGATCCGGCGATGCGAGGCGCTGGTGTGGTGGTGGCGTTCGCCGGCGAAGTGTTCGCGGCACTCGGGCTGACCAAGGTGAGCACCGACAGCGACCAGAGCTTCGCTGGGCGTGCGCCGGACGTGCGCCCTTACCTGGGGACGTTGCGCGCCGCCGACGCGCCGCGGGTCGACATCGTGGTCGCCTACCCCGGCGCGGACAGTGCCGCACTCGACGCGTACGTGGCGGCCGGGGCGCGCGGTGTGGTGATCGAGGCGATGGGTGCGGGCAACGTGGGCACCGCGCTGATCGACGGTGTGCGGCGGCACTGCGCGAACGGTGTCGCGGTGGCGGTGGCGACGCGGGTGCCCGGCGGCCGGGTCAACGCCGGCTACGGCCCTGGCCACGACCTGGTCACCGCAGGCGCGATGCTGGTGCCGACGCTGCGGCCGCCGCAGGCCCGGGTGCTGCTGATGGGGGCACTGGCCGCCGGTTCACCGGCCGCCGACATCCTCGCCCGCTGGGGCTGACTCGGTGCCGAGCCGGGCCACGAAGTCCGGCCAGTCGAGGCTGTCCACCGGGTTGGCCCTCGCCAGCGCCGGGTCGTCGCCCCGGAAGGTGCGGGCGATGCCGGGGCCGTGCGCCCTGGTCTCGAAGCGCACGGTCATCACCCCGTGCCCTGCTCCCTGAACCCAGCCGTGCCCGTACTCGGCGTGGGTCACGTCGTCACCGATCCGCCACGCGGGTGCGGCGGCCGCCACGTCGGACAGGGTGGCCGGCACCCCGCCGTCGGAGGTCTCCTCCATCGCCAGCTCCGGGTCCGTGAACAACGGTTCCTGCCGCACCTCGGTCAGGCCCGAAAACCCCACGCCGACAAGGCGAACCGGGCCGATCTCCACCGGGTCGAGCAGCAGCTTGCGCGCGGTGCCGATCAGCGTCGCAGCCTCGGTGGTGGCATACGGCAGCGTCGCCGACCGGGTGAGCGTGCTCATGTCCGAGCGCTTCAGCTTGACCGTGATGGTGCGCGCGCCGCGGCCGTCCTTCTCCAGCCGGCGGTGCGCGTGATCGCCGATCGGCCCGATTGCCTCCCGCAGCTGCGCCAGCGTGATCAGGTCTTCGGCGAACGTCGACTCGGCACTGATCTGCTTGGCAGGCGCGTTCTCGGCCACCGGCCGATCGTCGACACCGCGCGCCAGCCGGTGCAGCGCAGGCCCGATCGTGGCGCCCAGCACGTCGGCCACCTCGGCTTCGGTGAGCGCGGCCAGCGCGCCGATGGTGTCGATGCCCAGCCGGTGGAGTCTGTCCTCGGCCACCGGGCCGATGCCCCACAGCCTGCGCACGGGCAGACCGGCCAGCAGCGACACCTCCTCGTCGCGGTCCACCACCCGCACGCCGTCGGGTTTGGCCAGGCCCGACGCGATCTTGGCGATCTGCTTGCCGGAACCGGCGCCCACCGAGGCCACCAGGCCGGTCACCTCGCGCACGTCGGCTCGCAAGCGCTGGCAGAAGGCCTCGACCTCAGCGGCGCGGGCGCCCGCGAGCTCGACCGGTTCCCCGAACGCTTCGTCGTACGAAAGCTGTTCCAGAACAGGCACTTTGGCCCGCACTGTGTCGAACACCCGGCGACTGGCCAGCCCGTAGACCACCCCGCGGGGCGGCAGCACCACTGCGCCCGCGCCGACGAGGCGGCGGGCCTGATGCATCGGCATCGCCGACCGCGCGCCGAACCGGCGCGACTCGTAGCTGGCACCGGCCACCACCCCGCGCCCACCGAGACCGCCGACGAGTACAGGCCGGCCGCGCAGCGTGGGCCGCGTCAGCTGCTCCACCGACGCGAAAAACGCGTCCATGTCCAGGTGCAGGACCCATCGCGCGCCCACACCGCTGACTGTAGGCGGCTAGCGTTGGCGATGTGCACGACGTACCGATCCGCGACGAGACGATCCGCCTCGGCCAGTTCCTGAAGCTGGCGAACCTGATCGACACCGGCGCCGACGCCAAGGGTGTGATCGCCGACGGATTGGTCTCGGTCAACGACGCGGTCGAGACGCGCCGCGGTCGCCAGCTGCGCCCCGGGGACGTGGTCACGTTCGGCGGGCAGAGCGCACGGGTCGGCTGACCCTTTAGACCTTGGCGAGGCTGACCCGCACGCCGTCGCCGATCGCCACTCCCTCCGGCAAGGCCTCGGTCCCGACGAACGAGAAGTCCGTGGCCAGGATCTCGCCGGCGATCAGCTCCGCGTGCGCGTGCGCCCACTGCTCCTTGTCGGCGGGCACCGACATCACGACCCTGATGCGGTCGGAGACGTCGAGGCCCGAGGTCTTGCGCAGTTCCTGCAGCTCGCGAATGCGGTCCTTCGCCCAGCCCTCGGCCTCCAGTTCCGGGGTGAGCGTGCCGTCGAGCACCACCAGGCCCGCGCCGTCGGGCAGCGCGGCGGTCCACTCCGGATCGGCCGCGACAAGCCGCGAGGTGAACTCCTCGGGCAGCAGCACCGCGGGCCCGGCGGTCAGGGTGCCGTCGGCGTTGAGTACGCCCTCCCCCGCCTTGACCGCCTTGATCGCTGCCTGCACGTCCTTGCCGATGCGGGGGCCCGCCGCCCGCGCGTTGACCGCGAGCTCGAAGCGGCCGTGCGCGGCGATGTCGTCCGTCAACTCCACCGCCTTGACGTTCAGCTCGTCGGCGAGCAACTCGCGATAGGCCGCCAGCCGCTGCGGATCGTCGACCGCGACAACCAGTTTCGGCAGCGGCAGGCGCACCCGCAGCTTCTTGGCCTTGCGTAGCGAGGACCCGACCGAGGCGACTTCGCGCACCAGGTCCATGTCGGCGACCAACTGCGGGTCGGCAGGCAGCAGGCCCGCCTCCGGCCAGTCCGTGAGGTGCACCGACCGCTCGCCGGTGAGGTCGCGCCAGATCCGCTCGGTGGCCAGGGGCAGCAGCGGCGCCGCCAGCCGGCACGTCACCTCCAGCGCGGTGTGCAGCGTGTCGATGGCGTCGCGGTCTTCTTCCCAGAATCGCGAGCGCGACCGCCGCACATACCAATTGGTCAAGGCCTCGGTGAACTGGCGGAGCTGGTCGCACGCCACCGAGATGTCGCAGACGTCGAGGCTCACCGTGAGCTCGTCGCGCAGCACCGCGAGCTTGGCCAGGATGTAGCGGTCGAGCACATGCGTGGAGTCGGTTCGCCACGTGCCCTTCTGCGGGGCGTAGAGCGCGAGGAACGAGTACGCGTTCCACAGCGGGAGCAGGACCTGCCGAACCCCTTCACGAATGCCCTGCTCGGTGACCACGAGGTTGCCTCCCCGCAGGATCGGCGACGCCATCAGGAACCAGCGCATCGCATCCGAGCCGTCCCGGTCGAACACCTCGGTGACGTCGGGATAGTTGCGCAGCGACTTGCTCATCTTCTGGCCGTCGTTGCCGAGCACGATGCCGTGGCTGACGCACGTGCGGAACGCAGGCCGGTCGAACAGGGCGGTGGCCAGCACGTGCAGCGTGTAGAACCAGCCGCGGGTCTGGCCGATGTACTCGACGATGAAGTCGCCCGGGAAGTGCGACTCGAACCAGTCCTGGTTCTCGAACGGGTAGTGCACCTGTCCGTAAGGCATCGAGCCCGAATCGAACCACACGTCGAAGACGTCTTCGATGCGCCGCATCGTCGAACGACCTGTCGGGTCGTCGGGATTGGGCCGGGTCAAGTCGTCGATGTAGGGCCGGTGCAGGTTGTCGGGGCGCACCCCGAAATCGCGCTCGAGCTCGTCGAGGCTGCCGTAGACGTCGACGCGAGGATAGGCCGGGTCGTCGGACTTCCACACCGGAATCGGGCTGCCCCAGTAGCGGTTTCGGGAGATCGACCAGTCGCGGGCGCCGGAGAGCCACTTGCCGAACTGCCCGTCCTTGACGTGCTCGGGATACCAGGTGATCTCCTGGTTCAGCTCGACCATCCGGTCCCGGATCTCGGTCACCTTGATGAACCACGACGAGACCGCCCGGTAGATCAGCGGATTCCGGCAGCGCCAGCAGTGCGGGTAGGAGTGCTCGTAGGTGTCGTGACGCAGCAACACCGCGCCGCCCACCGCGGCGGGGCCGGTGCCGTTCTTCAGATCGCGGATGATGTGCGGGTTCGCCTCGAAGACGTGCTGCCCCTGGTAGTCGGGCACGGTGGCGTCGAAGCGTCCTCGCGCGTCGACCGGGGTGACGGCTTCGATCCCGCCCGCCGAGGCGGTGGTCATGTCGTCCTCGCCGTAGGCCGGGGCCATGTGCACCAGGCCGGTGCCGTCCTCGGTACTCACGAATTCGGCGGGCAGAACGCGAAACGCGTTGGGAGAGTCCATGAAGTACGGGAACGGCGGAACGTAGGTGACGTCGAGCAGGTCGCGGCCGGTGTAGGTGGCGAGCACCGCCGGCTCGTCACCGAGCTCACGCGCGTAGGCGCCCAGGCGCGCCTCGGCGATCACGTAGCGCTGCCCGTCATGCTCGACGACGACGTAGGTCACATCGGGATTCACCGCGACGGCCTGGTTCGACGGGAGGGTCCACGGCGTGGTGGTCCAGATCAGCAGGTGCGCACCCACCAGATCAGGGACGGGTCCGCCTGTGATGCGGAAGCCGACGGTCAGGGCCGGATCCTGCCGACTCTGATAGACGTCGTCGTCCATCCGCAGCTCGTGGCTCGACAGCGGCGTCTCGTCGTTCCAGCAGTACGGCAGCACGCGGTAGCCCTCGTAGGCAAGTCCCTTGTCCCACAGCTGCTTGAACGCCCACAGCACCGACTCCATGAAGCCCAGATCGAGGGTCTTGTAGTCGTTGTCGAAGTCCACCCAGCGGGCTTGGCGGGTGACGTAGCTGCGCCATTCGCCGGTGTACTTGAGCACCGACGCCCGGCACGCCTCGTTGAACTTCTCGATGCCGAGCTCTTCGATCTGAGCCTTGCTGGAGATGCCGAGCTGGCGCTGCACCTCGAGTTCGGCGGGCAGCCCGTGGGTGTCCCAGCCGAATCGCCGCTCGACCTTGTATCCACGCATCGTGCGGTAGCGCGGCACGATGTCTTTGACGTAGCCGGTGAGCAGATGACCGTAGTGCGGCAGACCGTTGGCGAACGGCGGACCGTCGTAGAAGACGTACTCCTGCGCACCGTCGCGGCGGGCGATGCTGGCACGGAAGGTGTCGTCCCGGTCCCAGTATTCGAGGACGTCGAGTTCCAGACTCGGGAAATCCGGCGATCCACTCGCCGGCTTGGGGTACGCGCTCACCGTCGGTCTCCTGTGCCACAAACCAGGCACGGGGACGACGTCGCGCGGTGCGCGAGCGCCGCGGTACCACCCCGCTTGCGCACCCTGTGGTGCGCCGCTCATTCACAGGCTGTGACGGGCCCACCCGTTCGGGTCTACTGGGCGCTGCGCGCCGTTCTTCCGAAGGCTCCCCGGTGATGGCCGGATCGATGCCGCTGGCCGCCAGTCTAGCCGGGACAGTTACAGCGGCGCGCCGGCGTCGGAGGTGATCTCGATCAGCGCGAGGCCGAACTGCTCGGCCATCTCTTCGACCGAGTAGCCGTCCAGGCGGCACGCGTCGTAGGTCCAGTCGACCTGCAGGGCGTCGCCGATACGGCGGATGTCCACCTGCAGTGCGACGGTGTCCGCCGCGGCCCCGTCCACCGTCAGGGCGATCTCGGCGGGCGAGTGCGGATGCCCGGCGCCAGGCAGCAGAGAGTTGTGCGCCCCCTGCAGCATCTCGCTCGGGCCCATCGGCCATCCCGCCGCGCACAGCAGCGTGACCGGATGAACAGGGGCCATCGCTGCGCTGCGGAGTGCCACCGCGATCGCACCGTCGCCCCGGGTGTGGCCGAACGTGCGCCCCAGGGCTGCGAGCAGGATTTCCTCCACTCGCACACCGAGCCACTGCGCTGCCCCGTCGAGCTCGGCAGCGAGTTCGCTCGACGGAGCGCTCGAGTGGGTGCAGCGCTGGGACGACGCCGAGGGCGCCGGGGCCCGGTCGAAGACGTCCAGCGCTATCGGCGCCGCAGCGAGCAAGGGGTGCTTGACCTCGTCAGGCAGGAAGGGAGCGACCATGCAGCTAACCGTAGCGCGGTTGTCCCAGAATTGGGAGACTGCTCCCAAAACTGTGACGGCCGTGTCAATTAAGAAAACTCTGATCTGTTTGCCCGCAGGGCTGCCTTGTCAGCCGCCTTCGGTTTACAGTGGTCACGTGCCCCGGACAGACGAGAACGGCAGACAGCTCAAAGCCCTGCTCGACTACCTGTTGGACGGGGAGATCGACGCGAAAGACATCTACGACGCTCTCGGCACATCCAGCAGCACGTATTACCGGCGCATCAAGGAAGCCGACTACCCGAACGCCGAAGAGCTCCGCCGCGTCGCCGATCGGTTCGACCTCAGCTACCCGGATCTCCAGATCCAATTCGGCCTCATGACCCGGCACGAGATATTCACCTATGTCGAGTCGGCCCGCGCTGCGGTGGCGACCCGCCAGACCGTCGCGACCCAACAGACCGTGGCACCCGCGTCCACGCAGCGTCGACCTCGGCTGTCCGAGCTGACGCCGCGTCTCGACGCCCCGCCTCTGTAAAGACAGCCTCCGATGGCCGTGGCGACCCTGATCGCGATCACACTCTTGTGCATCGCGTGGAGCTTGTGGATTCGGCGTGTGACTTGGTCCTGCCGCTGGGAACTGGCCGCGACACTCAACATCGCGCTTCAGGGCATCGCCGTGCTGTTGATGTCGCCGTGGGCATCCGAGACCGTAGGCCACTGGCTGTATTCACTCACCGGTAAGTGGAACGTGGAGGACTACCTCGGCCACGACGCCTACATCGTGGCCGCCTCGGCGGTGGTCTACAACACGCTCGGCAGGCTCGAGACCGACCACGCCATGCACCAAAGGTTCAAGCAGTTCGTCGAGCGGCCCGCGACGCTGTGCATCCCGCTGCTGCTGGCGACGTTCTGGCTCGGCAACGGTGCCACCATCTACCGACCCGACTTCTTCGAAGTGCCGACCGACCTGTGGCTGAACCTGTACTGGCTCCTGCTGTGCGGGATGCTCATCTATCTGCTCGCCTACGGGTCACGCGCGCTGCTGATCCTGCGCACGGATCCGCGATCCCGCCACATCGCCAACATCTACCTGTTCGCCTCCGCGATGGGCATCATCGCGTGCGTGGTGCGCATCGTGACCGCGCTCATCCCCACCCTGCAGACCGTCCAGGGCAGCACGCTGGTGTGGGTCTTCGCATGTGCGTGCGGCGCCGGTTTCGCACTGACCTCGGCGCATTCGTGGCGGCTCCGCACGAAATGGTTCACCCGCGCCGGCACCTGAGCGGCATCCGGGCATCCGGGCAAATGTGGCGCGCACCGATCCCGGGGTGAGGCTCACCGGCCCGTCGTCTATCCACTGAGCGAAAACGGCGATACCATGACGCGGGCATCGGACGGGGAATAGTCGCTTCCGCACCGGAGCCCGGCGACGGCGTGGACCGCGATTGCAGTGTTCAGCAAACAGCACTGACCCGCGTCGCCACCCTCGGGGGTGCGCTCAGACAGCCGCGGCGGTGACCTCGGTGAACGGCGCCCCGAAGTCGGGCACCGGCCGGTATCCCCTGCTGCGGGCAACCGCCGCACCCCGCCGGATCAGCGCCGCTGTGGTCACGAAACCGGCCTGATCGCTAACCACCAACGGGGTCAGCAGCCGGTTGTGTACGAAGCCGAAGGCCAGCCCGCGTTCCGGGTCCGCCCAGCCGAGCGAGCCGCCCAGGCCGACGTGCCCGAACCCCGGCAGAATGCCGAACAGCGGAAGGCTGTGATACCCGAGATGGAACGACAGCGGTATGACGAGGCTGTGATCGGGACGCAGGCTCCGCCTGCCCACCAGTGCTGCCGCCGTCTCGCGGGACAGGAACTGCTTGCCGTCGATGCACCCCTCGTTGGCGATCGCACCGTACATGCGCGCCAGTGCGCGGGCGGTGGCCACACCGTTGGCCGCGGGGATCTCCCCGTCGAGCAGCGGGGTGTCGCCCTGGACGAACGACTTGACGCCCGGGAAGTACATCGCCCCGAAGCCCGCCGAGATCGGCAAGGCCGCCACATGCGGCGCGACGAGGTTGAACAACGGATTCTGGAGTTTGCTCTGCGGGCCGATGATGCGGGCCGGCTGCGTGGGCGCCTGCACCGGCGGACGTCCGAGATGCAGCCCGTCGGTGTTCAGAGGCGCCGCGACCTCGCTGCGGATCAACTCCCGCATTCCGGTTCCTGTGACCGAGCGCGCCAGCCCGGACAGCAGCCAGCCGAAGGTGAACGCGTGGTAGGCCGGTCGGCCCCTCAGCCAGCTGGCAGGCGCTGCGGCGAGCCGTTCCTCCATCGCGAAGTGGTCCATCAGGTCATTGCCTGCGGCCCCGTTCAGATGTGACAGACCTGCCCGGTGGCGCATGGCATCGCGCACCGTGATCTTCGATTTGCCGTTGGCGCCGAACTCCCGCCAATACTCCGAGACCGGCGCGTCGTAATCGATGAGGCCGCGGTCGGCGAGCCGGTGGATGACCGTGGCAGCAACACCCTTGGTCGCCGAGAACACCATGGGCGCCGTATCGGCGGTCCAATGCCGCCGGCCCCGGCGGTCCGACCAGCCGGTCCAGACGTCCACGACGGGCTCGCCGTTGAGATAGACCGCCAGCGCGCCGCCGCCGAAGCGCCGATGCGGGAACATCTGCTTGAACGCCCTGACCGCCCACGAGAAGGCGGGGTCTGCAGCCCCCTGCACCCCGTGGGGAAGCGCATCGTCGCGCCCACCGAAATCACCGCTCGTCACAATGCAACGAACATACTCCGCGGTATGGCAAAGCGGTGCGGAGTTACCGATTCGTTAATCTAACGATTTGCCGGTCGCTCGGCGATGTCCAGGATCTGCTGCGCAGCGAGCGTCGGCGTCAGCTCACCGTCGCGCACCGCACGCTCCACCTCGGCGCGGCCAGCCCGGACCTCGGGGTGCGACAACACTCGGTCGAGGACGGCGTCGCGCACCATCGACCACGTCCATTCCACCTGCTGGGTACGCCGCCGCGCGTCGAACTCTCCGGCGTCGGTCAGCACGTCCCGGTGCCGCAGCACCGTCGCCCACATCTCCTCGAGACCGGTGCCCTCCAGCGCGCTCATCGTGAGCACAGGCGGGCGCCACAGCGTCTCGCGGGGATAGAGCAACCGGATCGCACCGGCCAGCTCACGTGCTGCCGCCTTTGCCTCGACAGCGTGTCCGCCGTCTGCCTTGTTCACCACGACGACGTCGGCTAGCTCCAGGACGCCCTTCTTGATGCCCTGCAGCGAATCCCCCGTGCGCGCCAGCGTCAGGAACACGAACGTGTCCACCATGTTGGCGACGGTCACCTCGGACTGCCCGACCCCGACGGTCTCCACCAGGATCACGTCGTACCCCGCCGCCTCCAGCAGCACGATGGTCTCCCGGGTGGCCTTGGCGACCCCGCCGAGCGTCCCCGAGGTCGGCGACGGACGGATGTAGGCATCCGGATGCACCGCCAAGCGCGCCATGCGGGTCTTGTCGCCGAGGATCGAGCCCCCAGTACGTGTCGACGACGGGTCGACGGCCAGCACCGCGACCCGATGCCCCTGCTCGATCAGGTACATGCCGAGCGCTTCGATGGTCGTCGACTTGCCCACCCCGGGAACCCCGGTGATGCCGACGTGTAGCGCGCTACCCGCCTCGGGCATGAGCTCGAGCAGCAGCTCCTGGGCGCGTTCCCGGTGATCGGCGCGGGTCGACTCGACCAGCGTGATCGCCCGCGCGAGCGCGGAGCGGTCACCGCCGCGCAGCGCTGCAGCGAGTTCGACGGGTGAGCTCATCTAGCTCAGCGTGTAGCCCAGGCGCTCGCCGAGCTTGTTCAGCAGACCGATCGCGGCGTCGGCGATCACGGTGCCCGGTGGGAAAATCGCCGTGGCACCGGCGTGGTAGAGCTCCTCGAAATCACCTGGCGGAATGACCCCGCCGACGACGATCATGATGTCCGGCCTACCGACCTCGGCCAGCGCATCGCGCAGCGCGGGCACCAGCGTGAGATGTCCCGCCGCCAGCGACGACACCCCGACCACGTGCACGTCGTTGTCGGCGGCCTGGCGCGCCACCTCCTCCGGCGTGGAGAACAACGAACCGACGTCGACGTCGAAGCCGATGTCGGCGAATGCCGTCGCGATCACCTTCTGTCCGCGGTCATGACCGTCCTGGCCCATCTTCGCGACCAGGATGCGAGGCCTGCGGCCATCCGCCTCGGCGAACTTCGCCACCAGTTCGGTGGCGCTACTGACGTTGCTGGCCATGCCCACCTCGTCCCGGTACACGCCGGCGATCGTCCGGATCTCGGCCTGGTGCCGTCCGTACACCTTCTCCAACGCGTCGGAGATCTCACCGACTGTCGCCTTGGCGCGCGCGGCGTCGATCGCCAGTGCCAGCAGGTTGTTACCCAGGCCGTCATCTCCGGCGCGGCCGGACGCCGCTGCGGCACGTGACAATTCGTCGAGCGCGGCTTGCGTGGCGGCATTGTCACGCTCGGCGCGCAACGACTCGAGCTTGGCGATCTGCTCGGCACGAACCCTGCTGTTCTCGACCTTGAGGACCTCGATCTCGTGATCCTCGTCGACCTGGTAGCGATTGACTCCGATCACCGTCTGCTGGCCGGAGTCGATGCGTGCCTGGGTGCGCGCGGCGGCCTCCTCGATACGCAGTTTCGGGATGCCCTCGTCGATCGCCTGGGCCATACCGCCGTGCTCGGCGACCTCACGAATGTGCTCGCGAGCCTTCTCGGCGAGCTGATGGGTCAGCCACTCCACGTAGTACGAGCCGCCCCAGGGATCGATCGGGCGGGTCGTGCCGGACTCCTGGGCCAGCAGCAGCTGGGTGTTGCGGGCGATACGCGCCGAGAAGTCGGTGGGCAGCGCGAGCGCCTCGTCGAGGGCATTGGTGTGCAGCGACTGGGTGTGCCCCTGGGTGGCGGCCATCGCCTCGACGCACGTGCGGGCGACGTTGTTGAACGGATCCTGGGCGGTCAGCGACCAACCGGACGTCTGCGAATGAGTGCGCAGCGACAGCGATTTCGGATTCTTCGCGCCGAACTCGGCCACCAGCTCGCTCCACAGCAGCCGCCCGGCGCGCAGCTTGGCGACCTCCATGAAGAAGTTCATCCCGATGCCCCAGAAGAAGGACAGCCGCGGCGCGAACTTGTCGATGTCCAGCCCGGCGTCGAGGCCGGCCTTGAGGTACTCGACGCCGTCGGCCAGCGTGTACGCGAGCTCGAGATCGGCCGTGGCCCCAGCTTCCTGGATGTGATAGCCCGAGATCGAAATGCTGTTGAACTTGGGCATTTTCACGCTGGTGTAGCCGAAGATGTCCGAGATGATGCGCATCGAGGGCTTCGGCGGATAGATGTAGGTGTTGCGGACCATGAATTCTTTGAGGATGTCGTTCTGGATGGTCCCGGCGAGCTTCTCCGGCGGCACACCCTGCTCCTCGGCGGCCACCACGTACAGGGCGAGGATCGGCAGCACCGCACCGTTCATCGTCATCGACACCGACACCGACCCCAGGTCGATGCCGTCGAAGAGCTGCCGCATGTCCAGGATGGAGTCGATCGCCACGCCGGCCATGCCGACGTCACCGGCCACCCGGGGGTGGTCGGAGTCGTACCCGCGGTGGGTCGCCAGGTCGAAGGCCACCGACAGGCCCTTCTGGCCTGCCGCGAGGTTGCGGCGGTAGAACGCGTTCGATTCGGCGGCGGTGGAGAACCCGGCGTACTGCCGGATGGTCCAGGGCTGGTTGACGTACATCGTCGGGTAGGGCCCCCGCACGAACGGCGGCAGGCCCGGCAGGCTGCCCAGCGGGTAGCCCGCCGCGGCGACGTCTTCGCGATCGGCGGCGATGTAGACGGGTCTGACGTCGATACCCTCGGGGGTGGCCCAGTCCAGCTGCTCGGCGGTGTAGCCGTGCGCTTCGGCCGCCGCGACAGTGGCTTCTGCGACCTCGTCACGCGTCGGTGCGGCGACGTCGCCGTCGGCGTGCAGTGGCACCTCGGCGAAACTCCCAAGCTCGGTGCGCTTCTCAGTAGCGGTCATGTCATGCCCCCAATCGGGTCAGCAGATCCGAAAGAACGGACACCGCATCGATCTTCGCGGTCACGTAGCCGTCGGGCTTCGGGTCGGCGTCGGCGACCGCCTTCTCCGGCCCTGCCATCAGGATGTGACGCACCCCGGCGGCGCGGGCCGCTGCCACCACGGCCGCGACCTCCTCCCCGTAACGGGCGTCGGTGCCACAGAGGATCGCGACGTCGGTCGAACCCGCCGCGGAGAGCGCGGCCGCGACGCCGTCGGCCGTGACCGTTCCGGGGTTCACCACGTCGATCCCGCCGGCGGCGAGCAGATTCGCCGCGAACGTGGTGCGGATGTTGTGCTCGGCCAGCGGACCCAGCGGCAGCAGTACCGCGGCGGGCCGAGCCCCGGTGCTGGCCAGGTACGCATCGGAGCGATCACGCAACGCTTCGAAGTCCGCGGCGTACCGATGCACGGTCGGCAACGGATTACCTTGCGGCAACGGCACTTCGGCGAGATTGGGAAACTCGTTGACGCCGGTCACCGCTGTGCGGCGATGGGCGATGTCGACACTGCGGTCCTGGGCGACGTCGGCGATGCGGGCGCGCACCTGCTCGCGTGCGGCTTCGAAACCACCGCCGGCTTCGATCTCTTGGAAGTGTCGCCACGCCGTCTCGGCGACGCTGCGGGTCAGGTCCTCGACGAACCACGAACCGCCGGCCGGGTCCAGCACGCGCCCGAGATGGGATTCCTCGAGCAGGAGCAACTGGGTGTTGCGGGCGATGCGCCGCGCGAAGGTCCGCGCGGTGCCGGGATATCCGCCGTCGATCGAAACGTCGAACGGATGCACCAGAACGGTGTCTGCTCCCCCGACGCCGGCGCCGAACGCCGCCACCGTGGTGCGCAACATGTTCACCCAGGGATCGCGCTGAGCCATCATCGGCAGCGACGTGACCGCGTGCACCGTCGCCGCACCGGCCTCAGGCGCGCCCGCCACCTCGGCCACGCGGGCCCAGAGTTGGCGCACGGCACGCAGTTTGGCGATCGTCATGAACTGGTCGTCGTCAGCGGCGACCCGGAACGCGATCTGGCGCAGCGCGGTCGCGACCGGCAGGCCGGCATCGAGCAACGCCCGCAGGTACGCCACACCCGCGCCGATCGCGGCGGCGAGCTCCCAGGAGGCATTCGCGCCCAGGTCATGCAGCACCGTTCCGTCGACGGTGACCGCGCGCACGTGCCCGTCGAAATCCTGGGAAGCTGCCACGGCGACGGCGGTCACGTCGGCCAGGGTGGGCGCGGCGCGATCGGCCAGCGGCGCGGTCAACGGATCACCGCCGAGATCCACCGACAGGCGGGACCGCTGGTCGTCGTCCAAGCCGGCCAGCATGCCGAGCAGCGCATCGGCAGTCGGCCGGTAGGCTTCGCCGTCGGCCAGCTCGACGACGACGGGCACCAAGTCCAGGTAGACACCGGAGAGGACGCCGGCCAGGTCGGCGGGGTCGATGGCGCCTCGACCGGATTGGCCGCCCACGCGCAGCGACAGAGCGCTGACGCCCTCGGTCAGTCCGAGCAGGATCGCACCGTTGACCTGCTCGACGCCCGACATCTCGGCCGGGAACGCCTCGGCGACCTTCCAACCCGATTTGACGTCACGCAGGGCGTCACCGCCGCGGACGAAGGGCCAGCGACCCGGCAGCGCCGGTTCAGCCAGCTCGTCGGCTTCGGTGTAGAGCGGGCGAATCGCGAAACCCTCATAGGTGTCGGAGTCGAGCAACCGCTCCGGCTCAGCACCCAGCTCGGCCGGATCGCGGCGGCTGGCCTTGGCCAGAACACCCGCTACCGCAGAACGCCATCGGTCGACATCGCCCGTTGTCTGCACAGCCATCAGGCTAAATGATGTTCCTCACGTCGGTGCCGAGAGGTGATCACGGCCCTACCCGTAGGGTGGAAAGCCGTGAAACCCGTCGTCAGCGCGCTACGCACCGTGCCGGCGACCGTGCTCGCCACCCTGCGCACAATGCCTCGGACCCGCCTCCTGGCCATGGTCTGCACGGGTGTGATCCTCGTCGCAGTTGTGGTGCTGGTACCGCTGCCCACCGCCGTGCAGCTGCGCGACTGGGCGACGTCGCTGGGCGCCTGGTTCCCGCTGGCGTTTCTGGCCGCGCACATGGTGGTCACCGTGTTCCCGTTTCCCCGCACGGCGTTCACCCTCGCAGCGGGCCTGCTGTTCGGGCCCTACCTGGGCATTCCGCTCGCCGTCGTGGCGAGCACGCTGAGCGCGGTCCTCGCTGTGCTGTTGGTGCGCGCCGCGGGCTGGCAGCTCAGCACGCTCGTCAGCCACCCGAAAGTGGACGCGTTGGACACCCGGCTGCGCGAGCGCGGCTGGGTCGCCGTGATGGCGATGCGGATGATCCCCGCAGTCCCGTTCTCGGTGCTGAACTATGCGGCGGGCGCCTCGGCGGTGCGGCTGGCGCCCTACACCCTGTCGACCATCGTGGGCCTGCTGCCGGGCACCGCGGCGGTGGTCATCCTCGGCGACGCATTGACCGGCAACGTCAGCCCCATGCTGTTCGTCGTGTCGCTGTGCACAGCCGCACTCGGGGTGGCCGGACTCATCTACGAGGTGCGGTCCCATCGGCGCGCGGCGGCCCCTGAACCGTCATCGCCGAGAACACCGCCAGCAGCGACGACGCCGCCACCAGCCCCGGACTCCAGTCCTTTGCCCTGATGTGGGCGCCGACGGCCAGCGAGAAGTACACCGTCAACATGAAGGTGGTCAGCCGCGCCAGCGCCGGGATTCGGTACACCGACAACAACCCGACCGCGGATGCGGCCTTGACCACCGGCAGCACCGGCCGCACGTTCTCGGGCAGACCCACGGCGTCGAGCGCCGCCCGCACAGGCGGGATCGGGCCGATGCACGCCACCGCGTCGCCGGCCTGCATCGCGGCCAGCGCCGCATAGGCCCGCCGCGAATGCAGCACCGATGCCACGGTCACTGCTCAGGAGCGCCGTGCCGCGGCGCTGCGGGCTGGGTGTATTCGGTCGCCGGTGGCTGTGCCTGTTGCGACAGCGGCGGATACTGCGGCCCGGACCCGAGCGAGCCCGCGACGGGTGTGCGCGCCTCGGCGACCGCCTGGGCCACCGCCTGTGCGATCTCCGGATCGGTCTGGGTGTTGAACCAGTCGGCCACTTCGGCCGAGTCGTCCTCCGGCTTGGCCAGGCCGTCCTCCACCGGGGAGGGCTGGTATCGGAACACGCCGTCGTCGCCGGGAGCGCCGAGCAGCTTGGTGAAACCCTGCAGCGCCGAACCGAAGTCGCTGGGCACCACCCACACTTTGTTGGCCTCACCCTTGGCCATCAGCGGAAGCGTCTGCAGATACTGGTACGCCAGCAGCTCGGGCGTGGGCCGGCCCGCCTTGATCGCGGCGAACGTCTTCTCGATCGCCTTGGCCTGACCCTGGGCCTGCAGGTACTGGGCGGCGCGTTCACCCTGCGCGCGCAGCATGCGGGACTGACGGTCGGCCTCGGCGGCCAGGATCGCGGCCTGTTTGGCACCCTCGGCCGCCAGGATCTGTGCCTGCTTCTGACCTTCGGCCTGCTTGATCGAGGCTTCCCGATTGCCTTCGGCAGTCAGGATCATCGCGCGCTTCTCCCGGTCGGCGCGCATCTGCTTCTCCATCGAGTCCTGAATGGAGGGCGGCGGATCGATGCTGCGCAGTTCGACCCGGGCGACGCGCAGCCCCCACCGGCCGGTGGCCTCGTCGAGGACGCCGCGCAGCTGCCCGTTGATCGAGTCGCGCGAGGTCAGCGTCTGCTCGAGGGTCATCCCACCGACGACGTTGCGCAGCGTGGTGGTGGTGAGCTGTTCGACGCCGACGATGTAGTTGCTGATCTGGTAGACCGCTGCCTGGGGGTTGGTGACCTGGAAGTAGACGACCGTGTCGATGTTGACGGTCAGGTTGTCCTCGGTGATCACCGGCTGCGGCGGGAACGACACCACCCGCTCCCGCAGGTCCACGCGGGCGCGGATCTTGTCCACGAACGGCAGAAGCAACGTCAACTGTCCCGACACCGTCTTGCTGTACCGGCCCAGCCGTTCGATCACCGCGGCCTCGGCCTGCGGAATCAGCGCCACCGACTTCGCGACGATGATGATCGCGAAGACCACCAGCACTCCGAGCAGGACCAGGCCTGCCACCGCACCTTCCACCGGGGACTCCTCACTCAACCGATCTTGGACACGACCGCGGTGGCGCCGTCTATGTGCACGACGGTCACCTGGTCGCCAGGTTCATAGACATCGTTCTCGTTGTACGGGCGCGCCGTCCAGATCTCCCCGGCCAGCTTCACCTGGCCGGCATCTCGGGCCACGCGATCGAGCACCAGCGCGCTCTTGCCCTCAAGGGCCTTCACCGGTTCGGGCAGCCCCGTGCCGGAGTTCAGACGCCGGCGCAGCGCCGGGCGCACCCCGACGAGCAGCAGCACCGACACCACGAGGAACACCAGCCCGTCGGCCCACACCGGCCAGTCCAACAGCCAACTCGACCCCGCAGCCGCCAGCGCCCCACCGCTGAGCATCAACAAGAACAGATCACCCGTCAGCGCCTCGGCGCCAGCCAGCGCCAGCGCTGCGATCAGCCAGATCAGCGGTACGGGCATGACGAAAGCCTAACGTGCGACCGGCCCGAAAAGCGGCTAACAACTACACTGCAGCCATCATGTGGTGTCCCAGTGCAACGCTTTCGGTATGGGCCAACTCCTGGCTGGCCGGAGTCGCCGCGCCCGACGACGTGTTGGATGCGTTATCCCAATGGACGCAATCGCATTCGGTCACGGCCTACGACTCCGTCGCCGCGGACCGGACCGGGCTCCCGTGGCCTGATCTGGACAACGCCGGCGTGATGTCGCTGCTGCAGACGATGCGGATGGTGGCCCGACCGGCGAGCGCGCAGCCGGCGATCACACTCGCCCTGCCGGTACCCGGTGACGTCCGGGGCCTCCCGCCGGGCAGTCAGTTCGGCCGCGATGCAATCTCTGCCGGCGAGGCCATCATCGTCGGGGATGCCCGGGCTGCGATCGGAGTGGTGCCTGACTTCGAATACCCCGACGAGTACCCAGATCCCGTCGACGAGGACGAGGTCGAGCTGGAGCTCTGCGGCCTGTCCTGGACGGTCTACTCGCTGGACTCCGCGCCGGTGAACGCGCACACCGACCTCGGTGAGGCCGAGTACGGTCTGCGCGACGCCGTCCGGTCGGCCGCCGACGCCCTGGTCGCCCTGCGGGCCGGGGCGACGGGCGCCGATGTCGCCGATCCGCGCCGGCTCGTCGAACAAGTACTCGAATCCACACGCGCGCACCGCATTCCCGACCACGCGCCCGAGCGGGCGGTCCGGGTGCTGGAGAACGCGGCGCACGTCGACGCGATCATCACCGTCAGCTCGGGGCTGCTGCCCATCGGGCAGAGCTCGTCTGAGGTGCAATTGGCCACTGATGCGCTGCGTCCGCTGACCGCGGTGGTCCGCTCGGCGCGACTGGCCGCCGTCGACGCGATCCTGCAGTCGGCCTGGCGGCCCTAGGAGCTGCAGTTCGGGGTGCACAGTGCGCCGTTGACGCTGCACCCGTAGCCCGGCACCGGATCCGGTCCGTCGACGCGTGCCGCAGGCAACTCGCGAACCAGTTCGTCCATCAGATCCACAGCCAGGCGCGCGAACCGCGGACTGCTGTTGGGAGTCGTGGCGCGCGCCAACGCGATCCCGGCTGCCTCGGCCTGCTCAGCCAGTTCGCTGTCGAGATCCCACACGACCTCGATGTGGTCGGCCACGAAGCCGACAGGGCAGACGATCACGGCCTTCGTGCCCGCCTCGGCCAGGGTGTCGAGGTGGTCACCGACATCGGGTTCCAGCCACGGCACCTGCGGCGGGCCCGACCGCGACTGCCACACCTGATCGAAATCGGCGTAGCCGGCGGCGGCCGCGACCAGCCGGGACGTGTAACCGACCTGACGCTCGTAGAGGTCCGGGCCGCACCGGTTGGCCGCACGCAGCGGAATCGAGTGCGCCGTGAACACGAGGCGCGCCTCGGCGCGCAGCTCCTCGGGCAGCGTCGCGGCGGCGTCTCGGATCGCGTCGGCGAACATCTCGACCAGCAGCGGATGGTCGAAGTACTGACGCAGTTTGGTCAGCTGCGGGGCTTCCGGGCCTGCGGCGGCACGGGCGCGGGCGATGTCCTCCTGGTACTGCGTGCACCCGGAGTAGCCACCCCACGCCGACGTGGAGAACACCGCGGCACGACGAATCCCGTTGTCGCGCATGTGCGCAACGGTGTCCTCGATGAACGGGTCCCAGTTGCGGTTGCCGAAGTAGACCGGAATGTCCGTGCCGCGAAGGGCCAGCTCGGCCTCGATCGAGGTGATCAGATCGCGGTTGATGCCGTTGATCGGAGACACGCCGCCGAAATGCAGATAGTGCTCGGCGACGCTGGCCAGCCGCTCACGCGGGATGCCGCGGCCCCGGGTGACGTTCTCCAGGAACGGCATCACCTGCTCGGGACCCTCGGGTCCGCCGAAGGACAGCAGCAGCAGTGCGTCGAAGGGATGCGTGCTCACGTTGACCGGTTCCTCGCGCAAGCGCTCGTCACAGCAGCTGGGTGCTCGCCCCGCCGTCGGCGAAGATGATCGTCCCCGTCGTCGCCGGCAACCAATCCGACAGCAGCGCGCACACGGTCTTGGCGACCGGCGTCGGGTCCTTCATGTTCCAGCCCAGTGGGGCCCGCTGGTCCCAGCCCTGCTCGAGCAGCTGCATCTGCGCGCCGGCCTCCTCGCCGAGCGCACCGCCGACGATCGCGCTCATGGCCAGCGTCCGGATCGGGCCGGCGGCAACGAGATTGGAACGGACGCCGACCTTGCCTGCCTCGCGGGCGACGAAGCGGTTCACCGATTCGAGCGCGCTCTTGGCGACCGTCATCCAGTTGTAGGCAGGCATCGCCCGCGTCGGGTCGAAGTCCATGCCGACGATGCCGCCGCCGGGAGTCATGATCGGCAGCACGGCCTTGGCGAGCGAGGCGTAGGAATAGGCGGAGATGTGGATGCCCTTGGCGACGTCCTCGTAGGGCGCGTCGAAGAACGGGTTGATGCCCATGCCGGTCTGCGGCATGAAGCCGATCGAGTGCACCACCCCGTCGATCGTGTTGCCCTCACCGATCTCGGCGGTGATCCGGTCGGCGAGCGTGTCGAGGTGCTCCTGGTTCTGCACGTCGAGCTCGATCAGCGGCGCCGGGTTCGGCAGCCGGTCGGCGATGCGGCGGATCAGCTTCATCCTGTCGAAGCCGGTGAGCACGAGTTCCGCGCCGGCCTCCTGGGCGACCTTGGCGATGTAGAACGCGATCGAGCTGTCGGTGATGATGCCGGTGACGAGGATCCGCTTGCCTGCAAGAAGACCGGTCATTGTGGAGTCCTTCCCTACTTCTGTTCTCGTGGCCTTCTGTTCTAGTGGCCCATGCCCATGCCGCCGTCGACGGGGATCACCGCGCCGGCGATGTAGCTCGCGTCCTCGGACGCCAGGAAGCTGACGGCGCCGGCGACCTCGGCGGCGGTGCCGATCCGTTTGGCCGGGACGAACTCCAGGGCGCCCTTCTGGATGCGATCGTCGAGCGCACGTGTCATGTCGGTGTCGATGAAGCCGGGTGCGACGACGTTGGCCGTCACCCCTGCTTTGGAGAGCTCCCGCGAGATCGACCGGGCCATGCCGATCAGCCCGGCTTTGGCGGCCGCGTAGTTGGCCTGGTTGCCGATGCCCCACATGCCCGACACCGAGCCGATGAAGATGATGCGGCCGAAACGGTTGCGCTGCATGCTGCGCGACGCGCGCTGCACCACCCGGAACGCGCCGGTCAGATTCGCGTCGATGACCTCGGTGAACCGTTCCTCGGTCATCCGCATCAGGAACGCGTCCTTGGAGATGCCGGCATTGGACACCAGCACCTCGACCGCACCCTGATGCGCTTCGACCTCCGCGAACGCCCGGTCCACGGCCGCGCTGTCGGTGACGTCGCATTCGACGCCGAACAGGCCCTCGGGTGCGCCGGATCCCCGGTGCGTGACCGCGACCTTGTGCCCATCGGCGGCCAGGCGCTGCGCGATCGCCAGGCCGATCCCCCGGTTGCCACCGGTCACGAGGACCGAGCGGGAGACGAAAGCGGGACGGCCGTTCTCAGTGCCGTTTTCAGAGCCGTTCTCAGAGCCGTTCTGGGTGGGAGTGTCGCTCACCTGTTCGCTCCTCGAGTGCTCGCCATGACCGTCAACTTAATGCCTGGCCGACTCCACCCAGAAATCGGCACCGCTGTCAGAGAGGCATTCTGCGGTTGACGAGCAGCGCGCACAGAGCGGCGGCGGCGACCAACACCGTGCCCAGCCGCAGCCAGCCGGCGGAGGCGTCACCACGGGTGGTCTCGTAGCCGATCTGCGACTGCAGCGTGGTGTAGACCGTGTTCAGCTCGGCGAGGTTGGAGGCGGTGTATGCCTCGCCGCCGGCGAGTTCGGCGATCTTCTTGAGCATCGCGTCGTCGACGGGGACATCGACACGCTCGCCGTTGACCTCGACCGACCCGGTGGGTGTGCCGAACGCGATCGTCGAGATCGGCACGCCCTGATCCTTCGAGGCGCGGGCAGCGGTGTACGCGCCCTTCGGGTTGTCGGGGTTCGCGGGCACCGTCTCCTTACCGTCGGAGAACAGCACGATGTGCGCAGGCGGCGGTTCGTCCCCGCCGCCGATCACCGCGCCGACGGTGTTGATCGCGGTCAGCCCCGTCAGGATCGCCTCACCCGTCGCGGTCCGGTCGGCCACCTGCAGGCTGTCGATCGCCCGCTTGCTCGCGTCCCGGTTCGTGGTCGGCGAGACCAGCACCGTCGCCGTGCCCGCGTAGGAGATCACGCCGAGGTTGATGCCAGGAGTGAGCTCGTCGACGAACTTCTTCGACGCCGCCTGCGCGGCCGCCAGCCGGGAGGGCTCGACGTCTTTGGCCATCATCGACTGGGACACGTCGATCACCAGCATCACGACCGCCCGGTTCCGCGGGATCCGCTCGTCCTGGGTGGGACCTGCCAGCGCGATCGCGAACACCAGCAGCGCGACGGCCATCAGCGCGGGCGCCACGTGACGTCGACGACCGAGCCGCCGGACAGACACGCTGTCGAGCAGGTCGGTGTTCGCGAATCTCTGCAGCCGCTTGCGGGTCGAGATCTGCACCATGATGTACAGCCCGGCAAGCGCAAGAGCGACGACCAGGAACAGCGCCAACCACCAGAGATGCTGAAATCCCGTCAGCGACAAGGGGCCCAGCAGGGGAAGGGTCATCCGGGCAGCCTCCGATTCAGCAGCAGAGAAGCCAGCGCCGCACCGGCAAGGACCAGGGCCCCGATCCGCAGCCAACCCACACTGGCGTCGCCCTTGACGGTCTCGTAGCCGATCTGTTCCTGGAGGTTGGAGAACACGCCCTTGAGCTGCTCCAGCGTGGAGGCGGTGTAGGAGTCGCCCCCGGAGAGTTCACCGATCTTGGCCAGCATCTCGTCGTCGACCGGAACGGGTTGCCGTTGGTCGTTGATCTCGACGTAGCCGTACGGCGTACCGAACGACACCGTCGAGATCGGGACGCCCTGGTCCTTGGCGGTGCGAGCCGCGGTGTAGGCGCCCTTCGGGGCGTCGGGATTGGACGGCACCGTCTCCTTGCCGTCCGACATCAGCACGATCCGCGCCGGCGGCGGACCGTCGCCGCCGCCCAGCACCGCGCCGACGGTAGCGATGGCCTGCAGCGCGGTGAAGATGCCCTCGCCGGTGGCAGTCCTGTCGGCGAGTTGCAGCCGGTCGATCGCGCTCTTGGCCGCCTCCCGGTTGACGGTCGGAGACACCAGTACCGTCGCCGTGCCGGCGTAGGCGATCAAGCCGAGATTGATGCCGGGGGTGAGCTGGTCGGCGAACTGCTTGGCAGCCTCCTGGGCAGCCAGCAGCCGACTCGGCGCCACATCGGTGGCCCGCATCGACTGCGACACGTCGATCACCAGCATGACGACCGCGCGGTTACGGGGAATCCGCACGTCGTGCGTCGGCGCGGCCATCGCGGTGGTCAACGACAGCAGCGCGAGCACCAGCAGGATCGCGGGCAGATGCCGCCAGCGCCGCGGCTTGACCGGGGCCACGGCCTCGAGCAGTTCCATGTTCGCGAACCGCAACATCCGGCGTTGGCGCCGACGCTGGACGATCACGTAGAACGCGACGAGCGCGGCGACCGCGATCAGGAACAGGAAGAACCAGGGGTGCTTGAATCCCGACAGCGAGATCGGACCGAGCAGGGGCAGAGTCATGCGAGGCGGGTCTCCGGGTCGTCTCGGCTCGGGCTCACCGCGCCGCGAGCGCGCCGCGGCGCCGACTCGCGACGAACCGCACCACGTCGGCGATCCAGTCGCGGTCGGTGCGCAGGCTCAGCAGCGGCGCGTCGCACCGGCGTAGCGTGCGGGCGACGTCGGCGCGGTGTGCCGCGGCAGCCCTCTCGAAATCGGCGCGGAGCTGTTCGTCGATAGTGAACTCGCGGGTCCGGCCCGTCTCGGCGTCCTGCAGGATGACGTCCCCGACGGGCGGGAGCTCGACATCGCGCGGGTCGAGGATCTCCACGCCGAGCACCTCGTGGCGCCCCGCGATGGCCCGCAGCGGGCGCATCCAGTTGATGGGGCCGAGAAAGTCGCTGATGATCACAGCCATGCCGCGGCGGCGCTCGGGGCGGCGCAGGGCATCGATCGCGGCGGCGAGATCACCGCGCACCCCGACCGGAGCACGCGGCGTGGTCGCGATCGCGCGCAGCAACTCCTGCTCGTGCATGCGGCCGGACAGAGCGGGGACCCGGCGCACGGTGTCCCCGTTGCTGATGATCGCGCCCAGCCGGTTACCACCACCGCTGTTGAGGAACGCGATGGCCGCCGCTGCGGCGACCGCCAGGTCCCGCTTCTCGCATCCGGTGGTGCCGAAATCCAGGCTGGCCGAGACGTCGACGACCAGCCACGTCTCGAGTTCGCGGTCGGCGATCATCTGGCGCACGTGCGGGTGCGTCGTCCGGGCCGTCACCGACCAGTCCATGCGCCGCACGTCGTCGCCCGGCTGATACATCCGGGACTCCCCCGGCTCGGAACCGGGACCGGGCAACAGACCCAGATGGTCGCCGTGCAGCACGCCGTCGAGCTTGCGGCGCACCGTGAGTTCGAGCTTGCGCAGCGCAGCCGTCAGCGCCGGGTCGCGGATCTCCCCACGCTGCAACGACGGCAGGTCGACGGTCCGGCCAGGGGCGGGGCCGGACGACCCCGAAGGCGAAGAAGAAGCCACCAGGTCAGCGGCCGTTCGCCGCGGCCGCAGCGGCCGGAACCACCGGCGGCACCGCATGGCCCTGCTGCGGGATGGCGTTGACCTGCGGCAGCGCCACCGTCTGCAGAATGCGGTTGACGACGGTCTCAGCGGAGATCTCGTCGGCCAGTGCGTCGTAGGTGAGCACGAGGCGGTGCCGCAGAACATCCGGGATCACCTCGACGACGTCCTGCGGGATCACGTAGTCGCGACCGCGGACCAGGGCCAGTGCCCGCGACGCCGCGATGATGCCCAGCGATGCACGCGGGGAGGCGCCGTAGGCGATCCACGCCTTGGCGTCGGGCATCCCGAACTTCTCCGGCTCGCGCGTGGCGGTGACGATGCGGACGACGTAGTCGACGAGAGCGTGGTGGACGAAGTTGTTGGCCGCGACCTCTTGGAGGCGAAGCAGGTCGCCGGTGTTGAGGATCGTCTTGGGCTCCGGCGGCTTGACGCCCATCCGGTAGATGATCTCGCGCTCCTCCTCCGGGGAGGGGTAGTCCACGTTGAGCTTGAACAGGAACCGGTCGCGCTGTGCTTCCGGCAGCTGGTACACGCCCTCCTGCTCGATCGGGTTCTGGGTCGCCATGACCAGGAAGGGGCTGGGCAGCGGGAAGGTCTTGCCGCCGATGGAGATCTTGCGCTCGGCCATGATCTCGAGCAGCGCGGACTGCACCTTGGCCGGCGCGCGGTTGATCTCGTCGGCGAGCAGGAAGTTGACCACCACCGGGCCGAGCTCGATGTCGAACTCCTCTTTGCCCACGCGGTAGATGCGGGTACCGACGATGTCGGTGGGGACCAGGTCGGGGGTGAACTGGATGCGCGCGAACGTGCCGCCGACGACCTTGGCGAACGTCTCGACGGCGAGGGTCTTGGCGACGCCGGGCACACCCTCGAGGAGCACATGCCCCTTGGCCAGCAGACCGACGAGCATGCGTTCGACGAGCTGGTCCTGGCCGACGATGATGCGCTTGACCTCGAAGATCGCCCGTTCCAGGGTGTGCACCTCGCTCTGCAGGCCACCGTTGGTCTGCGCGGGTGCCGACGGGGCGGGCGCGGCGTGCGCACCCGCGGAGTAGCCGGGACTGGGGGCTTGTCCGGGGAATCCTCCAGAGCCCTGCGGCGGCCCACTCGGTGAGGTCATCAATATTCCTTCCACATGCGCAGTACCTGCTGGTCTGTGCGGCGCGCGCAGTACTTTTCGCGTCTTTTCGCGCGGCACCCGCTGTCAACTATTCCAGGCGGGTCTGAATCCGTCGACGCCGCCCGAATTAACTCAGCCGCTACTCAGGATTCGATGATGCGTGCCGCGTACGGCTGCAGACCCGAGGTGCGCACCGGGCTCACGGTGACCTTGCCGGCGCTTCCTGATGCCTCGAGCATCCTGCCCCCGCCGAGGTACATGGCGACGTGCTGGCTGCCGCCGGGTCCCCAGAACAGCAGGTCGCCGCGCTTGGCTTGGGAGATGGGCACCTTGCGACCGGTGTCGTACTGGTCGCCCGAGTACTTGGGGATGAGCACCCCGACCCCGGCGTAGGCGAACTGGGTCAGCCCGGAGCAGTCGAAGCCGACGGTGTTGGCTCCGGACTCGATGCCCCGCGTGGGCCCGGTGGGCTTCCCGCCGCCCCACGAGTAGGGCACGCCCATCTGGCTGCCGCCGCGCCGGATCGCGTACTCGATCGCGGCGGGACCGCGCACCACACCGGGCGCGACGCTGGTCGGGTCGGCCGGCGCCAGGCCGAGGCTCTGCAGGAACTTGTGCCCGAGGTTCATCGTGACCTGAGTGGCCTGCGCGGTGGCGGCCAGCGACGCATTGGCGATCGCCAACGGGTCACCTGGGGCGCCGGCGCTGAGGATCTTGGGCAGCGTCGGATCCCACTGGCCGGCCTCGGGTTGCGCCGCAGCCGGGCTGGCGACACCGATCAGCACTGCGACCGCGACGGTCAGTGCGAGGAGAAGGCGGCGCAGGACGATCACCACTCGATCATTCGCGTGACGTAGGGCGTCATTCCGCTGGTGCGCACCGGCGAGATCTTGACCACCGACCCGGTGTAGGGCGCCTCGAGCATCTGACCGTCACCGAGGTACATCGCGACGTGCTGGCTGGCGTTCGGACCGTAGAAGATCATGTCGCCGCGGCGCATCTGCGACGACGGCACCTTGCGGCCGGCGTTGTACTGCGATCCCGTGTAGTGGTCGAGCTTGATGCCCACACCGGCGAACATGTAGAGCATCAGGCCCGAGCAGTCGAAGCCGACCGTGCCCGCGCCGGAGTCGATGCCGCGGCTGGGGCCCGAGGCGTTTCCGCCGCCCCACGAGTAGGGCACGCCCATCTGCGACATGCCCCGCTTGATGACGTACTCGGTGGCCTGCCGGCCATAGACGACGGGAATCGCGCCGTTGGTGATCCCCGTCGGCGTGGGCAGCAACCCGATGCTCTGCAGGAACTTTCGGCCCAGGTCCTGGGTCACCTGCAGCGAGGTGGTGATGATCTTGAGGACGGCGTTGATGATCTGGACCGGGTCGCCGCTGACGAAGGCGCTCGGGATCTGGGGCAGCGTCATGTCCCAGGCGGTGTTGCGGTTACCGGTGCTGGGATCGGCGTCCCAGTCGGGATTGATGCCCGACGGGGCGGGCTTGGCGCCCGGGCCTGCCGGCGCGGCGGCCCCACCGGACCGTCCGGTCGGCGTGGCCGGCGCGGTCGGCGCGGTCGGCGCGGAAGCGGAAAGTGCTTGTGCCGCCTGCAGTTTGGCCTGAGCTTCGGCACGTTCGGCGGTGAGCCGGTCGAGGTCGGCCTGCTGGGACTTGAACGTCTGCTGGGCGTTGGTCAGCGCCTGGACAGCGGTCTGCTGGCTCTGCTCGGCGGCCTTGACCGCGTCGTCGGCCTGCTGCTTGGTCAGCCGGGCGGTTGATTCCCGGTTCACCTGCTCGGTGCGGGCGCGCGACAGATCGGACATCACCTTCTGGGTGGACAGCGACAGAGCCTGGCCGGTGGCCGCCGTACCGAGGATGTCGATCGGATCCTTGGCCGTCAGGTACGAACTCGACGGGCCGTGCACGTACATCGCGGCCGCGAACTGGTCGAACCGGTTCTGGGCCGCGGAGATCGCCGCGTCGGCGTCCTTGACGCTCTGCGCGGTGGCGTCGACGTCGCGCTGCGCCGCCGAGGCGTTGTCCCTGGCCGTCTGCACGTCGAGGATCGCCTTGTTGACGCTTTCCTGCTGGCTCTGGATGGCCGCGCCGAGATCCTGCAGCTGCTGGTTGACGTTGGCGACCTCGGTCACCAGCTCAGCCAGGTTGTCGCCGGGCGTCGCGAGCGCCAGCTGCGGTGTGGTGAGCACCATGCCGAACGCGAGCGATACGGCGCACAACCGGGTGGCGGGCGCGCCGGCAAGGGGGCGTCTCATTCGACTCTGGTCTCCTCAGGCTTCGCGCAGAAGTCACATCTTGCACAACTGCAACTACAGGCACCGATTGCACCGTACGTCACATCTGACGCTAAAGAAACTTTAGTCACGAATTACAACAATGTAATTGCAATTGCCGTTATCAAACGGTGATGTTTGCATTCGCGCAGCGTGCGGCTATTCCCTAATCGACGCTGGTGAAGGCTGCCTCGGAGCTGGTCGACCGTTTGCTCCATTTCTGGAGCGCACGTGTCGCGACAGCACCGATCAGCACAAGAAAAACAAGCACAATCGTGAATGCAGTCCACGGAAAGTGCGGGGTCGTCAACTCACCCACGAAATTCTTCGTCGATTGGACGGGATCCCCGGTGCGGGCGATGTCTTGGCCCGCTTCCAGCGTGGCGCGATCGAAGCTGGTGCTGTAGGTCCCGGCAAACGACGGACTGAGCGCCAGCACGGTCGATCCCGGGTTCGCGGCGCCGACCTCGGTCGCGATGTCGCGCAGCGGTGTGTCGATGGGCGGGTTCTCGGCGATGACGACGACCTTGAGGTCGATCCCCTGCTGCTGGGCCTGCGCGACGATGTCGCGCAGTGCGGGCACCTCGGCCTGATCGGCGGGCGGCACGCTGATGCCGTCGTCGGAGACGTCGGCCTGTACGCGGTCCATGTCGATCGACGGCGGGATGTACGCCGGCAGGAACGGAATCACCTGCGGTCCGGTCACACGAGCACCGTAGCCGACCGTGGGCCCGGTTCCGCGGGTGGCGTGCCGCGCCGTCGGCGACAAGGATGGAGGCCACCCTGGGGTTCCATACAGGACAAGCGTACTGTTAGGGTGACAAGCGCCGCCGACACAGCCCGTCGCGGCGATGATTCAAGCCGGGAGTTGATGTGAGCAGCAAGAATTCATCCGTGAACTCGTTCGGAGCCGAGGACACGCTCAAGGTCGGGGACAGCAGCTACGAGATCTACCGTCTGGACGCGGTGCCGGGCACCGAGAAACTTCCCTACAGCCTCAAAGTGCTCGCGGAGAACCTGCTGCGCACCGAGGACGGCACCAACATCACCAAGGATCACATCGAGGCGATCGCGAAGTGGGATCCGTCCGCTGATCCGAGCATCGAGATCCAATTCACCCCAGCGCGGGTCATCATGCAGGACTTCACCGGCGTGCCCTGCATCGTCGACCTGGCCACCATGCGCGAGGCCGTCGGCGACCTCGGGGGTGATCCCCAGAAGGTCAACCCGCTGGCCCCGGCCGACCTGGTGATCGACCACTCCGTCATCGCCGACCTGTTCGGTACGGCAAATGCATTCGAGCGCAACGTCGAGATCGAATACGAGCGCAACGGCGAGCGCTACCAGTTCCTGCGTTGGGGCCAGGGCGCCTTCGACGACTTCAAGGTCGTGCCGCCCGGCACCGGCATCGTGCACCAGGTCAACATCGAGTACCTGGCCAGCGTCGTGATGGAGCGTGACGGGGTGGCCTATCCGGACACCTGTGTGGGCACCGACAGCCACACCACGATGGAGAACGGCCTGGGCGTGCTCGGCTGGGGCGTCGGCGGCATCGAGGCCGAGGCCGCGATGCTGGGCCAGCCCGTGTCGATGCTCATCCCCCGCGTCGTCGGCTTCAAGCTGACCGGCGAGCGCCGCCCCGGCGTGACCGCCACCGACGTGGTGCTCACCGTCACCGAGATGCTGCGCAAGCACGGCGTGGTCGGCAAGTTCGTCGAGTTCTACGGCGAGGGCGTGGCCGAGGTTCCGCTGGCCAACCGCGCCACGCTGGGCAACATGAGCCCCGAATTCGGTTCCACCGCAGCCATTTTCCCGATCGACGACGTGACGATCGACTACCTGCGGATGACCGGCCGCAGCGATCAGCAGCTCGCCCTGGTGGAGGCCTACGCCAAGGCGCAGGGCATGTGGCACGACCCGAGCCGCGAGCCGAAATTCTCCGAATACCTTGAACTCGACCTTGCCGACGTGGTGCCCTCGATCGCCGGCCCGAAGCGCCCGCAGGACCGCATCGCGCTCGACGACGCGAAGTCGGCGTTCCGCAAGGACATCCACAACTACGTCGAGAACGGCAACAGCCCCGCGCATTCCAACGTCGACGAGGCCGTCGAGGAGACGTTCCCCGGCAGCGACCCGGTGTCGCTGTCGTTCGCCGAGGAAGACGCCGTCGACGTGACGCCATCGGCCGCCAACGGTGCCGAAGGCCGACCGACCAACCCCATCACGGTGCGCTCCGAGGAGCGCGGCGACTGCGTGCTCGATCACGGCGCCGTCGTCATCGCGGCCATCACCTCGTGCACCAACACGTCCAACCCCGAGGTGATGATCGGCGCGGCACTGCTGGCCCGCAACGCCGTCGACAAGGGCCTGACCAGCAAGCCGTGGGTGAAGACCACCATGGCCCCGGGCTCCCAGGTGGTTACCGACTACTACGACAAGGCCGGGCTGTGGCCGTACCTGGAGAAGCTGGGCTTCTTCCTCGTGGGCTACGGCTGCACCACCTGCATCGGCAACAGCGGGCCGCTGCCCGAGGAGATCAGCAAGGCGATCAACGACAACGACCTGTCGGTGACCGCGGTGCTGTCGGGCAACCGCAACTTCGAGGGCCGCATCAATCCCGACGTGAAGATGAACTACCTGGCCTCCCCGCCGCTGGTCATCGCCTACGCGCTCGCGGGCAGCATGGACTTCGACTTCGACAGCGAACCCCTGGGCAAGGACACCGACGGCAACGACGTGTTCCTCAAGGACATCTGGCCCAGCCAGAAGGACATCAGCGACACCATCGCCGAAGCGATCAACACCGAGATGTTCGTCAAGAACTACTCCGATGTCTTCAAGGGCGACGAGCGGTGGCGCAACCTGCCCACCCCCAGTGGCGACACGTTCGAGTGGGACCAGGATTCGACGTACGTGCGCAAGCCCCCGTACTTCGACGGTATGCCCGCCGAGCCGGAGCCGGTCACCGACATCCACGGCGCGAGAGTCCTTGCGCTGCTCGGTGATTCGGTGACCACCGACCACATCTCGCCCGCCGGCAGCATCAAGCCCGGCACCCCGGCCGCGCAGTACCTCGATGCCCACGGAGTCGACAAGAAAGACTACAACTCCTACGGCTCGCGCCGTGGCAACCACGAGGTGATGATCCGCGGGACGTTCGCCAACATCCGGTTGCGCAACCAGCTCCTCGACGACGTGTCGGGCGGCTACACGCGTGACTTCACCAAGGGCGGCGAGCAGGCGTTCATCTACGACGCCGCGCAGAACTACGCCGAGCAGGACATCCCGCTCGTGGTGCTCGGCGGCAAGGAGTACGGCTCCGGCAGCTCGCGCGACTGGGCAGCCAAGGGCACGCGTCTGTTGGGTGTGCGTGCGGTCATTGCCGAGTCGTTCGAGCGCATCCACCGCTCGAACCTGATCGGCATGGGCGTGATCCCGCTGCAGTTCCCCGAGGGTGAGTCGGCGGCGTCGCTGAAGCTCGACGGCACAGAGACCTTCGACTTCACCGGGATCGAGGAACTCAACGAGGGCAAGACGCCCAAGACGGTGCACGTCACTGCGACGAAGGACGGCGGTGACGCCATTGAGTTCGACGCGGTGGTGCGCATCGACACCCCCGGCGAGGCGGACTACTACCGCAACGGCGGCATCCTGCAGTACGTGCTGCGCAACATGCTGAAGTCGTAGAACCGAAGCCGTAACCGATGCCGAGGGTGACCGACGATCATCTGGCGGCGCGCCGTCGCCAGATCCTCGACGGCGCCCGCCGGTGCTTCGCCGAATACGGCTACGACAGAGCGACGGTGCGGCGGCTCGAGCAGACGATCGGGCTCTCGCGCGGCGCCATCTTCCACCACTTCCGCGACAAGGACACGCTGTTCTTCGAACTGGCGCGTGAGGACGCGGAGCGGATGGCCGAGGTGGCGGCGCGCGAGGGCTTGATCCAGGTGATGCGCGACATGCTGGCCGCGCCCGACCAATTCGATTGGCTGGCAACGCGGTTGGAGATTGCCCGCAAATTGCGTAACGATCCGGCGTTCAGCCGCGGGTGGGCGGAGCGGTCCGCGGAACTGTCCGTGGCGACCACAGAACGGTTGCGCCGTCAGAAGCAGGCGGGCCGGCTGCGTGACGACGTGCCCGGTGAGGTGTTGCGCACCTATCTGGAGCTGGTGCTCGACGGTCTGGTGGCGCGATTGGCCTCCGGTGACGATCCGCAACGCCTCGGAGCCGTACTCGACGTCGTCGAGGCCTCGGTGCGCCAGCAGGCCGCCCCGTCCTAGCTCAGCGCCTGCCGCGGTGGTTGGGTCCGCCCCGGCTACGCATCGTGGCGCCCGCTTCGCGGAGCATGCTGTGGACCGAACCGTACGAGTGGCCGGTGGAGGCCACCAGGGTCCGGATGCTGGCTCCGCCCTCATAGGCGCTGCGCAGCTCGTTGATGAGCTGATCCCTGTCCTGCACGTTCTTTTTCATCGACGCCCTCCAGTGATGTGCAGCACACGCATACCCCTGGTCGAGGGCCTTGAACCTGACGATCAGGCGAGCTCGATGAGTTCCTTGTAATCGTCGGACCAGAAGTCCTCGGTCCCGTCGGGCAGGAGCAGCACCCGCTGCGGATCCAGCGCTTCGGCGGCCCCAGGATCGTGCGTCACCAGCACCACCGAGCCCTCGTAGCTGCGCAGCGCGTCGAGCACCTGCTCACGCGACGCGGGGTCGAGGTTGTTGGTCGGCTCGTCGAGCAGCAGGACGTTGGCGGTGGAGGCGACGAGGCCGGCCAGCGCCAGCCGGGTCTTCTCACCGCCGGACAGCGTGCCGGCCGGCTGGTCGAGTTGCGGGCCGGTGAACATGAATGCGCCGAGCAGCCCGCGTAGATCCTGCTCGCCGGTGTCCGGCGCGGCGTGGCGGATGTTCTCCCACACCGAGGTCATGTTGTCGAGCGTGTCGTGCTCCTGGGCGAAGTAGCCGATCTTGAGCCCGTGCCCCGGTTCCAACCCTCCCGCGTCGGCCTTCTCCACCCCCGCCAGAAGCCGCAGCAGCGTGGTCTTGCCGGCGCCGTTGAGCCCGAGCACGACGACGCGCGATCCGCGGTCGATGGCGAGGTCCAGCCCCGTGAAGATCTCCAGCGACCCGTAGGTCTTGGTCAATCCCTTGGCGATCAGTGGCGTCTTGCCGCACGGCGCGGGCGTCGGGAACTTGATGCGGGCCACCTTGTCGGCCACGCGTTCCTCGTCGAGGGCGGCCAACATCCGGTCGGCCCGCTTCAGCATGTTCTGTGCGGCAACGGCCTTGGTGGCCTTGGCACCCATCTTGGCGGCCTGGGCGCGCAACGCGCTGGCCTTCTTCTCGGCGTTGGCGCGTTCGCGGCGCCGGCGCTGCTCGTCGGTGGCGCGGGCGTCGAGGTACTTCTGCCAGCCCATGTTGTAGACGTCGGCCTCGCCGCGCACGGCGTCGAGGAACCAGACCCGGTTGACCACATCGGCGAGCAGGTCGACGTCGTGGCTGATCACGACGAGACCGCCCGCATGGTTCTGCAGAAAGGAGCGCAGCCACGTGATCGAGTCGGCGTCGAGGTGGTTGGTGGGTTCGTCGAGGAGCAGCGTGGTCGCCGATCCGGAGCCGGTGTCGGAGGCGGCGAACAGGATCCGCGCCAGCTCGACGCGGCGTCGCTGGCCGCCGGAGAGGGTGCGCAGCGGCTGGGTCAGCACGCGGTCGGGCAGACCGAGGCTGGCGCAGATCCGGCCCGCCTCACTCTCGGCGGCGTATCCGCCGAGCGCGGCGAAACGCTCCTCGAGTTCTCCGTACCGGCGCACCGCCTTGTCGCGCGCAGCGTCGTCGGCGACCTCGGCCATCAATGCCTGTTGCTTCTCCAGGTCCGAGAGCAGCGTGTCCAGGCCTCGCGCGGAAAGCACCCGGTCGCGGGCCAGCTGGTCGAGATCCCCCTCTTTGGGGTCCTGGGGCAGGTAGCCGATCTCGCCGGTGCGGGTGACCGTCCCGGCGTAGGGCTCACCTTCGCCGGCCAGGATGCGCATCGTGGTGGTCTTGCCCGCCCCGTTGCGGCCGACCAGCCCGATGCGGTCGCCCGGCTGCACGCGCAGAGCCGATCCCTCGATGGCGAGCAGCGTGCGCGCTCCGGCGCGGACCTCGAGGTCCGTTGCGGTGATCACGCTGATGCTCCTGAATGTGAAATGGGCAGGGCGAAACCCCTGCCGAGACTGCTACAAGGCTAATGGCACCAGCGGCCCCGCCGCCAATCGATTACTTGTCGTCGGTGAACACGGCCGCGCGGTTCTCCTTGCGCGCCGCGACGGCTTCCTCGAAGTTGCTGGTCAGCAGACGGATGTAGAGCTGACCGAGGCCTTCGGCCTGCATGTGGGCCTCCAGCGAGCCGGCGTCGAGCCCGCTCCACAGCGTGCGTTTGGTCAGCTCGGTTCCCGGCCGGGAGAACGCGGCGATGCGCTCGGCGATGTCGAAGCAGGTGTCGAGCAGGTCCTCGGGGGCCACCTGCCGGGACACCAGACCGATCCGCTCGGCCTCCTCGGCGTTGACATCGCGGCCGGTCAGCATGATCTCGAAGGCGCGCGACGACCCGATGGCCCGCGGCAACAGGTAGCTCAGGCCGAGCTCGCTGGCGGTCAGTCCGTTGTTGATGCCCGCCGCCCGGAAGTACGCCTCAGTGGAGGCCACGCGGATGTCGGCGGCGAGTGCGAGGCAGAGGCCGCCGCCGATCGCGGCACCGTTGACCGCCGCGATCACCGGCTGGTGCAGCTTGCGCATGCCCAGGATCACGTCGTCGAGCAGTTCCATCGACCGAAGGCCGAAGCCGGGCCGGGTGAGCCCGTCGACGTGCGGAACCGAGCCGGCCGATTTGTGGTCCGCCCCCGAGGAGAACCCGCGCCCGGCACCGGTGAGGACGACGGCGCGGATGTCGTTGTCGTGGGTGAGTTCGTCGAGCGCCGCCTTCAGCGGAACCATGACGTCGAACGCCATCGAGTTCATCCGCTCCGGGCGGTTCAGCGTCACGAGCGCGACGTGCGGGCGGGGCGTGTCGACGAGAACGAACGGAGGCACGCCAGCAGGCTATCCGGCGAGCCCGAGCCGGATCAGGCCTGGCTGTCGTCCTGCGAGGCCATCGCGGCGTCGATGTCGAATTCCTTGACCTTCTGGACGAGGTCTTCCAGCGCGGCGGGCGGCAGCGCGCCGGCCTGGTTGAACACCAGCTTGCCCTTCTTGAAGGCCATCAGCGTGGGGATCGAGCGGATGTCGGCGGCGGCCGCCAACTGCTGCTCGGCCTCGGTGTCGACCTTGGCGTACACCACGTCGGGATGCTTCTCCGACGATGCCTTGAACGTCGGCGCGAAGGCACGACACGGCCCGCACCAGGACGCCCAGAAATCGACCAGGACGATCTCGTTCTCGGTGATGGTGGTGTTGAACTCTTCGGCGGTGATGTCTTTCGTGGCCATGTTGACGTCAACGTCGGGAAATGGACCTGTGTTCCCCGCGTCAGAGTTGGTAGGCCCGGACCCAGTCGACCTTCATCTCGGCGTTCATCGGCACCGATGCGCTCGGATCGCCGGTCCAGGGGTTGCCCACGGCGACGTTGAGGATCAGGTAGTGGTCCCACTCCCCGGAGAACGGGGTCCAGTTCCCGCCGCGCGCCTCGTAGTCCGCCTTGGTCACCTGTCCCACCTCGACCCCGTCGACGCGCCAGATGATGCGGTCGGCGTACCAGTCCATGCCGTAGGTGTGGAACCCGGCCGACAGGTCGACGCCGAGGTCTGCGTCGATGTTGTCCATCTTCACGTCGACGCCGTTGTTGCCCTGGGCCGGGCCGTGGATGTTGCCGGTCCAGGTGCGCCGCGAGGCCGGCGTCCCGAAGCCCGGGATCTCCATGATGTCGATCTCACCCTGGCGCGGCCAGTCGAACTCGTGGCCGGGCTCCAGGCCCACGGTCCAGAAGGCCGGCAGCAGGCCCGAATCCGGCGGCACCTGGATGCGGGCCTCGACGCGGGTGCCGACGCCGATCGACTGCTTGCCGTAGGTGACGACGCGCGCCGACGTGTAGTTGTAGGGTGCCCCCAGCCCGTCGGGTGTGCGCTCCCGGCGCACCTGGATGACCAGGTTCCCGTCGGCGTCGACGGTCATGTTGTTCCCGTCGGTGTAGTACTGGTTCTCGCCGGCGGACTGTCCCCATCGCCCGGTCTGGAAGCTCCAGTACTTCAGCGCTTCCTCCCGGCTGCTGAAGTTCGACTCCCACAGAAGGCGCGGCTGCGAGGTTCCGGGCTGACCGACCGGCGGTGGGGTCGGCTGGCTGTTGAGAACATCGCGGTAGATGTCCTGGCGGCGCACCAGCCAGCGCTGCGCCTTCGCTGCCGACACGGGGATGTCGAGCCAGTCGGTCCCCATCCGCTTGCTGCGGATGCCCTTCGAGTAGAGCGAGTCGACGATCATGGACCCGACGGTCACCCGGGTGCTGGTCGCCGCGGCGAGCAGCGTGGCATCGGGGGTGGTGCTGCTCGCCGACGTGACGGCGGCGGTGCGGGACGCCGTAAGCGCCGTGGGGGCGACGGTGACCTCGCTGGTTTCGGGGGCCGGCTCCGGGGTCGACGACGTCGCCCTGCGGGTCGGCCGCGCGTCTTCGGCGGTCACCTCACGCTCAGCCCGGCCGGTACGATCGCGCCGCTGCGGGCGGGTGTCCTCCCCTGCCGTCTCGTCCCTGTCGGCCCGCGGCCGGTTGATCCGGCGCTGGGGTGCGGCCGTCGGGTGCTCGTCGGAGTCACGGGTCTGTCCGCGTGGAGTCCGCCGTGACGGTGTGGTCTCCGCGCCCGATGCCGCCGCGTCCGGCGCCGTGACGGAGTGCGTCGCGGCCGGGCTGGTGGCGGCCGATCCGGAGTCGTCCGGCGCCGCAGCGGCGGCACCCGCCCCGGCCACTCCGGCCGCCATCAGCCCGGCCGCGACGATGCCGCCCGCCAGAAAGTGTTTGCCGTTGAGGGCCGGCGTTCCCGTGCGCTGGGTTGATTGCATCACCGAATCCATTTCCCTTGATGAGGCGGTTGACGAAAGGCGAAGCAAAATCAACACGCGAATTCAGTGACCAGCAGCGAACAACAGACCTGTAATCAACACCAGTTCAGAGCGCCTCTGAGAGTGGAATCCCCGTGTCCAGCAAACGTTATACACACGGTTCGCAGAAGTCTCAGGCTTTCTCGTTAATTTTTCCGCGCAACCTGGATCGTCATATCCACCGGACACCGGGACATTCGTGGAAATGCATTTGCAGCCTAGCTATGAGAATTCGCTCGATGGTCACCGATCCGCGGATGTCCATGGTCGGCGCGGTGCCATGGGCCAATGGCGCCATAGCCGCATCGGCGACGGCAAGAACAGCGGGTCACGACGCCGGCGTCATGCCCACCGATCGATCGGCCCGGCGCAGCAGCGCCGCGGTGTAACGGCCACCACCGGAACTGCGCCGGCAGCGCCCGCGAGGTAGACGATCGACGCGACTGCGCACAGCCGCACCACGGGGGTCCAAAGCATCCTGAGACGACCCCGATGAACACCCCGCGATCAGCGGTACTCGGGATTGGCGAAGTCGTACCGGCACCCGAGCGTTACATCCCGCCGGCGGGGATGAGAGCAGGATGATGGGACTCGTGACGTCTGCCCGGGTGCTGATCTTCGACGTGAACGAGACCCTGCTCGACATCGAGTCGGTGCAGCCGTTCTTCGACGAGGTGTTCGGCGACGGACAGGTGCTGCGGGAGTGGTTCGGTCAGCTGCTCCTGTATTCGATGACCGCGACGCTGGCCGGCAGCTACACCGACTTCTTCACCCTGGCCCGCGGCGTACTGCGCATGGTCGGCGAGATCCGCGGCGTGCCGATCTCCGAGCAGCACTGGCTGCGGCTCGCCGACGGGTTCCGCTCGATGCCCGCGCACGCAGACGTTGCCGACGGCTTGGCCGACCTGCGCGATCGCGGCTACCGACTCGTGACGCTGACCAACTCGCCCCCGGTGAGCGGGGCGCCGACACCGTTGGAGCGGGCGGGGCTCGGCGATGTGGTCGAGCGGCAGTTCAGCGTCGACACCTACCGCACGTTCAAACCTGCCACGCGGCTGTACACGCAGGTCGCCGCGGACCTGGGCGTCGCGCCCGCTGACTGCATGATGGTCGCCGCGCACGTCTGGGACACGATGGGCGCGCAGAGCGCCGGCATGCAGGGAGCGTTCCTGACCCGGCCGGGCAACGCCGTCCTGTCGGTCCCGGACCTGGCGCAGCCGACGGTCGTCGCCGCGGACCTACGGGAGCTGTCCCGCCTGCTCGACTGATCAGACCGTGAAGCCGAGGGCGCGCAGCTGCTCGCGGCCGTCCTCGGTGATCTTGTCCGGGCCCCACGGCGGGTTCCACACCCAATTGATGCGCAGCTCGTTGACCAGCCCGGCGCCGATGAGGGCCGTGCGGGACTGGTCTTCGATCACGTCCGTGAGGGGGCACGCCGCCGACGTAAGCGTCATGTCGATCAGCGCGACGTCCCCGCCCTCTTCCTTGGCGACGTCGACGCCGTAGACCAGGCCGAGGTCGACGACGTTGATGCCGAGTTCGGGGTCGACGACGTCACGCATCGCCTCCTCGATGTCGGCGAGCAGTTCCTCGTTCGGTGATGCTGTCTCGGTCATCAGTTCTCCTCCACAGAAGTCTCATCGGGCCCGTGTGCCTGCGCCAACGCTGCTTTGAACGCCGTCCATCCCAGCAGCGCGCACTTCACGCGTGCCGGGTACTTGGCGACGCCGGCGAACGCGACGCCGTCACCCAGCACGTCCTCGTCTCCGTCGATCGTGCCCCGCGAGGACACCATCTCCGAGAACGCCGCCACGGTCTTGAGGGCATCCCCGAGTGTCTGGCCGATCACCTGATCGGTCAACACCGACGTCGAGGCCTGGCTGATCGAGCAGCCCTGCCCGTCGTAGGAGATGTCGGTGACGGTCTCCCCGTCCTCGGACAGGGCCACGCGCAGCGTCACCTCGTCACCACAGGTCGGATTGACGTGGTGCACCTCGGCGGCGAAGGGCTCCCGCAGGCCGCGGTGGTGCGGGTGTTTGTAGTGGTCCAGGATCACTTCCTGGTAGATCTGCTCGAGCCTCACGCAAAGAACTCCACGGCTCGGCGGACGCCCGCGACCAGCCGGTCCACCTCGTCGACGGTGTTGTAGACCGCGAACGAGGCACGCGCCGTCGCGGCGATCCCGAACCGGCGGTGCAGCGGCCACGCGCAGTGATGACCCACGCGCACGGCGACGCCGTCGTCGTCGAGCACCTGGCCGACGTCATGGGCGTGCACGCCGTCGACCACGAAGGACACCGGCGAGCCGCGGTCGGTCATCGCGGTCGGACCGATCACCCGCACGCCGTCGATCTCTGCCAGCCCGGCCAGCGCCGCCGCCACGAGATCGCGCTCGTGCTCCTCGACGGCCGGCATCCCGAGCCCGTCGAGGTAGCGGGCGGCCGCGGCGAGGCCGACCACCTGCGAGGTCATCGGGGTGCCCGCCTCGAAGCGCTGAGGCGCGGGCGCGAACGTCGTGGCCTCCATCGTGACCGTCTCGATCATCGAACCGCCGGTGAGCACCGGCGGCATCGCGTCGAGCAGGGAACGCTTGCCGTACAGCACGCCGATGCCGGTGGGCCCGAGCATCTTGTGGCCGGAGAACGCCGCGAAATCGACATCGAGACCGTGCAGGTCGACCGGTTGGTGCGGTACCGACTGGCAGGCGTCCAGCAGCACCAGTGCGCCCACCGCACGGGCGCGGGCCACCAGCTCATCGACCGGCGCGACGGCGCCGGTGACGTTCGAATGATGGCTGAAGGCAACGATTTTCACGCGCTCGTCGAGAACGAGCGAGTCGAGGTCGATCCGGCCGTCGTCGGTGACCCCGTACCAGCGCAGTGTCGCGCCCGTGCGCTGTGCAAGCTCCTGCCAGGGCACCAGGTTCGCGTGGTGCTCGAGTTCGGTGGTGACGATGACGTCGCCCGGACCGACGGCCCGCTCGAACCGCCTGTCCCCCAGCGCGTACGCCACCACGTTGATGGCCTCGGTGGCGTTCTTGGTGAACACGAGCTCGTCGGTGTCAGCGCCGACGAAGGCCGCGATGTCCTCGCGACCCTGCTCGTAGGCGTCGGTCGCCTCCTCCATCAACTGGTGGGCGCCCCGGTGCACCGCCCCGTTGGAGGTGAGCAGGAACTCCCGCTCGGCGTCGAGCACCACCAGCGGCTTCTGCGACGTCGCCCCGGAATCGAGGTAGGCGAGCTGATGGCCGCCGCGCATCACCCGCGACAGGATAGGGAAATCTGCTCGGACTCTGGCCACTTCGGCCGCATCGAGCACCCGCGCAGCCGTCATGATCAGGCTCCCGCGGTCACAGCCTGGTGGGGGTCCCTCCCGCTTGCGGGGGAGAAGCGTTCGTAGCCGTTGGTTTCCAGCTCGTCGGCGAGTTCGGGACCGCCCGACTCGACGATGCGGCCGGCGACGAACACGTGCACGAACTGCGGCTGGATGTAGCGCAGAATCCGCGTGTAGTGGGTGATCAGCAACACGCCGCCGTTCTCGGCCTCGGCGTAGCGGTTCACACCCTCGCTGACCACGCGCAGCGCGTCCACGTCCAGACCCGAATCGGTCTCGTCGAGGATTGCGATCTTCGGCTTGAGCAGACCGAGCTGCAGGATCTCGTGGCGCTTCTTCTCGCCACCCGAGAAGCCCTCGTTGACGCTGCGCTCGCCGAAGGACGGGTCGATGCCGAGATCGGTCATCGCGCCCTTGACCTCTTTGACCCAGTGCCGCAGCTTGGGGGCCTCGCCCCGTACCGCGGTCGCGGCGGTGCGCAGGAAGTTCGACATCGACACCCCCGGCACCTCGACGGGGTACTGCATGGCCAGGAACAGGCCGGCGCGGGCGCGTTCGTCGACGCTCATTTCGAGCACGTCCTCGCCGTCGAGCGTGATGGAGCCTCCCGTGACGGTGTACTTCGGGTGCCCCGCGATCGCGTAGGACAGCGTCGACTTGCCGGATCCGTTGGGGCCCATCACCGCGTGGGTCTCCCCCGACTTCACGGTCAGGTCGACGCCCTTGAGGATCGGGATCTCTTCGCCGTCGGGCGTGTTCACCGAGACGTGCAGATCTTTGATGTCCAGTGTGGTCATGGTCAACTTCTCTCGGTAATCGCTAGTTCGCGTTCGATGGCGTCGGTCAGGCGCTCCCGCACGGCGGGGACGGAGATCTTGTTGATGATCTCGTTGAAGAAGCCGCGGACCACCAGCCGGCGGGCCTGCTGCTCCGGGATACCTCGGGCGCGCAGGTAGAACAGTTGCTCGTCGTCGAATCGACCGGTGGCGCTGGCGTGTCCGGCGCCGACGATCTCGCCGGTCTCGATCTCCAGGTTGGGCACCGAGTCGGCACGCGCGCCGTCGGTGAGCACCAGGTTGCGGTTCACCTCGAAGGTGTCGGTGCCGGCAGCCTCGGCGCGGATCAGCACATCGCCCACCCACACGGTGTGGGTGTCGGGCCGCCGCGAGGCCGGATCCCCTTGCAGTGCACCCTTGTACATCACGTTGGAGCGGCAGTTCGGCTGTGCGTGGTCGACCAGCAGCCGGGATTCGAAGTGCTGGCCGTCGTCGGCGAAGTACAGACCGAGCAGCTCGGCGTCGCCGCCGGGCGCCGTGTAGCGCACCCGGCCGGTCAACCGGACCACGTCGCCACCCAGGGTGATCGCCGCGTGCCGCAGCACCGCGTCGCGGCCCAGTGTGGCGTGGTGTGTGCTGACGTGCACCGCGTCGTCGGCCCAGTCCGCGATCGAGACCACACGCAGCGTCGCGCCGTCGCCGACCACGAACTCGATGTTGTCGGCATAGGTTCCGCTGCCACGGTGGTCGATCACCACAACCGCCTCGGCCAGCTCGCCGACGCGGATCTGGATGTGCCCGTAGGCGGTTGCCCCCTCGCCGGGGCCGGTGATCGTCACCTCGACCGGGTCGGCGATGACGGCCTGCGCGGGCACGTCGATCAGCGTCGCGGTCTCGAAGCTCGAATAGGCCTGCGCCGCAACCCGATCTGCCGGCACACCGGCCTGGCCGAGCCGATCGTCGGTGCGCGGGATGCGCTCGACGCGCACGTCACCGGACGGGGCCACGTCGACGGTGGCTTCTGCGGTGGCGGCGGCCGACCCGTCGTGCAGGCCGCGCAGCCGCTTCAGCGGGGTGAAGCGCCAGATCTCGTCGCGGCCGCCGGGCACCTCGAAGGCGTCGACGTCGAACGATGTGAACAGCTCGCCTTTGTTGGCGCCCTCGAGGGCCGCCGTCAGATTTGCCTGTCCCACTAGCCGACCGCGCCTTCCATCTGCAGCTCGATCAGCCGGTTGAGCTCGAGTGCGTACTCCATCGGGAGCTCCTTGGCGATGGGCTCGACGAACCCGCGCACCACCATTGCCATCGCCTCGTCCTCGGTCAGCCCGCGGCTCATCAGGTAGAACATCTGATCCTCGCTGACCTTCGACACGGTGGCCTCGTGGCCCATCGTGACGTCGTCCTCGCGGATGTCGACGTAGGGGTAGGTGTCGGAGCGGCTGATCGTGTCGACCAGCAGCGCATCGCATTTCACGCTCGAGCGCGAACCGTGGGCGCCCTTGTTGACCTGAACCAGGCCGCGGTAGGACGCGCGGCCACCGCCGCGGGCGACGGACTTGGACACGATGTTGGACGACGTGTTCGGCGCCAGGTGCAGCATCTTGGCGCCGGTGTCCTGGTGCTGGCCCTCGCCGGCGAACGCGACCGAGAGCACCTCGCCCTTGGCGTGCTCACCGGTCATCCAGACCGCGGGGTACTTCATCGTCACCTTGGAGCCGATGTTGCCGTCGACCCACTCCATCGTCGCGCCGGCCTCGGCCCGGGCCCGCTTGGTGACCAGGTTGAAGACGTTGTTCGACCAGTTCTGGATCGTCGTGTAGCGGCACCGCCCGCCGGGCTTGACGATGATCTCGACGACCGCGCTGTGCAGCGAGTCGCTCTTGTAGATCGGCGCGGTGCAGCCTTCGACGTAGTGCACGTAGGCGTCCTCGTCGACGATGATCAGCGTGCGCTCGAACTGCCCCATGTTCTCGGTGTTGATCCGGAAGTAGGCCTGCAGCGGGATGTCGACGTGCACACCCTTGGGGACGTAGATGAACGACCCGCCGGACCACACCGCGGTGTTGAGCGCGGAGAACTTGTTGTCCCCGGCCGGGATCACGGTGCCGAAGTATTCGCGGAACAGCTCGGGATGCTCACGCAGACCGGAGTCGGTGTCGAGGAAGATGACGCCTTGGGCCTCGAGGTCCTCACGGATCGAGTGGTAGACGACCTCGGACTCGTACTGGGCCGCCACACCTGAGACCAGGCGCTGCTTCTCGGCTTCCGGGATGCCGAGCTTGTCGTAGGTGTTCTTGATGTCCGCGGGCAGGTCGTCCCACGTGGCGGCCTGCTTCTCGCTGGAGCGCACGAAGTACTTGATGTTGTCGAAATCGATGCCCTCGAGGTTGGACCCCCAGTTCGGCATGGGCTTCTTGTCGAAGGTGCGCAGCGCCTTGAGACGGACGTCGAGCATCCACTCCGGCTCGCTCTTCTTCGACGAGATGTCGCGCACCACGGCCTCGGACAGCCCGCGCTGGGCGCTGGCGCCGGCGACGTCGGAGTCGGACCAGCCGTAGCCGTACTTGCCCAGGGACGCGATGGTCTCCTCCTGGGTCAGCGCTTCTGGCTTGACCTCCGGTGTGAGTGTCATTGCGACGCACTCCTTTTGCTAGCTGACGGGCTCCGGCGCGGGCTGTGCGCCGGAACGTGGGTGGTGCAGGCACAATCCCCGTTGACGATGGTGGCGAGCCGCTGGACGTGAGTGCCCAGCACCTCGGACATCGCCTCCTGTTCGGCCTCGCAGAGTTCGGGGAACTCCTCGGCGACGTGAGACACCGGGCAGTGGTGCTGGCAGATCTGCACCCCACCCAGCGGACCGCGGACCTGCGTGGTCGTCGTCGCGTAGCCCGCTCGGCTCAACGCATCGGCGACGCGGTCTGCGGCGGCCTCGACGTCTTCGGCACGCTCGGACGCCGCGGGCGCGACGTCGGACAGGATGGTGTCGATGCGCCGACGGGCGAACGTGTGCACGGCGTCGTCTCCGCCGATCTCCCGCAGCGCCCGCATGGCCGCCGACGCCAGATCGTCGTAGGTGTGCTCGAGCTTCGCGCGCCCCGCCGCGGTCAACTGGTAGCGCTTGGCGGGCCGACCCCGGCCCTCCTGCTGCCATGCCGCGGCCGACTTGGCCTGAGCGTCCCCTGCCTCGATCAGCGCGTCGAGATGACGGCGCACTCCGGCCGTCGACAGTCCCAAGCGCTCGCCGATACTGCTCGCCGTCGTCGAACCCGACTCCAGCAGCAGACGCACGATCGCCGTCCTGGTGTCACCGTCGGCCGACGGGGACGGCGCCGAGAAAGACGGCACGGCCGACCCATCGACTGGCACGACGGTGCCCTCCGAACGGATTTTCACAACACCAGTGTGACGCAATTGCCTGACCGGGTCCACCAAGGCCACCCTTATCGGAACCGTCATACTTGTCACACCGTCTGGGCGGCCAAACCGGGAATAGCAGCCCGCTACGCTGCCTGGGTGGCAGCCCGCCGACATTCGCTCAGCACCTCGCTCGCCGGTCTCCACGGCGATGAGCGGACCGTCGGCATCCCCCTCGACCCCGCCGAACTGGTCGCCCTGCACCGCACTCGGCTGTTCGGCGCGACCGGCACCGTACTGATGGCGATCGGCGCGCTCGGCGCCGGTGCGCGGCCCGTCGTGCAGGACCCCACCTTCGGGGTGCGCCTTCTCAACCTGCCGTCTCGCATTCAGACGGTCTCGCTGACCATGACCACCACCGGCGCGGTCATGATGGCCCTGGCCTGGCTGATGCTGGGCCGCTTCGCGCTGGGCAAGCGCCGCATGACCCGCAGCCAGGTGGACCGCACACTGCTGCTGTGGGCGCTGCCGTTGCTGATCGCCCCACCGATGTACAGCAAGGATGTCTACTCTTACCTCGCGCAGAGTGAGATCTCCCTGCAGGGCAGCGACCCTTACCGGGTCGGACCTGCCCCGGGTCTGGGCCTCGATCACGTCTTCACGCTGTCGGTGCCCAGCCTCTGGCGTGAGACACCCGCGCCCTACGGACCGCTGTTCCTGTGGATCGGCCGCGGCATCTCCCGGATCACGGGAGAGAACATCGTCGAGGCGGTGCTGTTCCACCGGCTGATGGTCCTGCTCGGCGTCGGCCTGATCGTGTGGGCCACGCCCCGGCTGGCTCGCCGCTGCGGTGTCGCCGAGGTGAGTGCGCTGTGGCTGGGCGCGACCAACCCGCTGTTGTTCATGCACCTGGTCGCCGGCATCCACAACGAGGCGCTGATGCTCGGGTTGATGCTGGCCGGTACCGAGTTCGCGCTACGAGGTATCTCCGCTCTGTCGGGGGGTTCAGCGCTGGGCACCGCCGCCGGGCATCGCTGGTACGCCCCCGGCATGCTGCTGGCCGGCACGGTACTGATCACGATGTCATCTCAGGTGAAGCTGCCGGGACTGTTGGCGCTCGGCTTCGTCGCGATGGCGCTGGCCGCGCGGTGGGGCGGCACGGTCAAGGCGTTCCTCGCGGCGGGCAGCGCTCTCGGTGCGGTGTCCCTTGCCGTGATGGCGCTGATCGGCTGGGCCAGCGGCCTGGGCTTCGGCTGGCTGTTCACCCTGGGCACCGCGAACGTGGTGCGCAGCTGGATGTCGCCGCCGACGCTGCTGGCGTTGGGCACCGGTCAGGTCGGCATCCTGCTGGGACTCGGCGATCACACCACCGCGGTCCTCGCGCTGACCCGCGCGATCGGCGTGACGCTGATCGCCGTGATCGTCACCTGGCTCTTGTTCGCCGTGCTGCGCAACCGCCTGCATCCGGTCGGGGGGCTCGGGGTGGCGCTCGGCGTCACCGTCCTGCTGTTCCCCGTGGTGCAACCGTGGTACCTGCTGTGGGCGATCATCCCGCTGGCTGCCTGGGCCACCAGGCCGGGTTTTCGCTCCGCGGTCATCGCCGTGACCCTCATCGTGGGGATCTTCGGCCCCACGGCGAACGGCGATCGGTTCGCGCTGTTCCAGATCGTGCTGGCGACGGTGGCCAGCACCGTGATCGTGCTGGCGCTGATCACGCTGACGTACCGGTGGCTGCCGTGGCGGGCGGTGCCGGAGGCCGCGACAGGGCGTCTCGACGAGCCGGTGGGCACGGCCGACAAGACCGACGCCTACGCTGAATCTCCGTGACCTCCCGTTCCGGTAGCGCGCCCGTGCGGCTGCGTGGCGTGACGAAGCGGTACGGCGACACTGTGGCCGTATCCGGCCTGGACCTCGAGGTGGGCGCCTCGGAGATCTTCGCGCTGCTCGGCCCCAACGGCGCCGGCAAGACGACGACGGTCGAGATGTGCGAAGGCTTCGTCCGCCCCGACGCCGGCAGCATCGAGATCCTCGGCCTCGACCCGGTGGCCGACAACGCCGAGGTGCGCGCACGAACCGGGGTCATGCTCCAGGGCGGCGGCGCCTATCCGGCCGCGCGTGCCGGCGAGATGCTCGCCCTGGTCGCCTCCTACGCAGCCAACCCGTTGGATCCGGCATGGTTGCTGGACACCCTGGGCCTGACCGATTCCGCGCGGACCACCTACCGACGGCTTTCCGGCGGCCAGCAGCAGCGGCTCGCGCTGGCGTGCGCGGTGGTCGGCCGGCCCGAGCTGGTGTTTCTCGACGAGCCGACGGCGGGCATGGATGCGCATGCGCGCCTGGTGGTGTGGGAACTGATCGACGCGCTGCGACGCGACGGCGTGACCGTGGTGCTGACCACCCATCAGCTCACCGAGGCCGAGGAACTGGCCGACCACATCCTGATCATCGACCGGGGGCAGGCCGTGGCCAGTGGCACGCCCGCCGAGTTGATGCGCAGTGGCGCCGAGAATCAGCTGCGGTTCCGGGCGCCGCGGATGCTGGATCTCTCGCTGTTGATCGCGGCGCTGCCCGAGAGCTATCGCGCCACCGAGCCGTCTCCCGGGGAGTACCTCGTGGAGGGTCGTATCGATCCGCAGGTGCTGGCGACCGTCACCGCGTGGTGCGCCCGCCTCGACGTTCTCGCGACCGACATGCGTGTGGAGCAACGCAGCCTCGAGGACGTGTTCCTCGACGTCACCGGGCGGGAGTTACGGCAGTGAGCACCTCGAAGAGCACACCGAATCGCTTCGCCGACGGCACCTTCTCCCCCGATCCGCGGCCCGCGCCGGTCCCGCGGATGCTGGCCGCGCAGTACGGGTTGGAACTGCGACTGCTGCTGCGCAACGGCGAGCAGCTGCTGCTGACGATGTTCATCCCGATCACGCTGCTGGTCGGACTGACGCTGCTGCCGCTGGGCTCGTTCGGTCCTGACCGCGCCGCGACGTTCACCCCGGCGATCATGGCGCTGGCGGTCATCTCGACCGCGTTCACCGGGCAGGCGATCGCGGTTGCCTTCGACCGGCGCTACGGCGCACTGAAGCGGCTCGGCGCCACCGCGTTGCCGGTGTGGGGCATCATCGCCGGTAAGTCGCTGGCCGTGGTGACGGTGGTGTTCCTGCAGTCGATCCTGCTGGGCGCGATCGGCATCGGTCTGGGATGGCGGCCCGCGGCGGCGGGCCTCGCGCTCGGTGCGGTGATCATCGCCCTGGGCACCGCGGTGTTCGCCGCGCTGGGGCTGCTGCTCGGCGGCACCCTGCGCGCGGAGATCGTCCTCGCGGTGGCGAATCTGATGTGGTTCGTGTTCGCCGGCGTGGGCGCCCTGACCGTGGAGGGCGGCACCGAGGGGGGCATCGTGCCGAAGGCGGTGCAGTGGATCGCGAGGTTGACGCCGTCGGGTGCGCTGACCGAGGCGCTGACGCGGGCGATGACGCTCTCAGTCGACTGGTTCGGCCTCGCCGTGCTGGCGATCTGGGGCACCGCCGCCGGCCTGTGCGCGCTGCGCTGGTTCCGCTTCACCTGAGCTCGCCAGCTGTAGCAGCAGGTACTCCAGCTGCCCCACCTCCTCGATGTTGTGCCGAATCCACGCCGTCACCATCTCCGGCGGGAACCGGCGTCGCAGAACCGCGTTGACCGGCGCCATCAGGGCGCTGCGTGCGCCGATGTCCATCACGGATACGTAGTGGGTGCCGTCGATGCCCGCCGACCACGTGTGCTCGAGCGCGAAGATCGGCACCCCGGCGAGCCGCTGCACCAACCGGATACCGGTGACATCGAGCTTTTCGACCCGGTCGATGACGTCGACGCCGAAGGTCGGATCGCCGCCGAATGCTTCGACGATGTGGAATCGCGCTCCTTCGCCCGCCCCGCCGCCGGGGGCCGGACGCCACAGCTCCCATCGGATGTGGTCGGTCGGATGCCAGGCGAGGTAGCGGTCGACCGTCCGTCCGCCGTAGCGCATGGTGCCGTCGAGGTGGGTGAACCAGTCGAGCAGCATCTCCGGAGTGACCCGGGCGAGCGGCCGGTGGTCGATCGTGACTCGACGACGGCCGTGGGCGCAGTCGGTCACCCGCACTGATGCGGTCTCGACCGGTCGCAGCGGATACAGCACGGGAAGTGTCGGGTGGCACATGTCCGTCCTCACAAGATACGTTTGCGTTTCTTACCGAGAACGGTACGATCGCGACATAAGATACGCAAGCGTTTCTCAAGGAATCGAGTGTGATCATGCCCACCACACGTCGACGCGGCGCCGAACTGGACTCCGCCATCAAGTCGGCTGTCATGGACCTGCTGAGTACACACGGGCCTGACGGCGTCACGATGGAGGCGGTCGCCGCCGCTGCCCACACCAGCAAACCGGTGCTCTACCGGCGCTGGACCGACCGGCGCGCGTTGCTGCGCGACACGCTCATCGAGGTCGCGTCGGCATCGATACCCACCGAGGACACCGGCAGTTTCCGCACCGACATGCTGGCCGTCCTGCGCGGCTGGGCGGAGCTGTTCGCCGGCCCGCAAGGGCCGCTGATGCGCTCGATCGTGATGGCGGTGGCCGCGGACCCGGAACTGGCCGAGACGTTCCATGCCGACATCATCGGCAGCCGTAAAGCCGACGTGACAGCTCTGCTGAACCGTGGCATCGAGCGCGGCGACGTGCGCGCCGACATTCCGATCGCAGTTGTTCGCGAACTCGGCCAGAGCGTGCTGTGGCACCACCTGCTGATCACCGGCGATCCGATCGACGACGAGCTGGTGCTCACCCTGGTCGACGAGGTCCTGGTGCCACTCACCGCCCCTACTACGGTCCGTAGTTAAGAGGGCTCTACCATCGACAGCGTGCCCGTCGCCCGACTCTTCGTGCGGCTCGTCGATCTCCTGCCCGAACCGAGCCTGCGCGTGCAGCGCATCGTCGCCGCCGCGGTCATCCTGACCCAGGGCGGCATCGCCGTGACCGGCGCGATCGTCCGCGTCACCGCGTCGGGCCTCGGCTGCCCGACGTGGCCGCAGTGCTTTCCCGGCAGCTTCACCCCCGTCCCGCACGCCGAGGTTCCGGTCATCCATCAGGCCGTCGAGTTCGGTAACCGGCTGATCACGTTCCTCGTCGTGCTGACCGCGGCCGCGGCCGTCATCGTGGTGACCCGCGCCCGGCGGCGTCGTGAGGTCCTGATCTATGCCTGGCTGATGCCGGCGTCGACGGTGCTGCAGGCCGTGATCGGCGGCATCACCGTGCTGACCGGCCTGCTGTGGTGGACGGTTGCGGTGCACCTGCTCGCGTCGATGCTGATGGTGTGGCTCTCGGTCCTGCTGTACGTCAAGATCGGCCAGCCCGATACCGGTGAGACGCGGGAACGCGCACCCCGAGCGCTGCGGCGGCTGACCGCGCTGAGCGCTGTGACGCTGTCCGCGGTGCTGATCACCGGCACGATGGTCACCGGGGCGGGCCCCCACGCCGGCGACAAGAGCATCGACCGCCCGGTGCCGCGGCTCGAGGTCGAGATCACCACGCTCGTGCACCTGCATTCGTCGTTGCTGGTGGCCTATCTGGCGTTGGTTGTCGGGCTGGGCTTCGGGTTGGTCGCGACGCAGGCCGCCCCGCCGGTGATGCGGCGGCTGCGCGTGCTCGTCGTACTGGTCGCCGCGCAGGGGTTGCTCGGCGCGGTGCAGTTCGCGACCGGGGTGCCCGAGGTCCTGGTGGCCTTCCACGTGGCCGGGGCAGCGGCGTGCACCGCGGCGACGGCCGCCTTATGGGCGGCGCTGAGCGAACGGGCCCTTCGCAAAGGGACCCAGGCCGCGCTCGTCAAGAGCTGACTCGACCGCCACGGCGAATTTGCGCTGCTGCCGTTCCCGGGTCGACTCGTCGAGCTGGCGCCACCCCAGTGACGGTTCGACCAACTCCAGTTCCAGCAGCGCCGGAGCGTCGGCTCCGCCGAGCACGTCGACGCGCGCGTACAGCAGGTCGGCCACCCCGATGCCGAGGTGCGCCGCCGCGGCGGCGAGCGCGGCGCGGCCGACGTCCCACAGCTCGCCATCGGGGTCCGCACTCCGCAGGCTCTCCTCCGCGTAGGTGCCGGACGGGTCGAGAAGCGGCCCGCGCCCCGGCGCGGGCAGCATCGGCCCCTTGGTGAACGCGTGCGACGGTTCGCCGCGCAGGAACACCAGCGCGGTCTCGCCGTCAACCACCCGCGCGTCGTAGGGCTGCACCATCACCGTTCGTCCGTCGGCGTGCAGTGCTGACGCGTGTCCCAGCGCGGCATCGCTGTCGAGGAATCGCATCGCCCCCACCGAGCCGGCGCCGACCGACGGTTTGATCACGACCTCGCCGGGCGGGATGGTCACCTGCTCCCCCGGCGCGAAGAACGCGGTGGGCACCGTCGCGACGCCGGCTGCGGCCAGGTCGGCCAGATAGCGCTTGTCGGCGCTCCAGGCCACCACGTCGGGCCCGTTGAGGAGCGTGGGCACCCGCCGCGCCCACGCCAGGAACTCGGCGAGCCGCTCGGTGTAGTCCCACGTCGCGCGCAGGATCACCACGTCCGCTTCGAGCGTCGCCGGGTCGTCCCAGGACAACCACCGGGCGTGCAGGCCGCGGGTCCGCAGCGCCCCGATCAACCCGGCGTCGTCGCCGTCGCCGTCGGGCAGTACGGGGCATCCCGCGAACACGATGCGCGGGTGGAACACCTCGGGGCGGGCGAGCTTCATGACGGGCATGATGTCACCTATGTACGCGATCGAAGTCGCCGAGACCGGCGGGCCGGAAGTTCTGTCCTACGTCGAGAAGTCGCAGCCCGTACCGGGACCCGATCAGGTGCTGATCAAGGCCGAGGCGATCGGCGTGAACTTCATCGACACCTACTTCCGGTCGGGGTTGTATCCGCGGGAGCTGCCGTTCGTCGTCGGCACCGAGGTGTGCGGCACGATCGAGGCCGTCGGCGACGATGTCGCCGCGCTCAACGTCGGCGACCGCGTGGTGACTGCGCAAGCGCTGGGCGCCTACGCCGACTACTGCCTGGCGCCCGCCGATTTCGTCGCCTACGTGCCCGAGGGCGTGGCGCCCGATGTGGCCGCCTCGTCGCTGTTGAAGGGCATGACGGCGCACTACCTGATCAAGTCCACCTATCCGATTCAGCAGGGCGACACCGTGCTGGTGCATGCCGGTGCTGGCGGCGTCGGGCTGATCCTGACGCAGTGGGCCAGCAGCATGGCGACGTCGGTGATCACCACCGTGTCCACGCCCGACAAGGCCGAGCTGTCCCGCCGAGCCGGCGCGGTCGAGGTGCTGGACTACCCCAGCCAGCAGGACGGGGGCTCCGCCGCGTTCGGTGCGCGCATCCGGGAGTTGACCGACGGCAACGGCGTCGAAGCCGTCTACGACGGGGTGGGCGCCTCGACGTTCGAGGCCAGCTTGGCCAGCCTGGCGGTGCGCGGCACGCTGGCTCTGTTCGGCGCGGCGAGCGGACCGGTGCCGCCGTTCGATCCGCAGCGCCTCAACGCCGCGGGTTCGGTGTTCCTGACGCGGCCCAACCTCGCGCACCACACCCGCACCGCCGATGAATTCTCGTGGCGCGCAGGCGAACTGCTCACCGCGATCGCAGACGGCACGCTCACCGTCACCGTGAGCAACCGCTATGCGCTGCGCGACGCCGAGCAGGCCCATCGCGATCTGCAGGGACGCAAGACCGTGGGATCGGTGGTGCTGATCCCCTAGCGGGACAGCAGCGTCGGAAGGTCCAGCGCCGAGTCGACGGCCAGCGCGCAGAACACCACCGCGAGGTAGTTGTTGGACTGCAGGAACAGCCGTAGTGGCTTGACCGGCTCACCGCGGCGCACCCCGGCGTAGAGCTGGTGGGCCATCACCAGGAACCACGTGCCGGCCAGAATGGCCACCGAGGCGTACAGCCAGCCGGTCGCCAGCGCCAGCGCCAACGTCGCGATCACGGTCAGCCACGTGTAGACGAGGATCTGCCTGGTGACCTGGATCTCGGTCGCGACCACGGGCAGCATCGGCACGCCGGCCGCCTTGTAGTCCTCCTTGTAGCGCATGGCGAGCGCCCAGGTGTGCGGCGGCGTCCAGAAGAAGATGATCAGGAACATCACGATTGCCGGCCAGCTGATCGTGCCGGTCACCGCCGACCAGCCGATCATCACCGGCATGCAGCCGGCGGCCCCGCCCCACACGACGTTCTGCGAGGTGCGCCGCTTGAGCAGCAGCGTGTAGACCAGCACGTAGAACGCGATGGTGGCGCCGGCCAGATGCGCCGAGAGCATGTTGGTGGTCCACCACAGCCAGAAGAACGAACCGACCGACAGCGCCAGGCCGAAGACCAGCGCATGGGCGCGCGGCACGGTCGCGCGGGCGAGCGGCCGGCGCTCGGTGCGCTTCATCACCTTGTCGATGTCTGCATCGGCGACGCAGTTCAGCGTGTTGGCGCCCGCGGCGGCCAGCAGGCCACCGAACATCGTGTTGAGGATCAGCAGCGGATCGACGCTGCCGCGATGGGCCAACAGCATCGCCGGGATCGTCGTGACGAGCAGCAGCTCGATGACGCGCGGCTTGGTCAGCGCCAGATAGCCGAGCAGAGTGGTACGGAACCCGTGCGGCGTGGCGTCGGCCGAATCCCCGACGAGGTCGCCTTCGCGGATCCTCACCCAACCAACTCCTTCACGCCGCGTCTACTACAGGCGATGGTAGACCGCGGGGGGCCGTCACCGAAATTCGCGGGGTGGTTACGGGTGGTTCCCGGTACGGCGGGTATCACCCCTGCGTCCCGGCGTCGGTGAGCACTAGGGTGGTTGGTGCGGATCGACACGCCCCACCAAGTCCAAGGAGTGCGCCTCGTGACCACGCTCGAAGATATCTCTTCGCTGACCCGCCCGAACCATCCCGACGACTGGACCGAGCTGGACTCCCGCGCCGTGGACACCGTCCGCGTGCTGGCCGCCGACGCCGTCCAGAAGGTGGGCAACGGCCACCCCGGAACGGCGATGAGTCTGGCACCCCTGGCCTACACGCTGTTCCAACGCCAGATGCGCCACGACCCCAGCGACGTGCACTGGCTGGGCCGCGACCGGTTCGTGCTGTCGTGCGGACATTCCAGCCTCACGCTCTACATCCAGCTCTACCTGGGCGGGTTCGGGCTCGAACTGTCCGACATCGAGGCACTGCGGACGTACAAATCCAAGACGCCCGGCCATCCGGAGTTCCGGCACACCAAGGGTGTCGAGATCACGACCGGCCCGCTGGGACAGGGCCTGGCCTCGGCGGTCGGTATGGCGATGGCGTCGCGCTACGAGCGCGGGCTGTTCGATCCCGACGCCCCGGCCGGTGAAAGCCCGTTCGACCACTACATCTACGTCATCGCCTCCGACGGCGACATCGAAGAGGGCGTCACCAGCGAGGCATCGTCGCTGGCCGGCACCCAGCAGCTCGGCAACCTGATCGTGTTCTACGACAAGAACCAGATTTCCATCGAGCACGACACCAACATCGCCCTGAGCGAGGACGTCGCCGCGCGCTACCGCGCCTACGGGTGGCATGTGCAGGAGGTCGAGGGCGGCGAGAACGTCGTCGGTATCGAGCAGGCCATCGCCGAAGCCAAGAAGGTCACCGACAAGCCGTCGTTCATCGCGTTGCGCACGATCATCGGCTATCCGGCGCCGAACAAGATGAACACCGGCGGGGTGCACGGCTCGGCGCTCGGCGACGACGAAGTCGCCGCCACCAAGAAGGTCCTGGGCTTCGACCCGGACAAGACCTTCGAGGTCAGCGACGAGGTCTTCGAGCACACCCGCAAGCTGGTCGAGCGCGGCCGCGAGGCACACGAGAAATGGCAGCCCGGCTTCGACGCGTGGGCGGAGCGCGAACCCGAGCGCAAGAAGCTGCTCGACCGCCTCACCGCCGAGGAACTGCCGGAGGGCTGGGATTCCGACATCACGTACTGGGAGCCCGGCTCCAAGGCCGTCGCCACCCGCGCCGCCTTCGGTCAGGTGCTCAACGACGTCGCACCGAAGCTGCCCGAACTGTGGGGCGGCTCGGCCGACCTGGCGGGCAGCAACAACACGACCATCAAGGGCGTGAAGTCGTTCGGCCCGCCGTCGATCTCGACCTCGGACTTCGAGGCCGACTGGTATGGCCGGGTGCTGCACTTCGGCATCCGCGAGCACGCGATGGGCTCGATCTTGTCGGGCATCGTCCTGCACGGCCCGACACGGGCCTTCGGCGGAACGTTCCTGCAGTTCTCCGATTACATGCGGCCTGCGGTGCGGTTGGCCTCGCTGATGGACATCGACACCATCTACATCTGGACCCACGATTCGATCGGCTTGGGTGAGGACGGGCCCACCCATCAGCCCATCGAGCATCTGGCGGCGCTGCGGGCCATCCCGAACCTGTCGGTGGTGCGCCCGGGTGACCCGAACGAGACGGCGTACGCGTGGAAGAGCATCCTCGCCCGTGGTAACGGCAGCGGCCCTGTCGGTTTCATCCTGACCCGCCAGGGCATCCCCGTGCTGGAGGGCACCGACGCCGAGGGCGTCGCCCGGGGCGGTTACGTGCTCGGTGGCGGCTCCCCCGCCGACGACGCCGACGTCATCCTGGTCGCGACGGGCTCCGAACTGCAGATCGCGGTCGAAGCGCAGAAAGCGTTGCGCGACAAGAACATCAACGCCTACGTCGTGTCGATGCCGTGCCTGGAGTGGTTCGAATCGCAGCCCAAGGAATACCGCGACAGCGTGCTGCCGCCCCAGGTCTCGGCGCGCGTGGCCATCGAAGCCGCGGTGGCGCAGAGTTGGTACAAGATCGTCGGCGACACCGGCGAGATCATCTCGATCGAGCACTTCGGTGAGTCGGCCGACGACAAGACGCTGTTCCGCGAATTCGGTTTCACTGCAGAGGCAGTGGTGGCCGCCGCGGAACGCAGCATTGCGAACTAGCCAGCCAACAATCAAGGAATTGACATGACCCAGAACGAGAATTTGGCGGCCCTGTCCGCCGCGGGTGTTTCCGTATGGCTCGACGATCTGTCCCGTGAGCGGTTGCAGACCGGCAACCTCCAGTCGCTGATCGACACGAAGTCCGTGGTGGGGGTGACCACCAACCCGTCGATCTTCCAGGCGGCCCTGTCCAAGGGCGACGCCTACGACGACCAGATCAGAGAACTCGCCGAGCGCGGCGCCGACGTCGACGCGACCATCCGGACCGTCACCACCGACGACGTGCGCAACGCATGCGACGTGTTCGCCAAGATCTACGAGCAGTCCGACGGTGTCGACGGACGGGTGTCGATCGAGGTGGACCCGCGCCTGGCCCACGACACAGACAAGACGATCCTGCAGGCGATCGAGCTGTGGAAAATCGTCGACCGGCCCAACCTGCTGATCAAGATCCCCGCCACCGAGGCCGGCGTCCCCGCGATCGCTTCCGTTCTGGCCGAGGGCATTTCGGTGAACGTGACGCTGATCTTCTCCGTCGAGCGCTACCGCCTGGTGATGGACGCCTACCTGCAGGGCCTCGAGAAGGCCAAGGAGGCGGGCCACGATCTGTCCCGCATCCACTCGGTGGCATCGTTCTTCGTCTCCCGCGTCGACAGCGAGATCGACAAGCGGCTCGAAGACATCGGCTCCGACGAGGCGCTGGGGCTGCGCGGCAAAGCCGGCGTCGCCAATGCCCGGCTGGCCTACGCCGCCTATGAAGAGGTGTTCCTCGGCGGTGAGCGGTTCGAGAAGCTCAAGGGTGCCGGCGCGCGCGTGCAGCGGCCGCTGTGGGCGTCGACCGGGGTGAAGAACCCCGACTACTCCGACACGCTGTACGTCACCGAGCTGGTCGCCCCGAACACCGTGAACACCATGCCGGAGAAGACGATGGACGCCGTCGCCGACCACGGCGTGGTCACCGGCGACACGATCACCGGCAAGGGCGCGGAGTCGCAGGACGTCTTCGACGCGCTGACAGGCGTGGGCATCGACCTCACCGATGTGTTCCTGGTGCTCGAGAACGAAGGCGTCGAGAAGTTCGAGAAGTCGTGGCAGGAGTTGCTCGAAGCCACGCAGGGCCAGCTCGACGACAAGAAGTGACCCCAGCCGTGGCCGATTGGCAGAACCCCCTGCGGGACAAGCGCGACAAGCGCATGCCCCGCATCGCGGGCCCGTGCTGCGTCGTGATCTTCGGCGTCACCGGCGATCTCGCGCGCAAGAAGCTGATGCCGGCGATCTACGACCTGGCCAACCGGGGGCTGCTGCCACCGTCGTTCGCCTTGGTCGGCTTCGCGCGCCGGGACTGGGCGGACCAGGACTTCTCGCAGGTCGTCCTCGATGCGGTCAAGCAGCACGCCCGCACCCCGTTCCGCCAGGAGGTGTGGGACCGGTTGTCCGAAGGGGTCCGCTTCGTGCAGGGCACTTTCGACGACGAGAAGGCGTTCGAGAATCTGGCCGAGACGCTGGGCAAGCTCGACGCGGAACGCGGCACCGGCGGCAATCATGCCTTCTACCTGTCGATTCCGCCGAAGGCCTTCCCGCAGGTCCTCGAGCAACTGTCGAGGACGGGTCTGGCGAAGAAGCCGGAGGGCAGCTGGAGCCGGGTGGTCATCGAGAAGCCCTTCGGTCACGACCTGAAGAGCGCCGAGGACCTCAACGCGATCGTCAACAACGTGTTCCCGGAGTCGTCGGTGTTCCGCATCGACCACTACCTGGGCAAGGAGACAGTCCAGAACATCCTGGCGCTGCGGTTCGCCAACGAACTGTTCGAGCCGGTGTGGAACTCGCACTACGTGGACAGCGTGCAGATCACGATGGCCGAGGACATCGGCCTGGGCGGGCGCGGCGGCTACTACGACGGTGTCGGCGCCGCCCGTGACGTGATCCAGAACCACCTGCTGCAGCTGCTCGCTCTGACCGCGATGGAAGAGCCCGTCAGCTTCTCCCCCGACGAGCTGCAGGCCGAGAAGATCAAGGTGCTCTCCGCGAGCAGATTGGCGGAGCCTCTCGACGAGACCTCCTCGCGCGGTCAGTACACCGCGGGGTGGCAGGGTGGCGAGCGCGTGGTCGGGTTGCTGGAGGAGGAAGGCTTCTCCACGACGTCCACCACCGAGACGTTCGCCGCGATCACCGTCGACGTGGACACCCGACGCTGGGCCGGTGTGCCGTTCTACCTGCGGACCGGAAAGCGGTTGGGCCGCAGGGTCACCGAGATCGCGCTGATCTTCAAGCGGGCACCGCACCTTCCGTTCGACGCCACCATGACCGAGGAGCTGGGGCAGAACGCGCTGGTGATCCGGGTCCAGCCGGACGAGGGCATCACGCTGCGCTTCGGGTCCAAGGTGCCGGGCAACATGATGGAAGTCCGCGACGTCAGCATGGACTTCTCCTACGGGTCGGCGTTCGCCGAGGAATCCCCGGAGGCCTACGAACGGCTGATCCTCGACGTACTGCTCGGTGAGCCGTCACTGTTCCCGGTCAACCAGGAGGTCGAATTGGCCTGGCGCATCCTCGATCCCGCGCTCGAATACTGGGCATCGCACGGCAAACCGGACCCGTACGAGGCGGGCGGGTGGGGACCTGACTCCGCCTTCGAGATGTTGCGGCGCACCGGCCGGGAATGGAGACGGCCATGATCCTCGACCTGCCGGACACCACCACCGACGTCATCAACAAGAAGATCATCGCGCTGCGCGAAGAGGGCGGGGCGATCACGCTCGGTCGAGTGCTGACCCTGGTCATCGCTCCCACCACCGAGGCACTGCTCGAGGAGTCGATCGAAGCGGCCAACGCCGCGAGCCGCGAGCATCCCTGCCGCGTCGTCGTCGTCGCACCCGGTGACCGCCTGGCCGAGAAGGCTCGGCTCGACGCGCAAGTGCGCGTCGGGCGGGACGCGGGCGCGAACGAGGTGGTGTGCCTTCGGCTTTCCGGGCCACTGGCCAACCACGCCAGCAGCGTCGTGATGCCGTTCCTGCTGCCCGACACCCCCGTGGTGACGTGGTGGCCGGATGTCGCACCTGATGTTCCCGCCGAGGATCCGCTGGGCAAGCTGGCGTTGCGCCGCATCACCGATGCCACCAACGGCACCGATCCGCTGGGCTCGATCAAGGGCCGCCTCAAGGGTTACACCCCGGGCGACACCGACCTGGCCTGGAGCCGCATCACGTACTGGCGGGCGCTGCTGACGTCGGCGGTGGATCTACCGCCGCACGAGCCGATCACCTCAGCGCTGGTGTCCGGGTTGGCGACGGAACCGGCGCTCGACGTGCTCGCCGGGTGGCTGGCGCACCGCATCGACGGTCCGGTGCGCCGCGCCGTCGGTGAGTTGAAGGTGGAGCTGGTCCGCGACAGCGAGACGATCACGCTGAGCCGTCCCCAGGACGGCGTCACGGCGAAGCTCACCCGTACGTCTGCGCCCGAGGCACTGGTCCCGTTGGCGCGCAGGGAAACCCGCGAATGTCTCGCCGAGGACATGCGCCGCCTGGACGCCGACGAGATCTACCACGAAGCCCTGCAGGGCATCGAGAAAGTGCAGTACGTGTGAACCCGACCGTGGAGCGCCACCCCGACAAGGACGCATTGGTGAAGGCCGCCGGGGACCGTCTGGTGGACGCGATCACCGCGGCCGTCGCGGCCCGAGGGAAGGCCAGCGTGGTGCTGACAGGTGGCGGCACCGGCATCGGGATGCTCGAGCGGGTCAAGCAGCGCAGCGGCGAGATCGACTGGTCGAAGGTGCACGTCTACTGGGGCGACGAGCGCTTCGTCACCGCCGACGACGACGAGCGCAACGACAAGCAAGCGCGCGAAGCGTTGTTGGATGACGTCGACATTCCTGCGGTCAATGTGCACGCGATGGCCGCCAGCGACGGCGAGTTCGGCGACGACCTCGACGCGGCGGCGGCAGGCTATGAGCAATTGTTGAACGAGACGTTCGTCGCACCCGAGAACGAATTCGACGTACACCTGCTCGGCATGGGACCTGAGGGGCACGTGAATTCACTGTTCCCCGACACCGACGCGGTCAAGGAGACCGAGCGCATGGTGGTCGGTGTGCCGGACTCCCCCAAACCCCCGCCGCGCCGAATCACGCTGACGCTGCCCGCGATTCAGCGGTCACGTGAGGTGTGGCTGGTGGTGTCCGGCGAGGGCAAGGCCGAGGCGGTGGCCGCTGCCCTCGGCGGCGCGGAACCCGTCGACCTGCCCGCGGCAGGCGCCGTCGGTCGCGAGGCCACGGTATGGCTGCTCGACGAGGATGCGGCCAGCAAGCTCTAGCCTGCACGATCTAGACGAGGACGATCACGTGCAGCGTCCGCGGGCCGTGCACGCCCTCCACGCGGTCCAGTTCGATGTCGCTGGTGGCGCTCGGCCCGCTGATCCACGTCAGCGGTCGAGTGTGGACGCCTAGTTCCACGAGCCGCGCGACGGCGTTCGGTACGTCGTCGACGATCTGCGAGACGCGCACCAGACACACATGCCGGTCGGGCACCAAGCTCAGCGCCCGCCTGCCCTGGCCGGGGCCATGGTCCAAGACGAGTGTGCCGGTGTTCGCGATCGCCACCGTCGCTGTGGTGACCACGGCGTCGACGTCGTCGAGTTCGGTTGCGTTGCGCCCGGTGTCGGACACCCACGGCGCGGCATCCGGCCAGGCCGCCTGGACCGCACCGTCGGCGATCACGGTGCGCGCATCGCCCAGAGCCGCGGCGATCGCGTGCGCTGCACCGGCTTCGGGGACGGGCTCGACCTGCGCCCGATAGTCGGCCACCCTGTCGCAGAAGCGCTCCACCAGATCCTGCTCCCCCGTACCGACGTCGGCGCCGTAGCGCCACGGGACGTCGGCCGGCGTCGGCCGATCCGACAGCGCGGCACGGATACGGCCGAGGATCTCGGCCCGCGCGTCACTCCCCACCCGTGCGCTCCCACCACGCCCGGAACGACTCGGTCGGTGGCACCGGCGCGTCACGGGCACCGGACCAAGCACTCGCCGGCCACGGCAGCGCCGTCAACCGGTCCTTGCCGCCGAACATCCTGCTGCGCAACATCTTTCCCCCGAGTCCGGTGGCGGTGGCGAACGCTTCCAGATGCCGATGGTCGGCCATCAGCCAGCTCGCCGCCGTCATCGCGGCCTGTTCGGGCGAGGGCACGCCGCCACGGTGTTCGTCGACGATCCGGGTGCGCAAGTGCACCAGCATCGACGGGATGTCGATGCGCACCGGGCACACGTCGAAGCAGGCACCGCACAGGCTCGAGGCGTACGGCAGCGATTTGTCCACCGCGCTGCCGGTCCCGCGCAGCTGCGGGGTCAGCACCGCACCGATGGGTCCCGGGTACACCGAGCCGTACGCGTGTCCACCGGTGCGCTCGTAGACCGGGCAGACGTTGAGGCACGCCGAGCAGCGGATGCAGCGCAGAGCGTCGCGGCCGGCCGGGTCGGCCAGAACGTCGGTGCGGCCGTTGTCGAGCAGCACGATGTGGACGGTGCGCGGACCGTCCCCGTCGGCGGTTCCGGTCCACACCGACGTGTACGGGTTCTCCCGCTCACCGGTGCTGCTACGCGGTAGCACCTGCAGCATCACCTCCAGATCGCGCCACGACGGCAGCACCTTCTCGATGCCGACCACCGAGATCAGCGTGTCGGGCAGGGTGAGGCACATCCGCCCGTTGCCTTCGGACTCGACCACCACGAGGCTGCCGGTGTCGGCGATCGCGAAGTTCGCGCCGGAGACGGCCACGCGGGCGCGCAGGAACTTCTCCCGCAGGTGCAGCCGTGCCGCCTCGGCGAGGCGGCGCGGCTCGTCGGTCAGATCCGGCGGGGCGGGCCGGCCCACGCGGCCCATCTCGCGCAGGAAGATCTCGCGGACCTCGGCGCGGTTGCGGTGGATCGCCGGAACCAGAATGTGGCTGGGCCAGTCGTCGCCGAGTTGCACGATGAGTTCGGCCAGATCGGTTTCCCAGGCGTCGATCCCGGCCTCGGCCAGCGCCTCGTTCAGCTCGATTTCCTGGGTTGCCATGGATTTGACCTTGACCACCTCGTTGGCACCCTGGGCACGGACGAGATCGACGACGATGCGGTTGGCCTCCGCCGCGTCGCGCGCCCAGTGCACCGTGGCCCCGGCCGCCGCCGCGTTCGCCTCGAAGGCCTCGAGGTGCTCGTCGAGGCGGTGCAGTGCAGCGTCCTTGATGGCGGCCGCGGCGAGTCGCAGAGACTCCCAGTCGGAGAGCTCCTCCACGACGGCGGCCCGCTTGGCCCGGATGGTGCCGGTCGCGTGAGCGAGGTTGCGGCGCAACACGGTATCGCTCAGCGCGGCACGAGCAGCGACGGGAAAGGCAGGCAGGCCGAGAAACGAGCTCATGCGGGGCGCTCCTCTGTGCTCGCGAGTACCTCCGCCAGGTGCAGGACCCGCACACCCGCGCGCTGGCGCGACAGCAGTCCGCCGATGTGCGCCAGACACGAATTATCGCCGGCGACAAGCACTTCGGCACCGGTGTTGCGGACGGCGCGGGCCTTGTCCGAGCCCATCGCGATAGAGGTGTCGGCGTTCTTCATCGCGAACGTGCCACCGAATCCGCAGCACTGGTCGGCCTGGGCCAGCTCGACCAGCTCGATGCCACGCACCGCCTCGAGGAGCCGTCGCGGCCGGTCGCCGACCCGCAGCATCCGCAGGGAGTGACACGTCGGGTGGTACGTGACGCGGTGCGGGAAGTACGCCCCCACGTCGGTGACACCGAGCACGTCGACCAGGAACTCGGAGAGCTCGTAGACCTTCGGAGACACGTCGGCCACCAGGGCCGCCAGGTCGTCGTCGCCCGAACGCGCCGCGACGTCTCGGTGCTGATGACGCACCGACCCCACGCAGGATCCAGAGGGAGCGACGACAGCGTCGTAGCCTGCGAACGCCGTGGTGAACGCCCGGACAGCGGGCACCGCCTCCGCGGCGTACCCGGTGTTGGTGAACATCTGCCCGCAGCAGGTCTGGTCGCGCGGGAACTCGACGTCGCAGCCGAGGCGGCGCAGAAGCCGGACAACGGCTTTCGGCGTCTCCGGCCACATCAGGTCGTTGTAGCAGGCGGCGAACAGCGCCACCCGAACGCTCATACGGACATCTTGACCACCGTATCCGACCGGGCGGGTCATACTGGCCGACATGGCAGATCGAAGCGGCAAACCCGTGCGCACCGGATCGGAGCGGATCCGCAAGCTCGCGCAGGCCGCGCTCAACGCCGACGTCACCGTCGAGCAGGTCGACACCATCCTGGAGGGATTGAGCGAGACGCTGGAGGACCTGGACAAATCCACCGGCAACCTGGATGCCACCCTGGCCCGATTCAACGACACGATCAGCAACATCGACGAACTGGCCCCGCGCTTGATCGCGGTGGTCGACCGCTTGGAGGGCATCGTCACCCGCGTCGAGCGGATCGTCGGGGTGGGCGAATCGCTGGTCGCCCCGCTGGCCGTCACCGACCAGGTCGTGCGCGGGGTGATGGGCCGGCTCAGGCGCGGCGCCGGGATCGGCTGATGCCTGACGAAAGGGAGTCGCGGATCGTCGACACACTGGTGGACGCGTTCGCCGACCTGATGAGCGCCGACCCCGACGCGTTCCGCACGAAGTTCCGCAAGATGGCCGCCGATCCGTTCGCATTCTTCCGGGGCAGCGCGTGCGTGTTCTACGCCGACGTCGCGGGACGTGAGGACCGGTGGGCCGACGAGCGCACTGGCCGGGTGTGGATCCAGGGCGATCTGCACGCCCAGAACTTCGGCACCTACATGGACGGCGCCGGCGTGCTGATCTTCGACGTCAACGACTTCGACGAGGCGTTCGTCGGGCACTTCACCTGGGACGTGCAGCGATTCGCCGCCAGTCTGGCGCTGATGTGCTGGCAGAAAGCACTGTCGGACGAGCAGATCTCGTCGTTGATCGCGGCGTTCGCGCAGGCCTACGTGGAGCAGGTCCGCTGGTTCACCGAGACCGACGACGACGCCTCGTTCTCGCTGAACCTGGACACCGCTCGCGGCGCGGTGCTCTCGGCATTGCAATCGGCGCGGCTGTCCACCCGCTCCGAAATGCTCGACCGCATCACAGTCGTCGACGAGTGCGACCGCCGGCTGCGGGAGCGGCCCGGTGCGCGGCGCCTCGACGGCGAGGAACGCGAGACGGTCATCGAGGCTTTCCACCGCTATCTCGAGACGATCCCGGAGGCGCAACGCTTCCGCGGCATCGCCTACGACGTCAAGGACGTGACCGCCAACTCCGGATTCGGGATCGGCAGCGCCGGACTGCCCGCCTACACGATCCTCATCGAGGGCTTCAACCAGGCGCTGGACAACGACGTCGTGCTGTCGCTGAAGCAGGGCAACGTCGCCGCGCCGAGCCGAGTCGTCGACGACGCGGAGGTCCACGGCTACTTCCAGCACCACGGGCACCGGACCGCCGTCTCGCAACGTGCCCTCCAGGCACACGCAGATCCCCTGCTGGGCTACACCGACATCGACGGGGTCGGATTCGTGGTGAGCGAGATCTCGCCGTATGAGGCCGATCTGGACTGGACGGAGCTGACCGAGCCCGACGAGCTGACCGAGGTCGTCACGCAACTGGGCCAGGCGGTCGCCAAGGTGCACTGCGTCAGCGATTCCGACAGCGATCAGACGCTGGTGCGGTTCCAGACCGAGGAGGCGATCGTCGCCGCGATCGGCGACCACGAAGACGAGTTCGTCGCCGACATCGTCGCGTTCGGTCTGGAGTACGCCGCCGTCGCCCGGGAGGACCACCGGCATTTCGTGGAGGCGTTCCGCGAGGGGCGTATCCCGGGGGTGACGGCGACCTAGCCGCTGTTGCGGCAGCAACGATTCAGCCGCTGTTGCGGCAGCAACGATTCAGCCGCTGTTGCGGCAGCAACGATTCAGCCGCTGTTGCGGAGCGCCGTGGCGAGCCCGCTCATCGTGAGCAGGATGCCGCGCTGCACCAGCTCGTCCTCGTCCCCCGAGCGGTAGCGACGCAGAAGCTCGACCTGCAGGTGGTTCAGCGGCTCCAGGTACGGGAAGCGGTTGAACACCGACCGCGCCAGCGCCGGGTTGTCGGCCAGTAGATCGTCCTGGCCGGTGATGAGCTTGTGCATCCGGATGGTGCGGGCGTGCTCGTCGACGATCTTGTCGAACACCCGGTGCCGCAGCTCGGCGTCGTCGACCAGCTCGGCGTAGCGCGCGGCCAGCCCCAGGTCCGACTTGGCCAGCACCTGCGCCATGTTCGACAGCACCGTCGCGAAGAACGGCCACCTCCGGTAGAGGTCCTGCAGCACCTCCAGCCGCGCGTCGCTGTCGGGGCCGTCGCCGATGTAGTCCTCGAACGCGGTGCCGGTGCCGTACCAGCCCGGCAGCATGACCCGCGACTGGCTCCAGGCCAGCACCCACGGGATCGCCCGCAGGTCGGAGATCGACGTGGTGGGTTTGCGCGAGGTCGGCCTGCTGCCGATGTTCAGCGCGCCGATCTCGCTGACCGGCGTCGAGGCCTTGAAGTAGTCGACGAAACCCGGTGTCTCGTGGACCAATTCGGCGTACGCGCGCTGCGCGCGGGCAGCCAGGTCGTCGAGGACGGCGTAGGCCGGTTCCGCTTCGTCGCCGAGGCCTTCCACGTCGAGCAGCGTGGCCTCCAGCGTGGCCGCCAGCAGCGTCTCCAAGTTGCGGTGGGCAATGCGAGGTTCGGCGTATTTCGCACCGATGACCTCGCCCTGCTCGGTGATCCGCAGCGACCCATTCACCGCGCCGGGCGGCTGCGCCAGGATCGCGTCGTAGCTCGGGCCACCACCACGGCCGACGGTGCCGCCGCGACCGTGAAAGAGCCGCAACCGGATTCCGGCGGCGCGGGACGTCTCGACGAGATCCAGCTCGGCCCGGTACAGCGCCCAGTTCGCGGCGAGGTACCCGCCGTCCTTGTTCGAATCGGAGTACCCGAGCATCACCTCCTGGCTGTCGCCACGGGCGGCCACGACGGCGCGGTAGAGCGGAAGATCCAGGGCCGCCTGCAGGATCGCCGAGCCGCGCTGCAGGTCGTCGATCGTTTCGAACAGCGGTACGATGCCGACCGGTGCATAGACGTGCTCACCGGAAACATCCAGCAGCCCAGCTTCTTTGAGGAGTAGCGCCGCTTCGAGCATGTCCGACACGGACTGGCACATCGAGATGATGTAGTTGGGCACCGCCGCAGGCCCGAACACGCGCACCGCCCGTGCGGCGGCGATGACGATGTCGAGCTCCTTGCGCGCCAGCTCGGAGAGTTGCGCACCCGGGCCGATCAGCGGGCGGCGGGTGGCGAGTTCGGCGGCGAGCAGCTCGACCCGCTCGTCTTCGCTCAGCGACGCGTAGTCGGAGTGGACGCCGGCCCAGGCCAGCAGCTCGGCGACCACCTCCTCGTGCATGTCGGAGTTCTGCCGCATGTCGAGTCCGCTGAGGTGAAAACCGAAGACATGCACTGCTTCTCGCAGTCGGGACAGGCGGTCGTCGGCGAGCACCGAGCTGCCGTTGCCCCGCAGCGATGCGTCGATGGTGTCGAGGTCGGCGGACAACTCGGCGGGGGTGTCATACGGCGTCATGCCGAGGTCGAGTTGGTGTTCGGGTTGGCGGTCCAGGATCTGGCCGGCGGTGGCGGTCAACCGCGCGTGCACGACGCGCAGCGCGCGCCGGTAGGGCTCGTCGGCGCGAGCCGGCTCGGTGCACGCATCGGCCAGAGCGGCCAGTTCCTCGCTGACATGGACGAGCCGGACCGACATCGACAGTTCCTGTTCGAGTGCGGTGAGCTCGGCGAAGTAGTGCGTGAAGGCGGTGAAAGCTGCACTGCCCGTGGCCATCCGGACGATCTCGGCGGTGACGTTGGGGTTGCCGTCGCGGTCCCCGCCGATCCACGATCCCGGACGCAGGATCGGTTCGGCGAGCACGTCGGTCTCGGGCCAGCGGCTCTGCAGCGCGGCCCGCACCTCGGCGTTGACGCGCGGGATGACGTCCAGGAACGCCGCCGGGTAGTAGCGCAACCCGGTTTCGATCTCGTCGGAGATCTTCAGGCGCGACAGCCGGATCAGCGCGGTCTGCCACAGCGTGAGGATGTGGCGGCGCAGCTCCCTCTCGATGTCGCGGCCGTCCTCGGTGTGGGTGTGTCCGCGCAGCCGCATCCGCATCAATTCGGTGATGCGGTGCTGGGTGTCGAACACCGTGCGGCGCCGCGTCTCGGTGGGATGCGCGGTGATGACCGGGGCGACCAGCGCACCCTCGAGCGCGTCGGCCACCTCTTTCGCGTCGAGATCGGCGTCCTCGAGCTTGAGGTAGGTGGCGGCCAGGCTGCTGGGCTGGGGTGGTTCACCGGCGGCTTCGTGGAGCGCCCGGCGGCGCTCGCGGTGTATGTCCTCGGCGACGTTGGCCAGCAACGCGAAATGGGTGAAGGCGCGGATCACCGGGATCGCCTGGCGGGCGTCGATACCGTCGAACAGTTGCGCGAGCTCCGAGCGGTCGATCTCGGAGCGGCGCACCCGGAACGACTCGACCCGGGCCTGCTCGATGAGGCCGAAGGTCTCGTCGCCGTTCTGTTCACGCACGGTGTCGCCGAGGATCGCGCCCAGCAGGCGGATGTCCTCCCGCATCGGCTCGGTCGCCTCGCGGCCCACCTGGGTGCGTTGGACGGCTCCGATGGGTTCGAGCAGGCTGTCGGCTGTCGGCGGCATGGTGCCCAGTATCGACGCAGCAACAGGGGGGCGCACGGCGAGCCACGGTAGCGTGGCTGGATGAGCGTCCCCGAAGCCGTCGCGGTCACGGAAGCCGAGGTCGTCGTCATCGGTGCGGGTCTGGCCGGCTTGCGGTGTGCGTCGGTGCTCGGCGACGCCGGGCGCGAGGTGGCTGTGTGGGAGGCCGCCGACGACGTCGGGGGCCGGATCCGGACCGACGTCGTCGACGGCTTCCGTTGCGACCGTGGCTTCCAGGTGCTCAATCCCGCCTACCCGGAACTGGACCGCTGCGTCGACGTCGCCGCACTGCAGCTGCAGCCGTTCGGCGCCGGGGTCGGGGTGCGCCGCGAACGCGGTCACGTGGTGTTGGCCCATCCGCTGCGGTCGCCGGCGCGCGTGCCGGCCATGCTGGCAGGACGCGCGGTGGCGCCGCGCGATGTGGTGGCGCTGACACGCTGGGCCCACGGTGCGCTGCGGCCGGGGCACCTCAAAAAGGGCGGCGACATGTCGCTGGCGGCCGCGCTGGACCGCAGCGGCGTCTCGAGCGAACTGCGGCGGGTGATCGACCGGTTCCTGGCTGGGGTCGTGCTCGACGACTCCGGGGCGACGTCGAACGCGTTCGCGCTGCTGCTGGTGCGTACCTTCGCGCTCGGCGTGCCGGCGCTCCCGGCCGGGGGTATGGCGGCGCTGCCCCGCCAGCTTGCCGCCCCGCTGGGTGAGCGCGTGGTCCTGCACCACCGGGTCGTCGAGATCACGCGGGCCGGCTCCGGGTGGCAGGTGCGGGCCGAGGACGGGAGTCGGGTGAAGGCCCGTGAGGTGGTGGTCGCGACCGCCGCGCCCCAGGCCGCTCAGTGGGTCAACGGCACGCCCGCCGCGATGCACGGTGTCGTCACCGACTGGTGGGCCACCGACCAGCCGTGGCACGGTCCGCCCATGCTCTGGGTGGACGGCAGGCCCGGCACGACCGGGCCGGTGGTGAACACCGCGGTCATCAGCGCGGCGGCGCCCAGCTATGCGCCGGCGGGCCGGCACCTCATCGCCGCGTCAGCTCTACTCGGTCCCGGACATCCGGAGCCGACGGAGGCACAGATGCGTGCGCACGCGGCCACGATCCTGGGGGTCCCGGGAGCGGAGTGGCAGCCGGTGATCCGGCATGTGGTGCCCGACGCCCTGCCGCCCCAGCTGCCGCCGCTGGTGGCGCGCAAGCCGGTGCGCGATGGGTCGGGGCTGTGGGTGTGCGGCGATCACCGCGACACCGCGTCGATTCAGGGAGCGTTGGTGAGCGGGCGGCGGGCAGCCGAAGGTGTGTTGCGCGCGCTGGCTTAGCTGTACTTGATCTGCAGCGCCATGCCGATGATCGAGACCACCCAGATGCCGGTGATGAACAGCGTCAACCGGTCCAGGTTCTTCTCGACCACGGTTGAGCCCGAGAGGCTGGATTGGACGCCGCCACCGAAGAGGCTGGACAGACCGCCACCCTTGGCGCGGTGCAGCAGAACCAAGAGCACGACCAGCACGCTGGTCACGACCAGGATGATCTGCAGGGCCAATTCCATGGCCGCCAGACTACAGGGCGCCGATCGCCGGCAGCCAATCACGCCCCGGCCGTGCCGAGATCGACGAAATGGCGTGCCGGTCTCGAAAGAATGCGCCCAAACGTCGGTTTGGGCGGTGTTCATGTCAGGGCAGGGGGCCGCCGGCCGCGATCGCCGAGAGCGTGGCGAACTGCTCGCCGTCGAGTGAGGCTCCACCGACCAGCGCACCGTCGACATCGCCCTGCCCGATGAGCTCGCCGATGTTCTTGGCGTTCACCGAGCCGCCGTAGAGCACACGCACCCCCGCCGCGATCTCCGCCGAGGCGAGCTCCCCCAGCTCCTTACGGATGGCGGCACACACCTCCTGCGCATCGGCGGCACTGGCCACCCGGCCCGTGCCGATCGCCCACACCGGTTCGTAGGCGATGACGGTGCCGCTGATCTGCTCGGCCGACAGCCCGGCCAGCGAGCCGCGCAGCGACGTCACGTTGAACTCGACGTGGTCGCCCGCCTCGCGCACCTCGAGCGGCTCACCGATGCAGACGATCGGAGTCAGCCCGTGCTTGAGCGCGGCCGCAGCCTTGGCGGCCACCAACGCGTCGTCCTCGTGGTGATAGGTGCGGCGCTCCGAGTGCCCGACGACGGCGAAAGAACACCCCAGCTTGGCCAGGAACGCCCCGCTGACCTCACCGGTGTAGGCGCCCGAGTCGTGCTGCGAGACGTCCTGCGCCCCGTAAGTGAGCCGCAGCTTGTCGCCGTCGACGAGCGTCTGCACGCTGCGCAGGTCGGTGAACGGCGGGATCACGGTCACGTCGACACGGTCGAAGTACTTGTCCGGCAACGAGAATGCGATCTTCTGCACCAGCGCGATCGCCTCGAAGTGGTTCAGGTTCATCTTCCAGTTGCCGGCGATCAGCGGCTTACGTGCCATATCAGGTCTCCAGGACTTCGATGCCGGGCAGTTGCTTGCCCTCAAGGTATTCCAGCGACGCGCCGCCACCGGTGGAAATGTGCGAGAAACCGTCGTCCGGCAAGCCCAGCTGACGCACTGCGGCGGCCGAGTCCCCGCCGCCGACGACACTGAACGCGCCCTTGCCGGTGGCTCCGATGATGGCCTCGGCCACCCCCCTGGTGCCTGCCGCGAACGCCGGGAACTCGAACACTCCCATCGGGCCGTTCCAGAAGATCGTCTTGGCGTTCGACAGCAGCGCGGAGAAGCGCTTCACCGACTCCGGGCCGATGTCCAGGCCCATCTTGCCGTCGGGGATCTTGTCGGCCGCCACCGTCTCGGCCGGCGAATCGGCCGCGAACTTCTCCGCCACGACGATGTCCACCGGCAGGTGCAGCACGTCGCCGTAGTCGTCGAGCAGCTTGCGGCAGGTCTCGATCATGCTCTCCTCGAGCAGTGAGCTGCCGACCGAAAGCCCTTGTGCGGCAAGGAAGGTGAAGCACATTCCGCCGCCGATGATCAGGCTGTCGGCCTTGGTGGCGAGGTTCTCGATCACGGCCAGCTTGTCCGACACCTTCGACCCGCCCAACACGACGGCGTAGGGCCGCTGCGTCGAGTCGGTGAGCTGCGCGAGCACCTTGATTTCGGTGTCGACCAGCGCGCCGGCGTAATGCGGGAGCAGCGCCGCGACGTCGTACACCGACGCCTGTTTGCGGTGCACCACACCGAAACCGTCACTGACGAACGCGCCGTCATCACCGACCAGCTCGACGAGTGCCTTGGCGAGCTTGCCGCGCTCGGCGTCGTCCTTGCTGGTCTCCCGCGCGTCGAAGCGGATGTTCTCCAGCAGCAGGATGTCGCCGTCGGTCAGGCCTTCGGCGCGCGCCAGCGCGTCACTGCCGACGACATCGCCGGCGAGTTGGACGTGGCGACCGAGCTTGTCGGCCAGTGCCGCGGCCACCGGCTTCAGCGAGAACTTCGGATCCGGTTCACCTTTGGGCCGGCCCAGGTGCGCCGTCACGACGACCTTCGCACCGGCGTCGCTGAGTGCCTTCAGCGTCGGCACCGACGCGATGATGCGGCCGGGATCGGTGATCGCGTCGCCGTCGAGGGGGACGTTCAGGTCGGAGCGCACGAGCACGCCCCTACCCGACACTCCCTCTGCGAGCAGGTCTTCGAGGGACTTGATTCCCATCGTGCTAGAGAGACTTGCCGACCAGGCCGACCAGGTCGACCAGGCGGTTCGAGTAGCCCCACTCGTTGTCGTACCAGGAGACGACCTTGGCCTGGTTGTCGATCACCTTGGTCAGACCGGCATCGAAGATCGAGCTGTGCGGATCGGTGACGATGTCACTCGAGACGATCGGTGCGTCGTAGTACTTGAGGATGCCCTTGAGCGGTCCGTCGGCGGCGGCTTTCATGGCCGCGTTGATCTCGTCGGCCGACGCCGCCTTCGCCAGCTCCGCGGTCAGGTCGGTGCACGACCCCGTCGGGATCGGCACGCGCAGCGCGTAGCCGTCGAGCTTGCCCTTCAGTTCGGGCAGCACCAGGCCGATCGCCTTCGCGGCGCCCGTCGAGGTGGGCACGATGTTCAGCGCGGCCGCGCGGGCACGGCGCAGATCCTTGTGCGGGCCGTCCTGCAGGTTCTGATCCTGGGTGTAGGCGTGCACCGTGGTCATGAGGCCCTTGACGATGCCGAACTCGTCGTTGAGCACCTTGGCCAGCGGGCCGAGGCAGTTCGTGGTGCAGGAGGCGTTGGAGATGATGTTCTGGCTGCCGTCGTACTTGTCGTCGTTGACGCCGAGCACGATCGTGATGTCCTCGTCGCTGGCGGGCGCCGAGATGATGACCTTCTTGGCGCCGGCGTCGAGGTGGCCCTGCGCCTTCGCGCGGGCGGTGAAGATGCCGGTGGACTCGACGACGACGTCCACACCCAGATCGCCCCAGGGCAGGGCGGCCGGGCCTTCCTTGACCTCGAGCGCCTTGATCTTGGTGTCGCCGACGACGATGGTGTCGTCACCTTCGAGGCTCACCTCGTAGGGCAGCCGGCCGAGAATCGAATCGAACTTCAGCAGGTGGGCCAGCGACGCGTTGTCGGTGAGGTCGTTGACCGCGATGATCTCGATGTCGGTGTTCTTGCCCGCCTGCTTCTGCGCGTCGAGTGCGCGGAAGAAGTTGCGCCCGATACGGCCGAAACCGTTCACGCCTACCCGGATCGTCACGTCAGTCTCCTACTCGGTCGAACTGCTCACAGTCGTTGCAGTGTTCGTAATCGTTCAAGTACTCGGGGCCAGCCTAGTGCGTGCGGTACACGCAGCGCGCGGTTGCCCCGCGACCGCCCTACCGCATCGCCGCGGCCTGATCGACGTAGGGATTTCCGAGCCACTTCCGGCGCAGCCGCTGCAAAGTCCCGTCCTCCTCCAGCGCGGCTTGCGCCATCTGCACGCGCGCCATCAGCGCAGTGTTTCCTGCGGCGACGGCGATTGCGATCTCGTCCACCGACAGCCCGCGTTCGACCACCTCGACGTCGGGCACATCGCGCACCAGTTCGCCCAGCACCGGCGCCAGCCCCAGCAGTGCGTCGCAGGCGCCGGAGGCCAGGTCGGCGACAGCGGCGTCGAGTCTGCCGCGGTCGTCGCGGCGCACCGTCAGCCCGCCGAGGTCGGCCGCCGACCGGACACGGGGCAGCCTGCGGGTGTTGACCGCGAGCCCCTGTCCGCTGATGACGTAGGGGGGTAGAAACGCGACGTCGTGCTCGGCGGTGACGGTCAACCCACCCAGCAGCACGTCGTGGGCGCCGGCCCGCAGCCGGTCCATCCCCTCGGCCACGTCGCCGACTGATGCGACGACGACGTCGTCGCCGAGCCCGGTCCCCAGCGCCTCGGCCAGGTCGACATCCAGACCGTCGCCTCCGCCGACGAACGGTGGGTACGGCCCGACGAGCCCGACCCGCAAAGTGCCCATGGCCCCACCGTAGGGGGTTTACTGTGCGGCCGGTGGAAGACGAAGCGACAACCCAACGGGCAACCCCGACGCTGTTCCTCGCGCGCCTGGGTGCGGCGATGATCGCCGCCGGCTACCCGATCGGGACGGTGCGCACGACGCTGGTCACCTGCGCAGAGAGTTACGGCGTCGAGGGCGAGATGCTGGTGCTGCCCAACCACATTCAGTTGAGTGGCGGCGACTCGCTGGAGATGAGCAGCGCCGAGGTCGAGGTGCGCTTCGACCAGACCTTCCCGCTGGCCGCACTCGTCGGGCAGGCCCGCCGCGGCGAGATCAGCCCGGCCGACGGCCTCGCCGAACTGGCCCGGATCGAGGCGATGGGCTCCCGCTTCGGCGCATGGGCGTTCGTGGTCGGGTACACGCTTCAGAGCGCGGCGTTCGCCCTCATCCTGCAGCCCAATCTGGTCGCGCTCGGCGCGGCCACGCTGTTCGGGTTCGGTGTCGGGGTGGCGGGCGTCCTGGCCCGTCGCAACGCACCGCTGACCCAGCTGCTTCCGGTGCTCGCCGCGTTCACCGTGGCGCTGTGCTCGTTCACGCTCGGGCGCGCGCTGCACCTGGGCGAGGGCAGTCTGCGGGCGCTGGCTCCCGCGCTGGTGATGTTCCTGCCCGGCACGGCGATCACGCTGGCGGTCATCGAACTCAGCACCCGCGACATGGTCTCGGGCTCGGCCCGCCTGATCGCCGGCGCAATGCGCTTGGCGCAGTTGGCTTTCGGCATCCTGATCGCCGCCCAGGTGGTCGGCCTCACCGCAAGTGAACTCAGCGTCGCGGTGGTGGACCGCTTCGGGCCGTGGGCGCCGTGGCTGGGCTGCGCGCTCTACGCCGTCGGCCTATTCCTCTACCACGGTCCGCCGACCCGCTTCATGGGCTGGATGCTGCTGATCCTGTTCGTCTCCTATGCCGGCCAGCTGGTCGGCAACGTGACGCTGGGCAGTTACGCCAGCGGCTTCGGCGGTGGGCTGGCGCTGGCGCTGTGCGCGCTGTTCGTGGCGCGCCGGCCCAACACGCCGTCGGCGGCGACGCTGCTGTTGCCCGGGTTCTGGCTGCTGGTGCCCGGCTCGCTGGGGTTCATCGGCGTCACCGAGTTGATCGGCGACGACAGCTCCGACGCCGTCGGGGTCACGGTGATCTCGATGATCTCCATCGCCCTCGGCATCCAGGCAGGGCTTCTGGTGTGGAGCGCGTGTCGCCAGTTGCCCGCCGCATTCGGGCGGCGAGCGCGATACTGCCGTCCATGACCGATTGGGTGATCCCGGCGATCACCGCCTCAGCCAGCCTGCTCGGCACCATGGTGGGCGGGATCGCGACCTACTGGACGGCGAAGAAGACCCACGAGCGGCAGAGTGTGCTCGAAGAGGAACGGCAACGGTTCGACCTGCTGCGGGATACGACGATCCGGTTCGTCGCCGCGATGACGGAGATCTCGGTGGCGAGCAACGGACTCAGGCAGCTCTCCGCGGAGTGGGCCGAGATGACCCGCCGGCTGGCCCGCACCACCGACCGCGACGAGTTCCTCGCGCTGGCCCGCGAGTCCGACCCGTCGATCCCGGAGACCATGGATCGGCTGGCTGTCCTGTTCCGGGTGGTGCGCGCCACCGGGGTGCTCGAAGACGACGTCAAGCGCGCGATCACATTGTTGACCGAGCTGCGGTTGGTGGCGCCCAGCGACATCGCCGACAGCGCCCAACGCGTCATCTACACCGCGTTCGCGCAGGAGATCGCCAGTGCGCTGTCACTGGAGCAGCGCAACGCGGCCACCGACGCGTTCAACGCCTCGATCAACGACTTCGTCAACCGGGTGCGCCACTACATGCATGTCGAGGACCACGAGTTCGATGCGATCGACCGGGAGTCACTCGAGCACCTGCTCGAGCGCTAGATTCAGGCGTCTTCGAGCAGATCCGGCGTGACGGCCGATTCGGTGTCCGGGATGCCGTCGATCTTCGCTTTGCGGTCTGCCATCGACAGCAGCCGCCGAATACGCCCGGCCACAGCATCTTTGGTCATCGGCGGGTCGGCGAGGCGGCCGAGCTCCTCCAACGACGCCTGCCGGTGCGCGACGCGCAGGCTGCCGGCCGCGGCCAGGTGGTCGGGCACGCTGTCGCCCAGGATCTCCAGCGCGCGCTCGACCCGCGCGGCCGCGGCCACCGCGGCGCGTGCGGACCGGCGCAGGTTCGCGTCGTCGAAGTTGGCGAGCCGGTTGGCCGTCGCGCGCACCTCGCGGCGCATGCGGCGCTCCTCCCACGTCAGTCGCGTGTCCTGGGCGCCCATCCGGGTCAGCAACGCTCCGATGGCTTCGCCGTCACGGACCACCACCCGGTCGCTGCCCCGCACCTCGCGCGCCTTGGCGCTCACGCCCAGCCTGCGGGCCGCACCGACGAGCGCCAGAGCCGCTTCGGGGCCGGGGCAGCTCACCTCCAGGGCCGAGGACCGACCCGGTTCGGTCAGCGAGCCGTGAGCGAGAAACGCTCCGCGCCAAGCGGCTTCGGCGTCGGCCACGCTTCCGCCGACCACCTGCGCTGGCAGGCCGCGCACCGGACGGCCACGCAGATCCAGCAACCCGGTCTGGCGCGCCAGCGCCTCACCGTCCTTGGCGACGCGCACCACGTAGCGGGTGCTCTTGCGGATACCGCTGGCCGAGAGCACGTGCACCACGGCGTGGTAGCCGTACAGGTCGTAGATGTCCTTGCGCAGTCGGCGCGCGATGATGCCGAGATCCACCTCGGCCTCCACGACGACGCGCCCCGACACGATGTGCAGGCCGCCGGCGAACCGCAACAGCGCGGCCACCTCGGCGCGTCGAGCGCTGACCGAATTCACCACGAGCCTGCTGAGCTCGTCTTTGACCTCGGCTGTCATCGCCACGGGTCGTCACCTCTCGGTCGGTTCACTGTCGGCGTGGGCACCGTCTGCGGTGTGCCGGTGGCTGCGGTGCCTCCTGGTGCGCCCCGTTGCAACACGCCCTCCAGCGCCGCCGCCAACCTCGCCGGGTCATGTAAAGGTGTACCAGGTCGGCACACGTCAGCGAACTCGACGCGGGCCTCGAGCATGGTCGCGGTGCGGCGCAACTGGTCGCGCTCGAGCTCGCTGGGCACCCGCGACGAATCGACGATGATGTCGTTGACCGTGAAGGTCGGCGCATGCTGCGCCAGCACGTGGATGTGCCGCTCGACGGAGAAGCCGGACGTCTCGCCGGGCTCGGCGACGAGGTTGAGCACCAGGGCGCGCCGCGCGGTGGTGCTCTGCAGAGCGGCCACCAGCTGGGGCACGAGGACGTGCGGGATCACGCTGGTGAACCACGATCCCGGCCCGAGTACCACGAGGTCGGCATCCAGGATCGCGTCGACGGCCTGACGGGTGGCCGGCGGATCGCCCGGCAGGAGCCGCACACGGCGCACCTTCCCGACCGTCGTCGCGATCGCGACCTGCCCGCGGATCGCGCGGCTGACCCGCGGGTCGGACTCCAGGCCGACGACGTCTGCCTCGATGCTCAGACCCATCGGGCACATCGGCAGCACCCGGCCTTTCACGCCCAGGATGCGTCCCAGTTCGTCGAGTGCGGCCACCGGATCGGCGAGCACCTCGTTGAGGCCGGCGAGCATCAGATTGCCGATGGGATGCCCGGCCAGCGCCCCGCTGCCCCCGAAGCGGTGCTGGATGATGGTGGCCCACAGCCGACCGTGCGGACTGTCAGATGCCAACGCCGCCAACGCCATTCGGAGGTCACCCGGCGGCACGATGTCCAGTTCGCTGCGCAACCGGCCCGACGATCCGCCGTCGTCGGCCACCGTCACGATCGCGGTGACATGAGGGGTCAGACGCCGCGCCGCAGAGAGGGTCGCATACAGCCCGTGCCCACCGCCCAGGGCGACGATGCGCACACTCATTCGCGCCCCAAGTCCCGGTGCAGGACGCGCACCGTCAGCGCCGCGTCCTGGAGCCGGTCGGCCAGGGCCTCCGCCATCGCGACGCTGCGGTGTTTCCCCCCGGTGCAGCCGATGGCCACGGTCATGTAGCGCTTCCCCTCCCGCCGGTATCCGTCGATGACGACGTCCAACAGGTGATGGTAGGAGTCGATGAAGTCCACGGCACCGGGTTGGCCGAGGACGTAGTCACGAACCTCGGGGTGCTGACCGGTGTGCGGGCGCAGCTCGTCGATCCAGTGGGGGTTGGGCAGGAATCGCACGTCCATCACGGTGTCGGCGTCCATGGGCAGCCCGTACTTGTACCCGAACGATTCGACGGTGACGTTGGTGTTGGCGACGGTTTCGGCGGCGAACGCGCGCTCGATGCTCTCCCGCAGGCCGTGCACCGACAGCGACGACGTGTCGATGACGAGATCGGCGGCTGCCCGCACCGGGGCGAGCAGCGCGCGCTCGGCCGCGATCCCCTCGGCCAGGGTCTGATTGCCCTGCAGGGGGTGGCTGCGACGATTCTGCTCGTAGCGGCGCACCAGCATGTCGTCGGACGCTTCCAGGAACACCACTCGGGGGGTGATGTTCCGCGCCGCCAACTCGCTGCGCACCCCGGCCAGGTCACCGGTGAAGCCGCGCGATCGCACATCCATCACCACGGCGAGCTGCGTGATCCGCGAACCCGCGGCCAGCCCGAGGTCGACCATCCGCGCGATCAACTCCGGCGGCAGGTTGTCGGCCACATACCAACCCAGGTCCTCGAGGACCTTGGCCGCGGTGCCGCGACCGGCGCCCGACAGGCCGGTCACCAGGACCACGTCGATTCCCGCCGATTCGCTGTGCATGCCCGCTTCTGTCATCCCGTCACCGTGCTTCGATCATGGTCGATACCCGGCGCCCCCGCCTCGTGTTCGGTGTCATGTTCAGTGTCTGTTCCCGCGTCGTGCTCAGTGTCAGGTTCGGCGTGATCTTCGGTGTCGTGTTCGGCGGCGTGTTCGGCGGCGCGTTCGGTGTCGCGTTCGGTGTCCTGCTGCTCGCCCGCCGTCACCCCCAGCGCCTCCAGCACGGCAGTCGCGGTGGCGACGCCGATGCCGGGCACGGTCGTGATCTCCTCCACCGACGCCTGACGCAGCCGCGCCAGCGAACCGAAGTGCGTCACCAGTGCCTTGCGCCGGTGCTCCCCCAGTCCCCTCACCGAATCCAACGCCGAGGCCGTCATCCGCTTCGACCGCTTGCTGCGGTGGTAGCTGATCGCGAACCGGTGCGCCTCGTCGCGGACCCGCTGCAGAAGATACAGCCCGTCGCTGTTGCGAGGCATGATCACCGGATCCGCCTCCGACGGCACCCACACCTCTTCCAGCCTCTTCGCCAGCCCGATCACGGCCACGTCGGTGACGCCGAGCTCCTCGAGCACGGCCGCGGCGGCGTTGACCTGGGGGGCGCCGCCGTCGACGACGAACAGGTTGGGCGGGTAGGCGAAACGGCGGGAGCGCCCCTCTGCGAGGAGATCGCCGGGCTGCTGGGTGTCGCGCAGGTGGCGGTGGAACCGCCGACGCGTGACCTCGGCGATCGAGGCGACGTCGTCGGAGCGCCCGTCCCCGGCGGCCTCGCGAATCGCGTAGTGCCGGTAGTCGGACTTGCGCGGCAGCCCGTCCTCGAAGACCACCAGCGAGGCCACCACGTCGGTGCCCTGCACATGACTGATGTCGACGCACTCGATGCGCAGCGGCGCATCCTCGAGCCCCAGAGCGTCTTGAATACTCTGCAGCGCAGCACTTCTCGCGGTGAAGTCCCCGGCGCGTTTGAGCTTGTGCTGGTTCAGCGCCTGCTCGGCGTTGCGCTGCACGGTCTCGGCCAGCGCGCGTTTGTCACCGCGCTGAGCGACCCGCAGCGATACGCGTGACCCGCGCAGCTGGCACAGCCACGTCTCCAGTTCAGGGGCGGTCTCGGGCAGGACCGGCACCAGCACCTCCTTGGGCACCGGATTGGTGGCCTCGTCACCGCCCTCGTCGGCGGCGCCACCGAGCGCGGCCTGGTCGCCGTAGAACTGCGTGAGGAACTGCTCGACCAGGTACTCGAGCGTGGATTCCCCAGGCTCGCCCGACTTTTCGATCACCCACCCGCGTTGGCCGCGCACCCGGCCGCCCCGCACGTGGAACACTTGCACGGCGGCTTCGAGCTCGTCGTCGGCGAACGCGACCACGTCGGCGTCGGTGCCGTCCCCGAACACGACGGCCTGCTTCTCCATCGCCCGGCGCATCGCCCCGATGTTGTCGCGCAGCCGGGCGGCGCGTTCGAAGTCCAGCGCTTCGGCGGCGGCGTTCATCTGCTGTTCCATCTCGCGGATCAGCCGATCGGTCTTGCCGGCGAGGAAGTCGCAGAAGTCACCGACGATCTGGCGGTGTTCGTCGGCGCTGACCCGTCCGACGCACGGGGCGGAGCATTTGTCGATGTAGCCGAGCAGGCAGGGCCGGCCGATCTGACTGTGCCGCTTGAACACTCCGTTCGAACACGTGCGCGCCGGGAACACCCGCGTGAGCAGGTCGAGGGTCTCCCGGATCGCCCACGCATGGGAATACGGCCCGAAGTACCGGACACCTTTGCGCCGCGGACCGCGGTACACCTTGAGCCGGGGATACTCCTCGTTGAGCGTGACGGCGAGCACCGGATAGGACTTGTCGTCGCGGTAGCGGATGTTGAACCGCGGATCGAATTCCTTGATCCAGTTGTATTCGAGCTGCAGCGCCTCCACTTCGGTGGTGACCACCGTCCACTCGACGCTCGCCGCGGTCGTCACCATCTGCCGCGTGCGCGGCGCCAACCCCGACAGATCGGCGAAGTACGAGTTGAGCCGGCTGCGCAAGCTCTTGGCTTTACCGACGTAGATGACCCGACGATGTGAATCGCGGAACCGGTAGACCCCCGGTTCCACGGGGATCGACCCGGGAGCAGGTCGGTATGTCGCGGGATCCGGCACGGACCCAGGTTACTGCGACGCCCCGACGGGGTAGAGCGAGTAGGTGGCGGTGCGGACCGTGACCTGGACCCGGGCACTGGGAGTGTTGACGGCTGCCGTGCTGGTCTGTGCCGGTTGCACCGACACCACGACGCCGGCCGCGCCCGCAGGCCCATGCGCCATCGTGACCAACGGCACCCCGCAGAGCAAGCAGAAGGGCAGCCGCGACGAGACGGCGCCGGAGACCGCGACCGGCTACCGCACCGACATGACTCCCGTGCGCACCGGCCACTACGCGGTCGCCACCGCCAACCCTCTGGCCACCCAGGCCGCCTGCGAGGTCCTCCGCGACGGCGGCACCGCGGCCGACGCGCTGGTCACCGCACAGGCCGTGCTCGGACTCGTCGAACCCCAGTCCTCGGGCATCGGTGGCGGCGGCTTCCTGCTGTACTACGACGCGTCCGCGAAATCGGTACAGGCCTACGACGGCCGTGAGATCGCCCCGGCCGCAGCCACCGAGAACTATTTGCGCTGGGTCTCCGACACCGACAGGACCGCGCCGAAACCCGATGCGCGTGCCTCGGGCCGCTCGATCGGGGTGCCCGGCATCGTGCGCATGCTGGCCGACGTGCACGCCCAGCACGGACGCACAGCGTGGCGGGACCTGTTCGGTCCCGCGGTCCGGCTCGCCGACGACGGGTTCGAAATCAGTCCGCGGCTGGCGGCCGCCATCGCCGACGCCGCTCCGAAGCTGCGGACAGACCCCGCCTCCGCCGAGTATTTTCTCGAGCCCGACGGCTCCCCGCGGTCGGTGACGAGCCGGCTGACCAATCCGGCGTATGCGAAGACACTCGGCGCGGTCGCGGTCGATCCGGCAGCGCTCTACACCGGCCCCATCGCCGAGGACATCGTGGCCGCGGCCTCCGACACCACGGGCGGGCGCACCCCGAGCCTGATGACGACCGACGACCTGGCCGGGTACCGCACCAAGATCCGCCAACCGCTGTGTACGCCGTACCGCGGCAAGCAGATCTGCGGCATGCCCCCGCCGTCGTCGGGCGGTATCGCCGTGGCCGAGACGCTCGGCGTCCTCTCGCATTTCGACATGGCTGCGCACCGGCCCACCGATCTCGATGCCAACGGCGGACGCCCCACCGTGCAGGGCGTGCACCTGATCGCCGAGGCCGAGCGGCTCGCCTACGCCGACCGCGACCGCTACGTCGCCGACACCGACTTCGTGGCGTTGCCAGGGGGTTCCCCGGACACGCTACTGGCTGCCGACTACCTCGCCGGCCGGGCGGCGCTCGTCTCCCCCGACCGCACGATGGGCACGGCCAAGCCGGGCGAGTTCGGGCTGCAGACGGCACCGGTCCCGCCCGTCCCCGAACACGGCACCAGCCACATCAGTGCGGTCGACGCACAGGGCAATGCCGCCTCGCTGACGACGACCGTCGAGTCGGCCTTCGGCTCGTTCCACATGGTCGATGGTTTCGTGTTGAACAACCAGCTCACCGACTTCTCCGCCGAACCGGTCGGTCCCGACGGCGAACCCATCGCCAACCGGGTGGAGCCGGGCAAACGGCCACGCAGCACGATGGCTCCCACTTTGGTGTTCGACACCGACCCGAGTGGGCAGCGGGGTCCGCTGTACGCGGTGGCCGGCTCACCGGGCGGTTCGACCATCATCCAGTTCGTCGTGAAAACACTTGTCGGAATGCTGGATTGGGGCCTGGACCCGCAGCAGGCCGTCTCGATGGTCGACTTCGGGGCCGCGAATTCCCCCACCACCAACGTCGGTGGCGAGCACCCGGTCATCGACATCGCCGACGACGGCCGGGGCGATCCGTTGGTGACGGGCCTGAGGAAGCTGGGCCACCAGGTCGACCTCGCCGATCAGTCCAGCGGGCTCTCGGCGATCGTGCGCGCCGGGCCCGGGTGGGTGGGCGGAGCCGATCCGCGCCGGGAGGGCGCGGTCATGGGTGACGCCGGTTGACCCCGTCAGCTCCCTGGTAGCGCTCCATCGCCGCGCGAACGCGGTCCATCGCGTCTACGGCACGCGCTTTGTCCACCGCCTGGATCGCCATCACCGCCACGTATTCGTCGTCGGGCAGGTCCAGCCGAGCCCAGCGCGCACCCGGATGGAATGACAAACCGCGCACCACGCTCCAGTCGAACACGCGGTAGCCCAACAGGTTTCGCACCGCGACACCGGCGGCCCCGACGCGCAGTCGCGGCCGCGCGAACAGGCAGACCAGGGCCCCGAACACCACCCCGAGCGCCGCGATCGCGACCTGGTCGGCAGTCTGGAAGATCACCCCGGTGGTCCCGACCTTGAGGAGCACCCCCACGATCACGTGGGCCGCGACGATCACGACAGCGGCGGCGTAGGCGAATCTCGGGGTCAGGTGCGGCTTGACCTCAACATCCCACTCCGGGACGCCCCGATCATCGGCGCTCATGACGGCGAAGCGAGCCGGCGCAGCGTCAACGCCGTCGACAGCGCGGCGGCGGCAGCCTGGGCGCCCTTGTCCTCGGCCGATTCGGGCAACCCGGCCCGGTCGAGGGCCTGGTGTTCGGTGTTGGTGGTGAGCACGCCGTTGGCCACCGGAGTCGACTCATCCAGCGACACCCGCGTCAGACCCTGAGTGACGGCATCGCACACGTAGTCGAAATGCGGTGTCTCCCCGCGGATCACGACGCCGAGCGCGACGACGGCGTCATGGGTTCTGGCCAACGCCTGCGCGACGACGGGGATCTCGATCGCGCCGAGCACCCGCGTCACGGTCGGATCGGTGACACCGGCCTCCGCGGCGGTGCGGCGAGCGCCTTCGAGCAACGCATCGCAGATGGTCTCGTGCCAGGTGCTCGCGACGATCGCCAGGGACAACCCCGACGCGTCCAGCTCCGGCATGTCGGGCACGCCTGCGGCAGGACTCATTTCGTGCCGCCGATGTCGCCGGGGAGCACCTCGTCGTAATCCTCGAGCCCGACGAGGTCATGGCCCATCCGGTCCCGCTTGGTCATCAGGTAGCGGATGTTCTCGGAGTTGGCCCGCACCGGAAGCGGCACCCGCTCGATGATGTGCAGGCCGTAGCCGTCGAGGCCGACGCGCTTGGCAGGGTTGTTGGTCAGCAGGCGCATCGAGCGCACGCCGAGGTCGACGAGGATCTGCGCGCCGGTGCCGTAGTCGCGGGCGTCGGCAGGCAGACCGAGCTTCAGGTTGGCGTCGACGGTGTCGTCGCCGGCGTCCTGCAGCTGGTAGGCCTGCAGCTTATGCATCAGCCCGATGCCGCGGCCCTCGTGGCCACGCATGTAGAGCACCACGCCGCGGCCCTCTCGCGCCACCATGGCCAGCGCGGCGTCGAGCTGTGGCCCGCAATCGCAACGTCGCGAACCGAACACGTCACCGGTCAGGCACTCCGAGTGCACGCGGACCAGAACGTCGTGTCCGTCCTCGTGAGGACCGGCAATATCGCCCCTGACCAGGGCGACGTGCTCGACCTCTTCATAGACGCTGGTGTAGCCGACGGCCCGGAACTCACCGTGCCGGGTCGGGATGCGGGCCTCGGCGACCCGCTGGACGTGCTTCTCGTGCTTGCGGCGCCACTCGATCAGGTCGGCGATCGAGATCAGCGCGAGGTCGTGTTCGTCGGCGAAGATCCGCAGCTCGTCGGTCTGGGCCATCGCGCCCTCGTCCTTCTGGCTGACGATCTCGCAGATCGTGCCGGCCGGTTGCAGGCCGGCCAGTCGGGCGAGGTCGACGGCGGCCTCGGTGTGGCCGGGGCGACGAAGCACCCCGCCATCCTTGGCGCGCAACGGGACGACGTGCCCGGGCTTGGTGAAGTCGTCGGCCACCGCGGTCGGGTCGGCGAGCAAGCGCATGGTCGTCGCCCGATCGGATGCCGAGATGCCGGTACCCACACCGTGTTTCGCGTCGACGGTGACGGTGTAGGCGGTGCCGTGCTTGTCCTGGTTGACCGCGTACATCGGCAGCAGGCCCAGCCGGTCGCAGATCTCCCCGTCGAGGGGCACACACAGGTATCCGGAGGTGTAGCGCACCATGAAGGCCACCAGCTCAGGAGTGGCCTTCTCGGCGGCGAAGATCAGATCGCCTTCGTTCTCGCGGTCTTCGTCGTCGATGACGACGACGGCCTTGCCTGCGGCGATATCGGCCACCGCCCGCTCGACCGAATCCAGCCTCGTCATCCTCACCACCTTGCCGGTTCCCGCACGAGAACCACGTATGTCCCGTTCAGTATGAACCACGCGGCAGACCGCATTATTGCCCGCCTGAGCCAGCCCGCGATACTCCCTGTCATGGCCCCCACCGACGCACTCACCATCGGAGCTGTTGTCTTCGACGACATGGACCAGATCGACCTCACAGGCCCGTACGAGGTCCTCGCGTCGTTGACGAATGTGACGTTCACCACGTACGGGCTCACCGGTCAGCCGGTTCGTGACTACCGCGGCCTGCGGCTGCTGCCCGACGCCGTGATCGAGGACGCACCTCAGCTCGACGTGCTGCTCGTGCCGGGCGGGCCTGGGCAGCAGGCCGTGATGGCGGACGAGCGGCTGATGGCCTGGTTGCGCGACCAGGCAACCGGTGCCCGATGCGTGCTGTCGGTGTGCACCGGTGCGTTGCTGCTCGGCGCCGCGGGACTGCTGCGCGGCCGCCGGGCGACCACGCACTGGGCGTCGATGGACGTGCTGCCGGTCTTCGGGGCGATTCCACGCGCCGAGCGAGTGGTGACCAACGACACCTTCGTGTTCGCGGCCGGTGTCACTGCCGGCATCGACGCCGCCCTCGTCGTGGCCGCCAAGCTGCGGGGCGTCGACGAGGCGCAGGCTACGCAGCTGACCATGCAGTATGCGCCCGAACCGCCGTTCACCGCGGGCTCACCGGACACCGCACCCGAGGCGGTGCTGCACACCGTCACCGATCGGATGGCCGCCATGCGCCAGGACCGGATCGCTACGGCCCGGCGTATAGCGGCCGAGTGGGCCTGATCAGTCGCTGTCAGAGGCCTCTTTGGCGGCCATCAACCGTTCGACGTACTTCGCGATGACGTCCACCTCGAGGTTGACCGGGGCCCCCACCTCGGCCTTCCCCAGCGTCGTCAGGTCGAGCGTGGTGGGGATCAGCGACACCTCGAACCAGTCGGGGCCCAGCCCCGACACCGTCAGCGACACCCCGTCGACGGTGACGGAGCCCTTCTCGACGATGTAGCGCGACAGCGCCTCCGGCAGCCCGATGCGGACCACCGTCCAGTGTTCCGACGGCGTGCGGGACACGATGTGACCGGTGCCGTCGACGTGGCCCTGCACGATGTGGCCGCCTAGCCGGCTGTTAACCGCTGCCGCGCGCTCGAGGTTCACCCGGGTGCCGACATCAGCGCCGCTGAGGCTCGATCTGTTCAACGTCTCGGCCATCACGTCGGCAGAGAAGGAGCCGTCGGCCAGCACGTCGACCACCGTGAGACAAACCCCGTTCACGGCGATCGAATCCCCGTGTCCGGCATCTGAAGTCACGATCGGGCCACGAATGACCAAACGTGCGGCGTCGCCGAGGTTTTCCCGACCGACGATCTCACCCAGTTCTTCGACGATTCCGGTGAACACCTGTCCAGCCTATGCCCACCGGCGGACGGTCCCCCTCCGCCGCACCCTCTACGATGCAGGCATGCAGACCCGCCTCTTGGCGCTCGTCGCCGCCCTCTTCGCTGTCGTCACCCTCATCGCGGGGTGCTCCGGCTCGTCGTCCCAGGATTCCGGGACCGACCTGCCGGACGCCACCACGTTGCTGCGGGAGTCCGCCGACACCACGAAAGCCCAGACCAGCGCGCATCTGAAGCTCGCTGTGCAGGGGCAGATCGCGGAGTTGCCGGTGGAGTCCCTCGAGGGTGATCTGACCCAGAAGCCGGCGGTGGCCGCCAAGGGAACTGCCGACATCGTGTTCCTGGGCCAGAAGCTCGAGGGAGTCCAGTTCGTGGTGTCCGACGGCGACCTGTACGCCGCGATCACCGCTGGTGGCAGCCTCTCGAACTTCGGGCCTGCCGCCGACATCTACGACGTCGCCGCGATCCTGAGCCCCGACAGCGGTCTGGCCAACGTGCTGGCGAATTTCTCCGACGCGAAGTCCGAGGGCCGCGAGACGATCGAAGGCGTCAAGACGGTCCGCATCACCGGCAATGTGCGGGCCGATGCGGTCAACAAGATCGCGCCGCAGATCGCCGCCAAGGGTCCCGTGCCAGGCACCGCGTGGGTCGCCGAGGACGGCAATCACGAGCTGATGCAGGCCCGCCTGGAACCCACCCCCGGGAACAGCGTGACGATGACGCTGTCGAAGTGGGGTGAGCCGGTGACGGTCGACAAACCGGCGGTGTGATGCACAGCACACCTGCCCCTGCGGCAAGCCGCGGTGTCGCAATCGCCGCTGGTGGCCTCGCGGTCCTGCTGGGAGCGCTCGACACCTACGTCGTCGTCTCGGTGATCCGCGACATCATGGCCGACGTCGGTATCGCCATCAACCAGATACAGCGCGTCACCCCGATCATCACCGGCTATCTGCTGGGCTACATCGCGGCGATGCCGCTTCTGGGCCGGGCCTCGGACCGGTTCGGCCGCAAGCTGCTGCTCCAGGTGAGTCTGGCTGGCTTCGCCGTCGGTTCGGTCATCACCGCGCTGTCGACTGATCTGACGATGATGGTGATCGGCCGCGCCATCCAGGGCGCCGCCAGCGGGGCTCTGCTGCCCGTGACGTTGGCACTGGCCGCAGATCTGTGGGCCAGCCGCAACCGCGCCGCGGTTCTCGGCGGCGTCGGTGCGGCCCAGGAGCTGGGCAGCGTGCTCGGCCCCCTCTACGGCGTGGCCCTGGTGGCCGCGTTCAGCCACTGGCAGGCCGTGTTCTGGGTGAACGTGCCGCTGGCCGCGGTCGCGATGGTGATGATCCATTTCAGCCTGCCGGCCGCGGACAAGGATCGGGTGAAGGAGAAGGTCGATGTCGTGGGCGGGTTGCTGCTCGCCCTCGCTCTCGGACTCGCCGTGATCGGGCTCTACAACCAGGCTCCGGACGGCAAGCAGGTGTTGCCGAGCTATGGGCTCCCCGTGCTGATCGCGGCAGCGGTCGTGGCAGCCGCGTTCTTCGCCTGGGAGAGGTTCGCCACCACCCGGCTGATCGACCCCGCTGGAGTGCGGTTCAGGCCCTTCCTGGCGGGTCTGGGCTCGTCGCTGTGTGCGGGCGCCGCACTCATGGTCACGCTGGTCAACATCGAGCTGTTCGCCCAGGGTGTGCTGGGCAAAGAACAGCAGGAGGCGGTCTTCCTGCTGGTCTGGTTCCTCGGCGCACTGCCCATCGGCGCGCTGGTGGGCGGGTGGATCGCCACGAAGGTGGGCGATCGGATCGTCGCGTTCGTCGGGCTGCTCATCGCCGGGGCCGGGTACTGGCTGGTCTCGAAGTGGACGGTCGACGTGCTGAGCGCCCACCACGACCTCGGGTTCGTGCAGCTGCCGACCTTCGACATCGACCTCGTGATCGCCGGTATCGGCCTCGGGCTCGTGATCGGCCCGCTGACCTCGGCCACCCTGCGGGTGGTGCCCGCGGCGCAGCACGGCATCGCGTCGGCCGCGGTGGTCGTGGCGCGGATGGTCGGCATGCTGATCGGCATCGCGTCGCTGTCGGCGTGGGGGCTCTACCGCTTCAACCAGTACTTCCAGGAGCGCCTGGCCGCGCTCCCCGCGCCCACCGGGGTGTCACCCGGCCAAATGCTCCTCGAGCAGGGCCGTCGCCAACTCCAGGCGACGCGGGAAGCCTATGTGCTGCAGTACGGCGAGATCTTCACGATCACCGCTGTGGTGTGTGTCGTCGGAGCCCTACTGGGATTGTTGATCAGCGCCCGCGATGAGCGGGCCGACGAGCCGGACCTCGAGCCCGGGCCTCAGCAGCGCTCGAGCCCGCGGCCCATCAGCTGAGGCTCGGCGGGGAAATCGACGTCGTCGATGTGGCGGGTGTCGTCGGCAGTTTCGTCCATGGTCAGCCCCCGCCAGGCATCGCGGATCACCGTTTTGATCGAATCCGGGGTGACCGGGCTGTAGCTGAGCCAGTCCTGCAGTGCAGTCATGCTCTATGTCCTTTGTTCGTGCTCACCATGCGCAACTCGTCGGTGAAAGCGCGATATTCCCCGTCAGTCTACCGAGGGATCCGCCAGGCCGGGCCCGCAGAACATCGCGCGCGTCGCGTGACGGCGGTTACGGAAACCCTTGATGGACAATAGGTCACGATTCGATAACGGTGAATTTCAGGCCCGGACCAGGCTGAGTAGCACGTCGGGGCCGACCGGATGCACGCCGTCGTAGCGCCACCGATGGGCCTGCCCGATGTTCGCCACACCGACGTCGTCGACGGCGGTGATCGGTCCGCCGAGCAGGATCGGCGCGACATAGGCGAGGATGCGATCGATCACGCCGGCCCGCAGGAATGCTCCGGCCAGGGTCGGGCCACCCTCCACCAGCACATCGGTGCGGTCCGACAGCGCCTGGATCACTTCGTGCGGATCGCGGGTACGGATCACCATCGTGCGCGAGTCATCGTTGAGAACCGTTGCGTCAGGAGAGATCTCACGCATGCCGACCACCACCCGCAGCGGCTGGTGGTCGGTGAGGCTGCCGTCGGGGCGGCGGGCGGTCAACGCGGGATCGTCGGCGAACACCGTACCGGTGCCCACCACGATCGCATCGGCGATCGCGCGTCGTCGATGCACGTCGGCGCGGGCCGCTTCGCCGGTGATCCACCGGCTCGTGCCATCGGCCGCCGCACTGCGCCCGTCCACGCTCGTCGCGAATTTCCATGTCACATGCGGCATTCCGGTGCGTTGCTTGTGCAGCCACTCACGCAGCGGGCCGCCCGACACTGCGTCGGCGCCGACTCCCGCGGTCACGGTGACGCCCGCGCGCGTCAGCCGGGCGGCCCCACCCGCCGCGACGGGATTCGGATCCGCGACAGCGAACACGACCTTCGCGACACGGGCAGCGAGAAGCGCATCCACACACGGCGGGGTGCGCCCGACGTGGTTGCACGGCTCGAGTGTCACCACCGCGGTCCCGCCGACGGCCCGCTCCCCCGCGCGGCGCAGCGCCAACACCTCGGCGTGGGGGCCACCCGGCGGCTCGGTCGCGCCCACGCCGGCGATCTCACCGTCGGCGTCGAGGATCACCGCCCCGACCGGAGGGTTGGGATACGTTGTGCCCTTGACCTTTTCGGCCTGCTCGACAGCCGCAGCCATCGCGGCGTCGAGGTTCACGGTGCGAAGTGGCTCGCGGCCGCGGCGGCCCTGGCGCGTAGCGCCGTCACGGCGCGCGCCGGGTCCTCGGCGCTGTAGACGGCCGATCCCGCGACGAAGCAGTCCACCCCGGCCTCGGCTGCCGCCTCGATCGTGTCGTCGTTGATCCCGCCGTCGATCTCCACGAGCACGGTCAATTCCCCGGAGTCGACGAGCCGGCGCACGATTCCCACCTTGGCCAGCACCTCGGCGATGAACTTCTGCCCCCCGAACCCGGGTTCCACCGACATCACCAGCAGCGTGTCGAAGTCACGCAGGATCTCCAGGTAGGGATCGACCGGTGTGCCCGGCTTGATGGCCAGGCCGGCTTTCGCACCCGCAGCGCGGATGTCGCGGGCCACGGCGCGGGGATCGTCGGTGGCCTCCGCGTGGAACGTCACGTTGTGGGCACCCGCTTCGGCGTAGGGCGGTGCCCAGCGGCCAGGGTCGTCGATCATCAGGTGGCAGTCCATCGGGATGTCGGTGACCTTCAGCAGCGACTCGACGACGGGCAGGCCCAGGGTGAGATTGGGCACGAAGTGGTTGTCCATCACGTCGACGTGCAGCCAGTCGGCGCCCTCGACGGCGGCCACTTCGTCGGCGAGCCGGGCGAAGTCGGCGGCCAGGATCGACGGCGCGATCATCGGGGCGGTGCGGGTGGACTGTCCGGGCATGTGGGTCAGCCTATCGGGGCCCCGGTGACGCGAAGGGCGGCGGCGAACATCGCGTCGGTGCCGTGCCGGTGCGGCCAGAGTTGCACCGACAGGGAATCGCCGGTGTCGGTGGCCGGGGCGAACAGCTCTCGGGTGTCCAGCGCTTCGACGGGCTGGCGGCGCAGCGCGTCGGCCACCACGCCGGTGGTCTCGGCCAGGTGCGGCGAGCACGTCGCGTACAGCACGACGCCGCCGGGGCGGGTCAACCGGATCGCCGAGGCCAGCAGCTCACGCTGGAGTTTGGCCAGCGGCGCCACGTCACCGGGTTGGCGGCGCCACCGCGCTTCGGGTCGGCGACGCAGAGCGCCCAGCCCGGTGCAGGGAGCGTCGACGAGCACGCGGTCGAAGCCCGGTGTCAGGCCGGGATCACGCCCGTCGACCCGGAGCACCTCGACGGGCAGGCCCGCGGTGTTCTGCTCCACCAACTCGGCACGGCGCGGCGTGGGCTCCACCGCCGTGACCGCGACACCGGCGGGCCGGCCCAGCCCGGCCAGCAGCGCGGTCTTGCCGCCGGGCCCGGAGCACAGGTCCAGCCACCGGCCACCGTCGGGCCCGTCGAGTTCGGCCAGCGTCAGCGCGCGAGCGACCAGCTGGCTGCCCTCGTCCTGAACGAGCGCGCGGCCGTCGCGGACCGCGGCGAGCGCACCGGGGTCGCCCTCGGTGAGATACACGGCGTAGGGCGAGAACTGGCCGACGGCACCGCCGACCTCCTCGGCCAGCTCGGCGCCGGTGATTTCGCCCGGACGGGCCACCAGATGGACCGCCGGGCGGGCGTCGTCGCTGGCCAGCAGCGCAGCCAGCTCGTGGGCGCGGGCACCCAGTGCGTCGGCGAAAGCCTGCGCGACCCAGCGCGGATGCGCGTGCACGAAGGCCAGGTGGCCGATTGGATCGGTGGCGGCAGGCGGGGCCAGCTCCGCCACCCACGACGCCTCGTCTCGGCGGGTGATGGTGCGCAGCACGCCGTTGACGAAACCTGCTCGCGCCGTGTCGAATTCGATGCCCGCCTGCTCCACCGTCGTCGACACCGCGGCGTGGTCTTCGACCCGGGTCCGCAGGATCTGGTACGCGCCCAGCCGGAGCAGGTCGAGCAGCACGGGGTCGATGTGGTCGACCGGGCGGCCCGCCGCTGCGCTGATGATCGCGTCGAGCAGCCCTTGCGCGCGGCAGGCGCCGTAGGTCAGTTCGGTGGCGAAAGCGGCGTCGCGGCCGGTGATTCCGCGCTCGCGCAGCATCGCGGGCAGGGCGAGGTTCGCGTATGCGTCACGCTCGGACACCGCGCGCAGCACGTCGAACGCGGCCCGGCGGGCCGGGTCCAGCGGGGTGCGGCGCTGGGGGCGCCGGGGCTTGTGAGGCCGTTCGGGGTGTCGGGGTCGTTGCGGGCGCGTCATAGGAGCGATCCGATCTCGTCGAGGCGCGCACCGCGGGCCCAGTCGGCGGCGTTCATCGGTTTCTTGCCGGGCGGTTGCACCGTCTGCAGTTCGACGGCGTCGGTGGCGGTACCCACCAGCACTCGCTTCTTCTCGACGCCGAGTTGGCCCGGGTGCAGATCACTGCGGTCCGCGACCGTCACGGGCCCGATCTTGACGCGCTGCTCGCCGACCATCGTCCACGCCCCCGGATTCGGGGTGACGGCGCGGACCCGCCGCTCCACCACGTGGGCGGGCAGGTCCCACCGCACCCGAGCGTCGTCGACGGTGATCTTCGGGGCGACGCTGATGCCCTCGGTCGGCTGCGGCACCGCGGTGAGCGTGCCGTCGGCGATCCCGTCCATCGTGGCCTCCAGCAGGCCGGCGCCCGAGTCCGCCAGGCGCGCGAGAAGGTCGCCCGCGGTGTCGCGCGGGGTGATCGTCTCGGTGACGACGCCGTACACCGGGCCCGAATCCAGGCTCGGCTCGATCTGGAACGTGGTCGCCCCCGTCACGGTGTCCCCGGCGGCGATCGCGGCCTGCACCGGCGCTGCACCGCGCCACGCGGGCAGCAGCGAGAAATGCAGGTTGACCCAGCCGTGCGCGGGCACGTCGAGCAGGGCGTCGCCGAGCAGGGCGCCGTAGGCCACCACGGCGCAGCACTCCGGTGCCAGGTCGGCGAGTTCGGCGACGAACTCCGGTGAGTTGGGGCGTGCGGGGCGCAGCACCGGGATGCCGGCATCGAGGGCCAGCTGCGCCACCGGCGACGGGGTCGGGGTGCCGCGCCGGCCGGCCGCGGCATCGGGGCGCGTCAGGACAGCGATCACCTCGTGCCGGGGCGACGAGAGGAGGCGACGCAGGGACGGAAGGGCCGGCTGCGGGGTGCCGGCGAACACGAGACGCACCGGGTCAGTCTAGGAAGCGACTATCGGGCCATCTGGTAGTACTCCTTCTCGCTGACCCCGCTCAGCGGTGCGACGAACATCCACGGAATGGTGCCGAGCAACCGATTGAGGGCAGCGACCGAGTCGTTGTAGTACTGGCGCGCGAACGCGAGCTTGTCCTCGGTGTCGGCGAGGTTGCGTTGCAGGTCGAGGAAGTTGGCGGACGAACTCAGTTGCGGTGAGCTCTGCCCGAGGGTCATCAGCGGCGTCAACGCCGCGTCGAGTTGCCGCTCGGCGGCGCTGCGTTGTGCCACCGAGCGACCTGCCGTTGCCGAGGTGAGCGCCTCGCGCGCATCGGTGACGCGATCCAGGACGTCCTTCTCGTGCGCGGCGAAGGTCGCCACGGTGTGCACGAGGCTGGGAATCAACGCCGCCCGCCGGGTCAGTTCGACGTCGATGCCTGCGAGTGCCTCCGCGACACGCACGTCGGCCGACCGGATCTTGTTGTAGCCGGCCACATAGCCAGCGCCGATCAGCAGGACCAGCACCAACACGATGGCCAGCACGACGCTCACCATGACCCTCCTCCTCCGCCGCCGCCCCCACCGCCACCCCCGCCGCTGAAGCCACCGCCGCTCGACGACGACGAGGAGGACGACGACTGCGAGGCCGTGTACGCGCCGATCGACGAGGACAGCGCCGATTCGAAACTGTCGAAGTTCGCACCGCCGGAACTGCTCGCCGCCGCCCAGGAGGTCGACGGGCTCGTCGTGACATACCAATCTGGTTGTGGCGCTGCGGTGTTCATCGATGTCTGATACTTCGCAGCCCAAGCCGCGGCGACCCCGCCGGCCACCGCGAACGGAACGTAGGCGGTGTAGAGATCACGCCGGGCTGAGAAGTCGAAGCGGGTCTCCGCCGAGTCCGTCGCGAGCACGCGGTGGAATCCGCCGGCCCGGGACCACAGTTCGCGCCCCGCCGCGGTCCGCCGCGACCCGACCCCGTCCCGCCACGACACCGCGGTCAGCAGGAAGAACACCGCGAAGGGCAACGCCCACAGCGTGATCGGGAACCCCCAGCGGAAGAACCCGCAGATCATCAGCAGGAACGCGAGCGCGTTGGCCGCGCGCAGCCACAGTTCCTTCCTGCGTGGCACCAGCAGCCCGCCGTCGCGCGCCCACGCCTGCACGGCCTTGGTCATGTCCTCCTTGGCTTTGCTCAGCTTCTGACCCGACGTCGCGGTCTTCTTGGCCGAGAACTCGCTGCCCGCGTTCATCAGCTTGAGCCGGGAGGCGACCGCCAGGCTGACCGGATCCAGGCCCGACCACTGGCCCGGCCGGGCGATGCTGCGCAGCTTCCATTCCTTGTCGCCGAGCTGTTCCATCGTGATGAGTTTGCGCTCGGCGAGGTGGAACAGCGTCGCGGTCAGCCCGTTCTTGGGTACCGTCTCGGTGCGGATGTACTCGACCTGCACCGGTCCCAGGCCCGGCGGCGGCGCGTACTGCAGCGGGAAGCCCGGCGGCGGCTCGATCACACTGCGCAGCCACAGAGCTGCCCCCGCGCCGAAGGCGACGGTGACACCGAGCAGCCACAGCACGACGGTCACCGACTGCCCGAGGATGCGGTCCCACGTGTACGGCCACGGCAAGGTGGTGCGGGCCGGCGTCGGCACGTCCACCCCCGCGCGCAGGGTGACCGGCGTGCGGGGCGGCAGATCCGACGCCGAGGCGACCACGGTGTCCCCTGCCGCGCGCAGGTCGTCGCACGCCCGTCCGACGCCGGAGCCGACCGAGCACTGCACCGCCCCGACTGCGCCCGGCAGCGTCACGGAGATCTGCGCGCGGTCGATGCGGTTGTTCCACGACGGGGCGATGACGTTCCAGAAGAACACCGACGATGAGTCGGCAGGCGCGCCCGCGGTCTGGGCGAACACGCGGTCGGCGCCGGCGGAGCCGGGATCCAGGACGCCGCGGATGCGGTAGGCGATCTCGAAGACGTGACCACCGTCGGACAGTGTGCGGTCCGGATCACCGATCTTGGCGACCCGGAAGCGTCTCCCGTCCTCCCACATCATCTGGTAGGGCACCGGCGCGCCGTCCAACTGGATCGAGGTGATCTCCGGTGGCTGACGGACGTGAGAATCGTTGCGGTTGGCCACATCCCAGTAGCGGAAAATGCCGTGACGGTCGGTGGTGTAGACCTGCGCGGTGATGGTCTCGACCGCGGTCATGTCCCCGGCCGCGTCCACGGTGGCGGACATCCGGAAGTCGCTGATCACCACGGGGTCCTCGGGCGGCGGCCCGTCGGAGCCTCCGCCGGTGAACAGCAACGGCCACAACAGTCCGAATGCGATGAGCAGCAGCGGGATCGACGCCTTGGCCAGCCGCCTGACGGACATGGGCATCACCCTATGTGCAACGGGTCGATCTGGATACGCACCGGCTCATGGTCGTGGCGGGCGCTGTGCACGGCGGTGGCTTTGCGCAAGGCCGCGGCCAGGGCGAGGCCGTCGGCCCGCGCCGCTCGCGCCAGCATGCGGATCACCGAGTGCTCGGGCGCGACGCCGGGCGGGCGGCGCACGCCCACTGGCAGGTCGACCGGCCCGAGCAGATCGGTGCCTTCCGGCAGGGCCGTATCGTCGAGCAGCGCGTGCACGGCGTCGGCGGTGCCGTCGACGGCGGCCATGTGCACCGAGGGCGGAAGCCCGACCTCGGCGCGCGCCTCGAGTTCGTCGTCGGCGTGGCCGACGGGATCCCAGCGGATGAGCGCCTGCACGGTCGGGATCGCCGATTCGGCGACGACCACCACCGTTCCCCCGTCCTCACGGCGGCGAACCAGAGCCGAGGCCGACATCCAGCGCCGTAGCGTGTCCTCGGCGGCACGCAGGTCCTGACGGCCGAGCAGCGCCCAGCTGTCGAGCAGCAGCGCCGCCCCGTACCCGCCGTCGGCGACGGGTTCCACCCCCGGCGTGGCGACCACCAGCGCCGCGCGCTGCGGCACGGACTCGACCACCGCCTCCCCGCCGGAAGTGACGACGGCAACGCCAGGGAACGCCCGGCCGAGCTCCTCCGCGGTGCGCCGGGCGCCGACGACCACCGCGCGGACGGCGTCCGAGCCGCACCGGGCGCAGCGCAGCGCCAGTTCCTCGCGGCCGCACCACCGACAGACCACGCCTGCCGCCTCGCGGCTGGCCAGCGACAGCGGTCCGGTGCAGTGCCTGCAGCGGGCGACGGTGCGACAGCGCGCGCACGACAGCGCGGGCACGTACCCGCGCCGAGGCACCTGCACGAGTACCGGGGCGCCCGCCGTGATCGCTTTGCGCGCGGCGTCGAGCGCCACCGACGGCAGCCGCGCGGTCCGTGCGGCGGCGTCGCGTTCTTGGGCGTAGGCGCTGTCCTCCAGCGCGATCACCCGGGGCGCGCACGCGCGGACCGTCTGCCGCGGTGCTGTCAGGTCGTGGGCCCAGCCGCTGCGGACCAGCGCCTGCGCCTCGGCGGTGCGGGCATGACCACCGATCACCGCGGCGCAGCGCAGCTGGTGGGCACGCAGCATCGCGACCTCGCGGGCGTGCGGATACGGGGCGCGGGGTTCGGCGAGCGAGTCGTCGCCGTCGTCCCACATCAGCACCAGACCGAGGTCGGCGACCGGGGCGAACACCGCGCTGCGGGTGCCGATGACGACCCGGGCGTCACCGCGCAGGACCGCGAGCCACCTGCGATATCGCTCGGAGGGCCCCAGCCCTGCCGACAGCGCAACCACCCGGGAGGGCTCCACGAGCTCGGTGCACGCCGCCGCGAGCCGGTCGACATCGCGCTGGTCGGGAACCACAGCGAGTACCGACCGGCCCGCGTGCACGGTCACCGCCGCGGCCTCTGCCAGCCGTGCCGGCCAGGCGTCGCCCGGCAGCGCCTGCCAGACCGCGCGGGCGGCGCGGCCGTCCCGCAGCGCGGCGATGAACTGTGCTCCCCCGCTGTAGGCCGACCATGCCGCGGCGTCGATGTCCGCGGCTACGAACGGGCCGAGCGGCACCGGCGGCTTCTTCTCGACCGTGGCGTGCCGCGGCGGGATCGCCAGCCGCAGCACGTCGGCGCGGGTGCCTGCGTACCGGGCGGCGACGGCGTCGACGAGCCGGCGCACGTCGTGCGTGAGCACCGGTTGCGAGGACACCACCTTCTCCAGCCAGCCGAGCCGGCCGGCGTGGTCGGTCTCCGACCGGCGTTCCAGCACGAACGCGTCGACCAGTCGGCCGTTGAAACGGACCTTGACGCGAACCCCGGGTTGGGCGTCGTCGGACATCTCGGCGGCGACCAGGTAGTCGAAGTCGCGGTCCAGGTGCGGCACCGTGAGCATCGGCAGCACCCGCGCGATGGGTTCGTGCTCGGCTGCCTGCCGTCCTACGGTCACCCCGCAGGTCTAGCAGAGGGCTCGGACGACCGACCGAACAGCACGCCCGCGCTGATCAGCAGCAGCGAGGCGGCGTAGACCCACCAGACCGGCACCGCCAGCGTCTCGTCGTCCAGGACGAACCGGCCGATGCCGATCATCGCGTCGGACACCGCGAAGCAGACCGCTCCGAGTGCCGTCCAGGGCGTCGGCAGGTCGGCGAGCAGCGCCGTGCACACCATCGCGCCCAGCACCGCGATGTAGGCGGTCACAGGGACGGCCATCCCGTCGGCCACCAGCCGCGGCCAGAACCACACCAGCAGCCCCACGCACGCGACCACGGTCAGCCCCGCCGCCACCAGCCGGACCGGCGTGGCCCGCATCAGCGGCCACAACGTGACCAGAAAACACACATGCGCCACCAGGAACGCGCCCAACCCCAGCACGAATGACGGCTGCCACCACGGCATCGCGAGCAGGAAGTCACCGGCGGCCGAGAACAGCAGCGCACCCACCAGCCAGCGTCGCTCCCGCGCGATCGGGTGCGTGAGCGCGGCGCCGGCGAGCAGGACCGCAGCGAGGGCTTTGACCGCGGGCTGGGCAGTGAACCGCCCGGTGAGCTCGGCGCCCCCGGGTACCTGCGTCGCGGTGACGATCAGGAACACCCCGTAGGCCACGGCCACCACGGCAGCGGCTCCCCAGATGGCCATGCGGCGCCGACTCGTCGTCACAGGCAGAACCTACTAAAACGGCGGACGCTAGCGTGTGGGCCATGGCTGACCTCGATCCCGTACTGACGAAGGTGCTCGACGCGGTGCCGTTCCGACTGACCACCGACGGCGGGCCGGAGCTCGCGCGGCAGCGTTTCGCCGAGCTGCCGCGGGTGCCGGTGTTCCCTGAGGTGACGGCGACCGAGCACACCGTCACAGGCCCGGCCGGTCCGGTCCCCGTCCGCATCTACCGGCCACCGACCGAGGCCGCGATGCCGCCTGTGGTGATCTTCATCCACGGCGGCGGATGGTCGGTGGGCGACCTCGACACCTACGACGCAGCGGCACGGCTGCACGCCGTGCGCGCCGAGGCGCTCGTGGTGTCGGTCGACTACCGGCTGGCGCCCGAGCACCCGTATCCGGCGGCCGTGGAGGACGTGTGGGCGACGACGCAGTGGGTGGCCGCGCACGCCGACGAGATCGGCGGCGACGCCACCCGCCTCGCCGTCGCCGGTGATTCGGCCGGCGGCAACCTGGCCGCCGTCGCCGCCCAGCAGGCCCGCGACGCCGGCATCACGCTGCGCCTGCAGCTGCTGTGGTACCCGTCGACGACGTTCGACACGTCGTTGGCGTCGTTCACCGAGAACGCCGAGGCGCCCATCCTCGGCTTGGCCGAGTGCAAGGCGTTCACCCGCTGGTACGTGGGCGACACCGACCTGACGCAACCGCCCGCGACGCTGGTCCCGGCCGTCGGATACCTCACCGGTGTGGCGCCCGCCCACATCGTCATCGCCGGCCACGATCCGTTGCGTGACGACGGCGCTCGCTACGCCGAGCTGCTCACCGCCGCCGGGGTGGACGCCCAGTTGGACAACGCTGACACGCTGGTCCACGGATTCCTCGGCTACTACGGCGTCGTGCCTGCGGCGACCGAGGTCACCGACAGGGCGCTCGACGCGCTACGTGCCGCGCTGCACTAGCTAGTTCTTGGGATCGGTAGCCGCGCTCGATCGCTAATTTCTCCGCAATGGACACCACAGCAGGTGGTGGACGGAACGGAGAAATCGCCTGATGAAGCGATTCACACGCATCACCGGATCGGCGCTGGCCGGCGCCGCTCTCGCACTCACCGCGGCGACGACGCTGGGCGCCGGCACGTCGTCCGCCCAGGGACCCAGCTACCAGGGCGGCAACTGCCCCCAGGGCCAGACGTGCACCCACTGGTGCCCCGGCGATCCTGCGATCCCGGGCGGCCAGGTGCTCAGCTGGGATTGGAACGTCTGCCACGACTGGTACTGGAACTCGTACGGCATCGTCGACGTGCCCAGCGTGCTGTACCCGTGGTCAGGGCCGCCGCAGCAGATCGCGCCGCCACCGCCGGTGGCTCCGCCGCCGCCCCCGCCTCCGCTACCTCCCGGCACGCCGTTCTGCAGCCCACGCGGGTCGCTGATCATCATCCCGCCGATCTGCGACGAGATCGGGGTCGACCTGCCGCCGGGATCAGTGCAGCACTAGCCGCCTAGACAGCAGCCTTCAGGTCGTCGACCTTGTTCAGCTGCTCCCACGGCAGATCGATGTCGGTGCGGCCGAAGTGGCCGTAGGCCGCCGTCGGCGCGTAGATCGGCCGCAGCAGGTCGAGGTCGCGGACGATCGCGCCGGGACGCAGGTCGAACACCTCACCGATGGCCTTCTCGATCTTCACCGGGTCAACGGTCTCGGAGCCGAAGGTCTCGACGAACAGGCCCACCGGGGCGGCCTTGCCGATCGCATAGGCGATCTGCACCTCGACACGCTCGGCCAGGCCGGCGGCGACGACGTTCTTGGCGACCCAGCGCATCGCGTAGGCGGCCGAGCGGTCCACCTTGGACGGGTCCTTGCCGGAGAAGGCGCCGCCACCGTGGCGGGCCCAGCCGCCGTAGGTGTCGACGATGATCTTGCGGCCGGTCAGACCGGCGTCGCCCATGGGACCGCCGAGGACGAACTTGCCGGTCGGGTTGACCAGGATGCGCGGATTCGATGTGTCCAGCGTCTCGTGGCCGAGTTCGGTCAGCACCGCGTCGATGACGTGCTGCTTGATCTCCGGGGCCAGTTGGCTGTCCAGATCGATGCCGTCGGCGTGCTGAGTCGACAGCACCACCGTGTCCAGGCGCACCGGGGTGGTGCCGTCGTACTGCACCGTGACCTGGGTCTTGCCGTCGGGACGCAGGTAGTCCAGCGTGCCGTTCTTGCGGACCTCGGTGAGCTTGCGCGAGAGGCGGTGCGCCAGCGCGATCGGCAGCGGCATCAGCTCCGGCGTGTCGGCGATCGCGTAGCCGAACATCAGGCCCTGGTCACCGGCGCCCTGGGAGTCCAGCGGGTCGGCAGCACCTTCGACGCGGGTCTCGTGAGCGGTGTCCACACCCTGCGCGATGTCGGGCGACTGCGCGCCGATCCCGATGTTCACGCCACAGGTCAGCCCGTCGAAGCCCTTGTCGGAATGGTCGTAGCCGATGTCGAGGATGCGGGCGCGCACGGTGTTGGTGATGTCGGCGAACGCCTCCTTGGCCGTGGTCGTCACCTCGCCCACCACGTGCACCTGACCGGTCGTGACCAGGGTCTCGACTGCGACACGGGACTTCGGATCGCCGGCCAGCAGTGCGTCGAGCACCGAATCGCTGATCGCGTCGCAGATCTTGTCCGGGTGCCCCTCGGTCACCGACTCACTGGTAAACAGCCGAGCATCACTCACGTGCGATCCCTTTCACTTCCACTGTCTGTGTCGGCACACGGCGGCGCCTCTAGCACCCAAGCGTGTCCCCCTGCGGCGCGCAACCTTTACGCGCACGCCTTTGTCGTGTCATTCACAGTCTGTCGTTCGCCGCTCACCCGTTCTGCAGGAAGCCGGCGATCGCGTCCACAATACGGCTCGCCATCACGGTCTTCGAACCGTGCTCCAGTGCGGCCTCCGTGCCGTCGGAGGACAGCAGCCAACCGTCGTTGTTGTCGACCTCGAATGCCCGGTTCTCCCCCACGGCATTGACGACGAGCAGATCGCACCCTTTGCGGGCGAGCTTGGCGCGCGCGTGGAACAGCACGTCGCCGTTGGCGTCGCCCGTTTCCGCGGCAAATCCGACGATGGCCCGCATGTTCGGCAGCTGGCCGTCGGCCCGCGAACGCACCGCGGCGGCGAGCACGTCGTCGTTACGGACCAGCTCGATGGTCGGCTCGCCCTCGCCGGCCGGGCCCTTCTTGATCTTGGTGAGCACTGGGTTGGCGGGCCGGAAATCGGCGACCGCGGCAGCCATCACCAACACGTTCGCGGCCGCGGCGTGCTTGGACACGGCGTCGCGGAGCTGGGTGGCCGACCCGACGTGCTCGACGTGCACGCCGGCCGGATCGATCAGCCCGGCGGTGTGACCGGCGATCAACGTCACGTCGGCGCCGCGTTGCGCCATCACCCGGGCCAGCGCATAGCCCTGCTTTCCGGAGCTGCGGTTGCCGATGAACCGGACGGGATCGATGGGTTCGCGGGTGCCGCCGGCGGTGACCAGCACCTTCACCCCGGCCATGTCGTAGGGCAGCGCGTCGGAGCGCACCAGCAGCAGCTGAGCCAGGGTGCTGATCTCTTCGGCCTCGGGTAAGCGGCCCGGACCGGTGTCGGCGCCGGTGAGCCGGCCCGACGCGGGTTCCATCACCACTGAACCGCGGCGCCGCAGGGTCGCGACGTTCTCGACCGTCGCCGGGTGGAACCACATCTCGGTGTGCATCGCGGGTGCGTAGAGCACCGGACATCGCGCGGTCAGCAGAGTGGCGGTGAGCAGGTCGTCCGCGCGTCCGACGGTGGCTCTGGCGAGAAGGTCAGCCGTGGCCGGTGCGACGACGACGAGGTCGGCGCCCTGGCCGATGCGGACGTGCGGGACCTCGTGGACATCGTCGAAGACGCCTGTGTGGACGGGGTTACCCGACAACGCCTCGAACGTGGCCGCGCCGACGAACTTGAGCGCCGATTCGGTGGGTACCACCCGCACGGAGTGGCCGGCCTCGGTGAGCTGACGGACCACGGTCGCCGCCTTGTAGGCGGCGATGCCGCCGGCGACGCCGACAATGATCCGCTTGCGATCGGCCATGGCTGGCCGCAGCCGCTTCTACTCGCCCTCGGTGTGCTCGAGCAGGTCCTCGTGGATCTCGCGCATCGCGATCGAGAGAGGCTTCTCCTGAAGACCGGGCTCGACGAGCGGACCGACGTACTCGAGGATCCCGTCACCCAGCTGGTTGTAGTAATCGTTGATCTGACGTGCACGTTTGGCGGCGTAGATCACCAGCGCGTACTTGCTCGACGCGCGATCCAGCAACTCGTCGATGGGCGGGTTGGTGATGCCCAACGGCGTGTCGTAGGCGGTGGCGGCGGACGGATCGAGGTCCACGGGTGCCAGCCGCGTGTCGGCGTGCGGGGTGCTCACGAAAAAAGTCTCCTGGCGATTCGAATAGAGAAATTGGAGTCTGGTCAAGACTTATCGGGCCGCACCGGTGTGCGGGCCACCAGCAAGGATACCAACGCAGCGCACGCGGATTCCACTTCCGTGTTGACGACGACCTCGTCGAAGTCCCCCTGAGCCGCCAATTCGGTGCGGGCCGTCGCCAGTCGGCGGGCCATCACCTCGGCGCTCTCGGTGCCGCGGCCGGTCAATCTGTGCTCCAGCGCCTCCCAGCTGGGTGGGGCGAGAAACACGCTGAGCGCCTCCGGCATGGCGGCCTTGACCGCCCGCGCCCCGGCGAGATCGACCTCGATGAGCACGGGCCGCCCCTCGGCGGTGGCGGCGCGGACCGGCGCGGCCGGCGTGCCGGAGCGGTGCAGGCCGCCATGGATCTCCGCCCATTCCAGCAGCTCACCGTCGTCGATGAGACGTTGGAACTGTTCGGGCGAGACGAACGAGTAGTCGATGCCGTCAATCTCACCCGGCCGCGGCGCCCGGGTGGTCACCGAGACGCTGAAGTACAGGTCAGCGACGCGGTCCCGCAGGCATCGCACCACGGTGGACTTGCCGACGGCAGACGGGCCGGACAGCACCAGGACCGGAGCCCGTGGGTGCGTATCCGGCCCCCCGCCTTCGCTCACCGACCTCCCTTACGAGAAGTCGAACTTTTCCAGCAGGGCCTTGCGCTGGCGATCGCCCAGGCCACGCAGCCTGCGGGTCGGGGCGATCTCGAGCTCGGTCATGATCTCCTGCGCCTTGACCTTGCCGACCTTGGGCAGGGCCTCCAGCAGAGCGGAGACCTTCATCTTGCCCAAGACCTCGTCGGTCTCGGCGTCCTTAAGGACCTGCTTGAGGTTGGTGCCGCCGCGCTTGAGCCGATCCTTGAGTTCGGCACGCGCTCGACGTGCGGCAGCAGCCTTCTCCAACGCTGCCGCGCGCTGTTCGTCGGTCAACTGGGGAAGGGCCACGGGTTCCTCCGTATCGTCACCATCTGTTTTTCTCTCGACTGGTCGTGGTGGATCGCGAACCAGCCAGCGTGGACGACCGTACCCACGCGGGCTGACGAAAGCTAACCCCACCCCCGAGTTCTGGGACCAAAAGCCCAGCGTGTAGGGCGCAACGGGCTGCGCGGCGGGATCGGCGTGGCGGCTCGGCGCGCGCTTGCCGGAATCGCCCACCTGAGCGGAAACCCCTGCGTATCGGCTGTTTTCCTCGTACTCCGCGATGTCGGCCGTCGCTGCCCGTCCGGAGCTCGGTTGTCACACCCGCCACAGGAGGGTGTGCCGAGAAATTTTCCCTGGTCAGTCGCTGTCGGGCGTGTCGCAGCAGCCCCGCTCAGCCCTGCAGGTGAGCGACCGCGTCGCGCATGCGTTCCGCCGCGGCGCGCACCGCCGACGGGTCCGGACCGGCCCGCAGCACCTCGCGGGAGACCGCGGGCAGCAGCTGCCCCGGCCGAGCCCCTCCCAGGCCCGCCAGCGCCTCGGGGCGGCCGCCCTGGGCGCCGACGCCGGGCACCAGCACGGGTCCGCCCAGGGCGCTCACATCCGGCGGCTCGGCCAGCGTCGCGCCGACGACCACACCGACAGACCCTGCCCCCGCGCCGGCGTTCACCGCGGCGGCAGCGTCGACGATCGACTGCGCGACCGTGCGTCCCCCGGCGTCCGCGCGCTGCACCGACGCCCCCTCGGGGTTGGAGGTGGCCGCGAGCACGAACACACCCCGGCCGTGAGCAAGGGCAGTGTCGAGCAGCGGCTGCAGCGATCCGAATCCTAGGTAGGGCGAGGCCGTCACGGCGTCGGCGGCGAGCGGCGAATCCCCGGCCCAGGCGGCGGCGTAGGCCGCCATCGTCGACCCGATGTCACCCCGTTTCGCGTCAGCCAGCACCAGCACACCCTCTGCGCGCAGCGCGGTGATCGTGCGCTCGAGCACAGCGAAACCGGCCGACCCGTAGGCCTCGAAGAACGCCACCTGCGGCTTGACCACCGCGAAGCCGGCGAACGCTGCCACGCAGATGTCGCTGAACCGGGCCAAGCCGTCGGCGTCGGTGCTCAGGCCCCACGCCCGAAGCAGTTCGGGGTGCGGGTCGATGCCAGGACACAGCGGGCCGCGGCTGGCCATCGCGTCGGACAGCCGGTCACCGAACCCGCTCACCGGTCAGGACCCCAGCGCGCTGTGCAGTTCCTGCAGCGACATCACGCCGATACCGCCGCGGAGACTGGCCTCGATGCCCTGCACGGCCGCCGACGCGCCCTGCACCGTTGTCACGCAGGGGATGTTCATCGCCACGGCAGCCGAGCGGATCTCGTATCCGTCGATGCGCGGACCGGAGTTGCCGTACGGGGTGTTGATCACCATCTGTACGTCGCCCACCTTGATCGCCTCCACGGCGGACACCGCGGGTCGGTCCGGGCTCGGCTCCTCGAAGTGCTTGCGCACCTCGTCACACGGAATCCCGTTGCGCCGCAACATCTCCGCCGTGCCCTCGGTGGCCAGGATGTGAAAGCCGAGATCAGCGAGACGCTTCACCGGGAACACCAGGGACCGCTTGTCGCGGTTGGCCACGGACACGAACACGGTGCCACTCGCGGGTAGCGAACCGTAGGCCGCGGTCTGGCTCTTGGCGAACGAACTGCCGAAGTCGTGCGCGATGCCCATCACCTCGCCGGTGGACTTCATCTCCGGGCCGAGGAGCGAGTCGATCTGGCTGCCGTCGTGCTTGCGGAACCGATGGAAAGGTAGGACGGCTTCCTTCACCGCGACCGGGGCGTTGCGCGGCACTGTGCCGCCGTCGCCCTCGGCAACGAGCAGGCCCTCCTCGCGCAACCCGGCGATCGTGGCGCCCAGCATGATTCGCGCGCAGGCCTTGGCGAGCGGCACTGCGGTGGCCTTGGAGACGAACGGCACGGTCCGGCTGGCGCGCGGGTTGGCCTCCAGCACGTAGAGCACGTCGTCTTTGAGGGCGTACTGCACGTTGAGCAGGCCGACCACCCCGACGCCGAAGGCGATCGCCTCGGTGGCGCGCCGGACGGCGTCGATGTCGCTGCGGCCCAAGGTCACCGGCGGCAGCGCACAGGCGGAGTCGCCCGAGTGGATGCCGGCCTCTTCGATGTGCTCCATGATGCCGCCGATGTAGACCTCGGTGCCGTCGCACAATGCGTCGACGTCGATCTCGATGGCGTCTTCGAGGAAGCGGTCCACCAGCACCGGGTGCTCGGGTGAGAGCTGGGTGGCCCGGGTGATGTACCCCTCGAGCGTGTCCTCGTCGTAGACGATCTCCATGCCGCGGCCGCCGAGCACGTAGGACGGCCGAACCAGCACCGGGTAGCCGATCTCGGCGGCGATGCGGCGCGCCTGCTCGAAGCTGGTCGCCATGCCGAAGCGCGGTGCGGGCAGGCCGGCGTTGGTGAGGACCTCGCCGAAGCGGCCGCGGTCCTCGGCCAGATCGATGGCCTCGGGCAGGGTGCCCACGATCGGCACCCCGGCCTTTTCGAGGCGCTCCGCCAATCCCAGCGGGGTCTGCCCTCCGAGTTGCACGATGACGCCGACGACTCCGGGACCGCCGCGCCCTGAGTACTGCTCGGCGAAGTAGACCTCGAGGACGTCCTCGAACGTGAGCGGCTCGAAGTAGAGCCGGTCGGCCGTGTCGTAGTCGGTGGAGACGGTCTCGGGATTGCAGTTGATCATGACCGTCTCGAACCCGGCCTCGCTCAACGTGGTCGCGGCGTGCACGCAGCTGTAGTCGAACTCGATGCCCTGCCCGATGCGGTTGGGGCCCGAGCCGAGGATCAGCACCTTGGGCTTCTCGGCCTGCGGCGCGACCTCACTTTCCGCGGCGGGATCGAGTTCGTAACTGCTGTAGTGGTACGGCGTCTTGGCCTCGAACTCCGCGGCGCAGGTGTCGACGGTCTTGTAGACCGGATGGATGCCGAGGCGGCGGCGCAGCGCGCGCACCCCCACCTCGCCCGCCAATTCCGGTCGCAGCGCGGCGATCTGGCGGTCGGAGAGACCGTTGTGCTTGCTGCGCCGCAGCAGTTCCTCGCCGAGCACCGGCGCGTCGATGATCTCGGCGCGCAGCTCCACCAATCCGCTGATCTGGTCGACGAACCAGGGGTCGACCCCGGAGGCTTCGGCGACCTGCTCGACGCTGGCGCCCAGCCGCAGCGCGTATTCGATGTCGTAGAGCCGCCCGTCGGTGGGAGTCCGCAGGCGCTCCAGCACCTCGTCGCCGTCGCCGTCATCGTCGGGGCCGGTCCAGAAGCCGAGCTTGGTGGTCTCCAGCGACCGCATCACCTTGCCGAGGGCCTCGACGAAGTTGCGGCCCAACGACATCGCCTCGCCCACCGATTTCATCGTGGTGGTCAGCGTGCCGTCGGCGCCGGGGAACTTCTCGAACGCGAAGCGGGGCGCCTTGACGACGACGTAGTCGAGCGTCGGCTCGAAGCAGGCCGGCGTCTCCTTGGTGATGTCGTTGACGATCTCGTCGAGGGTGTAGCCGATGGCGAGCTTGGCGGCGATCTTGGCGATCGGGAACCCGGTGGCCTTCGACGCCAGCGCACTCGACCGGGACACCCGCGGGTTCATCTCGATGACGATGAGCCTGCCGTCTCTGGGGTTGACCGCGAACTGGATGTTGCAGCCGCCGGTGTCGACGCCGACCTCGCGCAGGATCTCGATGCCCAGGGTGCGCATGGTCTGGTACTCGCGGTCGGTCAGCGTCATCGCCGGCGCGACAGTCACCGAGTCCCCGGTGTGTACGCCCATCGGGTCGAAGTTCTCGATCGAGCACACCACCACGACGTTGTCGTGGTGGTCGCGCATCAGCTCGAGCTCGTATTCCTTCCAGCCGTAGATCGATTCCTCGATCAGCACGTTCGCCGACGGCGACGCGGCCAGGCCGTCACCGGCCATCCGCTCGACGTCCTCGGCCGAGTACGCCATGCCCGAGCCCAGACCGCCCATCGTGAAGCTGGGCCGCACCACCACGGGCAATCCGAGGTCCGCTACGGTCTCGCGCACCTCATCCATCGTGAAACAGACACGGCTGCGGGCGGATTCACCACCGACCTTGGCCACGATGTCCTTGAACTTCTGCCGATCCTCGCCGCGCTGGATGGCGTCGAAGTCGGCACCGATCATCTCCACGTCGTAGCGCTCGAGGGTCCCGCTCTCGTACAGCTTCACCGCGGTGTTCAGCGCGGTCTGGCCACCGAGGGTGGCGAGCAACGCGTCGATCTTGTTGCCGCGCTCGGCCTGCTGGGCGATCACCTTCTCGACGAACTCGGCGGTGATGGGCTCGATGTAGGTGTGGTCGGCGTACTCCGGGTCGGTCATGATCGTCGCCGGGTTGGAGTTGATCAGCGTGACCTGCAGCCCCTCGGAGCGCAGCACGCGGCACGCCTGCGTGCCCGAGTAGTCGAACTCGGCGGCCTGCCCGATGAGGATCGGTCCGGACCCGATGACCAGGATGTGCTGGAGGTCGGTACGGCGCGGCATCTATTTCTCTCCCGCCATCAAGTCGATGAACTGGTCGAACAGGTAGTTCGCATCGCGGGGGCCTGCGGCGGCCTCCGGGTGGTACTGCACGGAGAACGCCCGCCCGTTGGCGAGCGCCACCCCTTCGACCACACCGTCGTTGGCGCAGGTGTGCGTGACCACCGCGGTGCCGAACGGCGTGTCGAATTCTTCGCCGGCCTCCCCCTCGAGGGCGAAGCCGTGGTTCTGCGCGGTGATCGACACACGGCCGGTGGCGTAGTCCATCACCGGGATGTTGATGCCTCGATGCCCGAAGGTCATCTTGTAGGTGCCCCGGCCCAGCGCCCGGCCCAGGATCTGGTTGCCGAAGCAGATCCCGAACAGCGGTGTGCCGGCGTCGATCACCTGCTTGGTGACTTCCACGACGTGGTCCGCGGTGGCCGGGTCGCCCGGGCCGTTGGACAGGAACACCCCGTCGGGGCGCAGGTCGGCGATCTGGGCGAAATCGGCCGACGACGGCAGCACATGGGTGCGGATGCCGCGTTCGGAGAAGTTGCGGGGGGTGTTCGTCTTGATGCCCAGATCGAGTGCCACCACCGTGAATCGTTGCATGCCAACCGGTTCCACGACATAGCGGTCACCGGTGCTGACCTCGCCGGCCAGATCGGCGCCGAGCATCGACGCCTGGCCGCGCACCCGGGCGAGCAGCTCCTCGGTGTCGGCGAGAGCGCTCCCGGAGCCCGATGTCGCCGCCAGCGCGGCTCCGGAGAACACCCCGGCTTTCATCGAGCCGCGGCTGCGCAGGTGACGTACCACGGCGCGGGTGTCGATGCCCGCGATGCCGACCACGTTCTGGCGACGCAGTTCATCGTCGAGCGTGCCGGTGGCTCGCCAGTTCGAGGCGCGCGGCGACGGGTCACGCACCGCGTATCCCGCGACCCAGATCTTGTCGCCGCGGCTCTCGCTGTCCTCGTCGTTCCAGCCGGTGTTGCCGATCTGCGGCGCCGTGGCGACCACGATCTGGCGGTGATAGCTGGGGTCGGTCAGCGTCTCCTGGTATCCGGACATGCCGGTGGAGAACACCGCCTCGCCCAGGGTCTCGCCCTCCGCGCCGAATGGTGTGCCGGTGAAGACCCGGCCGTCTTCGAGCACGAGCACGGCCACGTTCGCCGTCATGCCACCTCCTCGGGAAGCCATTTCGAGTAGTCGCGCCGGTTGTCGGCGCGGAAACCGGTGTCGATCTCCACCCCGGTGGGCAGTCGCCAGCGGATCGCCAGGATGCCGTCGTGGGTCAGCGCTTTGCCGGCCAGACTCTTCTCGGCGCGGATGTCGGTGATCATCTCGTCGGGAATCCAGATCGGTCCAGCGCCGGTGCGCTGCATCATGATTCCCTCGGGATAGCGGGTCAGCACGGCCTTGGCGCGGAAGCCGAGGTCGGCGGCGGCCACCCGGTCGTTCCAGTTCGGGACCAGTGTGGAACCGATGTAGAGCCCCTTGGTGGGTGAGACGGTCGCCGCTCCGACGCTGTCGGGGAGCTGCGGCAGCGTGCCGAGGAGTTCGGCCTGCCGCTCGGCGCGGCGGCGCCATCCGCGCAACATCGCGCCGATCAGAACAGCGATCAGCAGGGCCAGGATCGCGGCCATGATCAGCGAGGCCACGAGCGTTTCGGTGTTCATGCGCCCGCCTTCCCGTCGCGGGCGGTGACGGTGCCGCGCAGCAGTGTGGCCGTGACGACGGCGGGCAGCTCCATGGACTCGTACGGGGTGTTGTCCGAACGGCTGGCCAATGCGGCGCCGGTGACCGTCCACTGCGCGTCCGGATCGACGATGGTGAGGTTCGCAGGCTCCCCCACCTCCAGCGGACGGCCCTGATCGGGCAGGCCGACGATGCGTGCGGGCGCCTCGCTCATCACCCGGGCGACGTCGCGCCAGGTCAGTAGGCCGGGCCGCACCATCGTCTCGACGACGACCGACAACGCGGTCTGCAGCCCCAGCATGCCGGGCCGGGCGTGCGCGAACTCGCACATCTTCTCGTGCTCGGCGTGGGGCGCGTGATCGGTTGCGACACAGTCGATCACACCGTCGGCGAGTGCCTGGCGCAACGCGACAGCATCGGCTGCCTCACGCAGCGGCGGGTTGACCCGGTTACGGCCGTCGTAGGAGGACAGCCGCGAATCGTCGAGCAGGAGGTGGTGCGGGGTGACCTCCGCGGTGATCGCGATGCCCTGCTCCTTGGCCCAGCGGATGAGCTCCACGGTGCCGGCCGTGGAGGCGTGGCAGATGTGCACGCGGGCGCCGGCGTCGCGGGCGAGCAGCGCGTCGCGGGCCACGATGGATTCCTCGGCTGCGCGCGGCCATCCGGCCAGGCCGAGCAGCGCGGCGGTGGGGCCTTCGTGGGCGACCGCACCGACCGTCAGCCGCGGCTCCTCGGCGTGCTGGGCGATCAACACGCCCAGCCCGGAGGCGTACTCGAGCGCCCGGCGCATCACCAACGGATCGTCGACGCAGCTGCCGTCGTCGGAGAACATCCTGACCCGGCCGACCCCGGCGGCCATCAGCCCCATCTCGGTGAGCTGCTTGCCTTTCAGCCCGACCGTGATCGCACCGACGGGGTGCACGTCGACCAGACCGACCTGCTGACCGCGGTGCCACACGTGGTCGGTGACGACTGCGGAGTCGGCCACCGGATCGGTGTTGGCCATCGCGAACACCGCGGTGTAGCCACCCAATGCTGCTGCAGCCGAACCGGTTTCGATGTCCTCGGCGTACTCGCGGCCGGGTTCGCGCAGATGGGTGTGCAGATCGACGAAGCCGGGCAGCAGAATCTGCCCCGGAGCGTCGATGACGTCATCGGCAGTGAGGCCGGTCCCGATCTCCGCGATCTGACCGTCGTCGACGAGCACGTCGACCGGATCACCCTCGCCGTAGAGGAGCACGCCTTTGATCAGGACCTTCATGCGCTGATCGCCTCCACTTCGGTACCGACGAGCAGGTGGAACAGCACCGCCATCCGCACATGCACACCGTTGGACACCTGTTGCAGCACAGCCGATTGCGACGAGTCGGCAACCGAATGCGCGATCTCCATGCCGCGCAGCATCGGGCCGGGATGCAGGACGACGGCGTGCTCGGCGAGTTGCGCCTGCCGCTTCTCCGACAGTCCGTAGCGCACCGAGTACTCCCGCGACGACGGGAAGAAGCCGCCGTTCATCCGCTCGGCCTGCACCCGCAGCATCAGCACCGCGTCGGCGAGTGGGAGCTCGGCGTCGAGCTCGTGCGAGACGGTGACGGGCCAGTCGGCGACACCCACGGGCAGCAGCGTCGGCGGTGCGACGAGCACGACCTCGGCACCGAGGGTGTGCAGCAGCGCGACGTTGGAGCGGGCGACCCGGCTGTGCAGGACGTCGCCGACGATCACGACACGCTTGCCGTCGACGGACCCGAGTCGCTGCCGAATGGTCAGCGCGTCGAGCAGCGCCTGCGTGGGGTGCTCGTGGGTGCCGTCACCGGCGTTGATGACGCTGGGTCCGCCGGTCTCGTCGAGCGTCCACGCGGCGAGTTGTTGGGCGGCACCGGACGCGGGATGGCGCACGATCAGGGCATCCGCTCCGGCCGCACGCAACGTCAGGGCGGTGTCGCGCAGCGACTCCCCCTTGGCCACCGACGATCCCGATGCGCTGACATTGATCACGTCGGCACTCATCCACTTGCCGGCGACCTCGAACGACACCCGCGTGCGGGTGGAGTTCTCGTAGAACATCGTGATGATCGTGCGGCCGCGCAGCGTCGGCAATTTCTTGACCTCGCGCCCGAGCAGCGCCTCGCGGAACCGGTCGGCGTCATCGAGGATCGCGGTGGCCTCGTCACGGCTCAGGTCTGCCGCCGTCAGAAGGTGTTTCACCGTTGCGGACCTCCCTGCGGTGCGATGGAAACCCCGTCGGCTCCGTCGTTTTCGGTGAGCCGCACCTTGACGTTCTCGCTGCGCGACGTCGGGACGTTCTTGCCGACGTAGTCGGCGCGGATCGGTAGTTCGCGATGCCCGCGGTCGACCAGCACGGCGAGCTGCACGGCGCGGGGCCGACCGAGGTCGCGCAGCGCGTCGAGGGCTGAGCGCACGGACCGGCCGGTGTAGAGCACGTCGTCGACCAGGATCACCAGCGCGCCGTCGATGCCGCCCTGCGGGATCGACGTCGGAGCCAGCGGCCGGGGCGGCTTCGACATGAGGTCGTCGCGGTAGAGCGTGGTGTCGAGAGCGCCGTGCGCGACCTCGGTATCGCTGAATTCGGCGATGTTGGAGGCCAATCGCGTGGCGAGCGTCACGCCGCGGGTGGGGATCCCGAGAAGGATGACCCGCGGCGCGTCAGGCGCGTCCAGCGCGGTCTTCTCGATGATCTGGTGGGCGATGCGGGCGATCGTTCTACTCACGTCCGCCGCGGACATCAGCTCCCGGTCACTGGTGGCAGCCACGTGTAACCCGGACCTCCTTCTCCGCCTCACGGGACGGTCGTTAAAGGACGGTCAAATCGCGGCAAGGCTATCACTGTGCGCTGCCATCGGCACCGCTGACCTACTCTGGCGCGATGAACCTCGACCGCAATCAGACCTCCATCGTCGAGGCGATCGACGCAGGGCTGCTGGCCGGAGCTGTCACCCTCGTGTGGCGGGCAGGCCAAGTCCTGCAGGTCAACGAACTGGGCTACCGCGACGTCGATGCCAAGCTGCCGATGCAGCGCGACACCCTCTTCCGTATCGCGTCGATGACAAAACCGGTGACGGTGGCCGCGGCGATGACGCTGATCGAGGAGGGTGTGCTCTCCTTGACCGATCGGGTGGCGACGTGGCTGCCCGAGATGGCCGACATGCGTGTGCTCGCCGATCCCAGCGGTCCACTCGATCGGACCGTGCCGGCCCAGCGGCCGATCACGATCGAGGACCTGATGACGCACCGCAGTGGGTTGGCGTACATGTTCTCGATCCGGGGTCCGCTGGCGGACGCCTACCGCAAGCTGCCCGCCCGGCAGGATCAGGACCGATGGTTGGCCGAGCTGGCGGCGCTGCCGCTGGTGCACCAACCGGGCGAGCGCCTGACCTACAGCCACGCCACCGACGTCCTCGGGATCGCACTGTCCCGCCTGGTGGGCAAACCGCTACCCCAGGTGCTCACCGAACGCATCCTCGAGCCACTGGGCATGTCGGACACCGCGTTTCACGTGGGGCCGGCGGGACGACGGCGGGCGGCGACGATGTATCAGTTGAATCCTGACAACACGCTGCGCCACGACGTGATGGGGCCCGCGCCGATCATGGATCCGCCGTTCTGCCAGGGCGGCGCGGGGTTGTGGTCGACGGTCGACGACTACCTGGCGTTCGCGCGGATGCTTCTGGCGGGCGGGACCATGGACGGCGTGCGCGTGCTGTCCGAGGAATCGGTGCGATTGATGCGCACCGATCGCCTGACCGAGGAACAGAAGCGCCATGATTTCCTCGGCGCACCGTTCTGGATCGGGCGCGGATTCGGCCTGAACCTGTCGGTGGTGACCGATCCGGCGAAGTCGCGGCAGCTCTTCGGGCCGGGCGGGGTAGGCACGTTCTCGTGGCCCGGCGCGTACGGCACGTGGTGGCAGGCCGACCCGACGGCCGACGCGATCCTGATCTATCTGATCCAGAACCTGCCGAGCCTGACGACCGACGCTGCCGCCGCCGTCGCGGGCAACACCTCGCTGGCCAAACTCGCGAGCGCCCAACCGAAGTTCGTGCGACGGACCTACGAGGCGTTCGACCTGTAGGTGCGGGTTGTCGGTGGCGCGTTGTAGCGTCGACGTCATGTTCGCACAGGTGTTCGATATCGACGGGTCGGCCACGGAGGCTGAGCTGCGCGAGGTTGTCGCCCACTGCGAAC
>NZ_JBVAXX010000009.1:0-261870 GCF_055419565.1 Mycobacterium sp. IDUB_5
GCGGCGTTCGTCAGGGTCGACGCCTTCCCCCTCACCCCCAGCGGAAAGCTCGACCGCAAGGCCCTACCCGACCCGGTGGTCACCGGCGGCGGAGGTCGTCGCCCGCCCACTACCGAGCGGCACCGTCGACTATGCGACCTCTTCGGTGATGTGCTCGGTACGTCGGTGGACTCGATCGACGCCGACTTCTTCGAAATGGGCGGACATTCACTGCTCCTGGTGCGGCTTGCCTCGGCGTTGCGCCGGGAGTTCGCCGGTCCGGCAGAGGACCTGTCGGTCGCCGACCTGATGGTCGCCTCGAGCGTCGCGGCGGTGGATGCCCTGCTGTCGGGGCATTCCGACAGCGCCGGCGCCGGGAGCTTCGCACCGGTCCTGGCGCTGCGCGCAACGGGGACCGCAGCCCCGCTGTTCTGCCTGCCCCCGGCCAGTGGCCTGGGATGGCCCTACGCAGGGCTCAAACATGTTCTCCCGAAGGACATCCCGCTGTACGCCTTGCAGTCACCGCTGTTCTCGGGTGGCGAGTTGCCCGGCGACCTGACCACTCTGGCAGCCAGCTATGCCGACAGCATCGAGGCGATCGCTCCCACCGGGCCCCTCCGTCTACTCGGGTGGTCGTTCGGTGGCGCGGTCGCGCTGATGACCGCGCAGGCGCTCCGTCGGCGTGGTCGGCGCATCGGATTCGTCGGGATGCTGGACTCCTACCCCGAAGTCACCGAGGCGGGCCGCACACTGGATCGGGATGCGGTCCTGACCCGTGTACTCGCCGAGATGGGTTTCCCGGTCCACCCGGAGGACAGGATCACCGTCGAGCAGGCCATCGACCTCATGAAGTCCCAGGGCGACGCGATCACGGTGCTCGACGACCAGCACGTCGCGGCGGCGATAGAGAACTACATTGCCGCAGAACACTTCACGGCAGACGCCGACTACGGCCGCTACGACGGCGACGTGTTCTTCGTCGACGCGGCCGAGGAGGTGGATCAATGGGGAACGGCATCACCGGCCTGGCGGCCGCACGTCGGCGGCGAACTGACCGCGGTGCCGGTCCCGTTCCGACACTCCGACCTCCTCGACATCGCAGCCCTCGACGAGTACGGCCCGGCGCTGGTCGCGATGCTGACGCGCGAGGACGGGTCCTGACACGACAAACCCCGCCGGCAGTGCGCCGGCGGGGTCTGTCGAGGCTGCGGTCAGGCGTTGGCGAGGTCGGCGACCGGCCGACCCGCAAGAGCATTGGCCAACTGCGGGGTGAGCACGTCGAGGGCGTACATCAGCGCCTGGGGGCCGCTGTAGGTCAGCGCACCGCTGAGGTTCGACTCGAATGTGGTGTACAGCGTCCGTCCGTCACGGACCACACCCAGCCGGGAGAATGCAGGCGAGGACATCATCTGCTCCTGCGTGGCACCGTTGACGAACAACACGTCGCGATCGAGCAGGTCGAGCCGTTCCTCGCTGACATCACCGTGGACGTCCTGGGTCTTGAAGCCCAGCGCGGTGAACAGCGAACGGCGAGGGTCGTTCTCGGGCAGCAGATAGTGCCCGCCGTTTTCCGGGCCGAAGTCCACGACGAGCGTCTTCCCCTCGAATTCGGGGTGCGCGGACCGCGCATCGGCGATCTTGCCCTTGACCTCCGCGACGAGCTTCTCCGCCTGGTCCTTCTTTCCGAGCGCTGTTCCGGTGGTGAGCAGCTGGACATCCCACGGCGTCTCCTCGTCGGCGTAGTCGCCGGACTGGATCACGGTCGGCGCGATCGACGACAACCTGTCATAGGTCTGGCGGTCGATCGTCTCGTAGATCGCGAAGATCACGTCCGGCTTCTGCGCGGCGATGGCTTCGAAGTCGATCGTGTCGGCACCCCAGGTGGTGACACCCTTGTCGTCGGTCGCCGCCTTGACCCAGGGGTAGCCGTTGTACTCGGTGAAGAACTCCCGCGTGCTGACGGGAATGACCCCGAAAGGCAGCACGAAGTCCTGGTCGGTCCAGCCGACGGTCACGACCCGCTTCGGGTCGGCAGGAACCTTCGTCTCGCCGAATTTGTGGGCGATCGTCACCGTCTGCGCCTGCGGCGTCTCGGTCGACGACGACCCACAGCCCACCAGCGCGGCGACGAGCAGCAACGCTGCCAGTACGGTCGCGGCGGCACGCCCTCTGCGGCGCCCTCGATGTTGCTGCTCGGTCACGCTGGTGTCCCTTTCGTTCGGTATAGTTCGCGCGAGCAGATTAGCTTAGCCTCGCATAACTTACTAGGCGCTGGTTGCGTTGCGTCTGCATGTCCGCGCACCGCTCGACATTCGGCCGCGTTGGCCGCCAACAGTTTTGGCGCCGTGTGACCGGGGACGTAGGTCTTGCAGATCAATAAACATAGGCTAGCCTTATTTTGACAACTGGAGGTGAAATGCTGCGCACAATGCTCGGAGGCAAGATCCACAGGGCGACGGTCACCCAGGCCGACCTGCACTACGTGGGTTCGATCACCATCGACGCGGATCTGATGTCCGCCGCGGGGATCATCGAAGGCGAGCAGGTGCACGTCGTCGACGTCACCTCGGGCGCACGACTGGTCACGTACGCCATCACCGGGGAGCCCGGCTCGGGCATCATCGGAATCAACGGTGCGGCAGCACATCTGATCTCACCGGGCAATCTGGTGATCATCATGTCGTTCGTCGGCGTCGCGCAGTCCGACCTGGAACGTCACCGCAGTGCGGTCGTCCACGTCGACACCGCCAACCGCATCGTCGGCCTGGGAACGGACCCGTCCGAACCCGTCCCCGGCGCGCTCGACCAGATGGCAGGAGCGTGATGACAACGTTCGACCGACCGTCGACCGAGCAGGTGCTCGACCTCGTGGGCGTCGGCTTCGGCCCGTCCAACCTCGCGCTGGCCATCGCGCTACGCGAACACAACGACACAGCGGCCGTACCGCTGACGGCTCAGTTCGTGGAGGCCAAGGCGGAGTTCGGTTGGCACACCGGCATGTTGATTCCGGGCGCGACCATGCAGATCTCGTTCCTCAAAGATCTCGCCACCCAGCGCAACCCCACCAGTGAGTTCACGTTCCTGAACTACCTCACCGACCGGGGCCGCCTGACCGAGTTCATCAACTACAAGACGTTCTTTCCGACACGCGTGGAGTTCCACGACTATCTGCGCTGGGCAGCAGACAAGGTCGCGTCCCCCGTGCATTACGGGTCACGCGTCACCGCGGTCCGCGATGCTGGCGAGTTCTTCGAGATCGAGGTGACGGGCTCCCACGCCGGGACCCTGCGGGCCCGCAACGTGGTGATCGCCGGCGGGCTCCAACCCCAACTGCCGCCCGACGTCACCCCGTCGCCGCGAAAGATCCACAACCACAACTTCCTTCACGACCTCGATCGCCTACCGACCAGACGCCACAACCGGTTCGTCGTCGTCGGTGCCGGGCAGAGCGCAGCCGAGGTCTGTGCGTATCTGCACGACATCGACTCGATCGAGGTGCACGGAGTCTTCGCCAAGTACGGCTACAGTCCCGCTGACGACAGCCCGTTCGCCAACCGCGTGTTCGATCCCGACGCTGTCGACGACTTCTACAGCGCCAGCCCGCCGGTCCGGCGCCAGCTGCTCGACTACCACCGCAGCACCAATTACTCCGCGGTCGACATGCCGCTGATCGAGGATCTGTATGCCCGCGAGTACGCCGAGCGGGTCACCGGACCACGACGGTTGTACCTCCGCGGCGCATCCAGCGTGTGCGGAACAGACGAACACGACGACGGGATCTCGGTCGACATCCGTCACCATCCGTCCGGCCGGATCGACCGAATCGATTGCGACGCAGTGATCTACGCGACCGGATTCACACCAGCCGCGCTCGGCGCGATCCTCGGGCCCCTTCACGCCGATCTGGTCTATCACGACGGGCGTCCCGCGGTCTCGCGTGACTATCGGCTCGTCACCGAGCCACCCACCGCAGGGGGGCTCTACGTCCAGGGCAACACCGAGCACACCCACGGACTGACCTCATCGCTGCTGTCGAACATCGCGATCCGCAGCGGAGAGATCCTGGCGTCGATCGGCGCCGGCCAGACGGTGTCGGCCCATCAGCGGGAAGTGGAACTGAGCCGCCCCTAGCGGTTGAGCTGCCAGATACGGGTCGACAACGCCGTCGCGAAGGCACACCACAGCGGATAGGGAGCCAGCGCCGCACCCGCGGCAGGCTGTACGGACGCGGCCCGGCGCGCCAGGTCGGTGCTGCTGACGGCCAAAGCCGCCGCTGCCACCGCGGCGGCGCCGAGCCGGCGCTGATTGAAGAAGATCCAACTCCATCCGGCGTTCAGCACCAGATTGGCCGTCAACGCTCGGGTGTAGGCGCGTGCCTCGTCATGCCGGCCCTGCTCCTCGAGGGCATCGATCGTCGAGGCCGACATCACCGCGATGTCGGTGTAGAGGATCGGCCACACGATCGGGAACGCCTGCCGCGGAGGCTGGAAGGACGGCTTCTTCAGGCGCGCGTACCAGGGCGACTGAGCGGGCCTGCTGGCCAGCCCGCCGACGACGGCAGTGGCGAGCGCTGCGCCCGAGGTCTTGGCGAGAGTGTTCGAGGGCATCGGTGACCCTTTCCGGCGGCCTTTCCGGCGGCCTTGCTGGCGGCGTTACATCCACCGACGCTACCGAAGGGCGGCACCTCGAGCGGTGACGATTCGGTAGCCGCCGTAGAGCACGGCCGCTGCCGCCGCGTTGACGAAATAGGCGATGTCGGCACCGTGCCAGGCTGTCGCGATCGGTCCGTGGATCAGGGTGGTGTTCATGAACGGCACTGCGACCACGTAGGCGAGCACGAACACGATCAGCGCCGCGGCCGCGTCGCGCCTGTTGGTGGACTCCTCGGCAGGATCGACGGTGTCGCGCCCCGCCATTCGGCGCCGCCAGTCGATCACCAGCACCACGACGAACGCCGGAATCCAGTAGCTGACGAGCAGCAGGACGTCGGTGAAGCGCTGCGCGGTGTCCGCCGCATGCAGCCACAGGATCAGAGCGAACGCGAGGACGGTGACGATCACCGCAGAGATCGGCCGGCGCACCCGGACGCCCACGGTCTGAAGGGCCAGCGACCCGCTGTAGTCGTTCATCACCCCGGACCCGATGGACGCTATCGCGATCACCAGCAGCGCCACGGCCCCCAACGCTCCCCCGCCCATCACCGCGCGCACACCTTCGGCGGTCTGCTCACCCACCAGTTCGGCCGCCGCGATTCCGATGCCCTGCACGAACGCGTAGGCCAGCAGGAGTCCCGCCGTCGTGAACGCGAACACTTTGGCCCGCGAGACATCGGCGGGCAGATAGCGACTGAAATCGGCGGCGTAGGTGGCCCACGACACCGCCAGGCTGAACGCGATCGTCACCTCGAGGACGAACGCGGCGACCAGGTCCGGGCCGGCCGCGGTGGCCGGCGCAACGATGTCATGGCCGCCGATCAACTTGACGGTGAACACGACGAACGTCACGAACAACACCACCGTCAGGACGGCCTGCAACCGGTGGATCAACTCGTAGCCGAAGACGCCGACCACGCCCTGTACCCCGAGCACGATCAGCACCGCTGCCCAGAACGGAATCCCGAGCAACACCGACAACGCCTCGCCACCGAACAGGCCGACCAGCGCATCCCATGCGATGGACGAAATCCATTGCAGCGCAGCGGGGACTACAACTGTCCCGCCAAAAGCCATCCGCGCGTTGGGCATTTGACCGGCGCCGGTGCGCGGCCCCCAGGTCGAGAGGTAACCGACGACCAGAGACCCGAGCAGAGTGCCGATCAGCATCGCGAGCATGCCCAGCCAGAATCCGAGGCCGAGCGCGATCGCCAACGTGCCGGTGAAGACTCCCGTCATGTTCACCTGGGGCGCGAACCACACCGTGAAGAGCCGGCCGGGACCGCCGTAGCGCTGATCGGTCGGAATGGGCGCGATGCCGTGCGTCTCCATCGACAGATCGCCGGCGCCCGACGGCCGATGGCCGGTGAAGACCGGCCCGGTCAGTGCGGCGGATCGGACCTGCGGCGAGCTTCCCTGAGCCATGGCCACATTCGATCACGGACGCCCCACCCGCGGCGTCCCGGGTTGCCGACCTCGCGGGAGAAGAGTCCATAATCGAACACGAATCAAGACGTGCTAACGATCGGAGGGGGCGTGGCCAACAGTGCGCCTCGTCTGCTCGTGGTCGGACTCAGTGTGGTGGTCCTCACCGTGGCGGTGTTGCAGACCGCGGTGGTGCCGGTGCTGGGGGTGATCGCCGACCAGTTGGGCGCATCCACGGTCGCGGTCAGCTGGGTCGTCACCGCCAATCTGCTCGCCGCGGCGGCGGCCACACCGCTGATCGGCCGCCTCGCCGATCTGCATCGCAAGAAGCACGTGCTTCTCACGGTGCTCGCCGTTGTCCTCGCCGGCTCGCTCCTCGCGGCGACGACGACCTCGCTGCCGCTGCTCATCCTGGCGCGCGTCCTACAGGCGGCCTCGTTCGCCCTGTATCCGATCAGCATCGCGATCCTGCGCGAGGAACTCCCCGAGCATCGCATCGGATCGGCGATGGCCGTCCTGTCGGGAACGCTGGGCTTCGGTGGTGGCGCAGGTCTGGTCGTGGTGGGTCTGCTGATGAGCGGCGACGCCGGGTATCACCGCGTGTTCTGGCTGACCACCGGCTTCAGCGTGCTCGTCCTCGCGATCGTGATCGCTGTCGTGCCCAACCGACCGCGTTCCACTGCAGGCACCATCGACTGGGTCGGTGCACTGGGCCTCGCGGTGGGCCTGTCGGCGATGCTGCTGTCCATCACGCAAGGCCATTCATGGGGGTGGGGCTCGACGCGGACAGTGGCCTGCCTGGCGGGGGGCGTGGTCGTGCTCGTGGGTTGGTGGCAGTGGGAGCGACGGGTGAGCCAGCCCCTGGTGTCGACCCGGATGCTGGCCCGGCGCTCGATGCTGCTGACCAATGTGGCCACGGTGTTCGTCGGCATGGGCCTGTACTTCGCGTTCCTCGGCTTGACGCAGTTCGTCCAGATGCCGGGCGGTCCGGACGGCTATGGATTCGACGCTACGGTGCTGCAGGCGAGCGTCGTGTACCTCTTACCCGGAGCTGTCACCGGCTTCGTGGTCGCCTTGGTCAGTGGCCGGTTCATCGATCGGTTCGGCGCGCGCCCCGTGTTGGTCGTCGCCGCGATGGCCGGCATCGTCGGGTTCGTGTTGGCAGCCTTCGTGCACTCCACGCCGTGGCAGGTGATCATCGCCAGCGTGCTGGCCAACGGCTACATCAGTCTCGGCTACGGCGCGCTGCCCGCGCTCGTCGTCGGGGACAGCGACGCCGGAGAGACGGGCGTGGCGACGGGCATGAACGCGATCGCGCGCACCGTCGGCAGCTCCACCGCTGCGGCGGTGGTCGCGGTGCTGCTGGGCCGCACCGATTCGACCGGTGTCCCGCTCGAGAGCAGCTTCGTCGTGATCTTCGCGGCGGGTGCGGTCACCGCGCTCCTCGCGATGGTGTTGATCGCCGCCTCGCGGCCCCGGACAGCGCCACCCGCGCCGGACGCCCGCTTCCAGACGCGGGCGATGAACCACGAGTGGGGGTGACCCGGCAGCTCCGGTCGGCTCAGCGCAGTTCGGCGAGGTTGCACACCGAACGTTTCACATCGCCCTTGATCACCCGGGCGACGACGTTCCCCACCGGCGTGTTGAGCAGACCGCCGGACAGATTGGCCACCACGCGAAACGACGATCCCCGCGTTCCAGCGGCGTCGTGGGGGTCGACGGTCAGACTCAGCGAGATGCTCACGCCCCCGCGTCCGTTCCCCATCAGCTCGATTGCTTTGGGCTCGTCGTAGCGCGTTACACGCCAATGGATGGTGTTGCGGAAACCTTTGACCTTGATCAGTGAGGAGACCTGGGTGTCGACCTCGATCTCGTCGGGCACCGGACTCTTCCAGCCTCCGAAGATCGTCAGCCACTCGTCAAAGCGCTTGAGGTCAGACGCCAGGGTCCATGCCCGTTCGGGGCTCAGATCCGAGCTCACGGATACATCGACTGCGGCCATGGCCCTTCACTACCCCGCGGGCTACGGGCGGTAAACGGCGACAAAGGCCGCAGCCGAGCGGCAGACTCATACAGATAACGAAGTTCGCCGGCCGCAGCGCCCCCGGTCCTGCGTGAGTGGCTCGCGTCTCTAAATCCTGAATCGCGCCGGTTCTCGCAACTGATTGCGGTTTGGGCGAAGGATTCCATTGTAAGAATGTAAATTCGTTGCGGAAACGGTTGCGAAGGGCGGCGCGATCCGCGAAGGTTTACTACGGCCACGACGGCCGACGTTCGAGGAGGATCCGCCCTGACCGGCACACACACCACCGCAGCAGACCAGACGTCAGGGTCTGCGGGACGCGACGCGACCCGCGCCAAGAGCGGCCCCGTGATCGAGATCGACCACGTGACGAAACGCTTCGGCGACTACGTCGCCGTCTCGGAGGCCGACTTCACCATCGCCCAGGGCGAGTTCTTCTCGATGCTGGGCCCCTCCGGCTGCGGCAAGACGACCACGCTGAGGATGATCGCGGGATTCGAGACGCCGACCGAGGGCGCCATCCGGCTCGAAGGTCGCGACGTGTCGAAGACGCCACCGAACAAGCGCAACGTCAACACCGTCTTCCAGCATTACGCGCTGTTCCCGCACATGACGGTGTGGGACAACGTGGCCTACGGACCGCGCAGCACGAAGAAGGACAAGCAGGAAGTTCGTAAGCGCGTCGACGAGCTCCTCGAGATCGTCCGGCTGACCGACTTCGCCGAACGCAAGCCCTCCCAGTTGTCAGGCGGACAGCAGCAGCGCGTCGCGCTCGCGCGGGCGCTGGTGAACTACCCCAGCGCGCTCTTGCTCGACGAACCACTGGGCGCCCTGGACCTCAAGCTGCGCCACGCCATGCAGTTCGAGCTGAAACGCATTCAGCGCGAAGTCGGCATCACGTTCATCTACGTCACCCACGACCAGGAAGAGGCGCTGACGATGAGTGACCGCATCGCGGTCATGAACGCCGGCAACGTCGACCAGATCGGTTCTCCGACCGAGATCTACGACCGGCCCTCGACGGTCTTCGTGGCGAGCTTCATCGGCCAGGCCAACCTCTGGGCCGGGCGGCAGACGGGCCGCGTCAATCGCGACTTCGTCGAGATCGATGTGCTCGGTTCGACGCTCAAAGCACGCCCCGGTGACACCACGATCGAACCCGGCGGCCACGCCACGCTGATGGTGCGACCCGAACGCGTTCGCGTGTCGATGGACGCCCCGACCGGCGACGTCGCCTCGGTGCGCGCCACGGTCACAGACCTGACCTTCCAGGGACCGGTGGTGCGCCTGTCGCTGGCCGCGCCCGACGAGTCCACGGTGATCGCCCATGTGGGGCCCGAGCAGGATCTGCCGATGCTGCGCCCCGGTGACGAGGTCCATGTGGGGTGGGCACCCGAGGCGTCGCTGGTGTTGCCCGGTGCCGACATCCCCACCACCGAGGACCTCGAGGAGATGCTCGACGACTCCTGATCGTCCCGCGGGCCGACCCACCCGTTTCGACCCCACCCCTTCTCTGGACCCGACGAAAGGTACGCCTCGCCATGTCCCCCGAGTTCGACCCCCGCCTGCTCGCCCGCCTCACCGCGAACCGCACGTCGCGCCGCCGATTCCTCGGCGGCAGCGCGGCTGCTGCCGCGGCTCTGGGCCTCGGCTCGACCGTGTTGGCCGCCTGCGGCGGATCCGACAGCAACACCGCCAGTTCGAGCAGCCAGGACAGCGGCCCGGCCAGTGGCACACTGCGCATTTCGAACTGGCCGCTCTACATGGCCGACGGCTTCGTCGCAGCGTTCCAGACGGCCTCGGGCATCACGGTGGATTACAAGGAAGACTTCAACGACAACGAGCAGTGGTTCGCCAAGGTCAAGGAACCGCTGTCGCGCAAGCAGGACATCGGCTGCGATCTGGCGGTGCCGACGTCGTTCATGGCGACCCGGCTGCATCAACTCGGCTGGCTCAACGACATCAGCGACGAGGGCGTGCCGAACAAGAAGAACATCCGCCCCGATCTGCTGGAAGCTAGTGTCGATCCGGGCCGTAAGTTCACCGCGCCCTACATGTCGGGACTCGTCGGGCTGGCCTACAACCGTGCGGCCACGGGCCGGGACATCACGTCCATCAACGACCTGTGGGATCCGGCGTTCAAGGGCCGGGTCAGTCTGTTCTCCGATTCGCAGGATGCACTGGGCATGATCATGCTCTCGCAGGGCAACTCGCCGGAGAACCCCACCTCCGAGAGCGTGACGAAGGCGATCGACCTGGTACGCGAGCAGAACGACAAGGGCCAGATCCGCCGCTTCACCGGCAACGACTACGCCGACGACCTCGCCGCCGGCAACATCGCTGTCGCACAAGCATATTCGGGCGATGTGGTGCAGCTGCAGGCCGACAACCCCGATCTGCAGTTCGTGGTCCCGGAGTCCGGCGCCACCACGTTCGTCGACACGATGGTGATCCCCTACACCACCCAGAACCAGAAGGCCGCCGAGGCGTGGATCAACTACGTCTACGACCGGGCGAACTACGCCAAGTTGGTCGCCTTCGTGCAGTACGTGCCGGTGCTGTCGGACATGACCGAAGAGTTGGAGAAGGTCGATCCGGCCGCCGCCAAGAACCCGCTGATCAACCCGTCGAAGGAGACGCTGGACAAGTCGAAGGGTTGGGCTCCGCTCACCGACGAGCAGACGCAGGAGTACAACACCGCCTACGCCGCCGTCACCGGCGGCTGAGCCGATGGCCGGTGTAGCCAGCAGCAGCAGGCAGCGGAGCAAGATCGCTCCCTACCTCATGGTCTTGCCCGCGCTCGTGTATCTCGCGGTGTTCTTCGTCGTGCCGTTCTTCTCCCTGGCCCGCACCTCGCTGTCCACGACCGGCGGCTCGGTGTTCATGCCGACGCTCCAATTCGGCTGGAACTTCGGTAACTTCACCGACGCGTTCGTGCTCTACAAGGACCAGATTTTCCGGTCGTTCGGCTACGCGTTCGCCGCCACGATCCTGTGTCTGCTGCTGGCGTTTCCGCTGGCGTACGTCATCGCGTTCAAGGCAGGCCGCTACAAGAACCTGCTGCTGGGTTTGGTGATCCTGCCGTTCTTCGTGACGTTCCTGATCCGCACGATCGCATGGAAGACGATCCTGGCCGACGAGGGTTGGGTGGTCAGCGCGCTGGGTGCGGTGGGTCTGCTGCCAGAGGAGGGGCGGCTGCTTTCGACCAGTTGGGCTGTGATCGGCGGCCTCACCTACAACTGGATCATCTTCATGATCCTGCCGCTCTACGTCAGCCTGGAGAAGATCGACCCGCGGCTGCTCGAGGCGTCCAAGGACCTGTACTCCTCGGCCGGGCGAAGTTTCGGCAAGGTGATTCTGCCGCTGTCGATGCCGGGCGTGCTGGCTGGCAGCATGCTCGTGTTCATTCCCGCGGTCGGCGACTTCATCAATGCCGACTACCTGGGTAGCACGCAGACCACGATGATCGGCAACGTCATCCAGAAGCAGTTCCTGGTGGTCAAGGACTATCCCGCGGCGGCCGCGCTGAGCCTTGGCCTGATGCTGCTGATCCTGGTCGGCGTGCTGCTCTACACGCGTGCGCTGGGGACGGAGGACCTGGTATGACGACCCAGGCCGGCGCAGCGGTCGCCACCGCGGCACAGCGGACGCCCACCGCGAAAAAGGTCAGGGCGCGGCGCAATTGGGGTGACCTGCTCCTGCGGATCTCGGCGGGGCTGGTGCTGCTCTACCTCTTCCTGCCGATCTTCGTGATCATCCTGTTCTCCTTCAACAAGCCGGCCGGAAAGTTCAACTACAGCTGGCAGGGCTTCACGCTGAACAACTGGGCGCACCCGTTCAAATATCCACCCCTGACCGAAGCGCTCAAGCTCAGCCTCAACGTCGCCGCGGTGTCGACGGCCGTCGCGCTGGTGCTGGGCACGCTGGTCGCGATCGCGCTGGTGCGCCAGCGCTGGCGTGGCCAAGGTGCGGTCGACACCTTCCTGGTGCTTCCGCTGACCGCGCCCGAGGTCGTGATGGGTGCGGCGCTGCTGACGCTGTTCCTCGATCTGGGCTGGGCTGCCGGGTACACCACGATCCTGCTGTCGCACATCGCTTTCGAGGTCAGCTTCATCGCGATGACTGTGCGGGCACGCGTGCGAGGCTTCGACTGGACCCTCGAAGACGCATCGCTGGATCTGGGCGCGAGCCCCGCCCGCACGTTCTTCAAGGTGACTCTGCCGCTGATCGTGCCCGGCATCGTCGCCGCGGCGATGCTGTCGTTCGCCCTGTCACTCGACGACTTCATCATCACCTACTTCGTCAGCGGCTCGACGGTGACCTATCCGCTCTACGTGAACGCCGCGGTCAAGGCCGCCGTGCCGCCGCAGATCAATGTGCTGGCCACCGCGATCCTGGTGATCAGCCTGGTTCTGCTGGCGATCGGAACTCTGTACCGCCGCAAGCGTTTCGAGGCCTGAGCTCAGCTCGCGTCGAGACACACCCGGACCGTCACGCGGCCGCGATCATCCCGCTGCGCCACCGCGTGACCGGTCCGATCGGCACCGTCGAAGTCGGTCAGAGTGATGGGACCGCCGACGCCGGTGAAGTTGCGCCACCAGGTCTTCTGGTCGGGCGCCATCACGCGGATGACGACCTCGTCACCGGAGCGCTGATAGCTGACCGGCGTCTGGAACGTCTGGTGCGAACGCCGCCCGGTGTATCGAATGACCACCATGGTGCGCCGCACCAGCGGACCGATCACCGGGGCGTGCATCACGCGAGCCGCGCCGCCGTTGACGAGGCCCACCACGGGTGAGCCGAAGATTCCTCTGCCCATGTCTGACACGGTAACCGCTCAGCCGACCTCCAGAGGCACAGGTTGGGCGCGGGCCCCCGAGCGGGCAGCGCCGGCGCCCGCGGCGACCACGAAGGCGACGCCGAACACGCCCAACGGCCCCGGCACCTGGTGCAAGATCACCAGACCGACCAGCATCGCCAATGCAGGCTCCAGGCTCATCAGCGTGCCGAAGGCCGCGGTGGTGAGGCGCCTCAGCGCCAACAGCTCGAGCGCGAACGGCACCACCGGGAGCAGGATGGCCAAGCCGAGGCCCAGCAGCAGGATGTCGGCGTCGATCCGGGGAATCACGGTCGGGCCGACGACAGCGGTGGCGAACAAAGCCGCGACCGGCATCGACACGGCGAGGCCCGCGATGCCGGCGACCTCGTCGCCCACCTTCTGGGTGAGCAGGATGTAGCCGGCCCAGCACACGGCGGAGCCGAGAGCGTAGGCGACGCCGACCTGGTCGACGGTGCCGCTCCACGGTTCGGTCAGCAGGACGACGCCGACCGCCGCCAGACCCGGCCACAGCAGCCGACCGCGGCCGTGCCCGCGAGCGACGGCGACCGCGAGCGGGCCGAGGAACTCCAGCGCGCTGGCCGTCCCGAGGGGAATGCGGGCGATAGCTGCCATGTACAGCAACGTGATTCCAGCTGTGACGACACCGAGGACGACGCACATCAGGAAGGAACGGCGCGTGAACGCCGCCCACCGCGGTCGCACGATGACGAGCAAAAGGACACCGGCCCACATGAGGCGCAGCCACGCGACCCCTTCCACGCCGATGTCGTCGATGAGCGTCACGGCGAACGCCAGGCCCAGCTGCACGCAGGCCATTGCGCCAACTGCCATCGTGGCGCCCGACCGTGCCCCTTGCGAAGTCATGTCTGCATTGAACGGGACGCCGACTGTTGCGGTCCACCTGATTCTGACGGACATACCGTTCGTATTTACCGGACGTTCAGGAGTTGTCCCCAGAGCTGTTTTCATCCCCAGGCGGACGCGGTCGGGCGGTGGGTTGGGCGGCTGGATGTCAGATGGCGCCGGCAGGTTGAAGGCATGACCCCTATCAGTTCTCTCGCGATCGACGAGCGGTTGTCGGTGCTGCATGACGAGTTGGCGGAGGTGACGGGGCAGCGCAACGCGGTCGATGCGCGGATCGTGGAGATCGCTGCGGAGATCGACCGGGATCAGTTGTGGGCGGCGGCCGGGGCCCGGTCGACGACAGACTGGCTGGCGTGGAAGGCCGGGGTGTCGCCGTCGCGGGCGCAGACCATCGCCGCAATCGCCCACCGTTACGACGAATTCCCCCGGTGCATCGCAGGATTGACGGAGGGTCGGCTGTCTGTGGACCAGGTCGGGGCGATCGCCGAACGCGGACTGCCCGGCTCCGACGATCACTTCGCGACGCTGGCCCAGTGCGCGACCGTGACTCAGCTGCGCACCGCACTGAGCATGCAACCGAAGCCCGAGCCCGCGCCCGCGTCTGAAGACCTCCATGACGACGAGGACGAGCCAGCGTCCGAGTCGGGGCCGGTCCCGTCGATCACCTCGCGCACTGATGAGCAGTACACGTACTGGCAGATCGCGCTACCCCACACGGAAAGCGCAGCGTTCGAAGCTGCTCTGGGATCCCATCGCGACGCTCTTGTGGCGGAATGGAACACCGGCGATCCGGATGAGCGGGCACCGGTGCCCAGCATGGCGGCGGCGTTCCTGCGGCTGGTCCAGATGAGTTGGGATGCCGAGGCTTCCACGCGGCCGCATGGGCAGCGCACCACCGTCGTCCTGCACGTCGACGTCGCGGACAATGTCGCGGCGCTGCATCTGGGTCCGGCGCTCACCGATGCCGAACGCCGGGAACTGATGTGCGACGCCACATGCGAGGTGTGGTTCCGCCGCGAGGGGCGGGTGATCGGCGCCAGCCGATCGACGCGCACGGTGAACCGGCGGCTCCGCCGTGCGCTGGAGCATCGCGACCGCAGCTGTGTGGTGCCCGGCTGCGGGGCCACGCGCGGGCTGCACGCTCACCACCTCGTCCACTGGGAGGACGGCGGACCCACCGAACTGTGGAATCTCGCGCTGGTCTGCCCGTACCACCACCGGGCCCATCACCGCGGCCTGATCACCATCAACGGACCCGCCGACCACCTCGTCGTCACCGACGCCGCCGGCCACACCCTCACCTCAGCCTCCCTGGCCCGACCACCCACCCAACCCCCACCGGACGTCGCACCGTGTCCCGGGCCCACCGGCGAACGCGCGAACTGGTGGTGGTACCAGCCCTACGAACCACCGCCACCTGACTGACGCGCCGATCGGCCAACCGTTGTTGTCGGTACCCCTGCCTAGTGTGCGGGTGGGGTACCGACAACGAGGAGACACCATGATCACGCTCGACACCACGGCACTGGATTCGTACATCAGCGAGGACAGCGGCGGCCCCGTGGTGATGCTGAATCTTCTTCGCTTCCGCCCTGACGGCGGCCGGGACACTTACCTCGAATACATCGCACAGTTCGAAAGCACCGGCGTGCAATCGAAGTACGGCGTCGATGTGCTCTACGTCGGCAGCGGTGGCGTCGCGCTGTCCGCAGAACCGGGCCAGGACTGGGACATGGTGGCCCTCGTGCGCTACCCCAGCCGTCAGCACTTCGTCGACATGATCAACGATCCGGAGTATCAGCGCTTCGAACACCTGCGCGCCGACGCGCTCGTCGAGGCGGTGCTCCAGGCGACGATCCCGGCCCCCGCGTAGGTGCCGTGCCAGCGTCAAGGGCGCGTTCCGGCCAGCCCGGTGTTGCAGACCGCGCAGTGCCCGTAGCGATGTCTTCCCACGTTGCGCCTGTTCGCCTCGCCCGGATCAGCCGACGATGGTCAGCAGCTTGACGACGTGCCTACGGGAAGTATCGGAGTCGGTCAGCCGTCTCCCGCAAAGCGGGGCGGGACTGTTTCGGGTGACGCTACGACGTGCCGCGAGGCGATCACCCAGCTGACCGAGTGCGGCGCTAACTCCGTTGTGCTTCAGCCGATTTCGGTCGATAAGGAACACCAGATGATCTGCGATCAGCTACTGAGTGCCTGACCGAGTCGCCGGCTACCGTCGCGGCAGGGCCGGGGCCCACGGCCGCGAGCGAGCACAGTCGCTGGCACCGCGGCGAGCGCGAGCAGCACTCCTGCGGTCGAGACGTACACGTGGACGCCCGTCGCTGTGCTGACCGGGGCACCGGAAAACGATGCATCAGGAACCCTCGTCGCTTCGAGGATCTCGGTGCCCACGATGGTCACCAGCACCGAGCCCAACGCCATCACGACGGACACCAACCCTGCGACCATAGCCTGGCTGCCTTCAGCAGCGCTGCCTGTCGCCACCGTGTACCCGGCGGCACCGATGGCGCCCGCCGCCACCCCCATCAGCGCACTGCAGACCATCGCCACCGACAGCGCCGACACACCGACCGTCATCGCACAGGTCGCCGCCGCCCCGATCGCAATGCCGCCCAGCAGCGCGACTTCGGAACCGACACGCAGGGCCAGCCACCCGGCGCCCACGCCTCCGACCGCGATCCCGAGGTTCGCAACGGCGAACAGCGCGGCGACCGCCTCCCCAGAACCGAGGCCGTACCCGAGGCCTTGCTCGGCAGGCACGTAGGCGATGACACCCATCAGCTGCAGCATGGATCGGAAGGCCCCGGCCGCCAACAGCAGAGCCGTCAGGGTGAGCACAAGACGACCGCTCACCACTTGCAGATCGATGATCGGATCAGCGATCCGCGACGAACGAAAGGACCATGCACTCATCGCAACACCGCCCGCGACCATGAGGCAGACCATCTCGCGTGACAACCAACCGGCGTCGGCGCCGAGGCTGACGCAGGCCAACAGCGCGCTCAGCCCGCCACCGAGAAGAAGCGCCCCGAGGACGTCGAGGCGACCTCCGCTTTGGATGGACGATTCCGGGACGAGCATGCGCACACCCAGTGCGGACACCGCCGCGAGCACTGCTGCGGCGACGAAAACGCTGCGAGGACCGAATGCGTCGATGATCGGTTTCATCACCACCGGCTCGACGATTCCCACCACGGACGAGGCGGAGGTTACGAAACCCACCATGACGGTCGCCACCTGCGTGGAGCACACATTCATCACAAGAGCCACCGACAGGAAGACGACGGCAAACGCGGCGCCCTGCAGAACACGGCCCATCAGAAACACCCACAGGCTCGACGCAGCGACACAGAGAAGCGCTCCCGCACAGGCTAACCCGAGAGTGAAGACCATCACCTTGCGCCTGCCGTGTAGGTCGGCGGCCCTCGCAAGCAGCGGCGACCACACGGCGCCGGCCAGCAGCGCGCTTGTGGTCAACCAGGCCGTCTCGTCGGTGTCGAAGCGATCGAGCAACTGCGGGATGATCATCATCGGCGATCCCACGACGACATCGGCCACGACATTGGCGAGGACCAGAATCACCGCCCACCCGACGATTCGGTTCATCGGCGAGCGTTGCGTGGCAATGTCTCTGACCGACGGTTCAGATCGTGGTCGCGTAGCGCCAGGCTCGTCGCGGCGGTCCGCAGGGGCCCCTGCAGAAGGCCGAGCAGTCCGAGCCGCTGCAACCACGGCACGGCGCACAGCTTCACGTTGCGACGCAGCAGCTGAGCGGGCGTTCGCACGAGGACCGTACCGTCGGTGCGCAGCGCCAGGTCCTGGTTCATCGTCACGTACTCACGCATCCGGTGCTCGTAGGCGGCGAAGGCATCCCGCGCTCTCTCGTGCGCGGACAGCTCACTGGCCAGCACGTACGCACCCGCGATCGCGATGCTCGTGCCCTGCCCGGACAGGAACGCCGGCGCGTACGCCGCATCGCCGACCAGCGCGACCCGAGCAGAGCTCCAGTGCGGCATGCGCACCTGACTGACCGTGTCGACGTAGAGATCACCGGCGTCAGCCATCGTGTCGATGACTTCGGCTGTGCGCCAACGATCGTCGGCGAATGCCTCGCGGAACGCACCCACCAATGCCGCGCCGTCGTGGCGGTCGACGGTTCCCGGCGCCGGGTGAACGAACGTCGCGAACGCCCGGCCCGGCGCACCGTCGGCAGGGCGTTCGACCAGAACCGTGCGTCCCGGATGCGAGTAGAAGTAACCGGTTCCCGGCGCGAAGGCCGCCTCAGGCAGGTCCCACACCGCCACGTACGGCCCGAGGTGACGCAGATAGCGCGCCTCGGGCCCGAAGGCGAGCGCGCGGACATTGGAATGGATACCGTCGGCGCCGATCACCACGTCGACGATCTCGGCGGGACGGCGTTCGAACGTCACCTCCACCCCGTCGTCGAACTCCCGCAGCGCGGTGATCGACTCGGAGAACACATATTCGACGCGGTCGGCGGTCGCCTGGAACAACACCTCACTGAGCTCTCCCCGGGAGATCTCGACGTCACCGTCCCCCGAGGAGCCGAGCAGATTGCCGTAATCGAGCGTGCACAACGAGTGCCCGCGCGGGCTGAGCAGGTCCACCGGCACGTGCCGGTATCGATGCTCGACCAGCCGCTCATGAAGGCCCATGCGGGTGACCACGTCGACGGCGGTACCGCGAACATCGACCGGATAACCGCTGGTGCGCAACTGGTCTGCGCGTTCGACGACCGTGACGTGCCAGCCTGCCTCGGCCAGCCAGAAGGCCAGAACAGGGCCGGCGATGCTCGCGCCGGAGATCAGAGCTTTACGTGTCATGAGAGCCCCACACATGTCGGATGAAATAAGCTACAGGAGCGTTGCTTACTCTCGACACGCTAGCTCTGTGCGTTAAGCTACGCAAGTGTCCTCTAAGGTGACAGTCACCCATCGGCGACGCGGCGCTGAACTCGAGTCCGCGATCTTGGACGCGGGCTGGGAGCAGCTGCTCGACGCCGGCTACGCGGGCTTCACGATCGAGGCGGTGGCGGCCCGGTCACAGGCCGCACGGTCTGTCGTGTACCGCCGCTGGCCGACGCGGTTGGATCTTCTCGAGGCCGTGATCCGCCGTCGCGGCGAGATCGACGTGATTCCCGTCCCGGACACCGGGACACTCCGCGGCGACGTCCTTGCGGTGCTCACCGACTTCAACGATCGCCGGGCGCGCACGATGGGGCTGTTCGCCGCCCTCCTGGGCGCCTACTACGACGAGGCAGGTGGATCGCCGGCAAAGCTACGCGCGCTGTTCGTCCCCGACGGGCCGAGCATCATGGCGCAGATCGCCGAACGCGCTGTCGCACGAGGTGAATTGGCGAGCATGCCGCCGCCCCGGATCCTCAATCTGCCCGCCGACCTACTGCGCCACGAACTGTTCATGACGATGGCCGCGGTACCGCGGGACACCATCACCGAGATCGTCGACGACGTGTTCCTGCCGCTGGTGAGCCGGCGGTGACTCAGCTGCTGGCTTGCGCCGGTTCGTACGAACAGATCGCGTCGACCTTGTCGGCCGAGGCGCTCGCCGGGTCGAATTCGTAACCCAACCAGTCCTTGGCGAGCCGGCGGGCCAGTTCGAGGCCGATCACCCGCTGCCCGAAGCACAGCACCTGGGCATTGTTCGACAGCACCGAACGCTCCACCGAGAAGCTGTCGTGCGCGGTGACCGCCCGGATACCCGGCACCTTGTTCGCGCTGATCGCCACACCCAGCCCGGTTCCGCAGACCAGCAGTGCGCGGTCGGCCTTCCCCTCGGCGATCATGCGCGCGGCGGCCACAGCGACGTGCGGGTAAGCCGTGTTCTCCTCGGCGCTCACCCCGACATCGGTGACCTCGGCGACCCGGTCGTCAGCCTGCAGATCGTTTTTGAGTGCTTCCTTGTAGTCGAAGCCGGCGTCGTCGGAGCCGACGACGATGCGGAGCCCTGCCATGACGGGTCACTTCCTTTTCGCTGTTGTGCGAGTCGAATTCAGCGTGTCCGCGACGGTGCGCAGGCACATGGCCAGCGACGTCGCGCCGGCGTCGGGGGTGCCGACGCTGCGCTCGGCCAGCGGCCGGGCCCTCCCCACCTTGGGGCGCATGTCGGCTGTGGCCTTCGCGGCCTCGGCCGCGACCTCGGCCGCCGCGCCCCACGCCTCCTGCCACGGTGTGCCGTCGGCGACCCGCCGTTCGAAGTCGTCGACGAACGGCAGCAGGGCGTCGAGCATCGTCTTGTCCCCCGGCGACGCGCCGCCGAGTGAGACCAACGCGTCGTAGCCGTCGCGCATTCCGCCGGACACCGCGTCACCGGCGGGCCGGCCGGTATCACCCAGTCGTGCGCCGAGGGCCGACAACAACGCGCCCCACAACACCCCGGACGTACCGCCGGCTTTGGCTGCCCACTCCTTGCCTGCCTCGGCGAGCACCGATCCCTGGCCACCGCCCGCATCGACCGCGCGCTGCGCTGCCGAACAGGCGGCCGAGCTGCCCTTGACCATTCCCCTGCCGTGGTCGCCGTCACCGGCGACGGCATCGATGCGACCGAGCTCGTCCTCCGCCTCGGCCAGCATGCCGGCCATCGCGGTCAAAGAACGCAGCACCACCTGCGCACCGCGGCGACCCTCGTCATCGGCGAGCTCGTCCAACGCCGGCGTCGACGAATTCGCCTGCAGCTCCTGGGCACTGCGTCGTTCTCCGGTGGTCGCAGCCGCGTCCCCGGTGGCCGGCGCGCCCTTGCGATAGGCCGGGGTGTCGGCCGGCGCGGTCCAGTACCGCTCGAGCTCGTCGTCGAGCCACATCACGGTCAGCGAGCAGCCGGCCATGTCGAGGCTGGTGACGAGCTCGCCCACCTCGGGCTCGACGATCTCGAAGCCGCGATCCCGCAGCAGCCGCGCCACCGTCCCCCACACCACGAACAACTCTTCGTATTTGGTGCGGCCCAAGCCGTTGAGGATCACCGCCAGCCGCTTGGACGTCGCGTCTGGACGATCGGCGAGCACACCGTCGACCAGCGTTTCAGCGAGCGACTCGGCGGTCGGCATCGGCTCGTCGGCCACGCCCGGCTCGCCGTGGATACCGAGGCCGACGCCCATCGTGCCCTCGGGCACTGTGAACAGGGGATGGTCGGCACCCGGCATCGTGCAGCCGTCGAACGCCACGCCCAGCGTGCGGGTCGCCGCGTTCGATGCTTCGGCGACCCGGACCACACCCGCCAGATCGAGGCCCTCCTCGGCCGCGGCGCTCGCACACTTGAACACGGTGAAATCACCGGCGATACCGCGTCTTTTCGCTTCCTCGCCCCGGGGCGCGCTCGCGACGTCGTCGGTGACGGCGAAGTACTCGGCATCGATGCCCTCACCGCGCAACTGTGTCACCGCGAGGCCGAAATTCATCACGTCTCCCGCGTAGTTGCCGGTGGTCAACAGCACGCCCGCGTCACCGTGGGCGGCACGAGCCACCGACGCGGCCTCCTCCGCCGACGGCGAGGTGAAGATGTTGCCGACCACCGCACCGTCGGCGAACCCGACACCGACCGTCCCGCAGAACGCCGGGTAGTGGCCCGACCCGCCTCCGATGACGACCGCGACCTTGCCCGGGCGGGTCTGATGGGCACGCACCACACCGCCCGGCACTCCGGCGACGTAGCGGGCATTGGCGTCCAGGAACCCGACGAGCATGTCTTCGGTGAACCGGGCGGGGTCGTTGTACAGCTTGGTCATCGCAGTCGCTCCCCGGTGTCGGCGTCGAACAGGTAGACCCGTTCTGCCGGCGCCGTCACCGCAACGTGCTGCTCGGGTTCGTGGCTCTTTTCGGCCGGGGTCTGCACCACGATACCGTCCTCGATGCCCGCCACCGTCGTGGTCGCCAGGCCGAACTCCAGTAGGTGCTCGAAGTAGGCGACGGTCGCAGCGAGGCCGTCGGTGCCCCGTTCGGCCAGCGCGCAATCCTGCGGACGGATGCCGACCGTGACCGCGGTACCGTCACTGACCGAGGTCGCCGACGTTGCCAGAGATCCTGCGCCAGAGCCGATCTCGACATGGACCCGGCCGTCGCGCACCCTCGCGACGCCGGGCAGAACGTTGATCGCGGGCTCACCGACGAAGCCGGCGACGAACAGGTTGGCCGGGTCGTCGAACACCTCGTCGGGCGTTCCGAACTGCTGCACGACGCCACCGTCCATGACGGCGAGCCGATCCGCCAGCGACAGTGCCTCCACCTGGTCGTGGGTGACCACGATCGTCGTGTAGCCGAATTCGCGCTGCAGCACCTTCAATTCGCGTCGCACGCGGTTGCGTGCGGAGGCATCGAGGTGGCTCAGCGGCTCGTCGAGCAGCAGCACCGGGGGGTTGCGTACCAGCGCGCGGGCCAGTGCCACGCGCTGCTTCTGACCGCTGGACAGGCTGGCAGGCCGCAGCGACAGCAGATCGTTCATCTCGAGCCGGTCGCAGATCGAGGCGACCATCTTCTCGGCGCCCTTGACCTTGCGGGCCTTCAGTCCGTAGAGCAGGTTGTCGCGTACCGACAGCGGCGGATACAACGCGTAGCTCTCGAAGCCCACGCCGATCCCGCGCTTGGCAGCGGGCAACTGGGAGATCTCACGCTCACCGATCTTGATCGACCCGCTGGTCACCGTTTCCAACCCGGCGATCATCCGCAGCGTGGTGGTCTTGCCGCACCCCGACGGGCCGAGCAACGCCACCAATTCCCCCGGCCGGATGTCGAGGTCGATGCCCTTGACGGCGGTCACCGCATCGCGGCCGCGTGACGAGTAGGTCTTCACCAGGTCGCGCAACGTCAGGCTCTGCGCGCCCTGCTGAGTGGAGTTGTCCGTCGCGACGCTCACTGCACTGCCTCCAGGGTCTGGTCACTGAACCGGCTGGTGTCCCCGTCGCCCGGGGCGAACACGTGCACGTCGGACTCGGCGATGCGCATCGTGATGTCGTCTCCCTCACCGACTCCGTGGCGTCCGGAGGTGAGTGCGATCAACTGCGCCCCGCCCACGTCGACGGTCAGCTCGATGTTGCGGCCGAGTCGCTCAGCGAGTTGGACGCGCCCGCGTAACGAACCCTCCCGGCTGGTCACGTGAATATCGCACGGGCGCAATCCGACTCGGACGCGGGTGCCGCGCTCGCAGTTCACGTCCGGAGGTACCGGCACGTCGAGCGAACCGTCACCCAGCCGGATGCGGCCGTCGTCGACGACACCGTCGAGCAGGTTGATCTCGGGCTGGCCGAGGGCGCGCGCGACGAACGTGTCTGCGGGCCGGCGCCAGATCTCCTCAGGTGTACCGATCTGCATGAGCCGGCCCTCGCGCATCACCGCGATGCGGTCACCCAGCGCCAGCGCCTCCTGGTAGTCGTGCGTGACATAGATCGTGGTGGTGTTCGACATCGCGCCGAGTTGCTTCAGCTCAGCCCGCATGGCCGCACGCAGTTTCGCGTCCAGATGGCTCAGCGGCTCGTCCAGCAGGTAGACATCGGCCGGACGGACCAGCACCCGACCCAGCGCCACGCGCTGGCGCTGACCGTTCGACAGTTCCCGGGGCAACCGGTTCTTCAAGTGATCGATGCCCAGCGTGGTGGTGACCTGGTCGATGCGCTTGGTGCGCTCGGCCTCCGAGTACGTGCCTGTGCGACCCGATTTCAGCGGCGACGCCAGGTTCTCGGCGACGGTCTTCTGCGGGTAGAGCGCATAGCTCTCGAACGCCATCGCCACGTTGCGGTGGTAGGGCTCCACCGCTGTCATGTCCACTCCGCCGATCGACACCGAACCCGAGTCGACGTCGACGAGTCCGGCGATCGACTTCAACGTGGTCGTCTTGCCGGCGCCGCTGGGGCCCAGGATCACGAAGAACTCGCCGTCGGCGATGTCGAGGGAGATGCCGTCGACCGCGCGGACGTCCTTGCCGTAGGTCTTGCAGATGTTGGTGATCGTAACCGTGGCCATCAGGCTTTCACCGCCCCGAATGACAGGCCCCGCACCAGGTATCGCTGGATCGTCAGTGCGAGGACGAGTGGTGGCAGCGCGGCGATCAACGCCGCGGCAGCCGTGAGGTTGTAGTACGCCTGGCCGCCGCCGCCCAGGAACTTGGTGATGGCGACGGTGACGGTGCCGGCGTTGCTGTCGGCCAGGATCAGCGGGAACACATAGTTGTTCCAGGCGAAGATGAACGCCAGCAGCGCTGCCGCCGCGATACCCGGGCGCACCATCGGAAGCGCCACCATCAGGAAGGCGCGCCGGCGCGTGTAGCCGTCGAGGAGTGCCGCCTGCTCCAGATCCGCGGGCAGATCCTGGAAGTAGGACCGCAGAATCCACACCACCAGCGGCATGGTGACCAGCTGCAGCACCCAGATCATCCCGACCTTGGTGTCGAACAGGCCGATCTGGTTGTAGATCACGAACAGCGGCACGATCACCATCAGCTCGGGGGCGAATCGGAACGACAGCATCTGGAACATCAGGTCGTTGCTGCCGCGGTACTGCCAGCGGCCCGCGGCGTAGGCGGCCGGGATGCCGATCACCAGCGACACGATCACCGCGCCACCACAATTGAGCAGGCTGGTGAGCAGCGACGCCTTGAAGTCCACGCTCGTCATCTGCGTGCCCTTGTCGGACACCACCGTCGCGAAGTTCGACCATGTCGGACTGAACGAGAAGTACGTCGTCGTCTGCTGTTCGGCGTTCTTCAAGGCCAGCATCAGCATCCAGAAGATCGGGAACAGCGAGAAGACGAACCAGATGACCAGACCGACGTCGGCGGCCACGGCGCCGATGGACCAGCGCCGCTGACCGGGTTGCAGTTCGGCTCGGGACAGGTTGAGGGCCATTATTACGACTCCGCTCCGGCAGCGCGGCGCTGCGCTTTTCCGAGCACGCTCACCAGGTAGCGCGCGGTGATGAACACGATGATCCAGAGCAGCAGCATGTAGGTGCTGCCCCGGGAGTAGTCCAGGTTGATGATCGAGTCCTCGAAGGCGCCGATCTGGAGGGTGCGGGTGGCCACGCCGGGGCCGCCCGCGGTCAGCACGAAGATGTGATCGAACACCTTGAGGTTGTCCATAAACCGGAAGATCACGGCGACCAGGATGTAGGGCCACAGCATCGGCAGCATCAGCTTGCGGAACATGAAGAACCAGCTGGCGCCGTCGACGTCGGACGCCTCGAACGGCTCCTTGGGCAGGGACCTGATGCCCGCGAGCACGAGGATCGCCACGAACGGGGTGAAGATCCACACGTCGACCAGGATCACCGAGAACAGGGCGTTGCTCGCCGACAGCCAGTCGAACGTGTTGCCCAGGCCGAGAACGTGATTGAGGATGCCGAACTGCGGGTTGAACATCAGCTTCCAGATGACGCCCGCGATCACCGGGGCGATCATCAGCGGCAGGATCAGGACTTTCTCGAAGATCTTGCCGATGATGCTGGACCGGTTGAGCAGCAGGGCCAGCCCGACGCCGAGCACCGTCTCGATCGCGGTGGCGGCGATGGCGAAGATCGCGGTGACCTTCACGCTCTGCCAGAACACCCGGTCCCCGAGGACCGAGGCGAAGTTGTCGAACCACACGAAGTGTGGATTCGGGTTCACGGCAGCGTAGTTGAGGAAGGCGTAGTACGCGCCGACGAAGAACGGGTAGAGGATGCCGATGACGATCACCAGGGCGGGGATCGACAGCAGATAGGGCCGCAACTTGCGGCGCCAGGTCGGCACCTCGGGGAGCTTGCGTGCGCCGGCCGAGGCATCGGGCCGCGGCGACGCCGCAGGCGCCTTGGATGTCTGAGTCGTCATCGATGCCAGAGCTCCTAGAGGTTGACCTTGGACGTGTTGGTCTTGGCGAGGCTGCGCAACCGCGACGCTGCGTCCTCACCGCCGTAGATGTCCTGCAATGCCACCGCCCAGTTCTGGGTGGTGTCGAAGAACTTCTTCTGCGGGGTGAACTGGATCTTGGACTGGCCGATGACCGTCTCGAACGCCTCGAGATAGCCGAACTGATCGGCGGCGACCCGTTTGAATGTGGTGTCGAACACCGACTTTCGGACCGGATCCGCGTAGGTACCACCCTCGACGGCCTTGTTCATCGACTCCTTGCCCGTTGCCCACTGGATGAACAACCACGCAGGAAGCTTGTTGCGCGAGTTCGCGCTCATCGCCCAGCTCCAGGTCCACAGGTTGGTCTTGTAGTTGCCGTCCGGACCGGCCGGCCCCGCGTACCACGCGATGTTGCCGGCCTCCTTGCTCGCACCCGGCTTGTTCTTCGGGTACGTGGCGCTGTCGGCGTCGTAGACCATCATCGCCTTGCCGTCTCCGAGATCGCCGGTGGCGTTGGGATAGTCGTAGGTGGTCCACGATGTCGGACCTGCCTCGTGCTGCATGGCGATCCACTTCTTCGTAAAGTCGATCGCCTTGTCGCTGTCCATCTCGGCGATGAGTTCCGAACCGTTCCAGGTGTAGTCGACGGCGCCTTCGCGGGTGTACTGCGTCATGAAGCCCGGATGGATGGTGGCCCAGGACTTGGAGCCGCGTGTGGAGATGCCGTAACGGTTCTGGGAACGGTCGGTCAGGTCGATGGCCAGCTGGATGAAGTCGTCGAGATTGTCGGGCAACCGCGTGATGCCCTTCTCGTCGAACACCCGCTTGTTGTAGGCGACCACGTTGTTCTCGAAACCCCACGGGATCGCCCACTGCCCGCCCGTCCCGAGCGGCTGGCCCAACTCGAAGTCCCAGCGCGTCGAGGTGCGCAGCCCGTCGAAGATGTCCTCGAAGTCGTACTCGGCGTTGGTCGCCGCACTGTTGGACAGCCAGGGATTGAGGTCCTCGATCCACCCGGGCGGGCCGTACTGCCAGATGAAGTAGGCACCGAGCATGAACGCGTCGTGTTTGCCGGAGCCGCCGGCCAATTCGGTGTTCAGCTTGGTGAAGTAGTCCGCCTCGGGCACCAGATCGACGTTGACGTTGATGCCCGTCAACTCCGTGAACTCTTTGAGCAGCGGCTGGTAGGACAGCTGGTACGGGTGCGGGGTCTGCAGGATGTTGATGGTGGAGCCGGCCGCCTTGCGCCAATCGAACCCACCGGTCACCGCGTCCGCGCCGTTGGGCATGCTGGCCTTGCCGCCCACGCCACACGAACTCAGCACCGGCACGCTGGCGGCCGCGGCGCCGGCCACACCCAGTGCCGTCAGCATCTTTCGACGCGAGAACTGCTGCCCCATAGGGGGATTCGAGAACAGACTCATCGGGGTCCTTTTCTGGGGTGCTTTTCGTGACGTCCCTAGTTCAGGCGGGGATCAGGGAGACCTTGACCGATTCCTTGCCGCTGGCGACGAGGTCGAGACCCTGTTGGAACTCGGTCAGTGGCAGCTGGTGGGTGCAGATCTTGTCCATCGGGAGCACACCGGACTCGATCATCTTGATCGCCGCGGGCCAGCAGTAGGGACCCAGATGCGCGCCGAGGACGTCGAGTTCCTTGTCGTCGCTGATGATGCTCCAGTCGACGGTCACGTCACTGCCGAACACGCCGTACTCGACGTACCGGCCGAGCTTGCGTAACAGGTTGAGCCCCTGCGGAACCGCCGAGGGATGTCCGGTGCCCTCCAGGTACACATCGGCGCCGTAGCCGTCGGTCAGTTCCTTGACGATCTCCACGGCGTCCTGTTCGGCGATGTTGATCGTGATGTCGGCGCCGCAGAGCTTGGCGAGCTCGAGCTTCTCGGGCGCCATGTCGAGCGCGATGACGTGCATCGGGTTCTTGGCGCGGGCGCCGGCGACCATACCGAGGCCGATGGGTCCGCAGCCGGCGACCACCACGACGTCCTCGAAGAGGATCTGCGCCCGCTCCACCGCATGCAATGAGCACGACAGCGGTTCGGCGAAGGCGGCATGCTGGGGTGCGACGTCGGCAGAAACTTTGTGCACCAACGCTTCCGCGGGGTAGACCATGTAGCTGGCCATCGCCCCCGGGGTGCGCCGCTTGAAGCCGTAGAGGTCGTGGGGCTGACACATGTGGTACTGGCCCCGCTTGCAGAATCGGCACTCCCAGCACGGCACGATCTGCTCGGAGACCACCCGGTCGCCCACGGCGATGCCCCAGCGGGAGGCGGCGATCTCGTCGAGATCGACGACGCGGCCGACGAATTCGTGGCCGGGGATCACCATGGTTTCCGCCCAGGCGGGCCGGTTCTCGTCTCCCCAGAACTTCGCCGCACCGTGGTAGCACTTCAGATCGCTGGCGCAGATACCGACCGCCTCGACCTTCACGAGCGCCTCGCCAGGACCGCGTTGGGGGACCGCAACCTCCTCGAGTCGGTAGTCGTGGGGCCCGTGGCAGACCACTGCCTGCATCTTCTCGGGGATCTGAGCGGACATTCTTCGATCGGACGACGCGGTTTGATCAGACAACGCAGGTTCCTCCCTCTGTGTTCGGAGTCACAGTAGCGAAGGCGGTGCACATCTGTCCAGAACATCTGTTCAATGAACTTCTTTCCAGAGCAGACGTTCGGTGTCATACTTTGCCCATGTCTCGGCCGCCCGCGCCCGCCACCTCGTCGGCGAAGCCCGATGGCGCCGCGCCCGAGCCGGAGAGCAGTCATTTCCCCGCCACCCTGCTCTACACAGCAGCGCGGCTCTACTACGAGGACGAGGCCACCCAGGCCGAGATCGCCGAGCAACTGGGCACCAGCCGAGCGACGGTGAGCAGGCTCCTCGCCGAGGCGAAACGCCAAGGCATCGTGCGTATCGAGGTGGTCCCGCCGGCCCAAGCCCGACCCACGGAGCTGGCCGACCGGGTGGCCCGGGCCCTGAATCTGAACACCGTCTACCTGTCGCCGCCTCTGCCCGCGCCCGGACCCGGACGCAGCGTCGTCGACATCATGGGGCGGGTGCTCGCGCCGGCGACGGCACGGGCGCTCGCCGAAGCGGGTTTGCTCCCGGGTGACGTGCTGCTGGTCTCCTCCGGCCGCACGGTCTACGAGCTGGCCCAGCACGAACTCACCTCGCTGCCCGGCGTGGTGGTGACCCCCACTGTCGGCGGCAACGACCAGCCCTACGAGTGGTATCAGACCAACGAGATCACGCGGCTGGTCGCCAATCGCGTCGGCGGGCGTGCCAACTACCTTTTCGCACCGGCACTTCCGGGACCCGCGCTGTATGACTCCCTGCTCGAGGATCCGAGCATCCAGCGCGTGCTGCACCAGTGGCCGCATGCCCGGTGCGCGCTGATGGGTGTCGGCGCGCCACCGCTGACCCGCTCGGACATCCCCCAATTCGTGCCGACCGGCTCGACGTCGCTGCGCGCCGCCGTCGGCGACGTGTGCTCGCGCTTCTACGACCGCAACGGCACCCCCGTCGACTTCGACGGTGCAGAACGGCTGATCGCGCTGGAACTGGAGACACTGCGCCACATCCCGGTCACGATCGCGGTGGCTGTCGGCAAGGACAAGGTGGAATCCATCACCGCCGGCGCCCGCGGCGGGTACTTCAACCGACTCGTCACCGATCCGGGTACCGCCGAGGCGCTGCTGGCGGCCACCGATGACCCCACCGATGCGCAGGTAGCACAGGAGGTTTCGTGACCACCACCGCCGAGCAGAGATACTCCGGGGCGATGCGGCTGGACGGCAAGCGCGCGCTGATCACCGGCGCCACCAAGGGCATCGGCGCCGACATCGCCCGTGCGTTCGCCGCTGCCGGCGCCCATTTGGTACTGAGCGGGCGCGACGAGACCGAACTGGCGCAGGCGCGACAGTCGCTCGGCGATCAGTACGGAGTCGAGGTCCGTGCCGTCGTGGCCGACCTCGCCGACCCAGAGGGTCCGGCGGCGTTGAGCCGCACCGCTCCCGAGGCGTTCGGCGGTCTCGACATCCTCGTCAACAACGCCGGCATCTCGCTGCCCGAACCTGTCGTCGCGACCACCGCGGAGAACTTCGACGCCACGCTCGCGGTGAACCTGCGGGCTCCCGCACTCCTGGCAGCCCAGGTCGGAGCGCTCATGGTGGAGCAGGGCACCGGTGGCGCCATCGTCACCGTCGCCTCCGCGGCAGCGCTGGCCCCGCTACCGGAGCACTACGCCTACTGCGCATCCAAGGCCGGCCTGGTGATGGCGACCAAGGTCCTCGCTCGCGAACTGGGACCGCACGGCATCCGCGCGAACTCGGTGTGCCCCACGGTCGTGCTGACCGAGATGGGCCAGAGGGTGTGGGGCGAGGAAGCCAAGGCTGCGCCGATGATCGCCCGAATCCCGCTGGGCCGCTTCGCCGTTCCGCACGAAGTGTCCGACGCGGTGGTGTGGCTGTGCTCTGATGCGGCGAGCATGATCAACGGCGTCGACCTTCCGGTCGACGGTGGCTACACGATGGGCTGAGCCGGCTCAGTCGACGGTGCCGGCGTCGGCGGCTGCCAGCCGGTGGACCTGCTCCCGCGTGGCCGGATACAGCTGCGCCCACGTCGCGAAGAGCTCCTCGTAGCGGGCTCGATTGCTCGGGTCGGGCGTGATCTCACGCTCGATCGTGGCCCAATCCGTCTCGGGCGGAACCAACCCCACCCCGATACCGGCCAGCAGTGCGTCACCGTAGCTTGCTCCGATGGCCTGCTCGGGCACCAGCTGCGAGCGTCCGGTGACATCGCTGACCGCCTGCGCCCACACCGGGCTCTTGAGACCGCCGCCGACCGCGACGGTGCGACGTGCCTCGTGGGCGTCGTCGAACCGGTCCAGGATCTGCCGGATGCCGAAGGCGATACCTTCATAGGCCGCCCGGAAAAGATGCCCGCGCCCGTGCCGCAAGGTGAGACCGGCAAGCACACCGCGGGCGTTCGGATCGAACACCGGAGTGCGCTCACCAGCCAGGTACGGCAGCATCAGCAGCCCCTCGCTACCCGCGGGCACGGCCAACGCCTCGGCGGTCAGTTCCTCGAAAGAGGGCTTGCCCGTGAGTGATTGCAGCCAGTTGATCATCGTGCCCGCCGTCGAGGTGCCTGCTGCGAGCGCCAGCGTTCGGGGATCGACTCCTGCAGTGGTCCACAGCGTGGGATCGCTGTGGTACTCGTCGATCACCTGGACCAGGAACATCGTCGAGCCGTACATCAGCATCTGGTCCCCGGGACGGCGCACGCCGACCGAGAACGCCTCCGAGTACGCGTCGACGGTCCCCGCGGCGACCGGAACGCCTGCCGGCAATCCCGTCTCGCGGGCGGCCACGGCGCTGACCTGTCCGACGACATCGCTTGGCCACACCAGGGACGGCAGCGGCAGCGGCCCGCAGATGCGCTCGGCCCACTCCCGGTTCCAGTCGAAGTCACGGGTGGCGTACAGCGGGTCGCACTGGCTCGCGGTGTGGTGGTCCATCACATACTCGCCGGTGAGCTTCGCGGCGATGAAGGAGTTGGAGCCGTACCAGCCGGCAGCGGCGTCGAACACATGCGGCTCGTGATTGCGCACCCACTCGATCTTCGGCCCGACAGCTTGACTGGACAGCAAGGTGCCCGCCCGTTCGAGGATCTTGTCCTCGCCCAATTCCGCTGTCAACGAGTCGATTTCGGCGTGCGCACGGGTATCGATGCCGTACAGGATGGCCGGCCGCAGCGGGCGCAGATCGGCGTCGCAGAGCACCAGGCAGGGACCCACACCGCTGACACACACGCCGGCCAGGGATGCGTTGGCCGGTTGGCGGGCCATCAGCGCGCTGCTGATCGCGCACACCTCACGCCACCACACCGCCTCGGCGTCGACCTCGGCCCACCCCGGCCGCGGAAGATCCATCCCGTGAGCGATGGTCTCCGTGGCCAGCACTGTGCCCGAGCTGTCGACGAGAACTCCCTTGGTGCTTCCTGTTCCCATGTCGATGCCGAGCAGCGTGTCCACGACCCAACCCTACGTGCAGGAGCACAATCGCTGGCGTGGACTTCCGTCGACTCCAGCTGCTCCTCGCACTGTCGCGCCTCGGTTCGATGCGGGCGGTCGCCGACGAGTACCACCTCACCACCTCGACCGTGTCGGCGCAGATCGCCGCCCTGACACGCGAGACCGGGGCGCAACTGATCGAGCCGCAGGGCCGACGGGTGCGGCTCACCCCGGCGGGACGGCGCCTGGCCGATCACGCGGTGACCATCCTCGCGGCGGTGGACCGCGCACGACTGGATCTGGACGCCGGTGCCGACCCGGCCGGCACCGTCCGTGTCGGCGGGTTCGCGACCGGAATCCGCGTGTCGCTGCTGCCGATCGCCGCAGCGTTTCGCCGACGACTGCCGCAGGTGGACTTCATCATCAGCGAGTACGAGCCGGTGGAAGCGTTTCGGCTGCTGACCGCCGACGACCTGGACCTGGCGCTCACCTACGACTACAACCTGGCGCCGGCATCCCCGGGGGCTCTGCTGGAATCGGTGCCGCTCTGGTCGATCCGCTGGGGTCTCGGGGTGCCGAGTGGCACCGCGCGCACCATGACCACGCTGCGCGACTACTCCGACCAGACGTGGATCGTGAACTCCCGCAACACCGCTGACGAGGATGCGGTGCGCACACTGGCGTCGCTGTCCGGCTTCACCCCGCGGATCGCCCATCAGATCGACAGCCTGGATCTGGTGGAGGAACTGATCACCGCGGGCTACGGGGTGGGACTTCTGCCGATCGAGCGCCCCACCGCCGCCGGGGTGACGGTGTTGCCCCTGACCGGCCCCGACGTCGTGCTCACCGCGTACGCCGTCACCAGGATCGGGCGCGCCGACTGGCCGCCGCTACGGGCCGTGCTGGACGCCGTGCGACCGCCCCCGGGCGAACCGCTGCCGCGCGCGATGTGGCCACGGCCTGAGGCCGCACGGCTCACGTGAGGATCAGCGGAAGGTCAGGCCCTCGGCCATTCGGTAACGGTCGAGAACCTCCGGCGTGGGCTCTGCCTCGTGGACGGTGGTGTCCGCCAGGGACCACTGCGGTGGGTTCTGGCCACCCGCCAGCGCCCAGGCCGCCTGCCTCGCCGCGCCGAGCGCGACGTATTCCGCCGGTGCCGGAACATACACGGGCGCACCGAGAACGGCCGGCGCCACCGCTCTGACCGCCGCCGAGCGTGCCCCGCCGCCGATCAAGATGATGCGGTCGACCGCGACGCCGTGTGCGCGAATCTTGTCGATGCAGTAGGCCATGGACGCCAGCAGACCCTCGACGGAGGCCCGAGCGATGTTGGCGGAGTTGAGGTTTCGCGTGGTGATGCCGTGCAGCGCGCCCGTGGCGTCGGGCAGGTTGGGTGAGCGTTCCCCGTCGAGATACGGCACCAGCGTCAAGCCGTCGGCGCCGACGGCAGCGCTGAGCGCGAGCCGGTCGAACTCGTCGAACTCGACGCCGAGCATGCGCGCCACCGCGGCGAGCACAGGCGCCCCGTTGAGCGTGCAGACCAGCGGCAGCTGCCGTCCTGTCGCATCGGCGAACCCCGCGACGATGCCCTCGGGGTCGCACGGCGCCGTCCCACCGACGGCGCTGACCACACCCGAGGTGCCCAGCGACACCACACAGTCGCCCGGCCCGGCGCCCAGGCCGAGCGCGGCCGCGGCGTTGTCCCCCGCGCCGGCCCCCAGGAGCGCGCCGTGGGCGGTCTGCGACGCCGAACCGGCGGGGTCGACGACGGTCGGCAGCGTCGGGCGTCGCCCGCGCATTGCCAGCTCGAGCAGTTCGACGTCGTAGGAATCGGTCGCGGCTGAGAAGTACCCCGTGCCGCTGGCGTCACTGCGATCCGTGGTCAGCTCGCCGATGTCGGTGGCGCCCGACAGCCGCCATGTCAGCCAATCGTGCGGGAGGCAGACCGCGGCGGTGGCATCGGCATGCTCCGGTTCGTGATCGGCCAGCCACCGCAGCTTGGTGGCGGTGATGGCGGCGACGGGCACGACGCCTGTGCGCTGTGCCCATCTGTCGGGGCCGCCGAGTTCGTCGACCAGATCGGCCGCCGCACCGGCAGAGCGGGTGTCGTTCCACAGCAACGCGTCGCGGACGACGTTCCCCGATGCGTCCAGGCACACCATGCCGTGCTGCTGCGCGCCGACGGAGACTGCAGCGACGTCGTCGATGCCGCCCAGCTCGTCGAACGTCGCTCGGAGCGCGTCCCACCAGTGCGCCGGCGCCACCTCGGTGCCGCCCGGGTGGGCACTGGTGGCCGACCGGACGGTTCGGCCGGTCTCGGCATCACAGATCAGCACTTTGCACGACTGGGTGGACGAGTCGATTCCCGCGACGAGTGGCACGCCTGCGAAGCTACCCCGGCACGTCACCCGGTCGGGTTTGGTCGCCGAATCGCGTGGGAACATGTCCGGCATGTTGATCCGTCGCGTTGCGCGTCCAATGCTGTCCGCCGTGTTCATCTCCCGAGGGGTCGAGGCCCTGCGGAGCCCCAAACCCGCAGCCCAGTCCACGCAGAACACTCTCGACGGGCTCAGCAAGCTCCCCGATCCGGTCAGCACCAACCTGCCGTCGGATGCCGAGACGGTGGCCCGGATCAACGCGGCCGTTCAGATCGGCGGCGGGCTGCTGCTGGCGACGGGGAAGCTCCCGCGGTTCGCATCGGCGGCGCTGGCGCTGACCGTGGTGCCGGGTTCCCTCGGCGGACACAACTTCTGGAACGAGACCGATCCGCAGCGCAAGGCCGACGAGCGGCGCGCGTTCGTCACCGACATCAGCCTCATCGGAGGCCTCATCATCGCCGCGGTGGACACCGAGGGTAAGCCGTCGCTCGGCTGGCGCGGCCGGCGCGCAGCACGCAAAGCCGCCGAGGCGGTGACAGCCGCACTTCCCGTCGGCGCGGCCGCCGGCGGTTCGTTGGCGGACAGCGAGTTCGCCGACAAGCTGGGCCACGGCCTGCAGGTCGGCGCTGAGCGCGGTCGCGAACTGGCCCACATAGCGCGGGAACGCGGCGGCGAATTCGCCGAGGTCGCGCGCGAACGCGGCGGCGAACTCGCCGAGGTCGCGCGCGAACGCGGCGGCGAACTCGCCGAGGTCGCGCGCGAACGCGGCGGTGAACTCGCCGAGGTGGCTCGCGAACGCGGCGGCGAGTGGGCGGTGCTGGCCCGCAAACGTGGCGAGGAATTCGCCGACGTGGCACGCGACCGTGCACCCGAGCTGGCCGATGCCGCCCGTGAGCGCGCCCTTCGCTCGGCCGACATCGCACGCGAGCGCGCCGCAGAACTGGCCGACACCGCGGGTTCCGAGGTCAAGAAGCGCCGCAAGCAGCTGCGCTGACCCCTGCACAGAAGAAGCAGCAGCCCCCGCGAAGCCCTTTCGCGGGGGCTTCCTGCTGGGTACGGTGAGCTCGCAATCCAGCCGCCGCCACAAGGAGCTCCCCGATGACCAGCGACTATCCCCCGCAGTCCGGCCAATACGGCTACCCGGGGTCGTACCCGCCGCCCGGCGGCGGCGCCCAACCCGGCGGCGTCGGCGTGCGCTTCGCCGCCCGGTTCATCGACGGTCTGATCGTCGGCATCGTCGGCAGCATCATCGTCTTCGCGATCGGCGCGATGTCCAACGTCTGGATCACCGGGCTGTTCACCGGCGCGCTGAGCTTCGCCTACTACGTGGCGTTCGAGGTCACACAGGGCTGGACCCCGGGCAAGAAGCTGCTCGGCCTCAGTGTGCACGGTCCCGGCGGTGCACCCAAACCGACTGCCGCACAGTCGGCGATCCGCAACTCGTGGACGCTGCTGCCGATCATCCCGTTCATCGGCGGCCTGCTCGGCGTGGTGGCGATCGTCGTCATCGCGGTGACGATCAACAGCAGCCCCACCAAGCAGGGCAAGCACGATGAGCTCGCCGGCGGCACCCAGGTGCTGAAGGCCCCCTGAAAGCCTGAGGCCCGCCGCTGGACTCAGATGACGAGTCCGAGCAGCAGCACCAGGATCAGGCCAGTCACCGAGAGCACCGTCTCCATCACCGACCAGCTCTTGATGGTCTGTCCGACGCTCATCCCGAAGAACTCCTTGATGAGCCAGAAGCCGGCGTCGTTGACGTGGGAGAAGAACAGCGAGCCGGCACCGATCGCGAGCACCACCAGCGACACCTCACCGGTGCTCAAGCCCTCGACCAGACCCAGCATCAGCGACGACGCGGTGATGGTGGCGACCGTGGCCGAGCCCGTCGCGAGCCGGATCAGCACCGCGAGTGTCCAGGCGAGCAGGACCACCGAGACATTGGCGCCCTTGGCCCAGTCGGCCAGCAGCGTGCCGATGCCGGTGTCGACGAGCAGCTGTTTGAACCCGCCGCCCGCGGCGACGATCAAGATGATGCCCGCGACGGGCGGCAGCGACGATTCGATGCATTTGACGATCTGATCGCGGGTCATCGCGGCCCCGCGGCCGAGCGTGAAGATCCCGACGATCACGGCGATCAGCAGCGCCATCAGCGGCCGGCCCAGGATGTCGAAAGTCTGTCGCAGCACGTTGTTCTCGTCGTCGATGAAGATGTCGACCAGCGCTTTACCCATCATCAACGCGACCGGCAGCAGCACGGAGAAGATCGTGATGCCGAAGCTCGGGCGGGTGCGCTGCGCGACCGTCTGCATGCCGCCGCGCCCGGCCTCACCTGGGCCCGCGCTGCCGGTGCCGCCGTTCCCATCGCCACCGCCACGGACGTCGTCAGCGTTGAAGCGGTCCGGAATGTCGATGACGACCCAGCGTCCGGCCAGCTTCCCGAACAGCGGCCCTGCGACGATGACGGTGGGGATCGCCACGGCCACACCCAGGGCGAGCGTGACGCCGAGGTCGGCTCCGAGCAGGTCGATCGCGGTGAGCGGACCGGGATGCGGTGGGACGAGCCCGTGCATCGCGGAAAGGCCTGCCAGAGCGGGGATTCCGATGGTGATCAACGACAGACCCGAGCGCTTGGCGACAAGGTAGATGACGGGCATCAGCAGCACGACGCCGATCTCGAAGAACATCGGGAGACCGATGATCGCACCGACGACGGCCATCGCCCACGGCAGTGCACGTGGTGAGGCGCGGCCGACGATGGTGTCGACGATCTCGTCGGCACCACCCGAATCGGCGAGCAGCTTCGCGAACATCGCGCCCAGCGCGATCAGGATGCCGACACCGGCCGCCGTGGTACCGAATCCGTCGGAGAACGATCCGAGGACGTCGCCGACGTTCATGCCCGCGACGATCCCGACGGCCAGCGCGCCGAAGATCAACGACAGGAACGGATGAAGCTTCGCCACGGTGATGAGCACGACGATCAGTGCGATACCCGCCAGTGCCGCCACCACGAGTTGCCAGCCCGATGCGACGGGCTCCGGTAACTCGGTGTCCGCCGCGAGGACGGTCAGCATGGTCGCTGGTGATGTGGGTGACGAGATCATCACTTCTCCTGTTCGATCGCCGAAGCTGTTGTGGTGCAATAGGTGTCGATGATGGCGTCGATGCTCTGATCGACGTCGATGGTGGTGCCCGGTTCGTCGGCGTCCAGCGGCTCGAGGGTCGTGAACTGCGAGGCCAACAGCGACGCGGGCATGAAATGCCCTGGCCGGCTCGCCTGCCTGCGGGCGATGACGTCCGGCGTACCGCTGAGGTGCAGGAACAGCACACCCGGGCAATGCCGGCGCAACTGCTCCCGGTAGCTGCGCTTGAGCGCAGAACAGCTCATCACCCCGCCGTCCTCGCAGCGTTGCATCAGCCAGTCGCCGATTGCTTCGAGCCAGGGATACCGGTCGTCGTCGTCCAGGGGATGGCCGGCCGTCATCTTGGCGATGTTGGCGGCGGGGTGGAAGTCGTCCGCGTCTGCGAACAGCACCCGCAGCCGCTGCGCCAAGGCGGCGCCCACAGTCGACTTGCCCGAACCTGATACGCCCATGACCACCACGGGTGACGCCACCTTGTTCTCCTCACGCGGCCCACTTCCGGAGCCGGCTACCGCGCCGACTTCCCTGCTGTGCCTGCCGTCACACACGATGCCTTAATAGGCATACGATTGCAAGTAGATATCGATATCTATCTGATTATTCGAGGTGGCTGCCGCGTATGACAGGATGATTGCGTGTCCGAGACGCCGTCCGCAGCGCTACACGGCAGCGTGCTGAGCGCGCTGGGCGCGGCCATCGTGTCCGGCACCCACGCAGCCGGGGACGTCCTGAACCTGGACGGCGTCTGTGCCCGCTACCAGGTGTCGCGCAGCGTCGCCCGGGAGGCCATCCGCGTGCTCGAATCCATGGGCATGGTGGCCTCACGCCGCCGCGTGGGCATCACGATCCAGCCGGCCACCGCGTGGAACGTCTTCGACCCCCGACTGATCCGATGGCGCCTGGACTCCGACGACCGCGCCCGGCAACTCGCCTCACTGTCGGAACTGCGACGCGGGTTCGAACCGGCAGCCGCCGCGTTGGCCGCGCAGCGCGCCGATCCGCACCAGTGCCGCATCATGGCCGCGGCTGTCTCCGACATGGTGATGCACGGGCGCTCCGGGGACCTCGAGTCGTACCTGTTGGCCGACAAGGTTTTTCACCGGACACTCCTGGAGGCCAGCGGTAACGAGATGTTCCGCGCCCTCTACGATGTGGTCGCCGAGGTGCTCGCCGGCCGCACTCATCACGGCATGATGCCTGACACCCCCAACCCGGCGGCGATCGCGTTGCATGACGAGGTGGCCCGTGCGGTCCGGCTGGGCGACCCCGATGCCGCCGAGACGGCGATGCGGGCGATCATCGACGAGGCGGCCTCGGCCGTCGCCGGCGACGACTGAGATCAGCGCCGGGGCGCATAGGTGTAGTCGATCTTGGTGCCGTCGACGGCGGTCACCGTGAGCACCAGCTCGGCCCGTTCCGTGCCCGACACCACTGTGCAGTCGACGGTGTTGCCGACCCGGCCCTCCAGGCTGCCGCCGCACACCGCCGAGTCCGGTCGCCTGTTCACCCTGGCGGCGAGCTCGTCGAGCAGCGACGACTCCAGCTCCTCCTTGGTGAGTAGCGGCACCACGTCGAAGGTCATCGTCAGCCCCGTGACGCTGGTGACCGTGGCCGTGCGACGCACCGGAGTACCCCCGGCGGACACATCGCACTGTGCGACCGCACCGGCACGACCCGGCAGCCCCGAGAAGCACGCCACCGCGTCCGGCGTGCTCGCCACCAGTCGCGCCACGGCACGTTCCAGTTGAGGTCGAGACAGCGCGGGAATCATCTCGTAGACGATCGAGGCGCCGTCGATGTCGGTGACGGTGACGATCGGCTCGAAGCTGTTCGTCGGACTCAGCACCACGTCGCATCGAGCAGACTGCCCGACTTCACCGACCAGCGGCTCCTTGCAGACCACCGACTCCGGCTTCTCCCCCGCCTTCGCCAGGCGCGCAGCGATGTCGGCCTGCAGATCCTCGGGCGCCACGGCGGGGATCGCGTCGGAACTCACCGGCGAACTGCAGGCCGGCAGGACGCTGCAGCCGAGAGCCAGCCCGGCGAACACCCCGATCAGCTTGGCCATCTGCCTGCCCGTCACCCCCGACCCACGGTGCTGGGGACGTTAGCAGACCTGCGCCCGCGGGGTGATTGACTGCGGGGGTGCGCAACCCTTCTCGCCCGATCACGCTCGCCCGCCGCTTCTTCGACCGGATCGAGCCGGTCCACGCCGTGACCTACTTCGCGCCGGAGGCCCGCGCGGCCCTGGACGGCCTCGGCTACCGCGGCTTCTGGATGGGTTACTTCGCCGCCCGGTCCGCACCGCTGGGCATCGTCCCGGCCGAAGTCGTTACCGCGGCGTTCTACAACTTCACCGCAGATCGGGTCGCCACAGCGCTGCCCGCCGCGTGGGATGTGGCTCCTCCGGCCGACGCCCTGCGCGCCCGTGAGGAGGGCGCGGTGGCGGCGCTGCGGCGCAGCGGTGTCACCGACGCAGACGCACAGACCGCGGCGGAGCTGGCCGCTCGCGCGGCGGTGGGTGCCGACCTCGACGGTCGCGTGCTGTACGCGGCCAACCGATCGCTGACGTGGCCGAGCGAGCCACTGCCACGGCTGTGGCACGCGGCCACCCTGCTGCGCGAGCATCGCGGCGACGGCCACGTCGCCGCGCTCTCCGCCGAAGGTCTGTCCGGCCGCGAATGCAACGTGCTGCACGCCGCTGCCGGCCGGGTGCCCGAGCAGATGATCAGGCGCAGCCGCGACTACGACGACACACAGTGGGCCGCACACAGTGATGCGTTGCGAGAGCGCGGGTTGCTCGACGACGCCGGCGCCATCACCGACCAGGGCCGCGCGCTGAAACAGCACATCGAGGACAGGACCGACGCGCTCGCCCTGCCCGCCCTGGACGCGCTCGACGATGACGAGGTCGAGGCGCTGTTCGGTGCACTGACGCCGATCACCCGCGCCGTGATCGCGGCGGGCGACGTGCCCGCAGGCACGCCGATGGGGCTGCGTCGCGACGATCTCGACGACGCCCACGCCCATCTCCGATGACCCCTCAGCGGGGCCCGTACATGATGAGCGCCACGCCCAGCAGGGCCACCAGCGCGCCTGCCACATCCCAGCGATCCGGGCGGAACCCGTCCAGGGCCATACCCCAGAGCAGGGAGCCGGCGATGAACACGCCACCGTACGCGGCGAGCACCCTGCCGAAGTGGGCGTCGGGTTGGAACGCGGCGACGAATCCGTAAGCGCCCAAGGCGATCACACCGGCCCCCATCCACAGCCAACCTCGGTGTTCGCGCACTCCCTGCCACACCAGCCACGCCCCGCCGATCTCGAGAACCGCTGCGAGAACGAACAGTGCGGCGGATTTGGCGACCATGGGGCTCAGTGGTGCGCGCTGGTACTCGAGGTGTGACACGCCTGCGGCGGGGTGTCGATGACGTCGAGTGCGGGGTTGCGATCGAAGAAGCCGAAGGGCTTGAGCCAGAACGAGACGATGTCGGCGGGCATCACCGGCCAGTCCTCGGGCCGAGTGATGTGGTGGATACCGAACACATACCAGAGCACCACGTCGGTGTTCTCGATCGGCCGGTCGGCAGCCGTCCACTGGGTCAATCCGGTGTCCCGAGCCGATTGGTTGACGAATTCGCCTGCAGGCCAACGCTCGTCGGGACGGTTCGGGGTGACCCAGAGGGTATGGGCGATCACCCCCGCACGCTGCAGCACCGGTGAGCCGGGGTCGAACATCGGCGGGATGGCACCGGTGGGCACGAGCTTGTACGCCGGATGGGCGCCCAGTCCGGTGACCACGTTGGGGTTGACCACCTTCCAGGCGCGCTGCGTGCCGAAGTCGACATCCTGGCGGGCCTCTTTCTCGCTGCGCAGCGGGACATTGCGCGTCACGACCGACAGGCCGTAGGGATTCTCGGGACCGATCGGCTCTGCCGCCGACTCGCTCATCACGACCGTGTTGTCCGTGCCGTCGACGTCCATGTCGAGGCGGGCCACCAGGAAGTGTTGGTGGAAAGGCGCATACGTGCGTTCGTCGACGATCGTGCCGTTGGGGCTGGGCGCACCGGCCGGCAAGGGCGTGGTCACCATGATGCCGGTCGCGCGGACCTCGCATTCGATGTTGCCGTCCTGGTAGAGACGCCAGTAGACCAGGTATTCGTAGTTGGCGACGGTGACGTGGAACGACAGCGTGAGCCGGCGCATGCGGCGCACCTCGGCACCGATGTCGTGGTCGACGTGCTTCCACAGCACGGCGTTGTCCTCTTCGTGCAGGCAGATCGCGTTGGTGATGCGGTACGGCTCCCCCGCGCTGTCGTGCAGCACGGCATCGAGATACCGGATCTCCCCCAGACAGTCACAGCCGAGCTCCAACGACGTCGTCATGAAGCCCAGGCCCCACTCCCCGATGTCGAAAGCGGTGCGCCGGTAGTGATCCGGTGATGGATCGCGGTAGGGCACCACCATCTCGGCGAACGACATCCGGTGGGCGACCGACCGGTCACGGTCCCCGTCCCGGTACCGGACCGTGTGCAGCGTCATCCCCTCACGGTGGTTGAAACCCACACGCAGCGACCAGTTCTGCCACGTCACCAGATTCCCGTCGACGGAAAACGACGGCCCCTCGGGCTGGGTGATGTGCAGCGGCTTCAGCGGTTCCCGGCGGCTGCGGCCGAGAATCCGGTCCGGGATGTGCCGAGGTACGTACTCCCCCATCACCTCCGGCGGCGTCGCACCGCCGGAGGGCGAGAACGGTCCGACGTCCTCGATGCGTACCAGCTCCATCGCGTTGAGGTCGATCACGCAGTGCAGACCGCTGAGCAGCCGTGCGTACGGGTTGGCACCGGGCGCGCCCTTGACCCAGCTGTCCGACCAGCCGATGCGCCGGTCGCGCAACTCCGGCGGCGCCACCGCGTCACCGTAGGTCCAGGTGTCGAAGAACACGAGGTCGATGTCGGTGACGCCACGACCTCGCAGCGCGGTGATGACGTCGGGGTGGCTGCGCAGAAGTCGGTCGCACTCGGCGAACTCGTCGACGGTGAAGTTGGCCTGGACACCGGGGACGTGCTCGAACGACTCGACGCGGTCGTCGGTCAGCGAGACCACGCTCTTGTAGGTGGCGTTCGTGCTGCGGTCGAAGCACACCACCGACGCACGGCGCACGGGCCGCCGTGCGTCGGCGTCGAAGTCGGCGAGCTCGGCCTTGGACGGTTCGATCAGCTCGATCGAGGCGAATCGCCACCCTCTGCGCTCCCCCGACGGTGCCGCCTGCACGCCGTGCTCGCGGTGCAATAGCGCGGCGATCGTGCGGAATTCGGCCTCGTCGAGCGGGTCGAGCGGGTGGTCTGCAGGTGTGGGGAGCGCATCAGGCACCCGTTCACGCAACCACACCGCGCAGCGGTCAGCACGTTATTGCGCGAACTCGAACGTCTTCCACACCTCGCGCCGCTCCGCGTGCGGATCGTGCTCCACGCGACGCCGCCTGTCCAGCACCATGACCGCGCGCTCGTCGTGGTCGTACTGCGGCCAGTCACCGCCCGGTGTCCCGCCTGAGGCGAAGCCCAGCCACCGCTTCTGGATGTCGTCGCTGACCTTTCCCGCGACGCGTGCGTCGAGGCCGGCGGCCAGCAGCTTGCCGTATCGGGACCGATAGACGTCGAAGACCGCGAGCAACTCCATCGCGTGCGTGGCGCCCAGCCCCGACAGGTGCAGGGCACGCGTCGCGTAGTCGTAGCGGTACACATACGTCGGCGCGTGCCGGCTGTGCGCTTCGGCGATCTGCCACATCGCGGACGCAAAGACGAAATCGCCGCCGAGCCGTACGCAGGCCTTGGGGTTCGGATAACCCGGGTAGGCCGCCAGAATCCGTTCGCGCACACCGGGTTCGGCTTGCGAGAACAGGCGCTCGATGGCCGTCTCGGTGGTCGGCAACAGTTTGAGGAAACGGGTGAACAGCTTGCCTTCGTCGGCGTTGGTCCCCACGATCAGCGGGACGCGATGCGCCGTCCCGTCGGCCATCGCGTCAGCAGGATTGGTCGGCAGGTACTCGGTGTCAAAGGCGGGCCCGATTGCGAAGGCGCCCAACATCTCTCGCTGCCCCTCGATGATCAGCGCTTCCAGCGCCATCACCAGCTCCGCGGGTCGGGTGCGCATCAGCACCTCGGCTGCATCGGATTCCGTCGCGCCCAGGAGGTGGGCGAACCGCACGGCGTACTGCTCGGCGACATCGGCTCCGCGGGTCATGCCGCTGCTGGGGCTCTGCGCGATCGCCCGGGCGAACAGTCCACCGGCGTCAGGAGTGGCGAGCAGCGTCGCGACCGCGTGGGCACCGGCGCTCTCGCCGAAGATCGTCACGTTGTCGGGGTCACCTCCGAACGCGGCGGCGTTCTCACGCACCCACCGCAACGCCATCACCAGATCCCGCAGGAACAGGTTGTCGTCGATCGGATGCTCAGGCGTGGACAGCGAGGACAACTCCAGGCAGCCCAGCGCGCCGAGCCGGTAGTTCACCGACACGTACACGCACCCACGCCGCGCCAGCGAGGCACCGTCGTAGATCGGAGTCGCCGAACTCCCCAGCAGGTAGCCACCGCCGTGGATGAACACCATCACCGGGAGCGGCCCGCTGTCGGAACGGGCGTGCGGCTCGCTGTCGGACCCGGCGGGAGCCACCACGTTGAGCGTCAGACAATCCTCGCTCATCGGCTGGTACTTGCCCGGCCGCAGGAGCGTGTACATGCGCTGCTGCGGTGCACACGGCCCGAACCCGTGACAGTGCCGCACCCCCGACCACGGTTGAACCGGGACGGGTGCGCGGAAGCGCAGCGGCCCCACGGGCGGCTTGGCGTAGGGAATGGACCGCCAGCGGTGAACGCCATCGCGGGTGAACCCCTCGACGACGCCGGATGCGGTTCTGACCCGCACGGTGTGCTCGTGCATCCTCCCGACGGTAGCGAATCGACGCCCGGCCTGCCTCGCCAGCCGTGCCGTGTCGGGCAGCTAGCCTGGCGGAATGCGCATGGCCGGCCTGCTCGCAGCGGCGACCCTGGTCGCCGGTTGCGCACAATCGACCGACGGCAGGCCGGAGTCGGCATCGCAGAACGCGGCCAGGCCCACGGCCACCACCAGCACCGCTGTCGCTCCGTCGACCACGCCGGCCGCGGCAGCGCCGCCCGACGGCGCGTCGATCGACGAGGTCATCGCGTTCATCGAGGCGGGGACACCCGCCGACGCCGCCACCTTCCACGTCGCGTTCCGCGACGGAGTCACCACCCGTCTCGGTGACGACGTCGCCTTCACCGCCGCTTCGGGGGCCCCGTCGGGTACCACCCAGTGCATGACCACAGCGGACGGCCTGACATGCCTGCTGGACCTGACCGCACCGCCGCCCCCACCGCCGGACGCCGAGGGAGTGTGGAAGCCGGGGTGGGTCGATTTCCCCGGTGACGAGCTGCGCGTCGGGGCGCTGCGCGCAGATCCGGGACCGTTCATCGCCGGATCGGGGCCCGAATTGCCCAGCGGGGGCGCCCTGAGCATCGGCGACACCCGCTGCCGCAGCGACGCCGCCGGCCTCTACTGCGTGAACTACGCCCGCCGCTCGGCGGTGCGCATCAGCGCCGACGGCGTCGCTCCGTTCGGCTGTCTGCAGCCGATGACGCCTCCGGCCGGTGTCGGAACAGCGTTCCGCTGCTGATCCCTCAGGGGATCTACGGTCGCGCCTTCTCCCGGGCTCGGCCCGGATAGGCCTGGGTCATGCCCACCGCCCCCACGATCACCACGACTGGGATCACCGCCTTGGTGAGGTGCACCGTGATCGGTGCGGTGGCCGCGAGGTAGCCGAGCACCGCGATCAGCGCGAACACCAGTGCCCACATGAGCGTCAACACCTGGTTCGTGCGGCGGAACGCGGCCTCCTCCCAGTCCTGCCGCGGCGCCGACGCCGGCGCGTATTGGGCGGTGAACGGCTCGAACGCCAGCGAACCCAGAGTCATCGCCGCGAGCACTCCGCTCGACAGCGTCGTGGCGTAGGTGTCCATCCAGTCCCGGTCCTCGGCGCCGATGACCAGGCCCACCACGGTCACACCGGTGAAGAACACGACGGTGACGACGTCGAGCAGGCGCACCCCGGCGAAGCCGGCCGACACCCCCAGGATCACCGTCGCAAGCACCGCGCAGATCGCACCGAACAACCAGGTGCTCGGGCCGTCAGCCACCACCCAGTAGATGATCCACGGGACGAACCCGACGAACGGGCTGCGCTCGAACCATTCGTCCACGCCGCAAGAGATACCAGATTTTCGCCGCACCCGGCCGGTCAGGCGACTCCTTTGCGTTTCAGGATCGGCAGCACGCCCTCGGCGAACCAGTAGGCCTCTTCCAGGTGCGGGTAGCCCGACAGGATGAACTCGTCGAAACCCAGGGAGTGGTACTCGAGAATCAGATTGGCCACCTCCTCGTGCGAGCCGACCAGCGCTGTACCAGCGCCCCCACGCACCAGACCGACGCCCGCCCACAGGTTGGGGTAGATCTCGAGCTGGTCGATGCGTCCGCCGTGCAACGCTGTCATCCGACGCTGACCTTCGGACTCCGATCGAGCGTGCAGCGCGGTGGCCGCAGCGATCTGATCGGGCGACAGGTCTGCCAGCAGTGCATCAGCGACCGCCCACGCCGCCTCCGAGGTGTCGCGGCTGATGGTGTGCAGACGAATACCGAATCGCACCCGGCGGCCGCGTTCTTCGGCCAAGGCCCGCACCCGCGCGATCTTGGCCGCCGCGTCCTGCGGCGGTTCACCCCACGTGAGATAGACGTCGACGTACTCGGCTGCGATCGGCAGCGCCGCCGCCGACGAGCCGCCGAAGTAGATCTGCGGCAACGGATCTGGCGCTGCGGACACCCGTGCGTCTGCCACCTCGTAGAAGGAGCCCGTGAAATCCAGCGACTCTTGCCGCCAGATCGCGTTGACGATGTGCAGGAACTCCCCCGTGCGCGCGTAACGCTGGTCATGGTCGAGCCAGTCGCCGAAGCGACGCTGCTCCCGATCATCTCCGCCGCTGACGATGTTGAGCAGCACCCGCCCCTCGGAGTATCGCTGAAGGGTCGCCGTCTGCTGCGCGGCGAGCGTGGGCGGCACCAGACCCGGACGGAACGCCACGAGGAACTTCAGACGCTCGGTCTCGGCGAGCAGCGCCGAGGCCGTGAGCCAGGCGTCTTCACACCATGTACCGGTCGGGGTGAGCACGCCTTCGAAGCCGAGCCGATCGGCCGCCCGTGCGATCTCGGCGAGGTAGCGCCGGGTGGGCGGCCGGTATCCGGCGGGCACTGTGTGGTGCGACGACGCATGCGAAGCTCCGACGATGGAGCGGCTGTCTCCGTTGGTGGGCAGAAACCAGAAGAATTTCGCGGAGGGCATGGGTTCCTAATTGGTCGAGACGAACAGCGGACGGAGTACGTCGTTGAATCTGCGATCCACCCACTTGTTGATATCTGGTGCCGGTGAGGCGATTTGGCCCGATTGGGCGAACAGGTCGGCGATCTTCTGCTCGGAGGCCACCACATCGTCGTCCAGCTCGGTCGGCAACCGCAGGCTGCGAGACTGTGAGACCGTGGCCACCTCGGGGCTCAGCCCGACCGCCTTGGCGTAGCTAGTGGCCCACTGCTCGCGGTTCTGCTGGGCCCACCTCGCGGCCTTCTCGAACCGGACCAGCAGGTCGGCCAGCGCGGTGTTGCGCTTCGGGTCAGCCAGCGCCTGGTCCGAGGCCACGCCGAACCAGTAGCCGTTGGTGACGTCCTTCGCCTGCCCGATGGAGCGCACCGGCAGCTGCGCAGCAGTCTGCGCCGTGTACGGATCCCAGATTGCCCACGCGTCGGCCTGACGCTGACTGAATGCCGACAGCGCGTCGGCCGGTTGGAGGAAGATCAACGTGACGTCGTCCGGGGTCAGTCCCGCGTTCTTGAGTTGGGCGAGGATGTGGCCGTGCGCGGAGCTACCTTTTCCAACGGCGATCTTCTTGCCTCGCAGATCTGCGATCGAGGTGATCGGTGAATCCTGATGCACGAGAACCTGATCGCCGGTACCGCCGCCATCGTAGGCGGAGACCACCTTCACCTTGGCGCCTGATGCGGCACCGAAGATCGGCGGGGTGTTGCCTGTGATCGCGAAGTCGATCTTGCCCGCTGTCGCGGCTTCGATCTGCGGCGGCCCGGACGTGAACGTCGAGAACGCGATTCGATAGGGCAGACCGTCGAGCGCACCTGCGGCGCGCAGCAACGACTCGGTGCCACCCTTCTGGTCGCCGACCTGCAGGGTCAGATCTCCCAACTCTGCCAGAGGTACCTGTTCGGGAGGCTTCTGGGCGCCCGAGACGTCCTGTCGCGATACGCAACCCGCCAACAGCAGACTGACCGCGGCGATCACTGCAACAACCCTGGACATGATGGCCCCCTCGTCGACGATGGTCAGGACTGCACGCCGAGCGTGTCGAGAAGCTCGGCGCGGTAGCGGTCGGTATGGCCTTCTCCGGGGGCGCGCCGCGGGTCCGGAATGTCGAGGGTGTGCGCGATCGCTCCGTCCTCGAGCACCAGAACCCGATCGGCCAACGCGACGGCCTCGTCGACGTCGTGGGTCACCAGGAGAACGCCGAAGCTGTGGCGCCGCCACAGGTCGAGCAGGAGGGCGCGCATCGAGAGCCGGGTCAACGCGTCCAGCGCCCCGAACGGTTCGTCGAGGAGCAGCAGTTGCGGCTCGGCGACCAGCGCGCGGGCGAGCGAAACTCGCTGTGCCTGCCCGCCGGAGAGCGTCGACGGCCACGCAGACGCGCGGTCGGCCAAGCCGACGTCGGCCAGCGCCTGTTCGGCGCGGGTCTGCGCCTCTGCCTTCGACAACCTCGCGCGGGTCACGCCGTAGGCGACGTTGGTGCGAACGTCGCGCCACGGGAACAACCGCGGTTCCTGGAAAGCCACGGCGGGCGCACCGGCCACCACGCGTTCACCGGTGTGGTCGGTCGACAATCCCGCGAGCACACGCAGGACGGTCGACTTGCCTGATCCGCTGCGGCCGATCAGGGCGACGATCTCGCCGCGGCCGATGTGGATCGAGAGGTCGGTCAGCACGTGGCGGTCGCCGTACCACTTGTTCACGCCGCGCAGCTCGCCTGCGCTGTCGGCGCGCTGTGCAATCACCCGGCTGGATGCGTCGGTGGTGAGGGTCATGTCCGGTACCTCGCTGCCCTGTTCTCGAGTGCGCGGACCACGGCGTCGGTGCCGATGCCCAGCAGTGCGTAGATGATGAGACCGAAGATGATGATGTCGATCCGCAGGAAGTCACGCGCGTTCATGATCAGGAATCCAATTCCTTTGTCCGCGTTGATCTGTTCGGCCACGATCAGGGTCAGCCACGCGATCGCCAGCGACTGCCGCAGACCGACGAGAACCTGTGGCGCCGCGCTGGGCACGATGATGGTGCGCAGCTTCTGCCAGAACGAGAAGCCGAGCACCTGCGCGGTCTCGAGCAATTTGGGGTCGACCTGGCGGATGGCCGAGAAGGTGTTGAGATACAGCGGAAAACTCACGCCGAGCGCGACGAGAAGCACCTTGGGCAATTCCCCGATGCCGAACCACACGATGAACAAGGGGATCAATCCGAGGTGCGGCAGCGCACGGACCATCTGCATCGGCGGATCGATGGTGACCTCGAACCACGTGGACAGGCCGACAGCGATGCCGAGCGCGATCCCGACCGTGCCACCCAGCAGCAGGCCCTGGATGACTCTGACCCCCGACACGGCCAGGGCATCCGCGAGCTGGCCCGTTCTGATCAGCTCGACCCCCGCTTCGGCGATCAGCGAGGGTGCGGGCAGCACGTCCTGGGGTATGAGCCCGATCGCGCTGCCGATCTGCCAGAGGGCCAGCAGCACGAACGGCGAAGCGAGGCGGATGAGCATCCACCTACGCCGGGGGCTGACGCGCGGGGCTGCGGCGGCCGACGGCACGGCCAGGTCAGCGGGACTGGTCACGGTCAGGCGACGCTACGCCCGGCCGGTTCTCCCCTGAAGCGTTTGACTCGGCGTGACGGAAACAGCTGCGGGGTCAGCGCCACCCGTCGGCGGCGCGCGCCGCGCGCATGACGGCATCACACAATTCCCGGAGTTCACTCGCCTCGGCGCCCTCCTCGAGGGCGGTCGCCATGTCCTCCGCTGCGCAGCGCACCTGATAGACCCTGTCGGACAGCACCGAGGCTTCCTCGGCGCTCAGCACCACCGCATCCTCGGCCACCGCCGACCCCTTGACCAGGGCGCGCTGCTCGTAGGCCCGCTGCCGACACGATTGGCGGCAGTACTGCCGCCGTCTACCCATCCCGGCGTCAGCCACTTCGCGTCCACACCACCGGCACATCTGAGGGCGTGTGCGGGATCTGCGAGGGGGAGCCAGCCGGTCCGGGGAGGCGGTCACGGGCCGACTCTAAACCGGGAGATACTCAGATCCCGGTATCATCAGGGGCCGAGTCGGGAACTCCGTTGGATAGATCTGCGTTGAATACCCCGGACCACATGCTGAAGAGGAGTTGACGATGGCTGATCGTGTCTTGAGGGGCAGCCGCCTCGGAGCTGTGAGCTACGAGACGGACCGCAACCACGACTTGGCGCCGCGTCAGGTCGCGCGCTACCGCACCGACAACGGCGAGGAATTCGACGTTCCGTTCGCCGACGATGCCGAGATCCCGGGTACCTGGCTGTGCCGCAACGGCATGGAGGGCACGCTCATCGAAGGTGATGTGCCCGAGCCCAAGAAGGTGAAGCCGCCGCGCACCCACTGGGACATGCTGCTCGAGCGGCGCTCGGTCGAAGAGCTCGAGGAGTTGCTCAAGGAGCGCCTCGAGATCATCAAAACCCGCCGCCGGGGCTGATCAGCGGGCCCATTCAGCGGGCAACGCCCCGGGCCCGGTCCAACCGGGCCCGCATACCCCACTGGGCGACTTTGAGGATGGCTTCGCGGATCGTCGAACCATCCATCTTCGAGACGCCATGCTCACGTTCGGTGAACGTGATCGGTACCTCGACGACCGTGAACCCGGCGTTGATGGAGCGCCAGGTCAGGTCCACCTGGAATCCGTAGCCCTTCGAATCGACGGCCCCCAGGTCGATTTTCTCGAGAACCTCGCGGCGGTACGCCCGGTATCCGGCGGTGATGTCGTGGATGTCGACACCCAGCAGGATGCGGGAGTAACCGTTGGCGGTCTTGGACAGGACCAGCCGCCGGCGCGGCCAATTCCGCACCTCGCCGCCGCCGACGTAGCGTGACCCGATCGCCAGATCGGCGCCGCCGTCGACGGCATCGAGCAGCCGGTACAGCTGCTCGGGGGCGTGACTGCCATCGGCGTCCATCTCCACCAGCACGGTGTACTGCCTGCTCAGCCCCCAGGCGAAGCCGGCGAGATACGCGGCGCCGAGGCCGTCTTTGGAGCTGCGGTGCATGACGTGGACGCGGTCGGGATCGGCCAGCGAGAGCTCGTCGGCCAGCGCGCCGGTGCCGTCGGGGCTGCCGTCGTCGACGATCAACACGTGGACCTGCGGCGCCGATTCGGTGACCCGGCCGACGATCTTGAGCAGGTTGTCGCGCTCGTTGTAGGTCGGGATGATCACGAGGGTGCGTGCGCTGGGTTTCGCCCCGGCTTCCTGGCCACCGGCGCTACCGGGGACGCTCATGAGGCTCCTTTGCCGTTCTCGGACGTCGATTTCCGACGCTTCGTTCTCAGGGCCTCCACGCGGCCCGCGAAGAAACTATTGTGCAGCATCGCTGCCAGAAGTCCCGCAACGCCAATGGCCACCAGCGCCGCCTCCACGTAGGGACCGAACCGGGTCGCCGGGGTCAGCGACGTCCGCAGCCGGATCTGTTGATCCAGGTAGGCGGGCTCGAAGAACTGGGTGCGCGCCAGCTCGCGACCTGCCGGCGAGATCACCGCGCTGATGCCGACCGTCCCGGAGACGACGACGTAGCGATCGTGCTCGACCGCCCGCAACCGCGCGAACGCGAGCTGCTGTTCGCTCATCGCCTCGTCGAAGGTCGCGTTGTTGGCCGGGACGGCGAGCATCTGCGCACCGCTGCGGACGGCCTCGCGCGCGGCCCGGTCGAAGATCACCTCCCAGCACGTGGTGACACCGATCGGTACCCGGGCCGCCCGCACCACGCCGTCGCCGTGTCCCGGTACGAAGTAGCCGGCCCGGTCGGCGTACGACGAGAGCCTGCTGAAGAAGCTGCGCCACGGCAGGTACTCGCCGAACGGCTGGATGATCTGCTTGTCGTGGCGGTCGGCGGGCCCGGTGTCGGGGTTCCACACGATCACCGAATTGGTCGACACCGGGTTGTCGCGGCGGTACCCGGGCGCAGCGAGCACGCCGCCTACCAGGATGGGTGCCCTGATCGCTGCGGCCGCGGCGGAGATCTCCTTGGCGGCGTCGGCATTGGCCAGCGGATCGATGTCCGAGGAGTTCTCCGGCCAGATCACCACCATGGGCTGCGGTGCCCGGCCCGCCCGCACGTCGTCGGCCAGGCGGATCGTCTCGTTGACGTGGTTGTCGAGCACGGCACGGCGCTGCGCGTTGAACTCGAGGCCCAGACGGGGCACGTTGCCCTGGACGACCGCGACGGTGACCGGTGGCTCGTCGCCGACGCTGGCGCCGGATTTGCGGACGTGCGGCCACGCCAGGGCCGCGGTGAGCAGCACGACCGCCACACACAGGCCCGACACGACCACCGCAGGCGGCTTGGCGGTGCGCGCGGCGTGGTCGCTGCGCCACCACCTGACCACCTCGATGGTCATCGCCGCGAGACCGAAACCGACCAGGGCGACACCAAAGGACACCAGCGGGGCGCCCCCCAAGTACGCCAGCGGCAGCGCCGGACTCTGCGTCTGCGAATAGCCGACGACACCCCACGGGAATCCGCCGAACGGCACCGTCGACTTCAGCCACTCCTGCGTAGACCACAGGCCGGCGAACCACAGAGGCCAGCCGGGCACGCTGCGAACCACGACCGCGACGGCACCGAACAGCGCCGGGAACAACGCCTCGAGCGCACTGAGCGCCAGCCATGGGACGGGTCCGACCAGCCCGCTGATCCAGGGCAGCAGCGGGATGTAGAACGCCAGACCGAACAGCAGCCCGTAGCCGAACCCACCCTTGACGGTGACCGACGGCGTGGTCAGCACCCAGCTCAGCGCGGCGAAGGCGGCGATGGCGGCGAACCACCAGCCGAATGGCGGAAAACTGAGGCACAACATCAGCCCGCCGAGCAGAGCAACGGTCAACTGCGGCAACCGGTCCAGCACCGCGCGGTTCAGCACGACACGGCCGATCCGCGCTCGGCGAGAAGGCGGTTCGGCGGTGACGGATTCGGCTTGGGGTTTTCGTTCGGTGGCCTCAGCCATGGAGGACCACGCCTCGATGCACCGTCTGCCGGCATCGCGGCGCAGCGCCGTCCAGGCGGGGCAGCACAGGAACCCGAGAGCGCGGATCGGTGGACCAGCGTTGCACCGCGTCCGCGGGGGCAGTGACATCGAACTCGTCGGCGTCCCACACGGCGTAGGAGGCGGGCGCTCCTGGCACGAGCGTGCCGGTCACACCGTCGCGGGCACCGCCGGCGCGCCAGGCTCCCCGGGTGGCGGCCGCGAAGGCGGCGCGGGCCGACACGGCGCTGCCGGGTGTCTGATGCGCGGTGGCCGCGCGCACCGCAGACCACGGGTCCATGTCGGTCACCGGGGCGTCGGAGCCGAAAGCGAGGGGCACGCCTTGGGATGCTAACAGCGCGAAATTGTTCATCCCCGACGCACGCGTCGGCCCGACACGCTGGGCATACATGCCGTGCGGACCACCCCACAGCGCGTCGAAGGCGGGCTGCAGACTGGCGATCACACCCCAGCGGCCGAGCATCGCGGCCTGCTCGTCGGTGACCATCTCCAGGTGTTCGAGGCGGTGCCCGCAGCGGGCGACGGCCACGCTGCCGAGCTCGTCGACCACGGCGCCCAGCGCCTGTACGACCGCGGTGACGGCAGCGTCGCCGATGACGTGGAAGCCGGCCGTGACGCCGGCTTCGGTGCAGGCCATCAGGTGCGCGGTGATCGCGTCGACATTCAGATACGTGTTGCCGTGCGGGGCTGCGCATCCTGGCGGTGCGTCGGCGTAGGGCTCGTGCAGCCAGGCCGTGCGCGAGCCGAGGGCGCCGTCGACGAACAGGTCACCGGCCAACCCCTGCGCACCTGTTTCGGCGATCAGTGCGCGGGCGGCGTCGGCGGAGTCGACCGCCTCACCCCAGTAGCCGACCACGTCCACACCGTGGTCAAGCGCGCGCAATTCCCGCCAGTCGTCGAGACCGCCGATCTCCGGTCCCGCGCATTCGTGGACGGCGACGATGCCGCGCGACGCCGCGAGGTCGAGGGTGGCCCGTCGGGCGTCGTCGCGCTGGCCGGCGGTCAGGTGTTCGCGGGCCACCCGGCGCACGCGGTGGTGGTCGTCGGCGGTCAGCGGCCCATGGCCGGACACTCCCGCGGCGCGCTGCAGCGCAGTGGAGGCCACCGCGGAGTGCACGTCCACCCGGGCCAGGTAGGCCATGCGGCCGGGTCCCACCGCGGCGTCCACGTCGTCGACGGTCGGCGGCGTCCGGTCGGGCCACCCCGATTCGTCCCATCCGTGCGCCCACAGCACCCCGTCGGGACGGGTGCGGGCGAAGGCGGCGAGCAGATCCATGCAGTGCGGGCGCGAGGTCGCTTCCCGCAGGTCAAGTCCGGTCAAACTCAGGCCGGTGGCCGTGACGTGCACGTGGCTGTCGACGAATGCCGGGGCGACGAACCCGCCCGCGAGATCGACGATCTCGGCGTCGGGGAACTGTTCTGAGCCGACGGCGTCGCTGCCGAGCCAGGCGATCACACCGTCGCGCACGGCCATCGCCGTGGCGTCGGGCATGGCGGCGCTGTGGATGCGCCCACCGATCAGGAGGCGGGTGGCGTTCACTCCGGCAGACGGCGGAGTTCGGCCTGGGACTCGGGCGTGGCGTCCACAGGCGCATCGACGATGTCGATGACCTCACCGTCGATGTAGTCGCCACCTGTGTACGCGCCGCGGGCGGGCCGGTAGGCGAATGGCGTCGCAGTGCCCGCGCCGACGATCAGCGGAGCCCGGCGGGCCGCCATCGCGGTGACGACGGGACGCGCGAGCGCACGCGTGGGGGGAAGCAGCAGGAGTGCGCCGACGACGGAGCTGGCGAGGCCGGGAATCACGACGAGCACCGTACCGAGAGCCACGAGTGCGCTGTCGGTGACCACCCCGGCGGCGTTGTCAGCGGTGAGCCCGGTCTGTAGACGGCGCAGGTGGCGGCGCAGCTGGGAGCCGGCCAGCGCGAGGCCGAGCAGGAACGTGCCCGCGACTGCCAGCATCGTCCAGCCGAAACCGATCGTCGCGGTCAGCGCAACCAGCACGGCCATCTCGACCACCATGTAGAGCACGAAGAGCCTCATCGCCATGTCCGGTCAACGTCCGGGGCGCGCGTTCGGTTCCTAGCTGCCGGTTCCTAGCTGCCGGAGGGAGGTGCGGTCACCTCGATGGCGGCGTGCACCTTGTCGATACCGCCGCGCAGGATCGCCTGGGGAATGAAGTACCAGGCGTGGTTCCAGTAACGCTTGATGATCATGGTGAACACCCTGCGCGTCTCGGACTTGGGCAGCATCCGGGCGACACCTTCGACGGGTTCACCCTTGACCTTGCCGAGGACGCCGCACTTCTGGATCGTCACGCGCGGAGTGTTGTTGATCCGCTTGGTCTTCCACGACCCGTCGTCGGTGATGATCAGCAGCTTGTCGCCGTCGGGGACCCCCCAGACCGGGGTGGGCTTCGGTTTGCCGTCCTTGGTGAACGTGGTCAGCAGCAGGTACTTCTCGCGGTAGACGTCGCCGAAGGTGGGTGCCATGGGTCAGCTCGCCGCCAACTCGATGGTGACGTTCTTGTCCATGCCGCCCCGCAGTTTGGAGAAGAAGTTGAACGCCTTCCCCAGCAGGCCGTAGCGCTTGCCGAGCGCGTCGTAGGTGGCAGCGTTGGCGGACTTGTCGAGAATCTTCGCGGTGGCCTCCACCGCCTCGCCCTTGGGTTTGCCGCCCCGGTCACACGGGGCGATCGTCACCCGGGAGGTGTTGCGGATGCGCTTGACCTTCCACGACTTCTCCTGGGTGATGGCGATCAGCTTGTCCCCCGCCGGCGCCGCCCAGATCGCGGTCGGCTTCGGCCTGCCGTCCTTGGTGAACGTCGTGAGCAGGATGTACTCGGACTTGGCGACCTGGGCGAACGTCACGGGCATAGCACCAAATGTAGCGGGATCAGCCCTCGAGATCGCCCTCGGTCTCCAGCAGCACCTGCCGCAGCGCGTCGAGGGTGGCCTGCTCGGGTGCCGACCACATGCCGCGCCCGGCCGCCTCGAGCAGGCGTTCGGCCATCCCGTGCAGCGCCCACGGATTGGATTCGTTCATGAACTTGCGGTTCTCGTCGTCCAGCACGTAGCTCTCAGAAAGCTGCTCGTACATCCAGTCGGCCATCACACCCGCGGTCGCGTCGTAGCCGAACAGGTAGTCGACTGTCGCGGCCATCTCGAAGGCACCCTTGTAACCGTGCCTGCGCATCGCGGTCATCCAGCGCGGGTTGACGACCCGGGCCCGGAACACGCGGGTGGTCTCCTCCGAGAGCGTGCGTGTGCGCACGGCGTCGGGTCGTGTGTTGTCCCCGATGTAGGCCGCCGGAGCGGTGCCGGTCAGCGCTCGCACCGTGGCGACCATGCCGCCGTGATATTGGAAGTAGTCGTCGGAGTCGGCGATGTCGTGCTCACGGGTGTCGGTGTTCTTGGCGGCCACGGCAATTCGCCGGTAGGCCCGGTTCATGTCGTCCGTGGCGGATGCGCCGTCGAGCCCCCGGCCGTACGCGAAGCCGCCCCACGCGGTGTAGACCTCGGCGAGGTCGGCGTCGTCGCGCCAGTTGCGGCTGTCGATCAGCTGTAGCAGGCCGGCACCGTACGTACCGGGCTTGGAACCGAAAATCCTTGTCGTCGCTCGTCTCTCGTCACCGTGCTCCGCCAGGTCGACCTGTGCGTGCGCGCGCACCAGGTTGTCGTCGTCGGACTCCTCCAGTGACGCGACCAATCGCACCGCGTCGTCGAGCATCGCGACCACATGTGGGAAGGCGTCCCGGAAGAACCCCGAGATCCGCACGGTCACGTCGATCCGTGGCCGGCCGAGCTCCTCGAGCGGGATGGCTTCGAGGTCGACCACGCGCCGTGACGCGTCATCCCAGATGGGGCGAACCCCGAGCAGCGCGAGCACCTCGGCGATGTCGTCACCGGCAGTGCGCATGGCGGAGGTGCCCCACACCGAGAGTCCGACCGATTCCGGCCAGCGCCCGTGGTCGGCCCGGTACCGCTCGAGCAGCGAATCCGCCATCGCCACACCGGTTTCCCAGGCCAGCCGCGACGGCACGGCCTTCGGGTCCACCGAGTAGAAGTTGCGTCCGGTCGGCAGTACGTTGACCAGTCCGCGCAACGGTGATCCTGACGGACCCGACGGGATGAAGTGGCCGTCGAGCGCCCGCAGCACCTGGTCGATCTCCCCCGCGGTCTGCCTCAGCCTCGGCACCACCTCGGTGGCCGCGAACCGCAGGATCGCCGCAACGTCGTCGTTGTCGGTCAGCGCATCGACGACGTCGGCGTTCCAACCGCTGTCCTGCAGCGCCGCAACGAGTTCGCGGGCTCGGGCCTCGGCCTCGTCGACGGCGGTCCGGTCGTCGTGGCCGTCCTCGGCCAGTCCGAGGGCCTGGCGCAGACCGGGAACCGTCTGTTCCCCGCCGAACAGCTGACGGGCCCGCAGGATCGCCAGCACGAGGTCGAGTTCGCCGGAGTCCACGGGCCGCTGACCGAGAATGTGCAGACCGTCGCGGATCTGCACGTCCTTGATCTCGCACAGCCACCCGTCGACGTGCAGCAGCATGTCGTCGAAGGAGTCCTCGTCGGGCCGGTCCTCGAGCCCGAGGTCGTGATCCATCTTGGCGGCGCGCATCAACGTCCAGATCTGCTGGCGGATCGCGGGAAGCTTGCCCGGGTCGAGCGCGGAGATGTTGGCATGCTCGTCGAGCAGCTGCTCCAGGCGGGCGATGTCGCCGTAGGTTTCGGCCCGCGCCATCGGCGGGATCAGGTGATCGATCAGCGTCGCGTGGGCGCGGCGCTTGGCCTGGGTGCCCTCCCCCGGATCGTTGACCAGGAACGGGTAGACCAGCGGCAGGTCGCCCAGCGCGGCGTCGGTGCCGCAGGACGACGACATGCCCAGCGTCTTGCCCGGCAGCCACTCCAGGTTGCCATGCTTGCCGAGGTGCACGACGACGTCGGCGTGAAAGCTGTTACCGAAGGCCCCGTCCAACCACCGGTAGGCCGCGAGGTAATGGTGACTGGGGGGCAGATCGGGGTCGTGGTAGATGGCGACGGGGTTCTCGCCGAAACCGCGGGGCGGTTGGACCAGGATCACGACGTTGCCGCACTGCATGGCGGCGATGACGATGTCACCGTCGGGATTGTGAGTGCGATCGACGAACAGCTCTCCCGGCGGCGGTCCCCAGTGCTCGACCACCGCGTCGGCGAGCTCGCCGGGCAGCGTGGCGAACCAGGCCCGATAATCCTTGGCAGACACCCGGATCGGATTGCCGGCGAGCTGAGTCTCGGTGAGCCAGTTCGGATCCTGGCCACCGCGTTCGATGAGTGCGTGGATCAGCGCGTCCCCGTCGCCGGCGTCGAGGCCGGGGACTTCGCCGACGTCGTAGCCGGCATCACGCATGGCGCCCAGCAGGGCGATCGCGCTGGCGGGGGTGTCCAGACCCACCGCGTTGCCGATGCGGGCGTGCTTGGTGGGGTAGGCGGAGAAGACCAGGCCGACCCGTTTGTCGGCAGCAGGTACCGACCGCAGCCGGGCGTGGCGCACGGCCAATCCGGCCACGCGGGCGCACCTTTCGGGATCGGCGACGTAGGTGATGAGGCCCTCGTCGTCGATCTCCTTGAACGAGAACGGGACCGTGATGATCCGGCCGTCGAATTCCGGGACGGCGACCTGGGTGGCGACGTCGAGTGGCGACATCCCGTCGTCGTTGGCCTCCCACTGGGCGCGCGACGACGTCAGGCACAGACCTTGCAGGATCGGAACATCAAGGGCGGCAAGGTGAGCCACGTTCCATGCGTCGTCGACCCCGCCTGCTGACACGGCCGCGGGCGTCGCGCCACCGGCCGCGAGCACCGTGGTGATCATCGCGTCGGCGGTGCCGAGCAGTTCGATCAGCTCGGGCTCGGGCGTGCGTAGCGAGGCGCAGAACACCGGAAGCGGCACTCCTCCTGCAGCGTCGATCGCGTCGCACAGCGCCTCGATGTAGGCGGTGTTACCCGCCAACTGCTGGGCACGGTAGAACAGCACGGCGACGACGGGTCCGTCGGATCGTCCGGAAGGTCGGTCCAGAACACCCCAGGCCGGTGTGCTCGTCGGCTCGGCGAACCCGAAACCCGTCATCAGCAGTGTGTCCGACAGGAAGGCGTGCAGGTTCGACAGATTGTCGACGCCGCCCTGCGCGAGATAGACGTGGGCCTGCAGAGCGACGCCCGCCGGCGTTGTCGAGCGGTTCATCAGGTCGGCGTCGGGCGCCTGCTCGCCGCTGACCACCACGGCAGGCACCCCGCTGGCGACCACCGCGTCGATGCCGTCCTCCCAGGCGCGGTAGCCACCGAGGATCCGGACCACCACGACGTCGGCGGTGGCCAGGAGTTCCTCGAGCTCACCGTCGACCAGCCGCGACGGATTGGCCCACCGGTAGCGCGCCCCGCATGCGCGGGCAGTGATCAGATCGGTGTCCGATGTGGACAGCAGCAGAACGGTCGTCACCCCCCATTCGTACCGGACTACGGTGATCTCTGTGACTGAGGGGACCTCGGGCGTCGCAGTCGGCACCCCGGACCCCTCGCTGCGCGGAGTGGTGCTGCGCTACGAGGGGTTCTGCGAGCGCGGCGTCGATCCGGTCACGTTCCGCGAGGTGGCCTGTACGTTCGTGCCGATCATCATCGATCTCGACGCGGGCTGGACCGTCGCCCACCAGCGGGATGCGCCGCTGCGGCTGCAGTCTTTCGTGGCGGGTCTCACGGACGCGCCGGTGCTGGTGGGGCACGGCGGCTCCGCGCACTGCCTGCAGATCGACCTCACGCCGTTGGGTGCGCGCCGCATCCTCGGGCTTCCGCTCTCGGAGCTGGCCAACCGCTCGGTGCCGGTCGAGGCCGTGCTCGGCCGCGGTGCCGCCGACCTTGTCCAGCGCATCGGGGAGACCTACCGCTGGGAGGACCGCTTCGCACTCGTCGACGCGATGCTGCTGGCCCGACTGGGTGACGCGCCGGACATCGACCCCGGGGTGGCCTGGTCGCTGGGACGCATCACCGCCAGCGGCGGGCGCACCGCCATCGGGCCGCTGGCCGACGAGCTCGGCTGGAGTCATCGCAGGTTGATCGCGCGGTATCGCGACGCGATCGGATTACCGCCGAAGACGGTCGCACGGATCGTGCGCTTCGAGCGGGCCCTCGGGCAGGTGCGCGCCGGCGCCGAGCTGTCAGCGATCGCCGCCGACTGCGGCTATTTCGATCACGCGCACCTGTGCCGCGACGTCCGTGAACTCTCCGGCCTCACCCCGGCGGCGCTGCGCGCCGTGGTCAATTCCGAAGTCAATTCCGTCCAAGACCCGGGTGGTTGACCGGCCTACCGTTCGATGCATGACCACACCCATGCACGCGTCCGGCGCGATCCCCATCGTGCACTTCACCGAGCCACGCGAGGCGATCGGCTGGCTCTCGAACGCCTTCGGCGCGATCCCTGCGCTGCTCGTCCCACCTGAGCCGAATCTGCCGCTGCAGCACGCCGAGGTCCGGATCGGTACCGGAGTGGTGATGGTCGGCGACGCCGAGCGCGACAGCGTCTTCGCGCTGCCGGGTCCTGTCGTCGTCTACGTCGTCGTCGACAGCGCGGCCGAGGTCGACGCGCTGCATGACAGGGCAGCCGCGGCCGGCGCAGAGATCGTGCAGGGGATCAGCGATCAGGACTACGGTTCCCACGACTTCGCAGCGCGCGATCCGCACGGCAACATCTGGAGTTTCGGAACCTACCGGCCGTCGCTGAGCTGAGCGATCAGCGGCTCCAGCGGCTGTACCAGGTCTGCCGATAGGGCGTGCCCGCGACGACGACGAGCCCGGCGACGACGACGGTGAATGCGATGAGTGCGAACATCATTGCTCCTTTCCCACGACGGGGTTCCTTTCCCACGACCCTGCTGACCGCAGGGGCTTCATGAGGCGTGACGGTACCGCCGGTACCGGGTTCTCAGCGGGAAAGGTGTGGCACGGAACTATCGTTCGAGGTGTGTGACGACGATCACTTTCGGGTCAGCCCGCGGTCACGAACCCCTGCGACACCATCCAGTCGCGCGCGACCACGCTGGGGTCGCGGCCGTCCACGTCCACCTGTTTGTTCAGCTCGGTGATGACCTCGTTGGTGATCGCCGCGGTGACCGGCGCCGTCACGTCCGCGATCTCGGGGTGGGCCTCGAAGAAGCTGCGCTTCATCGTCACCGACGGGTTGTAGTGCGCGAAGAACTGCTTGTCGTCGGTCAGCACCGTGAGGTTCAAGGCGGCGATGCGGCCGTCGGTGGTGAAGACCTCACCGAAATCGCACTGCGTGCCGTCGGCGGTGGCCTGATAGATGATCCCAACCTGCAGGATCGGCGTGTTCGCGCGGGCCGGGTCGAAGCCGTAAGCCGTTGCCATGCCGGGGAATCCGTCCTGACGGGCACGAAACTCGGTGTCGACGCACGTACGCGCCGCGGCAGGGTCGCGCGTGACCAGAGCGGCGTAGTCGGACAGCGTCCGCACGCCGGTGCGCTCCACGGTGCGGGTGCTGGCAGCCAGCGCGTAGGTGTCGTCCATCGGCCCCGGCTCCAGCCACACCATGTCGTTTCGTGCGAGGTCCTCGTCGCGCACCGCCTCGTACTGCTTGCGCGTGTCGGGCAGCGGCTTCTCGTGGCCCAGGTAGTTGATCCACGCGTTGCCGGTGAACTCGTAGGCGACGTCGACCTGACCGGACAGCTGCGCGCCCCGGGTACTGCGGCTGCCCACGATGCCGGTCAGGTCCCGCACCTGCGCCCCTGCCGCCGCCAGCGTGTACTCGAGGATGTAGCCGAGGATGACCTGCTCGGTGTACTCCTTGGAGCCGACCGTGATCTGCACACCCTCCAGGCCGGGTGTGGGCTTGATCGAGCCCGGCCCGACCTGCAGCGGTACCGCGCTGCCCGAGCCCAACCCGCACGCGGTCGTCACCAGCATGACGACGGCGGCGAGCGCGGCCAGCTGCCGGCGGGCGTTCATCGCAGACCCTTGGGGCCCACGTAGAACTCGGCCAGCCCGCCCAGCCAATCCACCAGCAGCGCCAGACACACCGCGAGCACGCTGCCCAGGATCAGCGTGACGTTGTCCTGCAGCTTGTATCCGGTGTCGATGAGGATGCCCAGACCGCCGGCGTTGACGAGGAACGACAGCGTGGCCGTGCCGACTGCCAACACCAGCGAGGTCCGCAATCCGGCGAGGATGAACGGCACCGCGAGCGGTAGTTCGACGCGCGTCAGCAGGGCGGCGCGCGACATGCCCTGCCCGAGACCCGCATCGATCAGCGCACGGTCGACCCGGTCGATTCCGAGGATAGTGCTCGACAGCACCGGAAGCAGCGAGTAGAGCGCGATCGGCAGCACACCGATCCAGAAGCCGGTGCGCGAGGTGAGCAGGAACAGCAGCACCAGCAGGCCGATCGCGGGCGCCGCCTGCCCGATGTTGGCGATACCGATGACCAGGGGCCGCAACGGTTTTGCGCCCGGCCGGGTGACCAGGACGCCGAGCGGAACACCGATCAGCACGACGATGGCGGTGACCGCCGCGGTGATCAGCAGGTGCTGCCAGATCAGCGTCGCGACGCTGGCGGGGTTGATGTTCTCCCGCTGGGTGGCGGTCAGCTCGCGATCGAACGCCCAGAACACCACGGCCGCCGCGACGATCAGCACCAGCACGGGTTGGATGTACAACCGCACCCGCTCGGCGTTGGTGCGTGCCGGCGCACCGCCTGGAGCGCTCTGGGCGGTCTCGGTCGTGGTCACGAGGGGCTGCCGCCGTCCGCATCGGTGGCGTCTTCGGCATTGCGGCGCAGCCGCGTGATCGTGTCGATGAGCGTGTCGAGGGTGACCACGCCCTCGTACCGGCCACCGGGGCCGGTCACGACGGCTGACGCGTGCTGCTCGGCCAGTATCGCTTCGAGAGCGTCTTCCAGCGTCGCCTGAGTGCTGACCACATCGAGATGCTCCACCGCGTCGGCGAGCGTGGCGGCATGCCGCAACCGATTGACGCGCACCCAGCTGACCGGCCGCTCGCGACCGTCGAGCACCACCGCCCAGTCGTAGTCGCTTGCAGCGATGGTCGCGCGCACCTGATCGACGGTGTCGTCGTGGCGCACGGACGGACGCGATTCCAGCGCAACGTCTTTCACGCGCAGCAGCCCGAGCTGACGCAGCGACGCGCCGGAGCCGACGAAGCCGGCCACGGTGTCGTCGGCCGGGCTGGCGAGGATGTTCTGCGGGGTGTCGTACTGCAGTACCGCGGATTGCTGGCCGAGCACGGCGATCCGGTCGCCGAGTTTGACCGCCTCCCCGAAGTCGTGGGTGACGAAGACGATGGTCTTGTGCAGTTCGTCCTGTAGCCGCAGCAATTCATCCTGCAGCGTGCTGCGCGTGATCGGGTCCACGGCACCGAACGGCTCGTCCATCAGCAGCACCGGTGGGTCCGCTGCGAGTGCGCGCGCGACGCCCACTCGCTGCTGCTGCCCACCGGAGAGCTGGCGCGGGTACCGGTCGGCGTACTGAGCGGGTTCGAGGCCCACGAGGTCGAGCAGTTCGTCGACCCGGTCGGTGATGCGCTGACGGTCCCATTTGAGCAGGCCCGGCACCAGTGCGACGTTCTGCCGAATCGTCATGTGCGGGAACAGGCCCGCCTGCTGGATCGCGTAGCCGATCGAGCGGCGCAGCTCCGTCGGTTTGATCGACAGCGCGTCGTCGTCACCGATGAGGATGCGGCCCGACGTCGGCTCGCTGAGCCGGTTGATCATGCGCATCGTAGTGGTCTTCCCACACCCCGACGGACCGACGAACACGACGATTTCCCCGGCGGGGATGTCGAGCGAGACATCGTCGACCGCAGGTGTTTTCGCGCCCGGGTAGACCTTGGAGACGTGGTCGAGTTCGATGCGAACCCCGGTGACATCGGTTGTCATCGAACACCTTTCGATGTGGTGAGTCGCCCGAGGAGGACGAGCAGGGCGTCGAGCGCGAGTGCGAGGATCACGATCAGCAGCGTGGCGGTCAGGGCCATCGGCAGGGCGGTGGGGCTGCCGACGCGCGACAGCCCGGCGAAGATCAGGTTGCCCAGGCCGGGGCCCTTGACGTAGGCCGCGATCGCGAGCACGCCCATCGACATCTGCGTGCTCAACCGCATGGCCGACAGGATGGCGGGCCAGACGAGCCGCAGTTCCACGCGCGTCAGCGTGCCCAGCCGGCTCATGCCGATACCTCGCGCCGCATCGGTCAGCGCCGGGTCCACGGAGTTCAGGCCGACGATCGTGTTGCGGACGATGGGCAGCAGCGAGTACAGCACCAGGGCTGCGACGCTCGGGATCACCCCGAGCCCGAAGAGCGGAATCAACAGACCCAGCAGGGCGAACGCCGGCACGGTCAGGATCACGCTCGACGTCGTCGTGGCGAGATTTGCCGCCAGCGAGTTGCGATAGGTCAGCACCCCGAGCGCCACGCCGATGACGGTCGCGATCAGGACGCTTTGCACGACGGCGCTGACGTGCTGATACGAGTCGAACATCAGCTGCTCGTAGTGCGTGGAGACATACCCCCACACCGTGGAATTCGAGGTCACCGCGTCACTCCCCAGCTCCCCCGATTCCGCGCGCCTTTGCTGACGCACCATGCGCCCGTCGTGCTGCCTTACCCGATCCTTTATCGGGCGAAACGGCCCGAGTTCAGTTCTCGGTGAACCAAACCCTGGGCGGTCCGCACCGTCGCGAGGACACTCGCGGCGAGAAGACTGCGAGGAGGTGGCTCGATGGTTCGTGTGGTCAAGCTGGGTGCGGTGATCGGAGCGCGCATCGAGGGCGTCGATCTGGCCGCAGGCGTGGACGCGGCCACCGCAGCGCAGATCAACGACGCCCTGCTCGAGCACAAGGTGATCTTCTTCCGGAACCAGCACGATCTCGACGACGACGGCCAGCTGGCGTTCGCCCGGTCCCTCGGTACGCCGACCATCGCGCACCCGACAGTGACGTCGCGCGGCCGGGCTGTGCTTCCGATCGATTCGCGCTACGACAAAGCCAACAGCTGGCACACCGACGTCACGTTCGTCGACCGCATCCCCAAGGCGTCACTGCTGCGCGCCGTCACCCTGCCGCCCTACGGCGGAACCACCACGTGGGCGTCGACCGAGGCCGCCTACGACCAGCTGCCCGAGCCGCTGCGCGCCTTGGCCGAGAACCTCTGGGCGGTGCACACCAACACCTACGACTACGCCCGCGACATCGACGGCCGACGAGAGGCGCTGGAGGACACCGAACGTCAATACCGGGAGGAGTTCGTCTCCGACTACTACGAGACCGAGCACCCGGTCGTGCGGATCCACCCCGAGACGGGTCGGCGGGTCCTGCTGCTGGGCAACTTCGTCAAGGGGTTCGTGGGCCTCGGACGCACGGAATCCGCGGCGCTGTTCGACCTGTTCCAGACCCGCATCACGAAGCTGGAACACACGGTGCGCTGGAACTGGGAACTCGGCGATCTGGCCGTCTGGGACAACCGTGCCACTCAGCACTACGCCGTCGCCGACTACGACAACCAGTTCCGGCGGCTGAGCCGGGTGACGCTGGCCGGCGACGTCCCGGTCGACGTGCACGGGCAGCGCAGCCGTGTGATCGCCGGCGACGCATCGGGCTACTCCGACATCGTCGTCCCGGTCCGTCTGGCCAGCTGAGCGCACCACCTCACTCCGCCACGTACCGTGGTCGGATGGCCAGAACCCGGGACACCGACGCCTGTCCCGGCGCGCTGCAGACCCACCGCGCTGCCGACGGCGACCTTGCCCGCGTCCGGCTTCCGGCGGGAATGCTGACCGCTGAGCAGATGGAGGCGATCGCCACCGCGGCGCTCGATCTCGCCGCACCGGCCCTGGAGCTGACCTCGCGGGGCAACCTGCAGATCCGCGGCATCCGCGATGCGGAGGAACTCGCCGCCCGCCTCGCCGAGGCGGGCCTGCTGCCGTCGCCCGACCGCGAGAAGATCCGCAACATCGTCGCGTCCCCGCTGTCGGGCCGCCAGGGCGGGCTGCTCGACGTGCGTGCGATGGTGCACGCGCTCGATGAGGCGTTGCAGCGGGACCCGACGTTGGCCGATCTGCCGGGGCGCTTCCTGTTCGGTCTCGACGACGGCCGCGGCGACATCGCCGGCATGGGTGCCGATGCCGCCGTGTGTGCCGTCGACGCGGACACCATGACAGTCGTGCTGTCCGGCACCGACACCGGGGTTCGGGTCGCTGCCGAAGACGCGGTCGACACGCTGCTGGCCATCGCCCGCCGGTTCGTCGAGGTGCGCGGAAAGGCCTGGCGGATAAAGGAATTGGCGACCCCCGGCAGTGTCCTCGATGGTCTCGGCGGCCTGGCGCCGACGGAGGAGGTCGGGCGGACGTGGCCGGTGTGCACCCGCCCCCCGGTCGGCTGGCTCACCCAGGACGACGACCGGATCGCGCTCGGCGCCGCGGTGCCGCTGGGTGTGCTCGAGGCGGAGTTGGCCCGCTACCTCGCCGCGGTACAGGCACCTCTGGTGATCACCCCGTGGCGATCGGTGGTCATTGCCGATCTCGACGACGGCGTGGCCGACGCGGCGCTGCGGGTGCTCGCTCCCCTGGGATTCGTGTTCGACGACGCCTCGCCGTGGCTGGCTGTGTCGGCGTGCACGGGCCGCCCGGGGTGCACCCACGCGCTCGCCGACGTCCGCGCCGACGCGACAGCGGCACTGCACGAGGGGGAGTCGCCGCGGCACCGCCACTTCGTCGGCTGCGACCGGGCCTGCGGCAGCCCCGCTGACGCGGACGTGCTGATCGCCACCGGAGACGGCTACCAGCCGCGGCGGCCCCACCCGTAGGGTGATCGAGTGCTCGACTACATCCGCGATGCCGGGGAGATCTACCGGCAGTCGTTCGCGACGATCCGTGCCGAGTCGGACCTGTCGTCCTTCCCCGCCGACGTCGCGCGAGTCGTGGTCCGGTTGATCCACACCTGCGGGCAGACCGACGTGCCCGACCACGTCGCCTACACCCCCGACGTCGTCGTCCGTGCCTACGAGGCGCTCGCCGCCGGCGCCCCGATCCTGTGCGACTCGTCGATGGTCGCCGCAGGCATCACCCGCTCCCGGCTGCCCGCCGACAACGAGGTGGTCTCGTTGGTCGCCGACGAGCGGGCACCGGCGTTCGCCGCCCAGCACGCCACCACTCGTTCGGCCGCGGCGATCGACCTGTGGGCCGAACGGCTGCCCGGCGCCGTGATGGCCATTGGCAACGCCCCCACGGCGCTGTTCCGGCTCCTCGAGCTCGTCGACGGGGGCGTCGCGCCGCCGGCCGCCGTGCTCGGCGGCCCGGTGGGCTTCGTCGGGTCCGCGCAGTCGAAGCAGGAGCTCATCGACGATCCGCGGGGCATGTCCTATCTGGTGGTCACCGGCCGCCGTGGGGGCAGCGCGATGGCCGCCGCCGCCGTCAACGCGATTGCGACGACCATCGAATGAGCGAGCAATGACCGGCCGCGGCACGTTGTGGGGAGTCGGCCTCGGGCCGGGCGACCCCGAGCTGGTGACGGTCAAGGCGGCTCGGGTGATCGGCGCCGCCGACGTCGTCGCCTACCACAGCGCTCGCCACGGCCGCAGCATCGCGCGCGGCATCGCCGAGCCCTACCTGCGCGAAGGCCAGATCGAGGAACACCTGGTCTACCCCGTCACCACCGAGACCTCCGATCACCCCGGCGGCTACGCGGGGGCGATGGACGACTTCTACCGCGAGGCGGCCGCACGCATCGCCGCGCACCTCGACGCCGGGCGCGACGTGGCGCTGCTGGCCGAGGGCGATCCGCTGTTCTACAGCTCGTACATGCACATGCACACCCGGCTCACGCAGCGCTTCGACGCGGTGATCGTGCCGGGGGTGACGTCGGTCAGCGCCGCGTCGGCGGCCGTGTCGACACCGCTGGTCCAGGGCGACCAGGTGCTGACCATCCTTCCCGGCACCATGGCGCCCGCGGAGCTCGAACGCCGCCTCGCCGACACCGACGCGGCCATCATCATGAAACTCGGTCGCTCGTATCCTGCTGTGCGGCAAGCACTTGCGGCCGCGGGCCGGCTACAGGACACCTACTACGTGGAACGGGCCAGCACGTCGCGTCAGCGGGTGCTGCCGGCCGCCGACGTCGAGGACGGGTCGGTGCCCTACTTCGCGCTGACCATGCTGCCCGGGCCGATGCAGGCCCCGGACGCCCCAGGATCGACCACCGGATCGACCACCGAGTCGAGCACCGGATCGGTCACCGTCGTCGGACTCGGTCCCGGTGCCACGGCCTGGATGACCCCGGAGAGCCGCCGCGAGCTGGCCGCGGCCACCGACCTCATCGGCTATGGCCCCTATCTGGACCGCGTCGGGGTGCGCGAGGGCCAGCGCAGGCATCCCAGCGACAACACCGACGAACCCGCCCGCGCCCGCCTGGCCTGCTCACTGGCCGAGCAGGGCCACGCCGTGGCCGTGGTCTCCTCCGGGGACCCCGGAGTCTTCGCGATGGCGACCGCGGTACTCGAAGAAGCCAAACAGTGGCCCGGTGTCGAGGTGCGGGTGATCCCTGCGATGACGGCCGCCCAGGCGGTGGCGAGTCGCGTCGGCGCCCCTCTCGGCCACGACTACGCCGTCATCTCGCTGTCGGACCGCCTCAAGCCGTGGGACGTCATCGCTGCGCGTCTGGAGGCGGCCGCACGTGCCGACATGGTGCTGGCCATCTACAACCCGGCGTCGAAGACGCGCACCTGGCAGGTCGGTGCGATGCGGGACCTGCTGCTCGAGCATCGCGATGCCGGCACCCCCGTCGTGATCGGCCGCGATGTCGCCGGGCCGACCGAATCGGTGCGGGTGGTGCGGCTGGCCGACCTCGACCCCGCCGACGTGGACATGCGGTGCCTACTGATCGTCGGATCCTCACAGACCCAGTGGTATTCGGCAGGATCGAGCACCGATCGGGTGTTCACCCCGCGGCACTATCCCTCGCAGTGACGGAAGGCGCGCCCGTGACCATCCCCCGCATGCCGGCCGACATCACGGCGACATGGTTGAGCTCGGTGCTGGACACCCCCGTCACCGACGCCACGGTGACACCGATCGGCACCGGCCAGACCGGCGCCACCTACCGGGTGACCGCGACCTACGGCGCCCCGACGGACCTGCCAGCGACATTCGCGGTAAAGCTGCCCGCACAGGACGACGCGGTGCGTGAGCGGGTGGCGCTCGGATACAAGTCGGAGGTCGAGTTCTACGCCGCGGTCAGTGCCGATGTCGACGTGCCGGTACCGCCGTGCCTGCACAGCGACATCTCCTCGGACGGAACGGATTTCGTGCTGGTTCTCGCCGACATGGCGCCCGCCGAACAGGGCGACCAGCTCGCCGGGTGCACACCGGAAGAGGCGGCACTGGCCGTCGACGCATTGGCCGGCTTGCATGCGCCGAGCTGGTGTCAGCGGCGCTGGTACGAGCTGACCTCGATCATCATGCCCAAACCCGGCGACGACGCGGCGGCCGCCGGCATGGGGGACGTGTCGGCCATGGCGGCCACCATCACCCTCGACCGCCTCGGCGAGCGGATCAGCGACGCCGACCGCGAGACGCTGACGACGTCGATGAACCTGGTGACGCCGTGGTTGTCGGCCGAGCCGGAGCGCTTCTCGCTGCTGCACGGCGATTACCGGCTCGACAACCTGCTGTTCGACCCTGACCGCACGCAGGTCACCGTGGTGGACTGGCAGACCGTCGGGCTCGGCCTGCCCGCCCGCGATCTCGCGTACTTCACCGCGACCAGCCTGCTACCGGAGGTCCGGGCCGCGGTCGAACACGATCTGGTGCGCCGCTACCACGCCGCGGTGTGCCGGTACGGCGTCACCGACTACGACGTCGACACCTGTTGGCAGGACTACCGTCTCGGCGCCCTGCAGGCACCGTTCCTGACGGCGCTGGGCTTCGCGTTCTCCACCTCCACCGACCGTGGGGACGAGATGATCCTGGCCATGCTGAGCCGGGGCTGCCGGGCGGTGCGCGAACTCGGCACCATCGAGCTGATCAGGTCGTATCAGGCTTCGTCGCCGACCACTGCGTGACGGGCATGGCGGGGCGCCAGCCGGTGAACGAGCCCACTGCCTCCCCGGCGTAGTGCTGGTACCGGCGCAACTGCCCGCCGTGTTCTGAATACCGTTGCGCGAGAACAGCTTCCGATTCAACTGTGACGGCGTTGGCCACCAGGCGGCCGCCAGGGCGCAGCGCCTCCCAGCATGCTTCGATCAGCCCGGGCGCACTGATGCCACCGCCGACGAAGATCGCGTGTGGCGACGGCGTGAACGAGAAGGACTCGGGCGCGTCGAACGTCACCTCGACCGGCACACCGAACGCGCGAGCGTTGGCCTCGATCCGGGCCCGGCGGGCCTGATCCCGCTCGAACGCGACGGCCCGGCATGCCGGGCCGGTCAGGCACCACTCGATCGCGACGCTGCCCGACCCCGCGCCGACGTCCCAGAGCAGTTCTCCTGGGCGGGGCGCCAGCGCGGCCACAGTGGCCGCACGGATCGCCTGCTTGGTGATCTGACCGTCGTGGGCGAACGCATCGTCGGGCAGCGCGCCGACGCGGCGATCATCGGGCAGGTAGCGCACCGCCATCACGTTGAGATTGTCAACGTCTGCGGGGGGCCGCTGCGCCCATTCCCGCGCGGTCGATGATCGACGCAATTCCCTCGGGCCGCCCAATTGTTCGAGCACAGTGAGCTCGGAATCCCCACGCCCGACGTCGGTGAGCAGACGCGCCAGTTCGGCCGGGGTCGAGCCGCTCTGGGAGAGGATCACGGCGTGCCCCCCGCGGCGCACCGCGGTGTGCACCGGCCGCCACACCAGGCTGATCACCTCGGTGTCCTGCACCGCCCACCCGACGCGGGAGCACGCCAGCGTCACCGACGACACGTGCGGCAGGACCGCGACCCGGTCCGCGCCGTGAGCGCGGATCAGTGTGCTGCCGATGCCGTGCAGTAGCGGGTCGCCGCTGGCGATCACGTGGACGTCGCCGTCCGCGCCGTCGAGCAGGGTGTGAATCGCGGGCAGCAGCGGACTCGGCCACGGCCGCCGCACAGCGCGCACGCTGTCGTCGAGCAGTGCCAGCTGACGCTCCGAACCGTAAATGACGGTGGCTCTTGTCAATTCGTCGCGTGACGGTGGCGCGAGTCCGGCCATCCCGTCGGCGCCGATCCCGACGACGACGATCATCTCGGCAACCTCCGCCACACCGGGCGCGGGGTGACGCGGAACGCCGCCGCGAGCGCGACGAGCGTGCTGGGCACCCACACCACGCTGCGTCCGCGCCGCATCGCGGCCACGGTGGCGTCGGCGACCTGCGCCGGAGTGCTCGACAGCGGTGCGGGCGTCATCCCCTCGGTCATCCGGCCGATCACGAAGCCGGGCCGTACCAGCAGCAGGCGCACGCCGGTGCCGTGAAGCGCGTCGGTCAACCCGCTGCAGAAGGCGTCGAGCCCGGCCTTGGCCGAGCCGTAGACGTAGTTCGCGCGCCGCGCCCGAACTCCGGCGACCGACGAGAACGCGACCAACTTTCCCTGGCCAGCGGCCCGCATCGTCTCGGCGAGCACCGTCAGGAGGCTGACCTGGGCGACGTAGTCGGTGTGCACGATCGCGGCCGCATGCGCGGCATCACGTTCGGCCCGGGCCTGGTCGCCGAGGATGCCGAACGCGAGCACGGCGGTACCGATCGCGCCGTGGCGCTCCACGATGCCCGCGACGACGTCGCGGTGGGAACCGAGGTCGTCGGCGTCGAAGGCGAGCGTGTGCACCGCGCGGGCACCGTCGCCGAGCAGCGTCGCGCTCTCGGCCTCGAGATCGTCGGGGCGGCGGGCCGCCAGCACGATCGTCGCGCCGCGGGCCAACCGCCGTGCCACCTCGACGCCGATCTCGCTGCGGCCGCCGAACACCACGACCAGATCGGTGTCGGCCCGCTCAGCCGTGTCTTTCATGGCTGCGATTATGTCCTGCGCTAGCGTGGACCACGATGGGCAAGGCAACCACGCGGCTGACCACAGATGCGATCGCATTCCTGACCGAGCGGCATCTGGCGATGCTCACGACGCTGCGGGCTGATCAGTCTCCGCACGTGGTCGCCGTCGGATTCACGTTCGACCCGACCACGCACATCGCCCGCGTCATCACCACCGGCGGCTCGCAGAAGGCCGTCAACGCCGATCAGCGCGGCGTCGCGGTGCTCAGCCAGGTCGACGGCGCGCGCTGGCTCTCGCTGGAGGGCACATCCACGGTCTACACCGAGGCCGACAAGGTGCGCGACGCCGAACGGCGCTACGCGCAGCGCTATCGCACGCCGCGCCCGAACCCCAAGCGGGTCGTCATCGAGGTCCGGGTCGAGCGGGTGCTCGGCTCCTCGGGCCTGCTCGACCGCGGCGACAGCTAGCTGCTCACCGGCACCACGACGAGGTCGTGCGGCCGGTTGTTCACCGACACCGCGCCGTCGGCGGTGACGATCACGATGTCCTCGATGCGCGCGCCCCACTGCCCGGGGAAGTAGATGCCAGGCTCGACGGAGAAGGCCATCCCCTCCTGCAGCGGCAGGTCGTTGCCGGCGACGATGTAGGGCTCCTCGTGCACCGACAGGCCGATGCCGTGCCCGGTGCGGTGCACGAAGTACTCGGCCAACCCCTCGGCGGCCAGTACGTCGCGGGCTGCGGCGTCGACCTGTTCGGCGGTGACACCGGGGCGGACGGCCGCCACCGCCGCCTGCTGGGCACGCTGCAGCACCGCGTAGCGGCGGACCACCTCGGGGTCGGGCTCGCCGATGCTGTACGTGCGGGTGGAATCGGAGTTGTAGCCCGGCTCGTACGGCCCGCCGATGTCGACGACCACGACGTCGCCGGCCTGCAGTTCGCGGTCCGAGCACTCGTGGTGCGGATCGGCTCCATGCGGGCCGGACCCGACGATGATGAACGCGGCCTCGGAATGTCCTTCGGCGACAATGGCTTCGGCGATATCGGCGGCGACGTCGGCCTCGGTGCGGCCGGGGGCGAGGAAGTCGGGCACGCGGGCGTGCACCCGGTCGATCGCGGCGCCGGCCTTGCTGAGCGCGTCGACCTCGGCGGGGTCTTTGACCATGCGCAGTGTGCGCAGCACGTCGGTGGCGAGCACGGGCACCGCGCCGAGCACGCCGGCCAGGGGCAGAAGGTGCAGCGCCGGCATGGCGTCGGTCACCGCGACGCTGACCGGGCCACCGCCGAGCGCGTCGGCGACCAGCGCGTAGGGGTCGTCGCCGTCGACCCAGTCACGCACCGTCACGTCGAGGTCGGGAACGGCCGATTCCTTCAGCGATGCCAGCTCCATGCGCGGCACCACGATCGTTGCGGCGCCGTCTGCTGACAGCACCAGCGCGGTCAGCCGCTCGAAGGTCTGTGCGCGCGAGCCCACGAGGTAGCGCAGGTCGTAGCCGGGGGTGATGACCAGACCGGCCAGCCCGGCGTCCGCGGCGGCGTGGGCCGCGGCGCTCAAGCGGTGGGCGTACACGTCGGTGCTGAATCGGGACGCTGCACTCATACCCACCAGGCTAGTGCCCCGGTTCCTTTGCGCGAGCCGGGGAAACGGGCCTGGCAGGATGGCGGGGTGACTGCTCCCCTGGTACTCCTCGACGGTGCGAGCATGTGGTTCCGCTCGTATTTCGGTGTGCCGTCGTCGATCACCGCACCCGACGGCCGCCCGGTCAACGCGCTGCGAGGGTTCCTCGACGCCGTCGCCACCGTCATCACCCGCGAACAGCCCCGCCGTCTGGTCGTGTGCCGCGACGACGACTGGCGCCCGCAATGGCGCGTCGACCTGGTGCCGTCGTACAAGGCCCATCGAGTCGTTCAGGAGAACCCGGGCGACGAGCCCGACGTCGAGGAAGTGCCCGACGAGCTGACCCCGCAGGTCGACATGATCATGGAGATCCTCGACGCGTTCGGTATCGCCACCGCGGGCGCGCCCGAACACGAGGCCGACGACGTGCTGGGCACGCTCGCGAGCCAGGAGACCCGCGACCCCGTCGTCGTCGTCAGCGGCGACCGCGACCTGCTGCAGGTCGTCCGCGACGAGCCGACCCCGGTGCGAGTGCTCTACCTGGGCCGCGGCCTGGCCAAGGCCACGAAGTACGGGCCCGACGAGGTGGCCGAGACCTACGGGGTGCCGATCGATCGCGCCGGGCCGGCCTACGCCGAGCTCGCACTGCTGCGCGGCGACCCGTCCGACGGCCTGCCGGGAGTCGCGGGCATCGGCGAGAAGACCGCCTCCACGCTGATCACGAAGTACGGGTCGCTGGCCGAGCTGCGCACCGCGATCGACGACCCGAAATCCACGCTCCCCAAAGCCCAGCGGGCGAAGCTGCGCTCGGCGGCCGATTACCTCGCGGCGGCCGAACCCGTGGTGCGCGTCGCGACCGATGCGCCGGTGCGGTTCTCGACGGCCGACGACACGCTGCCGTTGGCCGCCGAGCACCCGCGCAAAGTCGCCGAACTCGCCGAACGCTACGGCGTGTCGTCGTCGGTCGGGCGCCTGCAGAAGGCGCTCGACGGCCTGCCCTGATGAACTGACGGGCCGGATGACCTACTTGGGCCGGCCCACCTCGTAGGTGCCCTTGTCGTCCTGGAACGTCACCGTCACCTGGCGCTTGGTGCCGTCGATGCTGACCTCGCAGTTGAAGGTGTCACCCTTCTTCACGGTGGGGCTGACGCCGTTGTTGCACTTGACGTTGTTGACGTTCTTGGCGCCGTATCCGTTGGTCTGATCGGTCAGGATCTGCTGCACACCGGTCTGCGCGGCGTTGACGTCGAGCTTGGTGGTGACAAAGAAGCCCGGCTTCCAGAACCCGAGGACCAGGACGACGGCGACGATGATCGCGGCGAGCAGGCCGACAATGGTGCCGATGACCGCCATCGACTTCTTGGAGCCCTCTTCGCCGCCCGGGGCCTGGTAGTTCGGGTACTGCCCGTACTGACCGGGTTGTCCCGGCTGGCCTGGTTGGCCGTACTGACCCGGCTGGCCGTAGGCGCCGGGCTGCCCGTACTGGGGCTGCTGACCGTAGGCACCGGGCTGGCCGTACTGCCCCGGCGGCGGATAACCGGTGGGACTGGTGCCGTACTGCTCCGTCGGCGCGTACTGCTGCGGCGGATAGGCAGGCGGCGCCGTCGGCTGCTGGTACTGCGGGTACTGCTGCGGCGTGTACGCCGGCGGCTGCCAGGACTGCTGGTCCGGCGCCTGCGGCTGCTGCGACCCGGACGGCGGCTGCCAACCCTGGTTGGCTGCCGACTCGCTCGACGGCTGCTGCTCCGCGCCAGACTCAGGCTGTTGACCCGGCCAATGCTGGTTCGGATCAGATCCCTGCGGTCCGCTCATTTCTCTCCTCGGTCGTGCGCGGCTGTGGCGGTGTAGCTGGCCACACACTACCCGGCATCAACGGCGACGACGCCGCGCCGAACGTCGTTGATGGCGCGTTTCGCGGTCGTCCGCAACGCCTGCGAGGGCGCGGTGGTGCGCACCTGATCGGCGAGATCGAGCACCTGACGGCACCATCGCACGAAATCACCTGCCGGCATCGTCACACCGGTGCCGGGGTCGCTGGCGGCCAGCGCCGAGGCGAGATCCCCCGTGCTGGCCCAGCGGTACATCGCGGCGACGAAACCGTCGTCGGGTTCGCGGCTCGGCGGGAGCCGGTGCCGCTGCTCGTCCGATCGCAGCTCGGTCCACAGCCGGCGGGTTCGGTTCAGCGCGCGCCGCAGCCGGCCCGTCGGCACGCCGGATCCGTCCGTCGGCCCGTGCCCGTCCCGGCGCGATTCGTAGAGCACCGACGACAGGGCTGCCGCGAGTTCCGCAGCGTCGAGGTCGTCCCACACCCCGGTGCGCAGGCACTCGGCGACGAGGAGATCCGACTCGCTGTAGATGCGGGCCAGCAGGCGACCGTCCGCGGTGACCGAGCGCATGTCGCCGTCACCCGCGACGTAACCCCGCTCGGTGAGGAGGACGACGATCCGGTCGAAGGTGTGCGCCAGCGAGTTCGTCGCGGCCGCGATCTTGCGACGCAGCGCCTCGTTGTCGCGCTCCATCTTCAGGTAGCGCTCGGCCTGGCGCGCCTTCTCTTCCCGGTCGGGCAGCTGATGGGCCCGGTGGGCACGCATCCGGTCCCGCAGCGCGACCAACTCGGGATCGACGTCGGGCTCGGCGGCCGGACCGCTGCGGCGCCTGCGTGCCGACGGGACGTCGAGCCCCTCCGCGGCCGACAACAGCGCCGAGGCCAGATCGCGGCGGGCGCGGGGATTTCGGTGCTCGACGCGTTTGGGCAGCGTCATGCGACCCATCGGTCCGATCGCCCCTGAATAGTCGGCCGAGGAGATCCGGCCCGCCCACCTGGTCTCGGTGAGGACCAGTGGGCGCGGATCGTCGTCGTCGCGGGCAGGCTCGAGCACGACAGCCAACCCGCCTCGCCTGCCATGGGTGATCGTGATGATGTCGCCGCGGCGCAACGCTGTCAGCGCGTCGTTGGCGGCCTGCCGGCGCTGCAGCCGCGATGCCCGCGACTGCGTGCGCTCCCGCTCGCCGATCTGGGCCCGCAGCCGGGCGTAGTCGAGAATCGGCGCTCCCCGACCGCCGAACTCGGCGGCGAGCTGGTCGAGCATCTTCTCCGCCCGCTCGACGCCGCGCACCAACCCGACCACCGACCGGTCGGCCTGGTACTGCGCGAACGACCGCTCGAGCAGCTGGTGCGCCTGCTCAGGGCCCATCTGGTGCACCAGGTTGATCGTCATGTTGTAGGTCGGGGCGAACGAGCTGCGCAGCGGGAAGGTCCGTGTCGACGCCAGCCCGGCCACCTCCGCCGGGTCGACATCGGGGTTCCACAACACCACCGCGTGACCCTCGACGTCGATACCGCGCCGGCCCGCCCGGCCCGTCAGCTGCGTGTACTCCCCCGGCGTCAGCGGCAGATGCTGCTCACCGTTGAATTTCACCAACCGCTCGAGCACCACCGTGCGGGCCGGCATGTTGATGCCGAGCGCCAAGGTCTCCGTCGCGAACACCGCCTTGACCAGGCCCGCGGTGAACAGCTCCTCGACGGTGTGCCGGAACACCGGCAGCATGCCCGCGTGGTGGGCGGCCAGACCGCGCAGCAGGCCCTCGCGCCACTCGTGGAAGTCGAGGACGATCAGGTCCGAGTCGTTGAGGTCAGCGGTGCGGCGGTCGACGATCTCGGCGATCCGCGATCGTTCGGAGTCGGTGGTGAGCCGCAACGACGAGCGCAGGCACTGCTTGACCGCGGCATCGCAGCCGGCCCTGGAGAAGATGAACGTGATCGCGGGGAGCAGGTCGCGCTGCTCGAGCACGGTGATGACGTCGGCGCGGCCGGGCGTCCGGTAGACCGTGGGGCGGCGGCCGCCCTGACCTTCCCGACGGCCGCCACGGCCTCCCCGTCCCTGGGGTTGCCAGTCGGCGAGCCGGTCGGCTTCGCGGCGGTGGGCGATGTGGCGCAACAACTCCGGGTCGACCAGCAGGTCACCGTGAGCAACCATGCCGCCGCGCGCAGGCCCCGAGGCCCGGTAGTCGAACAGGTCCATCAGGCGCTTGCCGACCATGACGTGCTGCCACAGCGGCACCGGCCGGTGCTCGTCGACCACGACCGTGGTGTCGCCCCGCACGGTCTGGATCCAGCCACCGAACTCCTCGGCGTTGCTCACCGTCGCCGAGAGGCTGACCAGCCGCACGTCGTCGGGCAGGTGCAGGATCACCTCCTCCCACACCGCGCCGCGCATCCGGTCGGCCAGGAAGTGCACCTCGTCCATCACGACATGCGAAAGTCCTTGCAGGGCAGGAGAATCAGCGTAGAGCATGTTGCGAAGCACTTCGGTGGTCATCACGACCACGTCGGCGTCGCCGTTGATGTTCTGGTCGCCGGTGAGCAGGCCGATGCGTTCCGGGCCATACCGGCGCACCAGATCGTTGTGCTTCTGGTTGCTCAGGGCCTTGATCGGCGTGGTGTAGAAGCACTTTCGGCCCGCCGCGAGCGCAAGGTGCACAGCGAACTCGCCGACGACCGTCTTGCCCGCACCCGTGGGTGCGCACACCAGAACCCCGTGGCCCTGCGCCAGCGCGTCGCATGCCCTGCGCTGGAATCCGTCCAGCGCGAACGGGAGCAGCTCGGTGAACGCCGAGACCGAGTCAGGGGTCACCTCTGGGGGCGCCTCAGGTCGCATCATCTCTAGGTGGCATCGTCGTCGATCGACAGCCGCGACGGTGACGGCACCGGTGACGGCGCCTCGACCTGTTCAACTGCGCCGACCGGTTCGGCTGCGCCGATCGGGGCGGCCTCGTCGTCGCCGACGGTGTCGAGTGCGCGGCGCGCCTTGCGGCGGTCGTTGACGCGGGCGATCTGGATCGCCACCTCCAGCAGCACGGTGAGCGCCAGCGCCAACGCCAACATCGAGAACGGGTCCGAGCCGGGCGTGGCGAACGCCGCGAAAACGAACAGGCCCATGATGAGCCCGCGCCGCCACGCCTGCAGCCGCTCGTAGGTCAGCACGCCGACCAGGTTGAGCATGACGATGAGCAGCGGGAACTCGAAGCTGATGCCGAACACCAGCAGCAGGTTGATCAGGAAGCCGAAGTACTGGTCGCCGGACAGGGCCGTCACCTGGACGTCGCTGCCGACCGTCAGCAGGAATCCCAGTGCCTTGGACAGCACCACGTAGGCCAGCACCGCGCCGGTGATGAACAGCGTCGCCCCCACCGTGACGAACGCGACCGCGAACCGGCGCTCCCGGCTGTAGAGGCCCGGGGTGATGAACGCCCACAGCTGGTAGAGCCACACCGGGCAGGCCATCACCAGGCCGGCGGTCAGGCCGACCTTGAGCCGCAGCATGAACTGGTCGAACGGTGCCGTGGCCAGCAGGCGGCACTCGCCGTCGGGGGCGATCGTGGCGCGCGCGGACGCAGGCAGAGAACAGTAGGGGCCTCGCAGCCAGTCGCCCAGGCTGGGCAGCCCGAAGGCACCGTGGCTGTACCAGACGAAACCGATGATCGTGGTGAGCATCACCGCGAGGGCAGAGATGAGCAGACGGGTACGCAGCTCGGTGAGGTGCTCGACCAACGACATCGTGCCGTCGGGGTTGACCCGCGACCGGCGTCGACGGGGATCGAGCTTCTTGAAGAGTCCGGGGATCTGCACGACGACGTGGGTTACCTGTCGACAGGCACTCCGATCACGACGCGGTCAGCTCCCGCGTCGCGTCGAGGTGGCGATTCAGGCGGGGCGCTTGTCCGACGACGGCTCGGTGTGCCCCACGGGCCGCTCGGCGTCCGACACACGCTCCGAGGAGATCTGGGTGGGCTGGTCCGACTTGCCGTCGGCCTGCATCTCCTTGATCTCGGACTTGAAAATGCGCATCGACTTACCCAGGGAGCGGGCTGCGTCCGGCAGCTTCTTGGCACCGAAGAGCAGCACGAACACGGCGATGACGATGATCCAGTGCCAGGGTTGTAGACCACCCAATTTGGTTACCTCCAGACGTTGCGGCCGAGTCTACCCGCCGTCGGGGCCCACCCGATAGGCGTCCAGCGCGGCGACGGCCGCCCGCTGCACCCGCTCGGCAAGCGGTTGCGGCTCGAGAACCCGCACCGCGGACCCGAAGCCGAGTACGAACCTGGCCATCCAGTCATCGGAGGCGTAGGTCATCGCGGCGTCGCACGATCCGTCGGGAAACTCGGCCAGCACCCGCAGCGGGTAGTAGTCGAACATCCACGACGCCGACCGGTCCACGCGCAGCGTCGCGGTCGGCAGCGACGGGTCCGCGGTGTCCGGGTCGAACAGTGACGTGTCGGGGCCGGCCTGCACCGCCGGAGGCGGCGGCGCAGACGGTTCGTCGAGCACCCGGGCGTCGACGATCCGGTCGAACCGGAACAGCCGGACGGCCTCGGCGGTGCGGCACCACGCCTCGAGGTAGCTGTGGTCGGCGACCAGCACCACGCGGATCGGGTCCACCACCCTGGCCGACAGCATGTCATGCGAGGCCGAGTAGTACTCGATGGCCAGCGCCCGGTCGCCGCGCACCGCGGTACGGACCGCCGCGGCGGCCTCGCTCTCCGCCGGCGCCGGCTCGTCGACCGCGGTGCCCTCCACCGAGGCGCTGCCCGCCGCGGATTCGATCTTGGCGATCGCGCTGCGCGCGGCTTCCGGATCGACCATGCCGGGCACGTCGACCAGGGCACGCAGGGCCACCAGGATGCCGGTGGCCTCGGGCGAGGTGAGCCGCAGCGGATGGTCGATGCCCGCGGTGAAGGTCACCTCGATGGTGTCGCCGGAGAACTCGAAATCGATCAGATCGCCGGGCCCGTAGCCGGGCAGGCCGCACATCCACAGCTGGTTGAGGTCGTCACGCAGCTGTTTGACGCTCACCCCCAGGTCGGCGGCGGCCTCGTCGTAGGTGATCTTCGGGTTGGCCTGGAAGTAGGGAACCATGTTCAACAGCCGGACCAGCCGGGTGCTCAGCGCGGTCATGCCTGCACCTTCTCGACACCGGCCTGGGCCTGCAGGCGCGCGATGACGTCCTCGCGCAGGGACGCCGGCTCGAGCACCACGGCGTCGGCGCCGTAGCTGGCGATCTCGCGGGCGAGCCGGTCGAACATGCCGACGTCCACGGTGATCTCCTGCCCCAGCCGCCCACCGAGTGTCTTCGCGCCGACCACGGTGGCCTGTCTGCGCAGCGCCGTCGCTCGCCCGTCGGCGACCCAGACCCGGGCCTGCCCGGCCCCGGGCCAGTCCCCCACCACCCGTGCGACGATCTCGCGCAGGTTGACCTCCGGCGGGCGCACCACCGAGCCGGGTTCACCGATCGGCGTCACCTCGGCGCCGATGCGCGAGAGCCGGAACGTCCGCACGGCGTTGCGGTCGCGGTCGTGGCCGACCAGATACCAGCGGCCCCGGTCGGTGACCACCCCCCACGGCTCGACCGTGCGCGTGACATACGGCTCGCTGCGCGACGGCCGGTGCGGGAACTGCACCGCACGCCCGGAGTCGATGGCAGACAACAGGATTCCCAACACTTCCTCGGAGCCGCGCAACCCGGGCAGCGCCGCCGTCGACGTGATCGTCACGTCGAGCTCGTCGACGGCTTCGATCTCCACGCCGGCGGCCCGCAACTTGAGCAGTGCGCTCTGGGTCGCGGTGATCAATTCGGGCGATTCCCACAGCTGGGTGGCCACCGCGACGGCGGCGGCCTCGTCGGCGGTCAGCTCGACGGCAGGCAGCGCATACGCCTCGCGGTTGATCCGGTACCCCTCGGTGGGGTCAGTCGACGACACGCGACCGGTCTCCAGCGGGATGCCGAGATCGCGCAGTTCGTTCTTGTCGCGCTCGAACATGCGGGAGAAAGCCTCGTCGCTGGACCCGTCGGAGTAGCCGTAGACGGTCTCGCGGATCCGGTCGGCAGTGATGAACGTGCGCGTCGAGAGCAGCGCGATGACGAGGTTCATCAACCGTTCGACTTTCGAAATCCCCACGGCGTAGAGCTTAGGACGAATCGGCGGTGGGCTCGGACGGCTGTCGCGGCGCGCCATGGCAGCATGAGGCGATGAGCAGCCGCTGGCAGTCCTCCGACCGGCCCCGCGGCGCCGACTACGACGCCCGGTGGGAGCGGCTGAAAGCGGCCGGACGCAGTGTGCACGGCGAAGCCGACCTGGTGGAGTCGCTGCTGCGCACCTGCGGCGGCACCCGGGTGCTCGACGCCGGCTGCGGCACCGGGCGGGTCGCGATCGAGCTCGCCGACCGCGGCTTCTCGGTGGTCGGTGTCGATGCCGATCCCGCGATGCTGACGGTCGCCCGGGACAAGGCTCCCGATCTGCGCTGGGTGCAGGCCAATCTCGTCGACGCCGCCACCGTGGTTCCCGACGAGTTCGACGTGGTCGTCCTTGCGGGCAACGTGATGATCTTCCTCGACCAGGGCACCGAGGCCGCAGTCGTCGCGCAGCTCGCCCAGCGGCTCACCCCCGGTGGGCTGCTCGTGGCGGGGTTCCAGCTCCTGGCGGGCCGGCTGACGCTGCAGCGCTACGACGACATCGCCGCCACAGCCGGTCTGACGTTGATGCACCGGTGGGCGACGTGGGAACAGGCACCCTTCGACGGCGGCGAGTACGCGGTCTCGGTGCACCAACTCACATCGATCACATAGAAGCTGGGTCTACATAGAAGCTCGATCTACATAGAAGCGATGAGCCTCTTGACCCTCTCGTCCACCGACCGGAACGGGTCCTTGCACAGCACCGTGCGCTGCGCCTGATCGTTGAGCTTGAGGTGCACCCAGTCGACCGTGAAGTCACGGCCCGCTTCTTGCGCGGCACTGATGAATTCGCCGCGCAGCTTGGCCCGGGTGGTCTGCGGCGGAGTGTTGACCGCGGCCTCGATCTCCTCGTCCGTGGTGATCCGGGTCGCCAGACCCTTGCGCTGCAGCAGGTCGAACACACCGCGGCCCCGCTTGATGTCGTGGTAGGCGAGATCGAGCTGGCTGATCTTGGCGTCGGAGAGATCCATGTTGTAGCGATCCTGGTAGCGCTGGAAGAGCTTGCGCTTGATCACCCAGTCGATCTCGGTGTCGACCTTCGCGAAGTCCTGACCCTCCACTGCGTCGAGCTGACGGCCCCACAGATCGACGACCTGCTCGATCTGCGTGTTGGGCTCGCGGGTCTGCAGGTACTCCACGGCGCGCGCGTAGTACTCACGCTGGATGTCCAGAGCGCTGGCCTGCCTGCCGCCGGCCAGCCGGACGGGACGCCGCCCGGTCAGGTCGTGGCTGACCTCGCGGATCGCCCGAATCGGGTTGTCCAGTGAGAAGTCCCGGAACGCGACGCCGGCTTCGATCATCTCCAGCACCAGCGATGCCGAGCCCACCTTGAGCATCGTGGTGGCCTCGCACATGTTGGAGTCCCCGACGATGACGTGCAGACGCCGGTACTTCTCGGCGTCGGCGTGCGGCTCGTCGCGGGTGTTGATGATCGGGCGCGAACGAGTGGTGGCGCTCGAGACGCCCTCCCAGATGTGCTCGGCACGCTGCGACAGACAGAACGTCGCCGCCTTGGGTGTCTGGAGCACCTTGCCCGCACCGCAGATCAACTGGCGCGTCACGAGGAACGGCAGCAGCACGTCGGAGATCCGGGAGAACTCCCCGGCCCGCACGATCAGGTAGTTCTCGTGGCAGCCGTAGGAGTTGCCTGCCGAGTCGGTGTTGTTCTTGAACAGGTAGATGTCGCCGCCGATCCCCTCGTCGGCCAATCGCTGTTCGGCGTCGATGAGCAGATCCTCGAGCACCCGCTCCCCGGCCCGGTCGTGGGTGACCAGTTGGATGAGGTTGTCGCATTCGGCCGTCGCGTATTCGGGGTGGCTGCCCACGTCCAGATACAGGCGCGCGCCGTTGCGGAGGAAGACGTTGCTACTGCGGCCCCACGACACCACCCGCCGGAACAGGTAGCGGGCGACCTCGTCCGGGCTGAGCCGGCGATGCCCGTGAAAGGTGCAGGTCACGCCGAATTCGGTCTCGATGCCCATGATCCGTCGCTGCACCTCATCGAGACTACAAGCTGGTCGGCGCATGCGTGGGCGCCCACGCCCAAGACGCCTGTGGATAACTCCCGGTACGGGGATCTCCGGGTGCCAGCATGAGCCATGGGGGAAATCACGAGAGTTGACGTCCAACGCCTGGCGCAGCTCGCCGACCGCATCGCCGGGATCGCCGACGACATCGAGGCGCTGCGGTGCCCGACGCTCGACCCGGCCGCGCTGCCAGGCTCGGCCGTCGCCGAGGTGACGGGCGCCGCAGCACTCACCGACGAGTTCGACGACATGGTCGCCGGGCTGCGGGGATGGTCGCTGGCCGCCCGCCGATCGGCCGAGGGGTTCGAGCGGGCGGACCGTGACGGCGGCGACCGGCTGGGCGGGTGACGCCGCCGACGCTCACGCAGGCCCAGACGTGGCGGCCGGAGTCACTCGCCGAGCTCGCGCAGCGCTGGGACGCGACCGCGCGCCGCATCGACGACGCCGCCGACGACGTTGCCGCACTGATCGAGTCCAGCCGCGACCACTGGGCGGGGCACGCCGCCGACGCCGCGGCGCAGCGGGCCCGCGAACTCGCGGCCACAGCCGCCGCCCGGGCGCGGGCGTTGGTCGCGGCGTCGGTGGCCGCAAGCGACGGTGGCCACCAGATCGCCTCGGCCAGAACCGATCTGCTGGACATCGTGGAGACGGCCCGGCACGACGGATTCACCGTCGCCGACGACGGGTCGGTGGCCCCGGCCGGTGAGGCGGACCCGCTGCTCGTGTTGCTGACCGGCGGGGATGCCGCGACGATCGCGCAGATCCTCGCCGTGCGCGCCGCGGAGGTGCAGGATCAGATCACCGCTGCTCTCCGACGATTGGCCACCGCCGACGGGGACGCGGCCGCCGACATCACCGGAGCGCTCGGCGCCGACGACAGGACCGATCCGCCCACGACGATGCCGGCCGACGCCGTGAGTGCGTGGCCCAGGATGGGTCAGGATGCGATCGCCGCCCAGATCGCGGCGATGACCGAACAACAGCGCGACCGGTTGGTGGCCGAGTTCCCCCACGAAGTGGGCAACACCGACGGCGTGCCCTGGCCGCTACGGGTCGCCGCGAACCGGATCAACATCGCCGAGGCGATCCTCGCCGAGTCGGGCGACGACGACGGCTCGCGGCATCGACTGGCGCTCTATCGGGAGCTGCTCGCCGAGGTGGACGATCCGAAGCAGGCCGGTGGCCGGATCCAACGCCAGATCCTCGGCTTCGATCCGGCCCGCGCGTCGCTGATCGAGCTGCACGGCGATCTGGCCTCCGCACGGGACGTCGCGGTGTTGGTGCCCGGCGTCAACACGACGATCGACGGTTCGGCGGCCAATGTCGCAACGGCCCGCCGGTTCGTCGCAGGTTCCGGCGGGGAGGTCGCGATGATCACCTATCTGGGTGGCCCGTTCCCGCAGGTCCACAACCCGCTGGCGGTGCTGCTCGACGCGGCCGATCCGCGCACGGCGCTGGACATGGCACCTCGGCTGGTCGCGTTCACCGAGGACGTCGAGCGCACGGTCGCCCCCGGCGTGCTCGTGACGGTCATCGGACACTCCTACGGCGGCTCGATCGTCGGTACGGCCGAGTCGCTGGGCATGACGTCGGACCGCACCCTGTTCCTTGCGGCGGCGGGTGCCGGCGTCGGAATCGACGACCCGGCGGAGTGGCACAACCGCAACCCGAACGTGGTGCGGTTCTCGATGACCGCGCCCGGCGACTTCATCGAGATGGTCCAGGGCATCCCGGGCGGACCTCACGGCGCCGACCCCGACGAGATGCCCGGCGTGATCCCACTGGCCACCGGTCGGTACGACGACGGCAGCCTGGTGGCCGGGTTCAGCGCGCACAGCGGCATGTTGAATCGTCCCTCGGATTCGTGGCGCACGATCCTCGCGGTGATCACCGGGGACACCGCCACGTGGCACCGGGCGCTACTCGATGCCGGCCGCTGATCCCGGGGCTGCAACCCCGGAATCAGGACAAGATCAATCCTGTTGCTTCCCAAGCGATGACGATCACCCCCTCCCCAGTGCTGTGGATTCCGCAGCGCGTTCTGGTCACCCGCTCGGCCGCAGAGCTACCGCATGGCGCCGAGATCATCCGACGGTGCGAAGCCGCCGGCGTGCCGGCGATCGACGTGCTCGCCGGCGATCGGCTCCCGTCACTGCGCGGTGCCGACGAGCGAACGACGTACGCAGCGGCCAAGCGCACGTTGGCCGTGGTCGTGGCGCCGCCGTCGAAGCGCCGCATGCAGCCGATCCCGCCCAGCGCCGACTGGCGGATGGACCTCGCCGAAGGCTGCCCCGGGCACTGTCAGTACTGCTATCTCGCCGGATCGCTGAACGGGCCGCCGATCACCCGGGTGTACGCCAACCTGCCCGAGATCCTGGCCGGGATGGACGACCACGTGGGCCGCGGCACCGTCACGTCAGCCTCGGCTCGCGCCGGCGAAGGCACCACGTTCGAGGCGTCCTGCTACACCGATCCATTGGCACTCGAGCACGTGACCGGCTCTCTGTCGGCCGCGATCAGCCACGTCGGCACCCACCCCTGGGCTGCGCCGGTGGGCCTGCGCTTCACCACCAAATACGACGATGTCGCGCCGCTTCTCGCTCTCCCTCACCGGGGACGCACCAGGGTGCGGGTGTCGGTCAACGCCGGGGAGGTCGCGGGGCGCTTCGAGGGCGGCACCGCCCGCCTGCCGCGCCGCGTGGCGGCGCTGGCCCAGCTCGCCGCGGCGGGCTATCCGGTGGGCCTCACGATCGCTCCGATCATGCCGATCGACGACTGGCGCAACTCCTACGGCGCGCTGCTGCGATCCGTGGCCGAGGCGACCGCCGGCATTCCCGAGCTCGAACTGACCGTCGAATGCATCACCCACCGGTTCACCGCCGCCAGCAAGGAGGTGCTGACGTCGTGGTATCCGCGCACGAAACTGGAGATGGACGAGGCCGTGCGCACCCGCAAGTTCGGCAAGTTCGGCGCGGCCAAGTACGTCTATCCCAAAGAGACCATGGCGCAAATGCATTCGTGGTTCGACAGCGAGATCGCCGCGACTCTGCCCGCCGCCCGCACGCTGTACTGGACCTGAACCCCTACAGCCCGGACAACCCGACCGTGCCGACACGGCGTCGCACGGCGGCGATCTCGCGCAGGCCGTCGCCGAGTTGGCTGCGATCCAGCGGGGACAGCTCCGAAGACGCGACGATGTCTCCTGGCGGCCGTCCGGCGGTGATCTGCTGGACCTGATGAGCCATCCGCATGCGTTGGAGCATCGTGAACACCTCGGTCAGCGTGCCGGCGTCACGCTCAGTGAGCGCGCCGGCTTGCGCGGCCGCGGCGAGCCGGGTCGGGGTCGCGGCCGAGGTGACCCCGGCCACCAGGCCGCCCCAGCGCGCGAGGTTCACGATCGGTGTCACCGCATGGTTCTTGAGGTCGAATGTGCCTCCGCGCCGGGACAACACGTCTCGCAGCGAGCGGGTGCGCATCCGGCCCGACAGCGCGTCGAGCAGCTGCAGCCGCAACGCCTCCGGGTACTGCTCGCGGATGCGGTGGTACGCCGACGGCACGGTGTGCAGCCCCGGATCGCCCCACACCACACGGCCGTCGATCAGGAGCGAGGAGAACATCAACCCTCGGCCGATCAACGGTTCGGCGAGCCAGCCCTGGGCTGCGGTCCGCCACTCCGATTGCGAGCGAGAGAATTTCGCCTTGTCGGCGGTGGCACCGTTGCGGTCGGTCGGCAACCCGGCCTGGGCGAGGAGCTGGTGGACCTCGGCGGCGATCTGCCGGAACTTGCCGGCGTGCGCGCCGAGGTCGTCGCGCCATGACACCGCGCTGTCGACGTCGGAGGACGGCATCGCCTCACGCCGCGCGACGCTACCGAGCGTGAGCCAGGCGAATCCCTCTGGTGGCGGGTTGCCCGCCTGTGCGACAACGATTTCCAAGGCGCGCCGCACCAGGCTGTCGACGACCACCGACAGGATGGCGCTGGTCGCCACCGCCTTGGTGCCGTTGCGGAACAGAGCGACAGCCGTCCCGGTGACCTGGCGGCCCACCTCGCGCAACTGGGCGGCGTCATCGGCCGCAGCGATCGAGCGGCGCAGCAGGAAACTCTGTCGCGCCGAGGCCGCCAGCAGGTCGGCGTCTTCGAGGACGCCGAGCACCTCTCCCCGCGGCGTCAGCACCGGCATGTGCCGCAGCCCGCACTCCAGCATCTCCATCAGCACGCTGTCGGCCGTCAGATCCGAGGTGACGGTGCGGGCCGGTGCGCTCATCACCGATGCGATGGGAACGTCGACCGACCGCCCGGCGGCCACCACCCGGGTGCGCAGATCACGGTCGGTGAAGATGCCCAAACTCGAGTCGGGCAAGCGGATCAGGGCGTACGACACGTGGTGGCCGGTCATCCTGATCACCACGTCGCGCACCGTCTCGTCCGGCTGCACCAGCAGGACATCGCCGTGCACCAGCTCGGACACCGGACGGGCATCGGTGGCCGGCGCGATGGTCGCCCGCTCGGCGGCCCGGTTCCATCCCGACGCGGCGAGGAAAGCCAGGCCGGACGGTTTGGCGAACTGCTGCTGCACCAGGGCACCCGGTAGGCGGATCAGCGTACTCGGCGCGGACGTCCTTGCCTGGAAGTCCATTCCGGCGCCGCTGAGCAGAGGCAGGTAGCCGAAGATCCCGCCCGGGCCGACATCGTCGATGAACACGCCGTCCCCGCTGCCGCGCAGCGTGACCAGACCGTCGCGAACCATCCACACCGCATCGGGCACGCGGGATGCGTAATCGGCCACCACGACGTCGGCCGGGAACGTCTCGATCGCGGCACCCTCGGCCAGCGCGGTCAGCTCATCGTCGGTCGCGGCTTGAAACGGGGTGTGCGCGGCCAGGAACTCGGCCAGCCCGGCCCGGTCAGCCTGCTCGGATGAGATCGGCACACCTCTCCGCCATCGTCATCACCGTGATGTTCGGGTTCACCGCAGGCAGTTTCGGCATCGCCGAGGCGTCCACCACACGCAAACCCGTGACACCCTTGACCCTCAGCTGCGGGTCCAGCACCGCCATCGGGTCCGTCGGCGCACCCATCCGCGCGGTCGCGGCCGGGTGATAGACGGTGTTGTGGCACTGGTGGATGTAGTCGAGCAGCTCGTCATCGGTGGTGGCGTCGGGTCCCGGCGCGAGCTCGCGCGCTATCCAGGGCGCCAGCGGGGACTGCTCGGCGATCCGGCGGGCGAGCTTCACGCCCGCGAGCATGATCCTGTCGTCGTAGCCGTCGGGGTCGGTGAAGTAGCGGGGGTCCACGCGGGGACGGTCGCGGAAGTCGCGGGTGCGCAGCCGCACCGTGCCGCGCGAGTGGCCCTGAGTCACGTTGGGCGTCAGACAGAATCCGTTGTCGGTGGTCGGATAGCCGCGACGCAGCGTGTTCATGTCGAATGGCACGCTGCCGTAATGCATCATCATGTCGGGCTGGCTGACACCCTCGTCGATCGTGGTGAACAGCCCGATCTCCCACCACTGAGTGGAGGTCGTCACCATCGGCTGGGCGGCCTCCCAGAACACGAGGCCCTCGACGTGGTCGTCGAGGTTGGCGCCCACGCCCGGTGAGTCGACCCGGACGTCGATGCCGATCTCCCGCAGATGCGCCGTGGGCCCGATTCCGGAGAGCATCAACAACTTCGGAGTGTCGATGGCGCCGGCGGTCACGATCACCTCGCGCCGGGCCGCGATGGTGTCGTAACCGGTCAGATCCGGCCGCTGGTACCGCACCCCGGTGGCGCGCAGGGCGTCGTCGAACAGGATCTCCGATACCCACGTGTCGGTTCGGAGCTCCAGATTCTTGCGCGTGCCCAGGATGGGGTGCAGGAACGCGTGCGATGTCGAGTTGCGGATACCGTCCTCGCCGGCATTGATCTGGAACCAGCCGGCGCCGTTGCGCACCGTCTGCCCGCGGTTGAACGACACCGTGGGAAGCCCGACCATCGCGGCAGCTTCGAGAACCGCTGCGCCGCAGGGGTCTTCGGGCGGAACGTCACGCAGCGTCACCGTCTGGGTGAGTCGATCGACCAGCGGGAGCACCTCGGCGGCGCTCCAGCCCGTCGCGCCCATGGCCGCCCACTCGTCGAGCGCCTCGGCGGGCGGATGGAAGGCGATGCAGGAGTTGTGCGACGAACACCCGCCGAGCACCTTCCCGCGTGCATGGCGCATGAACGAGTTGCCCCGCTCCTGCGGTTCGACGGGATAGTCCCAGTCGTACCCGGAGTCCAACAGGTGCATCCAGTCCGCCAGCACCAGGATCTTGTCGTCGTCGACATCCGACGGACCCGCTTCTATCAGGCAGACCGTGACGTCAGGATCCTCGGACAACCGGGCGGCGAGCACGCAGCCCGCGGTGCCACCACCGGCGATGACGTAGTCGAACACGCCCGTCTCAGCCATCGGTGCGGGCCTCCGCAACCGTCGCGGCAGCATGCGACTCCAGCGTGCCGATGTGGTTGCGGCCCTTGACGGCATACCACAGCAGCCCGGCGCCGAGGATGACGCCGATGTACACGAACGCGCCCCAGGTGTTGTACCAGGGCTCGCCGTAGACGGCGGCTCGCGGCCAGGCGAGATTCAGTGCCATGCCGACACCCCAGACCACCGCGACGATGTTGACCGGCAGACCCCACTTGCCCATCGTGAAGTAGCCGCCCTCCTTGAGGTCAGCGGGCGGCCACTGTCCCTGCAGCCTCTTCTTGAGCAGCGGACCGGTGACCATCAGGTAGGCCAGGTAGATCATGATGATCGCGATCGAGGTCAGCACCGTGAAGATCTTGGGCTGCTCGATGTTGATGACCAGGATGATCACCGAGATCACGCCGATCGTGACCGCGGGGACGATGGGGGTCTGGGTCTTCGGGTGCACCGTGGCCAACCGCTCGCCGAAGGGCAGCGCGTTGTCGCGTGCCATCGCGAAGGTGAGCCGGATCGCCGCGGTGTGCACGGCCAGCGTGCACACCGTCACCGCCACCACGATGCAGACGAGGAAGATCTTGCCCAGCGGTCCCCACATCACCGACTCGACGATGTACTGCAGCCCGCCGGAGCTCTCCCCCAGCTTCGGGTCCTCGAGGTTCGGCGCGGCCATCACCGCGAACACCAGGATCGCACCGCCGATCACGAACGACGCCAGGATGGCCCGCAGGATCGCCTTGGGTGCGGTTCGCCGTGGTTCGACGGTCTCCTCACCGAGCGAGGAGGCCGTGTCGAAGCCGTACATCACATACCCCGATGCCAGCGACGCGACCAGGAACGCGCCCAGGTAGCCCATCGACTCCTCGGCGCCGTACCCGTTGGTGGAGAAGAAGATATCGGGGCCACGCTCGATGTTGACGGCCAACAGCACCGCGATCAGCACCGCCGCGATCAGTTCGATGAACACGCCCGCGCTGTTGATCATCGACATCAACCGCACGCCCAGGGCGTTCACCAGCGTGGTGAACGCGATGAGGATCGTGCCGAGAAGCACCGCGTTGGCGGCGTAGTCGTATTCACCGGTGCCATCGCCGATGATCTGGAACCCGCTCCACAGCCTCGGCAGATTGAGTTGGTAGGCCAGCGCCACCGCCGAGATCGTCACGATGGACGCGGTCAGCATCAGCCAGCCCGACGTCCATCCCACGATCCGGCTGGCCAGCTTCTTGCTCCAGTTGTAGACCGACCCGGCGACCGGGTACTTGGCCGCGAGCTCCATGAAGCACAGCGCGACGGCCATCTGGCCGACGAACACGATCGGCCACGACCACAGGTACGCCGGCCCGGCGCTGGAGAATCCGAAGTAGAAGAGCTGGAAGGTACCGGTGAGGATCGAGATGTAGCTGACTCCGGCAGCGAAGCTGGCGAACTTGCCGATGCTGCGGTCCAAGGATTCCTTGTAGCCGAAATCCTCCATGCCGCTGTCGGGGTGGGGATCTTTGATCACCATGCGTGTTGCCCTTCTACTCCGGGACTGCCCTCAGTTAGTGAACCAGCCCGCGGCAGCGGGGGCCGTGTTGTGCCAGATGTGTTTGAGCTCTTGGTATTCGGCCAATCCGGAGGGTCCGAGTTCGCGCCCGTTACCCGACGCACCGAAGCCGCCCCACTCCGCGGCGGCGGTGTAGTAGCCGAAGTCGTTGAGCCACACGGTGCCGTGCCGCAGGGCGCGCACCACGCGCTCGCCGCGCGCCGAATCCGAGGTGCGCACACCGGCAGCGAGCCCGTAGCGGGTGTCGTTGCCCAACGCGATCGCCTCGTCCTCGGTCGTGAAACGCTCGACGGTGAGGATCGGTCCGAACGTCTCCTCGGTGACGATGCGCATCGACCGGTCGCAGTGGTCGAAGATGGTGGGCAGGTAGAAGTATCCATTCGCCAGGGCGGGGTCGTCGGGTCGCTTGCCGCCGCACACCAGCGTGGCCCCTTCCGAAACACCCAGCGCCACATAGCTTTCGACCTTGGCGCGATGCTGCTCGGACACCAGCGGCCCGGTCTCGCTCGCCGAGTCGAGCCCGTTGCCGACGCGGATCGTGGCCGCCCGTTCGGCGAGTGCGGCGACGAAGTCGTCGGCGATGGACTCTTCGAGGATGACCCGGGTGCCCGCAGAACACACTTGACCGGAGTGCAGGAACACCCCGGTGAGGACGTGGTCGACCGCGGCGTCCCAGTCGCCGCTGTCACGGACGTCGGCGAAGACGATGTGGGGATTCTTGCCACCGAGCTCGAGGGCCACCTTCGTGACGTGCGCGGCGGCGGTCGCGGCGATGGTGCACCCGGTCGACAGGCCGCCCGTGAACGAGATGAAGTCGACGTCCGGATTGTCGGTGAGCGCGGCGCCCAACGTTGCGCCGCTGCCCTGCAGCAGGTTCACCACACCGGGCGGCACACCCGCCTCGTCGAGCAGGTGGACGAACGCGATGGTGCTCAGCGGGGTGACTTCACTGGGTTTGGCGACCATGGTGCATCCCGCCGCCAGCGCCGGGGCCACCTTCCACGACATCTGCAACAGCGGATAGTTCCACGGTGCGATGAGCACGCACACACCGATCGGCTCGGCCACCACCCGGCTGATCACCGCAGGGTCACCGACGTCGACGAGCGTGTCGGCCTCGACGCCGATTAGGCGCGCGTAGTAGCGGAACACCGACGTGACGTCGTCGATGTCGATACGACTTTCCGCCAACGTCTTTCCGGTGTCGCGGGTTTCCAGCAGCGCGAGATCTTCCTTGTCGCGCTGCAGCAACTCGGCGATGCGGTGCAGCAGCTCGGAACGCTCGGATGCCGTGGTGGCGCTCCAGGTTCCCTCGTCGAAGGTGGCGCGCGCCGCCGCCACCGCGGCAAGCGCGTCGTCCGGGGTGGCCTCGTCGACCACCGCGGCGACGCTGCCGTCGGCGGGGTTGACGATCTCGCGTGTGCCACCGTCAGAGGCGTGCCGCCAGGCACCACCGATACAGAGGTCAGGTTGACCGTCCATGCCCGCTTCGGCCTCCTCGCCTGGTGTCTCGACGTCGCCAGCGGGGACACTACCCAGTCAGGGCACTGCGCGCGCGGTTGTTCGTCAGGAACGGGCGGGACCGTCACGGTGGCAGGAGAAGAGATTCAGCCTTCGGTGTTCTCTGCCGCAGCCTGCTCGTGCGCACTGCTGTCAGGCGATGCCGGCAGCAGCGCCTCCAGGGCGGCTCCGGTGATGCGGCGGAACGCCCGGCGCGGCCGGTTGGCGTCGAGCACCGCGACCTCCAGGGTGCCCGGGCCGAGTGCGCGCGGTTCACTGCCGTTTCCGCCCGCACCCATCGCAGTCACCGCGGTGGACACGGCATCACTGAGGCTCAGGCCCTCCGAGTAGGACTCGGTCAGTGCGGTCGAGATCGGCTCCGTCGTCCCGCCCATCACCACGAAGTGCGGCTCGTCGGCGATCGACCCGTCATAGGTGATGCGGTACAGCTCGGGCGGCTTGGTCTCGCCGTAGTGGGCCACCTCGGCCACGCACAGCTCCACCTCGTAGGGCTTGGCCTGCTCGGTGAATATGGTGCCCAGCGTCTGGGCGTACACGTTGGCCAGTTGGCGCCCGGTGACGTCGCGACGGGAGTAGGCATACCCCTGCGTGTCGGCGAATCGGATACCACCGCTGCGCAGATTGTTGAACTCGTTGAACCGGCCGACAGCGGCGAAGCCGACGCGGTCGTAGAGTTCGCTGACCTTCTGCAGCGAACGCGACGGGTTCTCGGCGACGAACAGCACGCCGTCGGCGTAGGCGAGCGCGATCACGCTGCGGCCGCGGGAGATTCCCTTACGGGCGAGCTCGGAACGCTCCCGCATCGCCTGCTCGGGTGAGATGAAATAAGGGAAGCTCACAGCTGCTCACCTCTAGCGCGCTCGGCGTCGGGGCCGAAAGTGTCTGCCCGCGAACGACTCTCGATGATCTCGCGGGCCAGCCCGGCGATCTGCTGCTCGGCCACATCGACTGCGCCGTCGGCGGTGATCACCACAGCGGTCGGGTAGATGCCCCTCACCAGGTCCGGACCACCGGTGGCCGAATCGTCGTCGGCGGCGTCGTAGAGCGCCTCGATGGCCACGCGCAGCGCGGAATCGGCGTCGCTCACCCGGGAGTACAGCTTCTTCATCGACGACTTGGCGAAGATCGAGCCCGAGCCGACGGACTGATAACCCTCTTCTTCGACGTTGTGGCCGCCGGCGGCGTCGAACGACACGATGCGCCCGGCTGCCTCCGGGTTCGGATCGTCGAGGTCGTAACCGGCCAGGAGCGGCAGCGCGATGAAGCCCTGCAACGCAGCGCCCAGGTTGCCGCGCACCATGGTGGCCAACCGATTCATCTTGCCAGGGAACGTCAGCGGAACGCCTTCGAGCTTCTCGTAGTGCTCGAGCTCGACGGCGTAGAGGCGGGCGAACTCGACCGCGATGGCCGCGGTGCCCGCGATGCCGGTGACCGTGTAGTCGTCGGTGATGTACACCTTCTGCACGTCACGGCTGGCGATCATGTTGCCCTGAGTGGCGCGACGATCCCCCGCCATCAGCACACCGCCCGGGAACTTCAGCGCGACGATCGTGGTGCCGTGCGGCACGATGTCGGTCGGCAGGGCGGTCGGCACCGCGCCGCCCGCACCCGGAAGCAGATGAGGGGCCTGGTGGCGCAGGAAATCGGAGAACGACGACGGGTTCACACCGCCGTGCGACAGGCCTGCGGGCAAGGCGTCAAAGGCTCCCGGTACGGGGTTGGCAGAGGTCTGATCGCGATGCGGCCAGGTCACTGTCCACCCTTCTGCACGTACGCACGCACGAAGTCTTCTGCGTTCTCTTCCAGGACGTCGTCGATCTCGTCGAGCAGATCGTCGGTTTCCTCGGTCAGCTTCTCTCGGCGCTCCTGGCCGGCAGCCGTACTGCCGGTGAGGTCGTCGTCCTCGCCGCCTCCGCCGCCGCGCTTGGTCTGCTCCTGCGCCATCGCTGCCTCCTGCGTCTCTCACTCCAGGCGTGACATCCTCAGATGCCGAGCCGTCCCGCCCGCCGTTCCTTCACACTACCGGTCAGCCACCGGATTGCCGGGGATAGCCCGATCAGTTCGTGAGTTGCTCGACGAGCTCGGCCGCGCTGTCGACCGAGTCCAGCAACGCACCCACATGGGATTTGCTGCCTCGCAGAGGCTCGAGGGTGGGGATGCGCACCAACGAGTCACCGCCGAGATCGAAGATCACCGAATCCCAGCTGGCCGCCGCGATGTCGGCACCGAAGCGACGCAGGCACTCCCCGCGGAAGTAGGCCCGGGTGTCGGTGGGCGGGTTGTCCACCGCGTCGAGCACCTGCTGCTCGGTGACCAGCCGCTTCATCGAGCCGCGGGCCACCAGTCGGTTGTACAGGCCCTTGTCCAGCCGCACATCCGAGTACTGCAGGTCCACCAGGTGCAGCCGGGGCGCGTTCCAGCTCAAGTTCTCCCGGTTTCGGAAACCTTCGAGCAGACGCAGCTTGGCCGGCCAGTCGAGCAGGTCGGCGCACTCCATCGGGTCCCGCTCGAGCAGGTCGAGCACGTGCGCCCACGTCTCGAGAACGTTGTTGGCGCGCGGGTCGGGGTCACGGCTGTCGACGAGCTTGGCCACCCGATCGAGGTAGATGCGCTGTAGCGCAAGGCCGGTCAGCTCCCGACCGTCGGCCAGCGCCACCGTCGCCCGCAGGGACGGATCCCTGGAGAGCACATGCACGGCGTGCACCGGACGGGCCAGCGCGAGATCGCTCAGATCGATGCCGACCTGCGCTCCCTCTTCGATGACGTCGAGCACGAGGGAGGTGGTGCCGACCTTGAGGTAGGTCGACGTCTCGGCCAGGTTGGCGTCGCCGATGATGACGTGCAGGCGCCGGTACTTGTCGGCGTCGGCATGCGGCTCGTCGCGGGTGTTGATGATGCCGCGCTTGAGTGTCGTCTCCAGGCCGACCTCGACCTCGATGTAGTCCGAACGCTGCGACAGCTGGAAGCCCGGCTCGTCGCCGGACGGTCCGATCCCGACCCGGCCACTGCCGGTGACCACCTGACGGGACACCAGGAACGGGGTCAGGCCGGCGATGACGGCCGAGAACGGCGTCTGGCGCGACATGAGGTAGTTCTCGTGGGAACCGTAGGAGGCGCCCTTGCCGTCGACGTTGTTCTTGTAGAGCTGCAGTTTCGCCGCCCCGGGCACACTCGCCACGTGACGGGCCGCGGCCTCCATGACCCGCTCGCCGGCCTTGTCCCAGATGACCGCGTCCATCGGGTCGGTGCACTCCGGTGCGGAGTACTCCGGATGGGCGTGGTCGACGTAGAGCCGGGCGCCGTTGGTCAGGATCATGTTGGCCGCGCCGACCTCGTCGGCATCGACGACAGGTGGCGGCCCGGACGAGCGGCTCAGATCGAAGCCCCGGGCGTCGCGCAGCGGGGATTCCACCTCGTAATCCCAGCGCGTGCGCTTGGCTCGCTGGAGGCCGGCCGCCGCGGCGTAGGCCAGGACCGCCTGGGTGGACGTCAAGATCGGATTGGCGGTCGGGTCGGACGGCGAGGAGATGCCGTACTCGACCTCCGTTCCGATGATCCGTTGCATATCGACCAGCGTAGAGGTGCGCCATGATCGGCTCACAGCTGCCCGGTCCGGAATACCGTCGATGAGCTGGGCGGCATGGTGCAATGAGGGCGATCATGATCACCCGATCCGGCGACACCGACCTGCGCTCGGCCGCAGAAGCGTGGTTCCTGCGCCGAGGCCTGCCCGCGGTGCTGCGGCCCGGGACGCTGGTGCGCGGGGTGTGGGCCCGGTCGGCGCCGGCGCTGGCCGCGTTCGGGGTGTGCATGGCGTTCTCCGTCGTGGTCGTCGCGGCGACCGGGAAGCACACGATCGACATCGACGGCACCCCGACCCGCACGGAATGGTTCGTCCTCGCGATCGTGGTGTTGGTGGCGCCGGCGGCCGTGACCGTGGGCCGGCTGGTCTCGCGCATCACTCACCGTCGGCGACGGGAAGCGGTGTCGGCAGCCTCGGTGGCGGTGGCGGGTGTGGCCGCGGTGTTCGGTGGTCCGAGCGCGCGGATCGTCGTGGACGTGGTGGTCGAGGGGGTCGTGATCGGGGTGATCCTGCTGGGCACCGCGACGGGACTGGGGTCGGTGCTCGGCTGGGTCGCCGGCGTGACGCTGCGCAATCTTGCATCGGTGGGCAGCCTGCTGCTGCGGGCGCTGCCGGTGATGCTGTTGACCGTGCTCGTGTTCTTCAACGGTCCGGTGTGGACGATGGCGTCGACGGTGAGCCGGGGCAGGTTGTGGCTGGCCCTGCTGTTCCTGTTCGCCGTGGCTGCGTCGTTTCTGGTGTCCAGCACACTCGGCCTCGCGCGCCCCATCCTGACGCCGGAGGCGAAGCGGCCCGAGCACGCCCAGATGCTCGTCGGCACTCCGTTCGAGTCGATGCCCGATCGGCCGCGACGAGTCCCGCTGTCGCGGCCGGAACGGACGAATGTCGTCTTCGTGCTTGCCCTTTCGCAGATCATCCAGGTGCTGACGGTGGCTGTGGTGACGGGTGCGCTGTTCGGTGTTCTGGGGTTGATCCTGATCAGTCCCGAGTTGCTGGACGCCCTGACCGGCGGCAGCCCCGGCGACGGCCAGCTGCTGGGCATGACACTGCCGATCCCCGGGGCACTGATCCAGCTCACGATGTTCCTGACCGCCCTGACGTTCATGTACCTGGCGGCACGCGCGGTCACCGACAAGGAGTACCGCCGGCAGTTCGTCGACCCGTCGATCGAGGACCTGCTGCTCACGCTGGTGGCGCGTGACCGCTACCGCACGGCGACGGTGACTCCGAATCGTGCGCAGAACGGGGACGTATGAGAGGGCAGGCCGCCGCGACCCGGCAGATCCACGAGTGGTTCCTGCATCGCGGGTTGCCGCTGGTGCTGACGCGGCGGGTCCGCTCCCGCGCGCTGTTCGCCCGCTCGGCGCCGGCGGTCGCCGGGGTCGGCGCACTGACAGCGACCGTTCTTCTGCTGGCCGAGTGGACCGGCGAGAGTCCCGACGTCGGAGTACTGGTGCGACTGGCCGGCATTGCTGTCGTATTGGCTGCCGCGCCGTTCGCGCTGGAGGTCCTGCACCGGCGCTCCACCACCGCCGCGCGGATGGGCCGTCGGACCGCGGCCCTGGCGGTGATGGGGATCTTCGTCCTGGCGATGCCCGTCATGGTGTCCGGGTGGTCGGCCGCGGCAGCGGCGGAAGTGCCGGTCGTCCTGACGGTGACGCTGCTGACGATCTGGCTGACCTACATCGGACTGGGCTCGATCGCGCTGTGGGCCTTCCGTTTCGCGTGGGAGCAGGTCGGTGCGCTCGGCACGTTGATGAGCCGGGCGCTGCCGCTGTTGATGCTGACCGTCGTGGTCTACTTCACGGGCGAACTCTGGCAACTGTCAGCCCGCATGACGCGTGAAAGGCTCTGGCAGACGGTCGGATTCCTCGCCGCGGTCGCGCTGGCGTTCATGGTGGCCACGATCCGCGACGAGGTCAGCGCGCTCCGTCAGGACCGGACCCGGCAGTCCGATCCCGCAGCGCTGCTCGCCGACACCCCGCTGGCAGGGCTGTACCCGGGGACGCCGACACCGCTGTCGCGACCCGAGAAGGTCAACGTCGTCGCGGTGATGGTGGTCGCCCAGGCGATCCAGGTGGTGTTGTTCACCGCCGGCCTGTTCGTGTTCTTCCTCGCCCTGGGCTTCGTCACCGTCCCCTCCGACGTCATCGTGCTGTGGTCGGGTGAACAGAGTTGCCCGGTCGGAGTACCGCCCTGCGACGGAACGTGGTTCGGGGTCCACGTGCCGATACCGCAGACGGTCGTGCACATGTCGCTGTTCGTCGCCGTGCTCTCCGGCCTGTACTTCACGGTCAGCACCAGCGTCGACCCGCTCTACCGTCAGCGCTTCTTCGAACCACTGATCTCCGACGTCGCGGTCAGCCTGGCAGGCCGCGACACCTACCTGGCGATGCACCGAGAGGAGTGCAACCCATGAGGAACACCGGATTGCGGGGTAAGCGCTACGGCGAAGTGTTACTGGTCAGCGCCGGTCCGGAGGGTCCTCAGGCAACCGTCTACAACACCTATCCGCTCAACGACTGCCCGCCGGAGCTGTGGAGCCGGCTCGACGCCCAGACGCTGGCCACCGAGCACGGCGCGCTGGCGGCCGTGCTGAACGGGCCGCGCTACTGGTTGATGGACGCCATCGAGAAGGACATGGGCAGGGACCGCGAGATCGTCACGTTCGGCGGGCTGGACATGTACCGGCAAGCGACGGTCACGCTGTCGTCGATAACTCCCGCACCGTACGTACCGAACACGGTGGCGCGTAACGCGGTGTTCGTGTTCGACGCCGGCGCCCCGGTGTTCGAGCTCGTCGACACCGACGGTGGGAACTGGGTGATGCAGACGTGGAGCCAGATCGTCGACCCCGCGCTGGGCTACGACGACCTGCCGGATCTGTCCGACCGACTGACGCTTCCCGAGGGCTGGGTCTACCGCACCCGCACCCTCGAGACCGAACTGCGTGTCGACACCAGCAGTCAGGCCGCCCAGGTGCTCCAGGACGGCCTGACCAACAGCTACTCGCTGCTGAGCTAGAGGTACTGCCCCAGGTTGCTCTCGGTGTCGATGGCCCGACTGGCACTCGACGACTTCCCGGTGACCAACGTGCGGATGTAGACGATCCGCTCGCCCTTCTTGCCCGAGATACGGGCCCAGTCATCGGGATTCGTGGTGTTCGGCAGGTCCTCGTTCTCGGCGAACTCGTCGACGATCGAGTCGAGCAGGTGCTGGATACGCAGACCCGGCTGACCGGTCTCCAACACGGACTTGATCGCGTTCTTCTTCGCCCGGTCGACGACGTTCTGGATCATGGCGCCGGAGTTGAAGTCCTTGAAGTACATGACTTCCTTGTCACCGTTGGCGTAGGTGACCTCCAGGAACCGGTTGTCGTCGATCTCGGCGTACATCCGCTCGACGACCTTCTCGATCATCGCCTTGATGGTCAGCCGGCGATCGCCGTTGAACTCGGAGAGATCGTCGGCGTGGATCGGCAGCTGCTCGGTGAGGTACTTGCTGAAGATGTCCTGGGCCGCCTCGGCGTCGGGCCGCTCGATCTTGATCTTGACGTCCAGGCGGCCGGGCCGCAGGATCGCCGGGTCGATCATGTCCTCACGGTTGGAGGCGCCGATCACGATGACGTTCTCCAGGCCCTCGACACCGTCGATCTCGCTGAGCAGCTGCGGCACTACGGTGGTCTCCACGTCGGAGCTCACGCCCGTGCCTCGGGTGCGGAAGATCGAGTCCATCTCGTCGAAGAACACGATCACCGGCGTCCCCTCGGACGCCTTCTCCCTCGCGCGCTGGAAGATCAAGCGGATGTGTCGCTCGGTCTCGCCGACGAACTTGTTCAGCAGCTCGGGACCCTTGATGTTGAGGAAGTACGACTTCGCCTCCCGGGCGTCGTCGCCACGCACCTCGGCCATCTTCTTGGCCAGCGAGTTGGCCACCGCCTTCGCGATGAGCGTCTTACCGCAGCCGGGGGGACCGTAGAGCAGCACACCCTTGGGCGGTCGCAGCGAGTACTCCCGGTACAGGTCCTTGTGCAGGAACGGCAACTCGACGGCGTCACGGATCTGCTCGATCTGCCGCGTCAGGCCGCCGATGTCGTGATAGCTGACGTCCGGCACCTCTTCGAGCACCAGGTCCTCGACCTCGGCCTTGGGAATGCGCTCGAACGCGTAGCCGGCCTTGGTGTCGACCAGCAGAGAATCACCGGGACGGAGCCGGCGCGGCTGATCGTCGCCGAGGCTCGGGTCCTCGACGTCGGGCAGGTGCTCGGCAGCCACGAGCGGCTCGGCCAGCCACACGATGCGCTCCTCGTCGGCGTGGCCGACGACCAGGGCGCGGTGCCCGTCGGACAGGATCTCGCGCAGCGTGCTGATCTCGCCGACCGATTCGTAGTGGCCCGCCTCGACCACCGTCAGCGCCTCGTTCAGGCGAACGGTCTGGCCCTTCTTGAGCACCTTGGTGTCGATGTTCGGGGAGCACGTCAGCCGCATCTTGCGACCGGAGGTGAAGACGTCGACGGTGTCGTCGTCCTGGACCCCCAGCAGAACGCCGTAGCCGCTGGGCGGCTGACCGAGCCGGTCGACCTCCTCACGCAGCGCCAGCAACTGCTGGCGGGCCTCTTTGAGGGTGTCCATCAGCTTGGCGTTGCGGGCCGCCAGTGAATCGATCCGCGCCTCCAGTTGATGGACGTCGCGCGCGGCCCGCGCGCTGCTCTGCGGGCCCACCGCACCGTCTAGCTGTTCGCGCAGGATTGCGGCTTCCCGACGGAGCTGCTCCAACTCGGCAGCGTCCTCAGGGGACAGCCTTCTCTCGGGGGATGTTCCGGAATGCTCGGTCTCACTCATTCTGAGCTCCTTTCCCACACCGGGAGTTGGTGCGGTAACAACTTCAACGCTACCGGCGATTCAGCCATTGTGTGTGCTCTAGGAATTCGACACACCAGCAACACTGTTAGCCTCTGTACATCAGTTCGTCCGAACGGAAGGACCGTCGTGACCCTCAAATCCCTCTTTACCAGCGTGACCGCTGGGACCGCAGCAGCCGCACTCGCGGGTGCCGCGGCCGTGGGTGTGACCTCGATTGCAGTCGGTGCGGGCGTGGCCTCCGCCAACCCGGTCGTGGTCAATGCGCCGCTCGCGCCGGCGCCGGATCTGGCCGGTCCGCTGACCCAGACCGTCAATGCCCTCGGCTCGGGTGGCTCGTTCGACGGAAAGCAGGCCTACGTGCAGGGTCTGGGCAAGTTCACCGGTGCAGGTGTCGCTGTCAAGTACAACAGCGCGGTGCAAAAAGGCTACTTCCCGCTGACCGCGACCGTCGCCGACGTCGACCTGAACGGCAATGTCGCCACAGCCAATGTCACCGCCACGCTACCGAGCGGACAGTCCCGGTCGATGCCGCTGAGCTTCGTTCAAGGTCCCAGCCCGACGGGCTGGCAGCTCTCGCAGTCCTCGCTCTGGACGCTGTCCGGGATGCTCGGCTGATCTCTTCGATCAGCTGGAAAACGTTGATCCTTACCGATCGATGACGCCGGTGCGTCACCCTCTTCACCGCGGCGCCGCCACCATTGTGGCGGCGTTCGCGTTGGGTGGGTGTGCCCCGGCGCCGGCACCTCCGGCGGCGACCTCCGTCGAGACCTCGCCCACGCCGACGGCGGGCATTCCTGCCCCCGCCCCACCCGCACCGGGTGGCCCGCCGCTGCCCCAACCGTCCGCCCTGACCGACGTCCTGGCCCGGCTGTCCGATCCCGCCGTCCCCGGCGATGCCAAGATCTCGCTGATCGAAAACGGCACCCCGGGCGAGGCCGCCGGCCTGGATCGCTTCGCCGCCGCGCTGCGCGACAACGGCGCTCTGCCGCTGACGTTCGAGGCGCGCGACCTCGGCTGGACGCAGAACGGTACCGGTGACGTCGTCGCGACCGTGACGATCACGCTGGCCACCCCGCCGGGCTCACAGTTCACCTACCCGATGCAGTTCGCGCCCGAGGCCGGCTCGTGGCAGCTGACGCGTCAGACCGCCGATCAACTGCTGGCCCTGGATGCACCTGCCGCTCCCCCTCCCTCCGCACCGCCGCCACCCCCTCCTTCACCGCCACCCCCGCCGCCTCGGTGAGCATGTGGATCGGCTGGCTGGAGTTCGACCTGCTCCTCGGCGACGTGCATTCGTTGAAGCAGAAGCGTTCGGTGGTGCGGCCGCTGGTCGCCGAGTTGGCCCGCCGTTTCTCGGTGTCGGCCGCAGAGACGGGAGACCAGGATCTCCACCGCCGGGCGGCCGTCGGGATCGCGCTCGTCGGCGGCGACCGAGCCCATGTGGTCACGGTGCTCGATGCCGCCGAACGTCTGGTCGCGGCACGTCCGGAGGTCGAGTTGCTCTCGGTCCGGCGGAGCCTGCGGCGCAGTGACGACGAGTGAGAGCTAGACCGTCGGACGCTTCTTGCGCAACGGAATCGGCGCGATCGCGCCGGGCGCGAGTTTGCGCGCGCTGATGAGGAACGCGGTGTGGCCGCGCATCGTGTGTTCGGGCCGCACGGCAAGACCCACGACGTGCCAGCCGCGCTGCATGCTCTCCCAGGCGCGCGGTTCGGTCCAGCATTGCTGCTCGCGCAGCGCCTCGACCGTCTTGGACAGCTGCGTGACGGTGGCGACGTAGATCATCAGCACACCGCCCGCGACGAGCACCTCGCCGACGCGGCCGAGCACCTCCCACGGCGCCAGCATGTCCAGCACCACCCGGTCGACCTCCGGTCCGGCGTAGTCGACCAGGTCGGCGGTGACCAGCTCCCAATTGTCCGGGGCCGCACCGAAAAACGTCGTCACGTTGCGCAGCGCGTGCTCGGCGTGATCCTCGCGCAGTTCGTAGGACGTGACGCGGCCCTCGGGTCCTACGGCGCGCAACAGCGAGCACGTCAGCGCACCCGAACCCGCGCCCGCCTCGAGCACCCGGGCGCCGGGGAAGATGTCGCCCTCGTGCACGATCTGCGCGGCGTCTTTCGGATACACCACCTGCGCGCCGCGCGGCATCGACATGACGTAGTCGACGAGCAGCGGACGCAACACCAGGAACTGGTCGCCGTTGGTGGAGCGCACGACGCTGCCCTCGGGCAGTCCGATCACCTGGTCGAGCGAGATGATGCCGCGATGGGTGTGGAACTCCCCGCCCGGCTTGAGCAGCATCGTGTAGCGCCTGCCCTTGGCGTCGGTGAGCTGCACGCGGTCACCCACGTCGAACGGACCGGTTCTGCGCACAGCTGACCAGCCTGCCAGCACCGGCGTCGCCGACTACGGCCGGGTTACCCCGATCTGTCGGCGGCCGGTTCTAGGGTGGGATTCGTGAACGAGCAGCCCGATCGGGAGATGCGCCGGCCGGCGCTGTCCCCGTCGCGGGCCAGCGATTTCAAGCAGTGCCCGCTGCTGTACCGGTTCCGCGCGATCGATCGTCTGCCCGAGCCGTCGTCGACAGCGCAGGTGCGCGGATCGGTGGTGCACGCCGCACTGGAGCAGCTCTACCTCCTGCCGGCCGCCGAGCGGGTACCGGAGGCGGCACTGGAGCTGGCGTCCCCGGCGTGGGAGCGCGTGCTCGCCGAGAAGCCGGCACTGGCCGACGACATCGGCCCCGAGATGCGCGCCGTCCTGCTCGAGGAGGCCAGGTCTCTGTTGGCGGGCTACTACCGGTTGGAGGACCCGACGCGCTTCGATCCGCAGGCATGTGAACAGCGCGTCGAGGTCGAGCTGGCCGACGGCACGCTGCTGCGCGGATTCATCGACCGCATCGACGTCGCGCCCACCGGCGAGGTGCGGGTCGTCGACTACAAGACCGGCAAGGCGCCGCCCGCGGCTCGCGCGCTGGCCGAGTTCAAGGCGATGTTCCAGATGAAGTTCTACGCCGTGGCGCTGCTGCGTTCTCGTGGCGTGCAGCCGACGCGGTTGCGGCTGATCTATCTCGCCGACGGCCAGGTCCTCGACTACAGCCCCGAACTCGACGAGCTCCTGAGGTTCGAGAAGACGCTGATGGCCATCTGGACTGCCATCCAATCTGCCGGCGCCACAGGCGATTTTCGGCCCAACCCGTCGCGACTGTGCGGCTGGTGCGCCTACCAGTCGTTCTGCCCGGCGTTCGGCGGCACCCCGCCCCCCTACCCGGGCTGGCCGCAGATCCCCGCCGGCCCTCCCGATGACGGCGATCCCGATGCGGTGTTGCGCGCGCCGGGGACCGCGGCGTGATCGACTGCCTGTTCCGCTCCCGGGGCGTCGACGGCGAGTTCGCGGTGTTCGAGTCCACCGACGGCACCCGCAGCAACTGGGATCCGCAGATCCAGCACGGCTCGCCGCCGCTGGCTCTGCTGACCAGAGCGATCGAGCGCCTCGCCGAAGGCACCGGCATGCGCGTCGGGCGCCTGACCCTGGACATCCTCGGCGCGATCCCGGTGGAGCAGGTGAAGGTGCGCGCGTGGGTGGACCGGCCCGGTACGCGGATCGCGCTGATGGTCGCCGAGATGGTAGTCGACCGCCCGGACGGCACCACGCGGGCAGTCGCGAGGGTGACGGCCTGGCTGTTGGCGACCAGCGACACCGCCGATGCCGCCATCGACCGCTACCCCCCGATGCCCGAGGGCGAGACGGCCGGCCTGACGCACGCTTGGGACGGCGCCGCCGGGTACCTGGAGACGGTGAGCTGGCGCAGGCAGGCCACCGCGCCGGGCGCAGCGTTCGAGGCGTGGCTCACTCCCCTTGTGCCGCTCGTGGATTCGGAGCCGACGACGGCGTTGCAACGTCTGGCGATGGTCGTCGATTCGGCGAACGGTACGGGCGCGGTTCTCGATCCCACGCAATTCGTTTTCATGAACACCGACACCGTTGTGCACCTGCATCGGCTCCCCGTTGGCCAGGACTTCGGGCTGCGCGCGCGGGCGTCGATCGGCCCTGACGGCATCGGGGTCACCACCGCCGAGGTCTTCGACCGCAGCGGGTTCGTCGGCACCTGCGCCCAGACGCTGTTCGTGCAGCGCCAGGCGTGAGGCAGCTGCCGCGGGAATAACAGTGATCTGCGGCACTGTTGCGCCTCACCATGAAGGCTTTCTCGGACGACGAACGGCAGAAGTTCCTCACTGATCTGCACGTGGGTGTGCTGGCGGTGGCGGCCTCGGACGGCAGGCCGCCGGCCAGCGTTCCGATCTGGTACGACTACGTCGACGGTCTCATCCGCATCAACACCAGTGCGTCGTCGCGCAAAGCGCGACTGATCCGCGAGGCTGGGGCGATCACCCTGGTGGTCCAGCGCGAGGAGCCGCCGTACCAATACGTCACCGTCGAGGGCACCGTGGTCGACACACTGGACCCGTCGCCCCGGGACATCCAGGAGACCATCGCGATCCGCTACCTCGGCGAGGAGGGCGGACGCGCGTTCGTGGCATCCATGGAGGGCGGCCACAGCGTGATCTTCCTGGTCCGCCCCGACCGCTGGCTCACCGCGGACTTTTCCGACGAACTCTAGGCAGAAGTAGCCAGCGCCTTGCGGTCCTCGTCGGCGAAGGTGTCCTCGAGGTGCAGCGGCGAGTAGTCGACATCGATCTCGGCCAGCGGTCGACCTCGCGCGCTGCTGATCGTGCCGAATCGGCGCATCCCCTTGTCGGCGGCGTAGGCCTGGAACTCGTCTTTCTCCAGGCCGAATGGGATCTCGTCGTAGAGGTCGTAGGCGTCGTCGGTGTTCTTGAGCGCCAACGGGATGAGCTCGTTCATGCGGCTCTCGAACACCGCCCAGTTGCTGTCGTCGGCGGCGACGTGGCGCCGGCAGGTGAATGTGCCCCACGCCATGTGTCGCCGTTCGTCGTCGCCGATCCTGCGGACCAGTTCCTGCATCCCGGGAAGGATGTTGTTGTCGACGCAAATGCGGTGCCACGCATAGTATCCCGTCAACGCCATCATGCCTTCGATGACGTGGTTGTACGTCACCGACGCTCGCACTTGGGCGGCCGGCGACGGGTCGGAGACCAACGCATCGAGTGAGGCCGGCAACTCTTCGTAGAAGATCGTGCGGTAGGTGGGCAGGTCGTCGAGGAAGACCTGCATGTCGTCGGTGACCCCGACGGCGTCGAGCCAGAGCCGGAACACCTGCGTGTGCTTGGCCTCCTCGAACGCGAACTGCGTCAGATACATCTCGTCACCGAGGCGGCCCTCTGCCCGCATCGCGGCCATGAACGGCTGGATGTCCTGGGTGACGGCCTCCTCGCCGGCGATGAACTGCGCGCACAGCCGGGTGGCCCACTCGCGTTCCAGATCGGTCAGCGCCTCCCAGTCGGCTCGGTCGCGGGAGAAGTCGATGTCGGCGGGATTCCAGAATTTCGCGTTACCACCGGCAAAGAGCTTGAGTGGCAAGCTGTCCCAGTTGAGGCCGCCCGCGGCGAGCGAATCCGAACGTGTCCTAGGGGTGTGGGACATAGGGGTGTTCTCCTTCATGCGATGCGATGGGCAAGGTCTGACGAGTGTGGGATCCGTGGGATCCAAAAGCGGAGGCGAGCACCGCGACGTATCGGCGGACGACGAAGGCCGGTTGGTCCGGCGACAGTTCGTCGAGACCGAGCAACGGATCCATGCCGCGCACATAGGGCGCGAGCGCGAGGTGGGGCAACAGCATGAGCAGCAGCGACAACAGCGCGTCGAGGTCGGCGTCGGGACGCACGTCGCCGCGCTCACGCGCGCCGTTCACGAGTGGTCGCAGCACCTCCAGGTAATGGCGGTGGACGACCGCGCGGATGCTGACCCGGGCATCGGTGTCGACCTCGAAGCTCGCCGCGGCGTGCAGGGCCCGCTCCCGGGGATGCTCGGCGAAGTAGGCCACCCAGACGTCGAGCAGGTCGGTGAGGAAGTCGAAGAACGGTCGGGTCGGGTCGAGGTCGCGAATCTGGTCTTCCATGTACGTCCGCACCCGCTGACTGCCGACGTCGGTGATGTGTGCGTACAGGTCGCGCTTGTCGGCGAAGTACTGGAAGAGGCTGCCTTTAGCGACCCCCGCGCGCCGGGCGATGACGTTGAGGCTGCCTCCGGAGAAGCCGTGGGCGGCGAACTCGGCCTCGGCCGCGGCCACCACCGCAGCCCGGCGTTCACCGCCGAGACGGGACCAGGTGACCGTGGGCATCGCGCCTCCCAGGCTTGATATGACCACTGGTCATATTACTGTGACTCATGCCACAGTCAAGGGGCGGCGCTCAGTCCAGCGGGGTCAGCTCCTGCAGCATCGTCGGTACCAACTCACTGACCGTCGGGTGGATGTGCATGGTGCGTGAGATCGCGGTGTAGGGCAGCTTCGCGGTCATCACGTCGAGGATGTCCTGGATCACCTCGTCGCCTCCGACGCCGAGAATCGCGGCGCCGAGAATCTGTTCGGTCTCCGCGTCGACGACGACCTTCATGAAGCCCTGCGTCTCGCCCTTCTCCACCGCTCGCCCGACCCGCGTCATGGGCCGCTTGCCCACCAGTGCCTTCCGTCCCGAACGGCGCACCTCGTCGACGGTCATGCCGGCGCGACCGAGCGGCGGGTCGATGTAGAGCGCGTAGGTCATCACCCTGTCGCTGACCCGGCGCGGATCGTCGTCGAGAAGGTTGGCGGCCACGATCTCGAAGTCGTTGTATGACGTGTGGGTGAACGCGCCGCGGCCGTTGCAGTCCCCCATCGCCCAGATGTGGGCGACATTGGTGCGCAGCTGGTCATCGACGGTGATGTAGCCGTGCTTGTCGGTCTCGACACCGGCGGCGTCCAGTCCGAGATCGTCGGTGTTGGGTTGTCGCCCGACTGCGACGAGCAGGTGCGATCCGGCGATCGGATCAGCGCCGGCGTGCGGTGTGACCGTGAATGCGTTCTCCTGCTTGGCAAATGAAATGCCCTCGGCCCCGGTGACGATCTGGATGCCTTCGCCTTCGAGGATCTCTCGGATGGCCGCGGAGACGTCCTCGTCCTCCCGGGAGGTCAGCCGGGGGCCCTTCTCGACGACGGTCACCTCGGCGCCGAAACGCCGGTACATCTGGGCGAACTCCAGTGCGATGTAGCTGCCGCCGATGATCACCAAATGCTCGGGCACCACGTCGAGTTCGAGGATGCCGACATTGGTCAGGTAGTCGACGTCGGCGAGCCCTGGCATGTCCGGGGCGACGGCACGGCCGCCGACGTTGAGGAAGATGCGGTCGGCTTGGAGCACCTGGTCGTCGACGCGCAGGGTGTGCGGGTCCTCGAAGCGCGCGTGGCCGCGGATCAGCGTGGCGCCGTCCATGCCGTCCAGCCACGATTCGAGGCCTTCCCGGTCGCCGATGCTGATGCGGTCCTTGCGCGCCTTGACCGCGGCCATGTCGACGGTGACGTCCCCGGTCCCGATGCCGAAGTCGGCGCTGCGTCGGGCGATGTGGGCGGCATGGGCGCTGGCGACGAGCGTCTTGGTGGGAATGCAGCCGGTGTTGACGCAGGTTCCGCCGACGTGTTTGCGTTCGATGACGGCGACCTTCTGCCCCGCCGCGGTGAGTCGGCCGGCCAGCGGTGGACCTGCCTGTCCCGCACCGACGATGATCGCGTCGAATTTCTGTGTCATGGAGCTAGCTCAGGCTCACGAGGAAGACGACCACGACACCACCGATGACGGCGAGTGCGTCTTCGCCGAACGCGCCGGGGCGGTCATTGCCGCCGCGTGCCGCGGCGACGCGGCTGCGGAGCTCGGCCCCGGCCAACGTGCCGAGGACGGCCCCGATCATGCCGGCCCCGGTCCCGATGAAGGTGTGGAAGGACGCGCTGCCGATGACTGCGCCGGCGAAGCCGCCGGTGATCAGGCGGGCGATGAACTGGGGCGGCACTTTTCGGCTCGGCGTCTTCGGCAGCTGATCGGTCACGAGTTCGACGACCAGCAGGATCGTCAGCACGGCGACGGTGATGGGGTGTGCCACCCACTCCGACCATTTGCCGTCGACGCCGATCCAGCCGAGGAGTGCACCCCAGGCGACGACGGCCGGGGCGGTCATGGCACGCAGGCCAGCGATCACCCCGATCAAGAGCGCGAACACGAGAACAAGGACCTGCGTCATCTGCGACCTCCGTCGTTGGACACCGCGACGCTAACACGCTAGAAGCGACAGAACCGGATGTCCGATGCCAGGATCGCTTTGGCGCCGATGGCGGCGAGTTCGTCCATGATCGCGTTGACGTCGCGGCGCGGCACCAGCGCCCGGACGGCGACCCACGCGGGATCGGCCAGCGGCGCGATGGTCGGCGATTCCAGACCTGGCGTCACCTCTGTCGCTCGATCGAGAACCGTACGGGGACAGTCGTAGTCGAGCATCAGGTACTGCTGACCGAACACCACGCCCTGGACCCGCGCGGCCAGCTGGTCACGCGCGGGATTCGGCGCGGAATCGGCGCGCTCGATCAGGATCGCCTCGGAATCGCAGAGGGATTCGCCGAAAGCCACCAGGTTGTGCAGCCCGAGGGTGCGTCCCGATCCGACGATGTCGGCGATGACGTCGGCCACCCCGAGCTGGATGGAGATCTCCACGGCTCCGTCGAGCCTGATGACGGTGGCTTCGATTCCCTTGTCGGCCAGATCTTTTCGGACCAGGTTCGGGTAGGCGGTCGCGATGCGTTTGCCCGTCAGGTCCGAGATCTGCCAGTCGCGGCCGGCGGGGGCGGCGTAGCGGAAGGTGGAGGCGCCGAAGCCGAGCGCAAGCCGCTCCCTCACAGGGGCGTCGGCGTCGGCCGCAAGATCACGGCCGGTGATGCCGAGGTCGAGCTGCCCCGAACCCACGTAGATCGCGATGTCCTTGGGCCGCAGGAAGAAGAACTCGACGTTGTTGGCCGGGTCGACGACCGTGAGGTCCTTGGGGTCCGTCCGGCGGCGATAGCCGGCTTCGGACAGGATCTCCGACGCCGATTCGCTGAGGGCGCCCTTGTTGGGGACGGCGACGCGCAGGGTGGGGGCCACGGTCAGAGCTTCCCGTACACGTCGTCGAGGGTGAGACCGCGCGAGAGCATCAGGACCTGCGTCCAGTAGAGGAGCTGGCTGATCTCTTCGGCCAGCGCGTCGTCACTCTCGTGCTCGGCGGCCAGCCACACCTCACCGGCTTCCTCGAGGATCTTCTTGCCGATGCCGTGTACCCCGGTGTCCAGCGCGGCGACGGTGCCGCTACCTGCGGGCCGCGTGTGGGCCCGCTCGCTCAACTCGGCGAACAGGGCGTCGAAGGTCTTCACGTTGGCCGATTCTGTCACGCCGGGCAGGAAGAGCCGCGATCGGTCGGTGGCGAACGCGGCTGGAGAGCCCTAGCCGGCGGCGGTCTTGTCCTGGTGCAGGATCTCGCCGTGCATGTCTTCCAGCGACACGCCCTTGGTCTCCATCACCCAGCGCCACACGAACAGCCCCGACAATACTGCGCACAGGCCGTAGAAGCCGTATGCCAGGCCGAGGTGCTCGCGCAGGCCGGGGAAGGTGACGGTGATCAGCCAGTTGGCCGCCCACTGCCCTGCGGCCGCGAGGCCGAGCGCGGCGGCGCGGATGCGGTTGGGGAACATCTCGCCGAGCAGCACCCACACCACCGGGCCCCAGGACATGCCGAACGCGACGACGAAGAGGTTGGCCGCGATCAGAGCGATCGTCCCGGACGCGCCGGGCAGGCTGGGAGTCCCGTCGGGGTTGAGCGTCGCCTGGCCGAAGATCACCGCCATCGTGATCAGCGTGACCGCCATGCCCGTCGACCCGATCAGCAGCAACGGCTTGCGGCCGATCTTGTCGATCAGCGCGATGGCGATCAGCGTGGTCAGCACATTGATGACCGACGTGATCACGGTGAAGGTCGCGGAGTCGTCAGCGCTGAAGCCGACGGCCTGCCACAGCACGTTGCTGTAGTAGAAGATCACGTTGATACCGACGAATTGCTGGAAGATCGACAGGCCCAGGCCCACCCAGACGATGCCGTAGATCCCACCGGTCGGCTTCTTCATATCGCGCCAGGACGGCTTGTCCTCGCGCTCCAGCGTTTCCTGGATGCGGCTGATCGTGATCTCGAGGTTCTTCTGCCCGAGCAGCATCGTCAGGACGCGGCGCGCTTCGGGAATCTTGTGGCTGGCAACCAGATAGCGCGGCGATTCGGGGATGGTGAAGGCTAGCGCGCCGTAGAGCACCGCGGGCACCGCCATCGCCAGGAACATCCACCGCCAGGCATCGAGGCCCAGCCACAGCGGCTCGTTGGGACCGCCGGCGAGCCATTGCAGCAGATAGTTGATCGCGAACGAGGCGAAGATGCCCGACACGATGGCCAGCTGTTGCAGCGAGCCGAGCCGTCCGCGGATTCCGGGCGGGGACGTCTCTGCGATGTAGGCCGGCGCGATCACCGAGGCGACACCCACGCCGATGCCGCCGACGACTCGGAACAGCACCACCGTCCACACCTCGTGCGCGAAACCGGTGCCGAAGGCGCTGATGAGGAACAGCACCGCGGCGATCTTCATGACCGCGATGCGGCCGATCTTGTCGGCGATGCGACCCGCCGTCATCGCGCCGGCGGCGGCGCCGAGCAGTGCCGAGGCCACCGCAAAGCCCAGCTCGGCGTTGCCGATACCGAAGTCTTCCTGAATGGAGTCGACCGCCCCGTTGATCACCGCGCTGTCGTAGCCGAACAACAACCCGCCGAGCGCCGCGACCGACGCGATGCGGATCGCGGTTTTGCCCGAGGAGAAGTCCTCGTCCTTGGCGAAGATCTCGGGGCCTTCCCCGACTGGACCACCGTGACCGGCCATCAGACACCCTTCCGCACCGTTGCGTGATACCCGTCACATTCAATCACTCGTGACCGACGGTCGGGTGCATTCCCACAAGTGCGGGGGTTTATGCGCTGCGCAGCTCGCGATCGATCTCGACGAAGATGCGCCGCAGGTCGGCGGCACCGAGACCGGTGAGCGAATCAGCGTGCCGGCGCCGAATACCGCCGGGGACGGGCACGTCGTTGGGAACCACCAACACTGCGCAGCCGGCCTTCTCCGCCGCTGCCGCCCCGGTGACCGAATCCTCCACTGCCAGGCATTCGGCAGGCCGCAGCTCGAGCAGCTCCGCCGCACGCAGGTACGGGTCGGGTTCCGGTTTGCCGCTGGCCACCTCGTCGGCGCAGACCGTCACCGAAAAATAGTGTCTACCAATGCTGTTCAGCGCCCGCTCGGTCAGCGCACGCTGGGTGTTCGTGACGAGAGCCATCGGAACGCCTTCTGCGGCAAGCGAATCGAGCATCTCGCGGGCGCCGTCACACCACGGCAGGCCTCGGTCGAACAGCTCTCCGGTGTAGGTGTGCAGCCACCGGATCGAATCAGCCATCGCGGCCGGATCGGGATCGAGGCCCAACTCCGCGTACACGGTGACCATCGTCTCCTCCGCCGAGGCCCCGACGAGCGCGGTCCGGGTCGTGCGACTCATCTCGCCGCCGAACGATTCGTAGAGGGCAGACAGCGAGACGTCCCACAGCTTTTCGGAGTCGACGAGCGTGCCGTCCATATCCCACAGCACCGCTTGCACCCGGCAATTGTGTCACGGGTGCGCCGCCGCGAGCCAATCTGCGACCCGCACCGAGGCGACGATCACATTGCCGCGGCGATAGCGCGCGCAGACCACGGGTGTGCCAGGCTCCGTCCGATGCGCGTCCTGGTGACCATGCTCGGCCGGCCGGGTGTCGACATGGTCGCGCCGGTCGACAATGCTGAACCCGCAACCCCGTAAAGATCCCCGCGTATCGGCCGCCGGCCAGGAGGCACCGTGTCAGACCTCGACCAGATCATCAGACGTCGGCACTCCACACGGATGTTCCTGCCGGGCAAGCCCGTTCCGCAGGAATTGCTCAACGAAGCGCTGACCCTTGCGATGCGTGCACCGTCGAACTCCAACGTCCAGCCCTGGCGGCTGTTCCTGGCCACCGGCGCCCGGCGCGACCGCCTTGCTGCCGCGCTCACGGCCGCGGTGCGGCAGACCCCGCCGCCGTCATTGGGCATCCCGGAATCGCACAGCCACCTGCGGCGCCAGCTGGGTGCCCTGATTTACGGCGCGATGGGCGTCGCGCGAGACGACGCCGAGGGGCGCTGGAACGCCCAGTTGCGCAACTGGGACTTCTTCCGCGCACCGGTCGCAGGGATCGTCTGCATGCACCGCGATCTGGGGCTGCCCGACGCTCTCGGCGTCGGCATGTTCCTCCAGACTCTGCTGCTGGCTCTCACCGACCGCGGACTCGACTCCTGTCTGCAGGTGTCCACCGCGCTCTATCCCGACGTCGCCCGAGAGGTCCTCGACATCCCCGACGACCTGACCGTGCTGTGCGGCATATGCGTCGGCTACGCCGATCCGACGTTCGCGGCGAATTTCCTCGACATCCCCCGCAACGCCGTCGCCGACAACGTCGTCTTCTACGACGGCTGACGCGGCAGCGGGTGGTCGGGTTCCAGGGCTGGGAGTCCGTCGATGCTGCGCCCGTTGTCTCCGGCGATGCGCCGGGCGAACTTCTCCTCGCTCACCGTGGCGTGGTAGTCGTCGAGCACCGGCCGCTCGTCGACGAGGTCGTAGTACGGCACCGCGAACCCACAGGCGTCGGCGATGCGCTCGACGTCGACCACGATAGCCGCCCGGACTCCCGGATGCTCCCCGTCGAAACACGATGCCACGCGCGCGAACTCGGCGTCATCCGGCCGGACGACCCGCCCTGTTCCGTACAGCCGCAGGATGCGCGACTGGCGGCTGAACGAGCAGAACATGACGGTGATCCGGCCGTTGTCGCGCAGGTGTGCGATCGTCTCCGCGCCGCTGCCGAACAGGTCGAGATAGGCGACCGTGTGCTCGTCGAGGATCGCGAAGGTGTCCCGATACCCTTTGGGCGACAGGTTGATCCGACCTCCCGACGACGGCGCCGTCGCCACGAAGAACATCGCCTGGGCGGCGATGAACTCCCGCAGCGACTCGTCGAGTCGCGCGAACTCCTTCGCCACCTGGTCAGTCCTCCGGGTTGTAGCCCAGATTCGGTGCGAGCCACCGCTCGGCCTCGGCCAGCGTCCAGCCCTTGCGCCGGGCATAGTCGGCGACCTGGTCCTGGGCCAGTCTCCCGATCACGAAGTACTGCGACTGCGGATGGGAGAAGTACCAGCCGCTGACCGCCGCTCCGGGCCACATCGCCATCGACTCGGTCAACTCGATGCCCGTGCGCTCGGTGACGTCGAGCAGATCGAACAGCGTCACCTTCTCTGTGTGCTCCGGGCAGGCGGGATAGCCTGGCGCAGGACGGATTCCGACGTACTTCTCCCCGATCAGCTCCTCGTTGGCGAGCTGTTCGTCGGGCTGGTAGCCCCAGAACTCCCGCCGCACCCGCTGATGCATGCGCTCGGCGAACGCCTCGGCCAGCCGGTCGGCCAGCGACTCCAGCAGGATCGCGCTGTAGTCGTCGTTGGCTTTCTTGAACTCCGCGATCTTGTCGCCGCTGCCCAGCCCCGCCGTCACGGCGAAGGCACCGACATGGTCGGCCAACCCGGTGTCCTTCGGCGCGATGAAGTCGCCGAGGCTGCGGTTGGGGATCCCGTCGCGGTGCTCGCCCTGTTGGCGCAGGTTGCGCAGCGAGGTCAGCACCTCGGTGCGACTCTCGTCGGTGTAGACCTCGATGTCGTCACCGACGGCGTTGGCGGGGAAGAAGCCGATGACCCCGTTGGCGGTCAGCCACTTCTCCTTGATCGCGATGTCGAGCATCTCCTGGGCGTCCTCGTACAGCTTGCGGGCCGCCTCACCCGAGGCCGGGTTGTTCAGGATGTCGGGGAACCGACCCTTCATCTCCCAGGCGTTGAAGAACGGCTGCCAATCGATGTACTCGCGCAGCTCCGCCAGGTCGTAATCCAGGAACTCCCGCACTCCGAGACCCTGAGCCGGCACCGGCGGCGTGTAGCCGTCCCAGTCGATCGGTGTCCGGTTGGCGCGCGCCTTCTCCAGCGTCAGCATCGGCCGCTCGTTCTTCTGAGCGTGCCGCTCGCGCAGCGACGCGTAGTCCTTCGCGGTGGCCTCGAGCAGCGCCGGCCGCTGGCGGTCGTCCAGCAGGGCCGCGGCGACGGGCACCGAACGCGACGCGTCCTTGACCCACACCACCGGTCCGCTGCGCCGCGGCGCGACCTTGACGGCCGTGTGGGCGCGCGACGTCGTCGCCCCGCCGATCAGCAGCGGGATCTCGAGACCCTCGCGTTCCATCTCGACCGCGAAGTTCACCATCTCGTCGAGCGACGGCGTGATCAGACCCGAGAGCCCGATGATGTCCGCGTTGTGTTCCTTGGCCGCGTCGAGGATTTTCTGTGCGGGCACCATCACGCCGAGGTCGATGACCTCGTAGTTGTTGCACTGCAGCACGACGCCGACGATGTTCTTGCCGATGTCGTGGACGTCGCCCTTGACCGTCGCCATGATGATCGTGCCGTTGGTGTCCTTCTTGACTGCCTCACCTTCGACGGGCGCAGCCTTTTCCGCCTCGATGAACGGCAGCAGATACGCCACGGCCTTCTTCATCACGCGCGCCGACTTCACCACCTGGGGCAGGAACATCTTGCCGGACCCGAACAGGTCACCGACGACGTTCATGCCGTCCATCAGCGGACCCTCGATGACCTCGATCGGTCGCCCGCCGGCCGCCTCGATCTCGGCGCGCAGTTCCTCGGTGTCGTCGTCGACATGGGCGTCGATGCCCTTCACCAGGGCGTGGGTGATGCGTTCGCGCACCGGCAGCGAGCGCCACTCGGCAGCGCCGACTTCCTCGGTCTTGTCGGTCTTGTTGAACCGTTCGGCGATCTCCAGCAGCCGTTCGGCAGCGTCCTCACGTCGGTTCAGCACGACGTCTTCGATGCGGTCCCGCAGCTCCGGGTCGATCGAGTCGTAGGGCACCAGTGCGCCCGCGTTGACGATGCCCATGTCCAGGCCGGCCTTGATGGCGTGGAACAGGAACACCGCGTGGATCGCCTCGCGCACCGGGTTGTTGCCGCGGAACGAGAACGACACGTTCGAGATGCCGCCGGAGATGTGCACGCCCGGCAAGTTCTCCTTGATCCAGGCGCACGCCTCGATGAAGTCGATGCCGTAGGTTGCGTGCTCCTCGATGCCGGTGGCGAGTGCGAAGCAGTTCGGGTCGAAGATGATGTCCTCGGCCGGGAAGCCCACGTCTTCGGTCAGGATGCGGTAGGCCCGCCCGCAGATCTCCTTGCGGCGCTCCAGGTTGTCGGCCTGGCCCTGCTCGTCGAAGGCCATCACGACCACCGCAGCGCCGTACTTGCGGCACAGCTGCGCCTCGCGGACGAACTTCTCCTCGCCCTCTTTGAGCGAGATCGAGTTCACGATCGGCTTGCCCTGCACGTTCTTCAGGCCCGCCTCGATGACCTCCCACTTCGAGGAGTCGATCATCACCGGCACGCGACTGATGTCGGGTTCGGCCGCGATGAGCTTGGTGAACCGGTCCATCGCGGCGACGCCGTCGATCATGCCTTCGTCCATGTTGATGTCGATGACCTGCGCACCGACCTCGACCTGCTGCAACGCCACCGACAGTGCGCTGTCGTAGTCCTCGGCCTTGATCAGGTTGCGGAACCGGGCCGACCCGGTGATGTTGGTGCGCTCACCGATGTTGACGAACAGCGAATCGGAGGTGATGTTCAGCGGCTCCAGGCCCGACAGCCGGGTCGCGATGTCGACGCGGGGCACATCCCTGGGTTTCACGCCGTCGACGACCTTGGCGATCTCGGCGATGTGGGGCGGCGCGGTGCCGCAGCATCCGCCGACGAGGTTGACCAGGCCCGCTTCGGCGAACTCGGCGATGTAGGAGGCCTGCCGCTCGGGCGATTCGTCGTACTCGCCGAACGCATTGGGCAGACCGGCGTTGGGGTAGCAGGAGACGAACGTGTCGGCGATGCGCGCGACCTCGGCGATGTAGGGCCTCATCTCGGGGGCGCCCAGCGCGCAATTCAGCCCCACGGCGAGCGGCCTGGCGTGCCGGATCGCGTTCCAGAAGGCCTCGGTGACCTGACCGGACAGGGTGCGGCCGGAGGCATCGGTGATGGTGCCGGAGATGATCAGCGGCCAGCGGCGGCCCCGCTGCTCGAACAGCGTCTCCACCGCGAACACCGCCGCCTTGGCGTTCAGCGAGTCGAAGATCGTCTCGATGATCAGCAGATCGCTGCCACCGTCGACCAGGCCGTTGGCGGCTTCGAGGTAGGCGGCCACCAGCTGGTCGTAGGAGACGTTGCGGGCACCGGGGTCGTTGACGTCCGGGGAGATCGACGCGGTACGTGTCGTCGGTCCGATCGCGCCGGCGACGTAGCGCGGCTTGTCGGGGGTACTGAATTCGTCAGCGGCCCTGCGGGCCAGCGCGGCGCCCTCGTAGTTCAGCTCGTAGCTGAAATCGGCCATGTCGTAGTCGGCGAGTGAGACCGCGTTCGCGTTGAACGTGTTGGTCTCGAGGATGTCGGCGCCCGCCTGGAGGTACTCCCGGTGGATGCCCTCGATGATCTGCGGCTGCGTCAACGTCAAGAGGTCGTTGTTGCCCTGCAGTGCGGTCGGCCACTCGGTGAACCGGTCGCCGCGGTACCCCGCCTCGTCGGGCCGGTCCCGCTGGATCGCCGTACCCATCGCACCATCGATCACCAAGATGCGTTCGCGCAGCGCGGCCTGCAGTTCTTCGGTGCAGTCCGGGCGGACGTTCGGCGTGAAGTCAGTTGCTGTAGTGCTCGATGTAACAGCAGTCACGTGCACTCCTTCCATGACGGAAGGCGTCCTTGACTCTGCCGAGCGTGGCGGATACCGGCGGATACCACCGGGACCCGTTGCAACGCCTCTCGACCTGCATGAGTCTACGTCGTTGCACAACCGACTTCAGGACGCCTGTCGCTGGTGGCCTGCTGGGGATCAACCCGTGTGCTGCCGAGCCTATTTCGTCGGAGGCCACCGGTGCCGCACCGGGGGGCGGGTCGATGCCCGTCATCTGACCCCCGGAGGGCTTAGGCTGGATTGGTGACCCACCCGGATTTCGGCGGTCCCAAGCGACCTGACCTGCCCGACCTGCGCGACACGATCGTCGTTGCGGCTTTTGAGGGCTGGAATGACGCGGGTGACGCGGCCAGCGATGCAGTCGAGCATCTCGACGCGATCTGGGAGGCGGACACGATCGTCGAGATCGACGACGAGTCCTACTACGACTATCAGGTCAATCGGCCGGTGATCCGGCAGGTCGACGGCGTGACCCGCGAGTTGGTGTGGCCCTCGATGCGGATTTCGCACTGCCGGCCGCCGGGGGCCGACCGCGACATCGTGCTGATGCACGGCGTGGAACCGAACATGCGGTGGCGCACGTTCTGCGCGGAACTGCTGGCGATCGCCGACAAGCTCAACGTGCAGACCGTCGTGATCCTCGGCGCGCTGCTGGCCGACACTCCGCACACCCGCCCTGTGCCGGTGTCCGGGGCGGCCTACTCCTCGGATTCGGCGAAGACGTTCGGTCTGGAGGAGACCCGCTACGAGGGGCCGACAGGTATCGCAGGGGTGTTCCAGGACGCCTGCGTCCAGGCCGGCATCCCCGCGGTGACGTTCTGGGCTGCGGTGCCGCACTACGTGTCCCAACCTCCCAATCCGAAGGCGACGGTGGCGTTGCTGCGCCGCGTCGAGGACGTCCTCGACATCGAGGTGCCGCTGGCCGACTTGCCGGCCCAGGCCGAGGAGTGGGAGCAGGCGGTCAGCGAGATGACCGCCGAGGACGACGAGATCGCCGAGTACGTGCAGTCCCTCGAGGAGCGCGGCGACGCCGAGGTCGACATGAACGACGCGCTGGGCAAGATCGACGGTGACGCGTTGGCGGCGGAGTTCGAGCGCTACCTGCGCAGGCGCGGCCGCTAGCGGAAGCGGGACAGGTACTCCTGCCAGTTCCACGTGCTCAGGAAGGCCTCCCCGGCCCGAACGCCGTCGTCGTAGAGGGCGGTCTTCTGCGGCTGCGACAGGTCGAAATCCAGGACCCCGACGTCGCTGGTGTCGATACGGATCGTTCGCGCGCTGACCCACGGCTGATCCAGGTAAGCCTGGTCGCGCCCGACCAGGATCGTGGTGACCACCTGTTCGAGCAGGGTCGGGCCGCCGAACAGGTGCAGCGGCCGAAGCGCAGGGATCACCTGTTCGTTCTCGGCGGGGAGCGTCGGCAGCAGCGTCACGCCGAACGTCGGCCTGCGCGGCCGCCCACCGTCGGTGCGGTCGAGCGAGTCGATCGGGAAGTTCGACAGCAGCCCGCCGTCGACCAGCGTCGACTCCGTCCCGTCGGCGCCGGTCAGGATTGCGGGACGGTAGAAGAACGGGATGGCTGTCGAGGCGCGCACCGCATCGGCCACCGACTGCTGATCGGGATCGAGGCCGTAGACGCGCCGGTAGTCCCACGGCAGGCGCACCAGCTGGCCGCGGGTGACATCGGCGACCGTGACCACCAGTCGGTAGCGCCGTTCTGGAGGCAGAGACGGATCGTCGATCGCCAGATCGGCGAACGTCCTGACCCCGAAGCGCGCCAGCTGCTCGTCCACCCAGCGATGCAGCGCCTGCCCACGGTAGATGCCGTCGCCGCTGACGACGCCGCGCAGCGGTCCGAGGACCGGGATGCGTTCGATCGGGCCCGGGTCCAGGAAGCGCCGGTAGTCGATGGTCATCGCGAGATCGCTGAGCATCGCCGGGTTCAGCTCGCCGTGCTGGGCGGCTGCGGCGAGGACGGCGCCCACCAGCGCTCCGGCTGAGGTGCCCGACACCCGATGGGGTGTGTATCCCGCCTCGACCAGGGCCGCCACTGCGCCGGCCAATGCGATCCCCTTGACTCCGCCGCCCGAGAGAACCAGATCTGCCGTCGTCACGACCGCTTTTCCAACTCGTGGGTGCGGGCACCCATCGACCGGCCGAGTGCCGCGACTTGGGCGTCCATCCGCGGCAACAGATCGGGCACGAATCGACGGACGGGCTGCTCCCCGAGCGGGGTGGACAGCAACGGCTTGAGCAACCGGATGGCACCCACCCAGCCGGGACAGTTCACCTGGCGTTTGCGCCCCTCGATGCCGGCGACGAACGCTTTGCCGCAGGCTTCGACCGAGGTCGTCTTGCTCAGCGGGTACGGCAGCTTGCTCAGCATCTCGCGGAACGTCGACAGGTCCTTCTTGACGTCCTGCACCAGCGGGGTGTCGATCCACGACATGTGTGCCGATCCGACGTCGACCCCGCGGTGGGCCACTTCGAGCCGAAGCGCGTTGGCGAAGTGCTCCACGGCGGCTTTGGATGCGTTGTAGGGAGCCAGCCCGGGTGCGGCCGCGTAGGCCGCGAGCGATGACACGATCAGCACGTAGCCGCGTCGGTCCAACGCCGCGGGCAGCGTCGCGCGCACCGTGTGGAACACGCCGGTCACGTTGACGTCCATCAACGTGCGGAACGCCTCGGGGTCGACCTGCAGCACCGAGCCGTACGTGGAGATGCCGGCGTTGGCCACCACGATGTCGATGCCGCCGAACGTCTCGATCGCCTGGGCGGCCGCGGCCTCCATCGCCGGCAGGCTGCGCACGTCGGCGATCACGGTGCGCACACGCGCGCTACCGAGTTCCTCGGCCAACTCCGCGAGCGGGCCGTCGTCGAGATCGGTGAGGACGAGGTTCGCGCCTCTGGCGTGCAGTCGGCGCGCGACTTCCGCGCCGATGCCCCGGGCCCCGCCTGTGATGAATGCCGTCTTGCCTGCCACCGATGCCATGGCGGCAACCTACTCCACGAGGGTCAGAGCACGATTCCCAGCAGGGCGTCGACCGCGGTGGCGACCGTCTGCGCGGCGGTGGCGTCGTGGCCGCCGTAGGACAGCGCGTCGGTGGCCCAACCATCCAGCGCGGCAATGGCTTTGGGCGTGTCCAGATCGTCGGCGAGGTACTGCCGGACCCGGGCGATGACGTCTGCGGAGTCCGGCGCGCCGGCCAGTGAGGTCGCGCTGCGCCACCGGTGGAGGCGCTGCTGCGCCTCCTCGAGGACCGCGGGGCTCCAGTAACGGTCCTCCCGGTAGTGGCCGGCGAAGAGGCCGAGTCGGATCGCGGCGGGGTCGACGCCGTCGCGGCGCAGCTGGGACACCAGCACCAGGTTGCCGCGGCTCTTGCTCATTTTGTGGCCGTCCCAGCCGATCATGCCGGCGTGCACGTAGTGGCGGGCGAATCGCCGCTCCCCCGTGACACATTCGGCGTGGGCGGCGGAGAACTCGTGGTGCGGGAAGATCAGATCGCTTCCGCCGCCTTGGATGTCGAGTCCGGTACCGATCCGGGTCAGCGCGATCGCCGCACACTCGACGTGCCAGCCCGGTCGGCCCGGCCCGAACGGCGCAGGCCAGCTGGGTTCCCCGGGGCGCTCCGCCCGCCAGAGCAGAGCGTCGAGCGGATCGGCCTTGCCCGGCCGGTCGGGGTCGCCGCCACGTTCGGCGAACAGCGTGAGCATCGTGTCGCGGTCGTAGCCAGACTCGTACCCGAATTGGACGGTGGCGTCGGCCCGAAAGTAGACGTCGGGGTACTGCGCGTCGTCGACAACGTAGGCCGCGCCGGACGCCAGGAGCTTCTCGGTGACCTCGACGACCTCGTTGACGGCTTCGGTGGCGGCGACGTACTCGCGGGGAGGTACCACGCGCATCGCGGCCATGTCTTCACGAAACAGGTCGATTTCGCGGTCGGCGAGCTCGCGCCACCCGATCCCGTCGCGCTCGGCGCGCTCGAACAGTGGGTCGTCCACGTCGGTGATGTTCTGCACGTAGTGCACGTCGTGGCCGCTGTCCAGCCAGACGCGGTGCACCAGGTCGAACGTCAGATAAGTGGCCGCGTGGCCCAGATGCGTGGCGTCGTAGGGCGTGATCCCGCAGACGTACATGGTGGCGGTGGCACCCGCGCTGACCGGGCGCACCTGACGGTCGGCGCTGTCGTAGAGCCGCAGCTGCGGACCCCGACCTGCGAGCACCGGAACACTCGGCGCCGACCACGATTGCATGGCATCGACTCTAGACATCAGGGTGTGCGACAACGCCGCGGGCCGATTCATTCCCGGCGCCGCCGTGGCCTGCGGGGGTCACCGCCGACCGACCGAGTGAATGACGCCCAGGAGCGGTTCAGCGACCTCGGGGCGGCACATCAGCAGGTCGGGCAGGTACGGGTCGCGGCGGTTGTAGATCAGCGGCGAGCCGTCGATCCGGGTGGCGTGCAGTCCCGCGGCCCACAGCACGCCCGCCGGTGCGGCTGAGTCCCATTCCCACTGCCCGCCGGCGTGGATGTAGGCGTCGACGTCGCCGCGCACCACCGCCATCGCCTTGGCACCCGCCGACCCGATGCGCACCAGCTGGATGTCGAGCTCGTCGCGCATGCGCCACAGCACCGCCGGCGGCCGGCTCGAGCTGGCAGTGATGCGGATGGGGCCGTCGGCGCGGGGTGGCGGCGGTGCGACGGTGTCGGTGCGGTACACCTCGCCGCGTGCTGGGAGGGCGACCGCGGCATCGGTGATCGCTCCCCCGCCCTCGTTGGTGCGCTGCCACAGCGCGATGTGGACGGCCCAGTCCGCCCGGCCGGGCATCGAGTACTCGTGGGTGCCGTCGACGGGGTCGACGATCCACACCCGGTCGGCATGGACGCGCGAGACATCGTCGGCGGCCTCTTCGGAGAGCACTGCGTCGTGGGGGCGGGCGCGATGCAGCCGATCCAGGATCAGCGTGTTGGCGCGCATGTCACCGGCGTCGCCGAGCTCGTAGGGGTCGTAGAACCCGAACTGCGTGCGCATCGACAGCAGCAGCTCACCGGCCTCGGCGGCCACGGTCGCGGCCAGCGCTGCGTCGGTCAGGTCCACCGGATCAGTAGACCGCATCAGAACGCGGGCCACGGGATCGGACGGCGCCGGTCAGGTGTTGGCATCACCGGATTACGCAGCAGCGCAACCACTCTGGCGTGCAACGCGGCGACCTCGGCCGGCGTGATGTGACAGTACAGCTCGGCGCCGAGGTCGCCGCCCAAGGCGTCGCGGAGCCTCTCGATGTCGGCCAGCGTCTGATCGTCGACCGGCTTGCCCGCCCACCCCCACAGCACGGTGCGCAACTTGTCCTCGGTGTGCAACGTCACGCCGTGGTCGACGCCGTACACGCGGCCGTCGACACCGCTGAGCACGTGACCGCCCTTGCGGTCGGCGTTGTTGATCAGCACGTCGAACACGGCGAGCCGGCGCAGCCGGTCGTCGTCGGCGTGCACCAGCGTCACCTCGTCGCCGGCGTAGTCGTAGGCCTGCAGGATCGGCAGGAAGCCGGGCGGCACCTTGCCTGCGGGCACGAGGTCGATCAGATCGGGACCGGTCGGCTCGGCAGTCTCGTCGTCGCCCTCGTCACCATCGTCGCCGCCGGCGACCGCGTCACCGGGCTGGTCCACCCATCGCTGCACCATGCCCGGGCCGGCCGGACCGTCACGAACAATGGTGTGCGGCACCAGGTTCCAGCTCAACGCCTCGGAGATCAGGTACGAGGACGCCTCGCGGCCCGCCAGGGTGCCGTCGGGGAAATCCCACAGTGGGGCCTCGCCGCGCACCGGCTTGTAGACGCAGTGCACGACCTCGTCGGCCAGCGTCGCCTCGCACAGGAACGTCGCGTTGCTCGCGGAGCGGATGCGTCCGAGGACACTCAGTTCACCGCGCTCGAGGACCTCAGACGTCGTCGTCATCGTCGGACCCGGCCAGCGCGCCGCGCCGGTAGCCGTTGGTTCGGACGCAGATGTGGCCCTCGGGGTCCAGTGGTTCGTCGCACAGCGGGCACGGGGGCCGGCCCGCCGAGATGACCCGGTTCGACCGGGTCGCGAACTGACGCGCGGATTCGGGAGTGAGGAAGACCCGCACCGCGTCGGGCCCGTCCTCGGCGTCGTCGAGGACCACCGACGCATCGAATTCGGTGTCGGAAACCGCGAGTAGCTCCACGACGACGGTCTGCGCCTCCGAATCCCAGCCCAGTCCCATCGTCCCGACCCGGAACTCCGCGTCGACCGGCGTCACGAGCGGGCTCAGATCGTCGACCTCACCGGTGTCCGGCGGGATCGGTGTCCCGAAGCGGCGGTTGATCTCCAGCAGCAGCGCTGCGATCCGTTCGGCCAACACGGCCACCTGCTGCTTCTCCAAGATCACCGAGACCACGCGGGTGTCGTGCACGGCCTGCAAGTAGAAGGTCCGGTTCCCGGGCTCGCCGACGGTCCCGGCCACGAAACGGTCGGGTGTGCGGAAGACGTGAATTTCACGGGACATGACTCTGCCCAAAATACCGTCGTCCAAAATGCCGTGCGCAGCTCATCCGGTTGAACCGCCGACCACGGCGTCACCACTGGGCACCTCGTCGGTCTTCGCGTCGGCTTTTTCTGCCGCCGGTGGAGTCGTCAGCGCGGAGTTCAGCGCCGAACCCGTGTGGTTGACGTGGATCACGAACGGCCGCATCGCCGTGTAGCGGATGGCGCTGATCGACGCCGGGTCGGCGTTGATGCGCTGAAAGCTGTCGAGGTGCGTGCCGAGCGCGTCGGCGAGCACCGACTTGATGACGTCGCCGTGGGTACAGGCGATCCACAGGACGTCGGCCCCGTGCACCTCGGCAAGCCGCCGATCGTGTTCGCGCACGGCAGCCACTGAGCGCGCCTGCACAGCCGCCAGGCCCTCCCCGTCGGGGAACACCGCCGCACTGGGCTGCTGCTGCACGACGGCCCACAACGGTTCCTTTACCAGCTCGCCTATCGTGCGGCCGGTCCACGACCCGTAGTCGACCTCGACGATCCGCTCGTCGACGACCGGTTCGAGGCCCAGCGCGGCGGCCAGCGGCTCGACGGTGCGTTCGCACCGCAGCAGCGGCGAGCGCACGATCGCCCTGATCGGCAACGAGCCGAGCCGCTCGACCAGCGCCTGGGCCTGCTCGCGCCCGCGGTCGTCGAGGTCCACCCCTTCGGAGCGGCCGGCCAGCGTGTGGGCGGTGTTCGACGTGGAGCGCCCGTGCCTCAGCAGGAGAACGGTCATGTCGCTGCGACCACCCCGGTGCCGAGCAGGATCAGCACCACCGTGCCGAGCACGACGCGGTAGCCGACGAACCAGTACATGCTGTGGCGGACGAGGAAGCGCAGGAACCAGGCCACCGCGGCGAATCCGACGACGAACGCGATCACCGTGGAGACCAGCAGTTGAGGTCCCGTGGCACTCATGCCCTCGCCGACCGGGTCGAACGCGTCGGGCAGCGAGAACAGGCCGGAGGCGAACACCGCCGGGATGGCGAGCAGGAAGCCGAAGCGGGCCGCGAGCTCGCGGTTCATCCCGAGGAACAGCCCGGCGCTGATCGTGGCACCCGACCGTGAGACGCCCGGCACCAGCGCCAGGCACTGGGCGAAGCCGACGATGACGCTGTCGCGCCAGGTGAGCTCTTCCACCCGCCGGGCCTGCCGGCCGTAGTACTCCGCCGCGGCGATCACGGCGGAGAACACGATCAGCGCGGTGGCCACCAACCAGAGGTTGCGCGCGCCGGTGCGGATCTGGTCCTTGAACAGCAGACCGATGATGCCGATCGGCAGAGTGCCGATGATCACCCACCAGCCGAGCCAGTAGTCGGCACTGCGATGCGCGGCGACGAAGAGGCCGTTGAACCAGGCCTTGATGATGCGTCCGATGTCTCTGGCGAAGTACAGCAGCACTGCCGCCTCGGTCCCCAGCTGGCTGACCGCGGTGAACGACGCGCCGGCATCGTCGTCGAAGAAGATGCGCGACGCGATCGCGAGATGCCCCGACGACGACACCGGTAGGAACTCGGTGAGGCCCTGGAGGATCGAGAGAACAACGACCTGAAGCCACGACATGGCGGGGGCGTCAGTCACGTCGACGACCGTACCGTGGCGCGGTGTCAGCGTCCGTTCCGCGCCACCGGACGCGCTTCGGCGACGGCGTCGCGCACCGCCGCGGCCATGCTCCGCTCATCCGTCAGATCGATGTCGGTGAGCTTGCGGGTGGCCATGGCAACGATGTCCTCGTTCGACGGGACCAGGCCGCGCAGGCGGGGCCGGTACACCTCGACGACGAGCCAGAGCCGCTCGAGGTGGAACGAGAAGGTGCGTCCGTCCCCCACCTGGCCGTAGCCACTGGCATGCACACCGGTGATGATGTCCTCGAGCACGAAGCCGCGGAGGCTCGCGCTGCGGTCCATGGCCAGTGTCATGGTCTGTACCATACGCTCGCCCAGCCGTTCGCACCGTCCGGATAGGGCCGAAAGGCCTTTCCGAATGCGGAATTTCTGGCGCCTACACTGGCTGTTCGATCAAGATCTGGACGCACGACGGGGAGCTACCCATTGCAGCGCCGTTCAAACAGAGTTTGTCTGCCGTTTCGTCACGGTGTGGTGGCGCTGACAATCCTGCTGGTCGCCGGGTGTTCCTCGGACAAGGCGGATGCCCCGCCGCCGACGATCTCACCGGCCCGCGCCGCTGACTCACCGCCGGTGACCGCTTCGCCCGCAGGCAGCGTGCGGCCAGGCCCCGCCGGTGCGTTCGCTGCGCTCGTCGACCCGGCCACTCGCGCGCTGGTCGTGCTCAGCGCCGACGCACCGGATCGAGCGACGGTGACGGTCATGAGCCCGGATGGCGCGCAGAACCCGATTCGGTTTCCCGGTGGCGCCACGGCGATGTCCGCCGACGGGCCAGGGAAGGTGACGGTGGCCCTGCGCGGGGGCTATTCGGTGGTCGACGTCAGGACACGGTCTGTCTCCCAGGTGCCGATCGCCGGGCGTGAGGACGCGGAGTTCACCGCAATCGCGCGGCGCAGCGACGGCAGGATGGTGCTCGGCGACGCGGGCGGCACGGTCTACACCTTGTCACCGGACAACGAGGTCGCCGCGTCGCTGAAGATCTTCGCCCGAGTGGACGACATCGTCACCCAGGGCGACACCGCGGTGGTCCTCGACCGTGGGCAGACGTCGGTGACCAGCCTGAACACCGACGGGACCGCGGCCGATCTGGCACTGCGCGCCGGTGATGGCGCGACCACGATGGCCGCCGACCCCAACGGCCGCGTCCTGGTCGCCGACACCCGCGGCGGTGAACTGCTCGTCTACGGGGTCGATCCGCTGATGTTGCGCCAGCGCTACCCCGTACCGGATGCGCCGTACGGGCTGACCGCCTCGGGCAGCGGGAAGAAAACCGGACTCGCCTGGGTTGCCCAGACGGCGACCAACACGGTCGTTGGATACGATCTGGCGACTGGGATACCCGTCGAGAAGGTGCGATATCGAACCGTGCGGCAACCGAACACACTGGCATTCGACGATGCGTCGGACACCCTGTATGTGGTGTCCGGCAGTGGCGACGGTGTCCAGGTGATCCCCGGGGCGACGCGATGAGCGCTTGCGCGAAGAGCCGAGAACAGCGATGAGTACGGGTTCGCGGGGCAGGATGCCGGCGACGTGGCGTCAGGCCGTCGCCGACGATCCGGGCGAGTACGAATGGATTCCGCTGCGTCTGCCGCCCGACGTGACCCGGGTGAGCGCGTCGGTGCGCCTGTCGATCGAGGCGGAGTACCGCGGATGGGAGCTGACCCGCGTGCGGCTCTACACCGACGGCAGCCGACGGGTGTTGTTGCGCCGCAAAAAGCGTGGCGACGCTGCGCAGGGTCCTGATCTGCCGGCGCTGTGATGTACGCAGCGCTGCGGCGCGCGATGTTCCTGGTTCCGCCCGAACGGATACATCACGCAGTCTTCGCCGCCCTGCGGGGCGCCACCACCCCCGGTTTTGCACGACATGCATTGGCGCGCAAGTACTCTGACCACGATCCAATTGTCGCCAGCACGGTGTTCGGGGTGCGGTTCCCTGCACCGCTCGGGTTGGCCGCAGGGTTCGACAAAGACGGCTTGGGCGCACAGACGTGGGGTGCGCTGGGTTTCGGACACGCCGAGGTCGGCACCGTGACACCGCGACCGCAGCCCGGCAATCCGGCCCCCCGACTGTTCCGGCTGCCGGAGGACCGCGCGCTGCTCAACCGCATGGGCTTCAACAACCATGGCGCGTCGGCACTGGTACGCACGCTGGCGCGGGCCACCCCCGAGGTGCCCATCGGGGTGAACATCGGCAAGAACAAGACCACTACGCCCGAGGACGCGGTGGACGACTACGCCGACTGCGCCCGCCTGCTCGGGCCGCTGTGCGCCTACCTGGTGGTCAACGTCAGCTCGCCGAACACTCCCGGGCTGCGTGACCTGCAGTCGGTCGAGTCTCTGCGCCCGATCCTGAACGCGGTCGTCGCAGCGACGTCGACGCCGGTGCTCGTCAAGATCGCACCCGACCTGGCCGACGACGACGTCGATGCCGTCGCCGACCTCGCCGTCGCATGCGGACTGTCCGGGATCGTCGCGACGAACACGACGATCTCGCGAGACGGCTTGCGCACCCCCGGGGTGGCGGCACTCGGCGCCGGGGGTGTCTCCGGACCGCCGGTGGCGCGCCGCTCCTTGGAGGTGCTGCGACGGCTTCACCGGCGGGTCGGAGACTCCCTGGTGCTGATCAGCGTCGGCGGGATCGAGACCGCCGACGACGCGTGGGAGCGAGTCACCGCGGGTGCCTCTCTGTTGCAGGGGTACACCGGCTTCGTCTACGGCGGCGGTTCGTGGGCTGCATCAATCAACCGCGGTATTGCAGAACGCTTGCACCGCAACGGTTTCAGCAGCCTCAGCGACGCCGTCGGCTCGGCGTCCGACTAGCCCTTGTTCTCGTAGGTCCCCGTGATGAGTGCGCGGGCGATCGCGTGGCTGAACAGGTTGAAGCCCAGGTATGCCGGCGTGGCATCGGCGGGTACGTCGAGCTTTTCCACGTCGACGGCGTGTACGGCGACGATGTAGCGGTGCGGTCCGTGGCCGGGCGGCGGGGCCGCGCCGATGAACCGCTTGAGTCCTGCGTCATTGGACAGCGTGACAGCGTCCCCCGGGAAGCCTTGGCTGCTGCCGTCGCCGACACCGGCGGGCAGGTCGGTGACCGTGGCGGGCAGGTTGAACACCGCCCAGTGCCAGAACCCCGAACCGGTCGGTGCGTCGGGGTCGTAGACCGTGACCGCGAAGCTGCGGGTCTCCTCGGGGAAGCCGGACCAGCTCAGCTGGGGCGAGACGTCCTCGCCGCCGGCACCCATGATCCCGCTGACCTGTTCGTTTCCCCAGGTGTCGCCGTCGGCGAAGGACTGCGAGGTGAGTGTGAAGCTGGGCAGTTCGGGGAGGAAGGAGTAGGGATCGTAGTCAAAAGCCATGACAGAGGCGTCCTTTCGGTCGAGGGTCAGCTGTGCAGGAGGAAGTGTTCGAGCACCTGCGCGCCGAAGGTCAACGCGTCCACGGGTACCCGTTCGTCGACGCCGTGGAACAACGCCGCGAAGTCCAACTCGGGCGGCAGGCGCAGCGGCGCGAACCCGAAGCAGCGGATACCCAGGCGGGCGAAGTGCTTGGCGTCCGTACCGCCGGAGAGCATGTAGGGCACGGTGCGCGCGTCCGGATCGGCCGCCAGGATCGCGGCGTTCATCGCCTCCAGTAGCTCGCCGTCGAAAGGTGTTTCGTACGAGGGAAGTTCGGTCACCCACTCGCGCTTGACGTCGGGGCCGATGATCTCGTCGATCTCCTTTTCGAACGCGGCGAGCCGGCCGGGCAACACGCGACAGTCGACCATGGCCTCAGCCGTGGCGGGGATGACGTTGGCCTTGTAACCCGCCTTGAGCATCGTCGGGTTCGCGGTGTCGCGCAGTGTGGCACCGACGATGCGGGCGATGCCGCCGAGCTTGGCGACCGCGCCCTCGATGTCGGGCGAGGTGGCGTCGAAGGTGTAGCCGGTCTCCTCGCTGACCGCGGCGAGGAACTGCTCGACCGATTCGGTCAGCACGATCGGGAACTGGTGGCGGCCGAGTTTGGCGACGGCCTCGGCGACAGCGGTGACGGCGTTGTCGTCGTGCACCATCGACCCGTGCCCGGCCCGGCCGCGGGCGGTCAGGCGCATCCACATCATCGCCTTCTCGGCGGTCTCGACGAGGTAGAGGCGCCGGTCACCTCCGTCACGGCGGGGCACCGTGAGCGAGAAGCCGCCGACTTCGCCCACGGCCTCGGTGACGCCATCGAACAGGTCGGGGCGGTTCTCCACCAACCACTTGCAGCCGTAATTGCCGCCGGCCTCCTCGTCGGAGACGAACGCGAACACCAGGTCGCGCGGCGGTGTGATGCCGGCGCGCTTGAAGTGCCGGGCGACCGCGATGATCATGCCGACCATGTCCTTCATGTCGACCGCGCCGCGGCCCCAGACATAGCCGTCCTCGACCGCGCCGGAGAAGGGGTGCACGCTCCAGTCGGACGCCTCGGCGGGTACGACGTCGAGGTGACCATGCAGCATCAGAGCGCCGCGTGAGCGATCGGCGCCCTCGAGGCGGGCGAACACGTTCGCCCGGCCCGGCGCGCCGGCCTCCACGTACTCGCAGGTGTAACCCACCTCTTCGAGCTGGGCGGCGACCCAGCGGGCGCAGTCGGCCTCCCCCTTGGTGGTGGCAAGCTCACCGGTGTTGGAGGTGTCGAAGCGGATCAGGGAACTGACGAGGTCGACGACCTCATCGCTGGGAGTCAGGGGACCGCTCACGCTCCCTTTCCTACCACCCGCTCCCGGTTTGGGTCCGAGCCCACCGATCCGTTAACCTAAGCTGCCTTCGAACAGGTCCGAGTGGCGGAATGGCAGACGCGCTAGCTTGAGGTGCTAGTGCCCTATTAACGGGCGTGGGGGTTCAAGTCCCCCCTCGGACACAACGCAAGTACCGCGCATCAGCGCGTCCGAACGACCGATCACGGCGGGTTCACCCAGGTAATGCAGCGAGTCCGGCGTCCAGTCTGACGGCATTGACGTCGAGACGGGCGACGCAACGACTGGGACGGCAAACTGCAGTCAGCGCCGGCAATGTGGAGGCGCCGCCACGTACGCGGCACGACGCCGCTGACAGTGAACCTTCCCTGCAATTCGGATCAAACACTCCGCTTGTGAAGGCTGATGCGCGGAAGTTCAGGGCTCGGGTCCGGATGCTCGATGTCGGTTCGGGGTCGGAGTTTCGACGGTACAGCCGCTTGATCCGTTGACGTCGCCGCGAAAGCCAGTGCCATCTGGCGGGGCCGGTGTTCTTCCTGGCCCTGATCACGCGGCTGTCATCACCGATCAAGTCTCAATGTCGTTGGTGGACAACACTTGTCACGACAGCACGCAGGGAGCTCAGCTCGGGGACGCCGCAGTACCGTCGGGGGTGACGGCACGGATACCGCGGATGAAAACAGCGATGTGACGTCGAGCCGTCAGCGGCCAGTTCAGGGACGCGTGCAGTGGTTGACCAATCATGGAGGCGCAGACGATGACGTCGAGTGCGGTGGTGTCGCGCCGGATGGTGCCCTCTGTCCGCCCAGTACTCAGGTGCTTCTCGATCGCGGCATGAATCCGGTCACGGGCCCGCAGGGCGTGCTGATCGAGCAGGGCCGGGTGGCCGCGGAGCGGGAGAATGAGGTGGTCGGCGACGGCAAGACACTCCACCAGATAGGTCTCGATGGCCGACGGGCCAGTGTGGCCGCTGGCCTGTATGCGTTCGAGTATTTCTTCCAGGATGGCCAGCGCTCGGTGTTGCAACGCCGTCATGAGTGCATCGCGGTCGGCGAAACTGCGGTACAGAGTGCCAATACCCACGCCTGCTGCATTGGCAATATCGGCCATCGGCACCGCGGCGCCATCACGGGAGATCAGTTCTGCAGCCACAGCAAGGATGCGTTCCCGGTTTGCCTGGGCATCTCGGCGTAGCGCCCGGCGTCCCGGTATCGGTACCGGCTCCTCAGTAGCCCCTCTCGACATGGGTCAAGTGTGGCCCAACGACGTGCCGCTGGGCAGCCGCCCCTACCCAGATACGCCATAAGCGGACGGATTCATCCGAATAGTGTGTAATGGCCTGTATGCCTATCCGTCGACGCACGAGGTCGCCGAGGTGACCATTTTCTTTCCGGGGAGTGAGCCCTACACGCGTGCGACGGCTCCGCATAATTCGTCGGCCCGACAGCGCCCCGCTGCGGTCGCATCGGTCCTAGATGATGCATCGGCACTGGCAGCTGTGAAGTACGCGGTGTCAGCTGGTTTGCGGATCGCCGTGCAGGCCACCGGACACGGTGTCACCGGTGACCTCGGCGGCGACACACTGTTGGTGGACACCGCGGGTCTGGATTCTGTTGTCGTCGACGCCGGGCGCAGGGTGGTCACGGCGGGGTCGGGTGCGACCTGGCACAGCGTCAACCAGGCGGCCTATCCCCACGGTCTGCTTGGCGCAGCGGGCTCGGCACCCGATGTCGGGGTTGCCGGTTACACCTTCGGTGGGGGCGTCGGCTGGTTGACGCCGTCGTTCGGATTGGCCGCCGATGCACTACGCGAAGTCATCTACCTCGATGGGTCGGGGACGCGGCGAGTGGCCTGCGATGACGCCCCCGACGCTGTCGATCGTGACGCGATCTGGGCCTACCGGGGCGGCGGCGGAGTGGGTCTGGCCCTGAGCCTCGTCTTCGACATCTTCCCCGTGTCCGATGTGCACGCGGGCTTCATGCTCTGGCCCGCCGAGCATTTACACGATGTCGTCGAGGCGTGGAACGCCGCACTGGTGGGCGCCGAGGTCGCCTCGAGCATTTCCCTCCTACACACCCCACCCGGTCCACCGTTCCCACCGACACTGCGTGATCGTGCAGTCGTTCATCTCGCGGTTGCCGCTCCGCTCGGGGCAGAGTCAGCCACCCCGTTTCGTGAGGCACTAGCGGCGGCGCCGCTGCCGACGGTCGACACCTGGGGAATGGCAGACGCCCAAACGCTTGCCGGCATCCATCTCGACCCGCCGGCGGGCACACCCGCACTCGGAATGGGGCGTTGGGTCAACGCCACAGCTCCCGCTCGTGCCGCCGACATCCTCACCGCAGCAGCCGACTTCGACCATCTGTCGATGGTGGAGTTCCGCAACGTGGGATCCAACCCGGGCACCCGCACCGGAGCCATGACAACGCCACCGAGCCCTTTTCTGCTGCATGCCGTCGGCGCAGCTCCGGAGCCCGGCGATCACCCGGCTGTGCTCGCCAGTCTCGCGCAGCTACGCGAACTCATCTCGGAGATCGATATCGGCCGCGGCGCAGTGCCTTTCGCCGACGGGCAGCACGGAGACCTCGATGCATTCAGCGTCGCAGACCGCAGACGACTGACGAACATTCAACGAGCTGTCAATTCAACGGGCGTGTTCCATCCCAGTCGCGTCCAAACCAGGGAAGGACATTGCTCATGACCACCTCCCCGACCGACGGCCCGATCGCCGTCGTGGGCTCCACGGGTCAGCAAGGCTCGGCCACCGTCGACGCTCTCCTGCGTCGCGGGTTCGAGGTTCGGGCACTGACCCGTGACACCACCCGCGACGCGTCCCAGGCGCTCAAGGCACGCGGCGCCGAGGTCGTCGGGGCGGACCTTGACGACGAGGCCAGCCTGCGTCGAGCTTTCACCGGTGTCTCCGCGGCCTTCGCAATGACCAGCTTCGCTGGCCCGCGTGGCACTGATGGCGAGGTCAGCCACGGCAACGTCATCGCCCGCGCCGCGCGCGACGCCGAGGTGCCGTTCATGGTCTACAGCTCCGTCGGAGGTGCCGAGCGCCATACAGACATTCCCCATTTTGAAAGCAAACGCCGAGTCGAAGAAGCGCTGGAGGGGCTGACGACCGTCAACATCGTTCGACCCACGTTTTTCATGGAGAATCTCCGCCAGCTGATCACCCGGGATGGCGACGAGATCGTTGTGCGCATGCCGCTGCCCGACGGCATCCCGCTGCAGATGGTGTCAGTGGCCACCATCGGCGATGTCGCCGCAGCGCTCCTGAGCAATGGCGATCCCAAGGCGCCGCCGGTGGAGATAGCAGGTGACGAGTTGACAGGCTCGCAGATCGCCGACATCGTCGGACACCGTCTCGGGGCCGCGGCCACATACGTGGCGGCGCCCCTGGAAGTACTCGGCGACGATGACCAAGAAGCCATGTTCAAGTGGTTCGCTCGGATACCGGCCTACCAAGCCGATTTCACCCGTACCCGCGAGCTGTCGCCGGGTGTCGAGAATCTCGCGCAGTGGATGGCACGTCAGAGCGATCTCATCTAGACGTTTACCCGAGCCACCCTGCGCACCACGTCGGCTTCGAACCGCTCCCGGGTGGTCGCGTCACAGAACCCGGGCAGGTTGTCGACGGCTTTACGGACGATCTCCACATGCTCGGGCGTGATCCGACCCTCAGCCCTGGGCGGCCGCCGTCTCTGCAAGGACGGGCCGCCGGGAGCCGGCAGCCGGCGGATTCCACCGCGTCGAGCAGCTCCGTGAGCTCCGCAGCAGTGGATCGATCGAGACCGCACGCGAGCACAGCATCGACGGCAGTGCGTAACCCGCCACCGCCTCCCGCACCTCCGACATACTACGAACATACATTCGACCGCCGGCAGAGTTCAGCGTCGCTTTCTCGGCCTGTTGAAGCGGTGCCGCCGGAGGCTGCGCGGGAATTCCGACACGCCCGGCCCGCCGTCGCGCAGCCACTCCGCGATGGTCGATCCCGCCGTCTCGTCGAAAACATATCCGAGCCAGGTTGATCGCCCGCCGCGCCGATGCCCATCCGTTGACGGCGTGACCACCAGGACGTTCGACCGCTCACACGGTCCCAGGCAGTCAGTGATCCGGAGATCGGCGACGCCGACCAACTGGGCGCGCAGCGAAACGACTTGGGCATTGTGATCATGGTCCGGATGCTTTGCGGAGGTGCCGCAGCAACATCCCCGGCACATGGTCACGGTGGGCTTGGTTCGATCGAGGGCCACGGTCGCGATCCTGCCAGCCGGTCAGTAGACGTCGCGCACGTACCGCTTGTCGGCGACCAGCCCCCGCTTGTAGGCCCGCGAGGCCTCGTCGTTCATGCCGCCGTGGGTTCGGATGATCGCTGTGAGGGCGTCGTCGACGTCCTTGGCCATCCGCGTCGCGTCCCCACACACGTAGAAGTGCGCGCCGTCCTCCAGCCACCGCCACACGTCGGCGCCGTAGTCCAGCATCTTGTGCTGCACATAGATCCTCTGAGCCTGGTCGCGCGAGAACGCCAGGTCGAGACGGTTGAGAAACCCGTCAGAGACCATGTCCTGCAGGTCTTCTCGATAGTAGAAGTTCTGCGCCCGGTGCTGATCGCCGAAGAACAGCCAGTTCGGCCCGGTGTGGCCGCGGGCGCGGCGATCCTGCAGGAACCCGCGGAACGGCGCGACGCCGGTGCCCGGGCCCACCATGATCATCGGGGTGCTCGGGTCCGTCGGCGGCCGGAAATGTGGTGACCGCTGCAAGAAGACCGGCACCGGTGTCCCGTCGGGCAGGTCGGCCAGGTGCGTCGATCCGACCCCGCCGCGCAACTCTCCGCCGGGATTGCGGTAGCGCACCACCGACACGGTCAGCTGCACCTCGTGCGGACTGACCAATGGGCTGGACGAGATCGAATACTGCCGCGGGGTCAAGCGCACCAGCACTTCCTGCCACAACTCGAGGTCGGCACGCACCCCGAATTGCGCCACCAGATCGAGAGCGTTGCGATTGAGCAGCCATCGATCCCACTCCCGTCGATCGTTGCGCAGCCGCCGCAGCGATGACGCGTCCCGGGCATGCTCGGCGACGAAGGAGACCAGGTCGGCAGTCACCTTGCACACGTCGTAGTGAGTGGTCAACGCCTCCCTCAACGGCATCGTCACACCGTCGACGAGCGCGTCCTCGCCACCGGTGAATCCTGTTGCCCGCAGCCACGTTTCGACGGTGCTCTCGGAGTTCCGCACGTACACGCCCAGCGAGTCCCCCGCAGCGTAGGAGACGTCGTGGCCGCTGATGTCGAACCCGAACTGCCGCACCTCTTTCGCCGCATCGGGTGGCGTGAGCGCCACGTTGCGGCACAGAGGCGCGTCGACGGGACTCGCCCGCGTGAACAACGTCGGGGCCGAAGGCGCCTCGGTCTCGGTGGGCGCCTCACCGGTCAGCGTCTCGACCACCGCGTCCGCCCATCGGGTCATCGGTGCCTGGTCGTGAACCTCGCAGTCGGCGCGGTCGAGCACCCTGGTGGCTCCCAGCGCGGTCAGCCGGGCATCCAGAGACTTCGCGTGGCCGCAGAAGTTGCCGTAGGAGCGGTCACCGAGACCGAGCACCGAGTAGCGCAGCCCGCCGAGTGCAGGAGCGTCCTCGTCGGCCAACCGCTCCCAAAAGGCGGTTCCGTTGTCAGGCGGACCGCCGTCGCCGAATGTACTGGTGACGATGACCACCTCACCCGCGTCGGTGAGCTCCGCGACGTCGACGTCATCCATCGCCGCCAGGCGCGCCCCGCCGAGCCGCCGACTGACCTGTTCCGCGAACTCCTCGGCATTGCCGGTCTGCGACGCCCACAGCACCAAAGGTCCATCGGGCGTGGATGTCTCGGGTGCGCGAGAGTAGCGGCCGGCCAGCATGCCCTCGACGAACAGCCGGGTCTGCATACTCAGCGGGGCGTCGGCGGGTAGCACCGGGACACCCGGTCGGCCCTGCTCGATGCCGGCGAGAAACCCTTGGACATAGAACTTCTCGTGCTCGGCCATATCCGGCGCGGGCAGAGGTGCCAGCCGCACCGCACAGATTTTGAACTCCGGCTGCAGTGACGCGGGATCGACCGCGTCGTTGGTCAGCGCGTTGACAGTCAGGTCCGGACCGTGCTCGTCGTTCCAGTGGAACGGCACCCACGTGTTCCCCGGTCTGACGCGATCGGTGACAAGGGCCGGCAGGACCGCACGGCCCCGCCGGGACACCACCTCGACCGCGCTCCCGTTCGCGATCTGCGCGGCCTCGGCGTCGTCGGGATGGATCTCGATGAACGGCTTGGGATTGAGCTTGGTGAGCTTGGCGACCCTGCCGGTCTTGGTCATCGTATGCCACTGATGTTGCAGCCGACCGGTGTTCAAGACGGCGGGGTAGTCATCGTCGGGACGCTCCGCGGCGTCGACGTGCGGCCGCGGATGGAACACGGCACGCCGAGACGGAGTCGGGAACGCCAGGCGTGGGCGGTGACCGTCGGCGCCGACGAACAGGGTTTGCGAAACACCGTCGTTCAGGTAGCGGATCGGATTGCGGTCCGGCGATCCGGCGGGATCGTCCTCGGGCGGGCACGGCCACTGCACAGGAGCGCCGCGCAGCCGCTCGTAGGTGATGCCACGCAGGTCATAGCCGGTGTCCGGATTGGAGAACCGGCGGATCTCGTCGAAGATCTCTTCGCTGGATTTGTAATCGAAATCGTCGCCGAAACCGAGGTGGCGAGCGACCCCGCAGATCAGCTCCCAGTCCGGGCGGGCCTCCCCCAGCGGCGGAATCGCCTGCGCCAAAAGCGTCATGGTGCGGTCGGAGTTGACCATCACCGCGTCCGCTTCCGCCCACAACGTGGCCGGCAACACGATGTCGGCGTGGCGGGTGGTGGCGGTCTCGGCGTACGCGTCCTGCGCGATCACCAGCTCGGCTTCCTCCAAACCCGCCAGGACTGTAGCGCGATTCGCAACGCTCGCAACGGGATTGGTGCAGATGATCCAGACGGCTTTGATCTGCCCGTCGGCCATTCTGCGGAACATCTCGACGGTGCCCGGCCCGACGTCGGTGCGGATGGTGTCCGGCTCCAGCCCCCACTGCTCTTCGACGAACGCGCGATCGCGCGAGGAGAGCACGGCGCGCTGCCCCGGCAGACCCGGACCCATGTACCCCATCTCGCGCCCGCCCATGGCGTTGGGCTGCCCGGTCAGCGACATCGGCCCGCTGCCCGGCCGGCAGATCGCGCCGGTGGCCAGATGCAGGTTGCAGATCGCGATGGTGCTGGCGGTGCCGTGGGTGCTCTGGTTCAGACCCATCGTCCAGCACGTCATCCACTCCCCCGCTTCGGCGATCATCGTCGCCGCCGTGCGGATGTCGGCTTCGGAGAGCCCGGTGATGTCGGCCACGCGGTCCGTCGGGTAGTCGGCGAGGAAGGCCGGCATCGCCTCCCAGCCCTCCGTGTGCTCCGCGATGAACTGCTCGTCGATTGCGCCCTCGGCGACGAGCAGATGAAGAATGCCGTTGAGCAGGGCGAGATCCGTACCGGGCCGGATCTGCAGGTACAGATCGGCCTTGTCGGCGGTGGTGGTCCGACGGGGATCGACGACGATGAGTTTCGCACCGGCCTTGAGACGATCGGCCATCCGCAGGAACAGAATCGGGTGGCAGTCGGCCATGTTGGACCCGATCACGAAGAACAGGTCGGTGCAATCGAAGTCGTTGTAGGACCCTGGCGGTCCGTCGGCGCCCAGCGACTGCTTGTAGCCGACTCCGGCGCTGGCCATGCACAGGCGCGAGTTGGATTCCAGGTGGACTGTGCGCAGGAAACCCTTGGCGAGTTTCGTAGCCAGGTACTGCGATTCGATCGACATCTGTCCCGAGACGTAGATCGCCACCGCGTCGGGGCCGTGTTCGTCGACGATCGCGCGCAGCCGCCGGCCCGCCTCGGCGAGTGCGTCGTCCACGTCGAGTGCCACCGGGTCGGCTCCGCGCGAGGGCCGCATCAGCGCCGTCGTCAGGCGGCCGTCGGTGGCGGCCATCATCTCCGCGTGTGTCGCCCCCTTGGTGCACAACCGACCGGCGTTCGTCGGGTGCAGGGTGTCACCGGACACCGTCGCGATGACAGGTGCGCCGGTCGCGGCGTCGGGGCGGGTCTGCACCGAGATCCCGCACCCGACACCGCAGTACGAACAGGCGGTGCGTGGCATGTTTATCCGGCGGCGACCGGCGTGGCCGACCGTCCGAGGTGTTCACCGCTGCGGGCACGGTTCTCCCCGAGGCGCAGGAACACGACCCAGGTCACGATGGCGCAGACCACGTAGAAGATGCCGAACACCCAGAACGCGTTGGTCGCCGACTTCGCGTCGCCGACGTAGGACGCCCGCAGCACGATGTTGATGAACACGCCTCCCAGCGCGCCGACGGCGCCGGCGAATCCGATCAGCGCACCCGACATCGCCCGCGACCACGCGGCCTTCTGCTCACGGTCCAGATCGTCGCGACCCTGGGCCTTGGCTTCGAAGATCGACGGAATCATCTTGTAGGTCGAGCCGTTGCCGATGCCCGACAGCACGAACAGCAGGATGAAACCGGCGAGATAGCCCGCCATCTGACCGCCGGTGGCCGCGCCAGCCTGCGCGTCATCCAGTGTCCCCGCGACGATCAGGATGCCGGCGGCGAACATCATCGCCACGAAGGTGTAGAGCGTGATCTTGCCGCCGCCGATACGGTCGGCGAGCTTGCCGCCGAACGGACGCGAGATCGAACCGAGAAGCGGCCCGAGAAAGGCGATCTGAGCGGCGTGCAGCGAGGCCTGAGCGGGGCTGTCGCCGCCGGCGAGATAGTTGATCTGCAGCACCTGGCCGAAGGCGAACGAGAAGCCGATGAACGAACCGAAGGTGCCGATGTAGAGGAAGCTCATCACCCAGGAATGCTTGAAGCGCAGCGCTTCGGTGAGTGCGCCGAGATTCGATTTCTGGTTCCGCAGGTTGTCCATCTTCAGCGCCGCACCCAGCGCGGCCGCGCTGATCGCCACGAGGTAGACCGCACAGACGATCTCGGGCCTTGTGTTGCCGGCGGTGGCGATCACCAGCAGGCCAATGAGCTGGATGACCGGTACGCCGATGTTGCCGCCGCCGGCGTTGAGCCCGAGCGCCCAGCCTTTGAGCCGCTGCGGGTAGAACGCGTTGATGTTGGTCATCGAGGAGGCGAAGTTCCCGCCGCCGAAGCCGGCGAAGGCGGCGACGACCAGATAGGTGGTGTAGGACGCCGGGTTCTTCATGAAGTACAGCGTCAGCAGGGTCGGGATGAGCAGCAGCAGAGCACTGACGATCGTCCAGTTCCGTCCGCCGAACCGGGCCGGGGCGATGGTATAGGGGATGCGCATGAACGCACCCACCAGCGTCGGCACCGCGACGAGGTAGAACTTGCCCGCCGCGTCGATGCCGTAGACGTTCTGCGGCATGAAGAGCACCATCACCGACCAGATCGACCAGACGGAGAAGCCGACGTGTTCGGCGATCACCGACCAGACGAGATTGCGGCGCGCGACGTCCTTGCCGCCCGCCTCCCAGGCTTGGGTGTCTTCGGGATCCCAGTGCTCGATGTCGCGCTTGCCCGCTGTTCCGGATGTCGCTGTTGCCATGGGGTCAGTGAAAGCCCAGGTCATTCCCTACCCGTTGCACCTCGATGACGCAGAAGAAAACTCGCCCTCACATCGCCTGCCGGCTCACCGTGAGGCGCCCGCGATGTGAGCGGGGGTATCCACGGGCGCAGCATCGCCGAAACCATACGGAAACACGGGGCTCCTAGCTTCACAGGATGTCCGATGGAAGCAGTCCGCGTTTCCTGCAAGGGGTTTTCGCCTTTGCCGGGGGCGGCTATGACGCGCCCCTGCCCGTAGATGCCTCGTTGCGGTACGTGGTGCCCGCGGGCGCCATCGCGCAACCTGTGTACTTCCGTGGCGGCAATTCGACCGACGAGATGATCAGCGTCGTGCTCTATCGGGACGGCGCTCCGATGCGGTACTTCCCGATAGCCGCCAAGGGCGCCACCCATGTTGCGCTACGAGTCGTCGAGGATCTGCTCGCCGACACCGAGCTCGAGCTCTACGTGAGCGCGCCCGACGGGGTGGCGGGAACCGTGATCGTCGATCTCGGTCTGGTCGAGGTGTAGACGGTGGCGCAACGCCTCGTCGTCGTCGGCAACGGGATGGCCGGCATCCGCGCGCTGGAGGAGATCCTCGCCCGGGGCGGTGGTGAGCAGTTCCAGATCACCGTCTTCGGCGACGAGCCGTACGGCAACTACAACCGCATCCTGTTGTCGAACGTGTTGGCCGGGGCCGACGATCCGACCGACATCTACCTCAATGCGCTGGACTGGTACGCCGACAACGACATCGAGCTGCGCGCCGGGGTGCGCGTGGTGCGGCTGGACACGTTCGCGCACCTCGTACACGCCGACGACGGCACCACACTGCACTACGACAAGCTGATCCTCGCGACCGGTAGTCGCTCGTTCTTCCCGCCGATGGCCGGACTGTGGGCCGACGACAAGACATTGGCCGACGGGGTTTTCGGATTCCGCACACTCGACGACACCGCGTCGATGATCGCCGAGGCGGCGCACCGCACCAAGGCGGTCGTGGTCGGGGGCGGTCTGCTGGGTCTCGAAGCCGCGCGCGGGCTGCAGAACCGCGGTCTCGCAGTGGATGTCGTGCATGCCGGCCCCACGCTGATGAACGCGCAACTCGACGACCCCGCTGGGGCGATCCTGCGGGCATCGGTCGAATCGCTGGGCATCGGGGTACACACGGAGAAGCGCACCAGTGAGGTCCTGGTGACCGACGGGCGACTGACCGGCATCCGGTTCTCCGACGGCTCCCGGCTGGACTGCGACATGCTGGTGATCGCCGCCGGCATCCGGCCGAATGTCGGCCTGGCACAACGGGCCGGGCTCACGGTGGAACGCGCGATCGTCACCGACGACCACATGCGCTCGATCGATGACGACGACGTCTACGTCGTCGGCGAGTGCGCCCAGCATCGCGGCCAGGTCTACGGTCTGGTGGCCCCGCTGTGGGAGCAGGCCCGCGTGCTGGCCGATCATCTCACCGGCGCGGACGTCACCGCCGCCTACCACGGCTCGCGGGTGGCGACGAAGCTCAAGGTGGCCGGGGTCGACGTCGCCTCGATGGGCGTCAAGGCACCCGAGCATCCCGATGACGAGTTCGTGCAGTACAGCGAACCCAAACACGGCGTGTACAAGACCGTGGTGATCCGCGACGGCAAGCTGGTGGGCGCCACGTTGGTCGGCGACGTGTCCAAGGTGTCGTTCCTGACCCAGGCGTTCGACAGCGGGCTGCCGCTACCCGACGAGCGGGTGGCGCTGATGTTCGACATCGGCACCCCCGAGGTCGGCGTCGGTATCGCCGAGCTCGCTGACGACGCCCAGGTGTGCAACTGCAACGGTGTGTCCAAGGGCGCGCTGGTGGAATGCGTGCAGGACGGTACGACGTCGGTGACCGGAGTGATGGCGAAGACCAAGGCGGGCAAGGGGTGTGGCTCCTGTAAAGAGCTGGTCTGCCAGGTCGTGGAGTGGGCGGCCGGAGGTGCTGTCACCGAGGATCCGTCGGCGTCCTGGTACGTACCCGCGTTGCCGTACGACAAGCAGACTCTGATGAGCCACATCCGTGAACTCCAATTGCATTCGGTGTCATCGGTGTTCGCTGCGCTTGCTCCCGACGGCAAGCCCGACGCCGGCTCGAAGATGGCGCTCGCGTCGCTGCTGGAGATGATGTGGGCCGACGAGTTCGTCGACGAACGCGACGCCCGGTTCATCAACGATCGCGTGCATGCCAACATCCAGCGGGACGGCACGTTCTCGGTGGTGCCGCAGATGAAGGGCGGCGTGACCAGCGCCGCTCAGCTGCGCAAGATCGCCGACGTCGCCGACAAATACGACATCCCGATGATCAAGTGCACCGGTGGTCAGCGGATCGACCTTCTGGGCATCCGCAAAGAGGACCTTCCCGCGGTGTGGGCAGATCTGGACATGCCGTCCGGATATGCCTACGGCAAGAGTTTCCGGACGGTGAAAACCTGTGTGGGGAGCGACTTCTGCCGCTACGGGGTGGGCGACTCGACGGCGTTGGGCATCGCGATCGAAGAGCGCTATCAGGGGCTGGCCAGCCCGGCGAAGATGAAGCTGGCCGTCACGGGGTGCCCGCGCAACTGCGCGGAGGCGCTGTGCAAGGACCTCGGGGTGGTCGCTGTCGAGGGCGGCCGCTGGGAGATCTACGTCGGTGGGGCGGCCGGGGCGCACATCCGCAAAGGTGACCTGCTGGCGACGGTGGACTCCGCCGACGAGGTGATGACGCTGACGGGCCGATTCCTGCAGTACTACCGGGAGAGCGCAAAGTGGTTGGAGCGCACGTACAGCTGGGTGCCGAGGGTCGGGATCGACCACATCCGGGCAGTGGTGGTCGAGGACGCCGACGGGTTGGCCGCGGGGCTGGACGAGCGGATGCAGAAGTCGGTTGACGCGTACCGGGATCCGTGGCTCGATGGTCGAGAGCCTCAGACCAACGGGCAGTTTCGGACGTCGCTGCCGCTGCTGCCGCTCCCCCAGGTGCCGGTGCGATGACCGTTGAGGTCGGCTCGCTCGACGAGATACCGCTAGGCGAGGGACGCACGTTCGCGGTCGGCGGGCGCCAGGTGGCGGTGTTTCGCCTCCGAGACGAGACGCTGCGCGCGCTCGACGCGGTCTGCCCGCATCGGGGCGGCCCGCTCGCCGACGGGCTCACCGACGACTGCGTGGTGGTGTGCCCGCTGCACGGGCACACCTTCGACCTGTCCACGGGCACTGAGGTATCCGGCACGGTATCCGGCACCGACTTCGCGGTACGCAGCTACCCCGTGCAGGTTGTTGACGGGACGATCAGGCTGACCCTGTAGGGCGTTACCACAGAGGTCTGACACGAATCACGCTGCGCAGGCGGTTTATTCACGGCGTGGTCGTTATCCACAGCTGACCGCAGATGGCGTGGCGGAGAGCAGCGGCACGCGCATAGATTCGACGGTATGTTCGAACGTTTCGTCAGCGGCGCCACCACCCCTGGTGAGCGGGTGCGGGCGTATGCGCGGGTCGAGAACGCCGCCTGCGCGGCGCGGTTGTCGGCGATGGCCGATCTGCTCGAGCGGGCCTACGCCTCCTCGGGTTCGGCCGAACGCGAGCAGTGGCGTTGCGACAATTGGTCGTCGGTGTGTGCGCAGATCGGGGCGGCGCAGACACTCACCAGTGGGATGGTCAACGCGCTGCTGACCAATGCAGTCATACTGCGGGATCGACTGCCCGAGGTCGCCGCGGTCTTCGCCGAGGGGCTGATCACCTATCTGCTGGTGCGCACCATCTGCAGTCGGACCTCGCTGGTGCAGGACCCTGCCGCACTGCGGGCGATCGATGCTGAGCTGGCCGGGCAGCTGCGCATGTGGGGTGTCAAGTCGCTGAGTCAGACCGAGGCCGACATCGACACCCTCGTGCTGCGTCACGATCCGTATGCGGTGCGCCGGGCGGAGGAAGTGGTGCGGACGACGGGGGTCACCGTGTACACCGATGGCTCCACCGGAGTCGCACATGTGGACGCGACCGTCACCGCCACAGACGGCGCCGCATTCGACCGGCGCGCCGACCTGCTGGCCCGCACGGTGTGCGAGCGGGATCCGCGCACGTTGGATCAGCGCCGCGCTGCAGCGTTGGGAGCGATGGGCTTCGGCTGGGACCGGTTGCCCTGCATGTGCGAGGAACCCGATTGCGACGCCGCCGCCAGACCCCCCGTCGGCGGGGTCGTCATCCATGTCATCGCCCGTGAGGACGCCGTCGGCGGCGTGGGCAACGGAACGCCGACAGACCCCGAGCCCGCGGCCGAAATACCACAGCCACGGACAGGCGATCCCACCGCGCAGCGTCGCGCTCTGGCGGGCACATCGCCGAAGATGGTGTCAAAACCGTTGGGCGGCTTTACCATTCCTCAGCTCATCGCCGAAGTGAACGCAGACCCCGGCGAGTTCAGTCCGGCGTCGCCCGGCATAGTCCTCGGCGGTCCGGTGCTGCCCGCGGCGGTCGTCGCACAACTCGCGATGCACGCCAGGACCACGAAGCTGATCCATCCCGGCCGGGCCACGCCGGAACCGCGCTACCGACCCTCGCAAGCATTGGCCGACTTCGTGCGAGGACGAGACCTGACCTGCCGTCACCCCGGCTGCACCCGGCCCGTCGACGACCTCGACCACACGATCCCGTATCCGTGGGGACCGACGTGCGCGTCGAATCTGGCTGGATACTGCCGTCAGCACCATCTGCTGAAAACCTTCTGGCCGGGCTGGTCGAACGTACAGCACCCCGATGGGACGATCGTTTTCACAGACCCTGACGGCCACATCTCGACGAGCTACCCGGGCAGCCGATTGTTGTTCCCCGAACTGTCCGAACCCACCGCACCGGTCGACGAGTGCGGCGCCCCACCCCCGAGACAAGGTGCCGGCCTCGCCATGCCGAAGCGGCGGATCACCCGCATGCAGGCGAGGCGACAACGCGTTGACGCCGAGCGAAAACGTAACGCGCCCTGGGCGGAGCAGCATCTGCGCGAGTCGATCCCAGCGTTCTAGCGGATCACCCCTCGGGGGGTTTGACCGCCAGCACCGGCTTGGGGCACTCCAGGATCAACTTCTGAGCGACGCTGCCCAGCAGGAGCTTGCCGACCGGGCTGCGGTGCCGGATGCCCACGACGAGCAGTTGCGCCTCGTCGCGGTTCATCGCGGTCAGCAGCTCGTCGGCGGCGTCGACACCCACGGGCTGGGTCAGCTGGTAGGCAACCCCGCATTCCCGAAGGCGCGCCTCGACGTCGTGTAGCTCCGCTTCGCCGGCGAATCGCGAATCCACATACGATTCACCGGATGTCGCGTTGATGACGAACAGGTCGGTGTTGCGCAGCTTGGCCTCGGAGATGCCGTGCTCGAGCGCGGCCTGGCCGAACTCATCTGCGGTATACCCGATGACGATCACAGCTGACCCGCCTTTTCCTTCTGATCCTTGTCGTCCTCGACCACCAGCAACGATTCCTCACTGCGGTGCATCAACCGCAGCACCAGCGGTGCGAGCAGCAGCAAGGCCATCAGGATGTAGGTGACGATCGCGACCGGCTCGGTGAACAGGTTGCCCCAGTCGCCGCCGCCGAGCTGCAGGCTCTGCCGCAGTTGGCGTTCGATGCGTGGGCCGAGGATGACGCCGATGATGAGCGGTAGCACCGGAAGTCCGAAGCGCCGCATCATCAGACCCATGAGCCCGAAGATCAGCAGCAGAACCAAATCGAGCGGTTGCAGGTTGACCGCGAACGCGCCGAGCGTGGCGAAGAACAGGATGCCCGCGTACAGGTAGGGCCGCGGGGTGCGCAGCAGCTTGGCCCACAGCGGCGCCAGCGGCAGGTTCAGCACCAGGAGAAGGAAGTTGCCGATGAACAGGCTGGCGATCAGCGTCCAGATCAGCAGCGGCTCTTTCTCGAACAGCGTCGGACCCGGCTGGATGCCATAGGACACGAACGCCGTCAGCATCACCGCGGCGGTCGCGTTGGTCGGCAGACCGAGCGACAGCATCGGCACCAACGTGCCTGCAGCCGAGGCGTTGTTGGCGGCCTCCGGCCCGGCGACGCCTTCGATGGCGCCCTTGCCGAACTCCTCGGGATGCTTCGAGAGCTTCTTCTCGGTGATGTAGCTCAGGAACGTCGGCAGCTCGGCGCCACCGGCGGGCAGTGCACCGAACGGGAACCCGAACGCGGTGCCGCGCAGCCACGGCTTCCACGAGCGGCCCCAGTCCTGCTTGCTCATCCACGGGCGTCCCACCGGGATCACGTCGGCCGGGCGGCGGCGCAGATGCGCGGCCACCCACAGCGCCTCACCGAGGGCGAACACCGCGACCGCGATCACGACGATGTCGATCCCATCGGCGAGCAACGGGATGCCGAACGTGGCGCGCGGCTGTCCGGTCAGCGAGTCGATGCCCACGATGCCGATCGCCAGGCCCAGCAGCAGAGAGATCAACCCGCGCATCTTCGACGATCCGAGCACGGCGGTGACGGCGACGAGCGCGAACAGCATGATCGCGAGGTACGACGGCGCGCCGAGCGTGACGGCGAAGCGCGAGATCGCCGGTGCGAACGCGGCCAACAGCGCGGTACCGATCGACCCCGCGACGAACGATCCGATCGCCGCTGTGGCAAGGGCTTGCGCGGCCCGCCCCGCTTTCGCCATCTTGTTGCCCTCGATCGCGGTGATCACCGACGACGATTCGCCCGGGGTGTTCAACAGGATCGAGGTAGTGGAGCCGCCGTACATGCCTCCGTAGAAGATGCCGGCGAACATGATGAACGCCGCACTGGGGCTGACGTTGTACGTGATCGGCAGCAGCAGAGCCACCGTCATTGCGGGCCCGATGCCCGGTAGCACGCCGACCGCGGTGCCCAGCAGCACGCCGATCACGGCGTACAGCAGGTTCATCGGGGTGGCGGCCTCGGCGAAGCCCTGAAGGAGCCAGTCGAAGTTTCCCATTTACAGAATCCCATCCAGAACGCCTGCGGGCAGCGGGATTCCGAGCCCGGAGTAGAACGCGTAGAAGCTGGCGACCGATAGCACGGCACCGATCGCGATGTTGCGCACGTAATGCTTGCTGCCGAGCACGGTGGCGCACCCGGCAAAGAACAGTCCCCCGGCGATCGCCCACCCGAGCGGCTGCACGAGCACGATCAGCAGGATGAAGAGACCGACGAGCAGGCCGACCGTGCGCCAGTCGCTGGGCATGTTCGGGTCGATGTCCTCACCCGCATCGGCTTCACCGCGGGACCCGCGGGGAATCGCGATGGCCAACACCACCGCCATCACCAGCAGGCCGATACCGATGGCGATCGGGAACAACCGGGGCCCAACGGGATCGACCTTGGCGTAACCGCCGGGCATCGTCACACCGTTGAAGACGAGGAATGCGCCGACGACCACCATCACCGCGCAGACGACATACTGCGCGTAGTCCGGCCGGGCCGGCGCTTCCGTGGTCTGCTCAGTCCGCTCGATCTCGCTCATACCAGCCCCAGATCCGTCAACGTCGTCTCCACCCGTTGGTCCTGCTCCGCGAGGAAGTCCTCGAACGGCTGCCCCGTCATGAAGGCGTCGGACCACCCGTTCTTCACCAGCGCCTCTTTCCAGGCGTCGGTCGCGTGCATCTCTTCCAGCACCTTGATCATCGCGTCCCGGTCCTCGTCGGAAATCCCCGGCGGCGCAAGCACTCCGCGCCAGTTGGTGAAGGTCAGGTCGATACCCGCCTCCTTCAGCGTGGGCGCGTCGACGCCCTCGACCCGCTCGTCACCCGACACGGCGAGCACCCGCACCTGGCCCGATTCGATCTGGTCGACGTACTCGCCGAGACCGGAGGTGCCCGCGGCGATCTTGTTGCCCAGCAACGCCGTCAGCAGATCGCCGCCGCCGTCGTACGACACGTAGTTGACCTTCGTCGGGTCGACGCCCGCCGCCTTGGCGGTCTCCATAGGGAACAGGTGATCGGGGCCGCCCGGGTTCGAGCCGCCGCCGACGGTGACCTTGGCCGGGTCGGCCTTCCATGCCGCGACGAAATCGGCCACGGTCTTGAACGGTGAGGACGCCGGGACCAGGATGCCCTCCTGCTCCTCCACCATCTTGGCCAGCGCGGTCGCATTGGAGGCTCGGGCCTTGGAGCCATTGGTGAACGTCGCGCCCACCACGCCCAGACCCATCATCATCATCAGGTCGCCGTTGCCTTTTTCGTTGATCAGCCGGGCCATCGCGACGGTTCCGCCGGCGCCGATCACGTTGAAGACCTCGACGCGGCCAGTGATCTTGTCGTCTTCCATGACCTTGACCGCGGTGCGCGCAGTCAGGTCGTACCCGCCGCCCGGGCTGTTCGGCACCATCATGCGTAGCCGATGCAGCCCGGTGTCCTCGCCGCGCGTCACACCGCATGCTGTGAACAGCAGTGCGGCGATCATGGCAAGGACGATGCCGGCGACCGGTGTGCGCCGGCCCGATGCGAACATGTCGTCCTCCGTCAGTCGATTGTGATGCTCAGCAATACTGGACCCCGACAGTGACTCAGGTCACGCATAAGAACGCAAAGGAAATTCTGGTCATTAAGAACATCCCGCTCGCCCGCAGCCTGGCCGCCCAATTCCTGGCGTTCCAGCTGATGGTGGTCGCGGTCGTGCTGATCGCGGTCGGGGCGGTGTCGGTGGCCCAGTCGACCAGTGAATTCCGTGAGGCGCGCGGTACACGGATGATCGCGGTGGCCGAGAACATGGCCTCCACACCCATCGTGCGGGAACGCATCGAACGCGCGCCCGCCGATCCCTTCGCCAGCCGCATCCTGGCCCCGGAAGTCGACCGGGCGGTCGCGCTGTCGGGGGCCACCCTGGCCGAGATCCTGGCCCCTTCTGGCACGGTGTGGGTGTCCTCGGATCCCTCCCGGGTCGGGGCGCGGGTGGATCTCGGGCCGAGTCGCGCCGATGAGGGCCGCGCCTGGTACGGCGACGCGGATGTCGACGGCACACACAGCCTGGTCGGTCAGGTGCCGATCCTGTCCCCCGACGGTGACGTGCTGGCGATCGCCTCGGTCAGCGAGGGCTATCCGTCGGTGTGGGCGCTGCTGTCCGGTGCGGGTGAGCGGCTGTTGGTCTACCTCGGCCTCGGAGCCGCCCTCGGCCTCGTCGCGTCCTACCTGCTGTCGCGCCGGATCAAGCGGCACACCCGCGGTCTGGAGGTGACGGAGATCGCCAGCCTGGCCGATCACCGAGAAGCGTTGCTGCACAGCATTCGAGAGGGCGTCATCGCGGTCAACAACGACGGAGAGATCACCGTGCTCAACGACAGCGCCCAGGAGTTGCTGGAGGTGGGCGCCGACGCGGTCGGCAAGCGGGTCGACGAGGTGGGGATCGATCCCGCCGTGGTGGCCCTGCTGATCCCGGGCGGGTCGACCCGATCGGCCTCTGATGACACAGAAGACACGGTGATCGCTACCAGGACGCGGGTGTTGGCGCTGAGCCGCCGTGCCGCCACCAGCGGCGGTGAGCGGATCGGTACCGTCACCACGATGCGCGACAGCACTGAACTCGCTGCGCTGCAAGGCCAGCTGTCCTCCCACAAGAGTGTCACCGACACCCTGCGGGCGCAGACTCACGAGTTCGCCAACCAACTGCACACGATCTCCGGGCTGGTCCAACTCGGCGAATACGACGCCGTGCGCGATCTGGTCGGCACGTTGACACGGCGCCGGGCGGAGATCAGCGATGCAGTCACACAACGCATTTCCGATCCCGCGGTGGCGGCGCTGTTGATCGCCAAGACCTCGCTGGCGGCCGAGAGCGGGGTTGCCCTCGCGCTGTCGCCCGAGTCGCATCTGGCACCACTGGACCCCGCACTGGCCACCGACGTGATCACGCTGCTGGGCAACCTGATCGACAATGCGGTCGACGTCTCGGTCGGGGCGCCGGAACCCGTCGTGACGGTGGAGATCGACGACAGCGACGGACTGGAGATCATCGTGCGCGACACCGGACCCGGGGTACCCGAGCATCTTCGGGAGACGATCTTCTCCCGCGGGGTCACGTCCAAACCGGACGTGCCCGGCGGGCGCGGGATCGGTCTGGCCTTGGTGCGGCTCGTCACTGCCGCACACGGCGGGAGCGTCGGCGTGAGTGACGTCCCCGACGGCGGCGCCGAGTTCACCGTGCGCCTACAGGGGGTGCGCACCGATGCGTGACGTGCTGGTCGTCGACGACGATTTCATGGTCGCCGAGATCCACCGGCGCTTCGTGGACCGGGTCGACGGCTTCCGCGTCGTCGGTGTGGCCCGCACCGGCGGCGAGGCGCTGCGCGCCGCGCGGGAACACCATCCCGACCTGATCCTGCTCGACGTGTACCTGCCGGACATGACCGGACTCGACGTGCTCCAGCGGTTGCGGGCCGACGGCGACAGAGTGGGCGTCATCATGATCACCGCGGCGCGCGAACTCGACACGGTCAGCGGCGCGCTGGACGGCGGGGCGGCCGACTATCTGATCAAGCCCTTCGAATTCGACCAGCTGCAGACCAAGCTGGTTGCCTACGCCGCTCGCGCCGACGCACTGGAGACCGCGGGCGGTGTGGACCAGTCGTTGATCGATTCACTGTTCGGCGGGCCGACGGTGCCCGCAGCCGCGAAGGTGCTACCGAAGGGGCTGGGCGCCGAGACCGGCGAGCTGGTTCTCGCGGCCGTACGCGACGCCGGCGAGGTCTCTGCCGCCGAATGCGCTGACCTGGTCGGCATTTCGAGGGTCAGTGCCCGCCGCTACCTCGAGCACTATCTGAGCGCCGGAACGGTGGAGCTGCGTCTGCAGTACGGGGTGGGTCGGCCCGAACGCAGATACCGGATGGCCCGCTGAGCTAGCTGTCGGCGTCGTCCACGATCTGGGTCAGCGTCAGCCAGTTGCGCTGCGCGGCCTCGGCGGCACCATCGGCATCTCCCTTGCGGCACAGCGCAAGAATCCGTTTGTGTTCGGCGATCGAGCTCCGGCCCGACAGCGACGAGAACCGGAGGTACTCCAAACGCCTCAACACCGGGGTCACCTGGTCGAGCACCTGTGCGATCACCGGATTGGCGCTGGCCCGCACCGCGACGCCGTGGAATTCGTCGTCGGCGCGGATGGCCGCCTCCGCGTCCCCGCTTGCCAGCGCTGCCGCGAATGCCTCGTTCGCGCGAGCCATCTCGGCGTAGTCGGCCCTGTCCATCAGCGGTACCGCCGTGCGGGCCGCCAATGCGTGCATGGCGGCGGCCACGTCCTGGGCGTTGAGCACGGCACGGCCCTCGATGGCCGAGACCACCGTCGACCGGCCGGGCACCGTGTGCACCAAGCCCGAGGCCTCCAGCCGAGCCAGCGCCTCGCGGATCGGGGTTCTACTGACTCCCAACCACTCCTCGAGCTCCGGATCTCGCAGCTTCTCTCCGGGTGCCAGCGTGCCGTTGACGATCGCGTCGCGCAGGGACTCGTAGGCCTGCTCGCGCAGCAGCGATCGGCGATGTCTGCCACGCTCGACCGGTACCGGCATGCAAAGTATCGTATATCAGCGTCGCGCACTCTCCCTGATCATCGCCGCTGCCTTCTCGGCGATCATCATCGTCGCGGCGTTCGTGTTGACTCCGACGATGCGCGGCATGATCGACGCGTCGGCGACGCGCACACCCTCGAGGCCCTGCACCTTCAGTTGCGGATCGACCACCGCGTCGGCACCGATACCCATCGCGCAACTGCCGACCGGGTGGTAGTAGGTCCCCGTTGCACGCCGGACGAAGTCCCGCAGTCCCCGGCGATCGACGACGTCGGCGCCGGGGAGCACCTCGCCGGCGTACCAGTCCCGAAACGGCTCCGCAGCCAGGATCTCGCGCGCGACGTCGACGCCGTGCACCATCCGCCGGACGTCCGATTCCGCGGTCAGGTAGCCGGGATCGATGATCGGCGGTGTCTGCGGGTTCGGTCCGGCCAGTCGCACGCTCCCGCGGGACTCCGGCACCATCGCCACGGCCACGGTGAAGCTGTTGACCGGCGCGGACAGGTGCGGGGGGTGGAACGGCACGTGGATGAACATCAACTGCATGTCCGGGCCGTCGAGGGACGGATCGCTGCGCCACGTCATCGATGTCTCCGCGAGGTTGGTCTTGCCCGCCGGAATCGGTTGCGCCGCTTCACACACCACACCGCACAGCGGATGGTCATGCAGGTTGCGCCCGACCCCGGGAAGATCGTGGAGGACGGGGATGCCGGCCTCGGTCAGTTCGGCGGCCGGCCCCACACCGGAGAGCAGGAGCAGACGGGGCGAATCCACCGCTCCGGCACTGACGATCACCTCAGCCTCGGCGTACGCGCGGAGAACACGGCCGCCCCTGCGATATTCGACACCTACGCAGCGGCTGTCCTGGACGAGAAGCCGATGCGCCCGCGCGCCCGTTGCCACCGTGAGGTTGGGCCGGGCTCGCGCCGGATGCAGATATGCGAGGGCAGCACTCTGGCGACGACCATCGGTGATCGAGAGATCATGCCATCCAACACCTTCGGACCGGGCGCCGTTGAAGTCATCGGTGATCGGATATCCGGCTGCGGCTGCCGCCCGAACGAACACCCCCGAGAGCGTGTTTGCCTCATCCGGCGCGACCGGTGCCGGCTGGAGCGGTCCACTCCGTCCGCGGTGTGCCGGATCACCCGCAGGAACGCTCTCCATCCGCTGGAAATAGGGAAGCACCGACGCGTGATCCCAACCCCGGCATCCCTGCGCGGCCCATCCGTCGAAATCGCTCGGATGCCCCCGCAGGTACACCATCGCGTTGATGCTGCCGCTGCCCCCGAGGGTCTGCCCGCGCGGCCAGGCATGTCGCAGGCCACCGGTCCCGGATTGCGCCACAGTGTCATATGCGTAGTCGACCTCGGTGCCCCACAGCGTGGGCCACAGCGGCGGCGTCGCTATCTGCGGGTGGCTGTCCTCGCCGCCGGATTCCAGCAGCAGGACCCGAGCCGACGGGTCCTCGGACAGGCGCGCCGCGATGACGCATCCTGCTGACCCCGCACCCACCACGACGTAGTCGTAACTGTCCACGAATTGTCCTCGTCTTCCTGTGTTGTCGAGCGATCCGGCGCCAGATCACGGTGTGCGCACCCGCTCGCCGGTCCCGAATCCCTTGGCAATATATTGCACATTGCACATCGTGGAACGACGCGCGGGTATTCCCGTCGCGACAGCAGGCACCACGGTGATGCCTCCCCCGGGGGCAAGGTCAACACGAAGACGGGATAATGACCGGCGTGGCATCCAAGGTTCTGTTCCTGCGCAACGAGCACATGGCCACCGAGGCACTGCTCGGCGAGGCGTTCGCCGAGCACGGCTTCGACGTCGACCATTTCCAGGTGGTACCGCCCGATCGGGTGGACTCCCCCGCGATCGAGGTGACGTTCCCCGATCCGACCCACTACGACGTCATCGTGCCGCTCGGCGCGCGCTGGCCGGTCTACGATCCCGCGCTGCGCGAGACCTGGGTCGGCGCCGAGATGGCGCTCCTGCGTGATGCAACCGACGCCGGGGTCGCGCTGCTGGGCGTCTGCTTCGGTGGTCAGTTGCTCGCCCAGACCTTCGGCGGCTCGGTGGCGCGCTCACCGCGGCCCGAAATCGGCTGGTACGACGTGCTCAGCGATCGGCCCGACATCGTGCCCGGCGGTCCGTGGTTCCAATGGCATTTCGACCGATGGACACTGCCTCCTGGCGCCACGGAGCTCGCCAGAACCCCCAACGCCTCGCAGGCCTTTCTGCTCGGCCGCGCTCTGGGCCTGCAATTCCACCCGGAGATCGACACCGACCTGCTGAGCACGTGGCTGGCCGACGATCGCGACGGTGACGTCGCCGCGGCCGGCCTCGATCACGACCAGTTACTCACCCGCACAGCCGATCTCGCCGGTGACGTCGCCGGGCGAATCCGGACGCTGGTGTCCGGATTCGTCACTCACGTGGTAGGCAGCTCCCGCCCCAGCTGATGGGCGAGCGCCTCAGCGACGTGGTTGTGACGGAACGGGTGCCCGGCGGCCAGCAACTTGGTCGGCAGCACCCGCTGGCTCGCCTCGGCCAGTTCACGAGCGCCCTGCGCGCCCAGCAGGACGCGGGGACCGAGGCTCGGCACGGGCAGCAGCGCGGGCCGATGCAGCACGCGCGCAAGCTCTTTGGTGTACTCGCTGTTGCGCACCGGCTCCGGGGCCACCGCGTTGACGGGACCCTGGAGTTCCGCGTCGTAGAGCGCCCGATGGTAGACGTCGACCAGGTCGTCCAACCCGATCCAGGACAGCCACTGCCTACCGTCGCCGACGCGCCCGCCCAGACCCGCGGCGAACAGCGGACGGAGCAGCTTCAGCGTGCCGCCCGCGGCTGCCTGGACGATCCCGGTGCGCACCAGCACGACGCGCAACCCGGCGTCCGCGGCAGGCACGGTCGCAGCCTCCCAGTCGGTCACCACCTCGGCGAGGAACCCGTCGCCGCGTGAACCGTCCTCGGTCAGCGTGACATCGCCGCGGTCGTAGCCGTAGTAGCCGATGGCCGACGCGCAGATGAACGTCGACGGGCCGTCCTCCGTCGCGGCGGCCGCTTCGGCGAGGCGGCGGGTCGGCTCGATTCGGCTGTCGCGGATCGCTTTTTGATGAGCATCGGTGAAGCGGCCTGCGATCGACTCGCCGGCCAGGTGGATGACGGCGTTCACGCCGCGCAGCAGATCCGCGGCAGGCGCCGCCGGATCCCAGTGACGCTCGTCGGCGTTCTCGGCGGGCCGCCGCACGAGCCGGATCACGCGGTGCCCGCCGGTGGTGAGGAACGCGCACAGCGCCGCGCCGACCAGACCCGACGCGCCGGTGACTGCGATGACGAGTGGCTGCGTCCCCGCCACCTCGGCGCGCTGGTGCGCCGCGAGGTCGCCGATCAGCTGCCGGTGCCGGTAGGCGAACGTCGGCCGCAGCAGCGACGCAGGCACCACCGACTCGACCCGGTCGTTGATGCGGGTGCCTGACCCCCCCTCGTCGAACGTGTGGGTGTGCCGCCACGGCCCGGCCAGGTGCGGGGGCCAGGACGTCACTCCGTCGGACGAGAGTTCGTCGACGAATCGGTGCCCGGCGACGTAGGCGTCGGGCTGATGGCGGGCCACCCAGCGCAGCCCGCCCGGCAGGCCCAGCACCGCCACGCCGTCGGAAAGCGACTGCGCTTCGGAGACCACGGTCATCGGCTGCCACGGCGGAACGAGTCGCCGCATGGCGCCCGGTCGCGCGTGCCACTCCCACACGTCACGCAGCGGGTGCTCCACCACGCTGTCGTAGTCGATGCCCATGACTCTCCCGTCGTCGATCAGTCATTCGTCACCATGTGGGGTCCGGATTGCCCCGCTTCACCGCGGGACGGGGTACCCGGAAGCGATACTCCTCACGAAGGTGTGACATGACCAGTGCCGCGCGACCCTTTCACGACCGCCGCGAGGCGGGCGAGGTGCTCGCGCGGGACCTCGCCATCTACCGCGACCGACCGGACCTCACTGTGCTCGGCTTGGCGAGGGGCGGGGTGCCGGTCGGCTGGGCAGTGGCGGCCACTCTGCAGGTGCCGTTCGACGTCTGCCTCGTACGCAAGCTCGGCACACCGCAGTGGCCGGAACTCGCCATGGGTGCGGTCGCCACCGGCGGCGCCATCGTGCTGAACGAGGACGTGATCGGCAGCCTCGGGTTGAGCGACGCCGAAGTGCGCGCGGTAGCGGAACGCGAGACCGCCGAACTCCATCGACGCGAACGCGCATACCGGGGCGGGCGTGTGCCCCTCGACGTCGGCGACCGCACCGTGATCCTGGTCGACGACGGCGTCGCCACCGGAGCCAGCATGGCGGCCGCGGTCCGCTCGGTTCGCCGGCTCGGGGCCACCCACGTCATCGTCGGCGTTCCCGTGGGGCCACGGTCGGTGTGTCGCGCTCTGGCGTCGGTGGCCGACGACGTGGTGTGCTCGGTCGTGCCAGCCGACTTCAGCGCAGTGGGGCAGGCCTACGCAGACTTCCACCAGTTGACCGACGACGAGGTCCGCGAGGTGCTGTCCACCGCAACAACGAAAAGGGTTGCGGACTAGCGCTTTTCAGCTCTTGGTCGGGCCCTCGTCGGACCGCTCGGTGGCGGGCACGGGCTCCTCGTCGGGGTAGTCATCGTCGTCCAGGGCGACGGGCGCCTCGTCGGGGTAGTCCTCGACGGCCTCGTCGGCGGCGTCGGCGGCATCCGCCTCGGCCGCCTCGTCGGCAGACCCCTTCGACCGATCGCGCAGCGCATCGACGATGAGCAGGATCACGCCGATCAGGCTGGCCGCGATGCAGACCCACGCGATCAGTGCATTGCTGGTGACGACGGCCAGCACCAAGGCCGCGAGGCCGATGACCGCGAGGACGAGCGCAACGATGAGCATGGACTACGAGGCTAGTTGTTTCCCCGGTTGAACTGGTTGAATCCGCCGTCACTGTTGGCGCCGGAGTCGACCGGAGCGGCCGAGCCGCGCTGACCGAGCTCTTCGAGCTGCGACTCGAGGTAGGTCTTCAGACGGGTCCGGTACTCGCGTTCGAACGTCCGGAGCTGCTCCAACCGGCCCTCGAGCACGGTGCGCTGCTGGTTGATCGTGCCCATGATCTCGGAGTGCTTGCGCTCGGCGTCGGCCTGAAGAGCGTCGGCCTTCTCCTGTGCCTGCCGCAGCTGCGCCTCCGAACGGCTCTGCGCATCGGCGAGCATCGCGTCGGCCCGCTGGCGCGCCTCCGTGACCGTGGTCTCGGCGGTTTGCCGTGCCTCGGCGACCATCGCGTCGGCCTGCGCACGGGCGTCCGAGAGCATCTTCTCCGACTCGGACTTGGCGCCGTTGGTCAGGCGATCCGCGGTGTCCTGCGCCAGGCTGAGGATCTTCGCTGCCCGCAGGTGCTGATCCTCGGGGGCCGGTGCGGCCTGCTGCGCCGCGGGTGCTTCGTACACCGGCTGCGGTTCCGGCTCGGGCTCGGGCTCGGGCTCGTACACCGGGAGGGTCTGAGTCGGCTGGGCGGCCGCGGCCGCCCCACCGGACTGCGCCGAGGCGAGCTCGGAGTCGAGCTCGGCGACGCGCTGCCGCAGGTCGGTGTTCTCTTCGATCAGGCGGGACAGCTCGTTCTCGACGAGATCGAGGAACGCGTCGACCTCGTCCTCGTTGTAGCCGCGCTTGCCGATGGGTGGCTTGCTGAAAGCAACGTTGTGCACGTCGGCAGGAGTGAGCGGCATCGTCTGCCCCCTTGAGTCTGGATCGTCAAAACGATCTCACAGTGTAAAGCCTGGCTTGAAGGTAACTGGCGTCCATCCTGTCACACCAGACCCTGCGGTTGCAGTCGAGGGCGATAAATACATCGAAACTCCACCTGGGCGACCGGGCGCCCACCGCAGGGCTATCCTGCCCGCTGCCGGGCCGGACGCCACAAACGCCCTGTTCCAGGCCGGTGTCAGACCGCCGCGCCGAACGCCAGCTGCATACCGATGAACGCCGCAAGCAGCAGCACCATGATGGACAGGTCGAAGCGCACCGCCCCGATGGTCAGTTGCGGAATGATGCGCCGCAACAACTTCACCGGTGGGTCCGTCAACGTCATGATCACCTCGAGGACCACCACAGTCGCGCCGCGCGGATGCCAGTCCCGGCTGAACGAGCGGATGAACTCGACCACGACCCTCGCGATCAGCAGCAGCCAGAAGACGAACAGCGCGAATCCCAGGATCTCGAAGAAGAGCCCCAACGGAAGGTGACCTCACTCCCAGCAGATGTGACGGGGAAGCCGGCGCGAGACCGCACCGGCTTCGCCAGCCTACCCGTGCACGAGGGGTGCGCGACCGCTGGTGTTCGCGCTACGGATAGGCGCTACCGGTAGGCATCACTGGTAGGCATCACTGGTAGGCGTAGAACCCGGCCTCGGCGATCCGGCGACGCTGCTCCGCGGTGACGTCCACGTCGGCCGGCGACAGCAGGAAGACCTTCGTGGCCACCTTGTCGAACGAGCCACGCAGCGCAAAGGCCAGGCCGGCGGCGAAGTCGACGAGCCGCTTGGCATCGGCGTTGTCCATCGAGACCAGATCCATGATCACCGGGGTGCCGTCGCGGAAGCGCTCACCGATCGTGCGCGCCTCGCTGTAGTCCTTGGGGCGCAGCGTGGTGATCTTCGCCAGCGGGCTGCCGGCTTCGAACAGCTCGGCCATGCCGCGGGGGTCCATGGCCAGCGCGCCGCGAGTCGATCCCCGCATCGCACCGAAACGCGGTGGCGTGCGGTCGAATTCACGCGGCGAACGCATCCGGGCCTCGAATCGTCCGTCGTCGAAGCCGCCGGCCATGGCGCCGGGCATACCAACCCGGTAGGCGGCGGGCTCGTCGTACTCGCGGCGCCGACCCTCGGGCAGGTCGTCGTAGCCGCGCGTGTAGCCCTCGTCCTCGAAGCGATCCTCACGGGGGCGGCGGTAGCTGCGGGCGGGTCCGCGCTCGTCGTCCTCGTAGTAGTCGTCCTCGTAATCGTCCATGGGGGCCATACCGAAGTAGGCCTTGACCTTGTGCAGTGTGCTCATTGTGAGGACCCCTCGTGCGGTGATGACCGATGCCCGGAATGTGTTGTCTGTGATGAAGGTGTGACTCGTGTGACTTCTGGTGGAGACGTTAGCGGTCGGTCGCCCAACAGCGCGGTACCGACACGCACACACGTCGATCCGTGTCGCACCGCCGCCTCGAGGTCCCCGGACATGCCCGCCGACAGCTCGAGCGGTCGCCCGCACCACTGCTGCACGCGCTCACGTTCCTGCGCCAACCGCGCGAAAGCCGCGTCGGCGTCGGCGCCGACCGGCGGGATCGCCATCAGCCCGACCAGCGTCAGGGCGGGCGCCTCGTCGACTGCGGCGCACAGCGCGTCGAGCCGCTGCGGCGCGTCGACGTCGACGCCGCCCCGACTCTCGTCGCCATCGAGGCTGACCTGCACGAACACCCGCAGCGGCGCGCCGCGCGCCGCACTCTGCAGCGCGTCCTCTGCTGAGCGGGCCAGCGCCGCAACCACTTTGGGGCTGTCGACGGAATGCGCCGCATAGGCCCAGGTACCGATGGAACGAGCCTTGTTGCGCTGGATGCGGCCGATCATGTGCCAGCGGACCTTGCCCGCGAGCTGGGGTAGCTCGTCGACCTTGCGGGTGGCTTCCTGATCGCGCGATTCGCCGAAAGACCTGCAGCCCAGTCCATACAGCGTGGCGATGTCGGAGGCCGGGAAGAACTTGGTGACCGGGAGCAGCTCGATCTCGTCGGGTGGGCGGCCCGCCGCCTCGGCAGCTCGGACGAGCCGGTCGCGCAGCTGCGTGAGGTTGTCGTGCAACTCCTGTTCGCGGTCGGCGGTCACGGTGCCGGTTCCAGCCAGATCAGAGACGCCAGCCGGCCCGTCGGCGCGCCGCGGCGATGGCTGAACAGGTTCGGATCGGCATAGGTGCAGCGCGGGTCGACGTCGATCGCGGTGACACCGAGTGCGTGCAGCTGCCGCGCGATACCGGCGCGCAGGTCAAGACCGGGCGTGCCACGTCTAGTGCGGGTGCGGCTGCCGGGCAGGAGACGCTCCACCTCGTCGGCCATCTCGGCGGGGACCTCGTAGTTGGGTCCACTGACGGCGGGACCCAACAAGACCGAGATGTCGTCCACGCGGGCGCCGGCCTCGACCATGACCTCGACCGCGCGCGGCACGATCCCGCCCGCGGCCCCGACGCGACCGGCATGCACCGCGCCGATCACACCGTGGCGGGCATCGGCCAGCAGCACGGGGACACAGTCGGCTGTCACCACCGCGAGCCCGAGCGACGGCGTCGTCGTCACCAGGCCGTCGGTGTCGTCGATGGTCTCGCCACCGCGATCCACCACCGCCACCCGCGTGCTGTGGGTCTGGTTCATCCACACCACACCGTCGGTCCCCAGACCGGTGGCCGTGGCGAGCCGACTCCGATTGGACGCCACCGCAGCGGGATCGTCGCCAACGTGGTCACCGAGGTTGAAGGTCGCGAAGGGGGGTTTTGACACCCCGCCGGCGCGGGTGGTGGTGACACGGCGCACCCGGAACATCACGTGCGAGAGGTGCGGCGCGTCAGTGGCGCATGAACGGCGGCACGTCGACATCGTCGTCGGAGATGCCGTCATCGCCGCCGCCGATGCGCACCGTCGCGCCGTTGGTGTGGGCTGCGGGCACGCTCGCCGGATCGGCCGACTCGAACAGCGACGAACCGACCCGGCCCGCCTTGCCCGGAGCGATCGGCTGCGCAGCGGCCGCGGCCGTCGATTCACCGGTCACGGGCTTGCGTCCGGGACCCGCGGCGTCGAAGCCGGCGGCGATCACGGTCACGCGCACCTCATCGCCGAGCGAGTCGTCGATGACGGTGCCGAAGATGATGTTGGCGTCGGGATGGGCGGCTTCCTGCACCAGCGAGGCGGCCTCGTTGATCTCGAACAGCCCCAGGTCACTGCCGCCGGCGACCGAGAGCAGCACACCCTGAGCACCTTCCATCGAGGCCTCGAGCAGCGGCGAGTTGATCGCGATCTCGGCGGCCTTGAGCGCGCGACCGTCGCCGCGGGCCGAGCCGATACCCATCAGCGCGGTGCCCGCGGAACTCATGACGCCCTTGACGTCGGCGAAGTCGACGTTGATCAGGCCGGGGGTCGTGATCAGGTCGGTGATGCCCTGCACGCCATTGAGCAGCACTTCGTCGGCACTGCGGAAGGCGTCCATCAGCGAGACCGCGGCGTCGCCCATCTGCAGCAGGCGATCGTTCGGGATCACGATGAGCGTGTCGCAGCTCTCGCGCAGCGACTGGATGCCGTCGGAGGCCTGATTGCTGCGCCGCTTGCCCTCGAACGAGAACGGACGCGTCACCACGCCGACCGTCAGAGCGCCCAGCTTGCGGGCGATCGAGGCCACCACCGGCGCACCGCCGGTGCCGGTACCGCCACCCTCACCGGCGGTCACGAACACCATGTCGGCGCCGCGCAACAGCTCCTCGATGTCGTCCTTGGCATCCTCGGCGGCCTTGCGGCCGACCTCGGGGTCAGCCCCCGCGCCGAGGCCGCGGGTCGAATCGCGCCCCACATCGAGTTTGACGTCGGCATCGCTCATCAGCAACGCCTGCGCGTCAGTGTTGATCGCAATGAACTCGACGCCTTTGAGACCCTGCTCGATCATCCGGTTGACGGCGTTGACGCCGCCACCGCCGATGCCGACCACCTTGATCACAGCGAGGTAGTTATGCGGGGGGGTCATCGCATCGCCCTTTCCTGCCCTGGTTGCCTGTCCTATAACGGATAACCGCTGCGACAAACCCTCAATCTCAACTAGAGGCTTAGAGTTATGTCAAGTTGTTCCGTATGTGCTGAACGGTAGGGCCGGGTTGCACACATGCCGAGCAGGCGCGCCGAGGCGACACGACAAATGTTGCGCGGTTTCCGGCAGGGCTAGTGAGCAGCAGAGCTCACCGCCGCCACGAAACCCGTCGGATCCTCCACGTGGAGGAGATGCCCGGCGCCAGCGAGGACCACCGACCGCAGATCGGGCCGGCGACGTGCGAAGCGCTCATACGTCCGCTCGAGCCACATGGGGCTTTGATCGCCACGCACCCAGGTCATCGGGACGGTGGAGGAAGCCGCGGCCCTGGTGGAGACGAAATCAGCCGATACGCCGAACCACGACGGGTCGAACTCGGCGAGCACCGGGTGGACGTTGGCGCGCATCCGCTCGCGAGCACGCTCGTCGATCTCGTCATAGGCATTGCCACCCGACCGGCGCGCGTAGACGGACCGGAAAAACACCTCGCCCGCGCCCACCGGGTCGCCCCTCAGTTGTTTGACCTTGACCCGCACGGTCGTCGAGAGCACCGAACGGTCCATGAGCCTGGTGCTGTGGAAAGGCGGTTCGACGACGCACAATGACCGCATGCGCGCCCGCTGTGCTGGAGTTCCTGCGGCCAGTGCCATCGCCACGCATCCCCCGGCGCTCCAACCGACCACATGCGCAGGCTCCTGGCAGACCTGCGTGAGGATGGCCTCGAGATCATCGCGGTGATTTCGGAAGTCGCGCACCGGATGATGCCGGGAGCGGCCGTAGCCACGCCGGTCGTACACCACGACGCGATAGCGCTCGGCCAGCAGGTCGATCACCGGCTCCCATGTCGACGAGTCGGTGCCGGTTCCATGCACGAGCACCATCGGCGAACCGTGACCGACGCTGTCGTAGTGCAATCGGCAGCCCCGTACATCGATCGTCGCCATGTGTCACTTCACCGTTGGCAGGTCCGGTGACGACACGTCGTAGGTCTTGCCGGGTTGGGTGAGCAGCGCCCCGAGCTTGAGCGCTTTCTCCTCGGTGCGGTCGGTGGTCCCCCACACGACGGTGCGGCCGTCGATCAACGTCAGCGTGATCGCCGCGACCGACGGCGCCGAGACCCGGCCCACCTGCGAGGCAACCTCCGGCCGCAACGACGTCACCACCTCGAGCGCGGCCTTGGTGGCCGGATCGTCGGGTCCGGGGTTCTCGACGTCCAGATACGGGATGCCCGGCGGCGGCGGTCCGGTCGCGAAGTCGACGCCGTCCTTGTCGAACAGATGCACACCATCGGGATAGTCACGGACGACGACGGGCACCCGCTCGACCACCGTGATGCGCAGCGTAGACGGGTACTCCCGCTGCACGCGCGCGCTGGCGACCCGGCGGATCTCGGCGACCTTCTCGGCCACCGCGTCGGTGTTGACCTGCAGCAGGGGTGTGCCGGGCGGCACCCCCGCCACGGCGACCACCTCGTCCTGCGTCACCGCGCCCAACCCGACGACGACGATGGTGCGCGCCGACATGATCGGCGTGAAATACAGCAGCAGGCCGATGCCGACGACAACGACGGCGACGACCGCGGTCCACAGCAGCACCTTGAGCCCGCGCACCGTGCCCCGCCCCACCGTCGCCGTGTCGGACGGGGTTGCGCCGAGCGTGCGCCGTTTGGCCTCACGGCGGGCGGCCTCGATGGCGGTCGCCCGTGCCTGCGCGGCGCGCCGCTCCTCCCGCTCGCGGCGGGCCCGGCGGCGCGGCCCCTCGACGTCGACGGGCTCGGATGTGTCCTGCCCGTCGTCCGGTTCGGGGGCCTCAGTCGGTTCAGGAGCGGCCGTCGGTTCAGGAGCGGCCGTCGGTTCGGGTGCGGCAGCGTCACTATCAGGCGGCTCGGTCATCGCAGCGCGGCCAGGATCTCAGTCAAAATCTCACTGCCCAGCAACGTCACATCGCCCGCGCCCATGGTCACCACCACGTCCCCGGGCTGCGCGGCCGCCGCCACCGTCGCGGCGACCGTCGAGAAATCGGGCAGGTATCGCACCGGCACACTGACGTGTTCGGCGATCGTCGCGCCACTGATACCGGCCAGGGGCTGCTCCCTGGCCGCGTACACGTCGAGCACGAACACCTCGTCGGCCAGGCTCAGCGCCTCGCCGAACTCGCGGGCGAATGTGGCTGTGCGCGAATACAAGTGCGGCTGGAACACCACCACCGAACGGCCGCCGGCCTCGTCCACCAGCGCGCGCACCGCGGTGAGCGCCGCCGTGACCTTGGTCGGGTGGTGGGCGTAGTCGTCGAAGACGCGTACCCCGGCAGCGGTGCCCACCAACTCGAAACGCCTACGGACACCTTCGAATTCGGCGAGCGCGTCGAGGACGTCCTCAGCCGCGGCGCCCACCTGCGTGGCGGCCAGCAACGCGGCCAGCGCGTTGAGCGCCATGTGCCGTCCCGGCACGGCCAGCCTCATGGTGCGCGGCTGGCTCTCCCCCGCCAGCGCCACCGTGGCGACCGCGCCCGTTCCGCGCTGCCGCCACTGCAGCAGCGCACCGGCCAGGCCGTCCCCGTCGGCAGTCCCGGTGCCGTAGCGCAACACCCGAATACCCAGCGCCTCAGTCCGTTCGGCGAACGCGGCCGCGCCGGGATCATCGGTGCAGACCACCACCGCTCCGCCGGGACGCAACCGTTCGGCGAATGCGTCGAACACCGCGACGTAGGCCTCTTCGGAGCCGAAGAAGTCCAGGTGGTCGGCCTCGATGTTGGTGACCACCGCGATGTCGGGCCGGTACTGCACCAGCGAGCCGTCGCTCTCGTCGGCCTCGGCGACGAAGAACGCACCGCTGCCGTGGTGAGCATTGGTGCCGGGCTCGCCGAGGTCACCGCCCACAGCGAACGACGGGTCGAACCCGCAGTGCTGCAACGCCACGATCAGCATCGAGGTGGTCGTGGTCTTGCCGGCCGTGCCAGTCACCATCAGCGTGGTGTCCCCGACCATCAGCTCGGCCAGCACGGCGGGCCGCAGGATGATCGGAATCCCGCGCCGGCGTGCCTCGACCAGCTCCGGGTTGGTCTTCGGGATCGCGGCGTGAGTCGTCACCACCGCCGTCGGCCCGCCGGGCAGCATGTCCAGCGCCGACGCGTCGTGACCGATGCGTACCTGCGCACCACGCGCCCTCAGCGCGAGCACAGAGCGTGACTCCTTGGCGTCCGATCCGGACACCAGACCGCCGCGGTCGATCAGAATCCTTGCGATGCCAGACATCCCGGCGCCGCCGATGCCGACCATGTGCACCCGCGCCAGCTCCGCGGGCAGCGGCTCGGAGCTCATCTCCGCCGCCCGCTGCGCGCCTGGGCCACCTCGAGAGCCACCTCGGCCACCCGCCGCGCCGCATCCGGGTGACCGGCCAGCTTCGCCGCCGACGTCATCGCCGCCAACCGGGCCCGGTCGGTCAGCAGACCGGTCACCGTCGTGGCGACCAGGTCGGGGGTGAGCTCACGATCCTCGACCAGCAGCCCACCACCCGCGGTGACCACGGGCAGCGCGTTGAGCCGCTGCTCTCCGTTGCCGATCGGCAGCGGGACGTACACCGCGGGCAGACCGACCGCACTCACCTCCGCGACCGTGATCGCCCCGGACCGGCAGATCGCCAGATCGGCGGCGGCATAGGCGAGATCCATGCGGTCCAGGTACGGCACCGCGACGTAGGGCGGATCGCCGGGCGCCGGCGTCCGCAGATCCAGCGTGTTCTTCGAACCGTGGGCGTGCAGCACCGCAATGCCGTGCCGGGCAAGAGCTTCCGCGGCCCCGGCGACTGCGCGGTTCAACGACTGGGCGCCCTGCGAGCCGCCGAAGACCAGCAGCACCGTGTCGTCGTCGGAGAAGCCGAAGAACGCACGCGCATCGGCGCGCAGCGCGGCGCGGTCCAGCGACGTGATGGCCTCACGGACGGGCACGCCGACGACCTCGACGGGGCCCAGCCCCGGGTCGGGCACCGCGGCGAGGACGCGGGCCGCCGAGCGGACCCCGACCCGGTTCGCCCAGCCCGCGCTGGCGTTGGCCTCGTGGACGACGACCGGAATGCGCCGGCCCGGGCGCATGTTGCGGGCCGCTAGATAGGCGGGAACAGCGACGTATCCGCCGAAGCCGATGACGACGTCGGCCGCGACGTCGTCGAAGATCGCCCGCGTCTGGCGCACCGCCTGACGCACCCGCAGCGGCAGCCTGGCCAGATCCGCCGAGGGCTTGCGTGGCAGCGGGACCGGAGTGATCAGCTCGAGGTGGTAGCCGCGTTCGGGAACCAGCCGGGTCTCCAGGCCACGGGCTGTGCCCAATGCGGTGATCCGCACTCCAGGGTCGAGTGCGGTGAGCGCGTCGGCAACGGCCATCGCGGGCTCGACGTGACCGGCCGTGCCCCCACCTGCGAGAACGACCGAGATACCGCTCACCCGTGACGTTGACCTTCCAGTGTGCGGGCCCGTCGGCCCGGATTGCGCTGGCCAGCACCATAACCGACAGGCGGGGTGGCCGAGCGCACCGGGCGCTTCGCCGTTCGCGACCGCGCGGCTTTCGCGGGCTTCGGGCTGGGCTTGGCGGCCTGCTTGGCGGCCCGGCTCGAGCGGGACTTCAGGCGGTCACGCACTGCCTCGGCGCGGGTCGGTACGTAGGGGGCGGGCAGCGGTAGGCGCAGCAGCCGGTTGACCCGGTCGTCGCGGCCGGCCCGCAGGGCGGCGACCGCCTGCGGTTCGTGGCGGGCGGCGTTGGCCATGATGCCGATCATCAACAACGTGGTGGCCGTCGACGTGCCGCCGGCGGAGATCAGCGGCAGCTGCAGCCCGGTGACCGGAAGCAGGCCGACGACGTAGCCCACGTTGATGAACACCTGCGAGAGCACCCACAGCGTGGCCGTGGCGGTGAGCAGCCGCAGGAACGGATCGGCCGAGCGCCGGGCGATGCGCATGCCGGTGTAGGCGAACAGCCCGAACAGGCACAGCAGTCCCGCGGCCCCGATGAAGCCGAGCTCCTCGCCGATGATCGCGAAGATGAAGTCGTTGTGGGCGTTGGGCAGGTAGTTCCACTTCGCGGTGCCCTGTCCCAGACCGTCCCCGAACACGCCACCGTTGGCCAGCGCGAAGCGGGCCTGCCGGGACTGGTAGCCCATGCCCTGCGCATCAGCGCCCGGGTTCAGCCAGGCCTGCACGCGCGCCGATCGGTAGCCGGCCGTCATTGCCAGCACCGCACCCGACACGACCACCGCGCCCAGCGAGGTGACGAACACCCGCAGCGGAAGACCGGCGTACCAGAGCAGACCGAGCAGGATCACACCCATCGACATCGTCTGCCCGAGATCCGGCTGGGAAACCACCAACGCCAGCGCGATCACCGCGACCGGCACCAGGGGCACCAGCATTTCTTTCAGCGAGGCCTGCTCCATGCGGCGGGCCGCCAGCAGGTGCGCACCCCAGATGGCCAACGCGATCTTCGCGAGTTCCGAGGGCTGCATGGAGAACCCGGCGACAACGAACCAGCCACGCGAACCGTTGGCCTCTTTGCCGATGCCAGGGATGAGCACCAGCACCAGCAGCACGATCGTGAACATGAAGCCGCTGAACGCGAAACGCCGCATCACCGCCACCGGCGTGCGCATCGCGATGTAGAAGGCCAGCAGGCCGATCGCCGTCCACAGCACCTGCTTGCCGAAGACCGCCCACGGCGAGCCGTCCATGTCGTAGGAGTAGACGCCCGAGGCCGACAGCACCATCGTCAGGCCCATCGTGATGAGCAGGGCGGTGACGGCGATGATCAGGTGGAACGACGTCATCGGCCGGTCCAGCCAGGCCCCGACACGGGTGCGCGGCGCCGGCACGGCACCGCTCGAGTCGTGCGGGCCCGACGTCAGCGCCGGTAGTGAGGTCCCCGCGTCATCGGCCGCGGGATTGGCGCGCCGGTGGCGCAGCCGGGCGAGGATCGCGCTCATGGGGACCCGCTACCGGATCGCGGCGCGCACGGCCGCGGCGAATGTGTCGCCTCGGTGCCCGTAGCTGCGGAACTGGTCGAAGGAGGCGCCTGCCGGTGCCAGCAGCACCGTGTCGCCGGGCCCGGCGAGACCGCGTGCGGCGTCGACGACGGCGGCCATGACGGCGTCGGCCACCGGACCGTCACCCGCCCGAGCGTGAGTCACACCTGTCACAGCTTTCTCAACCACCCCAGAATCCTCCCCCGTCAGCACCTCGACAACGGGGACATCCGGTGCGTGTCGTGCCAGCGCCTGCGCCACGATCGCGCGGTCACGACCCAGCAGAACCACTCCGACCAGGCGATTCGCCACCGCCACCAGCAGATCGTCGACGGAAGCACCTTTGAGTAGACCGCCGGCCACCCAGACCACGCGGGGGAAGGCGCTGATCGACGCGCGGGCGGCGTGCGGGTTGGTCGCCTTCGAATCGTCGACGTAGGTCACCTCGTCGACCACGGCGACCACTTCGGCGCGGTGCCTGCCCACCGAGAACGTCGCGAGCGCCTGCGCCACCGCATCGGCGGGCACCCCGACCGCGCGCGCCAGCGCCGCGGCCGCCAGCGCGTTCAGCACACCCACGGGACCGGCCACGGGGACGCCCGCGGTCTCGGCCAGCACCAGCCCATCGGCGAACGCATTGTCGATCAGCTGACCGTGGACGACGCCCAGCTCACCCGCAGCCGGCTCGCCGAGCCGGAAACCGACCCGGGTCGGCGCGGCGCACTCGGCCAGCAGCGAGGCCGCGATCGGATCGTCCACGCCGCCGACCGCGATCGGCCCCGTCAGCGCGCGGGCCTTGTCGTGGGCGTACGCATCCAGCGAGCCGTGCCAGTCGAGATGATCCTCGGCCACGTTGAGCACCGCACCGGCGTCCGGGCGAACCGACGGTGCCCAGTGCAGCTGGAAACTGGACAGTTCCACCGCGAGCACGTCGACGGGCTGATCCAACACTGCCAGCACCGGCTCGCCGATGTTCCCGCACAGCGCCGACCGCCGGCCGGCGGCGCACAGCATCGCGTGCAACATCGACGTCGTCGTGGTCTTGCCGTTGGTACCGGTCACCACCAGCCATATCTTGGCCGGCCCGTAGTGCCCGGCTCGGTCCAGCCGCCAGGCCAGCTCCACGTCCCCCCACACCGGCACGCCGGCCGCCGCGGCAGCGGTCGGCACCGCGGCGTCGGGCGGAATGCCGGGGCTGACGACGACGAGGTCGAACCCCGCGATCGTCGCGGCGGCGCCGGCCGGATCGATCACCGCGCCGCCCTGCTGGGCGTAGGCGGTCAGCGCCGACGGACTGTCGTCGGTGAGGGTGGCTCGTGCGCCCAGCGGGGTCAGTGCGGCCAGCACCGCCCGACCGGTGATGCCGGCGCCCACGACCAGCACCGCGGCGCCTTCTGCGATGACGTCACTCACGTCAGGCCCCTACGGTCGTCAGCCACTCGCTGTAGAACAGTGCCACGCCGAGACCGCAAGCGATCGCGGTCAGCAGCCAGAACCGGATGATCACCGTGGTCTCCGCCCAGCCCACCAATTCGAAATGGTGATGGAACGGCGCCATCCGGAACACGCGGCGGCCGGTGGTGCGGAACGCCATGATCTGCACCACGACCGAGGTGACCTCGGCGACGAACAGCGCACCCAGCACCACCGCGAGCATCTCGGTACGGCTGGTCACCGACAGACCGGCGATGACGCCGCCCAGCGCGAGCGACCCCGTGTCACCCATGAAGATCTTGGCCGGCGCGGCGTTCCACCACAGGAAGCCGATGCAGGCGCCGGCGGTGGCCGCGGCGATGATCGCGAGATCCAGCGGATCACGCACGTTGTAGCAGCCCAGGCCGGGGCTGGTGGCGCACGCGTTGCGGAACTGCCAGAACGTGATCAGCACGTAGGCGGCACACACCATCGCCATCGCGCCGGCAGCCAGCCCGTCCAGGCCGTCGGTGAAGTTCACCGCGTTCGACCAGGCGCTGACGACCACCACGCAGAACAGCACGAAGATCGCCGGCGCCAGCGTGACGGTCGCGATCTCGCGGACGTAGGACAGCTCAGCACTGCCGGGGGTGAGTCCGTCGGCGTTGCGGAACTGCAGGGCCAGCACTCCGAACAGCACGGCGGCGACGAGGATGCCGACCGTCTTCGCGGTCTTGTTGAGCCCGAGGTTGCGGGCGCGGCGCAGCTTGATCAGGTCGTCGATGAACCCGACGACGCCCAGTGCGGTGGCCAGGCCCAGCACGAGCAGACCCGACGCCGAGGGCCCCTTGCCGTCGATCACCACGCCGACCAGATGCGTGCCGAAGTAGCTGGCCCAGATGCCGGCGACGATCGCCACGCCCCCCATCGACGGGGTGCCGCGCTTCTTGGCGTGGCTGGGCGGCCCGTCCTCGCGGATCTCGTGGCCGAAACCCTGCCGGGTGAACAGCCGGATCAGCACCGGGGTGAGCAGGATCGACACCGCGAGAGCGATCCCGACCGAGATCAGGATCTGCCTCATGCGCCGTCCTCGGCGATCAGCGCGTCGGCGACCGCACCCAGGCCCGCGGCGTTGGACGCCTTGACCAACACGACGTCACCGGGTGCTAGCTCCGCGCGCAACAGATCGAGAGCGGCATCGGCATCGGCGACCGGCGTGGCCTCGGATCCCCAGGAGCCCTCCATCACGGCCCCGTTCAGCATGGCGCTCATAGGCCTCCCGGTTCCGACGACGACGAGTCGAGAGACATCTAAGCGCACGGCGAGCCGGCCGATGCGGTCGTGCTCGGTAATCGAGTCGTCGCCGAGTTCGCCCATCTCACCCAGCACCGCCCAGGTGCGCCCCTCCCCGGACCCCTCGCGGCCCATCCACGCCAGTGCCTTCAGGCCGGCGCTCATCGAGTCGGGGTTGGCGTTGTAGGCGTCGTTGATGATCGTCACGCCGTCGCTGCGGGTGGTGACGGCCATCCGCTGCCGCGACACCGGCCCGGCGGCGGCCAGCGCGTCCGCGATCTGTGCCAGCGTGGCTCCGCACTCCAGCGCCACCGCGGCCGCGCACAGCGCGTTGGAGACCTGGTGGTCACCGTGCACCGACAGCGAGACGCCGACCTCCCCGGCGGCGGTGTGCAACGTGAACTCCGGGCGCGCCAGCGCGTCCAGGCTCACGTCGTCGGCCCACACGTCGATCCCACTGGTGGCCGAGCCGGACCGTCCGACGCGCACGACGCGCGCCTCGGTCACCTCCGACATTTTTGCCACCACCGAGTCATCCGCGTTGAGGATCACCACACCGGACGCTGGAACTGATTGCGGCAGTTCGGATTTCGTTTCCGCGATTGCCTCCCGCGAGCCGAACTCGCCGAGGTGAGCGGTGCCGACGTTCAGCACGACGGCGATCGAGGGCCGCGCGATCCGCGCGAGCGCGGCGATGTTGCCGCGATGGCGCGCCGACATCTCCAGGACGAGGAAGTCGGTGTCGGCGGTCGCCCGCAGCACCGTCCACGGATGCCCGAGCTCGTTGTTGAACGACCCTGGAGGAGCGATCACCTCACCCAGCGGCGCGAGAACCGCGGCGATCAGATCCTTGGTGGAGGTCTTGCCCGAGGACCCGGTGATCCCGATGATCGTCAGGCCGCCGGCGGCCAGCTCGGCGGCGACCGCGGCCGCCAGTTTCGCCAGAGCGGCCAGCACCGCCGCACCCGAGCCGTCGGAGTCGTGTTCGAGCACACTGGCCGCGCCGTCCTCGGCGGTCACCGGGTCCACCACGACCGCGGGAACGCCGACAGGCCGAGCCGCGAGCACGCCGACCGCACCCGCATCGACCGCCGCCGCCGCGAAGTCATGGCCGTCGGACCTCGCGCCGGGTAGCGCGAGGAACAGGCTACCCGGACCGATCGCGCGCGAGTCGAACTCGACGGTGCCGGTGACGCGCAGAGCGGCCGCCTCCTCGGCGGTGACATCGGCGAGCCGACCGCCCACGATGTCGGCGATCTGAGCCAGCGACAGATCGATCATCGGCTCTCCGTCCCCGCGGTCAGCGCGTCGAGCGCCGCGCCGAGCTCGACGCGATCGTCGAACGGCCGGGTGACACCCTGGCTGGTCTGGCCCGCCTCGTGACCCTTACCGGCGATCAGCACCACATCGCCCTCGCGCGCCCACGCCACCGCATGGTCGATCGCGGCGCGCCGCTCACCGATCTCGACCACGTCGGCACGGGCGCCCTGCGCGGCCGCGACGATCGCGGCCCGGATTTGCGCGGGCTCCTCGTCGCGGGGATTGTCGTCGGTGACCACCACCAGGTCGGCCAGCTCCGCGGCCACCTCCCCCATCGGGCCCCGCTTGCCCGCGTCCCGGTTACCGCCCGCGCCGAACACCACGGCGATCCTCCCGGCGCACTGGCTGCGCAACGTCTCCAGCACCGCCTTGAGCGCACCCGGTTTGTGGGCGTAGTCGACGACCGCCAGGAACGGTTGTCCGCGGTCGACCTTCTCCAGCCGACCCGGCACCGTCGCCGTGCGCAGACCGGGCACCGCCTGCTCGGGTGACACCCCGACCGCGTCGAGCAACGCCAGCGCCAACGCGGCGTTGGCGATGTTGTACCGGCCGGGCAGGCCGATCTCGATGCCGTGGTGTACCCCGGCGGGGTCGACGACGACGAAATCCTGGATGCCGTCACCCTGAGAGCGGATCTGCTCGACCGCCCAGTCAGCGGTGCCCTCGACGGCGACCGTGACCGCGGTGTCGGCGCGGCGCGCCATCGCGCGGCCCCACTCGTCGTCGACGCAGATCACCGCCTCGGCGGCGCGTGTCGGCGAGGCAGGATCGAACAGCCTGGCCTTGGCCTCGAAGTAGTCCTCCATCGTGGGGTGGAAGTCGAGGTGGTCGCGGGACAGATTGGTGAATCCGCCCACGGCGAACTCCGTACCGTCCACCCGGCCCAGCGACAGCGCGTGACTGGACACCTCCATCACCACGGTGTCGACCCCGCGTTCGAGCATGACCGCGAACAGCGCCTGCAGGTCGGGAGCCTCGGGGGTGGTCAGTCCCCCCGTCTCGTCGCGACCGTCGATACGCACGCCCACGGTGCCGATCAGCCCGGCCACCCGCTCGGCCGCGCGCAGACCCGCCTCGATCAGATAGGTGGTGGTGGTCTTGCCGGATGTTCCGGTGACGCCGATGACCCGCAGACGTGTCGACGGATGCCCGTAGACGGCGGCCGCGGCCGCACCCAGCACCGTGCGCGGTTCGGCGTGCAGCAGCACCGGTACCCCGAGGTCGCCGGCTGCCGGGAGCTCGGCCAGCCCGTCGTGATCGGTCAGCACCGCGACCGCGCCGCGCGAGACCGCGTCGGCGGCGTAACGAGCCCCGTGGGACCGCGCGCCCGGCAATGCGGCGAACAGGTCACCCGGCTGCGCGTCCTGACCCCGCAGCGTCACACCCGTCAGGTGCACCTGCGGGAGCGGCTCGACCTGGGCGTGCACCGCGGAGATGAGACGGGCCACTTCCTCGAGCGGCAGGCCAGCGGGATGGTCGGGGCGCAGATTCATGGCCATGCCACAGTACCCAGCCCCGCACCCGGCCCGTGCCCGCCCGCGAGCGTCACCCCGCCTGAAGGGTCAGCGGCGCACCGGGATCCTTGGACAGCGGCACGTTCTCCCGCTGCAGCAGCCACGACGCGATGTTGTGGAACAGCGGCGCGGCCGAGGAACCGGGCGAACCGTCGGCCGCCCGGTGCGGCGCGTCCATCATCACGCCCACCACGTAGCGGGGGTCATCAGCAGGCGCCATGCCCGCGAACGTGATCCAGTAGACGTCGTCGTAGTAGCAGCCGCAGGCGGGGTTGATCTGCTGCGCGGTACCCGTCTTGCCGGCGATCTGGTAGCCCTCGACGGCCGCCGCGGGGCCGGTGCCCTGCTGGATGCCCATCGGGTCGCGCTGCACCACCGCCCGGAACATGTCGCGCACTGTGCGCGCGGTCTCCGGCGACACCACCCGGATACCTTCCGGTCGGGGTTCTTCGGTGCGGGTGCCGTCGGCGGCGATCGTCGCCTTGAGGATCCGGGGCGGGATGCGCACACCGTCGTTGGCGATGGCCTGGTAGATGCCCGACATCTGCAACAGGGTCATCGAGAGACCCTGTCCGATCGGCAGATTGGAGAACGTGCTGCCTGACCACTGGTCGATGGGCGGAACCAGACCCGCGCTCTCGCCCGGCAAGCCGACGCCGGTGCGCTGACCGAGCCCGAACTTGCGCAGCATCTCGGCATACTTCTGCGGCCCCACGCGCTGGGCCAGCATCAACGTGCCGACGTTCGACGACTTCCCGAACACGCCGGTGGTGGTGTACGGCATCACTCCGTGGTTCCACGCGTCGCGGACCGTGACGCCGCCCATGTCGATCGAACCGGGCACCTGCAGCACCTCGTCCGGCGTGGACAGGTGGTTCTCGATGACCGACGCCGCGGTGATGATCTTGTTGACCGAGCCCGGCTCGAACGGCGAGGAGACCGACAGGTTGCCCAGTTCCCGGGTGGACTGCTTGCTGATGTCCTGGGAGGGGTTGAATGTGTTGTCGTTCGACATCGCCAGCACCTCACCGGTTTTGGCATCGAGCACGACGGCGGAGACGTTCTTGGCCCCAGAGGCCTCCTTGGCCATCTGGACCTGCTGCTGGACGTAGAACTGGATGTCGTCGTCCAGCGTCAGCATCACCGTCGACCCGTTCACCGCATCGTGGCGGTTGCGCAGACTGCCCGGGATCATCACGCCGTCGGAGCCGCGGTCGTAGGTGACCGAGCCGTCGGTACCCGCGAGGACGGAGTCCATCGAGTCCTCGAGGCCGAGAAGGCCGTGACCGTCCCAGTCGATGCCGCCGACGATGTTGGCCGCCAGCGATCCGCCCGGATACTGCCGCAGATCCTGCCGTTCGGCGCCGACCTCCGGGAAGTCGGTGGTGATCGCGTCGGCGATCGCGGGGTCGACGGCACGGGCCAGGTAGACGAACGTCTCGTTGCTGCGCAGCTTCTTGAGCACCGTGGCGCTGTCGGGGCTGTTGCCCAGCCGCTTCGCCACGCCATCGGCGATCTCCCGCAAGCGGGCGTCGGGTTTCGGCACCGCTGGTCCACCGTCGCTGCCGCCGTCCTCGCTCTCGGCGGCCTTCGCCTTGGCTGTGGCGTTTTCGTAGGCCTCCTGCAGTTGCTTGCGCACCCGCTGCGGCTGGAACGTCAGCGCGCGGGCCTCCGTGGTGAAGGCCAGCTTGTCGCTGTTGCGGTCCACGATCGAGCCGCGCAGCGCGGCGTCGATGTCGGTGACCTTGAGCTGGCTGGCGGCCTCGGCGCGCAACCCGTCGGCTCGCGGCACCTGAAGGGTGAACAGCTGGGCCGCGGCGAGCACGAGGAGCAGAAAGATCACCGCGTTGCCGGTGCGGTGCCGGAAGACGAAGGACGCGCTGCGCAGCCCGCTCGCGGCGGTGTGGCTGGGCTGACGCACCCGGCGCGACCGCGCCGAGCGTTCGGCACCGGCCGCGCGCGTCGTTCGGCGCGCGGGCTGCGCCTTGCGACTCATGCCGGCGGGCCCGGCACCGGTGCGGCGGGGTCGACGGGCGGGGCGGGCTGTGCGGGGACGGCCAAATCGACGGGTGCCGGGATCGGGCCCGGCAGCGCACCGGCGACCGCGTGCGGCACCTCGGCGCCGGGAGCGGCAACGGGAAGCGGCGGCACCTGGCCCGGAAGCAACGGCGCCTGGCCGGGCAGCGGCGCAGTGAGGGGCATGATTTGCGACGGTAGCCGGACCGGGACCTCAGATGGCGTTACGACGCGCGGGGCAGGCGGCGCGGGCGGAGCCGGCTCGGGCAGCGGGGCGTTGAGCGGCGGTGGCGGCACACCCTCGGCAGGCTTGGGAGTGCCGACGACGACCCAGTTGCCCGACGCGTCCTGCACCAGATGGGCGGTGTCGCGCGACGGGATCATCCCCAGATTGCGGGCCGCCTCGGCCAGCGCGGGCGCCGCCTGCGCCTGCAGCACATCGCGTTCCAGCGCCTCTTTCTGCTGCAGCAGAGCCTGATTGACCTGGCGCGCATGGCCCAGCTGGTACGACCGCTCGGCGGCGTCGGTGGACAGCCACAGCGTGACGCCCAGACCCAGGCCAAGGCAGCCGATGACGAGGACGACGAACGGAACCCGGGCGACGAGGCGGCGCGGGTTGAGATCGATCGAGGCGAGACGAACGAGGATGCGTTGCCGCAGTGGCGGCCGGACGATCTTGGGAGCCTTGGCCTTCCGCGCTTTCGCACGGGCCTTGGCCTGGCTCGCGGTCTTGGGCCGGGCCGGTGTGTCGGTGAGCCGTGTGATCGGCGTCGTGCGCGGCGCCGGCCGCTGCCGACGCGACTCGCGCTCCGCGGCACGTGCGCGCGGTGACGCGTCGACGGGCGCACGCCCGGCATCGCGGACCGGGCGGCGTCCGGCCTTCTTGGCCGTTCCCAATGCCTTGCCCGCGCCGCGGGAGGACGTACGGGCCTTGTCGGATTGGCTGGGCTTCGGGCCCGCCTTGGCTGTTCTCTGGGTCTTCATGAGTGTTACTGCCCCCCAACTTTCTCCAACGCGCGCAGCCGAACCGGAGCGCTTCTGGGATTGCGGTCGATCTCCTGCTCACTCGCGCGTTCGGCGCCCCGGGTCAGCGCGACGAATTCCGGTCCGTGGCCGGGTAATTCGATCGGCAGACCGGGAGGTGTCCGTGACGCCGTCGCCGCGGCGAACTCGCCCTTGACGATGCGGTCCTCCAGGGACTGGTAGGCCATCACGGCGATGCGTCCGCCGGACCGTAATGCGCGCAACGCTTTCGGGATGGCCAACCGCAGCGCGTCGAGCTCGGCGTTGACCGCGATGCGCAGCGCCTGGAAGGTCCGCTTACCGGGGTGCCCGCCGGTGCGGCGAGCAGGTGCCGGGATCGCCTGGTAGAGCAACTCGACCAATTCGCCGGTCGTCGTGAACGGGGTGACGGCGCGGCGACGCACGACGTGCGCGGCGATGCGCCCGGCGAAGCGCTCCTCGCCGTACTCGCGGAGAATCCGCGCGATCTGCTTCTCCTCGTAGGTGTTGAGGATGTCGGCGGCTGTCAGCGGCGCATCGGAGTCCATCCGCATGTCCAGCGGCGCGTCGGTCGAATAGGAGAATCCGCGCTCGCGCTGGTCGAGCTGCATCGAGGACACCCCCAGGTCGAACAGGAACGCGTCGACCTCGGTCAGCGCGAACCCGTCGTAGCGGGTGCGCACCGCGGTGAACCGATCCCCGAACGGGGCGAGCCGCTCGCCGGCGATCCGGAGCGCCTCGGGGTCGCGGTCCAGTCCGACGACATGCAACGCGGGGAAGTCGGTCAGGAATCGTTCGGTGTGCCCTCCGGCACCCAGGGTGGCGTCGACGAGCGTCGCACCGGCGCCGTCGGCGCTGAGCCGGGTCAACGCCGGCGCGAGCAGCTCGACGCAGCGGTCGAGCAGAACCGGAACGTGCGGCTCGTCGGTCATCGCGGCACCCTCAGCGATCGGGGCGGCCCCTGCGGCGAGGTCCCTGTCCGAGAGCACGGACCTGACGTCGGGGAAGTACGTCAGGGCCGGTTCGGGCAGAGGCCGCGCCGCACGGGCCTGCGGGGCCAGGTCAAATAATGTCGCCGAGTGCTTCATCGCTGGCCGCGGAGAAGTTCTCTTCGTGGAGCTCCTGGTAGTCCTGCCATGCCTGGGCGTCCCAGATCTCGAGGAAGTCGATCGAGCCGATGACCACGCACTCCTTGCTGAGGTTCGCGTAGCGGCGATGATCGGCGGACAGCGTGATACGGCCCTGGGCGTCCGGATACTGCTCGTCGGTGCTGGCGGCCAGGTTGCGCAAGTACGCGCGTGCCTGCGGATTGCCCCGCTTGGCCCGGCCGGAGATCTCGGTGACCATCTCCTCGAACTCCGCCCGCGGATAGACAGCCAGGCTGTGATCTTGGCTCTTGGTGACCATCAACCCTCCTGCCAGTGCGTCGCGGAACTTGGCGGGCAACGTCAGTCGCCCCTTGTCGTCGAGCTTGGGCGTGTAGGTGCCGAAGAACATCTCGCCACCTCGCTCAGATCTCGCCCTGGCGGAACCCCGGTCGCTCCGTTGTCCGCCACTTTACCCCACATTCCCCCACTTTGCGCCGAACCGCGGACGACATGTCGCGCGCATCCCCACTCGTGCCAGGTCAGCATGGATGGACGAGAGCCTCAAGCGATACGACGGGCAGCTCGTCTGTGCATGAAAGCGCAGCTCAGCGCACTCGAAACCCAAGCCGAAGGGGCGCGGTGGGGGGTCGTGGGGCAAAAAAGAGGGGCAGCCCTGATGGGCTGCCCCTTGTAAGCGCGGAACGCTATTCGTCGAAACGACGGCGGAAGCGGTCTTCCATCCGACTGGTGAACGAACCGCCACCACCCTTGGCCCGCTTCTGCCGATTCACCGGGCCTGCGTCGGCCGCCGGACGTTCACCGGCGACGCCGACCCGCGGGCCGGTGATGGCGAACACGACACCACCGAACATCACGATGAACCCGATCACCGACAGGATCGGGAAGCTGCCGATCATCGTCGCCTTGAACGCCACACCCGACACCAGCATCGCGAGACCGACCACGAACAGAGCCGCGCCCTGCAGGCGGCGTCGCGTCGACGGCGCCCGCAAGGTCCCGCCACGAACGCTCGACGCGAACTTGGGGTCCTCGGCATAGAGCGCGCTCTCGATCTGATCGAGCATGCGCTGCTCATGATCGGAGAGTGGCATTCGTCCCTCCCTCTTGCCGTGGGGGCGTCTCAGTCGTTCAAACATCAGGGTGTGCCCGCATGGACGGGCACTCAACGTCAATGATACGAGCAGAATCTGAGCCGTACCACCTAGTTCGGTCCCTGATTCTATGACGAGGGACTGTCGACGTACGACGCGCGTCATGGTTCGCTGCGATCCATCCGATAATGGTGACGGCCACCGGGTCCTCGCAGGGAAAGGCAGATACTTGGCGACGCATCTGATCGAGCTGTCGCCCGTCGATATGCAGCGCCGTCTGCGCGACGCCCTGTCCATCTACGTCGACGCCATGCACTACCCCCGCGGCACCGAGGAACAGCGCGCCTCGATGTGGGTAGAGCACACCCGCAGGCACGGCTGGAAGGCGGTCGCCGCAGTCCAGACGAGCGATGATCCCGGCGAAACGGACCTAGCCGACGCCCCCATGGTCGGCGTCGCCTACGGCTACTGCGGCGCACCAGACCAGTGGTGGCAGCAGCAGGTGGTCGCGGGGCTGCGCCGCAGCGGAGCCAGCGCCGCGCACATCGCGACGCTGATGACCAGCTATTTCGAGTTGACCGAGCTGCACATCCTGCCGACGGCCCAGGGCCGTGGGTTGGGTGAGGCGCTGATCCGGCGGCTGCTCGACGACCGCGACGAGGACCACGTCTTGCTGTCCACCCCCGAGATCAATGGCGAGGCGAACCGGGCCTGGCGGCTCTACCGCCGGTTGGGCTTCGGCGACGTCATCCGTGGCTACCACTTCTCCGGAGATCCGCGGGCGTTCGCGATCCTCGGCCGCGCTCTGCCGCTGTAGGGCACCTCCCCGTGGTCGTCTGGCACGATGACCGGGTGCGCAACCGCCGCCGGACCTCCAGGCGTGTCCTCTCCATGGTGCTCGTGCTACTGGTGCTGGCCCCCTCGCTGATCGGGTGCGTCCGGGTACGCACGTCGCTGACCGTCTCCCCCGACGACCGGGTGTCCGGTCAGATCGTCGCCGCCGCAAAACCGCGCGACGACAGCGACAGAGGTCCGCAACTGCTCAACAACCTGCCGTTCGCGCAGAAAGTCGCGGTGTCGGACTACGACCGCGACGACTACGTGGGCTCCCAGGCCGTCTTCTCCGACCTGACCTTCGCCGAGCTCCCGCAGCTGGCCGGGATGAACCGCGACGCCGCCGGCGTCGACATCTCGCTGCGTCGGGCCGGAGACCTCGTCATCCTCGAGGGCCGAGCGGACCTGACCTCGCTCAGTGACCCCGAGGCCGACGTGTCGCTGTCCGTGTCGTTCCCCGGCGAGGTCACCTCCACCAACGGCGACCAGGTGTCGTCGGAGGTGGTCGAGTGGAAACTGCGGCCCGGCGTCGTCAGCACCATGAACGCCCAGGCCCGCTACACCGATCCCAGTGCGCGCTCGTTCACCGGTGCCGCCATCTGGCTCGGCGTCGCCTCGGTGATCGTCGCCGGCATCATCGGCGCACTCGCCTACAACAGCCGGGACCGCTCGCCGAAGCCCGGGCAACCCGAAGAACAGCCCCGCTAGACGCTGCGGCGACCACCGACCGGTCGCAGGCTCTACGCTGAGCACTGCAGACGATCGCAAGAAAGGGGCGCCCGCTGAGCGTGGATGCTAATGCCACTACGGCACCGTCGGCCGTCGAGCTGGCCGCGGCCGTCACCGAACAGCTTCGCGGCTACCTGCAGGAACGGCGCCGCGATGCGGCCTACATCGGTGCCGACTACGCAGTACTGACCGAAGCCCTCGAAGAATTCGTGTTGCGCGGCGGCAAGCGGCTGCGCCCCGCGTTCGCCTACTGGGGGTGGCGCGCCGTTGCAGGCACCGAGCCCGATGCCGCGGTTCTGCGCCTCTTCTCGGCGCTGGAACTGCTCCACGCGTGCGCCCTGGTGCACGACGACGTGATCGATGCGTCGGCGACCCGGCGTGGCCTGCCGACCGTGCACCGCATCTTCACCGACCGGCACCGCGACCAGCGCTGGCACGGCTCCCCCGAGCAGTTCGGGCTGTCGGCAGCCATCCTGCTCGGCGACCTATCTCTGGTGTGGGCTGACGACATCGTCGCCACCGCGCCCATCGGAGCCGACGCGCAGCGGCGAGTCCATCGGGTGTGGGCGGCGATCAGGACCGAGGTGCTCGGCGGGCAGTACCTCGACATCGTCAACGAGGCCAGCGGCGCCGACACGGTGGCCGCGGCCCTGACCGTCAACACCTACAAGACGGCCTCCTACACCATCTCCCGTCCGCTGCAGCTCGGCGCCGCAGCGGCCGCGGACCGCCCCGAGATCCAGGACGCCTTCCACGAGGTGGGCACCGGTCTCGGCATCGCGTTCCAGCTGCGCGACGACGTGCTCGGCGTGTTCGGCGATCCGGCGATCACCGGGAAACCGTCCGGGGACGACCTGCGCTCCGGCAAGCGCACCGTCCTGTTGGCCGAGGCCATCGCGCTGGCCGAGGAGCGGGACCCGGTCGCGGCCAAACTGTTACGCACCTCCATCGGCACCGATCTGTCCGACGACGCGGTCACCGAGCTGCGCGCGCTGATCGAATCCGTCGGGGCGCTGGCCGCCGTCGAGAACCGCATCGAGACCATGACCGCGACGGCGATCGGCATCCTCGACTCCGCGCCCATCGACGCGCAGGCCCGAGCGGGGCTGACCGAGCTCGCCAGATTGGCCGCGAACCGCACCGCGTAGGCATGACGACACCCGCGCTCTCCCCCGCACCGCCGCTACCGCGGTTCCGCGCCTTCGCGGCGTCGCAACAGGCCAAGCCCGCCTGGATCGGAGCACTCGGGGCACTGTTGGTCACCGCCGGTGGGCTCGGCGCCGGCAGCACCCGGCTGCACGATCCGGTGCTCGAGTCGATGCACCTGTCCTGGCTCAGATTCGGGCACGGCCTGGTGCTCTCGTCGCTGCTGCTGTGGAGCGGCGTGGTGCTGATGCTCCTGGCCTGGCTGTGGCTGGGCCGCGACGTGATCGCCCGTACCGCAACGCACTACACGATGGTGGTCACCACCGGCTTTTGGCTGGCCCCTCTGCTGCTGAGCGTGCCGCTGTTCAGCCGCGACACCTACTCCTACCTCGCCCAGGGCGCGCTGCTGCGCGACGGGTTCGACCCCTACCTCGTCGGCCCGATCGCAAACGCGAACTCGTTGCTGGACAACGTCAGTCCGATCTGGACGACGACGACGGCGCCGTACGGGCCCGCCTTCATCCTGATCGCCAAGTTCGTGACCCTGCTGGTCGGCAACGACGTCGTCGCCGGCACCATGCTGCTGCGGCTGTGCATGCTGCCCGGTCTGGCCCTGCTGATCTGGGCGGTCCCGCGGGTGGCCCGCCACGTCGGCGCGAACACGGCAGCGGCGCTGTGGATCTGCGTGCTCAACCCGCTGGTGATCATCCAGTTGATGGGCGGCGTGCACAACGAGATGCTCATGGTCGGCCTGATGATGGCCGGGATCGCGCTGTGCTTCGGCGGACGGTGCGTGGCAGGCGTGACGCTCATCGGGGTGGCCGTCGCAGTGAAAGCCACCGCGGGCCTGGCCCTTCCGTTCATGGTGTGGGTGTGGGCGCGCGCCCTGCAGCAGCGGCGCGGATTCTCGGCCGTCAAGGCGTTCCTGGTCGCCACCGCCTCCTGTGTCGTGGTGTTCGCGGCCGTGTTCGCCGTGCTCTCCCTGGCCGCCGGCGTGGGTCTGGGCTGGCTGACCGCGCTGGCAGGCTCGGTGAAGATCATCAACTGGCTGACCGTCCCCACGGCCATCGCGAACTTCGCCAACGCCGTGATCGGCCTCGTGATCCCCGTCAACTTCTATGCGGTGCTGGACATCCTGCGCATCATCGGCATCGGGATCATCGCCGTCTCGGCGCCCCTGCTGTGGTGGCGCTACCGGCGCACCGACCGCGACAACCTGATGGGCATCGCCACGCTGATGGTGATCGTGGTGCTGTTCGTCCCGGCGGCGCTGCCCTGGTACTACACCTGGCCGCTCGCGGTGATGGCCGCCCTGGCCCAGTCGCCGCGGGCGATCGCCCTGATCGCCGGCTTCTCGACGTGGATCACGGTGACCTGGCGGCCCGACGGGGCCCACGGCATGTACTCGTGGTTCCACGTCGCGCTCTCGACCGCGTGTGCGGTGGGCGCGTGGTACTGGCTGCACCGAGCGGCCGCAGGGCTCAGTACGCCATCGCCTGCGCCCGGCGAACCACCTCTCGAGCCTGATGCGAATGCAGCGCGTCCACCGGGCGCGCATTAGGCAGCCCCTCGGACGCCCCGTCACGCCGGATCGTCAGTGACGGATCCGGGGTGAACAGCCACCGCACGATCTCGGTCGCGTGATACCCGCCGTCGTGCAGCACGGAGAGCAACCCCGGCAGCAGCTTGACCACATTGCCCTTGTCGTCGAAGAACGCCGTCGGGATCACCACCTCACGCCCGCGGCGCACGGCGACCAGGTGACGCTCCCGCAGGTGCTGGTGCACCTTGCTCACCGGAACCTTCAACAGCCGCGCGACAGTGGGCACGTCGTAGACGTCCTCGTCGGGTGACAACACATCCTCGGCAGTCGGAATGCTGCTCATCGCACAGAGTCTAGGCCCACGACGGCACCTGATGATGCCGCTTGGCGGGTCGGCGGCGACGCGGCTCGTACCATGAGTCCGATGGAAACCTTCCAGCCGACCGGCGGGCTGACCGGGGCAGTGCTGGACGGCCGCTACCGGGTCGGCGCACTGATCGCCACCGGCGGCATGTCCGCGGTGTACCGCGGGGTCGATCTGCGGCTGGACCGCCCGGTCGCGTTGAAGGTCATGGACAGCCGCTACGCCGGCGACGAGCACTTCCTCACCCGGTTCCAGCGCGAGGCCCGTGCGGTGGCACGGCTGAAGGACCCCGGCCTGGTCGCGGTGTACGACCAGGGTGGCGGCACCCCGGGTGGTGAACCCCCCTACCTGGCGATGGAACTCGTCGAAGGCGGCACGCTGCGCGAATTGCTGCGAGAGCGCGGCCCGATGCCGCCGCATGCCGTCGCGGCGGTGCTGCGGCCGGTGCTGTCCGGCCTGGCCGCGGCCCACCGCGCCGGACTCGTGCATCGCGACGTCAAACCCGAGAACGTGCTCATCAGCGACGACGGCGAGGTCAAGATCGCCGACTTCGGCCTGGTGCGGGCACTGGCCGAGGCGAAGATCACCGCGACCAGCGTGATCCTGGGCACCGCCGCGTATCTCGCGCCCGAACAGGTGTCCGCCGGCGACACCGACGCCCGCGGCGACGTGTACGCCGCAGGCGTGCTCGTCTACGAATTGCTCACCGGCAGTACACCGTTCACCGGCGACAATCCGCTCGCGGTGGCCTACCAGCGGCTGGACCACGACGTACCCCCGCCGAGCAGCCGAATCGCCGGTGTGCCACGGCAATTCGATGAGCTCGTCACGTGCGCGACGTCTCGGGACCCGGCGGGCCGCTTCGCCGACGCTGCCGAGATGGCCGAGGAACTCGACGTCATCGCGACCGAACTGGGACTGCCCCGATTCACGGTGCCCGCCCCGCGCAACTCCGCGATGCACCAGTCGGCGTCCGTCGTCGACGCACCGACGACGAACCTCGCAGGCCCGCGGCACACCCGGGTGATGGAACGCGACGATTCGCTCGAACCCAACGACGAATCTGCGGACTACGAATCGGAGCTCGACTCGGATTTCGGTGACGAATACCGGCCCCTGACAGGGCGATTCGCCGGGATCGACCTCGAGGAGTTCTACTGGGCCCGCCAGCGCGCGAGGCGGACGCTGCTGTTCTGGGTCATCGCGGTGGTGACACTGGCGGGGCTGGCCGGCGCCGGCGCGTGGACGCTCGGCACCAATCTGCCCAACCTGCTCTAGTCCCCTGCTCTAATCCCGGAGCATCTCCGCCCCTGCCTAATCGCGGAGCATCTCCGCCACCAGGAACGCGAGCTCCAGCGACTGCTGCGTGTTCAGTCGCGGATCGCACGCCGTCTCGTACCGGCCCGCGAGGTCCGTATCCGAGATGTCCTGCGCGCCACCGAGACACTCGGTGACGTTCTCGCCCGTGATCTCGACGTGGATACCGCCCGGGTGGGTGCCCAGCGCGTGGTGCACCTCGAAAAAGCCCTGCACCTCGTCGACGATGCGGTCGAAGTGACGCGTCTTGTAGCCCGTCGAGGACTCGTGGGTGTTGCCGTGCATCGGGTCGCACTGCCAGATCACCTGGTGCCCCGACGCCTGCACCTTCTCGATGATCGCCGGCAGCACATCGCGGACCTTGTGATTGCCCATGCGGCTGACCAGCGTCAACCGGCCCGGCTCGTTGTTGGGGTCCAGCCGCTCGACGTACTCGACGGCGAGCTCGGGTGACGTCGACGGCCCGATCTTGATGCCGATCGGGTTGGCGATCACCTCGGCGAGCGCGACATGGGCACCGTCGAGCTGGCGCGTGCGCTCGCCGATCCACAGGTAGTGCGCGGACAGGTCGTACAGCTTGGGCCCGGTCGGTGACTCGGTGTCCATCCGCAGCATCGCGCGCTCGTAGTCGAGCACCAGCGCCTCGTGGCTGGCGAAGATCTCGGCCGTGTCGAGGTTGCGGTCGTCGACGCGGCAGGCGCTCATGAACCGCAGACCGCGATCGATCTCCCCGGCCAACGCCTCGTAGCGCGCGCCGGCGGGCGAGGTCCGCACGAACTCGCGGTTCCACTCGTGCACGTGATGCAGCGAGGCCATCCCCGACGACGTCAGCGCGCGGACCAGATTCATCGCGGCGCTGGCATTGGCGTAAGCACGCACCAGCCGCGACGGATCGTGTTGGCGGACCGCGGCATCGGGGGCGAACCCGTTGACCATGTCGCCGCGGTAGGACTTCAGACCCAACGCGTCAGTGTCCGACGAGCGCGGTTTGGCGTACTGCCCGGCGATGCGGGCCACCTTGACCACCGGCATGCTGGCGCCGTAGGTCAGTACCACCGCCATCTGCAGCAGCGTGCGGATGTTGGCCCGGATGTGCGGTTCGGTGTTGTCGACGAACGTCTCCGCGCAGTCACCGCCCTGCAGCAGGAACGCCTTGCCCCGCGCCACGTCGGCCAGCTGCGCCTTGAGCTTCTCGACCTCCGACGGCACGGTGACCGGCGGCACGCTCTCGAGCACGGTGCGCATCGCGGCGGCCTGCCCGGCGTCCCAGCTCGGCTGCTGCAGTGCTTCGCGGGCCAGCGCCGCGTCCAGGCGCGCGCGGAGATCCTCGGGCAGCGGCGGCAGCGCAGGCAGCTGGTCGATGGGTACGTCGACGGTCCAGTTCACCCGTCCATCGTAACGACGGGTCAAAACCGCTTTTCGTCGGTGATCAGCCGGTAGCGGACCAGGTTGTGCTTCGCGTCGACCAGCGCGTCATGAGCGTCACGCGGCCGGGGCGGCATCCGCGGGCTGCCGGCGTCCTCCCAGTACTGACGCAACTCGCGGGTGAACCGCGGCATCGCCGGCGGAAGATCCGTCATCGGACCCCAGAGCTGGCACAGCACCACATGGTCGTAGGCGCCCACCCAGGCCCACAGCTCGATCGGCTCGTCGCCGTCGACGCCGAAGAAGTCCTCCAGCTCCGAACGGATCTGGCGCCGGGACCGCCACAGCTTCGACGCCGGGGACGGGAGCTTGGGCAGCACGTTCTTGCGTACCCACCGGCCGGCGCGCTCCGGGTCGAACTCGGTGGAGATCGCGTAGTACTCGCGGCCGTCCTCGGCGGCGACGCCGATCGAGATCAGCTCGATCGTGCGCCCGTTGTCGATGAACTCCGTGTCGTAGAAGTACCGCACTACGCGACGTCCCTGCTGGGCGCCGGCGCGGCGTGGATCTCGCGATCGAGCTCCTGGTCGACCTTGGCGTCGTCGGGGAACTTCGGCATGCCTGAGATCGCGTCCTGCAGCCACAGTTTGGCCTGGATGACCGGCCGGCGCAGCCAGCGTTCCCGTTCCAGCGCGCGGTGCATCTTGCGCGGCCTTTTGGTGTACCGCCACCGCGCCCAAGGCGCGTGCGGACGCGAGAGCCGGATGGCCCCGACGATCAGCAGCGGGGTGATGAACATGCCGACCAACCCCGTCCACACCTTTCCCTTGAGCAACACGATCACCGCGAGCAGCAGCGTGAGCACCGCCGTGCCGATCACGATCGCACGGGCGGCGACGGACTGGTCGTCACGCCAGATCGTGACGTCGAAGAACGACAGCGGATTGAAGCCGAGGATCAGCAGACCCGCCACTGCGACGGCGACGAACACCGCATCCACCGACGCCCGGCCGTCTTCGGACCAGTACACGTCGGACAGGTGCAGGATCAGCGCGAACTCGTCGAGCACCAGCGCGGAGCCGATCCCGAAGACGATCGACGCGGCCGTGAACTCGGGTACTCCCCCGTCGACAGCCAGCGTGACCATCGCGACCCCGGAGACCATGACCAGGATCACACCGATCACCACGTGGTGGATGTGCAGCCCGCCGCCACCGGAGATGTTGCGCGGCTGCCACCACTTGCGGGGCGCATCGCTGTCGGCGTGGCTACGGATGTACCGCACGATCGTGCGGGTCACGAAGAACGTCAGGATGAACGCGACCAGGCAGCACACCAGCGGCAACCGGGAGTACGGAATGCCGTCGGGGAGCCCGAAGTCGAAGTCCAGCGTCGGGTGCACGTGGAGAACGTACGCCAAAAGTCCCGTCGACCTGCGCGTGTCGCGGCCCGGGGTCGCGCCGGTGCCGCGGTGCGCACCGATAGTCTGGTCGGCGATATGAGGACGTTGCGGGGGGGTTGGGTGCCGGCGCTGGCCTGGCGGCTGTTCTGCCTGCTGGCAGCGATCGCGCTGGTCGGAGTGGGCTGGCGGCTGCTGGGCCATGTCCCCTACCGGATCGACATCGACGTCTACCGCATGGGGGGGCGGGCCTGGCTGGACGGTCAGCCCCTCTACGCCGACGGCGCGATATTCCACACCCGCGGCGGCATCGACCTGCCCTTCACTTATCCGCCGCTGGCCGCGGTCGTGTTCTCGCCGTTCGCGATGCTGAGTCTGGAGGCGGCCAGCGTCGCGATCACCGTGACCACGCTGATCCTGCTGCTGGTGTCGGCGGTGATGCTGCTGACCCGCCTGGACGTGTGGCCGACGACGCAGATCACCGCTCAGCCGGCCTGGCTGCGCCGGTGCTTCCTCGCCGCGGCGATCGTCGCGCCCGCCGTGGTCTACCTGGAGCCGATCCGTGCGAACTTCGACTTCGGGCAGATCAACGTCGTGTTGATGACGCTGGTGATCGCCGATTGCGTGCCGCGGCGCACACCGTGGCCCCGCGGGATGCTGCTGGGCCTGGCGATCGCGCTGAAGCTCACCCCCGCGGTGTTCCTGCTGTACTTCCTGCTGCGCCGCGACACCCGCGCGCTGCTCGTGACCGTGGCCTCGGCAGTCGGCGCGACACTGCTGGGTTTCGCGTTCGCGTGGCGCGACTCGTGGGAGTACTGGACAGAGACCGTGCGCAACACCGACCGGATCGGCACCGCGACGCTGAACACCAACCAGAACATCGCGGGCGCGCTGGCCCGGCTGGGTCTCGGTGAGGACGTCCGCTTCGTGCTGTGGACAGTGCTGTGCTTCGCGGTGCTGGCGCTGACGGTGTGGGCGGTGCGACGGGCTTTGCGCGCCGAGCAGCCGGTGCTCGCGCTGATGTGCGTGGCGATGTTCGGCCTGGTGGTGTCACCGGTGTCCTGGTCGCACCACTGGGTGTGGACGTTGCCGGCGATGGTGACGACGGCCGTGCTCGCGGTCCGGTTGCGGCATGCCGGCCTGGCGGCGGTGTTCGTGGTGGGGTTGGCGTTGATGGTGTGGACGCCGATCACGCTGCTGCCCGAGCACCGCGAGACCACCGCGTCGCTGTGGCGGCAGCTCGCCGGTTCGTCCTACCTGTGGTGGGCGCTGGCGGCGATCGCCGTCACCGGGACCGTCACGGCCGGGGCGGCCCGCGGCCGGGCGGCGACCTCGGTGCCTGCCGTCGACGCGGTGCAGGCCTAGGCCGCGTCCCCCAACCGCCCAAACCGACGATTGAGCGGGTGAGTACGAGAAGCGCACGCCATTGCGTCGATCTCGGCGCCACCGCGGCGCAGGTAGGCCTCGTACACGCGCGCGATCACCTCGCGGGGCGGGTCCTCGTTGACGACGGTGACCACCTCCCACTCGAGCTCCGTGAGCGTCGGCAGCCGCCGCCTGTCCTTCAGGTACTGGGCGCGTTCGGTCTGGTGCTGGGCACCGTCGTACTCGACAGCCAGTCGCAGGTCACGCCACCCCATGTCCAGCACCGCCGCGAAGCCGTCGGTTGAGACGGCGATCTGCGTCGAGTCTGCCCAGAGCAAGTGCGCGGGGCTGGTGACGGCCGAGGTCGAACGCCGTCCGCGCCGCGGTGGTGACGGGCAGACCCGCCACCGCCGTGATCTCGTCGGGACGGTATCGGTCCATCCGGATCACCAGGCCGGGTTGTCGACGGCGTTCGGACACCAGCAGCTCGATCGGCTCGCGCGCGTCGATCCACTGGGCCCCGTGCAGCGCTGAGGCGGCGACGCCGGCGATGACGCCGCGCCGGTCGGACGTCAACCAGGCACCGAGAATCCGGTCGTCCAGCGTGGGCACGGCATTCTTGGGCATGTAGACCCCGCGGAACATCTGCGTGTACCAGCGACGCAGATCGTGGCGGGGAACGCCGTCACCCAGTGCGTCGCGGCCGAGAAAGACCTCTGTCATGACGGCATCGTGGCCGCGAGGTCCGACACGGCGCGCCCGCCGGCGTCGAGATCGACGAAATGGCGGGAATCACTCGCACTTTCCCGCCCAAACGTCGGTTTGGGCGGAGGGGGCGCTGACGGTCAGCCCGCGGCGGCTTCCGGGAAGCGGGTCGGCGGCTTGGTGGCCGCCTCACCTTTTCCCTCTTTGATGTCGGCCGCGTAGAGGTCGACGTACTCCTGGCCGGACAACTGCATCAGTTCGTACATGACCTCGTCGATGACCGCACGCTCGATGAAGCGGTTTCCAGCAAGGCCCTCGAAGCGGGAGAAGTCCATCGGGGCGCCGAACCGCACCGTGACCCGACCGAAGCGCCACATCTTGCTGCCCGGCGGATTGACGACGTCGGTGCCGATCATCGCGACCGGGATCACGGGCACCTGTGTCTCGAGCGCGAGCCGGGCCAGACCCGTCTTGCCCTTGTAGAGACGGCCGTCCGGCGAGCGCGTGCCCTCCGGGTACATGCCCAGCAGTTTGCCCTCCCCGAGGATCCGCTGTGCGGTCGTGAGCGCGCTCTGCGCACTGTCGGCGTCGGTGCGATCGATCGGCACCTGCCCGGCCGCGGTGTAAAACCAGCGGGTTAACCACCCTTTGAGCCCGGTTCCGGTGAAGTACTCGGCCTTGGCCAGGAACGTGATACGCCTGCTCACCACCAGCGGGAGATAGAAACTGTCCGCCACTGCCAGATGGTTACTGGCGAGGATCACCGCGCCGTTGGCCGGAACATGCTCCAAGCCTTCGACTTTGGGTCGGCCGAGCATGGTCAGCAGCGGTCCCATGAAGACGAACTTGAACAGCCAGTACCACATGGACCCTCCAGTTCACCCGACCGCGACGCTCTGTGCCAACTTTACCCACGCCGTGTGCCGGCGACCACAGCTGAGGCCTACTCCTCGACCGTGACCGGGATGTGCTGGTACCGGCCGGGCGGTGGTGGCCCCTCCGGAGCACCGTCCGGTGGCAGCGTCGACTCGGGTGGCGCGGCAGGCGCAGCTGCCCCCGCGGCCTGATCGTTGACGATCGCACGGACCACCGTCAGCAGCGAGACGCTGTGCTCGGCGACCACCGAGAGCAGCGGATGCTGCTCCCCGGAGACCAGCGCCGCGAGCGCGCAGACCGGGCACCACACCTGCTGGCAGCGGCCGGGGCTGTCCGGCGCGCTGGCCGCACGCGCCGCGGCCAGCCGAATCGCCGGCTCTACGCGATCGAGGATCGACTGGGCCAGCGCCCGCAATTCCGGGCCCGGATCAGGGTGAGCGCCGCTCATGCTGGCCACACCTCCGGATTGGGTCGAAAACGGACTGTCAGCTCGGTGCCGCGGAGCTGGGCGTCGACGACGATGCATCGTCGCAGCACAGAGGCCAGTCGCACGCGGCGGCGCATCCCGCCGACGCCGATGATCAGGTCTTCGTCGACCCTACCCAACGACAGCGACGACGAGTCGACCTGAGGCAGATCCACCCGCAGTCGGTACACCGCCTCCACACCGCTTCCCGACTCGCGGTCGACGATCGGGCGCAACGGGCCCGGCGGCGGCGAGCCGTCGCGCCGGCGGGCGTTGTCGAGCAACTCGCCGAGCGCCTTGGGTCCGATCGGTTCACCGGCAAGATGCGGCACCAGAACCAGCGCGACGTCCCCGATCACCCGATCCAAGTCGTCGAGCACCGCCCGCTGCTCCCCGATGCGTTCGGAATACCAGTCGAACGCGGGATGCTCGGGCAGGTTGCGGTATTCGAACGAATCGTCTTGCACCAGAACCTGATTGACGATCAGCTCGGCGACCTGCACTCCCATCAGCGCCAGCGAACCCAGCGTGCGGGCCGCCTCGGCGGCCACCACCCGTTCCGGCGTCATCACGAGATGGGCACTGACACGCGCCGAATCGGTCAGCATCGTGGCGAGCCGGTCGGTGCCGCCCCCGATGCGCTCCAGCAGCTGCACCACCGCCACCGACCGCGGATCGTCGAAGGTAGACAGCCGGCGATGCCGGGGCCACGCCCGCTCCAGGTACAGCCCGAACGTGGCGGGCAGGGTGAGCATGCGCATCGCATCGGCGGTCGAGGCGCAGTCGACGACGACCAGATCCCAGCTGCCCGAGTCGGCCAGCTCCGCCACTTCGTGCAGGCCGAGCACCTCCTGCACCCCGGGTAGAGCCGAAAGTTCTTCTGGCGCAAGGTCACTGATGTCTGATTCCGGGAAACGCCCGGCGAGCAGCACCGACGTATCGCGCCAATGCGCCGCCAGCAGGGCCAACGTGTCCAGCGCCAGCGCGTCCAGCGACCCTCCGCCGCCGTCGGCAGTGTCGAGCTCGGCCAGCACGCGGGTCGGAGTCCGCTCGCCCGTCGGCGTGATCGTCACCCCGAGCACGTCACCGGTGGAGTGCGCCTGGTCTGTCGACACGATCAGCACGCGCAGCCCGGAGCGCGCCGCGCGCACAGCTGTCGCAGTCGCCAGCGTCGACTTCCCCACGCCACCCTTGCCGACGAACAGGCTGATCTTCGTCGTCCCGGACGACCGGGTGGCGTCCGTGCCCTCAGTCAGCCTCGACTCGTTTCTTCAGATCTTTCAACGCGGTGTCCGTCAGCCTGCGTTCGGCCTTGCGCTTGAGCAGACCGATCATCGGGATCATCAGATCGACGGACAGCTCATAGGTGACGTCGGTCCCGGATCCCTTCGGCGCCAACCGGTATGCCCCTTCGAGCGATTTGAGCAACGTGCTCGACACCAGCGACCACGTCACCGACCCATGATCGGCCGGCCACGTGTAGGCCAGCACCATGGCGTCCTTGAGCACCGCGGCGTCGAGCACCAACCGGGCCACCAGCGGATAACCCTCGTCGTCGGCCTCGAGGATCTCGGCCTCTTTGTACTCGGCCACCCAATCGGGATAGGAACCGATGTCGGCGATGACGTCCATCACCGTCGAGGGGTCGGCGTCGATGTATATCGTCTGTGCCGTCTTGTCCGCCACTGAAGTCTTCTCCAGTCCTTCCGGTGCTGAGCCGAGCCGCACATCCCCCGCCGTTGGCGGCGAATCTACCCTCCCGACGCCTGGTATAGCCGCTATCGCTCAGGCCAACCGCGACACGCCGACAGGGCGGCCCGCCTCCAGCGTCTGTTTCACTTCGAACGCCATCGCCTTGCCCGCCACCCGCCGCTGATGATTCATCTTCGCGAGGTTCATCTTTTCCAGCTCCCAGGCCGCAGCGCCCGACGGCTCGGCGTGCATGAAGTAGTGCAGCACCACCCCGTCGAGCACCTTCTCCAACCAGATCTCCATGGAACCCGTCAGTGCACCCGTCACCGTCCAGCGGTGACCCAGCTCGCCGCGGTCCTCGACCACGGTGAGCCGCAGATCCGGCCACCAGCGGGCCCAGCTCGCCGGGTCGGCGACAGCGGCACCCACCGCCGCGGGATCCGCGGCGACGAACGTCTCGTCCGCGATCTGGATGCTGTTCATGACTGTCCACCTTCACACATGCTCCGGTGCCGCCTCAGTGGGGCCGACTACTCTGTACACGGCATAGCGGCATGTCAAGCGAGAGGGCATTCATCGTGCGCGAGTACACCGAACCGGCATCGTTCACCGTCGGCGAACACGACAACGTGGCAGCTGCGGTGTACCAGCACGAGACCGCCGATCCCGACCACGTGATCTTCCAGCGACTGGTCGGCGGCCAGTGGACGGATGTGACGTGCCGACAGGCAGCTCAGCAGATCCGTTCGGCAGCAAGAGGTTTGATCGCCGAAGGGGTGCAGCCCGGGGACCGGGTGGCGGTGCTGTCGGCAACCCGCTACGAGTGGGTGATCCTCGACTACGCGATCCTGTCGATCGGCGCGGTCACCGTACCCATCTACGAGACGTCCTCGGCCGACCAGGTGCAGTGGGTGCTCCAGGACTCCGGCGCCGTGCTGGCGTTCGTGGAGACCGACGCGCACGCGCAGACGGTCAAGGAACTGCAGGCCACCCTCTCCCATGGCCTTCCCGACCTCCGTAAGGTCTTCACGATCGACTCCGCGCCCTCGGCGCTCGATCAGCTGGCCGACGCCGGCGCGGCCACCGATGCTGCGGAGGTCGACCGCCGCCGCGACGCCATCGTCTCCAGCGATCCCGCCACGCTGATCTACACCTCGGGCACCACCGGCAGGCCCAAGGGGTGCCAGCTCACCCACGCCAACCTGCTCTCCGAGAGCCGCGGCGCCGCCCATTGCTTCCCGAGCCTGCTGCGCAAGGGCGGGCGGCTGCTGGTGTTCCTGCCGCTGGCCCACGTGCTCGCCCGGGCCCTGTCGATGACCGCCTTTGCCAACGGTGTCACCGTCGGCTACACGAGCGACATCAAGAATCTCGTGCCGATGTTCGGCCAGTTCAAGCCGACGGTCATCGTGTCGGTGCCCCGTGTGTTCGAAAAGGTGTACAACACAGCCGAACTCAACGCTCGCGAGGGCGGCAAGGGGGCGATCTTCGCCCGCGCCGCCGAGACCGCGATCGAGTGGAGCACGGCGCAGGACACGGGCGGCGCCGGCCTGCTGTTGCGCGCCAAGCACGCGCTGTTCGACCGTCTGGTCTACGGCAAACTGCGGGCAGCCATGGGCGGGGACTGCACCGCATCGATCTCCGGTGGCGCACCGCTGGGCGCACGGCTCGGCCACTTCTACCGCGGGATCGGCCTGACCATCTACGAGGGCTACGGCCTCACCGAGACCAGCGCGGCGATCACCGCCAACCGCATCGGCCAGCTGAAGGTCGGCACCGTCGGAAAGTTGTTGCCCGGCAACAGCATGGCGATCGCCGAGGACGGCGAGCTGCTGGTGCGCGGCGGTGTGGTGTTCGACGGGTACTGGCGTAACGAGACCGCGACCGCCGAGGCGATCGTCGACGGCTGGTTCCACACCGGTGATCTCGGCAGCGTCGACGGTGACGGGTTCCTGTCGATCGTGGGCCGCAAGAAGGAGATCATCGTCACCGCGGGCGGCAAGAACGTCGCACCCGCAGTGCTCGAGGATCAATTGCGGGCGCACCCGCTGATCAGTCAGGCGATGGCCGTCGGCGATGCGAAGCCGTTCATCGCGGCGCTGATCGCGATCGATCCCGAAGCGTTCGAGGGGTGGAAGCAGAGTCACGGAAAGCCGGCCGGCGCGTCGGTGGGCGAGCTGGCCGAGGACCCCGACCTGACTGCCGAGATCGACGCCGCGGTGAAGAAGGCCAACCAGGCGGTGTCGAAGGCCGAAGCGATACGCAAGTTCCGCATCCTGCCGTTGGACTTCACCGTCGAGACCGGGGAGCTCACCCCGACGCTGAAGGTGAAGCGCAAGGTCGTCGCCGAGAAATTCGCCGCGGAGATCGAAGCGCTCTACGCCAAGAGTTAGAGCAGCCGCGCCAGCCGCGCGGCCTGCATCTGCCACTGCCAGTTCTCGACGGCCCAGGTGCGCCCGGCTGCGCCCATCGCCGCAGCCCGGGTGCGGTCGGCGAGCAGATCACCGACCGCCGCGGCGATAGCGCCGACGTCCCAGCCGTCGACCACCAACCCCGTCTCCCCGTCGACCACCGTCTCCGGCGCGCCGCCTGAGCGGCCTGCCACCACCGGCACGCCGGTCGCCGACGCCTCCAGGTACACGATGCCCAGGCCCTCGACGTCCAGCCCGGCGCCGCGGGTGCGGCACGGCATCGCGAACACGTCGGCCATCGCGTGGTGGTCTGGCAGTTCCTCTCCCGGCACCCCACCGGTGAACACCACGTGCTCGGCCACTCCGAAACTGTGGGCCAGCCGCTGCAGCGTGGTGCGATACGGCCCGCCGCCGACGATCACCAGTGCAGCGCCGGGCACCCGGTCACGGATCGTGGGCAACGCCCGGATCAGCATGTCCTGACCCTTGCGCGGCACCAACCGCGAGACACACACGATCACGGGCCGATTTCCGAGGCGGTAGCGGGCGCGCAGTTCGGCGCGGGCCACCTCGTTAGGGGCGAACCGGTCGACGTCGACTCCGGGCGGTACGTGCTCGAGAGCCGCGTTGCGCCCGAACGCCGCGGCGAACCTGCGCCGTGTGTAGGCGCTGATGTAGGTCACCACATCAGTGTCGTTTCCGATGCGCCGCAACGCTGTTCGCGCAAGTGGAAGCATCGACCAGCCCACCTCGTGCCCATGTGTGCTGGCGATGACGCGGCGCGCACCGGCGGCGCGCGCCAGCGGCGCCAGCAGCGCGAGCGGCGCCGCGGCACCGAACCAGACGGTGTCGATGTCGTGCTCGGAGATCAACCGCCGCATCCGCCACGCGACGCTGGGCTCGGGCAGCATCAGCGTCGTGGGGTGACGCACGACCTGGTAGCCGGACACCGCGGCCACCGCGTCGTAGTCCTCGGCGCCCTTCCACGTCGGGGCGTACACCGTCAACGCCTCCACCGACGAGCCAGGCGAACCCACGAGATGGTCGACGAGCGCCTCCAGGTAGGACTGGATGCCTCCGCGACGCGGCGGATAGTCGTTGGTGACGAGCAGGACGCGGCTCATGCGGGCAGGTCGATCCCGAGCACCGTGCGCACCGCGGTCGCGGCGTCCGGATGGCCGGGGGCGCACGCCGCGACGTAGAGCTCCCGCAACCGGGGCGGACCGTAGGTCTGCGCGACAAAGGTGGCGAATGACCAAGCGCGGTCGTAGGCCTGCGACCGGTCGGGGCCCGGCGTGCTCAGCTCCGCGTCCGTGGGCAGCCGCGCGGGCGCGTCGACGCGGCCCGTGGGCGCCGGTCGGCCGACGTAATCGGCCACCCCCTCGGTCAGCCACACCGGGGCGTCCGCCGCCGTGGCGGAGCGTGCGGCGTAGTGAAAGAGCTCATGGCGCAGCACGATTCGCAGATCGTCGGCATTCATCGCGCTGGCTGCGGGCGAAAACGTGATGCGTTCGGCGGTGGTGGTCGCGGCGGTGTCCGGACCCGCGCCGGCGAGTGCGGCGAACTGCTCCGGCGAGCCGGCCACGACGATCGGGATGTCCTTCGGCCACTGTGGGCCCCAGAAGATCGTGACGGCCTGTTCGGCCGCGGGAAGTTCAGCGGCGATCCGGTCGAGCAGCGGCGCCGCGCCGCCGCCGAGGTCGATCAGCTGGGCTCTGCGACCGTCCGGAGTGATGAGGGTGCGTAGTGCGGGAGAATCCGCCGTCGATTCACCCGAGGCCGACGGCGGAGCCGCCAGAGCAGGTGCTGTGGGCGCCCTGGGGTAAGCGCCGCCGATCACCAGGACGGCGCACAGAGCTTCCGCACACAGGAGCGCCGCGAGACGGTGCCGCGAGCGGGCCCGATCAGTAGCGGCGGACGTTGTAGATCGGCGCATTGTCCACCGGAGCGACTCGCACCGGCGTGCCGTAGGTGGACGCATGCACCATCATGCCGTCACCGATGTAGATGCCGACGTGTGAGGCATCCGAGTAGTAGGTGACGAGATCGCCAGGCTGCATCTGATCGCGCGACACCGGCTGTCCGCCTGCAGCCAGCGCCTGGCTGGAGTGCGGCAGCGAGATGCCCGCCTGCTGGAAGGACCACATCACCAGACCGGAGCAGTCGAAGGCGCTCGGGCCGGCAGCGCCCCACGAGTACGGCGAGCCGATCCGGCTCAGTGCAGCCTGGATCACGGTGGTCGCTTCGGGAGACCCGGGCGGGGCGATATCGCCGGGCGGCACCGCTCCTGGCAACGGCGGCGCGGGCGGAGCGGCGAGCACTGCCGGGTCCTGACCAGGTGCAGGCGGGGCCGGTGGCGCCGCGGCAGGCGGGACGGGCGGGGCCGGCGGCATGGCGGCCAGCGCCTCGCGCTGAGGCGGAGTCAGCGCGTCGTACTGCGACTTGACGACGGCGATCTGCACCTGGAGCTGGCTCTGCTTGGACTGCAGGTCGGCACGCACGGCGGCGGCCTGTTCCGCGGCGGTCTTGGCCTCCGAGGCCGACACCGCGGACGCCTTCTCTGCGTCCTGGGTCTGCTTGCCCACCTCGAGATAGCGCGACATCTGCGCCGACATCTCGTGGGCCATCACGCGCTGGATCGACAGTTGGTCGATCAGGCCCTGCGGCGAGGACGCCGTCAGCATGGCCTGGAAACCGGACGGCCGCCCTCCCATGTACTGGGCGGCGGCCAGATCGTCGACCTTGCGCTGGAAGTCGGCCAGCTGCGCTTTGGCGGAGTCCACCGCCGCAACATCGTTGGCGTGCTTGACTTCTGCGGCCTGCTGGATCTCCAGCTTCTTGTTCAGGTCGAGCTGCGCGGAGTGCATGGCCTCCGTCGTCTGCTCGGCCTGGCGCGACAACTCGTTCAGTTTGGTCAGCGCGTCACTGGCCGGGTCGGCGTAGCCGGTACCCACAGCGAGCGCACCGGCAACCGCCACCGAGGCCAGGGCACTGATTGCGGGTCGCCAGAAACGGCTGATGCTCCGATGCGCGCGGTCGAGCGTCAAGATTTATGCGTCCTTCAACTGGCGTTACGAGCCGTCTCGAACTCTCTTAGGTCTCAGACAGGTTACGAAACGGCATCGGCCTTGTCCAACAGGAGACGCAAATTTAACAGTTACTCCTGTGAAGGATGGGACGGCGGTGACGCCACGCACCGTCAGGCAACTCCCGGCGTCCCGTGCCGATGCAGCGGCACGAGCCTCAATCGCGGCGCCAGGCCCACGTCAGCGAGGACTTCCAGGGCGCGCTGCTCGTCCACCAGCAAATTTTCGGGAATCCCGAGAAGCACGCTGACGACGCAGTCCTGGCAGCCCGGTCCGCGCACCGCGCAGTCGTCGCAGTCGATGGTCACCGTGCCGGAAGCGCCGGCGTCCTCGTCCTGTCGTGGCTGGTCATAACCCATGGCCTTGGTCCTCTCAGTCGCAGTCAGGGGCACGGTATCGACAGTGACCGACAAGTGAAGGCGACCGACAAGCGAGGGCGACCGACAAGTAAGGGCGACCGACTCCCGCGTGGCTGTCGACGACTTGTCGGCCCACCGTCCTACGGTCAGCGCATGGGTCAGCTGAGCTTCGCCGATGTCGATCCGGCGGCCGACCTGACGCTGCGCGAGACCACCTTCGTCGTCGTCGACCTGGAAACCACGGGAGGACGGTCCAGCGGCGAGCACCACGACCAGATCACCGAGATCGGTGCGGTCAAGGTGCGCGGGGGCGAGGTTCTCGGCGAGTTCGCCACCCTGGTCGACCCGGGCCGGGCCATCCCGCCACAGATCGTCGCGCTGACCGGCATCACCACCGCCATGGTCTACGACGCGCCGCGCATCGACGAGGTGCTGCCCGCGTTCCTCGAATTCGCGCGCGGCGCGGTGCTGGTCGCCCACAACGCCGGTTTCGACGTCGGGTTCTTGCGCGCGGCCGCCGAGCGCAACAACGTCCCGTGGCCCAAGCCGCCGGTGCTGTGCACGGTGCGGCTGGCACGCCGGGTACTGACCCGCGACGAGGCGCCCAGCGTGCGCCTCTCAGCGCTCGCGCAGCTGTTCGGGGCGGACACCACGCCCAACCACCGCGCGCTGGCCGATGCCCGGGCCACGGTCGACGTCCTCCACGGCCTGATCGAGCGGGTGGGCAATCAGGGCATCCAGACCTACACCGAGCTGCGGTCCTACCTGCCCGACGTGACCCCGGCCCAACGCCGCAACCGCCGCCTGGCCACGTCTGTGCCGCACGCCCCAGGGGTGTACCTGTTCCGCGGGCCGTCGAACGAGGTGCTCTACGTCGGCACCGCCAAGGACCTGCGGCGCCGGGTGAATCAGTACTTCACCGGGGCGGACCCCCGCACCCGGATGAAGGAGATGGCGTCGCTGGCCACCGGCGTCGACCACGTCGAGTGCGCCCACGATCTGGAAGCCGGCGTGCGCGAACTCCGTCTGCTGGCCGCGCACGCACCCCCGTACAACCGCCGCTCCAAGTTCCCGCACCGCTGGTGGTGGGTGGCCCTCACCGACGAGGCGTTCCCCCGCTTCTCCGCGGTGCGCAGCCCGCGCACGGACACCGCGATCGGTCCGTTCCGCGCCCGCGCCGACGCCGTCGACGCGGGCGCACTGATCGCCCGGTTCACCGGCATCCGAACCTGCACCAAGCGGCTCTCCCGCAGCGCCACGCACGGGCCTGCGTGCCCCGACGTCGAGGTCTCCCCCTGCCCCGCCGAGCGCGGCATGAGCGCCGGAGACTACGCCGCCGCGGTCGAAGCAGCCCACGCGCTGATCGACGGACACAGCGGCGAGGTGATCGGCGACATCCTGGCCCACATCGACGATCTCGCGCACCGGCACCGCTACGAGACCGCGGCCCGGATGCGGGACCGGGCGTCCGCTGCCATCGACGTGCTCTGGCGCGGCCAGCGGCTGCGCGCACTGTCGGCGATCAGCGAACTGATCGCGGCACGGCCCGACGGCGAGCGTGGATGGCATCTGGCCGTGATCCGGCACGGCCAACTCGCCGCCGCCGGCGTGGCACCTCGCGGAGTGCCACCGATGCCTGTGGTCGAGGCCCTCTGCGCGGCCGCCCAGACCGTACTGCCGAGCGCGGCCCCGCACGGCGGCGCACTGATCGAGGAGATCGCGCTCATCGCGCGCTGGCTGACCCACCCCGGTGTGCGGATCGTGCGCACCGACACCGGGTACTGCTCGCCGGTCGGCGCCGCCGGACGTTGGGCCGGGTGGGCGGCGTCGGCACGCTCGGCCCGGGTCGCTGCCGAGCAGCTCGACTCCTCAGAGCTCCTGAGTGAACCGAGCCCAACGCGCGAGCAGCTGTTCGGCCGCCCCGGAGTCGATCGCCTCCTTGGCGCGAGCGAGCCCGGACTCCCACGCCGGGACCCACTTGGCGTCGCTGGATAGGCCGGCGTGGGACACCAGAGCCCCGGCGGCGTTGAGCAGCACGGCGTCGCGCACCGGGCCGCTCGCCCCGCCCAGGACCGCGCGGGCCTCGGCGGCATTGGACTCGGCGTCCCCGCCGACCAGCTCGGAGATGTGCGCGCGGGCGAAGCCGAACGCGGCCGGGTCGAAGCGCAGCCTGTCCACGGTGCCCGCCTGCACCCGCCAGATGGTGCTCGTCGTCGTCGTGGTCAGCTCGTCGAGACCGTCGTCCCCGTGCACCACCAGCACGCTGGACCCGCGGGTCGCGAACACCTCGGCCATCACCTCCGCAAGCTCGGCCCACGCGCAGCCGATCAACCCGGCGCGCGGTCCGGCCGGGTTGGTCAGAGGCCCGAGCAGGTTGAACACCGTCGGCACCCCGATCTCGCGGCGGGCCACCCCGGCGTGCCGGTAGGACGGGTGGAACTGCGGGGCGAAGGCGAACCCGATGCCCACCTCGGCGACACAGCGTGCGACCTCGTCCGGTCCCAGATCGATGCGCACCCCGAGCGCCTCGAGCGTGTCCGCGCCTCCGGACAGCGATGTCGCCGCGCGGTTGCCGTGTTTGACCACTTTGACGCCGGCGGCGGCCACCACGATCGAGGCCATCGTCGACAAGTTGACGGTGTTCGCGCCGTCGCCTCCGGTGCCGACGACGTCGACGGTGTCGGTGCCGATCGTCTCGGTGGGCACGCGGTGGGCGTGCTTGAGCATGATGTCGGCGAGCTCGCCCACCTCGGCGGAGGTGGGTCGCTTCATCTTCATCGACACGCCGAAGGCGGCGATCTGCGCCGGCGTGGCGGCGCCGGTCATGATCTCGTCCATCGCCCAGGCCGCCTGCCCCGGCAGAAGGGACTGATCGGTGGTCAGTCGACCGAGGATCACCGACCACGTCGGGGCGGCCACAGACGAGTCGTGCGCAGCGGAAGCAGGAGTCACGACGCGATTATGACGAATTGCTCGACCCGGGTGGAGTTTGACAACTACAAAGCGTCATACTTGCACCTGTGACGAGCGCTGTAGGGACTTCGGGAACCGCCATCACGTCGCGTGTGCATTCGCTGAACCGTCCGAACATGGTCAGTGTTGGCACCATCGTGTGGCTTTCCAGCGAGTTGATGTTCTTTGCTGGCCTGTTCGCGATGTACTTCACGGCCCGCGCCCAGGCCGGCGGTGACTGGCCGCCCCATCCGACCGAGCTGAACCTCTATCTCGCCGTGCCGGTGACGCTGGTGCTGATCGCCTCGTCGTTCACCTGCCAGATGGGCGTGTTCGCCGCCGAGCGCGGCGACGTGTTCGGGCTGCGTCGGTGGTACCTGCTGACCTTCGCGATGGGCGCCTTCTTCGTCGCCGGTCAGGGCTACGAGTACTACCACCTGGTGCACGAGGGCACGACGATCCCCGGCAGCGCGTACGGCACCGTCTTCTATCTGGCCACCGGCTTCCACGGCCTGCACGTCATCGGCGGTCTGGTGGCATTCATCCTGCTGCTGCTGCGCACCAGGATGAGCAAGTTCACCCCGGCGCAGGCCACCGCCGCGATCGTGGTCTCGTACTACTGGCACTTCGTCGACATCGTCTGGATCGCCCTGTTCGCCGTCATCTACTTCGTCCGATGACGGATTCGACGAGCACGCCGGGCAGCCCGCAGAAAAGAAGGGGTTCGATGACAAGCAAGTCCAAGCGCCGGTTGCGCCGGCGCGTCTCGGCGGCACTGTTGCTGCTGATCGGACTGGCAGTGGCAGGTGGCCTGGCGGCCACGTTCACGCCGACGCCGCAGGTGGCTGTCGCCGACGAGTCCGCCTCGGCGATGCTGCGCACCGGCCAACAGCTCTACGAGACGTCGTGTGTGTCCTGCCACGGAGCGAACCTGCAGGGTGTGGCCGACCGCGGTCCGAGCCTGATCGGTGTCGGCGAGGCCGCCGTGTACTTCCAGGTGGCCACCGGCCGCATGCCCGCGATGCGCGGCGAGGCGCAGGCGATGCGCAAGGATCCCGCCTTCGACGAGGCGCAGATCGACGCGCTGGGTGCCTACGTCCAGGCCAACGGCGGCGGCCCCGTCGTCCCGCGCGACGAGAACGGCGCGATCGCTTCGCAGTCGCTGATCGGCAACGACGTCGCCCGCGGTGGCGACCTGTTCCGGCTGAACTGCGCCTCCTGCCACAACTTCACCGGCAAGGGCGGCGCCCTGTCGTCGGGGAAGTACGCGCCCGATCTGGGTGAAGCCGCGGCGGTGCCCGCACAGGTCTACACCGCGATGCTGACCGGCCCGCAGAACATGCCGAAGTTCTCGGACCGCCAGCTGTCCCCTGACGAGAAGCGCGACATCGTCGCCTACGTGAAGGAAGCGGCCGAGACGCCGACGCCCGGTGGTCTCGGGCTGGGCGGCTTCGGGCCCACCTCCGAGGGCATGGTCGCGTGGATCATCGGCATGGTGGCCATCATCGCGGCCGCCCTCTGGATCGGAGCACGGGCATGAGCGACGCCACCAGCACCCACGAGAACACCGGCAAGGGCACTGATTCGCCCGGTCAGCAGGGTGAAGCGGGACAGCCCACCGACGCGCAGCTCGCCGAGATGTCTCGCGAGGAGCTGCTCGAACTCGGCGGCAAGCTCGACGGCGTCGAGATCGTCTACAAGGAGCCGCGCTGGCCCGTCCCGGGCACCAAGGCCGAGAAGCGCGCCGAGCGCACCGTCGCCTATTGGCTTCTGTTCGCCGGCTTCTGCGGTCTGGCACTGCTGCTGATCTTCTTGTTCTGGCCGTGGGAATACAAGCCGTTCGGCTCCGAGGGCGAGTGGCTGTACGCCCTGACGACGCCGCTGTACGGCCTGACGTTCGGCCTGTCGGTCCTCGCGATCGGTGTCGGCGCAGTGCTGTTCCAGAAGAAGTTCATCCCCGAGGAGATCTCGATCCAGGAGCGCCACGACGGCGCCTCCCCCGAACTGCACCGCCGCACCGTCGCCGCCAACCTCGGTGACGCCCTGGAGGGCTCGACGCTGAAGCGGCGCAAGCTGATCGGGCTCTCCCTCGGCATCGGGTTCGGCGCGTTCGGGCTCGGCACCGCGGTGGCCTTCATCGGTGGTCTGATCAAGAACCCGTGGAAGCCCGTCGTGCCGACGGCCGAGGGCATGAAGGCCGTCCTGTGGACGTCGGGGTGGACGCCCCGCTACAAGGGCGAGACCATCTACCTGGCGCGCGCCACCGGTCAGCCCGGCGAGTCGCCGTTCGTCAAGATGCGCCCGGAGGACATCGACGCCGGCGGCATGGAAACCGTGTTCCCGTGGCGCGAATCCGACGGCGACGGCACCACCGTCGAGTCCGAGCATCACCTGTTCGAGATCGCGATGGGTGTGCGCAACCCGGTCATGCTCATCCGTATCCGACCCGGCGACATGTCGCGCGTGGTCAAGCGGCAGGGCCAGGAGAGCTTCAACTTCGGCGAGCTGTTCGCCTACACCAAGGTGTGCTCCCACCTGGGCTGCCCGTCGTCGCTGTACGAGCAGCAGACCTACCGGATTCTGTGCCCGTGCCACCAGTCGCAGTTCGACGCGCTGCACTTCGCACGGCCCATCTTCGGACCGGCGGCCCGCGCGTTGGCGCAGCTACCGATCACCATCGATCAAGAGGGCTACCTTGTAGCCAACGGTGATTTCATCGAACCCGTCGGACCGGCATTCTGGGAGCGCAAGTCATGAGCCCACGACCCAACATGGCCGAGATCGCCGCCAACCAGGGCGAAGCGATCGACTCGCGATACCACCCGTCGGCTGCGGTCCGCCGCCAGCTCAACAAAGTGTTCCCGACCCACTGGTCGTTCCTGCTCGGTGAGATCGCGATGTACAGCTTCATCGTGCTGCTCCTCACCGGTGTGTGGCTCACGCTGTTCTTCGATCCGTCCATGGCACACGTCACCTACGACGGCGTCTATCAGCCGCTGCGCGGCGTCGGGATGTCGCGGGCGTACGAGACGGCGCTCGACATCAGCTTCGAGATCAGGGGCGGTCTGTTCGTCCGGCAGGTGCACCACTGGGCGGCGCTGCTGTTCGCCGCGTCGATCATGGTCCACCTGGCACGCATCTTCTTCACCGGCGCGTTCCGCCGGCCGCGCGAGGCCAACTGGGTGATCGGCTCGTTGCTGCTGATCCTGGCGATGTTCGAGGGCTTCTTCGGTTACTCGCTGCCCGACGACCTCCTCTCGGGTACCGGTATCCGCGCCGCGCTGTCGGGCATCACGATGGGCATCCCGGTCGTCGGTACCTGGATGCACTGGGCGCTGTTCGGCGGCGACTTCCCGGGCGAGATCCTCATCCCCCGCCTCTACGCGCTGCACATCCTGCTGATCCCGGGGATCATCCTGGCGCTGATCGGTGTGCACCTCGCCCTGGTGTGGTTCCAGAAGCACACGCAGTTCCCCGGCCCCGGCCGCACCGAGACCAACGTCGTCGGCGTTCGCGTCATGCCGGTGTTCGCGGTCAAGTCCGGCGCGTTCTTCGCCGTCACCGTCGGCATCCTCGGCCTGATGGGTGGCCTGCTGCAGATCAACCCGATCTGGGTGCTGGGGCCCTACAAGCCGTCCCAGGTGTCGGCGGGTAGCCAGCCGGACTTCTACATGATGTGGACCGACGGACTCATCCGACTCTGGCCGGCGTGGGAGTTCTACCCCTTCGGCCACACCATCCCGCAGGGCGTGTGGGTGGCGCTGGGCATGGGCCTGGTGTTCATGCTGCTGATCGCCTACCCGTTCCTGGAGAAGAAGTTCTCCGGCGACGACGCCCACCACAACCTGTTGCAGCGCCCGCGTGACGCACCGACGCGCACGGCGATCGGGTCGGCAGCGATCGCGCTGTACATCGTGCTGACCTTCGCCTGCATGAACGACATCATCGCGCTGAAGTTCCACATCTCGCTGAACGCGACGACGTGGATCGGCCGCATCGGCATGGTGGTGCTGCCGGCGATCGTGTACTACCTCGCCTACCGCTGGGCGGTGGCCTTGCAGCGCAGCGACCGCGCGGTGCTCGAGCACGGCATCGAGACGGGCATCATCAAGCGGCTGCCGCACGGTGCCTACATCGAGTTGCACCAGCCGCTGGGTCCGGTCGACGAGCACGGTCACGCCATCCCGCTCGAGTACCAGGGCGCGGCTCTGCCGAAGCGCATGAACAAGCTCGGCTCGGCGGGCGCTCCCGGCTCGGGCAGCTTCCTCAGCGCAGATCCCGCGTCCGAGCGCGATGCGCTCACCGAGGCGGCCCACGCGGCCGAGCATCGGGCTCTCACGGCGCTGCGTGAGCGGGTCGGCCACAACGGCTCGAACGGTCACGGATCGAACGGCCACGGGTCGTCGAACGGCCACTCCAACGGGTCGTCCGACAACGGTCATCACTGATCAGACACCAACGACGATGCGCCCCGGCTCCGGCCGGGGCGCATCGTTTTGTGCGGGCGCGGATACAGGCTCGGATTCGGGCTGCGCTCCGGGGCTGATCCGAGGCGATCAGGCGTCGGTGTGGCTCCGTAGCTCGCGCAGGAAGTACACCGGGAGACCGACCATCGCGACGGTGACGACGCCGGCGGCCCCGTAGAACACCCAGGACGTCACGTCGTTGTCGACGGCCATCAGGTAGGTCGCGGTCCCGATCAGCACGTAGGCAACGCCCATCGCGCAGCCGATCGAGGCAGCGCAGCGCAGCGTCAGCTGTTCGACCAGCGGAGAGGATGCCGCACTGGGAGCGACGACGGGCGGGGCGACAGCGCGGATCTTCTCGGTGGGCGCTTCGGCGACCCGTGGCGGTGCACTCCCCTGCCCGCCGGCGGCCGCCGTCGGACGCGGTGTCGACTCGTGGGGCTCCCGGTCGCCGCGCGCATCGCGGCGGGCCCGCAGCAGCAGCGGAACAGCGGCGAGGATCACCGCAGCGGACACGCCGATCACGACGTAGAGAAACCAGGGTGTCCCGGAGTCCCCTGTCGACGCGGTGCGGCCGCCGCCGAGGTTGACCAGCGCCACCGTCGCGGCGACGCCGGCCCCCAGGGCGGCGAGCCAGGCGGCCGCGCAGCCGCCGAGCAGGATGCGGTCGGTGCGGTCCGGGGTGTAGGGAGCAGCGGGGGTCGTCATACCGGCTAGCAGTTGGTCTGGGCGGTGTTGTTGGTGTTCGAGGACAACACCGTGCCGTCGCTGGTGGTGATCGAGCAGTTCAGCCGGCTGACCAGGAAAAGGCTGGACGCTTGCACGGAGCCCACCTCGGACTGTGAGATCGGGGTGACCGTCAGCGACCACGGGATGTAGACGTTGCGCTGGGTGCGGCTGCGGCCGGAGGCATCGGTGTAGGTCACCGTGATGATGTCGCCGGGCGCCTTGGTGCCTGTCACGGAGTACGTGACCTGGCGTGGGCCTGCCCGCGTCGTGGTGGGCGGCGGGGGCGGCGCTTCGGTCGTGGTCGGCGGCGGGGGCGGAGGCTCCTCGGTGCTCGGCGGTGGCGGCGGCGGTTCGGTGACCGTCACCGTCTCCGGCGGGGGTGGAGGCGGTTCCTCGGTGGTCGGCGGCGGAGGCGGCGGGGGTGGCGGCGTCGTGGTGGTGATCTCGTCCTGCACGGGCGGTGGCGGCGCACTGGTGGTGGTCTCCGGCGTCGCGAGGTTGTCCGTGTCGGTGCGCGTCACCAGGACCGACACCGACACCACCAGCGCGATGGCGGCGATGATCGCGACGACGCCGACGACCCAGGGCCACCGCGGCGGATCGGGGGTCTCCCCGGCATCGGCCGGCGCGTCGTAGCTGTCGTAGTCGTAGAGCGATGATTCGGCGGGAACGTAGGGCGCGCTGACGAACTGTTCGGATTCCGGCGCGGAGTACGCCTGCGAGTACTGGTCGGTCGCACCGGTGCCGGACGCGCCGGCGTCACTGTCCGGGGTGAGACCCGAGACGTCCTGTGTCGGTTCGTCGGCTGAAGACCGGTCGCCCGGCTCGTCGCCTCTAGGCCCGCTCATGTGCGTCAATCCTTCTCAGCCAGCTTCTCGGGCGCCGATCACCGCCGATGGCGGCTCGCGGTGCGCCGGCAACACTACCCAACCGGGATGGCGCGGTGCGGGACAGGAAGGCGGTCACTGGCCAACTCATGCCGGATTGTGACCTTGCCCCGGACAGCGGCACGCAACGCCGAGGATGGCTAGTGCTTCTCGGGCCCGGTGTGGTACTCGAAGACAAGACCGGACACCGTGGTGAGCACGAAGCAGACACCCGCGACGATGAGCCACGGCAGCCACAGCGCCATGCCCACGGCGGTGACCGAGGCCGACAGCGCGATCATGACCGGCCACCAGCTGTGTGGGCTGTAGAAGCCCAGTTCGCCTGCGCCGTCCGCGATCTCGGCATCTTCGTAGTCCTCGGGGCGGGTGTCCAGCCGGCGGGCGACGAAGCGGAAGAACGTGCCGGTGATCAGCGTCAGGCCCGTGGTCAGGGCCAGTGCCGTGGTACCGGCCCACTCCACGCCGCCGGTGGCGAACAGCGCGGTGAGCACCGCGTACACGACTGTCGCCAGCGCGAAGAACGCCGTGAGGAACTCGAACAACCGGGCTTCGATATGCATGTGCTGTCCTACCTGCTCGCCTGGGGCGCCTGCTCACCGCGGCGCGTGTCGAACGGCTTGGTGGTGGTCGCGACCGGCGACTGGTTGATCGCCTGCAGCGCCTCGGCGTTGGTCTTACCGGCGATGCGCTGATCCATGTAGGCCTTGAAGTCGTTGGGCTCCACGACACGCAGCTCGAAGTTCATCATCGAGTGGTAGGTGCCGCACATCTCGGTGCAGCGGCCCACGAAGGCACCGGTTTGATTGATCTCGCTGACCTGGAAGATGTTGTCGGAGTTGTTCGCCTTGGGGTCCGGCAGCACGTCGCGCTTGAACAGGAACTCCGGCACCCAGAAGCCGTGGATGACGTCGGCCGAGGCGATCTGGAACTCGATGCGCTTACCGGCCGGCACCACCAGCACCGGGATCTCGGTCGACGAACCCAACGTCTCGACCTTGTCGAAGTTCAGGTAGGTGCGGTCCTCCGGGTTGAGGCCCCGGATCGCGCCGACGCGCTCCTCGCCGTTCTCGTAGGTGCCCTCCGGCTTGGAGGTCATGGCCTCTTTACGGGCGTTGTCGACGCCGTCGTAGGTGAAGGTGCCGTCACCGAAGTTGATCTTCTGGTAGCCGAATTTCCAGTTCCACTGGAAGGCGGTGACGTCGACGACGACCTCGGGATTGGGGTCCTTGTGCAGCATCTTCTCCTGCACGACGACGGTGAAGTAGAACAGCACCGAGATGATGAGGAACGGGGTGACCGTCAGCGCGAGTTCGAGCGGCATGTTGTAGCCGAACTGGCGGGGCAGTTCCTGCTCGCCCTTCTTCTTGCGGTGGAACACCACGGTCCAGAACAGCATCACGTAGACGATCGCGCCGACGACGAGCGCGGCGATCATGGAACCGATCCACAGCTCGCGGTTCAGGTGAGCTTCCGGGGTGATGCCCTTGGGCCATCCCAGGGCGAGAGCATCGGACCAGCTGCACCCACTGAGCAGGACCGTCGTCCCCCCCAGGAGCAGGGACAATGCCACCAACTTCAGGCCACGAGCGGGCACGTTGGCGCCTCCTACCAAGTCGATCGACCGCCGGACGGTCAGACGGCTGCATTGAATACTACGCAGCGTAGACCACGCTTCCCCCGCAGTTCCATGCGACCGGACCAATGTCAGGAAGTGCCCACACACGCCTGTCCGAGAGCGCGCGCGACATTAGGCATACTGACGCCGTGTGCGGACTGTTGGCGTTGGTGACCGATCCTGGCCATGAGGTCTCCCCCAGCCTCGTCGAGGCCGTCTCCGGCGCCAGCCATCTGATGCGCCATCGGGGCCCCGACGAGCCGGGGACCTGGAACGACGACCGTGTGGTGCTGGGTTTCAACCGCCTGTCGATCATCGACATCGCCCACAGCCACCAGCCGTTGCGCTGGGGGCCGGCCGAGGCGCCGGAACGCTATGCGCTGGTGTTCAACGGCGAGATCTACAACTACCTCGAACTGAGGGAGGCGTTGCGCGCCGAGCACGGCGCGGTCTTCCACACCGACGGTGACGGCGAGGCCATCGTGGCCGCCTTCCACTACTGGGGCGCCGAGGCGCTCACGCGGTTGCGCGGCATGTTCGCGTTCGCGCTGTGGGACACCGTCACCGAGGAGCTCTTCTGCGCCCGCGACCCGTTCGGAATCAAGCCGCTCTACATGGCCACCGGCCCCGGCGGCACCGCCGTCGGCAGTGAGAAGAAGTGCCTGCTCGACATCGCCGGGCAGCTGGGCATCGATCTGAGCATCGACGAGCGGGCCGTGCAGCACTACACCGTGCTGCAGTACGTGCCGGAGCCCGAGACGCTGCAGCGCGGTGTACGCCGGCTGGAATCGGGCAGCTATGCGCGGGTGCGGCCCGGTGCCGCGCCGGAGGTCACGCGGTACTTCACCCCGCGTTTCGCCCCCGTGCCGTTCGCGGCGGGCAGCGAACAGACCCGCTACGACGAGATCACCGCGGTGCTCGAGGACTCGGTGGCCAAGCACATGCGTGCCGACGTCACGGTCGGGGCGTTCCTGTCGGGCGGCATCGACTCCACGGCGATCGCGGCGCTGGCGATGCGGCACAACCCGCGGCTGATCACGTTCACGACGGGCTTCGAACGTGCCGGCTTCTCCGAGGTCGACGTCGCGGTCGCCTCGGCGGAGGCGATCGGCGCCCGGCATGTGACGAAGGTGGTGAGCCAGGCCGAATTCGTCGAGGCACTGCCCGAGATCGTCTGGTACCTCGACGAGCCGGTGGCCGACCCCGCCTTGGTGCCGTTGTTCTTCATCGCCCGCGAGGCGCGCAAGCACGTCAAGGTGGTGCTCTCGGGTGAGGGTGCCGACGAGTTGTTCGGCGGCTACACGATTTACCGAGAACCGTTGTCGCTGAAGCCGTTCGACTATCTGCCACGCGGACTGCGCAAGTCCGTCGGCCGGATGGCCGGTCCGCTGCCCGAGGGCATGCGGGGCAAGAGTCTGCTGCACCGCGGGTCGCTGACGCTCGAGGAGCGCTACTACGGCAATGCGCGCAGCTTCTCCGACGCGCAGCTGCGGGCGGTCCTGGCGCGGTTCCGCCCCGAGTGGACGCACACCGACGTGACCGCGCCGGTGTATGCACAGTCGGCCGGTTGGGATCCGGTGGCGCGGATGCAGCACATCGACCTGTTCACCTGGCTGCGCGGCGACATCCTGGTCAAGGCCGACAAGATGACGATGGCGAACTCACTGGAGCTGCGGGTGCCGTTCCTGGATCCCGAGGTGTTCGCGGTCGCTTCCCGGTTGCCGTATGACCAGAAGATCACCCGGTCGACGACGAAGTACGCCTTGCGCAGGGCGCTGGAGCCGGTCATTCCCGCGCATGTGCTGCACCGTCCGAAGCTGGGCTTCCCGGTGCCCATCAGGCACTGGCTGCGGGCCGGCGAGCTGCTGGACTGGGCGTACGCGATGATCGCATCGTCGGGCGCAGGCGAGATGATCGACCTGGCGGCGGTGCGGGCGATGCTCAACGAGCACCGGATGGGCGGCGCCGATCACAGTCGCCGGCTGTGGACGGTGCTGATCTTCCTGCTGTGGCACGCGATCTTCATCGAGAACAGCGTGACGCCGACGATCAGCGAGCCGACCTACCCCGTCCAGCTCTAGGCGAGCGCCTGGGCGATCTCGCGGCCCGCCTCGTCGCCGTAGGCATCGGTCAGCCGCGCGATCGCGTCGTCCCGGTCCCACGTCCACTCCTGCGGACCCGGCGCCTCGAGCACCAGCGTCGCGACCAGCGAGGCCAGCTGCGCGGCCCGCTCCAGCGACAACCCTGCGTCGCGGCCGGTGAGGAACCCCGCACGGAACGCGTCGCCGATGCCCGTCGGGTCTTCGCGGCGCCGCTCGGGCACGACGTCGACGTGGACGAACGTCCCGTCCCGACCGACCAGGTCGACACCCTTCTCGCCCAGCGTGGTGACCCGCAGCTGGATCTGCTGCATCACCTCGGCCTCCGACCAGCCGGACTTCTGCAGCAGCAGGTCCCACTCGTAGTCGTTGGTGAACAGGTACGTGGCGCCGTCGATCAGCCGCCGGATCTCGTCGCCGGAGAGGCGGGCCAGCTGCTGGCTCGGGTCAGCTGCGAACGCCAGGCCCAGCGCGCGGCATTCCTCGGTGTAGAGGAACATCGCCTCGGGGTCGTTCGCCCCGATGATCACCAGATCTGGTGTGCCGGTGCGGGATACGACATCGGCGAGCTTGATGTTGCGAGACTCCGACATGGCGCCGGGGTAGAACGACGCGATCTGCGCCATGTCTTCGTCGGTGGTGCAGACGAACCGGGCGGTGTAGGCGGAGTCCGACACCAGCACCGCATCGCAGTTGACGCCCGCCGCGGTCAGCCACTCGCGGTAGTCGTCGAAGTCGGCACCGACCGCACCGATCAGCGTCGGCCGCCCACCCAGGACGCCCATCGCGTAGGCCATGTTCCCGGCGACGCCACCCCGGTGCATCACCAGATCGTCGACGAGGAAGCTCAGCGACACCTTCTGCAGGTGGTCGGCCAGCAATTGCTCGGAGAAGCGGCCGGGAAAGCGCATCAGATGATCGGTGGCGATCGATCCGGTCACGGCAATGGTCACGCAGCTACACCCTTCGTGAAGTCGTCAGACACCCTAGTCGGGCCTCGTCGGCGGAGTCTTCGCCGGCCGGAGCAGCCTGCGCACGTGCGCTAACCTGCCTATGAGTGCCCCTACTGGGCCACTGTAGAGGCAACACAATCCCTGAACGCAATCCACAGACTGCAACCCACCGACCTGCCCGGGAGTTCATGTATGACTGGTCCCTACCCGCCCCACTACGGAGCCGGACCAGCAGGACCGCAGGACTACCCCGCAGGTTACGGCCAGCCGCACCCGCAGGCGCAGCCCCAGCCCTACCCCGATTCCGGCTTCGCCGCCGCCTATCCGGGCGCGCTGCCGCCGCCGGTGCCCTACCCTCCGCGCAGACGGCGCTGGGTCGCGATCGTGGCGGCTGTCATCGCGGTGCTCGCGGTCGCGGGCGTGGTGACGGCGGTGGTTCTCACCCGCGGTGGCGGTGATGACTCCCCCGGCGGCGCGTTGACCGAGGCGTCGGCGCGCGCGGCGATCCAGAACTATCTCGATGCGCTGTCGGGCGGCGACGCCGAGACGGTGGCGCGCCACAGCCTGTGCGGATTGTTCGACGCGGTCAAGGAGCGCCGTTCGGATCTGGCGCTGGCGAGCCTCTCGAGCGACGCGTTCCGCAAGCAGTACAGCAGCGCACAGGTGAGCTCGATCGACAAGATGGTGCTCTCGTCCCCGACGCAGGCCCAGGTGTTGTTCACGATGAAGGTGACACCGGAGAGCCGCTCCTCGAGCACCCGGCCCGCCGATGCCGACGAGCAGGCGATCGCTCAGCTGGTCTCGGTCGACAACGACGTGCTGGTGTGCTCCTACCTGCCGCGCACGGCAGGCCAGTACTAGATCAGTTGAAGGAGTCGCCGCAGGCGCACGAGCCAGTGGCGTTGGGGTTGTCGATGGTGAACCCCTGCTTCTCGATCGTGTCGACGAAGTCGATGCTGGCACCCTGCACGTAGGGAGCGCTCATCCGGTCCACCGTGAGGTTCACCCCGCCGAACTCGACGGTGAGGTCACCGTCGAGGGTGCGGTCGTCGAAGAACAGGTTGTAGCGCAAGCCCGCGCAGCCACCCGGCTGCACCGCGATCCGCAGTGCCAGGTCATCGCGACCCTCCTGGTCGAGCAGCGCTTTCGCCTTGCTCGCCGCGGCCTCCGTCAGGATCACGCCGTGTTGGGCGTCGGTGGCCTGCCCTGCCTGCACTGCCGACTCGTCCTGAACAGTCATGAATACTCCTGTGTGGATGTTCGTGGGTGAGGCCCCGAACGCCGTGACCCCACGCTTTCAACGGTACCTCGTTTGAACAGTATTCCCGCGGTCTGACCCCATTCTCCCCATCTACGTCCACGTGGCGGCGACCGCGGCAGCCAGGCTGGTGAGCTGCTCGGCCGCCTCGTCAATGGCCCGCCGCACCGACCCGGCGTGCTCGGCGATCGCGTGGGCTGCCGTGATTCCCGCGGCGCGGCGCTCCTGCTCCGACAGCGTGACCTGACCGGCCATGACGAGCACCGGCACGCCCCGGCGGCCTGCTCCCGCGGCCAGCGCGCTGACCACCTTGCCGTGCAGCGACTGATCGTCGAAACGCCCCTCACCGGTGATGACGAGGTCCGCCGCGTCGAGATCGGCGGCCAGGCCGGTGTGCTCGGCGATGATCGCGGCCCCGGATTCACGCCGCGCGCCCAGCGCGAGCAGCGCCGCCCCCAGACCGCCGGCCGCGCCCGCCCCCGGCTCGTCCCGAATGGCTCGGCCGGCGGCGTCGTCGAGATGCTGAGCCCACGCCGTCAGCCGGTCTTCGAGTGCGTCGACGGTGGCGGGATCGGCGCCCTTCTGGGGCCCGAACACCGTGGCCGCGCCTCGGGGGCCGAGCAGCGGGTGTTCGACGTCACTGGCGGCGATCAGGTCGACGTCGGCCAACAGATCGCGCGCGGCCGTGAGCCCGCCGAGCGCCTCGACCATGCCGCGTCCGCCGTCGGTGCTGCCGCTGCCGCCGAGCCCGACGACGATGCGGCGCGCCCCTGCCTCCAGCGCAGCGGCGATCAGCGTTCCGACCCCGCGGGTGTGGGCGTCCACGGCGGTACGCACCGTGGGACCGCCGCCGAGCAGCGCCAGTCCGCACGCCTGCGCGCATTCGATGTAGGCCGTCGCCGGCGGGCCCGAGTCGAACACCCAGTCGGCGTCGACGTCGACGGTCAGTGGCCCGCTGACCCGCGTGGTGCGACGCTCCCCCAGCCGGCTGGCCAGGACGTCGACGAAGCCGGGTCCGCCGTCGGACTGCGGCGCCACGATGAGCTGATCGTCCGGCCGTGCGCTTTCCCATCCGGTCGCGACGGCGCGGGCCGCAGCGACCGCGGTGAGGCTGTCGCCGAAGGAGTCCGGCGCGATCAGGACGGTCCGGGTCATCTTCGGAAGATTAGGTCGCAGTCGGGGGTGCTGCACGGCGGGCTGGGTCGATCGGACACGCGCGAAGTAACCTGGCACGTGTGAAACTGCTGGGCCGCAAGAACGACGACTCCGGGGATGATCGTCCGGGTTCGACCTCCACCCACGACACCGCCGCGGAGGCCGCGCAGAGTGGGCGCGTGACGACGGCGCCCAAGGGCAGGCCCACCCCGAAACGCAACGAGGCGAGCCGCCGCCGCGGACCGGTCGCGCCGGCGCCGATGACGAGCGCCGAGGCTCGCCGGCGCCGCAAGGAGCTGCGCGGCCCGAAGCTCTCCCGAGAGGAGCGCAAGGCCGAGAAGCTCGAGCGCCGCGCCACCATGTCGGAGCGCCGCGAGAAGATGATGGCCGGCGACGACTCCTACCTGCTGCCGCGGGACAAGGGCCCGGTGCGCCGCTACGTGCGTGATCTGGTCGACTCCCGGCGCAACATCCTCGGTCTGTTCATGCCGGCCGCGCTGGGGCTGATCCTGGTCATGCTGGCGGTGCCGTCGGTCCAGGTGCAGCAGATGATCTCCCCGGCGATGCTGGTACTGGTGCTGATCATGGTCGTCGACGGCATCTTCCTAGGCCGCCGGGCGAACCGAATGGTCGACCAGAAGTTCCCCGGCAACACCGAGTCCGGATGGAAGCTCGGCTTCTACGCCGCCAGCCGCGCGTCGCAGCTGCGGCGGATGCGCGCACCGCGCCCGCAGGTCGAGCGTGGCACGAAAATCGACTGACGCCGTCGGTGTCCTACTTCCCTGAGATCGCCGCCCCAGATTCCGACGCAGCGGCCGCCGCACGGACCCGGCAGGCGCAGCTGACCAAACCCACCGGGGCGCTGGGGCGCCTCGAAGACCTCTCCGTGTGGGTGGCGTCGTGCCAAAGCGCTTGCCCGCCAGAGCAATTCCAGCGTGCCAGGGTCGTGGTGTTCGCCGGCGACCACGGGGTCACCGCGGCGGGAGTATCGGCCTATCCGGCCGAGGTCACCGCGGCGATGATGGCCAATTTCGCCGCCGGCGGCGCCGCGGTCAACGTGCTGGCCTCCCTCGCCGACGCCGGAGTGCGCGTCGTCGACATCGCGGTCGACGTCGAGGAGCCGCTGTCGCCGGATGTCGGCGCGCACAAGGTGCGCCGCTCGAGCGGCAACATCGCCGTCGAGGACGCGCTGACGCCCGACGAGGTGGTCGCGGCCATCGAGGCCGGCAGACGCATCGCCGACGAGGAGGTCGACGCCGGCGCCGACCTCCTGATCGCGGGCGACATGGGCATCGGCAACACCACGCCGGCCACCACGCTGGTGGCCGCCCTGACCGGGGCGGAACCGGTTGCCGTGGTCGGCCGTGGCACCGGCGTCGACGACGCAGGCTGGGCACGCAAGACCGCCGCGATCCGCGACGCGCTCTACCGCACCAAACGGCTGTCCGCGGATCCGATTGCGCTGCTGCGCATCTGCGGGGGTGCTGATCTCGCGGCGATGACGGGGTTCTGCGCCCAGGCCGCGCTGCGGCGCACCCCAGTGCTGCTCGACGGCGTCGTGGTGACCGCGGCGGCGTTGGCCGCCGAGCGGCTGGCGCCCGGCGCCCGGCTGTGGTGGCAGGCCGGGCACCGCTCCACCGAACCCGCGCACGGTATGGCGCTCACCGAGCTGGGGTTGACGCCGATCGTCGATCTCGGGATGCGCCTCGGCGAGGGCTCGGGCGCCCTGGTGGCGCTGCCGGTGCTGCGCGCCGCGGTCGCGACACTCGCATCGATGGCCACGTTCGAAGAGGCCGGGATCTCCGAGGGCTGACCGTGATCCGTTCACTGGCAGGCGCTTTCGCGTTCTCGACGATCCTGCCGGTTCCAGCCTCACGCACCGCGCTCGTCGGTCGCGGTGTGGTCACCGCGCTGCCCGTCGCCGGCGCAGCGTTGGGCGCGGTGGCAGCCGCGGTGCTGGCCGCAGGGTTCTGGGCGTTCGGCACAGGCAGTCCGCTGGCAGGTGCGCTGGTGGTGGCGACGCTGCTGCTGGCGACCCGCGGCCTGCACATCGACGGCCTCGCCGACACCACCGATGCGCTCGGCTGCTACGGCCCGCCTGAGCGAGCGCTCGCAGTGATGCGGGAAGGTACGGCGGGCCCGTTCGGGGTGGCCGCCGTGGCGGCGACGATCCTGATCCAGGGGCTTGCATTCGCGCAGGCGGGCTGGGCCGCCGTGGTCGTCGCGGTCATGGCGGGACGCGTCGCGGTGGTGCTGGCGTGCCGCCGTGGCGTGCCTGCGGCAGCGGGCAGCGCGCTGGGCGGCGCGGTCGCGGGGACACAACCGGCGTGGGTGCCGGGCGTGTGGGCCGTGGCTGCGGCGACCGCGGCCGCGCTGGTGTGTGATCGGCCGTGGCAGGGGGCGCTGGCGGTGCTGGCGGCAATCGCGTGCAGCACCCTGCTCGTCGCACACTGCGTACGCCGGTTCGGCGGTATCACCGGCGACGTGCTGGGTGCCGCGGTCGAGGTGACGACGACGGTCGCAGCCCTCGGCCTCGCGATCCGCTAGCCCAGTCGCGTCATCCAACCGTGGGTGTCGGCGAAGGTGCCGCGCTGGATGCCGGTCAGCGTGTCGCGCAGCGCCATGGTGATCTCGCCGGGTTCGCCGTCGGCGATCGTGAACTCGCCGTCGCTGTGCTTGACGTGGGAGACCGGGGTGATGACGGCGGCCGTGCCGCAGGCGAACACCTCGGTGATCTCGCCGGCCGCGGCCTTCTTCTGCCATTCGTCGACGTCGATCTTGCGCTCCTCGACCGCGAAGCCGGCGTCAGTGGCCAACTGCAGCAACGAGTCCCGCGTGATGCCGGGCAGCAGCGAACCCGACAGCTCGGGGGTGACCAGCCGCGCGGTGCCACCGCTGCCGAAGACGAAGAACAGGTTCATCCCGCCCATTTCTTCGACGTAGCGGCGCTCGATCGCGTCGAGCCACACCACCTGGTCGCAGCCGTGGTCGGCGGCTTCGGCCTGCGCGAGCAGCGACGCCGCGTAGTTGCCGCCGAACTTGGCGGCGCCGGTGCCACCCGGTGATGCCCGCACGTATTCGTGGGACAGCCACACGCTTACGGGCTTGATGCCGCGCGGGAAGTAGGCGCCGGCAGGTGAGCCGATGACCAGGTAGCGGTACTGGTCGGCGGGGCGCACACCCAGACCGGATTCGGTCGCGATGACGAACGGCCGCAGGTAGAGCGACTCCTCCCCGCCGGCCGGCGGCACCCACTGCCCGTCGACCGCGATGAGCTGGCGCAGTGACTCGAGGAACACCTCGGTCGGCAGTTCGGGTATCGCGAGCCGGCGCGCCGAGGTCTGCAGCCGTGCGGCGTTGGCCTCCGGCCGGAACGACACGATGGAGCCGTCGTTCCAGCGGTAGGCCTTCAGCCCCTCGAAGATCTCCTGCGCGTAGTGCAGGACGACCGCCGACGGGTCGAGCTCGATGGGCCCGTACGGCAGCACCCGGGCGTCGTGCCACCCCTGCTCGGCGGTGTAGTCGACCGACACCATGTGGTCGGTGAAGAACTTCCCGAAGCCGGGGTTGGCCAGCACCTGGGCCCGTACCTCGTCACTCGCCGGATTCGCGGTGCGATCGACGGTGAACGAGAGGCCTTCAGTCATGCAGGCGATTGTATAACCGCCTGGGAAGAGATTTATCGCGTGCGGGTGTCCACGAACGGGGGCTTGACCACCTCACACTCGACGGCGCGGCCCCGAACGTCCACCGTCACGCGGGCTCCGTCGGCGACGCCCGCGGCGGTGTCGATCAGCGCCAGCGCGATACCGACTTTAAGTGTGGGAGAGAAGGTTCCGGACGTGGTGACGCCGATGGGGGTGTCACCGTCGAGCACGGTCAGCTCGCCGCGCAGCACGCCGCGGCCGACGGCGCGCAGGCCGCGCAGCGTGCGCCGCGGCCCAGCCTCCTTCTCGGCGAGCAGTGCGTCACGCCCCCAGAAGGCGTCCTTCTTCCAGCCGACCGCCCATCCGCACCGCGCCTGCAGCGGCGAGATGTCGCGCGAGAGTTCGTGGCCGTGCAGCGGATAGCCCATCTCGGTGCGCAGTGTGTCGCGCGCACCGAGCCCGGCGAGCTCACCGCCGGCGGCCCGCACCTTCTCGACCAGTGCGTCGAACACCACCGCGGCTTCATCCCAGGTCGGCAGCAGCTCGTAGCCGTGCTCGCCGGTGTAGCCGGTGCGGCACACCCGCACGTCGACGCCGTCGAACACCGCGTCGGCGTACCCCATGTAGTCCATGTCGGTCGGCAGCCCGAGCCCGCCGACCACGTCGCCCGAGCGGGGCCCCTGCACGGCGAGCACCGCGCGTGACCGGTGCTCGTCGGTGACCGTCACCCCGGCGGGGGCGCGCTCGACCAGCGCGGCGACGACGTCGGCGGTGTTGGCGGCGTTGGGCACGAGGAAGATCTCGTCGTCGGAGACGTAGTAGGCGATGAGGTCGTCGATCACGCCGCCGTCGTCGGTGCAGCACAGCGTGTACTGCGCCTTACCCGGGCCGATGCGGCCCAGGTCGTTGGTGAACGCGGCGTTGACGTAGGAGGCCGAGCCGGGGCCGCTCACCAGCGCCTTGCCGAGGTGGCTGACGTCGAACAGGCCGACCGTCGTGCGGGTGGCGGTGTGCTCGGCGACGGTACCTGCGTAGGACACCGGCATGAGCCAGCCCCCGAATTCGGCGAAGGTGGCCCCGAGCTCGCGGTGCCGGTCTTCGAGCGGGCCGGTCAACGGTGTGTCACTCACGCCGAACCACACTAGTAGGCAGTGGCTAGGGTGAATGTCCGTGAGCACCTCAGTCGGTTACCAGTCCCCTGCCGTCACCGTCGCCAGCGCGCTGCCCAAGCGCAAGGTCACCTCGTCGGTGCTGATCGTGCCGGTCGTCAGCGCAGTGAACACCGCAGATGACGAACCCCGCGCAACCCTCGTCGCGACGCAGCATCTCGACGCAGCCGTGGTCGCTGACATCGAGGCCGCCCTGGCCGCACTGGGCGCCAAGGGCAGTGCGGAACAGGTGACCCGCATTCCGGTCGCGTCGTTACCGGTCGGCAGTGTGCTCGCGGTCGGGCTGGGCAAGAGCCGTGACGAGTACCCCGCCGAGACGATCCGCCGGGCGGCCGGCGCGGCCGCGCGATCGCTCTCCGGTGTGGAGTCGGTGCTGACCACGTTGTCGGTGCTGGACACCGAAGCCGCCGTCGAAGGCCTGATCCTGGGTTCCTACCGCTTCACCGACTTCCGCAGCGACAAGACCGCGCCGAAAGACACCGGCCTGCGCAAGATCACGGCGCTGGCCGCGGACACCAAGTCGGCCACCAAGGAGGCCGCCGCTCGCGGCGAGGCCATCGCGACGGCCGTCAACACGGCGCGCGATTTCGTCAACACTCCCCCGAGCCACCTGTTCCCTGACGAATTCGCCAAGCGGGCAAAGTCTTTGGGCGAGGACGCTGGTCTCGAGGTGGAGGTGCTCGACGACAAGGCGCTGACCAAGGGCGGGTACGGCGGCATCATCGGCGTGGGCAAGGGCTCGTCGCGGCTGCCCCGGCTGGTGCGCCTGGCACACCGCGGTGGCAAGGGCCGCAAGGCCAAGACCGTGGCTCTGGTCGGCAAGGGCATCACGTTCGACACCGGCGGCATCTCGATCAAGCCGGCGGCCAACATGCACCACATGACCTCTGACATGGGTGGGGCGGCCGCGGTCATCGCGACCGTGGTGCTGGCTGCCCGCCTGCGCCTGCCGATCGACGTGATCGCGACGGTGCCGATGGCCGAGAACATGCCGTCAGGCACCGCACAGCGCCCCGGCGATGTGCTGACCCAGTACGGCGGCATCACGGTCGAGGTGCTCAACACCGACGCCGAGGGCCGGTTGATCCTGGCCGATGCGATCGTGCGCGCCTGCGAGGACGAGCCCGATTATCTGATCGAGACGTCGACGCTGACCGGGGCGCAGATGGTCGCGCTCGGTGCGCGCACCCCCGGGGTGATGGGTAGCGACGAGTTCCGCGACCGGGTCGCCGAGATCTCCCAGTCGGTGGGTGAGAACGGTTGGGCGATGCCGCTTCCCGAGGAGTTGAAGGACGATCTCAAGTCGACGGTGGCGGATCTGGCGAACGTGAGCGCGTCGCGCAACGCCGGGATGCTGGTGGCCGGCACGTATCTGCGGGAGTTCGTCGCCGACGGCGTCGCCTGGGCGCACATCGACGTCGCGGTGCCGGCCTACAACTCGGGCGGGCCATGGGGCTACACGCCCAAGGGCGGAACCGGCGTGCCGACGCGGACGATGTTCGCGGTCCTGGAGGACATCGCAGTCAACGGCTGAGCAGTAAACGGCTGAGCAGTCAACGGCTGAGCAGCGCGCCTCAGACGAAGTTGCCGCCGCGGGCGGCGCTGCGCATGGCCGGCGGCGCGGCGTGGGCGATCGCGTAGACCACGCGGGCTTCGAGCGTGACCGGCTCGACGGCCTTGTTCTTGAGGACGGCAGTCACGATCGCGCGGGCGACCTTGTCGGGCCCGTAGCGGCGCAGCGAGAACCCGCGTCGGGCGCGCGCCCGCAGCGCCTCGGTCTCGCCTCGACGCGAGTCGGGCAGCGAGAAGCGGGTGGCGTCGACGATGTTGGTGCCTATCACGCCCGGGCAGATGGTCGTCACCCCGATGCCGGCCGAATCCAGTTCTGCGCGAAGGCAATCGGAGAACATGAATACCGCCGCCTTCGAGGTGCAGTAGGCGTTCATCATGTTGACCGGCGTGTAGGACGCCATCGAGGCGATGTTGACGATGTGCCCGCCGGCCCCCCGTTCGACGAGCCGCCGGCCGAAGGAGCGGCACCCGTTGACCACGCCGCCGAAGTTGATGTCGAGCACGCGGTCGAACTCCTCGGCGGGGGTGTCGAGGAAGTAGCCGGCATGCCCGACGCCCGCGTTGTTGACCACGATGTCAGGCACCCCGTGCTCGCCGCAGACCTCGTCGGCGAATGACTCGACGGCGGCTGCGTCCGCCACGTCGACGACGTAGCGGTGCGCGGCGGCTCCGGCCTCTGCGAGCTGACGGGCGGTCTCGGCCAGTCCGTCGGCGTCGACGTCGCTGATCACCAATTCGGCGCCGTCGCGTGCGAATGCCAGCGCCGTCTCGCGGCCGATCCCGCTGCCGGCACCGGTGACGGAGACCAGCGTGTCGTCGAACGGCCGCCGGCTCTGCCGCACCTCGGCGCGCCGCAACTCCCGGGCCGCGGGGGCGCCGTCGAGGTGCCCGACGAACTGGCTGACCGCGCGGGCGAAGAGCTCAGGGTGGGTGTCCGGGGCGGGCTGCCCGGTGGCGACTTCACGCCGCCACAGGCGCGGCACCGTCGCGGTGAGGTCCTCGGCGCGGCCGGCGGAAGCGATCAGTTGCACCGGGACGTCGACACGCCGCGCGGGACCCGTCGTCCGCCGCCCGAACCGTCGCCGCCCCCGCTCCGACACCGTCACCGACGCGACCGCGGCGTCCGGCCGCGAGATTGCCTCCCACACGGCGGGCACCGCGCGCCCGTGCGCGACGACGTGGACGGGGCGCTGCCCGGCGAGGGCCGCGGCCAGGCCGGCCGGGTCGGTGTGCACGATGCGCGCCTCGGCAAGCAGCGCTGCCATGTCGTCCCAGAGTCGGGGCGAGTCGGGGTGGGCGTGCACCGCCACGATGGTCGGCTCGTCGGTGTTCACGAGCGGCACGCTACTAGCGGTCCAACTCCTCGCGGGCGGCGCGTTTGCGCTCGATGCGGCGCCGCTCGTCGTAGTCGCGCATGCGCTGCGGGTAGCCGACCTTCTGCACGTCGTAGACGGGGATCTTCAACCGGTCCGACAGCTTGCGCGCGCCCGCGTAGCCGCCTGCTCGGCGCCGCGTCCATTCACCATCGGCGGCCACGAGCACCACGGTCACGTCGGTGACGGTGGTCTTGGGTTCCACGAATGCCTCGACACCGGTGTGCTCGGCGACCCATTGCTGCAGGTAGCGCAGATCAGCTGCCGGATCGGTGCCGGCGCGCGCACCACGTCGCCGGCTCTTCAGCGCGTCGAACAATCCCACCTGGGGTCGCTCCTTCCCACTGCCGAACCCCTCGCTTTCGATAGTGCCAGAGCGGTCGGTGCACGCGTCTGCGGCGAAACGTCGCATCGGACGTGACAGGATGGGGAACGACACCTCGAGACCGTGAAATCGACCACGAACGACCGTGCAAGGGAGCCACGACACTATGGCCATCTCCGTCCAGATGCCCGCACTCGGAGAGAGCGTTACCGAAGGGACTGTCACCCGCTGGCTGAAGCAGGAGGGTGACACGGTCGAGGAGGACGAGCCACTGTTGGAGGTGTCGACGGACAAGGTCGACACCGAGATCCCGTCCCCGGCGTCCGGGGTGTTGAAGAAGATCGTCGCCCAGGAGGACGACACCGTCGAGGTCGGCGGCGAGCTCGCCGTGATCGGTGACGCGGACGAGTCCGACGACAGCGGCAGCGACGACAGCGGCAGCTCCGACGAGGAGCCGGCCGAGGAGCCCGAGGCAGAAGAGCCCGAGGCGGAGGCCGAGGCAGAAGAGGCCGAGGAGCCTGAGGACAAGCCCGAACCCAAGAAGTCGTCGGGGGGATCGGGCAAGTCGACGCCTGTGCTCATGCCGGAGCTCGGCGAGTCGGTCACCGAGGGCACCGTGACGCGCTGGCTGAAAGAGGTCGGCGACAGCGTGGAGGTCGACGAGCCGCTCGTCGAGGTCTCCACCGACAAGGTCGATACCGAGATCCCGTCCCCGGTCGCCGGCACGCTGCTGTCCATCACGGCCGAGGAAGACGACACCGTCGAGGTCGGCGGCGAGCTCGCGAAGATCGGCGATGCCAGTGAAGACGCCTCAGCGGAGGCCGACTCCGACCCCGAGCCCGAACCGGAGCCCGAGCCCGAGCCGGAGCCCGAGCCCGAGCCCGAGGCCAAGGCCAAGGAAGAGCCGAAGCAGGAATCCAAGCCGGAGCCCAAGCCGGAGCCGAAGAAGGAACCCAAGCCCGAGCCCAAAAAGGAGCCAGAGCCGGCAGCCAGCTCGTCGTCCGGCGATTCGGGTCCCTATGTGACCCCGCTGGTGCGCAAGCTGGCCAACGAGCACAGTGTCGACCTGTCGTCGGTGAAGGGCACCGGCGTCGGCGGCCGCATCCGCAAGCAGGACGTGCTGGCCGCGGCAGAGGCCGCCAAGAAGCCGGCCGAGGAGTCGAAGCCGGCGGCTGCCGCCGAGGCTCCGGGCAAGACGTCCGCGCCGGCACCAGCACCCGAGGGCGCGCTGGCGCATCTGCGAGGAACCACGCAGAAGGCCAACCGCATCCGGCAGATCACCGCGAAGAAGACCCGCGAGTCGCTGCAGACCACCGCGCAGCTCACCCAGGTGCACGAAGTCGACATGACGAAGATCGTGTCGCTGCGGGCGAAGGCGAAGGCCGGCTTCAGCGAGCGCGAGGGCGTCAACCTGACCTACCTGCCGTTCATCGCGCGGGCGGTCATCGACGCACTCAAGCTGCACCCGAACGTCAACGCGAGCTACAACGAGGACTCCAAGGAGATCACCTACTACGACGCCGAGCACCTCGGCTTCGCGGTGGACACCGATCAGGGTCTGCTCTCGCCGGTGATCAAGAACGCCGGGGACCTGTCCCTGGGCGGGCTGGCACGGGCCATCGCCGACATCGCAGCGCGGGCCCGCTCGGGTGACCTCAAGCCCGACGAGCTCTCCGGCGGCACGTTCACGATCACCAACATCGGCAGCCAGGGCGCGCTGTTCGACACCCCGATCCTGGTGCCGCCGCAGGCGGCGATGCTGGGCACGGGCGCGATCGTCAAGCGGCCGCGGGTGATCGTCGACGAGTTCGGCAACGAGTCGATCGGTGTGCGCTTTGTCAGCTACCTGCCGCTGACCTACGACCACCGCCTCATCGACGGCGCCGACGCCGGCCGATTCGTCACCACGATCAAACGGCGTCTCGAAGAGGGCGCTTTCGAGGCCGACCTGGGGTTGTAGACGACGGTGTCTCTGCCCCCGGATTCGGTCATCGCGATTGCGGGTTCATCAGGTGTGATCGGGACGGCGCTGGTGTATGCGCTGCGCTCGGCAGACCACCGGGTGATCCGCATCGTGCGACGCGCGCCGTCGAATGCCGACGAGGTCTACTGGAACCCCGACACCGGTGAGTTCGACGCGAGCACCCTCGATGGCGTGTCGGCCGTGGTGAACATGTGCGGCGTCAACGTCGGTGAGAAGCGATGGTCGGGCGCGTTCAAGCAGAGCCTGCGCGACAGCCGCATCGGCCCCACCGAGGTGCTCTCCCGCGCCGTGGTCGAAGCCGGGGTCCCGGTGCTGATCAACGCCAGCGCGGTCGGCTACTACGGTGACACCGGCTCACGGCCCGTCGACGAGACCGCCGCCCCCGGACGGACGTTCCTGGCGCACCTCACCGTGGATTGGGAGGCCGCCGCGATGGTCGCGTCCCGGGCGGGAGTCCGGGTCGTCCTGCCCCGGACGGGACTGGTGATGTCGCAGTCGGGTGGCATGCTCGGTCGTATCCGCCCCTTGTTCTCGCTGGGGCTGGGTGCACGGCTGGGCAACGGCCGCCAGTACATCTCGTGGATCAGCCTGGAGGACCAGATCCGCGCGCTGCTGTTCGCGATCACCCACGACGAGCTGGCCGGACCGGTGAACTTCACGGGGCCCGCGCCGGTCACCAATGCGGAATTCACGACGGCGCTGGGACGCACAGTGAATCGCCCGACGCCGTTCGTGGTGCCCGGGTTCGCGTTGCGCACCGTGCTGGGCGAGTTCGCCGACGAGGGTGTGCTGGGTGGGCAACGTGCGATCCCGGCCGCGCTCGAGAACGCCGGCTTCCGGTTCCACCACAACACGATCGGTGAGGCGTTGAGGTTCGCCACCGACGACAGCCGTGAGTAACGTCGGTTCCATGGAATCGATCCGGTCGAGCAGCGCTCCAGTCGTGGTGCGCCGGCTCGGCACGGTGGACTATCAGGCGGCCTGGGACCTGCAGCGCGAGATCGTGACGGAGCGCCTGGCCGGCGGTCCGGACGAACTTCTGCTGCTGCAGCATCCCTCTGTGTACACGGCGGGTCGGCGCACGCTGCCCGAGGAACGCCCGTCCGACGGCACGCCGGTCATCGACACCGATCGCGGCGGCAAAATCACCTGGCATGGGCCCGGTCAGCTCGTCGGGTATCCGATCGTCGGCCTCGCCGAGCCGATGGACGTCGTCAACTTCGTGCGCCGCCTCGAGGAGGCGTTGATCACCGTGTGCGCCGGGTTCGGACTGGCCACCGGCCGCGTCGACGGCCGCTCCGGCGTCTGGCTCGCTGCCGACGGCCACCGGCCGGAACGCAAGATCGCCGCGATCGGCATCCGGGTGGCGCGCGGGATCACCCAGCACGGTTTCGCCCTGAACTGCGACTGCGACCTGGGCGCGTACGGCTCGATCGTGCCGTGCGGGATCTCCGACGCCGGAGTCACGTCGCTGACGGCCGAACTCGGCCGCCGCGTCACCGTCGACGACGTCTTCACTCCCGTGGCCGACGCGGTGTGTGACGTGCTCGACGGCCGCCTCCGCGTGGCCGGTCACGCAGTAGCATCGATGCAGTGAGTGTCGATCCCGGTAACCGCAAACTCCTCCGGCTCGAGGTGCGCAACGCGCAGACGCCGATCGAGCGCAAGCCACCGTGGATCAAGACGCGGGCCAAGATGGGGCCCGAGTACACCGAGCTGAAATCGCTGGTCCGCCGCGAAGGTCTGCACACGGTGTGCGAGGAGGCGGGCTGCCCCAACATCTTCGAGTGCTGGGAAGACCGTGAGGCGACGTTCCTGATCGGCGGTGAGCAGTGCACCCGCCGCTGCGACTTCTGCCAGATCGACACCGGCAAGCCCGCCGAATTGGACCGCGACGAGCCGCGCCGCGTCGCCGAGAGCGTGCAGGCGATGGGGCTGCGCTACTCGACGGTGACGGGGGTGGCGCGCGACGATCTGCCCGACGGCGGCGCGTGGCTCTATGCCGAGACGGTCCGCCAGATCAAGGAGCTCAACCCGAACACCGGCGTGGAGCTGCTCATCCCCGACTTCAACGCCGACCCCGAGCAGCTGGCGCAGGTGTTCGAGACGCGTCCAGAAGTGTTGGCGCACAACGTCGAGACGGTGCCGCGCATCTTCAAGCGGATCCGTCCGGCGTTCCGCTACGAGCGCAGCCTGTCGGTGCTGACGATGGCCCGCGCCGATGGCCTGGTGACCAAGAGCAACCTGATCCTCGGCATGGGTGAGACGCCGGAGGAGGTGCGCGCCGCGCTGCGCGACCTGTACGACGCGGGCTGCGACATCGTCACGATCACCCAGTACCTGCGGCCGTCGGCGCGTCACCATCCCGTGGAGCGGTGGGTGCACCCCGACGAATTCGTCGAACATCAGCAGTTCGCGACTGAGCTCGGCTTCGCCGGAGTGCTGGCCGGACCGCTGGTGCGCTCGTCGTACCGGGCCGGGAAGCTCTACGCGCAGACAATCGCATCGCGGTCCGCGCAACCGACGCCCTCGTCATAGATATCCTTGCCGGTATGGCGAAATCGCGTAACTCGGCAGAGGTCAAAGCGGCGAAGGCCGAGGCGAAGGCAGCCCGCAAGGCCGCGTCCAAGCAGCGGCGCGGTCAGCTATGGCAGGCGTTCCAGATCCAGCGCAAAGAAGACACGCGGCTGCTGCCGTACATGATCGGTGCGTTCGTGCTGATCGTGGCTGCGTCCGTGGCCGCCGGCCTGTTTGCGGGCGGCGGTTTCACGATGTTCATGCTGATCCCGCTGGGCATCGTGCTGGGCGCGCTGGTCGCCTTCATCATCTTCGGTCGCCGCGCCCAGAAGTCCGTGTACCGCAAGGCCGAGGGGCAGACCGGCGCGGCGGCGTGGGCTCTGGACAATCTGCGCGGAAAGTGGCGGGTGACGCCCGGGGTGGCGGCGACGGGACACTTCGACGCCGTGCACCGGGTGATCGGCCGGCCGGGCGTGATCTTCGTGGCCGAGGGGTCGCCGAACCGGCTGAAGCCGCTGTTGGCGCAGGAGAAGAAGCGCACGGCCCGGCTCGTGGGTGACGTCCCGATCTACGACGTGATCATCGGCAACGGCGAGGGTGAGGTGCCGCTGTCGAAGCTCGAGCGTCATCTGACCAAGTTGCCGGCCAACATCACGGTCAAGCAGATGGACTCGCTGGAGTCGCGGCTGGCCGCGCTGGGCTCCAAGATCGGCCCCGCCGCGATGCCGAAGGGTCCGCTGCCGGCGCAAGCCAAGATGCGCGGCGTGCAGCGCACCGTGCGCCGGCGCTGACGTCCCGCGCGCCACACTTGCCACACCCGTCTCTGCCAGCCATCATTTGCTGCGGGCCGTCGAGCCCAAGGGGGGACGGGCCATGTGCACTGCGTGCGAGTGGGCGCCGCATTTCGCGGCGTTCGGCCGAAACAGCTCGGCCGGCCCACAGAAAGCCCAGCCGACGCGCCGCTCCGTTCTCCGCGCAGCCGCGGTGACGACGGGCCTGGTGGCGATGGCGACCGCGTGCGGGACGGGTTCGCAGGCCCCGGTCAGCACGACTGCGGGTGCCGAGCGCGCGCCCGACACCGTGTTCCACAACGGCCGCGTCTACACCCTCGCGACTGCTCAACCGTGGGCCGAGGCGGTCGCGGTCACCGGCACCACGATCAGCTACGTCGGCGACAGCGCGGGCGCGAAGGCGCTGGCCGGGCCGAACACGACGGTCATCGACCTGGGCGGCAAGCTGCTGATGCCTGGTTTCGTCGAAGGCCACACCCATCCGTTCCTCGGGTCGTTTTTGACCTCAGGCGTCGATCTGCAGGTGCCGACGCGCCAGGATGCTCTCGACGCGATCGCCGCGTACGCCAAGGACAACCCCGAGGGGCCCGTCCGCGGATTCGGCTGGCGCGTCGACATGTTCGGTCCGGAGGGACCCACCCGCGCCGACCTGGACCGGGTGCTCCCCGATCGTCCCGGCTTCTTCTTCGCGATCGACGGGCACAGCCTGTGGGCCAACAGCAAGGCTCTCGAGCTGGCCGGCGTGAATCGTGACACCCCGGACCCGGTCCCGGGATTCAGTTACTACGCCCGCGACGTGAACGGCGAGCCCACCGGATACGTCCTCGAGGTCAACGCCGTCCTCGGACTGGTCAACGCAGTGGAGCCGATCTCCCCGGAGACGATGGGGACCCTGGTGAGGGGTTGGTTGCCCAAGGCATCGGCGGCGGGCATCACCTCGGTCTTCGACGCGGGGGTTCCGCCGATCGGCGACGACCAGGCTGCGATCCTGCGGCTGTACACCGACATCGAGCAGGGCGGTCAGCTGCCGTTCCGGGTCGTCGCCTCGTACTCGGTGCGGGAAACGCCGGTCGAGGGCACCGTCGAACGGTTCACCGCGGTCCGCGACGAAGTGTCCAGCGAGCTGGTGACCGTGAGTGTCGTCAAGATCATCGGCGACGGCACCCAGGGTGGGTACACCGCGTGGCTGATCGAGCCGTACGCCGACAAGCCGGACTCGACCGGTGCGTCGCCCTTCACCGAACAGCAGTGGCATCAACTGGTGAGCGACGTCGACGCCGCCGGCTTCGACGTCCATATCCATGCCTGCGGCGAGCGCACGGCGCGCGTCGGGCTCGACGCCATCGAACGTGCGATCGCGGCCAACCCGCCGCGCGACCGGCGGCACACCGTCGCTCATCTGGTCTACCTCGAGGACAGTGACGCTCCGCGTTTTGCACAGCTCGGGGTGACCGCGCAGTTCTCGGCGAACTGGATGTCGGCGGACCCGGACACGATCGAGAACATGGGCGTCCGCTACGGGGCGCCGCGCAAGGATCTGCTCTATCGGCCGCAGGCCGTGCTGCAGTCAGGTGGCCGCATCTCGCTGGGCACGGATTGGCCGGCAGCGGGCTACTTCTCGACCTACAAGCCGCTGGATTCCATCCAGATCGGCGTCACCCGGCAGCTCATCGGCGATGCGAACGCCCCGGTCCTCGTCCCTGACGACCAGAAACTGACGGTCGAGGAGGCGGTGCACGCGAACACGCTCGGCGCGGCGTATCAGATCCGGCTGGACGACAAGGTCGGCTCAGTGGAGACGGGCAAGCTCGCGGATCTCATCGTCCTGGATCGCAACATCTTCGACATCGATCCTCACGACATCCACGCCGCGACCGTGACGACGACGATGATGAACGGCAAGATCGTCCACCAGGGTTAGCGCTTCACCACTGCGGTCTTGGTCGCGAGATCGTGCAGGCCGCGCAGGTCGGAGTCGGTGAACAACGCCGGGATCACCAGGGCGATCAGCACGCCACGCCCCAGCGCGCGACCGGTGCCGACGTGCAGCCGGGCGTCGACCGGCACCACCTTCAGACCGAGCGCCAGCTGGCCGGGCGAGAACCCGAAGAACCGCACCGAGGCCACGCCGAGCACGAACCACACGATCAGCTGCGTCGTCTGGATGGGAAGACTGATCAGATCCAGTGACGCGACGAGTGCCGCCAGGCCCAGGGCCATCAACCAGTCCACGATCAGCGCCGCGATGCGGCGACCGAAGCGGGCGATCGAGCCAGGGCCACTCTTCGGCAGGCCGAGTCGTTCACCCGGGTAGGTGCCGGGCTCGGGGGTGCCCGGTCCGGACAGCCACGAGCCGAGACCGGAACCGGACGTACGTGCCATAGGGCCAGGATAGTGTCGCGTCGGCGCGGACTGTCCGGGCCGCATGCGTAACGTCCACGCAACATGCGGTTGACGGCCGTGCAACATCGCGTCCATAGCGTCACGAGCGGGTTACCCAAGTGAAGGAGAGCACTCAGTGGCAGAAACGACCTCAGACGACATCTTCAAGCTGATCAAGGACGAAAACGTCGAGTACGTCGACATTCGGTTCTGCGATCTGCCGGGCGTCGTCCAACACTTCTCGATCCCGGCCTCGGCGTTCGACGAGAGCGTGTTCGAGGACGGTCTCGCGTTCGACGGTTCGTCGGTGCGCGGCTTCCAGTCCATCCACGAGTCGGACATGATGCTGCTGCCCGACCCCGCCACCGCGCGCATCGACCCGTTCCGCGCCGCCAAGACGCTGAACCTCAACTTCTTCGTCCACGATCCGTTCACCCGTGAGGCCTACTCGCGCGACCCGCGCAACGTCGCCCGCAAGGCGGAGAACTACCTGGCCAGCACCGGCATCGCCGACACCTGCTACTTCGGCGCCGAGGCGGAGTTCTACATCTTCGACTCGGTCAGCTTCGACTCGAAGATGAACGGCACCTTCTACGAGGTGGATTCGGAGTCGGGTTGGTGGAACAGCGGCGAGCCGTTCGAGGCCGACGGCTCCCCCAACCGCGGCTACAAGGTCCGGCCCAAGGGCGGCTACTTCCCCGTCGCACCGTACGACCACTACGTCGACCTGCGCGACGAGATGTCGACCAACCTGATCAACGCCGGGTTCACCCTCGAGCGCGGCCACCACGAGGTCGGCACCGCCGGCCAGGCCGAGATCAACTACAAGTTCAACACGCTGCTGCACGCGGCCGATGACGTGTTGCTGTTCAAATACATCATCAAGAACACCGCGTGGGCCAACGGCAAGACCGTGACGTTCATGCCCAAGCCGCTGTTCGGTGACAACGGTTCCGGCATGCACGCCCACCAGTCGCTGTGGAAAGACGGCAAGCCGCTGTTCCACGACGAGTCCGGATACGCCGGGCTGTCGGACATGGCGCGCCACTACATCGGCGGCATCCTGCACCACGCGCCGTCGCTGCTGGCGTTCACCAACCCGACGGTGAACTCCTACAAGCGTCTGGTGCCGGGGTACGAGGCGCCGATCAACCTGGTGTACAGCCAGCGCAACCGCTCGGCGTGCGTGCGTATCCCGATCACCGGCAACAACCCGAAGGCCAAGCGCCTCGAGTTCCGTTGCCCGGACAGCTCGGGCAACCCGTACCTGGCGTTCGCGGCGATGCTGATGGCCGGCATCGACGGCATCAAGAAGAAGATCGAGCCGCTGTCGCCGGTCGACAAGGACCTCTACGAGCTCCCGCCGGAGGAGGCCGCCAACATCCCGCAGGCGCCCACGTCGCTGGCGGCGGTGATCGACAAGCTCGAAGAGGACCACGAGTACCTCACCGAGGGTGGCGTGTTCACCGAGGACCTGATCGAGACCTGGATCTCCTTCAAGCGGGAGAACGAGATCATGCCGATCCAGATCCGTCCTCACCCGTACGAGTTCTCGCTGTACTACGACGTGTAAGTCGGAACACTCCGCGACGACGACGCCCGCCCGGCACCCGCCGGGCGGGCGTTTCGCTTTTCCGGTGCCGGGGCAATCTGCCCGGCATGGCTGTGCGCGTCGGCGTGACGGGACCCACCGGGGAAATCGGCAAGGCGGCCATCGCGGCGCTGGAGGACGACCCCGGCGTCGAGGCCATCGTCGGCATGGCGCGTCGGCCGTTCGATCCCGAGGCCGAGCAGTGGACGAAGACCACCTACCGGCAGGGCGACATCCTCGACCGCGACGCGGTCGACGAACTCGTCGCCGACGTCGACGTCGTCGTCCACCTGGCCTTCATCATCATGGGCACCCGCACCGAGAGTGCGCGCGTCAATCTGGCGGGAACTCGCAACGTGTTCGAGGCGACCGTCGCCGCCGCCCGTCCCCGCCGGCTGGTCTACACGTCCTCGGTCGCCGCGTACGGCTATCACGCCGACAACCCGGTGCCGATCACCGAGGACGTTGCGCCGCGCGGGTCTGCCGAGCACTACTACTCCGAGCAGAAGGCCGCGTGCGAAGCCGCGCTGGCGGAGGTCACGGCGGGTTCCGATCTCGAGGTCTACGTGTTGCGGCCGTGCATCGTCGCCGGGCCGAAGGCGCCCGCCCTCGCCGATGCCATGCCGTGGAACAAGCTGCCCGGTCTCGTGCGACGCGTCTCGGCGGCCCTGCCGGTTCTGCGGCCGTTCCCCGATCCGGGCACGCCGTTGCAGCTCGTGCACCACGACGACGTCGCGTCCGCCATCGCGCTGGCGGTCACGACGCAGACCGCGCCACCTGGCGCCTACAACATCGCCGGCGACGGCGTCGTGTCGATGTCGCAGGTCGGCGACGCATTCGGGGCATTGCCGATCAGGGTGCCCCGCGCCGCGGCGGTCGTGACGTCGGAAGTCCTGTCCGCGCTGCCCTTCGTCCCGTCGGCATTGGAGTGGCTGCACGCCGGGCGCACGTCGGTGGTGATGGACACCGAGAAGGCGAAGTCCGCGCTGGGATGGCGCCCCCGCCACACCTCGGAGGAGACGCTGGACGCGCTCGCCAGCACGCTGCACTGATCATCCTCACAGCTCGATCTGGTGTCGATCAAAGGCGCTGCGGGTAGAAACGAGCGGTGACAGATGTAGCCGAGAAGGTGAATCCCCCCGAGCAGATGGACATCCGCTCGCGGAACCTCGTGTTCACCGCGGTCGTCCTCGGTATGTTGCTGGCCGCACTCGACCAGACCATCGTCGCGACCGCACTACCCACCGTCGTCGCGGATCTGGGCGGCGCCGGCCACCAGGCCTGGGTGGTCACCAGCTACCTGCTGGCGTCGACGATCGTCACCGCCGTGGTCGGCAAACTCGGCGACATCTTCGGACGCAAGAAGGTGTTCCAGGTCGCGGTGCTGCTGTTCCTCGTGGGCTCGGTGCTGTGCGGGCTGGCGCAATCGATGGGCATGCTCGTCGCCTCGCGGGCGCTGCAGGGTCTCGGCGGCGGCGCGATCACGGTGACCGCGGTCGCCGTCATCGGCGAGGTCATCCCGCTCCGTGAACGTGGACGCTACCAGGGTGCTCTGGGTGCGGTGTTCGGTGTCACGACGGTGATCGGCCCCCTGCTGGGTGGGCTGTTCACCGACCATCTGAGCTGGCGCTGGGCATTCTGGATCAACGTTCCGGTGGCGGTGGTCGTGCTCGGAATCGCGGCAGTCGCCATCCCCGAACTCGCGCGCACCGCGCGGCCGGTGCTCGACTACGCCGGCATCGTGCTCGTCGGCCTCGGGGCGGCCGGGCTGACGCTGGCGACCAGCTGGGGCGGCACCACGTACCCGTGGGGGTCGGTGACCATCATCGGGTTGTTCGTGGTGTCGGTGGCGGTTCTGGTGGCGTTCGTGTTCGTCGAACGCCGCGCCGCGGAACCGATACTGCCGATCCGGCTGTTCAGCAATCCGGTCTTCTCGGTGTGCTGCGTGCTGTCGTTCGTGGTGGGGTTCGCGATGCTGGGCGCGCTGACGTTCCTTCCGACGTTCATGCAGTTCGTCGACGGGGTGTCCGCGACGGAGTCGGGGTTGCGAACCCTGCCGATGGTGCTGGGCCTGCTGGTCACGTCGCTGAGCAGCGGTGTCATCGTGGGGCGGACGGGCCGCTACAAGATCTTCCCGATCGCGGGCACGGCGATCATGGCACTGGGCTTCGTGCTGCTGTCTCGTATGGATGCCGACACGTCGACGCTCGTGGAATCGCTGTATCTGCTCGTGCTCGGCGCCGGCATCGGGTTGAGCATGCAGGTGTTGGTGCTGGTCGTGCAGAACACGGTCGACTTCACCGACCTCGGGGTCGCCACATCTGGCGTCACGTTCTTCCGCACGATCGGCAGCTCGTTCGGTGCGGCGATCTTCGGATCGTTGTTCGCCAACTTCCTCGGCGACCGGCTGCCCGCGGCGATGGCGAGCAGCGGGGCGCCACCGGAGGCGGCGACCTCGCCTCAGGCATTGCATCGACTGCCGCAGGACATCGCAGCGCCGATCATCGACGCGTACGCGGATTCGCTGAGCCGCGTGTTCTTGTTCGCGGCGCCGTTCGCTGTGGTGGGGTTGGTGTTGGCGTTGTTCCTCAAGCAGGTACCGCTGCGCGACGCCGCGGCCGCTGGCAGTACCGATATGGGCGAGGGCTTCGGCATGCCGACGACGGCGACGCCGGAGAAGCTGCTCGAGGTGGCGGTCGGCCGGTTGCTGCAGCGCAGCAACGGCGTGGATCTCGATGGGGTGGCCCGCGCGGCGCGCAGCCGACTGGATGTGCCGCGGCTGTGGGCGACGATTCAGGTGTACCGGTACGCCGCCGCCACGGGCGCGGCGCATCTCGAGGACATCGCCGAGGAGCGGCGTGTACCTCCGCAGATTCTCGAGCCCACGTTCAATCGACTGGTCACCGAGGGTTTTGCCACCCGCGTCGGGGATGCGTACTCGCTCACCGCCGCGGGCGCGGCCGAGGTGAACCACGCCCGTGACGTGATTGCGTCATGGATCACCGACATGCTGGCCCAGTCGCCTGATTTCGAGGGCCGACCCGACCGTCTCCAGGTGCAGGGGGCGCTGGACCGGCTCGCGCGCAGTGTGCTGCTCGAGCGGCAGACCCCGCGGACGGAAACACGCCCGATGAAGTTGGGCTCGCCTCCACGACTACCGGTGTCCGACGTCCCGACCACGCGAATGCGCGCACTGTCCGCGCCGCCGGCGGCCGAGCCGCCGACCCGTCCGTTCCGTTCGCACGCGTCGATGCCCAGCGATCCCCCCGCCCGCTATCCGGACCGCGGTCCGCTCCGTTAGGCTGCGCGTATGACTCAACGACTCGACGCCCGGCTGTCGGCGTACTCCTCCCCTGTCCTGAGCATCTTCCGCATCGTGACCGGGGTGGTCCTGCTGCTGCACGGCACCATGAAGGTGTTCGGCTGGCCGCTGGGCACGGCGGTTCCCGCCGGCACGTGGCCGTTCTGGTTCGCCGGAATCCTGGAGATCGTCCTCGGCGCGCTGATCACCGTCGTTTTCTTCACCCGGATCGCCGCGTTCATCGCCTCGGGCGAGATGGCGGTGGCCTACTTCTGGCAGCACTGGGCGATCTTCAGCGGCGCACCCGCGAGCTTCTGGCCGTTCGATCCCCAGATGGGCGGCAACGGCGGCGAGTTGGCGGTCCTGCTGTGCTTCGCGTTCCTGTTGTTGGCAACGACCGGCGGGGGCACCTGGTCGGTCGACGGGCGACGACGAGGCACGCTCGCCACGCGGCGCTGACATCGCGTTTGCCCCCGGCGCCGCCCTGCTAGCGAACACATGTGGCATCCGGGTTTGCAGACACGCGGAAAAGATTCGCTGAACGCCACGTTATTTCGTTGCTGAGGTCCCTAGGATGACCCGATATTGACCAGGTTGGCAATTGTCGGGGGGAATTCACTGTGGGGTCTTCGAAGTACATCGGCAGGATCGGCGCGCTGGCGTTCGCGCTCGGCATCGGCATCGGCATCGGCGCGACACCGGGCGTTGCCTGGGCCGACGAATCGAGTGACAGCACACCGTCGGTGAGCGCGAACATGGACTCGACGGCGGCATCCGGCAACGGCGGGACGGGCGCCGACAAGCCGACTCGCAACAGCCGCAAAGCCCAGCGGGCCGGAAAAGACGACACCGAGACCGACACCGAAACAGGCGACAGGCCGTCCCGGCACCGTCCGCTGCGCGCCGTCCGCGAGGACGCACCCGTGAAGACCCCGAAGGTCGAGCGCACGCGCGTGCGCACACCTGACGCGGACGACGAGTCAGAGTCGACACCGACGGTCGCGTCGGCGCCGGAGAAGGTCGTCGCCCCGGCGGCCGAGGTGCGCCTCGTACCTGTCGATGTCGTCGCCCCGGCGACCGACACCGCGGAGCGCGCCACCGCGACCACCCGCGTCCGGCTCAGCGAATTGCTGTCCTCGGTTCTGACCCCGAAGGACGCCCCGGTGGCACCGGTCGCATCGCCGGCCATGTGGGTGCTGGCCGCAGCCGCACGGCGTCAACTCGGCCAGTCCGAGCACGTGCAGATGGCCGCACTGCGGTCAGACATCGTGGCCGAGCAGCCGGTGGTCAATCCGCCCGACGAGACCGGCGAGGTGACCGGCGAAGTCGTCGTCCCCGGTGCCGCCACAGCAGTGGCCAGCGGGCCCGGCAAAGGCACGGTCACCGTCTCAGTCGACGGAGACACCGTGTCGTTCGAGTACAACCCCACCAAGCAGGCCCGCCACGCCGCCGCCGCGGTCGGCGCCGACCCCGCGCTCAAGTCCGACAGCTTCGTCCTCACGATCGTCGACGGCGCCGGCGACGTCACCACCGTGCCGATCACCGTCGAGGTTGCGCCGGCGAATGCCGCCCCGGTCGTCTCGGTGTCGAGACCGCGCCTATCGCCGTTCGGCGACGGCGAGGTCCGTGTATCGGTGCGCGTGCGCGACTTCGACGGTGACGCCTACGCGTACTCGCTGTCTCCGACGGCCAAGGGCGGCACCCTCACGATCGACGAGGTCGGTCACATCTCGTACCTGCCGACCGCCGCGGCACGGCATGCCGCTGCGGCTGCCGACGCAACCGAGGCGGACAAGACCGACACGTTCGACGTTACGGTGACCGACGGCTACGGCGGTGTGACGACGGTGACGCTCACGGTGCCGATCAAGCCCGACAACGTCGACCCCGACGTCAAGGTGCGCACCAGGACATCGCCGTTCAGCGACAAGGTGACCGGCGTCGTCATCGCGAAGGACCCCAACGGGGATCCCCTGAGCTACGAGGTCAGTGGCACCAACAAGGACGGCACCGTCGTGATCGACGAGCGTGGGCGGTTCACCTACACACCGTCGGCTGCAGCCCGCCACGCGGCGTCCGCCGACAACGCCTCGCAGCTCGACAAGCAGGACAGCTTCGTCATCACCGTCACCGACGAGCACGGCGGCATCACCAAAACCCTTGTGACCGTGACGGTCAAGCCCGCCAACGTGGCGCCCACATCGGCGTCGGTCAAGGATGTCTTCACCAATCCGAACACCGGCGTGGTCACCGGTGCGGTCACCGCGGTCGACGCCGACGGGGACTCGTTCACCTATGGGTCCGTGTCCAAAACCCGCAAGGGCACCGTCTCGATCGCCGAGGACGGCACGTTCGTCTACACACCGTCGGACGCCGCACGCGCGGCTGCGAGCCGGCCGTTCGCACCGCGGGGGGCCAAGATCGACGGCTTTCGGGTGACCATCGACGACGGCCACGGCGGCACCACCACGCTGACCGTGCGGGTCGGGATCGCCCCGCTGGGCGGGGAGAATCAGGCTCCCGTCGACGGCACGTTCACCGCGGGTACACCGAATGTGTTCTCCGGCAAAGTGACCGGGACGGTGACGGCCACCGACCCAGACCAGGATCCGTTGTCCTACAGCGGAACCGGACTCACTCCCAAGGGCAGCGTCGTCGTCAATGCCGATGGCACGTTCACCTTCACCCCCAGTGATGCGGCGCGCCACCAGGCCGGCGCGGACAACGCCACCGAGCAGGACAAGGTGGACACCTTCGTCGTCACGGCGTCGGACGGATTCGGGGGCACATTGGCGGTCCCGGTGACGGTGTCGATCAAGCCGTCGGTGAACAGGGCGCCCTCGCAGCTGTCCTACACCTCCGACACCGACGAGGCGACGGGACTGGTGAGTGGACAGGTCACCGCCAAAGATGCCGACGGCGATCTGCTCACCTACGCGGGCACCGCGGTGACCGACAAGGGAAGCGTGGTCGTCACCAGCGCAGGCGGATTCACCTACGTGCCGACCGACGCCGCGCGCGCGGCGGCAGGTGCACCGAAGGCGCCGCTGTCGGACAAGCGGGATGCGTTCGTCGTCACCGTCGACGACGGCCATGGCGGCACGTCGGACATCACGGTGCGGGTCACGATCGTGCCGACGACGATGGTGTCAGTCCTCTAGCCCCGTGTCCGCCCGGAAGCGGCGCATGCCGTCGATCTTCTGCTCGAGCGTGGCGTCCGGACCGCTGTAGAACATCCACGGCATCGTGATGATGCCGGTGACGCCGCCCGCTTCCGCGCGGGCATAATGCTCGGGTAGGAAGGCGTCGCTGAGTGGGGTGATCACCTCGAAACCGGCCATGTCCGAGCCGCTTTCGGCACGGATGCGACGCAGGGTGGCGATCCGTTCCAGAGCCTGGTCGGTGGTGATGAGGTCGCCGATCCAGCCGTCGTGACGGGCGGCGCGGCGCAGCGCGATGTCGGACAGTCCGCCGACGTAGATCGGGATCGGCGGCGGCGTGGGTTCCATCTCCATGCGCGGCGCGGTGTAGAACTCACCGGAGTGTTCGGTCCAGCCGGGCGACCACAGCGCCTTCATCAGCTCGAGCATCTCGTCGGTGCGCTTCCCCCGCCGTTCGAACCGCTGGCCGAGCAGCTCGAATTCCTCACGGCACCAACCCACTCCGATGCCCAGCTCGAGCCGGCCGCCAGCCAGGACGGCCGCGGTGCCGATCGCTTTGGCCGCCGAGTACGGGTCCCGCATCGCGGGCAGGTAGACCGTCGTCACGAAGCGCAGCCGGGTGGTCTGCAAGGCGATGGCGCCGATCATCACCCAGGGGTCCGGCCAGTCGGTGAAGGCCTCCCAGCGGCGGCTGCCGTCCTCGGTGTAGGGATACGGGGTCTGCAGGGTTTCGAGGTTGACGACGTGATCGGGGATGCCGATGCCGTCATAGCCGAGTTCGTCTGCGGCGCGGGCGACCTCGATGGCCTCGCGGGTGTCCTGGAAGGCGATGGAGACGTAGGTTTTCACGCGGCGATCAGCCCGCGTCTCGGGCCCACGCGGGCAGGATGAACACGCCCTCGGCCTCGACGGTCGCGCCCTCGTCGTCTTTGAGGTAGCCGCGGGCGAAGGTCTTCGCACCCTCGATGCGTTCGACGAATCCTTCGGCCCGCAACGGTCCCAGCGGGGTGCCGCGCAGATATCGGAGGCTGATGGTGCCGGTGTACTTCGGCAGGTTCAGGCCCTGGCTGGCCACTTCCCCGAGGAGGTGGTCGAGCAGAAGTGCGCAGACACCCCCGTGCACCCACCCCGGCGGGCCTTCGTAGGCGGGGCCCAGGGTGAACTCGCTCCAGTAGCTGCCGTCGTCGTCACGGTGGACCTCCATGGGCGGCGCGATGGCATTGCGCAGTCCGATGGCGGGATTGCCCCAGACGACGGCGCGGCCGGTGTCGGCGTGGCGCAAGGTCGTTCGCTTCGTGCGCAGGCGTTGCTCGAGCAGCGAATGCGCTTCCTCGAGGTGTTCGAGGGCGAGCAGGACCGTGGAGTCGTCGACGTCGGTGTGGATGCCCACGTCGATGAGGGCGCGCAGGGCATCGGTCAGCGGGTCGAAGCGCCGCCGGTGCTCCTCGTACTCCTCCGCGCTGATCGTGTCGAACGTGAAGTCCATCTATGTTTCTTAGCACTGACACCTGTCCAGCTGATGCCCGGGCTGCAGTCATTTGCCAAATCAAGCTTGGCAAACTCCAGGGTTTCCCCCTATTGCCTTAGCCGCAGTGCTTGACTGACCATCGATACGGCCATCCGCGTGGCCGTCACTTCGGGGGAAGGCACTGACCAATGGGGTACGCGAAGCATGTCGGACGGGTCGGGGCGTTGGCAGTGGCCCTCGGGGTGGGCTTTGGTGTAGGCGGCAGTCCCGCCGTTGCGATTGCCGATGACACCACAAACAGTGTGGACTCGCCAACGAGCAATAATTCGCCAGCCGCAGAGCAGAACACGGTTGCGCCGGAGGGTCCGAACGACGAGGGCGACCTGGCCGACGACGACGGTGGTGATCCTCCCGCCGTCGAGGACAACGACGACCTCGAAAGCGTCGACGATCCCTCGGCTCCCACGCTCCACACGGACGTCGATCCCGATGCCGATGCCGATGCCGATGTCGATGCGTCGGCGGTAGACACCGACGCGGTTGTGCACACCACGCGAACTCCGCGCAAGCACGCGCCGGGGCGGACAATGTCGCGTCCCGAGTCCGCACCGGCGCCCCGCGTCCAGTCCGAGGCCACGCCCCGCCACCTGAAGTTGACCCCGCCTGCACCTGCCACGCCACCGCCCCCGGCCTCGCCAACTGCCGCCGCACCAGTGCTCACCCCACTGGCAGTCACCAGGCTCGGCACCCCGCCGCACGTCGAGCCGCCACAAGAGACGACGGCAATGTCGTTGTCCTCGGTGCTGGCGCCGCTGTTCGGAGCCGACGGCTCAGGGGCCCCCGTCGAGACCCCGGCACTGTGGGTGCTACTGGCCGCCGCCAGGCGCCAGCTCGGGCCGAATGGCCGCCGGCTGGCACCCGACTCCGCTGGACTGCTTTCTGCTGCCGCGGCGGGCAACTCGAACCCCGCTGCAGGCACTCCGATCGTCAACGCACCGAACGATTCTGGCGTCGTCACCGGAAGTGTGGCTGTGACCGATGTCGACGGCGACCCGTTGAGCTACACCGCCACCAAGCCAGCCAAGGGTGCCGTCTCCGTCACGCGAACCACCACAGGTTATTCCTTCAGCTACACCCCGACGCCCGCGGCCCGGCATGCCGCGTCCGCCGCGAATGCCGGCGCAGCGGCCAAGCAGGACAGCTTCACGATCACGGTCAGCGACGGCAAGGGCGGCACCGTGGCCGTCCCTATCACCGTGCAGATCAAGCCGGCCAATGCGGACCCGACCGCCACGGCCAGCGCGAGCCCGGGCTTGATCACCTCGAATGTCTACGGATCGGTCAAGGCGAAAGACGCCGACAAGGACACTCTCACGTACACGGCGTCACCGACCGCCAAGGGCGGCGAGGTCACGCTGTCGAGCAATGGCTCTTTCACCTACAAGCCCTCCGACGCTGCACGCCATGCAGCGTCTGCCAACAACGCTTCGGCGGCCGACAAGACAGACACCTTCACCGTGACCGTCGCGGACGGGCACGGCGGACTGGCAACGGTCCTGGTTTCCGTCCCGATCGAGCCGGCGAACGTCAAGCCCAGCGGGCTCAAGTCGACCGATGTGTTCACGAACCCGAACAGTGGGAAGGTCACGGGCAAGATCACCGCGGTCGACAAGGACGGCGATTCGTTCACCTACGATGTGCCGGCCACCACCGCCGAGGGCGCGGTGACCATCAATGCCGATGGCACGTTCACGTACACGCCGACGGCTGCAGCCCGCACGGCGGCCAGTAAGAAGAACGCGCCGTTCTGGGACAAGAGCGAAAGCTTCAAGATCACCGTGAACGACGGACACGGCGGCACGACGACGCTGACCGTCAAGGTGAACATCGCACCTCTCGGCCATGTGAATCAAGCGCCTGGCAACCCGACTCTTGTTGTCGGCCAGCCAGATCCGGTGACCGGTAAGGTGGCCGGCACCATCACCACGACCGATCCTGAGCGCGATGTCCTCACCTTCGCCGGCCCCGTCGCGAATGCCAAGGGCACCGTCGAAATCCAGCCGGACGGTTCGTTCGTCTTCACGCCCACCGACGCTGCGCGCCATCAGGCCTCGGCGATTAACGCGACGACCGCGGACAGGCAGTACTCGTTTGCGGTGACGGTCACCGACGGCTTCGGCGGCTCGGTGACGGTTCCGGTAACGGTGCCGATCAGTCCGTCGACGAACAACTCCCCCACCAGCGGCGGCTACAGCAGCAGCACCGACGGCAACGGCAAGATCACCGGCACCGCCACAGCCACCGACGCCGACAGCGACAAGCTGACCTACAGCGGCAGCATCACCACCGGCAAAGGCACCGCCGTGGTCAACCCCGACGGCACGTTCACCTACACCCCCACCGACGCCGCCCGCCACAACGCTGCCGCCATAAATGCCAGCGCCGCAATCAAATCCGATAGCTTCACCATCACCGTCACCGACGGACACGGCGGTACTGCCACCATCCCGGTGACGGTAACCATCCTGGGCGCCAACGCCGACCCGACAGGCGGCGCCTACACCAGCACCACCGACACCAACGGAAAAGTCACCGGCACCGCCACAGCCACCGACGCCAACAACGACGCCCTCACCTACAGCGGCAGCATCACCACCGGCAAAGGCACCGCCGTCGTCAACCCCGACGGCACCTTCACCTACACCCCCACCGACACCGCCCGCCACAACGCTGCCGCCATAAATGCCAGTGCCGCAACGAAAACCGACAACTTCACCATCACCGTCACCGACGGACACGGCGGTAGCACCACCATCCCCGTCACCATCACCATCCTCGGCAAGAACGCCCCACCAGCAAGCACCGGCGCGAGCTTCGGAACCCCCAATTCATCCGGCGTGCTGGCCGGGTCACTGAACGTCACCGACACCGATAGCGACGCGCTGGTGTACACCGTTGTGAGCCAGGGGTCCAAAGGCACTGTTGCGCTGAACAATGACGGTACCTTTACATACACTCCCAAGCCGCTGGAACGGTTGGCTGCCTACCTTTCGCCTGGCACCGACGTCGACAGCTTCACCGTGACAGTGAACGACCAACACGGCAAGACAATCACACTCACGGTGGACAATGTCCCTGTCTCAGCGGCGATCGCTGCGCTGGTCGGTACGCAGACACAGTCGGGCGAGCTGCGCAGCGGAGCTGTCAAAGGCCCCGACGGCAAGTACTACCTGACCATCGACAAAGGCACCAACGGGACGCGCATCATCGTCGTCGACCCGGCACATCCCGCCTCCCCCACCCTCCTCGATACCGGTGGCCAATTCGCTTACGGCGGTGTCGTCTTCGACACCAGCGGCAAGGGTTACCAGATCACCTTTGACTCGTCAGGCGGCAGCTACCACTCCTACGTGTCCGTCATCGATCCGACGAACCTCGCCAATCCGACGCTCGTTGACATCGGCGAAGGTCAGCCGGCCGACAACATCTATCGCGCCGCAGATGGAAACTACTACTTGAGTACTGCGACGAGTACCAATGCTTATCTAGTTCGGATCAATCCTGCCGATGCAGGCCATCCCAAGATCTTCGACGTAGGCCCGGGGCGAACGAGCTATTACCGGCCCACCGTCGCCGGCGACGGAACGTTGTACGTCACGACTTTCACCGAAGGGGTTGGGACTGGCGAGCAGTACAGCGGATATCGCGTCCGCGTCGTCCACGTCGATCCCAACGGTGCCGGCCAGCCCGTCATCGTCTCGGCCGGACCCGGGCAGCCGTATGGCAGCCCGCTCGTCCAGCCTGACGGCACCGTGTTACAGCAGAGCTACACGTACTCCTACGGATATGTCAACGGTACCTACCAAACCACTTACACCAACTACCTCTCGGTGATCACACCGGCGCATCCCACCGAGGCTGCCGTCATCGCATTTCCCGCCAGCTCGTCGAACTCGATTTCGTTGTCCAGCACCACTTACGCCGCCGATGGTTCGCTGTTCGTCAGGACTTCTTCGTACCAGGGCGCGAATACGAGACAAGAGTTCCTACACGTTGTTTCGGCAACCAGCCCCACGGATGCCGTGACCATCGCGGTCCCTGGCATATACGGCGGGTCCACTCCGACGTTCGGCCCTGACGGCACGGCGTATGTCACGTCGTATACGCAGAATCCGAGCGGCGACTACACCTACTTCCTGACGGTAGTGCCAACAGGTGACCCCCAATCGGCGACGAGTGTCACCCTGCCGGGCACCCCCTACGACACTGCCCGCGTCTTTGCCTCCGACGGAACCACTTTCGTCACGTCATCGAAACCCGTCAGCAATAACGGCACCACCACCTACACCAATTACCTGACCACGATTCATGCAGAAGATCCCTCCCATCCGACAACGGTCAACATCGGCGCCACCTCATACCCGCTGACCGTCTACGGCGCCACCGACGATGCCGTGATGCTGGCAACCGGGTATTCCACTAGCACGATCACAGTCGTCACTGTGGATCGGGACGGCTCCGCTGCGCCCGTCTCAGTGACGTTGCCCGGAAACCAAGTGAGTCGGCTCGCATTCGGCGCGACTGGAGTTCTCTACGCGGTGACGTTCACAAGGAGTACGACCAATGGCACGAGCCAGGATTCAGGCTGGGCGGTCAGCGCCATCGACTCACAGCATCCGAGCGTCGTGACAACTGTCAATGTGTCGTCCTACTACAGCAATCTGGCCGTCAGCCCAAAGGGGGATGCCTATCTGCAGATTGCCACCACCGGCAACAGCAGTAGCACCTACGCGACCAATTTCATCGTGTTCAAGGCCGGCGACCCCTCGCACCCGGTCACCGTCTCGATTCCCGGCCTGCCGTTCGGCAACTTGACACTCGCCGCCGACGGCCGGGCCGTACAAGGCACGTACAACTCGACCGCTCGCACGGTGTCGTGGAACCTCATCGACCCAATAGTTTTGAGCACAAATGTGATTCGCACATTGTCGGGCGATTACGAGAGCTTCACCGTGACGGGCCCCGACGGCAAGAGCTACCAGACGATCGACGGGGGTACCGATGGCACGCGCGTGGTCGTCCTCGACCCGGCCAACCCCACCGCGCTCACGATCATCGACACCGGTGCGCAAAACGCCTACGGTAACGTTGTTTTCGCCGTGGACGGAAAGGCGTACCAGGCCAGTTACGGCACCACGAACGGCTCGATGCGAACGTACGTGAGCGTGATCGACCCGAACAATCCGACTAGCCCGACGGTCGTGGAACTGGGCGTCGGACAGCCATCAAGCAGCCTATTGCTCGGTGCTGATGGCAATCTCTGGATTCCTCTGAACACCTCGTCCACCTCACAGGCCAGTCTGGTCCGTATTGATCCTGCGAGCCCGTCAAGCCCGACCGTGTACAACGCGGGCAGCGGATTCATCTACGGAAACGTGACATTCGGCAAGGACGGAAAGCTGTATCTCGTCACCTACACGGGTTCAGGCGCCACCGCCCAAACCAGGATCGTCCGAATCGACCCGGCTCATCCGACGCAGCCGACGGTCATCACGGGTGCCGCAGGCGCGCCGACATCGACGGTCACTTTTGATGCTGGCGGCACGGCGTCTGTGGTGACGGCTGTCTACAACGGGACGGGATTCACCAATAGGCTGACGCTCGTTGCCCCTGGCCAGGCCACGGCGACGGTGATCGATCTGCCGGGAACCAACTACTACAACCCGACGGTCACCACCACGTACGACTCCAACGGAGTCATGTACGTGCAGCATCATCAGGACTACAACGGCTACCCGTATTACCTGACGGTCGTCGATCCTGCCAACCCGGTCGCAGCCTTCATCACGGTCATGCCAGGACGCCCGGATTCGTCGATTGTTTTCGGAACGGACGGCACCGGTTACCTCACCTCGGAAGACTACGTGAATGGTAAGTACGTCTTGTCGGTCAGCGTGATCGACGCCGAGGCGGGGCACGTGAGCCACATACCCCTGGCCACCGGGCAGAACGCATCGGCAGGCAATCCCATCATCGGACCGGACGGAACCGCCTACGTGGTGTCGTACGCCAGCAACGGCGGCGGGTACGCCTATGAGCTCACCGTCATCGATCCGGAGAGTCCCTCGCACCCGACAAACGTGGCGTTGCCGTCCTACCCGTCCTCACAGCCCACGTTCAGCCCGGATGGCACTGCCTACTTCACCAGCCTGACCCCTGGCTCGACAAGCTACAACTACATCGCGCACGTCACCGTAGTCGAGCCGAAGGATCCCTCGTCAGCGGTGACCGTCGACCTCGAAGACGAGGTGTACTACTACTACGGAACAAGCGTGCTGACCGCGAACGACGAAGTAGCCCTTGTATCCGCCAACAACCGCATCACCGTTATTCGGCGCGATGATCCGACCAACACAACGACACTTACCGTGCCAGGAGCCGACTACTACTCCGGCGTGGTCGCCAACGGCGGCGTAGCGTACTTGACGGCGTCGGCGTACGAATACGTTTCGGGTCAGAACCCGTACACGACATCGGTACTGGTGGTCGACGCAGCCGATCCGGACCATCCCGCGATCGTCACAATCCCGGGTAGCCCCGGCGGGACTGTGATCATCGGCGACGACGGCACAGTGCTTCAGCCAGTCATCGATGAGGTCGCTGGCACCGTATCGTTGGCGATCATCAAGACGGCGACCGCTGTGTCGCAAGGCGCCTCGCCTCTCTAACCGAACACCTTGCGCACCACAGCCTTCGCGCGCCGGGTGACCCGCAGATAGTTGTCGAGGAACTCTCCGCCGTCGCCTTCGGGCCAGCCGGCGGCCACCGCGACGGCGTTGAGCAGCTTGCCCGGCCCCGGCAGCTGGTCGGTCGGCTTGCCGCGGACCAGCACCAATGCGTTGCGGGCCCGGGTCGCGGTCAGCCACGCGTCGCGCAGCAGCTCGATGTCTCCTTCGGCGATCAGTTCGGCGGCGCCGATCGCGTTCAGCGTGTCCAGCGTCGAGGTGGTGTGCAACGCGGGGATCTTGTGCGCGAACCGCAATTGCAGCAGCTGCACCGTCCACTCGATGTCGGCGAGCCCGCCGCGACCCAGCTTGGTGTTGGTGTTCGGGTCGGCGCCGCGGGGTAGGCGTTCGGCGTCCACGCGCGCCTTGATGCGCCGGATCTCCTGCACCGCCTCGACCGACACCCCGCCCGCGGGATACCGGGTCTTGTCGATCATCAGCAGGAAGCGCTCTCCCAGTTCCATATCGCCGGCCACCCGGTGGGCCCGCAGCAGCGCTTGGATCTCCCACGCCTGCGCCCATTGCGAGTAGTACGCCTCATAGGACGCGAGCGTGCGCACCAGCGGGCCATGGCGGCCTTCGGGTCGCAGGTTGGCGTCGACTTCCAGCGGCGGGTCGGCTCCCGGGGTGCCGAGCCGGCCGCGAACCTGTTCGGCCACCGTCACAGACCACTTCACCGCGACCGATTCCTCGACACCGGCGTGTGGTTCGCACACGAACATGACGTCGGCGTCCGAGCCGTAGCCGAGTTCACGCCCGCCGAGGCGGCCCATGCCGATCACCGCGATACGTGCCGGCGGCCCGTGCGCAGGGGTGTTCGCCCGGATCACCGCGTCGAGGGCGGCCTGCAGCACCGCGACCCACATCGACGTCAGCTGCGCGCACACTTCGGTGACCTCGAGCATGCCGAGCAGGTCGGCCGACGCGATGCGGGCCAGTTCACGACGACGCAGGGAGCGGGCCGCCGCGATCGCGCGGACCGGATCACTGTGCCGGGCCGCCGAGGCGACCAGGGAGCCTGCCACCCCGTCGGTATCGACGTCGCAGAGTTTCGGACCGTTGGGCCCGTCGGCGTAGAGCTGGATCACCTCGGGCGCTCGCATGAGCAGCTCCGGCACGTATGCCGAGGTGCCGAGGACGTGCATCAATCGCTTGGCCACGGCACCCTCGTCACGAAGCGTCGCCAAATACCATCGCTGGTCGGCCAGTTCGTCACTGAGCCGGCGGTAGTTGAGCAGACCGGCGTCGGGATCGGGGGTGTCGGACAGCCAGTCCAGCAGGGTCGGCAGCAGCACCTGCTGCACCCGGCCCCGCCGGCCGCCGCTGCTGGTCAGCGCCGCCAGGTGTGTCAGTGCGCTCTGTGGCCCCTCGTAACCCAGTGCGGCGAGCTGCCTTTCGGCCGACTCGGTGCTCATGACCTCGGAGATCCCGAGCGCCGTCTCACCGACCGATTCCAGCAGCGGCTGATAGAAGAGCTTCGCGTGCAGCCGTGACACGCGATGGCTCTGCCGCTTGAGTTCTTCGCGCAGCACCCCGAGCGCGTCGTGCCGGCCGTCGGGCCGGACGTGTGCCGCACGGGCCAGCCAGCGCATCGCCTCGTCGTCATCGTCCTCGGGCAGCAGGTGGGTGCGCTTGAGACGCTGCAACTGCAGACGATGTTCGAGGAGGCGGAGGAACTCGTAGGACGCGGTCATGTTGGCTGCGTCGTCCCTGCCGATGTATCCGCCGTCGCCGAGGGCGGCCAACGCGTTCACCGTGGACGCCACGTGCAGGGACTCGTCCTGCCGTCCGTGCACCAATTGCAGGAGTTGCACGGCGAATTCGACGTCGCGCAGACCTCCGGTGCCCAGCTTCAGTTCGCGCGAGCGCACTCCCGCGGGGACCAGCTCCACGACGCGTCGGCGCATGGCCTGCACGTCGGGCACGAAATCCTCACGCTCGCTGGCGGTCCACACCATCGGCATCAGCGCCTCGACGTAGCGGCGGCCGAGGTCGGCATCCCCCGCGGCGGGCCGAGCCTTGAGCAGCGCCTGGAATTCCCAGGTCTTGGCCCAACGCTCGTAGTAGGCGACGTGGGAATCGAGGGTGCGCACCAGCGGACCCTGTTTGCCTTCGGGGCGCAGCGCCGCGTCGACTTCGAAGAAGGCGTCCGACGCCAACCGCATCATCTCGCCGGCGATGCGGGTGGCCAGCGCCAGCCGGCTGTGCGAGCCGTCGTCAGAGACGAAGATGACGTCGACGTCGCTGACGTAGTTCAATTCGCGCGCGCCGCATTTGCCCATGGCGATCACCGCGAGCGCGGGCGGCTCGTCCTCCCCGCACACGGAGCGCGTGGTGACGTCCAGCGCCGCCTGCAGCGCCGCGTCCGCGAGGTCCGACAGGTGCTCGGCGACGACGGTGAACGGCAGCACCGGCTCGTTCTCGACGGTCGGCGCCACGTCGAGGGCGGCCAGCACCAGCAACCGATCGCGATACAGGGTACGCAGCGCCGGCGTGGCAGCCGGTGCCCCGCTTACCTTTTCGGTCGCCTGCGCGAACATTTGCGCCAGCTCGGCGATGCTGGGCAGGCGCACCCGTCCCGCCAGCAGGCGCCAGGACTGCGGATTGGCCACCAGATGATCGCCCAGGGCCAGCGAGGAACCGAGGACGGCGAACAACCGGCCCCGCAGCGCCTTGTCGGTCAGCAGTGCTGCGTCGAGTTCAGCCCAGTCGCGACCGAGCGCCTCGGAGAGCCGGATCACGGCGCGCAGCGCGCTGTCGGCGTCGGGGGCTCGGGAGAGCGACCAGAGCAGCTCGACGTGGGCGTCGGTGTTCCAGCCCAGCCGATCGAGGTCGGCTTGCGCGGTCTTCTCGACAAGCCCGAGACGGCCGACGCCGGGCAGCTTGGGACGCTGCGTCGCGGGTTTGGCCATACCGGTGAATCTAGCCGGGGCCGTCCGCAGTTAGAGCGACAGGTAGTTCTTCAGCTCGAACGGCGTGACGTGGCTGCGGTAGTTCTCCCACTCCGCGCGCTTGTTGCGCAGGAAGAAGTCGAACACGTGCTCCCCCAGCGCCTCGGCGACCAGTTCGGAGTTCTCCATCTCGGTCAGCGCGACGCCCAGACTGCCCGGCAGCTCCTTGTAGCCCATCGCCCGGCGTTCCTCGGGGGTCAGGCTCCACACGTTGTCCTCGGCCTGCGGACCCAGGACGTAGTTCTTCTCGATACCGCGCAGACCGGCCGCCAGCAGCACCGCGAAAGTCAGGTACGGGTTGCAGGCCGAATCGGGGCTGCGCACCTCGACGCGCCGCGACGACGCCTTGTGCGGCGTGTACATCGGCACCCGCACCAGCGCCGAGCGGTTGGCCGCACCCCAGGACGCCGCCGTCGGCGCCTCCCCGCCGTGCACCAGCCGCTTGTAGGAGTTCACCCACTGGTTGGTGACCGCGCTGATCTCCTGCGCGTGCTCGAGAATGCCTGCGATGAACGACTTTCCGATGTCGGAGAGCTGCTGCGGATCGTCGGCGCTGTGGAAGGCGTTGGTCTCGCCCTCGAAGAGGCTCATGTGCGTGTGCATGGCCGAGCCGGGGTGTTCGGCGAACGGTTTGGGCATGAACGAGGCCCGCACGCCGTCACCGAGGGCGACCTCTTTGACCACGTAGCGGAATGTCATGACGTTGTCGGCCATCGACAGCGCGTCGGCGTAGCGCAGGTCGATCTCCTGCTGACCGGGCGCGCCCTCGTGATGGCTGAATTCGACAGAGATACCCATCTGCTCGAGCGCGTCGATGGCGTGCCGGCGGAAGTTCGGCGCCGAATCGTGTACGGCCTGGTCGAAGTAGCCGCCGTTGTCGGCGGGCACCGGTGGGGTGCCGTCGTCGGGCCCGGGCTTGAGGAGGAAGAACTCGATCTCGGGGTGGACGTAGCAGGAGAACCCCAGATCGCTGGCCTTGGACAGCTGGCGGCGCAGGACGTGCCGGGAGTCCGCCCAGGACGGCGATCCGTCGGGCATCGTGATGTCGCAGAACATGCGCGCCGAGTGGTGCTCTCCCGCGCTGGACGTCCACGGCAGGATCTGGAACGTGGAGGGGTCGGGCCGCGCGACCATGTCGGCCTCGGACACCCGGGCGAAGCCTTCGATCGACGAACCGTCGAAGCCGATGCCCTCTTCGAAGGCACCTTCCAGCTCCGCGGGCGCGATCGCGACCGACTTCAGGTATCCGAGCACGTCGGTGAACCACAGCCGGACGAAGCGGATATCGCGTTCTTCCAGCGTGCGCAGCACGAATTCCTTCTGCCGATCCATGACCGAAGCCTAATTTCCGCCTGTTAATTCCGTGTTACGACGCTGCTAGCACCGCAAACCGGCGGCTGGTGCCTTCAGCCCGGTCAGGAAGTCGACGACGCTCGTGTCGACGCACTGGTCGCCGTTGAACACGACAGTGTGCTGACTGCCCTCGAAGGTCACCAGGGAGGCGCCCATCTGCCGGGCCAGGTCGACCCCGGCCTGGTACGGCGTGGCGGGGTCACCGGTCGTCGAGACGACGACGACCTTGCCCGGCCCGGGCGAGGTGGCGGGGCCGGCCACCGGGGTGGGTGGCACCGGCCACAGCGCACAGGTGTTGCGCGGCGCGAACCCGGTGAACTGTCCGTAGGACGAGAACGGGGCGGCGGCGCGGATGCGCCGGTCCGCGTCGGCCCAGGCGGCCGGGTCGGTGGGATACACCGAGTCCAGGCAGCGGATCGCGGTGAACGCATCCTGCCGGTTGCTGTAGTGACCGCTGCGGTCCCGCTGCTGGTAGTCGTCGGCGAGGAAGAGCAGGTCGACGGGATCGGTGCCGCGCTCGAGGCCGAGCAGGCCGCTGGTGATGTAGGGCCAGTAGCGGGGCGAGTACAGCCCGGAGACGGTACCGGTGAACGCGTCCTGGTAGCTCAGCCCGCGTGGGTCCGATGCGGCGGCCGGCCGTGCGGCCAGCGGATCGATCAGCTGGTGGTAGCGGGCGACGGCCTGGGACGGGTCGGAACCCAGCGGGCAGTCGGCGTCGGTCATGCAGTCGGCGGCGTACCGGTCGAAGGCCCGTTGGAAGCCGGCCATCTGGTTGACGCTCTCGGTGATCGGATCGAGGCTCGGGTCCACCGCGCCGTCGAGCACCATGGCGCGCACCCGGTCGGGATAGCGGCTGGCATAGAGGGCGCCGAGTTCGGTGCCGTAGGAGAAGCCGAGGTAGTTGATCTGCGTCTCGCCGAGAGCCTCGCGGACCGTGTCCATGTCGCGCACCGCGGCGGCGGTACCGATGTTGGCCAGGTAGTCGGCACCCATCGCCGAGAGGCACTGACCGGCGAAATCGCGCAGCACGCTTTCGATCTGGGCGACACCGGCGGAGCTGTAGTCGGTCATCGGCTGGGTGCGGTAGGCGTCGAACTGCGCGTCGGTGCGGCAGCGCAGTTGCGGCGTCGAATGCCCGACCCCGCGCGGGTCGACACCGACCAGGTCGAACTGCTCCATGATCGGCGAGCCGGCCAGCGCAGCGCCCATGTCGGCGACGGTGTCGACGGCCGAGGCACCCGGTCCGCCCGGGTTCACCAGCAGCGCACCGATTCGACGGCCACTGGCCGGCACCTTGATGACGGCCAATTGAGCTTGTGCGCCATCAGGTTCCGCGTAGTCGACGGGAACGGAGACGGTGGTGCACCGTGCGGTGGGGATGCGGGACGGGTCCTTGACGACGTCGGCGCACGTCCCCCACGACACCGCCGATGCCGGCGCCGGCGCCGCGGCAGCGGTCGGACACAGAGCAGCGGTCAGCACACACACAGCTGCGATCATTCGTCCCACCCGCCACATGGGAGTCCATGCTGTCACGCGATGCCGCGGGTGGCTCCCCCCGGGGCGCAACGGTGACCGGGCTGTTATCGGGCGTCCAGCTCGTAGGTCAGCCAGCTGGACTTCTCAGCGCCGATGCCGTCGTAGAGGCGTTGGGCGGTGACGTTGTCGTGGGCTGTCTCCCACACCAGTTTCTGCGCTCCCCGCTCACGGCACAGCTGCAGGCAGCGGTCGATCAACGCCCGTCCGGCACCGGCGCCCCGGGTGCGCTCGGTGACGAAGAGGTCGTTGAGAACTCCGACGCGGGCGGCGTAGAGCGTCTGCCACGTCCAGAACAGCGTCGCGAAACCCACTGCAGCACCGGACTCGTCACGGGCGATGAGTTGTACCCCTTCCCTCGGGTCGGCGATCAGCGCGCGCATCATCGCGGTGAGGTCGGCGTCGGTGGGGTCGACGCGGTAGAAGTCGCAATACCCGCGCATCAGGGGCATCACGTCGGCCAGGTCGGATTCGCCGACGGTGCTGATCGTCAGCATCGCGCACCGGGCGGGGGCACGGTCAGGTCGAGCAGGTACTGGGTGGCGATGTCGTCGACGCAGGCGTTGCCCTGGAGGGCAACGGTGTGTTGGGTGCCCTCGTAGGTGAGCAGGCTCCCGCCGAGTTGTTTGGCCAGGTCGACGCCGGCCTGGTACGGCGTCGCGGGATCGTTGGTCGTGGACACCACCAGCACCGGCGGTAGTCCGTTGACCTTGATCTCGTGGCGCTGGCTGGTGGGCGGCACGGGCCACATCGCGCACGTGCCCAGGGGCGCGTAGCCGGTGAACGTGCCGTAGCTCATGAAGGGCGCGGCATCGCGCAGCCGCCTGTCCTGGTCGACGAGGGTGGCCCGGTCGGTGATGGCGGGCTTGTCGACGCAGTTGACGGCGACGCGGACGTCGGTGGAGTTGTTGTAGTGGCCCTGGGCGTCGCGGCCCATGTACAGGTCGGCCAGCGAGAGCATCGTGTCGCCTCGGCCTTCCTTGATCTCGGAGAGCGCCTGCGTGAGGTGGCGCCACAGGTTCGGCGAGTACAGCGGCAGGATGGTGCCGACCACGGCGTCGGAGTAGCTCAGGCCGCGGGGGTCGGCGGTGGCGGCGGGCTTGTCCACCAGTGGCCACACGAGGGATTGGTAGACCTCGACTGCCTTGGCCGGGTCGGTGCCCAGCGGGCAGTTCTCGTCCTTGGCGCAGTCGGCGGCGTAGTCGTCGAAGGCCTTCTGGAACGCGGCGGCCTGGCGGACGTCTGCCTCGAGCGGGTCGGCGTTGGGGTCGACGGCGCCGTCGAGGACCATCGCGCGCACCTTGTCCGGGTAGGCCTCGGCGTAGCCGGCGCCGATGCGGGTGCCATAGGAGTACCCGAGGTAGGTCAGCTTCTCGTCGCCGAGGGCCTGGCGCAGCGCGTCGAGATCTTTGACCACACTGACGGTGCCGACGTTGGCGAGGAAGTCCTTGCCCATCTTGTCGACGCAGCGCTGGACGAACTCCTTGGTCAGCTTCTCCATGTGCGCCACCCCTTCGGGGGTGTAGGCGACCACGTTGTCGGCGCGCAGCCGGTCATTGTCGGCGTCGCTGTTGCACCACACGGCGGGCGAGGAGTTCGCCACGCCGCGCGGGTCGAAGCCCACCAGGTCGAACCGTTCGCGCAGTGCCTCGGGCAGAGTCGCGAGCATGTTGGCGGCAGCGTTGACGCCAGATTCGCCAGGGCCGCCGGGGTTGACGATCAGCGAGCCGATCTTCTGGCCGGTGGCTTTGAACCGCACTACGGCGAGCTGGGCGACCGCACCGTCGGCGCTGTCGGGGTTGTCCCAGTTGACCGGTACCGACAGCAGGCCGCACTCGGCGCCGGCGGGAATGCGGGAGCGATCCGACGGCCCGACGGGCTGGCAGGCGTTCCACTGGATCGGTGAACCGGGACGCGGGACGGCGAGCATGGCGCGGCCGTCGACGACCTTGCTGCATCCGGCAACGAGCAGCATGACCGCCGCGAGGACGAGGCCGGATCGCGCGATCCCGGTCATGTGCTTCATGGCAACACATGCTGCCATGAACGGGCATCTGCGCTGGCAAGGCGCGGTCGGGGCGCCTACTTCGTCGCGTCGAGGAGTTCGGCAAGCGCGACGTCGAAGTCGTCGGCCAGGTCCCACAGGTCGGGTAGGAGCTCAGGGCAGGACACGATGCCGACGTCGAGGTTCCCCGACAGCGACATCACGGTGATGTTCAGCCCGGAGCCATGGAAGATCGGCCCCAGCGGGTACATCGCCTCCACGCCGCAGCCCAGCATGTAGAGCCGGCCCTGAGGTCCGGGCACGTTCGACACCACCAGGTTGTGCACCGGCCGCGCTCCGCTGAGCCTGCTGCTGGCGTAGACCCTCATCGCCGCACCGAACACCGCGGGTGCTGCGAACTGCGTCCAGTCCTGCAGCAGGGTGGCGGCGATCGCCGAACTGTGTTGTTTGGCAACGGTGTTCGCCTCTGCGATGGCTTTGAGTCGCTCGACCGGGTCGGCGATACTCGTCTCCAGCCGCGCGAACATCCCCGACACCTGGTTGCGGCCGGGCCGGTCGGATTTCTCGTGCACGGACACCGGCACCATCGCGATCAGCGAGTTGTCGGGCAGCTCGCCACGGTCGAGCAGGAACGTGCGCAGCACACCGGAGACCAGGGCCATCACGACGTCGTTGACCTTGACGCCGAAGTGGTTCTTGACGGTCTTGATGTCGTCGAGGTCCAGGTGGGCGAACGCCACGTTGCGGTGCCCGGTCACGTTGGCGTTGAACGCCGTCTTCGGGGCGATGAACGGGGGTGCCATCGTCATCCCGCTGCGGACCCGCCGCACCGTGTCGATCACGGTCGTCAGCGTGTTGGGCACCGCGTTGATCAGTCCGAGCGGCCGGCTCACGAAGCGCACCGCCCCGCTGACGGCGATCTCGAGATCGCTTCCGCCGCCAGGCCCGGCGACGGGTTCGGGGGCCGGGGCGTCGGGTTCGGTGGTGCACAGTTTTGACATCAGATTGGCGCCGGTGACGCCGTCGACGGCGGCGTGGTGCACCTTGGTCATCACCGCGATGCGGTTACCTGCACCGTCATCTCCGGGGTCGCTCCCGAGGTTCTCGATCACCCACATCTCCCACAGCGGACGGGTGCGGTCCAGCGGCAGGGAGGCGATGTGTCCACAGATGTCGGCCAATTCGCGCGGCCCACCCGGCGACGGCAGGCCCATCCGGTGCAGGTGCCGGTCGACGTCGAAGTCCTGATCGTCCACCCACACCGGGTGGTCGAGATTGAAACGGTTGTCGGCCAACCGTTCCCGGAACTCGGGCATCGCACGGATGCGTTCGGCCAGCAGGTCTCTCAGCTTGGCGAACGAGTAGCCACCCGGCATCGTGGAGGCGTCGAGCTCGAGGATCGAGCACACGTGCAACGGCTGCGCCGCGGTCTCGAGATACAGAAAACTGGCGTCGAGCCCGCTGAGCCGTTGCATCCGAAGATCGTAAGCGCGGCGCCAGGAGATGTGAGCAAATCCACTTAACGCGTTGTTCAACTTCTCGTGACGTGATGGCACACTTGACGGGTCAGCGGAACCCGGGGACCCGAAGCGGCCTCGAGGATCCGAAACGACCACCCATCTGGAGACATCGATGTCTGAACAGAGTGTGTACGGCGCTGCCACGCAAACCGCCACTCCGCGGCCGAAGATCCGCACCCACCACCTCGCCACGTGGAAGTCCGAAGGCCACAAGTGGGCAATGCTGACGGCGTATGACTACTCGACCGCCGCGGTTTTCGACCAGGCCGAGATCCCGGTGCTGCTCGTCGGTGACTCGGCGGCGAATGTCGTCTACGGGTACGACACCACCGTCCCGGTGACGATCGACGAGCTGATCCCGCTGGTGCGCGGTGTCGTCCGCGGTGCACCTCACGCTTTGGTCGTGGCCGACCTGCCGTTCGGCAGCTACGAGGCCGGTCCCGCGCAGGCGTTGGCCACCGCCACCCGGTTCCTGAAGGAGACCGGTGCGCACGCGGTGAAGCTGGAGGGCGGCGAGCGGGTGGCGGAGCAGATCGCGACCCTGACTGCGGCAGGCATCCCGGTGATGGCCCACATCGGTTTCACCCCGCAGAGTGTCAACGGCCTGGGCGGCTTCAAGGTGCAGGGCCGCGGCGACGGCGCCGAGCAGACGATCCACGACGCGATCGCCGTGCAGGAAGCAGGCGCGTTCGCCGTGGTGATGGAGATGGTGCCCGCCGAGCTGGCCACGCAGATCACCGGCAAGCTGACCATCCCGACCGTCGGCATCGGCGCCGGCCCCAACTGCGACGGCCAGGTGCTGGTCTGGCAGGACATGGCCGGCATGACCAGCGGGCGCACCGCGAAGTTCGTCAAGCGGTTCGGCGCCGTGGGTGATGAATTGCGCCGCGCCGCATCGCAATACGCAGCCGAGGTGGCCACCGGAGCATTCCCCGCCGAGGAGCACTCCTTCTAGCCCTCAGGCGAAGTCGGGCTTGCGCTTCGCCAGGAACGCATCGACGCCCTCACGGCCGTCGGCGGTTTCGGCGCGCCGGGCGATCATCCGGCCTTCCAGTTCCATCTGGGCTTCGAGGCCGTTGCCGAAGCTCTTGTGCAGCAGCGCCTTGACACCGCCGTTGGCGCCTCCGGAGGTGCCGAGCATCGTGGTGGCGACCTCGTCGACGCGCGCGGCGAGAGCGTCATCGGCAACGACCTCGGTGACCAGACCCCACTGCAGCGCATCCCCGGCCGAGAGCGTCCGATTGGTCAGCATCAATTCCTTGGCCCGCGCCATCCCCACCAGGCGCGGCAGTATGTAGCTGGCGCTGCCGTCCGGGGTCAGTCCGACGCGGGTGTAGGCCATCGTGAACGACGCCGACTGTGCGGCGAAGATCAGGTCCCCGAGCACGGCCAGAGAGAAGCCCGCACCGGCCGCGGGACCGTTGACGGCGGTGATGACCACCGCGTCGCACCGCGCGAATGTCGAGATCGCGCGATGCAGGTCGTCGGCGACGCCCTTGAGGTGACGACCCCGGTGAGGCGCGGACGCGAAGTCCTTGAGATCGCCGCCCGCGCTGAAGAACCGGCCGGCACCGGTGATCGTGACGACCTTCACGGCCGGGTCGTCGCACGCGGCGGCGGCACCCGCGAGCTCCCGCGCCAGCTCCGCATTGATCCCGTTGGCGGCGTCGGGCCGGTTCAGCGTCAGGCGTACCAGTCCGGCACTGCGTTGTACGTCGATGGTGTGGAAATCGCTCACACCGGCGACGTTAGCGCGCGTCGTCTACAGGGCGCCTTCGAGGTAGCGCGCCCGGCAGGCACGGCGGGCCAACTTGCCGCTTGTGGTTCGCGGAATCACTCCTGCTGCAACGAGTTTGACGTCGGCGAGCGGGATGGCGTGGCGCCGCGAGACGGCGGCGCGGATGGCCTCGACGATGGGGGCGGCATCGGCACGTCCTGCGCCGGGGGCGCGTTCTGCGACGATCACCACTTCTTCCCGACCGGCACCCGGCACGGAGAAGGCGGCGACAAAGCCGGTCCGCACCGCCTTGGAGGCCTCGGAGACCGTGGCCTCGATGTCCTGCGGGTAGTGGTTGCGCCCGTCGACGATGACGAGATCCTTGACGCGCCCGGTGATGTGGAGCTGGCCGTCGATGTAGACGCCGAGGTCACCCGTGCGCAACCACAGCGCGCTTTCCTCTGCCCCTTCGGCGTGGCTGCGCTCGGTCAGGCGGGACTGCAGCTTGTTGCGGAAGGTCAATTCGGTCTCGTCGGCGCGGTTCCAGTAGCCACGGCCGATGTTGGCGCCGTGCAGCCAGATCTCGCCGACCCGCCCGTCGGGCAACTCGGCCTCGGTCTGCGGGTCGACGATGACAGCCCACTGGCTGCGCGCGATCTGCCCGCACGAGACACTGACCACGGCCTCGGAATTCTCGGCATCGACCTGGATCGCTTCTCCCCCGCCCAGCGCGTCCCGGTCGAGGTGCACGGCCTTCGGCGCGGTACCGGAATCGGTGGTGGAGACGAACAGAGTCGCTTCGGCCATCCCGTAGGACGGTTTGATCGCTGCCGGGTCGAGTCCGTAGGGCGCGAACGCGGCGACGAACGCGTCGACCGATGTCATGCTGACCGGCTCGGAGCCGTTGATCAGACCGGCCACGTTGCTCAGGTCGAGCTCCTCGCCGGCGGGCGGGCGGCCGCGCTGGGCAGCGAGCTCGAACGCGAAGTTGGGCGCCGCCGCGAATGTGGGCGCCTCCGACGCGCCGAGCTCGCGAATCCAGCGGTAGGGCCGGCGCACGAATGCGACGGGCGACATCAGGGTGATGTGGGCGCCCACCAGCGCGGGGAACATGATCATGAGCAGACCCATGTCGTGGAACAGCGGGAGCCAGCTGACGCTGCGGGTGTTCCAGTCCAGACCCACGGACTCGATCATCTGCACCACGTTGGTCGCGGCGCCGCGATGGGTGATCTCGACGCCGGCGGGGGTGCGGGTGGATCCGGAGGTGTACTGCAGATAGGCGATGTCGTCGGTCTCGATGCGTGCGGGCGTGAAGTGCTCGCCCACGGCGTCGGGAACGGCGTCGACGGCGATCATTCGCGGCCGTCGGTCCCGCGGGATGGTGCGCAGGAAATCGCGTACCGCCGCAGCAGCCGCGGTGGTGGTCAGCACGACGGTCGGCTGCGCGTCACCCAGGACCGCTTCGAGGCGTTCGGTGTGGCCGGGCAGCTCGGGAGCGAACAGCGGAACCGCGATGCCGCCGGCCTGGATGGCGGCGAAGAAGCCGACCACGTACTCCACGCCCTGCGGCGCGAGGATGGCGATGCGGTCGCCGGAGTCGGTGATCTGCTGCAGCCGCGCGCCGACAGCACGCAGTCGGGTGCGCAGTTGCGACCAACTCAGCTCGACCGTGCAGTCGCGCTCGTAGTCGAGGTAACGGTATGCAGGCGCCTCGCCGAACCGTTCGGCGTGGCGATCCATGAACGACGTCAGCGTGACTCCGGCAGGAATCTCGATGTTGCCTTCGGCATCGAGATAGTCCTCGAGCCTCATGTCTGGACTCATAAGAGAATTGTAAGAGTTGCCGAGCGCTCTGCGCGCACCAGTCCGGCGAGTCTGATGTCGGGTCGATTCCGATTCGATAACGGCAGCCGGGTTTGCGGTTCATCTGGGTGTGGCAATCTTGGGGCCCCCTCCCGCTGAAACGAAGGTGTTCATGCCCGCCCGACCGTCCGATATGTCCAGGTACACCGAGACCGAGCGCAAGTTCGACGTCGACGATGCGACGGTCAGCCCGTCATTCGACGGGCTCGCGGCGGTGTCTCGTGCCGAGCGGTCGCCATCACAGTCGCTCGACGCTGTGTATTACGACACGTCGGCTCATGACCTGGCCCGTCACCGCATCACGCTGCGCCGCCGTACGGGTGGTCCGGATGCCGGATGGCACCTGAAACTGCCTGCGGGACAGGACAGTCGCACCGAGGTTCGGGTTCCCCTCGAGGACGGGACGCCTGCACACCCGCAGGTGCCCGACAGCCTGCGCGACGTCGTCCTCGCGATCGTCCGGGATCATGGGCTGGCTCCGGTCGCTCGGATCAGCACGGTGCGTGACGTCACGATGCTCTACGGCACGGACGGGTCGGCGGTCGCGGAGTTCTGCGACGACCATGTGACGGCGGGCGCGGTGGGCGGCGAGGAGCAGCACTGGCGGGAGTGGGAACTCGAACTCGCGGAGGGCGCCGATCGTGGGCTGTTCAAGCCGCTGACTCGCCGCCTCCTCGACGCGGGGGCCCGTCCGGCCGGGCACGGCTCGAAATTGGCACGGGTTCTGCAGACTCCTGCCGAAGAGGCTTCGGAGGTGCCCGACGATCCGGTGCATCGCGCGGTGGCCGAGCAAGTGGGCGAGCTCATCGCATGGGACCGCGCCGTGCGGGCCGACGTGTACGACTCGGTGCACCAGATGCGGGTCACGACGCGCAAGATCCGCAGCCTGCTGCAGTCGTCAGAGGGCGCATTCGGCATCGACGACGACTCGTGGGTGCTCGCGGAGCTGCGCGAACTGGCCGGTGTGCTCGGGGTGGCGCGTGATGCGGAGGTGCTGGCCGAGCGGTACGAGCTGGCATTGGACGGGCTGCCCGGCGACCTCGTGCGGGGGCCGGTGCGCGAGCGGCTGGTGGAGGGCGCCAAGAAGCGGTACCAGGCCGGGTGGAAGCGTTCGCTGGCGGCGATGCGCACTCCCCGGTACTTCCGGTTATTGGACGCTCTGGAAGAGCTGACGACGGCCGAGCCGCCGCTCGCTCCGGGTGAGGAGCGCGCCGAGATGACGATCACCTCGGCCTACAAAAGGGTGCGCAAGGCCGAGAAGAAGGCGCGCGACGAGGAATGTGGTGAGCACGCCGACGAGGCGCTGCACAAGATCCGCAAGCGCGCCAAGCAGCTCCGCTACACCGCCGCGGCGACCGGGAAGTCGAAGGTGGCCGACCGGGCGAAAGCCATCCAGTCGCTGCTGGGCGACCACCAGGACAGCGTGGTGAGCCGGGCTCACCTGAGCAGGCAGGCCGAGCAGGCGCACGCCTCGGGCGAGGACACGTTCACCTACGGATTGCTCTATCAGCAGGAGCACGACCTGGCGCTGCGCTGCGAGGAGCAGGTGTCCGACGCGCTCTCGCAGCTGGCGAAGGCCGTCAAGAAGGCCTGACCCGGAGGGCGGATGAGCCGGCCTGTAAGCCGGATTCTGTTCTTCGCTGCCATCTCTGGCGGCGAAGCGGCGACCATCCATCTGGGCACACCGTCGCCGGGTGCCTCGAGCGGCCTACCCGCAGACTCGGGCGAGCAGCCCTCGGACGTCTGCGCTGCCGCGCCCTCCACGCGACATTCTTGGCCTTGCTTCGGGTGGGGTTTGCCGAGCCGCTCCGGTCACCCGGAGCGCTGGTGCGCTCTTACCGCACCGTTTCACCCTTACCACCCCTGGCCCGAAGACCCGGTGGTGGCGGTCTGCTTTCTGTGGCACTTTCCCGCGAGTCACCTCGGATTGCCGTTAGCAATCACCCTGCTCTGTGAAGTCCGGACTTTCCTCGAACCACCTCAGCCGTACCCCTGTTCGGCGTGTGATGGCCCGCGGCCGCCCAGCCAGCTCATCCGCCTTGACAACGTAGCGCCTGAAGCGGCGATTCCGGAAGCGCATGCCCTCGGTCACGGCGCGCGCTCAAGCTGAGCGCTTCAGGTGAGTACTCAGTTCGACGATGTCGATGCTGAGTCCTCCTTCGATGACGCTGTAGCGGCGTCGTGTCGGTGGTCCGGGTAGTGGTGGTGCGGTGGAGTGGTAGACCGCGCCGGTGGGGGTCCGGTAGTCGGCGCTGTGGTGGCCGTCGGTGTTGGTGGTGGTGACGTGCCAGCCGGGTGCTT
>NZ_JBVAXX010000010.1:0-109786 GCF_055419565.1 Mycobacterium sp. IDUB_5
GCCGCTACAGCGTCATCGAAGGAGGACTCAGCATCGACATCGTCGAACTGAGTACTCACCTGAAGCGCTCAGCTTGACCGTGACAGCTGCTGGCGCACAGTACATTACGGGTATGCAGAACCCCACCGTGCTGATCAACGGTGCCGGTATCGCCGGTCCATCGCTGGCGTTCTGGCTGAATCGCGCGGGCTACCGGGTGATAGTGCTCGAACTCGCGTCCGGCATCCGGCCCGGCGGCCAGACCGTGGATCTGCGGGGCACCGGCCGCGAGGTCGTCGATCGGATGGGACTGCTCGACGAGATGCGGGCAAGGGCGCTTCAACAGAGCGGCGCGGCGTGGGTGAAGCCGGATGGCAGCCGGCGGGCCGAGATGCCGGTCACCGCCTTCAGCGGCAACGGTTTGGTGTCGTCGTTGGAGATCCTGCGCGGCGACCTCGCGGCGGTGCTGTACGAGGCCACCCGCCATGACGTCGACTACCGGTTCGGCGCAACGGTCTCCGGCATCGAACAGGACGAGAGCGGGGTCATCGCAACCCTGGCCAACGGCACGCGGGTGACCGTCGATCTGGTGGTCGGCGCCGACGGGCCGCACTCGGCGGTGCGAAGAATCGCGTTCGGTCCCGAGGAGAGCTACGTTCGCCCCATCGGCGGCTATCACGCGTGGTTCTCCGCTCCCGACACTGTCGGGCTCGACGGCTGGTTCTTGCTCTACCAGGCGCCGGGCGGCCTGAACGCATCGATGCGTCCGTCGCACGACCCGGCGATTGCCAAGGCGGGGTTGGCTTTTCAGTCCGAACCGCTGGACTACGACCGCCACGACATCGACGAGCAGCGGCAGATCCTGGTCGAGCGCTTCGCCGGAGCGGGGTGGCAGTGCGATGCGCTGCTCGCCGCCGCGGGCGTCGCGGACGACTTCTACTTCGACGCGTTCGCGCAGGTAGAGATGTCTGCATGGTCGTCGGGCCGGGTCACGGTGGTCGGAGATGCCGGCTATTGCGCCTCCCCGCTGTCGGGAATGGGCACCACCCTGGCACTCGTCGGCGCCTACGTCCTGGCCGGTGAGCTCGGACCTGCCAAGCACTTCGACGCCACCCGGCTCGCCCCGGCGCTCGCGCGCTACGAGGAGGCGATGCGCCCCTTCGTCGACCGGTGCCAGGACCTGCCGCGCGGGATCGAAGGCTACGCGCCGATGCGGGAATCCGACATCGTGATCACCGCGGCGGTGATGAAGTGGTGCCAGCGGTGGCCGTTCCGGTCGATCGCCGAGAAGAAGTGGTTCACCACCGCGGATTCGATGACGCTGCCGGAGTATCGCTGAGCACGCCGAGTTTGGCGGCCAGGTCGAGGATCGCCTCGGCGCGGGCACGGGTGGGTCCGGAGCTGCCGTCGTAGTGACTGCTCGGCGCATCGAGGCGAGCCAGGGTGGCACGCGCGGCGTCGATCTCGTCGGGTGACGGGCTGAGCAACGCGTTGATCGTCCCCGTGTGGCCGGCATCCAGGCATAGCCGACCCGTCATCCCCGCAGCCTTGGTGATCTCGGTGTCTCGAGGCAGATCTGCGGCGTTGTCGCGCAGCGTGGGGCCGTCGATCGGTGCCGGCAGTCCGGCGGCCCGGCTCGCGATCACCAGGCGGGCGCGCGGATAGGCCAGCACCATCGGATCGGCGCACATGCCGGTGTCGCGGCGGAAGTCGCCGATCCCGAACGCGATTCGTGCGCACGAGCGCGCGATCTCCAGGGCGGATTCGATCCCGAGCGCGGACTCGATCAGCGCGACGACGGGCGTCCCGGCCGGCAACCGCTGCGCCGTCGAGACCACATCATGCGCGGACTCGACCTTGGCGAGCATCACTCCGTTCAGCCCCGGCGCCGCGGCCACCGCGTCCAGATCGGCGTGCCAGTCCGGTGTGCCCGCGCTGCTGATCCGCACCCAGGCCTGCCCGTCGCCGCGTAGGAACTCGGAGACCACGTGCCGGCCCGCCGGCTTGTCGGCATCGGGCAGCCCGTCCTCGATGTCGAGAACCACGACGTCGGCCTGCGACGACAGGGCACGCCAGCAGCCTGATCGCGCGGGCTCCAGCAACCAGGTCCGCGCCAACGACCAGTGTGGCCGATGGACACACTGCGCTTCAGGGAAGACCGTCACCTCTGCCATGCTCGCGGACCGGCCCGGTCAGCACCAGGTTGCGCACATTTAGTTCATGGGAGGCAATGCGAGAGTTCACCCAACCGCGCCGTCGGTGCCGTTGCTTCCGGCGCGCACTGCCGCTGCGGCCGCCCTGATCTGCGGCGTCACGAGCATGACCTGGCCGAGCACCCCGTTGACGAATCCCGGCGAATCGTCGGTCGACAGCCGCTTGGCCAGCTCGACCGCCTCGTCGACGGCGACCGGCTCGGGTACGTCCTCGGCGTGCAGCAACTCCCACACCGCAACGCGCAGGATCGCCCGGTCCACGGCGGGCAGCCGGTCCAGCGTCCAGCCCTGCAGATGCGACGAGATGAGATCGTCGATGTGAGCCCGGTGCTCGGTGACGCCACGCGCCACCGTCACCGTGTAGGGGTTCAGCGGTGCAATACCGTCTTCGTCTGCGTCGTCATCGATCCGATTCTGCGCCAACGCATTTCGCCCCTCGGCAACTTCGGCGGGGGTGATGTCGCGGGCCTCTGCCTCGAACAGCAGATCGACCGCGCGTTTGCGGGCCTGATGACGACCCCGATCACCTCGACGGTCACTCACCCATTGACCCTTCCCAGGTAATTACCGTCGCGCGAATCGACCTTCAGCTTGTCGCCGGTGTTGATGAACAGCGGCACCTGGATCTCGGCACCGGTCTCCAGCGTGGCCGGCTTGGTGCCCGCACTGGACCGGTCACCCTGCAGGCCGGGCTCGGTGTGGCTGACCAGCAGCTCCACCGTCACCGGCAGCTCCAGGTACAGGGCGGTGCCGTCATGGAACGCGATCTGCACGGGCATGCCCTCGAGCAGGAACCCCGCCAGCCGGCCGACCAGCGCCTCCGGCAGCGGGTGCTGCTCGTAGTCCTCGGAGTCCATGAACACGAAGTCCGAGCCGTCGCGGTACAGATAGGTGGCGTCACGCCGGTCGACGGTCGCGGTCTCCACCTTCACCCCGGCGTTGTAGGTCTTGTCGACCACCTTGCCCGACACCACGTTCTTGAGCTTGGTGCGCACGAAGGCAGGGCCCTTGCCGGGCTTGACGTGCTGGAACTCGACGATCTGCCACAGCTGGCCGTCGATCTGCAGGACGAGCCCATTCTTGAAGTCGGCGGTCGATGCCACGGTGGGGTGTACTCCTAGCGTCTAGAGGATCATCAGGTCCTTGCCGAACCTGGTCAGTAGTTCGGGCCCCTCCGGGGTGACCGCCAGCGTGTCCTCGATGCGGACGCCGCCGCGATCGGGCAGGTAGACACCGGGCTCGACGGTCACTGCGGAGCCAGCAAGCAGTGTACCGGCGGCTGCGCCGTTGATTCCCGGCGCTTCGTGGATCTGCAGGCCGACCCCGTGCCCGAGGCCGTGGCCGAAGTTGTCGGCATACCCCGCATCGGCGATGACCTGCCGCGATGCGGCGTCGACGGACTTGAGTGCGACGCCCGGCGCCAGCGCCTCCCGCCCCGCCTGCTGCGAGCGTGCCACCAGTCCGTAGATGTCGTGCTGCCACTGCGCGACCGGCGCCAGCACGAAGGTGCGCGTCATGTCCGAGTGGTAGCCGCCGACGAGCGCACCGAAGTCGATCTTGACGAAGTCACCGGCGGCGAGCACCGCCTCCGTCGGCCGGTGGTGCGGGATGGCCGAGTTGGTCCCGGTCGCGACGATCGTCTCGAACGACGCGCCGTCGGCACCGTGGTCGAGCATCAAGGCCTCCAGCTCATTGCGTACCTGCTTCTCAGTACGCCCGGCGCGAAGGCCGCCACGCTGCACCAGGTCGTGCAGTGCCGCGTCGGCGGCGTCGCAGGCCCGCCGCAGCAGCGCGAGCTCGCTCGCGTCCTTGACCTCGCGCAACGTCTCGATCACGCCGGCCGCGCGCACGAACTCGACCCGCTGCCCGACCGTCTCGGTCAACGTGGTGAACGCGTCGACCGTCACCACATGACTCTCGAATCCCAGCCTGCGCACCCCGGCCGCGGCCGCCCGCACTGCCAGGTGCGGCGCACAGGCACGTTCGATGACGACCTCGGCGTCCGGGGCCTGCACGGCGGCCTGCGTGCGGTAGCGGCCGTCGGTGGCCAGCACCGGCGTGTCGTCCTCGGCGAGGACCAACAGCGCCGCGTTGGAGCCGGTGAATCCGGACAGATAGCGAACGTTGACCAGGTCTGTCACCAGCATGGCGTCGAGTTCAGCCTCGGCCAGATGCTGGCGCAGCCGGTCGCGGCGGGCGGAATTGGTCACGACGGCTGACGCTACTCGCTAAGGTGAGGCCTCATGAGCAAGTGGCTGCTGCGCGGACTGGTGTTCGCCGCCCTGATGGTGATCGTCCGATTGCTGCAGGGAGCACTGATCAACACCTTCGAAACCAAGGCCGGATTGATCAGCGTCGTCCTCGTGGTGCTGTACGCAGTGGCCGTGTTCATCTGGGGTCACATCGACGGGCGCGCCGACGCCCGCGCCAACCCGGACCCGGACCGCCGCTCGGATCTCGCGATGACGTGGCTGCTGGCCGGGCTGTTCGCCGGAGTGGTCAGCGGCGCGGTCGCCTGGTTCATCGGGGTGTTCTACAAGAACCTCTACGTCGAGGGCCTGATCAACGAGCTGACCACCTTTGCCGCGTTCACCGCGCTGCTGGTCTTCCTGTTCGCGATCATCGGCGTCGGGCTGGGCCGCTGGCTCGTCGACCGCAAGGCGCCCGACGCACCGCGCCGCCGCGATGGTGACGACGACCGCGCCGACACCGACGTGTTCGCCGCGGTGCGCGACGACAGGGACGGCAGCTACGACAAGGACGACGTGCGGGACTACGACAACTCCGAGACCGAACGGCACACGTCCCCGGTCGCGGTGGCCGAGCACGACGACACCGACACGACCACACGCCGCGACAACTAGCACTCGACGCTGCGCGTGGCGCTGTTCGAGCCCGGCCCTGCCGAGCGAGCCGCCGCGCAACCGATGATCGACTGGCTCAACACGGCTCCACCGGCCGAGGTGGCGGTCGAGCTGATGGCCGCGTTCGCCGCCGGGGACGGCTCGCTGAGCCGTGACGCCGTCATCGCGTGGATCTTCCGCGATCTTCCCAAGACCCACGACAGCGGCTTCGTGAAGGTCAACACGGCAGCGTTCTATCCCGTGGCCCGCCCGGTACTCGAGGCACTGCAACTGCTCGAGCACTCCGAGCTGGTGATGTACGACAGCTGGTTCGATCAGAACTATCCGCAGCTGGCGTGGCTGGTCACCCGGCTCGGCACGCAGACGCTCGCCCGGGGAAAGGCCGCGGTGAGGCAGCGCATCGCCGACCGGACCGGCTTCTAGCGCGCCACCTCGGCGTATGCCGCCGCCAGCAGCGACGGGTCGGGCCCTTCCAGGCGACCCGGTTTGGCGAGCCCGTCGAGGACCACGAACCGCAGCACGCCCGCCCGAGTCTTCTTGTCCCCCAGCATCGATTCCATCAGCGCCGGCAGCGCGTCGGCGTCGTAACTGACCGGCAGGCCCAGCGAGGTCAGGATCGCGCGATGCCGCTCGGCGGTCGCATCGTCCAAACGTCCTGCGAGACGGCCCAATTCGGCGGCGTACACGAGCCCGACGGACACCGCGGCACCGTGGCGCCACTGGTAGCGCTCTCGCCGCTCGATCGCGTGCGCCAGGGTGTGGCCGTAATTGAGGATCTCCCTGAGCGCCGATTCCTTCTCGTCGGCGGCCACCACCTCCGCCTTGACGGCGACCGCACGCCGGATCAACTCGGGCAGGACATCGCCGCCCGGTTCCACCGACTGCTGCGGATCGGCCTCGATCATGTCGAGGATCACCGGATCGGCGATGAAACCGGCTTTCACGATCTCAGCCATTCCGGCGACGATCTCGTTGCGCGGCAGGCTGTCCAGCGTCGCCAGGTCGGCCAGCACGGCGGTCGGCTGATGGAACGCGCCGACGAGGTTCTTGCCGGCGTCGGTGTTGATCCCGGTCTTGCCACCCACCGCGGCGTCGACCATGCCGAGCAGCGTGGTGGGCACGTGCACGATGTCGATCCCGCGCAGCCATGTCGCCGCGGCGAAGCCGGCCACGTCGGTGGCGGCGCCACCGCCGAGGCTGACGATCGCGTCCTTGCGGCCGATCCCGATGCGGCCCAGCACTTCCCAGATGAAGCCGACGACCGGCAGCTCCTTGCCGCCCTCAGCGTCTGGGATCTCGATGCGGTGCGCGTCGATGCCCTTGTCGGACAGGTGAGCTCGGATCGCTTCGGCGGTCTGGGTGAGCGTCGGCTGGTGCAGGATCGCGACCTTGTGCCGACCGTCGAGGATGCGGCCGAGGTCGCCGAGCAGCCCCGTACCGATGATGACGGGATACGGCGGGTCGGTGTGGACCTCGACGGTCACCGGTTCGGTCACGGCACGTCCTTGCGTCGACACGGGGATCCTTTCCTGGCCGCCACGGCGGCGGGACTGGGCGGCGCTTCCGTCGAGGGTGCCGCCGTCAACGACATCGGGGCACGCCGCCACGACGGTCTGCGGCGGCGGCGATCGGCTCGTGCTGCAGCAGTGCTCTCCATGCGCGCGACGATGTGGCGCACCACTGCCGCCGGGTTCCGGCGGTTCGTGTTCACACGCATTGTCGCCACCTGCCGATACAGCGGAACACGCTGCGACATCAGCGTTTTGAACCTCTCGGCGCGATCGGGGCCGGCCAGCAGTGGGCGCACGGTCGAGCCGCCGGTGCGGCGCACCCCTTCGGCCGCGCTGATCTCCAGGTAGATGACCGTCTGCCCGGCCAGCGCCTCGCGCACGCCAGGCGAGGTGATCGCGCCGCCGCCGAGGGACAGCACGCCGTCGTGGGACGCCAGCGCCTCGCGGACGACTTGCTCTTCGATGCGCCGGAATTCGGGCTCGCCGTCGTTGGCGAAGATGTCGGCGATGGTGCGGCCCGTGCTCTTCTCGATCGCGACGTCGGTGTCGAGCATCTCGACCTCGAGCGCCTTCGCCAGCCGTCGGCCGATCGTGGACTTGCCCGATCCGGGCAGCCCCACGAGCACTGCCTTCGGAGCCATCAGCCCGACGCCCTGACCCCGTCGATGGCGGGCTCGCGCGCAGCCACGGCGCGCAGGTAGCTCTCGATGTTGGCGCGGGTCTCGGCCAGCGAATCGCCGCCGAACTTCTCCAGAGCGGCCCGGGCGAGCACCAGCGCCACCATCGTCTCGACGACCACGCCCGCCGCGGGCACCGCGCACACGTCGGACCGCTGGTGGATCGCCACCGCTTCCTCCCCCGTGGCCATGTCGACGGTCGCCAGCGCGCGGGGCACCGTCGAGATCGGCTTCATCGCCGCACGCACCCGGACCGGCTGCCCGTTGGTCATGCCGCCTTCCAGGCCGCCGGCCCGGTTGGTCGAGCGCATCACGCCGTCGGGGCCGGGGTACATCTCGTCGTGGGCGACGCTGCCGCGCCGGCGCGCGGTCTCGAACCCGTCGCCGATCTCCACGCCCTTGATCGCCTGGATGCCCATGACCGCGGCGGCCAGCTGGCTGTCGAGCCGGTTCTCACCACTGGTGAACGAGCCGAGGCCGATGGGAAGATTGTGGGCCACCACCTCGACCACACCGCCGAGGGTGTCGCCGTCCTTCTTGGCGGCTTCGATCTCGGCGATCATCGCCGCTTCGGCGGCCGGGTCGAACGCGCGGACCGGGCTCTCGTCGATCGCCGCGAGGTCGCTGGGCTGCGGCGGGGGCCCGTCGTACGGTGAGGAGGCACCGATGGACACGACGTGCGAGACGACTTCCACACCGAGAGCTTGGCGCAGGAACGCCCGCGCCACGGTGCCCGCGGCCACGCGGGCCGCGGTCTCGCGGGCACTGGCCCGCTCGAGGACGGGACGGGCGTCGTCGAAGCCGTACTTGAGCATGCCGGCGTAGTCCGCGTGGCCGGGCCGGGGCCGGGTCAGCGGCGCGTTACGGGCGGCGCTGTCGGCCAGCACGGCCGGATCGACCGGGTCGGCGGCCATCACGGTTTCCCATTTCGGCCATTCGGTGTTGCCGATCTCGACCGCGATCGGCCCTCCCAGCGTCAGTCCGTGCCGCAGTCCGGCCAGGATCGTCACCTGGTCCTGCTCGAACTTCATCCGGGCCCCGCGGCCATAGCCGAGACGGCGACGCGCCAGGGCGGCCGCGATGTCGGCAGAGGTCACCTCGACTCCGGCGACCATCCCCTCGACCATCGCCACCAACGCACGACCGTGGGATTCCCCTGCTGTGGTCCATCGCAACACGTGTCCCAGTTTCGCATGAGGCGGCCGAGGTCCGGAAAACGGTGATCACCCCAGCGCGGGGTCCGTCAGCACCGCCATCACCGCAGCGGCCGCGGTCAGGCACATCGCCGGCCCGTGCGGCACCGGGGTTCGCACGCCGCGCAGCGCGCGCGCCGCGCCCCACAGCCCGGTCAGCAGTGAGGCGCCGACCGCGCACAGCGCCCACGCCTGCACGCCGAACGCACCGGTCAGGCCGCCCACACCGAGGGCGAGCTTGACGTCGCCGGCGCCGAGCGCACCGGGCGCGCACAGGTGCACCGCCGCATAGATGCCGGCCAGCGACAGTGCGCCGAGCAGTGCACCCGAACCGTGGCCGGACAGCGCGGCCGCCGTCAGGATCACCGCCGCGCCGGGCAGCGTGAGCAGGTTCGGCAGGCGATGACACCGCAGGTCGTAGGCGCTCAACGCGATCAGCCAGCCCGACACCACGACGACCGCCGCCTCCCCCACCCGTCGAGGCTATGCGCCGAGAAGGACCGCCCTCATCACCTCTTTGGGGGCGGGCAACCCGGTGAATAGTTCCACCTGGGTGAACGCTTGGTTGAGCAGCATGTGCAGTCCGCTGATCACGCGGCCGCCCCGCGCGGCGACCGCTGCGGCCAGCGGCGTCGGCCACGGCTCGTAGATCGCGTCGAGCAGCACCGGCGCGCCCGCCAGCACGTCGGCATACGGCGCCACGACGTCGGCGGGAATCGTGTTCACCAGCACCTGCGCATCGGCGACAACCCCGGTCAGAGACGCTCCCTGCAGGTCACAGAAGTCGGCGGGGACGCCGCTGCGCCGCGCCACCTCGAGCACGCCGGCGGCTCTGTCGGCGCTGCGCGCGACGACGGTGACGTGGCTCGTACCGAGCGCGGCCAGGCCGGCCACGGCCGCCGGCGCCGTACCCCCCGAGCCGATCACGACGGCGCGCTCGGTGCGCGCCACGTCGGCCAGCGCGCCGATGACACCGTCGACGTCGGTGTTGTCGGCATGCCATCCGGCCCGGGACCTCACCAGCGTGTTGGCCGACCCCACCAGCCGGGCCCGCTCAGTCGCCTCGTCGGCGAACCGCAGCGCGGCGAACTTGCCGGGCATCGTGACCGACACACCGACCCACTCCGGCCCGAAGGCAGACACCATGGCCGGCAGCTGCTCACCGGTGCACTCGATGCGCTGGTAGGTCCAACCGTCGAGACCGAGCGCACGGTAGGCCGCCAGGTGCAGCTGCGGGGACCGCGAGTGGGCGATCGGCGAACCCAGCACGGCCGCCCGGCGAGCGGAACCCACCCTCTCAGCGGGCCGAGTCGAGCACACCGTTGCGGCGCGCCAACTCGATGTTGGCCAGGTGCTGCTCGTACTCGCGGGTGAACAGCGTGGTGCCCTGCATGTCGATCGTCACGAAGTACAGCCAGTCTCCCGGCGCGGGCTGTTCGGCCGCGGTCAGCGCGGGGCCGCCGGGCGAGCAGATCGGGGTGGCCGGCAGCCCGGGCCGCACGTAGGTGTTCCACGGCGTGGCCTGGGCCCGGTCCCCGTCGGTGGTGGCCACCTCGATGCGGTCGAGGGCGAAGTTGACCGTGGAGTCGAACTCGAGGGTGCGGTTCTCGGCGAGCCGGTTGTAGATGACGCGCGCCACCTTGGAGAAGTCCTGCGGTTTGGCTTCGCGCTGCACCAGCGAGGCGACCGTGAGGATCTGATAGGGCGACATGTTGAGGCTGGTGGCGGTCGTGAGCAGTCCGCTCTGCTCGTACTGCCCGGCGCTGCTGGTGATCAGCGTCGACAGGATCTCCTGCGGAGTCGCCGACGGGTCGATGTTCCACGTACCTGGCGCGATCAGGCCCTCGAGACGCCGGTGGTCGGCGCCCATCGCGGTCACCGGCCCCACCGCCCACTGGGGCACTCCCAGTGCCGCCGGGGCCGCAGTGCCCGCGATGTCCCGCAGATCCGCGGCCGAGACGCAGCGCTGGTTGTCGTCGAGGTCCACGCAGGTGGCCTTCGAGATCAGCGTGAAGATGCCGTCGGTGACCGCGTTGGTCTTGACGTCCGACACGTCGTCGAGCTGACGGCCTTCCGGGATCACCAGCTTGCCGACACGATTGGCGGGGTCGGCGAGCCGCGTCACCGCGCTCGACGCGGGGATCTCGGTACGCACCTTGTAGAAGCCCGGCTGGATCGCGGCGATCGCGTCGTTGCCGTCGGCGGCGTCGACGAACGCCTTGACGGTGGCGACGACCTTGTTGTCGAGCAATGTCTTACCGATGGCCGTCGTGGAGTCACCGTCGTGGATCTGGATGACGACGTCGTTGACGCCGCTGCCGGTGTAGTCGCTGTCGGCGTTACCGAACAGCGAGTTCCACATCCGCGATCCGAGGAGCACCGCGACGACCGCGACGACGACGACGACCGACACGGCGGTCACCGCGGCCACTCGCCGCCGGCGGCGCAGCCGGTTCTCGCGCGCACGCTGTCGGCGGGTCATCCGCTGCCGCGGCGGCCCCACCGCCAGCGGTTCGGCCCGGTCGCCGTGCCAGTCGTCAGCCATCCCTGGCCTCTCCTTGTGGGGACAGCGCCGCCCGCCGCTGGTCCAGCCAGTTCTGCAGAATCCCCACCGCCGCAGCTTGATCGATGACAGCCCGCTGGCCGCGGGCCCGGACCCCGGCCTCGCGCAGCGCGCGCTGCGCGGTCAGGGTGGTGAAGCGTTCGTCGACGAAGCGGATCGGCACCGGGGAGATCCGCTCGGCCAGCTCGTCGGCGACCTCGACCGCGTCGCGCGCCGAGGAACCGGCCCGGTCGGCCAGCGTGCGCGGGAGACCGACCACGACCTCGACGGCCTGGTACTCGTCGACGAGCCCGGCCAGTCGCTTGACGTGGCGGTTGCCGCGCCGGTCTCGGGGCACCGTCTCCACGGGGGTCGCCAGCATGGCGTCGGGATCGCTCACCGCCACCCCGATGCGCACGGAACCGACGTCCACCCCGAGCCGGCGGCCGCGTCCCGGATCCGGCGCCGCGGCCGGGTCACCGGGTCGGTCCGGTGCACGGTCGGCGTCGTTCGAGGCGTCGGGCACTCTGGTCAGCTCCGGCCGATCTCCGCGCGCAGCGCCGCGAGTGCTGCGTCGATGCCCGCAGCGCCCCGACCGGAGCCCTGCGCGAGGTCGGCTTTGCCGCCGCCGCGGCCGTTGACCGCGGCGCCCACAACGGTGACGAGATCGTTCGCCCGAAGTCCGAGGTCCTGCGCGGCCGGATTGACGGCCACGACGAACGGGACCGCGTCGTCTTCTCCTTCGGCGATCAGTGCGACGACGGCCGGATCGCTACCGAGCTTGCCGCGGATGTCCCCGACGAGGGACCGCAGATCGCCCGCCGAGATCCCACCGGCCATCCGCTGCGCCACGAGCCGCACCTTACCGACCTGTTCGGCGCCCGCGGCCGCGTTCACCGCCGCGGCACGCGCGCTGGCCAACCGCAATCGGTCGAGTTCCTTCTCGGCGGCCCGGAGCCGCTCCACCAGCGTCGCGACGCGGGCAGGCACCTCTTCCGAGGGCACCTTCAGCGTCGAGGCCAGCCCCGCCATCAGCGCGCGTTCCTTGGCGAGATGCCGGAAGGAGTCCAGCCCGACGTAGGCCTCGACGCGGCGCACACCGGAGCCGACCGACGACTCGCCGAGGATCGTCACCGGCCCGATCTGCGCCGAGCGTCCGACGTGCGTGCCGCCGCACAGCTCCAGCGAGAACGGCCCGCCGATCTCGACCACGCGGACTTCGTCCGGGTAGGACTCGCCGAACATCGCCATCGCGCCCATCGCTTTGGCCTTCTCCAACTTCTCGGTGAAGGTGTGCACCTCGAAGTCGGCTTGCACCGCCTCGTTGGTGACCTCCTCGACCTGGGTCCGCTGCTCATCGCTCAGGGCGCCCTGGAAGTTGAAGTCGAACCGCAGATAGCCGGGCCGGTTGAGGGAGCCGGCCTGAACAGCGTTGGGGCCCAGCACCTGTCGCAGCGCCGCATGCACCATGTGGGTGCCGGAGTGGCCCTGGGTCGCGCCGCGGCGCCACTGAGGGTCCACGGACGCGGTCACGGTGTCGCCCTCGACGAACTCGCCTGATTCGACGTTGATGCGGTGCGCCCACAGCGTTTTGGCGATCTTCTGCACGTCGGTGACCGCGGCCTTCGCGGCCTCCGACGAGCCGGTTCCACTGATATGGCCCTCGTCGGCGATCTGACCGCCCGACTCGGCGTAGAAGGGGCTGCGGTCCAGGATCAGTTCGACCCGCTCCTGCGCGCCCTCGCGCCCGGTGTGCGATACCACCGGCACCCGCTTACCGTCGACGAAGATGCCGAGAATTCTTGCCTCACTGGTCAATTCGTCGAAGCCAGTGAATTCGGTGGGTCCGGCGTCGACGAGCTCGCGGTACGCGCTCAGGTCGGTGTGGGCGTGCTTTCGCGCGGCCGCGTCGGCCTTGGCCCGCTGGCGCTGCTCGGTCATCAGACCGCGGAAGCCCTCTTCGTCGACGCTCAGGCCCGCCTCGGCGGCCATCTCCAACGTCAGCTCGAACGGGAAGCCGTAGGTGTCGTGCAGGGTGAACGCATCGGTGCCGGACAACACGGTGGCGCCGGCCGCCCGCGTCGATTGCGCCGCGTCGTCGAAGAGCTTCGAGCCGGAGGCCAGCGTGCGGTTGAACGCCGCCTCTTCGGCGACGGCGATGCGTGAGATGCGGTCGAAATCGTTGACCAGCTCCGGATATGACGGTCCGGTGGCATCACGCACGGTCGCCATCAGATCGGCCATGAACGCGTCCTCGATGCCGAGCAGCTTGGCGGCCCGGATGATACGGCGCAGCAGTCGACGCAGCACGTAGCCGCGGCCCTCGTTGCCGGGGCTGACCCCGTCGCCGATGATGATCGCCGCGGTGCGGCTGTGGTCGGCGATGATGCGGTAGCGGACGTCGTCGGTGTGGTTGCCCTGCCCGTAGCCACGCGGCGCGCGGGCGGCCATCAGGTCGATCGCCGGACGCAGCAGGTCGGTCTCGTAGACGTTGTCCACGCCCTGCAGAAGGCACGCCACCCGCTCGATACCCATGCCGGTGTCGATGTTCTTGCGCGGCAGCGGGCCGAGGATCTCGAAGTTCTCCTTCGAGGTGCCCTCACCGCGCTCGTTCTGCATGAACACGAGATTCCAGATCTCGATGTAGCGGTCCTCGTTGGCCTCCGGGCCGCCCTCGATGCCGTACTCCGGGCCGCGGTCGTAGTAGATCTCCGAGGACGGTCCGCACGGACCGGGGATGCCCATCGACCAGTAGTTGTCGGCCATGCCGCGCCGCTGGATCCGCTCGAGAGGCAGGCCGGCCACCTCCTGCCAGTAACCGATCGCTTCGTCGTCGTCGAGATAAACCGTGGCCCAGAGCTTTTCCGGATCGAACCCGTAGCCGCCCTGCTCGACCGGGTTGGTCAGCAGCGACCAGGCGAACTCGATGGCGCCCTTCTTGAAGTAGTCGCCGAAGCTGAAGTTGCCCGCCATCTGGAAGAAGGTGTTGTGCCGGGTGGTGATGCCCACCTCGTCGATGTCCGGGGTGCGGATGCACTTCTGGATGCTCACCGCACGGTCCCACGGTGGGGTCCTGGCGCCGAGGAAGAAGGGGACGAACTGCACCATGCCGGCGTTGACGAACAGCAGGTTGGGGTCATCGAGGATCACCGATGCGCTGGGCACCTCGGTGTGTCCGGCGTTCACGAAGTGATCAAGGAACCGCTTCCTGATCTCGTGTGTCTGCACTCCTGCTGCCCTTCGGGTCTGGTCAGCGGGGCCGATCGGCCGCCACCTGCGAATACTCGACCGCACCACAGTACCGGGCCCCTACCGTGGCAGACGTTCACCCCGACACGAAGCTGAGGCGGACACTGCGCCGGGTGTTGTCCCTGTTCAGGTCCACCAGCACCACGCTCTGCCAGGTGCCGAGCAGGGGCTCTCCGCCGCTCACCGGCACGGTCACCGACGGAGCGACGAGGCCGGGCAGCACGTGGTCGGCGCCGTGTCCGGGCGACCCGTGCGCGTGGCGGTAGCGGTCGTCTCGGGGCAGCAGGCGCTCGAGCGTGTCCACCAGGTCGTGGTCGGAGCCTGCACCGGTCTCGATGATGGCCACCCCGGCGGTGGCATGTGGGATGAAGACATTGCACAACCCGTCACCGCGGGAGGCGCAGAAATCGCGGACGTCGTCGGTCAGATCGACGGTCCGTCGGCGGCTGGTGTCCACCTCGAGCACGTGAGTGTCCATTGCGCCGACCCTACGGAAATCGTCAGCCATTGACGCGTGCGTTTATTGCCGACCGGGCTCGGGTAGCCACCGCTGAAGCCCCAACTCTTGGAGGAACCATGACCGTCACCGGTATCTTCACTGCAATTCTCATCGGCATCGTCGTCGGCGTCCTCGGCCGGCTTGTGCTGCCGGGTAAGCAGCCCATCGGGATGCTGCTCACCATCTTGGTGGGCATCGTGTCCGCGTTCGTGGGTACTGCAATCGCTCGTGCGGTCGGAATTCCGACCGCCACCAACGGGATCGACTGGATGGAGCTTCTCGTCCAGGTCGTCGTCGCCGCGCTGGGCGTGGCGCTGGTGGCCTCGCTCATGGGCCGGCGGCGCAGCCGCACCGGTTTGATGGGCGGAGGCCGCCGATCCGGAATCCTGCGCTGACGCGTTCGACTCCGTTCGTGGTGATCCCGGCTGGGCCCCCGACCAGTCGGGATCACCCCCGTTCTCAGGCAGGAAATCCGCTGGCCCCCAACGGGGCCGCCCGCTAACGTGTGCCCAGTGAACATCCGAGTCGAGGAGGTCGTCGGCGCTCCCGCCGACGTCAGATGACCGCGCCCCGTCGCCGACCTGCGGGTCGGCGACACAGTCGTTTCCTCACTCATCTGGTGCGCCGCGTGCGCACCGCCTCCTCGGATGGATTCCTTCATGCACGCCTACACCCGCGCCCAGATCCTGGGCGCATTCCGCGGCGCGACCCGCAGTGAGATCAAAAAGGTCACCTTCGCAACCGATTTCGACGCCGTCGACTTCGATGCGCTGGAGTTCTACGGCTGGACCGACCCCAAGATCCCGCGCCGGGCCTACCTCGTCATCGAAGACCCGGACGGGCCCGTCGCACTCCTGCTCACCCGGGCAGCCGCCACGCCACGGGGGCGCGCCATGTGCACCTGGTGCACCGACGTCACACTCCCCGCGGAGGCCGTGCTCTACACCGCGCGTCGCGCCGGCGCGGCGGGGCGTAGGGGCGGCACCATCGGCACATTGGTGTGTGCGGACTTCGGGTGCTCGCGCAACGTGCGGCGGCTACCGCCGGCCTTTCACAAGGGCACCGACCTGGACCTGATCCGGGCCCAGAGGGTCGATCAACTGCGCCGCAAGGTGCGGGGATTCGTGGACAGGGTGCTGGCCCCCAGCGATTAGTGCCGAGTCAGCAGATCTCATCGTCTGCGGCGAATGATGGCACGTAGCTTCTCCACCCGGGTCGCGATGTCACGTTCGGCGCCATGGGTGGTCGGCCGGTAGTAGTCCACGCCGACCACGTCGTCCGGCGGATACTGTTGCGAGGCAACACCACCCGGTTCGTCATGGGCATACTTGTAGCCGACGGCGTTGCCCAGCTTCTGCGCACCCGAATAGTGCCCGTCACGCAGATGCGCCGGAACGAGACCCGCCTTGCCGGCCCGGATGTCGGCCATCGCCGCTCCGAGTGCGGTCGTGACGGCGTTGGACTTGGGTGCGGTGGCCAGATGCACTGTGGCGTGCGCCAGCGTCAACTGCGCCTCGGGCATCCCGATCAGCGCAACGGTCTGGGCGGCGGCCACAGCCGTCGGCAGCGCAGTCGGATCGGCCATCCCGATGTCTTCGCTGGCCAGGATCATCAGCCGGCGTGCGATGAACCGCGGGTCTTCCCCCGCGACCAGCATCCGCGCCAGGTAGTGCAGCGCGGCGTCGACATCGGAGCCGCGCACCGACTTGATGAACGCGCTGACGACGTCGTAGTGCTGGTCGCCGTCGCGGTCGTAGCGCACCGCCGCCTTGTCCAGCGATTGCTCGATCACCTCGACGGTGATGCTGCCGGACTCCGCCGCGACCTCGAGCGCGGTCAGGGCCCTCCGCGCGTCACCCGCGGACAGCTGCACGAGGAGGTCGAGCGCCTCGTCGGTGATCGGCACCTTTCCGGCGAGTCCCCGCTCGTCGTCGAGGGCGCGGCGCAGCACTGCTGTGATGTCCTCGGGGGTCAATGGCTGCAGCTGCAGGATCAGCGAGCGGCTCAGCAGTGGCGCGACGACCGAGAAGGACGGGTTCTCGGTGGTGGCCGCGACGAGCAGCACCACCCGGTTCTCCACCGCCGCGAGCAGCGCGTCCTGCTGGGTTTTGGAGAACCGGTGCACCTCGTCGATGAACAGCACCGTCTGCTCGCTGCGGCGCAGCAGCGCCACCCGCGCCTCTTCGATGACGGCGCGCACCTCTTTGACCCCTGCAGACAGGGCCGACAGTGCCTCGAATCTGCGGCCGGTGGCCTGCGAGATCAACGACGCGAGGGTGGTCTTGCCGGTACCGGGCGGCCCGTAGAGGATGACCGACGCCGCACCCGAGCCCTCGACGAGCCTGCGCAGCGGCGAGTTGCCGGCCAGCAGGTGCTGCTGCCCCACCACTTCGTCGAGCGATGCGGGCCGCATCCGCACGGCCAGCGGAACCGCCGCCCCGACCAGCTGCGCATCAGTGGGCGCGCGCTCGCCGGGAACGTCGAACAGGCTGTCGGACACGATCCCTGCTTACACGGGTGCGGTGACGAAGTCGATGAGCTCCTCGACGCGGCCGATCAGCTCGGGTTCCAGGTCGGTCCAGTCCCGTACCCGACCGCGGATCTTCTGCCATGCCGCCGCGATGTCGGCCTGGTCGCGGTGCCGCCAGCCCAGCGCTTCACACACGCCGTGCTTCCAGTCCTGGCCTTTGGGCACGACGGGCCAGCGCGCCACCCCGAGCCGCGCCGGTTTGACGGCCTCCCAGATGTCGATGAACGGATGTCCGACCACGAGCGTGTGTTGACCGCCGGGGCCCCGGCGCACCTGCTCGGCGATGCGCGCCTCCTTGGAACCGGCGACCAGGTGGTCGACCAGCACACCCAGGCGCCGGCCCGGGCCGGGCCGGAAATCGGCGACGATCGCCGCGAGATCGTCGACGCCGCCCAGGTATTCGACGACCACGCCTTCGACGCGCAGGTCCTCGCCCCACACCTGTTCGACGAGTTCGGCGTCGTGCCGGCCCTCGACGTAGATGCGGCTGGCCAGTGCGACTTTCGCGCGCGCGCCGGCGACGGCGACCGACCCCGACGCGGTGCGCGTCGGCGCCGCGGGAGCGGCCTTTTTGGGTGCGGTCAGGATCACGGGCTTGCCGTCGATCAGGTAACCCGGCCCGACCGGGAACGGTTTGGTACGGCCGTGCCGGTCCTCGAGGGTCATGCGGCCGTACTCGACCCGCACCACCGCACCGACGAAACCGGTCTGTGCGTCCTCGACGACCATCCCGATCTCGATCGGCTGTTCGGTCGAGCGGGGCTTGCGGTGCGGGTTCTGCGCCAGGATGTCGGCGCCGTAACGATCGGCCACCGGGTGATCGTAGGGAGACAGCAGCCTTCTGGCGTTTACCATCGCCCGTGTGTTGCTCGATCGGGCTACGGCGGAGGGTATCGCCGAGGGCCGCATCACCTGCGTGCTGCGGCGTTGGGACGCTCCGCGTGCCAAACCCGGCGGCACCCAGCGCACCCAGGCCGGCACGATCCGCATCGACGACGTCACCGAGCTTCCCGGCCGCCGCCGCGTGACCGCCGCGCAGGCCCGCGCGGCGGGGTATCCGGATGCGAAGACCGCCAACGCCGACCTGGATCGCCGCCCCGCCGCGCACACCTACGTGATCGCGGTGTCGTTCCTCGCTCCCGACGAGCGCCCCGATCTTGCCGCCGACGACGCACTCTCAGCTGATGACGTCGCGACCATCGCGGCACGCCTGGACCGGTGGGACGGCGCCGCTGAGCAGCCGTGGACCCGGGACTACCTGGCGACGATCGGCGCCAACGAAGGCGTGCGGGCACCGGATCTGGCGGCCGGCTTCGGAATGGACGTGCCACGGTTCAAGCGCCGGGTGCGCCAGCTCAAGGGATTGGGCCTGACGATCAGCCTGGACGTCGGTTACCGGCTGTCGCCCCGAGGCCGAGCATTCCTCAGCTCAGCTGGATCGGCTGCTCGTCGGGGATCAGACCGCCGCGAGGTGTCGTCGTAGCCAGTCCTGCGAGTAGTCCAGCCATTGCCGGTAGTGCCCCATGGCGCAGTGGTCGTCGTCGGGATAGAGCAACAGCGTGGCGTCGCGTGCGGCGTCAGCCAGGTCGATGGTGTCTTGGGTGCGCAGCAGCGTGTCGTGGCTGCCGTTGATCGCCAACAGCGGAATCGTGATGTCGGCGTAGCGATCTCGAATGGACAACCTGCGCAGTGCACGAACGAGGGCGATCGGGTTGGTGACACCGAGGGTCTGCGCCAGTGCGTGGATGATCACGTCGGGCATGCCGAAGCCGCCGCGGAAGGAGTGGTGGGTGGGTGCGCCGCACGCCACGGCGCACGCGAGCCGGGAGCCGGTGGCGGCCATGCGGGCCGCCCAGTACCCCCCGAAACTGACACCGACGAACGCGATGCGATCGGGGTCCAGGCGGTCGTCGGAGGCGAGGCGGTCGATGACCGTGCGGTAGATCGCCTCCGAATTGGCGCTCATCGGCTCGGTGTAGGCGTAGCTCCCGGGCATCTCCATCAGGAACGTCGCCAGTCCCGCTCCGCGGTAGCGCAGCAGCGCCACGGCGAGTTCCTGGACCGTGCCTTCCAGACCGTTGGTGGTCAGCACGACGGGATGGGGACCGGGCGTCGCCGGGAGGATGAGCCATCCGCGCACCGTCTGACCGCTGCCGGCGGCGACCTCGACCTGTTCGACCTGCACGTCGATCGCCGGCGCAAGGGTCTGCACCAGGACGTCGAACAGACGCCGGGATCGGTGGTAGGCGGCCATCCGATGCGGATCGTGGCCGGGGAAGGCGCTGACCTGGTAGTACGTCAGCGCCTTCACCCAGGCGTCGATCGCAGCGAACGCGGCGGAGACGCGTGAGCGGTCGGCACCGTCGTGGTCGGTGAGCAGGGCATCGATCGCGTGAACGCTCGGCTGCGGCCCGTGGTCGGCGAACAGGGCCGCGCCGGGGCTCAGGATCTTCTGCAGTACGCCTATCTGACCTCTGGTGATCGATCCGACGGCGTCGAGATCGGGCACCTCGGTGTACCCGTAGCTCTGACCGAGGTCGCGGAGCGCGGCGTTACACCGCCGAAGATGCTGTGCGGCAATGTGATTCCAGTGAACACACCATCGGTCGGCCTTGAAAGAGCGTGCCGCCCCGATCTGCTCGGCGAACTCGCGCGAATCGAGACCGCCCATGTTGGCGTAGCGCAGGACGAACAATCTCGGCAGGAAGGGTGCCGCTCCCCGCCAGCGTGCGACCAGGTTCGTGGTGCGTGTCATCGCGCAGGTGGTGACCAGGAGCTTGTTCCGCACAGTGACCGTGGACATGCCGATCCCTTCGACGCACACCGGAACAATTGTTCCGAGGTTAGCATCGACCCAGCGGCGAGCGGAACAATCGTTCCGCCTGATCGAGGATGGGTCGACGATGACGAGGTCTCACGTCGAGCAACGGTTGCTCGACAGCGCGGAGGAACTGTTCGCCGCGCGCGGGTACTTCGGTGTCAGCGTCAGAGACATCACCGACCACGCCGGCACCCGGCTGGCAGCGGTGAGCGAGCGGTTCGGCGGCAAGGAAGGGTTGTTCCGCGCGGTGGTCCTCCGCCGTATCCGGCCCCTCAACGAGGACCGCCGCATGCGCCTCGCCGCTATGCCCACGAAGGCGTCCCACCACAGGCGCCTCCGCGCACTCGTCGACGCGTTCGTCGAGCCGATGCGGGAGCGGGCCGGAGATGCCGGGTGGGACAACTACTTTCGCCTCATCGCCCAGCTCGCGAACTCCGGACACCCCATCAGGTCGCTGATCGCCGACGAGTTCAATGCGATTGCCGCCGACTTCATCAGCGCCCTACGCGATCTGTTCCCGACCTCCGACGACGCCGCCGTGCATGACGCCTATCTCCACATGGTCGCAGCGACCCTTCACACCTATTCCAACAACATGCGGCTCGACAGCCTCACCCTGGGCCGGATGCACACCGACGACATCGAGCAGCGTCACCACGCGCTCGTGCGCTTCGTCCTCAGCGGCATCACCGGCATCACCCGCACCTAGCGCAGTTCAGGCCAGCTGCTGGCTCTGCTCTCCCGCCGGAGCGCCGACCTCCGCGAGTTTCGCCGGGCTGGAGGTGATTTCGTCGATGACGGTGTGGATGAACCGCATCTTGTCCAGCACCGGAGCCGGTAACACGAACGGATACAGGTCCTCTTTGCCCATGGAATGGTTGACCATGTTCAGTGCCCACGCCAGAGGCAGCCACATCTCGATCATCGTGTCGAATCCACTGGGGCCCAGCGCCCTGCGGTCGAAAGTCGCTGCCGCCGGTGCCATTCCAAACGCCGCTGCGGTGTCCAGGGTGTCGCGGATGTGGAGGTAGTGTGCGAAGGTCTCCGCCCAGTCCTCGGCAGGGTGCATTGTCGCGTAGGACGACACGTAGTCGGCTTCCCAGCCGACAGGAGCCCCCTGGCTGTAATGGCGGTCCAGCGCCTCCTGGTAGTCGGCTTCGGGATCACCGAACAGCTCGCGATAGCGCTGCAGATACGCATCAGAGGTGCCGATCAGCCGGTACTGGTAGTAGTGACCGATCTCATGGCGGAAGTGCCCGAGCAGCGTGCGGTAGGGCTCGTCCATCGAGATGCGCAGCTGCTCGCGGTGCACGTCGTCGCCCTCAGCCAGATCGAGGGTGATGATCCCGTTGTCGTGCCCGGTGAACACCTTCTCGAACTGACTCGACAGCAGATCGAAAGCCAGCCCGAACTGGGGGTCCATATCGCGGCCGACAATCGGGAGTTTCAGCTCGTGCAGCTCGACGATCAGGCGGCGCTTGGCCTTCTCCGCGGCGGCGAACGCTGCCAGCGCGATGGTGTCGGCGTCGTTGGGCCGGGTCCGTGTCAGCGCGCACGAGACGCACAGCTTGGCGATCGGGCCCTTCTCCACCAGCCAGTTGCATTCGGCGAGGTGCAGGTTCGCGCACAGCTGGAAACGCGTCTCGTCCACCGCGCCGGCATGCTCGCTCTCCGCGGGAGGGGCGATCACCAGCAGTGCCATGTCGTCGAGCGAAAAGCCCAGGGCGCTGCCGCAATTGAGGCAGACCGAGTTCTCGAACGCGAGCCGTTGCCCGCAGTTGGGGCAGGTGAAATCACGCATTGAGCGTTTCTCCCTCATAGGGCGCGACATCCACCGACACGTCGATGGTGCTGCTTTCGGAGTCGGTGTAGATGATGCCGCGCAACGGCGGCACGTCCGCGTAGTCGCGGCCGAAACCGACGGTGACGTAGCGCTCGTCGACCATTTGATCGTTCGTGGGATCCAGTCCCAGCCACACGTTCTGTGGCGTCCATACCGACGCCCAGGCGTGCGTCGCGTCTATCCCGACCATTCGTTCCTTCCCCGGCGGCGGATCGGTGGCCAGGTAGCCCGATACGTAACTCGCCGCCAGTCCGTTGGCGCGCAGGCAAGCGATCGCGAGCCTCGCGAAGTCCTGACATACCCCCTCCCGCGCCTCCAAAACCTCGCTCACCTGGGTGGAAACAGTCGTCGACCCGGACTTGTACGTGAAATCCGCGTAGATGCGCGATGTGAGGTCGCGCAGTACGTCGATCAGCGGCCGCCCGGGGGTGAACGTCGGTGCGGCGTACTCCCGCAGCGCGTCGGTGATTTCGGGGGGCGTCAGATCGAGCGTGAACTCGCTCGCCAGCGCCCCCTCGGGGCCGACGGGCCGGGCGATCTCCCACGGCGCCCGGGCTGAAGGCCCCTGGTAGACGTCCGGCGGCGGCGGTGACACCTCGACGACGGAGCGGCTGGTGACGCTGAGCCGGTGGTGCGGTCGGATGATGTGGAAGTACGAGCTCACGTTGCCCCAGCCGTCGCGGCCGGTCGAACTGTCGGCTGCCTCGGGGTCGAGGACCAGCTCGTGGAACAGGCATTTCTGCCGGGACGAGTCGCGTGGGGTGAGGAAGCCGCGACCGTAGGAGCTCGTGACGACGTCGGAGTACGTGTACACGGTGCGATGCGTGACGGCGTACCGACGGACGCTCGCTGCTCGTGGTTCGCTCACGCCGGCACCACGCGGCGCTCGTTCGGCCCCCACAGCGGCTGCATGTCGCCGGGCAGTGCCAGATGTGTGGCGGTGATGACGTCGGCCAGCTCGCGCAGCGCCGCGTGCAACCCGGTCAGCAGCCCGTCGAGCTCCTCACGGGTGCCGTCGGCGGCGACGTCGTCGAGGTCGTCGGGCTCGATGCGGCGCAACCGCATCGCGATCTCGTCCACCAACCGTTCCGGCCGTGACGATCCCGACGATGCGGGTAGCGATTTCAGGTGCGCCCGCAGCCGGTCCAGCTGGAACACCAGCGATCTCGGGTTCTCAGCGTCGAACAGCACGAGTTCGGCCACCCCGGCCACACTGATCGTCCCCGGGTTGCGCCGACGGTAGATCACCAGTGACTCGCACACCGCCAGCGTCGATTCGATGACCGTCAGTTCGGCATCGGGTGGGCGCGCGGTGGTCAGAGTCGCCCGCAGCAGCGCCGTGAGCACCTGCGCCCGCTCGATGCGCTTGCCGACGTCGAGCATGGTCCAGCCGACGTCGTGAACCATGGATTCGGCGATGACGCCGGACAGCGCCAGGAGTCCGGCGAGGGCGACGGTGTTGGTCGAGGACAGGAACGCCTCCCCCTCGCTGCCCGACTCGGGCGGGCCGTCGCCGGCCTGCAGCAGAGTCCGCTCGAGCGTCGAGAGCAGCATCCAGGTGTCATTGGACATCTGATCACGCACAGCGCGGGCCGCCGACCCCAATCGCTCGACCGACTGGGCCAGCGATCCGGGGCGGTGCCGGTCGGCGGTCAACGACCACAGCGTGGTCGGCGCGGTGGCCACCATCTCGTGACGATCCGACCCTCCGGTGTCCGTTCCGGTGATGTCTCCCAACGCGGACAGCAGGACCGGAACGCACTGACTGCCGTCCATCGCCTGGCGGCGCCGGAATTCGTGATACCGCTCGCGCGTGACCGTCAGCAGACGCGCCGTGTGCTCGGCACGTTCGGCATAGCGACCGATCCAGAACAGGTCCGACAACACGCGCGGGGAGCTGATCTCGTGCGTCGGGCTCGCCGTGAGCGGGGTCGGCAGCGTCGACTCCTCGGGCGGCGGCGTCACCACGGTCTCGGCGGTGACACGCGCCGGGGTACGCACCCAGACGTCCTTGGCCGCAACGTTGTTCAGATCGTAGGCGGCAGATCCGGCCGCCAGCAGATAGCCGAGCCCGCCGATCATCGGCGCGTACCCACCCCGCTGGGACACGGTGAAAAGTCGCATACCGACCCGCGACAGCGACAGTCCGCCAGGAAGGTAATCGGCTGGCGCCGAGGAGAATTCGGGAAGTTCCTGGCCCACCCACTGCCATGGGGTGGCAGCGATGCGCGCCGCCAGGTCCTCGCGCTGCACGGCCGACAGGTCGGGACCGACGATCGGCTCGCCACCGGTGACCGGCCGGATCACCAGCGAGGACAGATGCGTCAGCAGATGTGATCGCTCGACATCGATTCCGCCCCAGTACATCGGTGCGCTCGGCAGCAGCGGGGTCTCGCCGAGCAGCGCCTCGGCGAGCGCGGGTAGAAAGCGCATGACGCCCGGACTTTCCAGCACGCCGCTGCCCAGAGTGTTGACGACGGTCACCGCCCCGCGGCGCAGAACCTCCACCAGGCCGACCACGCCCAGCCGCGAATCGGCCCGCAGGTCCAGCGGATCGGCGTAGGACGCATCGACCCGGCGCAGCACCACGTCGACGCGCTTGAGCGTGCCCATCGACCTCATCCACAGCCGGCCGTCTCGCACCACCAGGTCGGCGCTCTCCACCAGCGGCACGCCGAGCACGCCGGCCAGATACGCCTGATCGAACGCGGTCTCGGAACGGATGCCGGGGCTGAGCACCACAACGGTGGGTTCCTCTGCCGATTCGGGTGCCGCATCGACCAACGCCAACCGCAGCGCCTGCGCCCAGGGTGACGCCGGCTGCGGCCCGACCTCTTCGTAGAGGTCCGGGATCGCGTGGGCGATGACGCGCCTGTCGGCCAGCGCGTAACCCGCGCCCGACGGGGCCTGAGTCCAGTCGGCGTTGACGACGAACTCACCTGAGGAGGCTCGGCTGATGTCACAGCCGTGCAGGAACAACTGATGCCTGCCGGGAATCTGGATGCCCTGGGCGGCACGTACGTAGCCCTGATGGGCGAACAGCAGCTGCGGCGGCAGGATTCCGCCGGTGATGGTGCGCCGCTCACCGTAGAGATCGGTCAACACCGCATCGAGCAGGCGCGACCGCTGCACCAGCCCGGCTTCGAGCCGATTCCAGTCGTCTGCCGAGACGATCAGCGGCAGGGCATCCAGTTGCCAGGGGCCGGGCACCGCCGACTCGTCCTCGGTACGGATGTAGGTGATGCCGTCGTTGTCGACCAGGTCGCGCACCACCGTGCGCAACCGGTCCAGACCCGCCCGGCCGCGCTCGGTCACGCATTCGGCCAGCTCGTGCCAGTCGGCCCTGACTTGCCCTGCGGCGTCGAACAATTCGTCGTAACCGTTCGCCGGGGTGCCGGCGGTGCTGCGCACGTCGAACAGCGTCTGCTGGGCCCGCATCGCGGCGTAGGGCACCAGCGGATCGTCGTGGCTGGGTGAACTCAGCCCGGTCGGTACGGTCATCAGGAGAGCACGGTACGCACTCGCCGCATGTCGAGGATCCCCGGTGCGCCCACGTCGGTGGCCTGCCGGGCCTGCTTCTCGCGCAGATCCTGCAGATCCACCGCTCCGGCGGTGAATCCGGTGGCCTCGAAGCGGCGTCCCCGCCGGGACTCGGCCTCTACGGCGTTGACCGGCGGACTGTCGTAGGAGCGTCCACCGGGGTGCGACACGTGATAGGTGCAGCCGCCCCTGGCCACACCGCTGGCGGTGTCGACCAATTCGAAGCGCAGCGGGCCGTCCACGGTGATGGTCGGGTGCAGCGCACTCGGCGGCTGCCAGGCGCGATACCGCACGCCGCCGACCTGGACGTCGGCGTTGTCGGTGGCCAGCATCGGGATGGGATGTCCGTTGACGGTGACCACGAAGCGCTGCCGGTCGGCGCCGATGAGCCGCACCTGCAGGCGTTCCACCGAGGAGTCGACATAGCGCGCGGTGCCACCCGCGGTGGCCTCCTCGCCCAGCACGTTCCACGGTTCGATGGCGCCGCGCAGCTCGATCTCCGCACCGCCGAACACCGCGGTGCCGATGCGGGGGAAGCGGAACTCCGTGAACGGATCCAGCCAGCTGGTGTCGAATTCGATGCCGTGAGCGCGCAAGTCGGCCGCGACTTCGGCGATGTCCTGAATCACGAAGTGGGGCAACAGGTATCGGCCATGCAGGTTCGCGCCGTGGCGAATCAGCGGGGCGCGCAGCGGCTTCTCCCAGAACCAGGCGACCAGGGCGCGCACGAGCAGGGACTGCACCATCGCCATCTGCGGGTGCGGCGGCATCTCGAAGCCGCGCAGCTCCAGTAGGCCGAGCCGGCCGCGAGGGCTGTCGGGGCTGTAGAGCTTGTCGATGCAGAACTCGGCGCGGTGGGTGTTGCCGGTGATGTCGGTGAGGAGGTGGCGGAGAGCCCTGTCGACGATCCACGGCGGAGCGGAGCTCGCGGAGCGACCATGTTCTGGAGCGGAGCTCGCGGAGCGACCATGTTCCGGAGCACCCTCCTCGCCAGCGGCCAACCGGGCGATCTCGGCGAAGGCGATCTCCAGCTCGTAGAGCGACTCCGGGCGACCCTCGTCCACCCGGGGTGCCTGCGAGGTGGTGCCGATGAAGCGTCCGGAGAACAGGTACGACAGCGCGGGGTGGCGCTGCCAGTACGTCAGCAGCGACACGAGCAGGTCGGGCCGGCGTAGCAGCGGCGAGTCGGCGGGAGTGATGCCGCCGAGGGTGATGTGGTTGCCGCCACCCGTACCGCCGTGTGTGCCGTCCACGTCGAAGGATTCGGTGGACAGGCGGGCCAGCCGGGCATGGGCGTACAGCGTCTCGAGCTGGTCGCGCTGCTCGGCGAAGCTGCTCGATGGCGCCACGTTGACCTCGATCACACCCGGATCGGGGGTGATCGTCATCGACTGAACACGCGGATCGGCGGGCGGTCCGTACCCCTCGACCACCAGCGGGCAGTCGAGCGCTGCGGCCGCCGCCTCGATGCGACCGATCAGGTCGACGAAGTGGTCGAGTTCCTCAGTGGGCGGCAGGAACACGTAGAGGATGCCGTCGCGGATCTCAGCCACCAGCGCCGTGGTCGGCACCGCGTCGGCCTCGGTGATCTCCGCGGATTCTTGGCGGCCCGCCCGCAGGGGGCCGGTCGTGCGCGTGGGGTCGGCGTCGCCGCGCGGAGGCGGCGGCGGCTGCCAACTGATGGAGGTCAGGGGCAGTCGCAGGCCGGCGGGAGAATCGCCTTCGGACAGCACGATCCGCCCCCGCCGCAGCGTCCAGTCGGCGCTGGCCCAGCCGGCGTCGTCGTCGCGACGGTGCAGCGGGAGGACGAACGCGGCGGGTTCGCTGACCGGCTCGTCCAGCTTGGCCAGCAACTGCGCACGCGCCCATGCGCTGTCGGCGGCCAGATCCTCGCCCTCGGCGACCGGCAGCCCGGCGGGGCGGCGCACCGCCGCGGCCAGCCTGCTCAGCGGGTCCTCGTAGGCGGGCCGGACCTGGCTGCGCGGCAACCCGAAGTCGTCGGCGATCGTCGCGAGCAGCCGCTGCGGGGCATCCGGAGCGGCCTCCGATCCGGTCGGCTGCTCCGACCACGGGTCGGCCAGCAGCGCGGGATCGCTCCACAGTGACTCGCCGTCGGTACGCCACAGCAGTGCGATCTGCCAGCGTGGCAGAGGCTCCCCGGGGTACCACTTGCCCTGACTGCGTTGGACGAGCCCCTGCGGCGCCCACACCGCCTTGAGTCGGGCCGCCAGATCCGAGGCGCGCTGACGCTTGTGCGGCCCGTCGGCGTCGGTGGTCCACTCCGGGTCGGTCTGGTTGTCGATGGAGACGAACGTCGGCTCGCCACCGACCGTGAGGCGGACGTCACCGGCGGTCATCCGGTCGTCGACGCGACGCCCGAGGGCGTTGATCGCCCCCCACGTCGCCTCGGTGTAGGGCAGCGTGACGCGAGGGTCTTCGTGCACCCGGGTGACGACGTTGCTGAACTCCAGCGTGGTCTCGCAGGGTTCGGTGGCGCCGGTGATCGGGGCCGCCGACTCGGGGTGCGGGGTGGCTGACAGCGGGATGTGACCTTCACCGGCGAACAGACCCGAGGTGGGGTCGAGTCCGATCCAGCCGGCGCCGGGGATGTAGACCTCGGTCCAGGCGTGCAGGTCGGTGAAGTCCGCGGCCGGACCCGACGGACCGTCGAGGGCCTCGACGTCGGAGGTGAGCTGGACCAGGTAGCCGGACACGAATCGGGCGGCCAGGCCCATCTGGCGCAGGATCGAGACCAGCAGCCAGGCCGAGTCGCGGCACGATCCGATGCCGGTGCGCAGCGTCGTGTCCGGGGTCTGCACTCCGGGTTCGAGCCGCACGCTGTAGCCGACGTCGGCGTTGACGGCGCGGTTGAGAGCCACCAGGAAGTCGATGGTGCGCGTGCCGTCGGCCACCGAGAAGTTGGACACCCACGCCTCGACCAGGTCGCCGGGCCCGGAGCCGGCATTCTCCTCGTCGACCGGCCGCAGGTAGGGCTTGAGATCCTCGGCCAGGGCGCGCGGATAGGTGAAGCCGACCTTTTCGGCGTAGTCCTCGATGAAGAAGTCGAAGGGGTTGATCACCTTGAGGTCGGCGATGAGCCCGACGGTGATCGTCAGGCTGCGGGCCCGGGTCGGGAACACGAGCCGAGCCATGAAGTTGCCGAAGGCGTCCTGCTGCCAGTTGATGAAGTGGTCATCGGGCTCGACGGTGAGCGAGTACGCCTCGATGGGCGTGCGTGAGTGCGGCGCCGGACGCAGCCGGACGACATGTGGGAACACTTCGACGAGCCGGTCGAACGTGTAGCTCGTGCGGTGCTCGAGGGCAACCTTGATCCCCATAGCGCTAGATCCCACCACACCGCCTGCGGCGGCGCAGGTTGCGTCAGGTCTGCGCGCGTCGGGGAATGAGGTTGGTACGCGGGCGAAGCACGAGCACCAACACGCACGCGATCACGATCCCGACGAGGTTGACCGCGAGCTGGGTGGCCGAGCGGGCTGCCATCCCCCAGTCCCCCAGCACGCCTGCGACCGCGGTGAATCCCGCCGCGGGCACCGTCGTCACCGAGATGAACACCCCGACCAGGGCGGCCGATTTCGCGGACACCAGCGACAGCATGCCCGCCGCGCCGGCCAGCAGCGCCACCACGAACGAGATCGGTCCGACCTGGAAGATGAAGTCGACGTCCTCGACATCGCGGACGGCATCGAGGTCGACCCAGCCCACGGCGTGGGCTGCGATGGTCAGCACCGCCGTGACGCCCATCGCGATCGGAAATCCGACCAGCAGCGCGATCGCCGCCCTGCGCGCCAGATCGACCCGGCGTTGCACGAGCGCGACCGACACCGCTGCCAGGGGGCCGAACTCGGGTCCGAGCACCATCGCGCCGACGACGGTCACCATGGAGTCGGTGACCGCACCCACGGCGGCCAACAGGCATGCCAACGTGAGGAAGAGCACGAATGTCACCGACAGTGTGGACTCCTCGCGGGTGCGGCCGATGAGTTCGTCCCACACCACCGCGTCGGCGGGGTCCCCTTCGGCGTCGTCCTCGGCCTCGTGGGCTCGGGTGGACAGCACCGTGTCGAGAACGGTCAGCAAGATCGCGCCCCGATGCTGCGCGTCGAGGTCTTTGAGGGACTTGATGACGTCGTTGGCGCATTCGCGGGCGATCACCGCGGTGATCTCGTCTCCCCCTGAGGGCTCCACGGCGGCGCCGGGGTGGATCAGGATGTGGGCCACGCCGACCTGTCGGCGCAGGACGGCCACGACGTCGTCGCGCATGTCCGTGGGCACGATGACGCGCAAGTCCAGCACCGGCGCCAGTTAACAGGCGCGCGGCCGCCGCCGGAACGGGTTGAGAACAATTCGCCGCTAAGTGTGGCGAGTGCACACGACCCTGTTATAGATTCACACTCCATCGCCGCTTTTCGACGGCAGGTCTACGCGAGCAGGAGAGATTTCTGTGAATTTTGAACAGAAGCCGCCGGCGCGATCGTGGACGTGAAGACCCGGCGCGACCAGATCGAGCAGCGGGTGCGCACCGCCCGCGAGATCACCTACGCCGACCTCGCCACCGAGTTCGACGTCTCGGAGATGACGATCCGCCGCGACGTGGAAGCGCTCGAGGCCAGCGGCGTCGTGCGGCGCGTCGTCGGCGGCGCAATCGCGCTACAGGGCAAGGACACCGAGCCGTCGTTCGCGACGCGGATGGCCGACGCCGCGCAGGAGAAGATCCACATCGCCGACGTCGTCGCCGATCTGATCGGGGTGAACGAGACGCTGATCCTCGACTCCGGCAGCACCGCGCTGGCGGTGGCGAACTCCCTGCGCGGACGTGCACTCGGCCTGACCGTCGTGACGCCGAGCGTCCTGGCTGCGCTCGCGCTGGTCGACGAGCCGGACACCACGGTGGTCCTGACCGGTGGCGAATTGCGTTCCGGCGAGCTGAGTCTGATCGGCGCCGCGGCCGAAGACACGCTGGCCAACTACAACTGCGATACCTACGTGATGGGCGTGGCCGGCATCGACAGCGAGCGCGGGATCTCCGACTATCACCAAGCCGAGAGCCGGGTGAAACGCGCAGCCAGCCGGCGCGCCGACCGGGTCATCGTCGCGGCTGACAAATCGAAGCTCGGTCGCGTCACCTTCGTCAGCATCACCGCGCTCTCCAGCGTTGCCACCATCGTCAGCGACGGTCCCCCGGACCACCCAGCGCTGGTCGCCGCCCGCGACGCGGGTGTCGAGGTGATCTGCGTGAGCGCCCACCGGGACACCCCCGCGTCGGAGGCCCGATGAGCCGCTACACCGTCGGCATCGACATCGGCACCACCGGCACCAAGACCGTGCTGCTGGACACCGAGAGCGGCATCGTCGCTACCGCCACGCGCGACACCGCCCTGCACTCCGATGCTCCGGGGTACGCAGAAGCAGATACCGAGCAGTGGCACAGCAACGTCATCGAGTCGGTCCGCGAGGTGCTGCACACCGCCGGCATCCCCGCCGAGGGCGTGGGCGCGCTCGCGACATCCGGCATGGTGCCCGCCGTGGTGCCCGTCGACGACACGGGACGTCCGCTGCGCCGAGCCATCCTCCAGAACGACGCACGCGCCCACCGAGAAGTGACCGACCTGGCCGCCGCGCTCGCTGACACCGACCTCGTGCACCTCACCGGGTCGGCTCTCACCCAACAGTCGGTCGCGCCGACGACCGTGTGGCTGCGGGACCACGAACCCGAGACCTCTGCCCGCACGGCGCACTGGGTGGGCTCCTACGACTGGGTACTGACGGCGCTCGGCGCTCCCGTTCACGTCGAGGAGAACTGGGCCATCGAGTCCGGCCTGTTCACCCTCGATGGGCAGCTCGCTGAGATGGTCCTCACCGCAGCCAAACTCGACCCCGCCACCCTGCCCGCGGTGCGGCGTCCCGGCACCCAGGTCGGCGAACTCAGCCAGGCCGCCGCCGAGGCCACCGGACTGCGCGCGGGCACCCCCCTGGTGGTCGGCGGAGCCGACCACGTGCTGTCGGCGTTCGCGGCCGGGGTCAACGGTCCGGGCGACGCCCTGGTGAAACTCGGTGGTGCAGGAGACATCCTGGTCGCCAGCGATACTCCCGTCGTCGACGAGCGCCTCTACCTCGACGCCCACCCGATGCCCGGACACTGGCTGCCCAACGGCTGCATGGCCACCAGCGGCAGCCTCATCCGGTGGTTCCAGTCGCTGGTCGGCGGCACCGCGAACGACACAGCGCTGACCGACCTCGACGACGAGGCTGCGCAGCAGCCGCCCGCCGAGATCCTCTGCCTTCCCTACTTTCTCGGCGAGAAGAGCCCGCTGCACGACCCCGATCTGCGGGGGGTGTTCGCGGGCATGCATCTCGGCCACGGCCGCGCCGACATGTACCGCGCCGTGCTGGAGGCCATCGCGTTCGGCTTCCGTCACCACGTCGACGTCTTCGCCGAGATCGGGATACCGCTGACCCGCGTGATGATCACCAACGGCGGGTCGAAGTCCACGCTGTGGAAGCAGATCCACGCCGACGTCCTCGGCATGGAGATGAACCCCGTGCGCGGGCACCCCGGAGCGTCGCTGGGTGCCGCGGTGATCGCGGCCATCGGTGTGGGTGCCCTCGACGACTGGTCCGACGCCGCACGCTTCATCACGCTCGACGAGCCATACGTCCCCGACCCCGCCCGCCGCGAGCGCTACGACACCGCATACGCGGCGTGGCGCGATCTCGGTGCCGCGGTGACCCCGATCTCCCACGCGCTGGCACGCACCACCCGATGAAAGGAGCACCACCGCAATGAGAGTCACGCAAACACCCGCACACCGGCGGCGGAGCCGGACCCTTCGCTCCGCCGCCTTCACGCTGTTCGCCGTTCTCGCCCTCGCCCTCTCCGCGTGTGCGGGCAGCGGCGGCCCGGAACAGTCGCAGGCGACCGGCACCGGCGAGGTGGCCAAGGACACCTCGGGCACCGTCCGCATCCTCATGGAGAACGTGCCCGACACCGACATCGTCAAGTCGATGGTGGCCGACTTCAACAAGACCTTCCCCGACATCAAGGTCGACATCGAGTCGCTGACCTATGACCAGATGCGCGACAAGCTGGTGTCCTCGTTCCAGTCCTCGACACCGAACTACGACCTGATCGTCGTCGACAATCCGTGGATGGTCGACTTCGCCAATGCGAAGTTCCTGCAGCCGCTCGACGCGCGCATCGACAGCACCCCGGATTACGACGCCGCCGACTTCTTCAAGCCCCTGACCGACATCACCACCGTCGACGGGGTGCGCTACGGGGTGCCTTTCTACAACTACGCGCTCGGATATCTCTACAACACCGACGATCTCGCGGCCGCCAACCAGCAGGTGCCCTCCAACCTGGACCAGCTGGTGAGTGTCAGCAAGGCGCTCAAGACCCCCGAGCGCGCCGGGATCGCGATGCAACCGCAGCGCGGCTACAAGATCTTCGAAGAGTGGGGCAACTGGCTCTTCGCCGCGGGCGGCTCCATCTACGGCGCCGACGGCAAGGTCACGCTGAACACCCCCGAGGCCAAGCGTGCCCTCGAGGCCTACATCGACACCTATCGCACCGCGGCACCGCCGAACAGCCTGAACTGGAGCATGGACGAAGCGCAGCGCTCGGTGTCGGCCAACCAGTCGGCCTCGATGATCAACTACAACTGGCAACTACCCGCGATCAACGAGCCCGGCTCCGGACCGGCGGCAGGCAAGGTCAAGCTGGCGCCGATCCCCGGCGGCAAGCAGGTCCTGGGTTCGTGGAGCTGGGCGATTCCGGCCAACTCCGCCAGCTCCGACGCGGCGTGGGCGTTCGCGTCCTGGATCACCGCCAAGCCCAACGACGTGACCCGCGTCGAGAACGGGGGCGCCGCGATCCGCAAGAGCACGTTGTCCGATCCCGCTGTGCTGCAAGGCAAGTACGGTGCCGACTACTACAAGACGGTCGAGCAGCTGCTGGCCGATTCGGCGCCGCTGAGCCAGGGGCCCAGCGGTGAGGAGATGATCCAGGCGGTGGGCACCGAGCTCAACGAGGCGGTGGCCGGCACCAAGAGCGTCGACGACGCCTTGGCCGCCGCGCAGGCCGCCGCCGAGAAGATCCAGGGCTGACAGCCGGGTCTTGGAGAACCGGAAGCCGACCACCCCACGAAAGGAGCGCAGACCTGCCATGTTTCTTCCCTTGAGGTTCGAACAGGGCATGGTCACCCCCCTCGTCGCCCTTTTCGTCGGGGTGGTCGGTTTCCCCCTCGGGTACGCCGCGTACCTGTCGGTCACCGACTACAAGCTCACCGACCGCGGCGCGCCGCGGATCGTCGGCGCCGACAACTACGCCGCGACGTTCGGTGACGCCGCCTTCTGGCATGCGTTCGGCACCACCGCCCTGTTCGTGGCGGTGGCCGTCGGGCTGGAACTGCTCCTCGGCCTGGCGATAGCGCTGTCGCTTCAGAAGCAGCGCTGGGCAAAGGATCTCACGCGCTCGATGCTGTTGGCTCCGATGTTCATCACCCCGATCGCGGTGGGGCTCACCTTCCGGTTTCTGCTCAACGACCAGCTCGGCGCGATCCCGGAGCTGCTGCGCGGGCTCGGCATCTCGTATGACTTCTTCGGGCCCGGCCGCGCACTGTTCACGATCGCGTTCATCGACGTCTGGCAGTGGACACCCTTCATGGTGCTGCTGCTGCTCGCCGGCCTGGAATCGATCCCGCGCGAACCGATGGACGCCGCGCGGGTGGACGGCGCGAGCGCCTTCTACGTGCTGCGCCGGGTCACCCTGCCGCTGCTGGCACCGGTGCTGGTGGTCGCGATCCTGCTGCGCTGCCTCGACGCGATGAAGGTGTTCGAGTACGTGTTCGCCACCACGCGCGGCGGACCGGGCACCGAAACCGAGACGCTGCAGTACTTCATCTACCAGACCGGCATCCAGTTCTTCCGGCTCGGCTCGGCGTCGTCGATGGCGTTCGTCGTGCTGGTGGTGGTGCTGGCCGTCATCGTGGTCGCCTTCCGACGCATGGACCGGGCACGGGAGAGGACGCAGACGCGATGAGCCGCTTCTCGATCCTCGGGGTGCTGCGGGTGACGCTGCTGTGGGCAGCCGGCATCACCGTCGCGTTCCCACTGCTGTGGATCGCCCTGGCCAGTGTGAAAACCCCTGCGCAGCTGGATGATCCGTTCCTGCTGAACTTCACCCCGACGCTGGCGAGCTGGCGCAACGTGCTGGCCTCGGACATCCTCGGCGCAGCCGGACGCAGCGCGCTGGTTGCCCTGGTGACCGTCGGCATCAGCGTCGTGGTCGGCAGCATGGGGGCCTATGCCATCGCCCGGTTCCGGGCGGGCGGCACCCTGACCCGGTTCGGGATGCTCGCCGCCCAGGTGCTGCCTCCGGCGGTGCTGGTGTTCCCGTTCCTGACGATGGCCTACGCGCTGCGGCTGACCGACACGCTGGTGCCGGTGATCTTCGCGCACCTGAGCTTCGTTCTGCCCGTGGTCACCTGGTTCCTGATCGGCTTCTTCGAGGCGGTACCGCGCTCACTGGAGGAACAGGCGCAGGTCGACGGCTTCACCCGCTTCGCCGCGTTCCGCTTGGTGGTGCTCCCCCAGGTGCTGCCCGGGATCGGCGCCTCGGCGATCTTCGGATTCACTCTGTCGTGGAACGACCTGTTCTATGGCCTGATCCTGGCGCCGGGCAAAGCGGCGATCCTTCCGGTGGCCATCGCCGGATTCAACACGTTCCGCGGAGTTCAGATCGGCTCGATGAGCGCGGCGATCCTGATCGCGGTGATTCCCGTCGTCGTCGCGAGCTTCTTCATCCAGCGCAGGTTGGTGCAGGGCATCAGCGGCGGCGCGGTGAAGTTCTAGGAAGGCATTCATGGCGCAGGTCCGATTCTCCGGTGTCACCAAGGCGTACGGAAACGCCTCGGTAGTAAGCGATCTCGATCTCGAGCTGCCCGACGGGTCGTTCACCGTGCTGGTCGGCCCATCGGGTTGCGGCAAGTCGACGTCGCTGCGCATGCTCGCAGGACTGGAGACCGTCACCTCAGGCACCATCACGATCGGCGAACGCGACGTCACCCATCTGCAGCCGCGTGATCGCGACATCGCGATGGTGTTCCAGAACTATGCGCTCTACCCCCACCTCAGCGTCGCGGAGAACATCGCGTTCCCGCTGCGGGCCACGCGCACGCCGCGCCGCGAGGCGCTCGCTCGTGCCGGGGAGATCGCCGAATCGCTGGGTCTGGCGCAGCTGGTGTCCCGCAAGCCCAAAGATCTCAGCGGCGGTCAGCAGCAGCGGGTCGCGATCGGCCGGGCCATCATCCGCGAACCCTCGGTGTTCCTGTTCGACGAGCCACTGTCGAACCTCGACGCGAAGCTGAGGGTGGAGACCAGGACCGAGTTGCTGCAGATCCAGCGGCGGCTGGGGATCACCTCGGTGTACGTCACCCACGACCAGGAAGAGGCGATGACGCTCTCGGACCGGATGGTCGTGATGCGCAACGGCCGCGTCGCCCAGCAGGGGCCGCCGCAGGAGGTCTACGCCCGGCCGGTCGACACGTTCGTCGCCACCTTCGTCGGCAGCCCCAAGATGAATCTCCTCGACGGCGAGTTCGGAGGCCGAAACTTCCACCTGGCCAACGGTTTCGCGTTGACCACCGACCAGTCCGGGGTGACCGGCCCGGCCCGCCTCGGGGTGCGACCCGACGACCTGCAGCTCACCCCCATCGATATCGACGCCGCTGGCGAGGACGGGGCCCGGGTCGTGCTGATCGAGAACCTCGGCCCCCGCGCCATCGTCACGATCGACGCGCGAGGCACCGAGATCACCGCCGTCGTCGACGGACCCGCATTGGCGGGCATCGCCGAAGGCACGCCGGTCGCACTGTCGGTGCGCTCCGGCGCCACCCATCTCTTCGACGCCGCCACCGGGCAGCGAACCGCGTAGGAACACGAGAGGAAAACAACACCTGATGAGCAGAACCGTCGTGGTGACCGGCGCCGGCTCGGGCATCGGGCGCGCGATCGCCCGTGAACTCGCCCAGCGGGACTGGCGGGTGATCGTCACCGATGTGGACGCCGATGCCGCCGCTGCTGTGGCGCGCGCACTGCCCGACACCGAGGCCGGACACGAGTCGGCCACTCTCGACGTCACCGATGCAGCCGCCGCGTCCGCGCTGGCCGCCGACGTCGCCGAACGCCTCGGCCTGCACGCCTGGGTGAGCAACGCCGGCATCTCGTTCATGCATCGCTTCCTCGACGCACCCGTCGAGCGCTACGAGCAGACGATGGCGGTGAACCTCAAGGGCGTGTTCGTCTGCGGCCAGGCCGCGGCGCGGGAGATGGTGCGCAGCGGGGTGGCCGGCGCGATCGTCAACACCGCCTCGATGGCGGGCAAGCAGGGCCGCGTGCCGTACCTGTCGGACTACGTCGCCTCGAAGTTCGGCGTCGTCGGCCTCACCCAGGCGATGGCCTACGAACTCGGCGAGCACGGCATCACCGTCAACTGCGTCTGCCCGGGATACGTCGAGACACCCATGCAGTCAAGAGAATTGGAGTGGGAGGCGCATCTGCGCGGCACCACCCCAGACGGCGTGCGCGACATGATGCTCGCCGACACCCCGCTGGGGCGCCTCGAGCAACCCGAGGATGTCGCGCGCGCGGTCGCGTTCCTGCTCTCCGACGACGCCCGGTTCATCACCGGGGAGGCGTTGGCCGTCAACGGCGGCGCCTACATGGACTAGGCGCCGACCGCCCCCTCTCTTCGTCATCTGCACAACAGAAAGGCACTTCACGTGACCACCACCTGGCTCGACGAGGTCTTCGGCGTCACCAAGCCCGTCATCGCCATGCTGCACCTGTCCGCACTGCCCGGGGACCCCGGCTACGACTCGGCCGGCGGCATCGCCGCGGTGCTCGAGCGGGCCCGCACCGAACTCGACGCGCTGCAGAGCGGCGGGGTCGACGGGATCATGATCAGCAACGAGTTCAGCCTGCCGTACCTGACCAAGACCGAACCGATCACCGCGATCACGATGGCGCGCATCATCGGCGAGCTGCTTCCCGACATCACCGTGCCGTACGGCGTGAACGTGCTGTGGGACGGGCGCGCATCGATCGATCTCGCCGTCGCCACCGGGGCATCATTCGTGCGGGAGATCTTCACCGGCGTCTACGCCAGCGACTTCGGCCTGTGGAACACCAACGTCGGTGAGGTGGCCCGCCATCGGGCCCGCGTCGGCGGCGCCGGGGTGAAGTTGCTGTTCAACATCGTCCCGGAATCGGCGCAGTACCTGGCAGACCGAGATCTCGCCGCGATCACCCGCACCACGGTGTTCGCCACACTGCCGGATGCGATCTGCGTGTCGGGAGCCACGGCCGGCTCCCCGACCGACACCGAGGCTCTCAAGGTGGTCAAGGACGCCGCGGGCGACGTGCCGGTGTTCGTCAACACCGGCGTGCGCGCCAACAACGTCGCGAGCCAGCTCGCCATCGCCGACGGCGCCGTCGTGGGCACCTACTTCAAGAAGGACGGGGTGTTCACCAATCCCGCCGAGACGTCGCGGGTGGAAGAACTGATGGCCGCGGCCAAGGAGTACCGGCGGGCCCTGCGGTGACCGCGTTGGAACCCAACGGCGTGCTGCGCGCGGCGCACGTCCCGGTGGAGCTCGTCGACGTGCCCGCCGACCAGAGTGTGGCCGGGCGGCCGCAGACCGGCAGCGTCGAGCTCGGCACCCTCGGCGAGGTCGAGGTCGGCATCTGGGAGATGACCGAGGGCATCATGACCGACGTCGAGAGCGACGAGATCTTCGTCGTGCTCACCGGCCGGGCCACCGTCGAATTCGCCGACGGCACAGCGCCGTTGACGCTGGTCCCCGGTGATGTGGTGCGGCTGGCCGAGGGATCACGGACCACCTGGACCGTGACCGAGCGGCTGCGCAAGGTCTACCTCACCTGACCGTCAGGGCCAGCTCATCGGGGGGCACCACATGCCCCTTCTCGCAGACGATCTCGACCCCCGCCTGCGCCCCGCACCCCAGGTGCCGCAGGCGCAGCGCCGGGTCGCCGAGATGTTTGCGACCCCACTCGAACATCGCCCACACCACCGGCATGAACTCTGTACCGGCGTCGGTAAGCACGTACTCGTCGCGTACCCGCTGACCCGGTTCGCGGTAGGGCTGCTTGGCCAGCAGGCCGGCATCGACCAATTCGGAGAGCCGGGCCGAGGTGGCCGCCTTGGTGATGCCGACCCTGCGGGCGAAGTCGTCGAACCGGGTGGTGCCGTAGAAGGCCTCGCGCATGATTAACATCGCCGACTTGGTGCCGACCAGGCCCATCGTCTTCTCGATCGGGCACTTGCCGATGGCCGACCACGCGTCGCGGTCGGCCAGCGGCCCTTGCAGCACTGTCATACAGATCACTCCCCTGCTGGGTTGTTGTCGGTGAACTCAGGTGTTACATCTGAGTATAGAGAGCAGTACTCAGAGTCGAGTCTCCAGGAGGACCCATGTCCGAATACTCAGATCGCGATGCCGTCATCGTCGGCGCGGTGCGCACACCCGTCGGCAAGGGTAAGGCCACCGGCGCGCTGCACGAGGTCCTCCCCGCCGATCTGCTGGCCCACAGCCTGCGCGAGGTCGTCAGCCGCACCGGCGTCGATCCGGTCGAGATCGACGACGTCATCGCAGGCGCGGTCACCCAGGCCGGCGACCAGGCGCTCAACATCGCCCGCAACGCGCTGCTGGGCGCGGGATTTCCCGAGTCCGTCCCTGGCACGACGGTCGACCGCCAGTGCGGTAGCAGCCAGCAGGCCATCAGCTTCGCCGCCCAGGGAGTACTGGCGGGTGCCTACGACATCGTGATCGCCGCCGGCGTCGAGTCGATGAGTCGGGTGCCGATGGGTGCGGCGGTGCTGCCGGGCAGCAGCCCGTTCGGCGACGGCATGGCGCAGCGCTACCCCGACGGCCTCGTGGCGCAGGGCATCAGCGCCGAGCTGATCGCGGCGAAGTGGAACCTGTCGCGCACCGAGCTCGACGAGTTCTCCGCCGAGAGCCATCAAAAGGCGGCGCGCGCCGCCAAGGACGGTCTGTTCGACGCCGAACTCGCGCCGATCGCCGGCTTGACCCACGACGAGATCGTCCGGCCCGACACGACGGTCGAGACGCTGGCCGGGTTGCGGCCGGCGTTCTACAACGAGGCGATCGGGGCGCGCTTCCCGCAGATCGGCTGGCACATCACGCCCGGCAACAGCTCACCGCTCTCCGACGGCAGCGCCGCGGTGATGATCACCAGCGGGGCGGCCGCGCGCCGCCTCGGCCTGACCCCGCTGGCGCGCATCCACACCACGGTCGCGGTGGGCTCCGACCCGCTGTACATGTTGACCGGCGTGATCCCCGCGACCGAGAAGGTGCTGGCGCGCTCGGGCCTGTCGCTCGCCGACATCGACCTGTTCGAGGTCAACGAGGCGTTCGCGCCCGTCGTGCTGGCGTGGGCCCGCGACACCGGTGCCGACCTGTCTCGCACCAACGTCAACGGCGGTGCGATCGCAATCGGACACCCGCTGGGCGCCAGTGGCGCGCGCATCATGACCACGCTCGTCAACGCCCTGGAGCAGCGCGGGGGTCGCTACGCCCTACAGACGATGTGCGAGGGCGGCGGCATGGCGAACGCCACGATCATCGAGCGGCTCTGACATGCCGACCGAGACTCGCTTCGAGGGAGTCCGGGTGCGCTACGACAGCGCCAAGAGTCACGACGACCTTGTCGCCGCGCTGCTCGCCGACATCGGCGAGCAGCCGGTGCCGATCACCGAGATCGGTGCCGCGGGCGGCGATTGGCAGGCCTATCGGGATCGCGTGGAACCCTATGTCGGCCCCAGCGGTTTCATGCTGTTCTCTGCACTCGATCACGGCGCGTGGATCACCAAGGCCGGTGTCGAGCGCAAGGTCCTGCGGGTGATCCTCGGCAACCCGTTGATCGCGATCACGATGCTGCGCCACGACCAGACGGCCGGTCTGTTCGTTCCGGTCGAGGTGCTGATTCTCGACGAAGACGGCGGCAGCAGCCTCACCTATGTCAGACCGTCGTCGCTGATGCTGGTCGAGTCCGACGCGGAATTGCGTGCTGCCGCCGAGGCACTCGACGACAAGCTGGCGGCGTTGGCCGCGAAGGTCACCTCGTGAGCTCGAACAGCGGAATCACCCGGCTCGTCTTGGCCTGATACTCCCCGAACTGGGGCGCCTTCTCGACGACGCGCGGGTACAGCGCGTCGCGCTCCTCGCGCGGCAGCTCCCTGGCCGTCGCGTCGTAGGACTCCTCGCCGATCTCGACGTGGACCGACGGGTGAGCGCGCAGGTTGTGCACCCACGCCGGCGCCTTCGGCGCTCCACCCATCGAGCCGGCGATCAGGATGCGGCCGTCGATCTCGAAATACACCAACGGGGACAGCCGCGGCTGCCCCGACTTCGCGCCCGTCGTGGTCAGCAGCACGATGGGCGACCCCTCGAACGGTCCACCGACCTTGCCGCCGTTGGCGCGGAACTCCTCGACGACCTGCCGGTTCATCTGGTTCAGCGCGTCAGCGTTGTTGACCAGTTCTTCTGAGTTGAATTCTTCTGTGTCACTCACACCGGGTCACGACCCGCTGGGCGGACGATCTATTCCCGGACGAGCTCGAATTCGCGCGAAACCATTTCATTTCCCGTGACGGCGGCGGACGATGGGGTGATGACCGGGAGCGTTTCGCCCGTTGTCGACATCGTGGTGGTGGGCGCAGGCATCGCCGGGCTCTACGCTGTCCATCGCTTTCGGTCTGCAGGATTGACCGTGCGGGTGTTCGAGGCCGGTGACGACATCGGCGGCACCTGGCACTGGAACCGCTATCCGGGCGCCCGAGTGGACATCCCGAGCGTGGACTACATGTTCACGTTCGACCCGGACTGGCAGCGCGACTGGCAGTGGTCGGAGAAGTACGCCACCCAGCCGGAGATCCTGCGCTATCTCGACCACGTCGCCGACAAGTTCGACCTGCGTCGCGACATCGTGTTCGACACCCGTGTCGATGCGGCCCGCTGGGACGAGCGGCAGTCCGTGTGGCATGTCCAGACGGGCTCGCAGATCACGACGTGCCGGCACCTGGTGATGGCGACCGGATGCCTGTCCATCCCGAAAGATCCTGACATCCCCGGCATCGGAAGCTTCGCCGGAGCGACCTACCACACCAGCCGCTGGCCGCGCGACCCGGTCGACTTCACAGGGCAGCGCGTCGCCGTCATCGGTACGGGATCGTCTGGCATCCAGTGCATTCCGCACATCGCCCGACAGGCACGCGAGCTCGTCGTCTTCCAACGCACCCCGAACTTCTCGCTGCCTGCCCATAACGGACCACTGGCGCCGGCCAAGCTCGAGCAGGTCCGCGACGAGGCCGCCTACCGCGCGGCCGGCCGGCTGTCGTTCGGCGGTGTCCCCATCGAGCGCACGATGACTCCCACCTTCACGGCATCCGAGGAGCAACGGCGCCAGCGCTACGAAAGAGCCTGGGAAATCGGCGAATTGCTGGAGCTGCTCAACGTCTACTCCGACGTGATGTCGGATCCTGGAGCCAACCGTGAACTCGCCGAGTTCTTCCGGGCGAAGATCAGGGCCGCGGTCGACGACCCGGAGACCGCGGAGGCGCTGTGCCCGACCGGGTACCCCATCGGCGCCAAACGCGTCTGCCTCGACACCGACTACCACGCCACCTTCAACCGCGACAACGTCCGACTCGTCGACCTGCGCCGCGACCCCCTGCGTTCGGTGACGGCTTCGGGAATCGCCACCGAGCGCCAGTCTTTCGACGTCGACGCGATCGTCTTCGCCACCGGCTTCGACGCCGTCACCGGCGCCGTCCTGTCCGTCGACATCGTCGGTCGCGACGATCTGACACTGCGGCAGGCATGGGCGCACGGCCCCCAGACCTACCTCGGACTCACCGTGGCCGGATTCCCGAACCTGTTCCTCGTCACCGGTCCGGGCAGCCCGTCCGTGCTGTCGAACATGGCGGTCTCCATCGAGCAGCACGTCGATCTGGTCACCGAGCTCGTCACGGGGTTGGGCAGCAACGGGTTTCACACCATCGAGCCCACCGAGACGGCGGTCGCGGGGTGGATGCAGCATGTCGACGACTGCGCCTCCATCACGCTCTTCCCGCAGGCCGACTCGTGGTATCGCGGCGCGAACATCCCCGGCAAGCCATCGGTGTTCATGCCATACACCGCGGGAGTCGACTTCTACCGAGCGGCGTGTGACGAGATGCTCGCCGGGGATCTGCTGGGCTTCCGCCGCACCGGGCCGTCCGGGCAGAGATGTCGCGACGGGGTGATCCGCCGATTGCAGCCCGACGTCCACATGGTTCTCGAGCAGATGGCACTGATGGATTTGCCGCCGTTGGAGTCGATGTCACCGCCTGACGCCCGCGCCACGTTGGGCGCGATCATCGCGACGTATCCCCCGGGCCCGGCGGTGGCCGACGTCGTCGACGGCGTGTATCCGGGGCCGGCCGGGAACATGGCCTACCGCCTGTACCGACCGCAGTCCGCCGGCCCGCACCCGGTCGTCCTCTACTTCCACGGCGGGGGGTGGGTGCTCGGCGACTCGACGTCCGACGACGGTCTGTGCCGCGATCTCTGCGTCCGCACCGGGGCGGTCGTCGTGTCGGCGGACTACCGGCACGCCCCCGAAGACCGATTCCCGGCTGCCGTCGACGACGCCGTCGCCGCCGCCTCGTGGGTGGCCGACCACGCTGCAGACCTCGGTGGCGACCCGACACGCATCGTGGTGAGCGGGTGGAGTGCGGGCGCGGGTCTCGCCGCAGTGGTCACCCAGGTGGCGCGGGACTCCGGTGGACCGTCCCTCGTGGGACAGGCGCTCATCGCACCGGTGACCGACACCGACACGAACCGCACGTCCTATGCCGAGTGCGGTTCCGGTTACGACCTGGACGCCTCGCTGATGCGGTGGTTCTTCGACCAGTACTGCGACCCGCCGAACCGGTGCGACCCGCGGATCGCGCCGCTGCGCGCGGCGGACCTGCGCGGTCTGCCGCCCGCGGTCCTCGTCACCAACGAATTCGACGTCCTGCGGGACGAGGGCGAGTCCTACGCCGCGGCGCTGGCGGCGGCCGGCGTTCCCGTCGACCACATCCGAGCCCGCGGCCACACGCACTGCTCGCTCAGCATGGTCGGACTGGTGGTGTCCGGTGCACCCGTGCGCGAGCAATTCGCCGAAGCGATCACCAGAATGCTCACGAGGACGCCGGCGGGTGTGCTGCCCGGCGTCGATTAAGGGCGCGTCAGCTCGAACAGCGGGATCGTCCGCGACGTGTTCGCCTGATAGCCGGCGAACACCTCGGAGTACTCGACGACCTTCGGCCACATGGCGTCACGCTCGTCGGCGGGCAGTTCCCGCGCGACCATGTCCCACGTCTCGGTGCCGACCTCGATCCGAGCCCGCGGGTTGGCCCGCAGGTTGTGCACCCACGCCGGGTTGTTGGGCGCCCCGGCATACGAGCCGACGATGATCATCTTCTCGTCGATCGTCAGATACGCCAGAGGGGAGAGCCGCGGCTGCCCCGACTTCGCGCCGACGGTGTGCAGCAACAGCAGCGTGCCACCTGCGAACGGACCACCGACCGTGCCACCGTTGGCGCGGAACTCCTCGACGATCTTTCGGTTGAAGTCGTCGAGTGCCGCGGTGTCGGAGTACATCTTCGTCTTGTCGATCTCGCTCATACGCGCACCATATCGGCCTGCGATGCAGAGACTGTGTCAATAGCATGAGGCAACCGGTTGCGCAGACAAGGAGGCGCGGCACCGTGGACGTTCCGTTGCTCGACATCGACGGTCGCGTCGTCGGCAGACGGCGCGAACTCGCCGAGTTGCGCGACGCTGTCGAAGATGCGGAGCGCCGCGGCGGCACCTGCGTCCTGCTGCGGGGCGCCCCCGGAGTCGGCAAGTCGACGGTCTTGCAGGCCTTCGGCGACGAAGTCGCCTCGCGTGACTGCATTTTCGCCTACGGTCGCTGCCGCGAGGGCGCGCCGTCCCCCTACAGTGCACTCGGCGATGCCCTGAAAGAGCTGGCAGAGAACATGGAGGCGATGCCGGCCGCCGAACGGGACCGGTGGCGGACCAGCCTGACGCAGGTCTCGACGTCGTTGCCCGGAGTCCTCGCCGAACTCGTTCCCGGCCTGACCGCCTCGCTCGGACCGGCCGCACCTGTGCCCGATGTCGATGCGGCCGACGCACGCCATCGCCTGCACCGCGCGGCCATCCAACTGGTGTCGGTGACCGCGCGGTACCGCACCGTGGTGTTGGCGGTCGACGACCTGCAGTGGGCCGACCGAGATTCGCTGCTGTTGCTCGTGGAGTTGCTGGCGGTGGCGCCGCGCAACGTTCTCGTCGTCGGCACCCATCGCACGGGCGAGTTCGACGCTGAGGCGGACTTCGCGTCGGCCACGATCGTGGACCTGTCGCTGATGAGCGTCACCGAGACCGAAGAAATGCTCGCCGCCGCGGCCGGTGATGGCGCGGAACTCGCCGACGTCGCCGCCGAGTTCCACCACCGCACCGGGGGCAACCCGCTGCAGATTCGCCAGCTCCTGCACCGCGCGCAACACGACGGGGCCCTGATCCCGCCCGATGACGGTCGACGGCCGGGGTGGGACCTGCGCGTGTTGGCGTCGATCGAGGTGTCGGCCACGGAGGCCGAGTTCGTGGGCAACCATCTGCGACTGCTGCGTCCGATGGACAGGGCCGTTCTCGGTGCCCTGGCGTTCATCGGCGGCGAGTTCGATCTCTCCGACGCGATCGCCGCGGCCGGACAGCCCGCCGAGGTGGTGTCGCGCGCGCTGTGGTCGAGCATGGAACTGCGGGTGATCGAGGCGCTGGACGAGCACGGTCGCCGAATCGGCAACGCGATACGCCGCGATGCCCGGTACCGCTTCTGCCACGATCGGGTGGCCGAGACCGCCCGCGCCGGGATGTCGGACGACGATCGGCGGGCGGCGCACCTGCGTCTCGGCCGCCGGCTGACCGGCCTCGGCGATGCACGGTTGTTCGAGGCCGCCCGCCATCTCGGTATCGGGGGGTTGAGCCTGCCCGAGAACGACGAGGAGCGGCTGACGTTCACCGACGTGCTCGGACGCGCCGCCGCTCGAGCGCGCGCGCAGGCCTCGTTCCCCCTGGCGCTCACCTACTGCCGAGCCGGTCTGGAGCTGCTCGGCGCCGATCGGTGGACCGCGCACTTCGCCACCACCCGCGAGCTGTACCTCAATGCCGCCGACGCGTCCTTGCTGGTGGGTGACTACACCGGGCTGCACGCGCTGCTCGACGAGGCCTCTCCGCACCTGCCCGAGCCGTCCGACCACCTGCGGCTGGCCTATTTGCGGGTCAAGAGCCTCTTCGCGGTGGACCGTCCACAGGAGGCGATGGACGCCGGGCTGCGCGCGCTGTCCGAGTTCGGTGAGCCCATTCCCACCGACGCAGGCAAGCCCCGGATGGCCAATGCCGTGTTGCGTATGCGGTGGGCAATGAGCCGGTGGAGCAACGCGAAACTGTTGGCCCTGCCACGGTGTGACGATCCCCTCGTGGTGGAGAAGCAACGCATGGCGGTCACCCTCTGCCACGAGTCGTACAACGTGCGGCCCAATCTCTTCCCGCTGCTGGTCCGAAAGCAATTGGGACTCATGCTCGCTCACGGGCACACCCGGTCATCTCCTCGCGTACTCGCCAATTACGCTCTGCTGCTGGTGATCCTGGGCGACACCGTGGGTGCGCAACGGTTCGGCGAAGCCGGGATGGCACTCACCCAGCGGCCGCAGTACCGAGCCGCAGTTCCCGAGACCACCTTTCTCTACTACTGCTTCGTCCGGCACTGGCGTCATCCGGTGCGCAGCGGATTGGGGGACCTGCGCGAGGCAGTCACGGCGGCTCTCGATCAGGGCGACCAGGAAATCGCGGGATTCCTCGCCGCAACGCTTCTCTCGCAGGCGTTCTGGGCGGGCACGCCGTTGGGTGACATCGACATGCTGGCCCGCTCTCTGATTCCCGACGTGCGTTCGCTACCCGTGCCGAAAAGGCTCCTGCAGGCGATGCAGCAGATGGCCCTGAATCTGATGGGCCGGTCCGATGACGTCCTGTTGCTCGCCGGTGAGAGCGGTTACGACGAACGCGAAGTCCTGCCGGCGGCCGAACGCGAGGGCGAGCAGGTGATTCTCAACAATGCGGCGATCAACCGCCAGGGCCTGCACTTCTGGTCGGGCGACCACGCCGGCGCCGTCGAGGCGACCGAAGAGATCATGGCGCACCCTGACGGGATGGTCGGCTCAGTCATCGCTCCACTCGTGCACATGATCGGCGCGCTGAGCATGATGGCCGAGAACCCACGGGGTCGGTCCACCGCACACTTCGTGCGGCGGACGCTGGCGATGTACCGCAAGGCTGCCGATGGAGTTCCGGAGAACCACGCAGCGGCACACGCTCTCGTCGAGGGGGCGTGGGCACGGACGCGCGGGAAGTACGACGCCGCCGAACGGCATCTGCATCAAGCCATCCAGCTCGCTCAGGACCACAACCTGCCGATGATCAGCGCACGTGCCCACGAGGAGGCGGCAGACGTCTATGCCGAGACTGGCCGTACGACCTTCCGGGACCACATGCTGCACTCTGCGTACCAGACGTGGGTAGGCCTCGGGCTCACGGTCAGGACGGACTGGCTCGCCCGCAAACACCCGTGGCTGCTGGGCCGCGAGCTGGTGCGATCGACGACAGCCGGTGTCGACCCCGTTGTCGCACACCAACTTCTGAGAGCCTTGTCCGGAGCCGGAACCGAAGAGGACGTGAACCGCATCATCCTGCAGTCGGTGGCCGACACGACGGGTGCGGGCACAGTGCTCCTGCTGACCGGTCCGGCAGAGGCGCTCGTGGTGCGGGCGTGGTATCGCGACGGCCGCGTCCGCACCGGGGTTGGCGCCGAACCGTCGGACGCCGAGCTCGTCAACCGGGCGGCTCGCAGCAACGATCCACAGGCATCTGACGCGTCGGATCGAGCGCTGGCCGTGCCGATTCGACTGCACGGCAACCTGGTCGGCGTCATCTACGCCGAGCACGAGAGGACCGGCGACCGCTTCACCACAGGTGAACGAGAGGCGCTCGCCTTCCTGTGCGCTCAAGCCGCCGCACCGCTGTGGAACCTCCAATTGGAGGCTGCGCTCCGTGCAGCCGACGAATACCGGCAGTCGCTCATCGATGCCCAATCCCGATTCGTCCCCAATGAGGTTCTGCGCATCCTCGACATCGACGATCTGCGCCGCGTGCGCGCGGGTCATCGGGTCGAGCGGGAGATGACCGTGCTCATCAGCGACATCCGCGGCTACACCACGATGCTCGAGGACATGGACATCAACGAGGCAGGCGACCTCGCGATGGGTTTTTTGCGCGCTGTGGAGCTGCCCATCGTCAGCTGCAACGGTTTGGTCCAAGACGTCCGCGGTGACGAGATCCTCGCGATCTTCGAATCACCATCCGACGCTCTCCGGGCGGGTCTGGCGATGCTGCGCGCGTTGCGCGAACACAACGAGGAACGCGCGGCGCGCGGCTCAGAGGAGCTCCGAGTGGGGATCGGAATCAACACCGGCATGGTCGGTGTCGGATTGGTCGGCGGCGTGAACCGCATGGTTCTGACGGTGATCGGTGACGCGGTGAATCTCGCGGCACGCATCGAGAGCCTCACGAAGCGTTATGGATCCGCTGTGCTGATGTCCGATGCAACGCAGGCGCGGCTGGCAGATTCGGATCGCTTCGACATCCGCCGGATGGAGCGCGTCATGGTGGTCAACCGACGCCGCCCGGTGACCATTTTCGAGGTGTACGACGATGATCCGGACCCCGTGAGATCTGCCAAGCGTGCCGCTCAGGCCGTCTACGACGAGGCGTTCACCCTGTTCGACTCCGGCGAGGTCGAGGGTGCCCACCGAGCGTTCACCCGGTGTCAGGAGTTGCTTCCGGACGATCCGGTGGCGCCTCTGCACCTCGCGCACTGCGACGCGATGGCGCGCGGCGAGATGCGTCCGGGCCAAGACGTGATGCTGCAGCAGAAGTGAGCACTATCCATCGGTCATCTGGAGTGTCATGATGATTTTCACAGGGGGGCAGACATGTATCTGAGTGCGCAGCAGCTGGCCATGGCGAATCAGGCTGTGCTGGAAACCTTCGAGAACTGTTGTGTTGCCTGGCAGTCGATTCCCCGTTGGGACACCGGCGATCCGTCGCGCACCGAGGTGCCGGCCGACGATGTCAACGCCGCGCAGCCCGGCGTGATCGCGGTCGGAGCGGGTTGGTCCGTCCCTTTCGACGTGACTCTGGCCACCGCGACCTCCTCGTCGCCCACCGCGCTGCTCAACCTCGCCATCAAACGCGCTGGCGACCTCGCAGCGCTAGTCGACCAGGACGTTGCCGTGGCGCTGGCAGGCAACTCCGCGCCGGAGATCCTCGACACCACAGACGAGGGCACGCTCCTCGGCAGCCTCATCGATGCGCGTGTACTCGTCGAGCAGGGCGGCTTCCGCGCTCCAGGTTGCCTGCTCACCAATACCAGCGGCCTGAAGGTGCTGAGCAAGTTCGTCGGCGGCTATTCGATCCTCCAGTCCCTGCTCGATGGGGCGAACATCGGCTCGTTGCATCGCGTGGAGCAGCTCGAAAACCCCATCGCAAACAATGATCCCGCGCGAGCCGTTCTCGTGGGCCGCCGTCAGCGCATAGCACAGGGCGCCGCCGGAGACGCCTCCCCCGGCGAAGAGCCGGTGGACCTCGCGGTCACGGTACCCCCGAGCCTGGAAGTGGTCGGGGAGAACGGCGACAACAAGCTCCGTCTTGCGGTGCGCGTGAAAGCTGTTCTCCGAGTCAAGGATTCAAGCGGCCTGGTTTTGCTCAGCGCGCCATGACAGTGATCGACCCGGATACGTCCGCGGCCCCACGCGCCGGCAATTCGCTCGACGATTACCTCGAACTGTGCAAAGGGGCCTGTGACGCGGAGATCGGTCGCCTCTTCGGGGCCGACCAGCCCGCGGTCGGGGGGTTGTACGAGCTGGTCCTCGACTACCCCCGTCGCGGGGGCAAAGCGTTACGTCCCTCGCTCAGCATCGCCATGTGTCTCGGCCTCGGCGGCCACCTCGACGCCGTGCTGCCGACTGCAGCCACCCTCGAGCTCTATCACAACGCTTTCCTCATCCACGACGACATCGAAGACGAATCATGGTGGCGGCGCGGCAAACCCACCCTCCACATCGACCACGGCATCCCGGTGGCCGTCAACGTCGGTGACGCCATGCTGTCGCTGTCCCTGCAGCCCCTGCTCGACAATGTCGAGCGCATCGGTCTGGGTCCTGCCCTGCGTGTCCTGCGTGCCGTGTCGCACATGACCCGCCGAACGGTCGAGGGCCAAGCGATCGAATTGGACTGGGTGCGATCCAACGCCTGGCACCTGGACGACTCGGATTACCTCACGATGGTCGAACTGAAGACCAGCTGGTACTCCTTCATCACGCCTCTTCAGGTGGGTGCGATCGCCGCCGGCGAGAGCGCCGGGCGACTCGCGCCTCTGGAAGCCCTTGGCCGGCACCTCGGGGCCGCGTTCCAGATCACCGACGACCTGCTCAATCTGCGTGCCGACCCCGACGTCTACGGAAAGGAGATCGGCGGCGATCTCTGGGAGGGCAAGCGCACGTTGATGCTTCTGCATGTGTTGCGCCGCGCCCGCCCGTTCGATCGGGAACGCGCCCTTCACATCCTGGCCAAGCGTCGCCCGACCACCGACAGTGAATCCGGCCTGCTGGAACTCCTGGACAAGCTGGCGCGACGCGGTGAGCTCTCAGGCAGCGGCCGCGAATCCATCCGCATGTACCTGAGCGCACAACATGTCTCGGACCCCAAGACACTCGACGACATCCGGTGGCTGCATCGACTCATGGTCGACGTGGGGTCGCTGGAACACGCCAAGAAGGTCGCCGCTCACCACGCACGCGAAGCTGCCGCGATCCTCGCCGATCTCGACTGGCTTCCGCCGAGCCACCACCGCGACGCTCTTGTCAGCGTCGTCGATTATGTGCACTGGCGGACCCGGTGAAACCCGAGGAACTGATCGCCGCGCTCGCCGAGTTGGAACGCGTCCGCGAATCCGTGCTGGATCTGGTCGAGCAACAGGCCCCAGGACTGCACCCGCAACCGCCTGAGGAGTCCGGCGCCCACCGCACCACCTACGAACTGCTGCTCGGACTGCGCCGCGCCGTGCTCGGCAGTCCGGCGGCCGCTCGCCACGTCCACGACGTCCTCGTCGCTCAGGGGCGCCGCTACGCCGAGACACCGGAGGGAGCACAGCTGCGCGACGCACTCGCGTCATCGGAAGCGGTCGAAAACCTACGGATGGTCTGGGAGACCGTGAGCCTCAACGTGCTCGACGGTCCCGCGCAGCCGGGTTGCCCGCCGGATGCCTGGGCGACCCTGTTCGCCGACACCGTCGTCGCCGACGGCCTCGACGATGCGGTTCTGTCCCGGTTCCGGCCAGAAGGCTTCGCATGACGCTCTCTGATCCCCGCCCGGCGCTCGCCGAACACAGCTCGCTCATCGGCTACCTGATGGGTGTCGTGGCGGCGGCCAAGGCGGTCGAAGCGCTCGCATCTGACACTGGCCACCAAACCCTGAGTGCGGCTGATGACTTCGTTCACATGCTGGTCGGGGTCGCGAGCCTGGGCAGGTCGATCGAGAACCTCGCCTCTGTGATGCCTGGTGACGACATGCCGGCGGTGCGGGAACCCACGAGGTGGCTGCGGTGACGGCGACACTCTCGCGCAGCGACTTCATCCGCGCGCCGTTGCTGGCCCGAGCGGATCCGAGTGATTACAAGGAATGGCAGCACTTCATCGTCCATGGACCGGACTGCCATGTGCTCATCAACTTCAGCCTCAGCGGCGACTTTTCGTCCAGAATGATCGTCATCGCCCTCGATCGACGGTGGACCGGAGCCGTCGAACGCTTCGACGCATCGTCGGTGCAGGTATCCCCCGATCTCGGCGAGCTGACGATCGGAACCAACGGCGTGCGAGTGACCCCTGACGGCTACCAGGTGTCACTCGACCTACCCCGCAGCAGAATTCACGGACAGCTGACGTTCACCCCCAGAAGCCGACCGTTCGTGGTCAACAACCAGGCGGTCGGTGAGGGCCGGATGAGTTGGCTGTTCGTGCCGCGCCTCCACGCGGCGGGCCGGCTCCACATCGACGGCCGCGACATGGTCTTCGACGATGACCTCGCCTACCACGACCACAATTGGGGACGCTTCCGATGGGGCGGTGATTTCGGCTGGACCTGGGGCACGATCGTGCCCACGGAGCGCGACAACCCATGGTCGATCGTAATGCTGCAGATGACCGATCGACGGCGTCTGCGGTTCACCTCCCAAGCGGTGTACGTATGGCACCGGGACGAACCTGCCGCGATGCTGCTGCGCTCCGCGGTCACCACCCGGGTTCACGGCGCGCTGTCGCGCCCGCCCGACTGCACGCTGCCGCCAGCATTGGGCCTCGTCGTCGACGGCAGGGTGCCGGGCGTGCCCGAACGCCTGGAGATCTTTGCGGAGCGTCACGGCGACACCGTGCACGCCGACGTCCACCCCACCTCCTACGCGCGACTGGCTCATCCGTCCGACGTTGCGCTCGACGCGTGCACGGTTCTCTGCGAGGCCGGCGGCACCGCGCGTGTCACAGGCAACGTCGGCGATCAGCGCATGGATTTCGACGGTGCTGCGGTATTCGAGTTTCTCTATGGCTGAACCGGTCTCGTCTCTGTTGCGCCGGTCGGTGGAGCACCTCGCCGAGGCGGTTCCAGCCAGCTATCGACTCATGGCGGACGCACTCGGACCACTCGTGGTCGCACTCGAGGTGGACGGCGAACGGTTCTCGCTGATCGGCGGCGGCCGACTGACCGTCGCTGACGGACCGGCGCGCGCGAATGTCCGGATCGCCACCAGCCGAGCCGTCATCGTCGCCGTCCTCGACGCTGAAACGAGCCTGCAGGATGCCATCGACATCGGCACCGTGGACGTCAGAGGATCGTTGAACGACGTTGCGCGCACTCACGACACGCTGCGCGCCTACGTCCACGCCGCCGCGCGCGCTCCCGCGCAGTCCGAGTTGATCGACGCGTTGCGGGCGGACCCGACATGACACGGCCGATCACCACACCGGCGTCGCACGACCAGCGTCCCACGGTCGCGGTGCTCGGCGCGGGCATCGCTGGTCTGACCGCCGCCCACGAATTGGCCCTACGCGGCTTCGACGTCACGGTCTACGAGTACCGCGAGGACGAGCGCAACGGGCTCGCGACCGCGCCGCCGGGCATGCATCCGCCGGTCAAACTCGGAGGACTTGCCGCATCGCAGTTCTCGACAGCGGGCACCCACGATGGCAGCCCCGCGGAACTGAGGCCGTTCCCCGGTCGACGGGGCACCGCACAACCACCGGGGTGTGCAGTGGCCGGTGAGCATGGTTTCCGGTTCTTCCCCGCGTATTACCTCCACATCTGGGATCTGCTTCAACGAATCCCCGTCTACGAGTGTGCCGATGCGCAGATGTCCCGGTGGCAGTGCACCTCGCGGACCGTGATGGACAACGTCCGCCGGGTGATCACCCAGGGCACAACGGTTCCCGGCCAACCCTCGCTCGTCTTCCCGCGGGAACGACCGCGCAGCCTGGCCGAGTTCTTCAGCGTCGTCGCTCAGCTCAGGAAGCTCGGCTTGCCCGCCGAGGACATCGCGTATTTCCAGAGCCGACTCCTCCGTTTCCTCGTCACCAGCCCGCTGCGGCGCGGCGCTGAACTGGAGAACGTATCGAGCTACGACTTCTTCGTCGGCAAGGACAGCACCGGCCAGCCGCAGTACACCTACTCCCCCGACTTCGACCGCATGCTTCGCGACATGCCCCGGGTGCTCGTTGCCTTCGACCCGAATTGGGGTGACGCGCGCACCAACATCGTCAGCTATCTGCAGCTATTCCTGAACATGGATCGCCACGACGACAAGGCCGACGGGGTCCTCAACGGACCGACGAGTGAGGCGTGGTTCGACCATTGGTACCGGCATCTTCTCTGCCTCGGGGTTCGATTCGTGCATGCGGGCGCCGAGGATCTGGAACCGCCCGCGATCGACCTCACCCAGCCTGCTCATCTGCGGGCGCGGGTTCGAATCAGGTTGACCGACGGCACACGACTGGCCCCCGACTACACCGTCGTCGCGGTGGATGCGCCTGCGGCGGAATGGCTCACGTCGTCGTTGCGCGACGCCGGTACCGGCGGAACGGTGGCAGGGCTGGACGGCTTCGCCACTTCGGTTCCGCCACCTGAGGAGCCGCTCCAACCCCAGCAGACGCGCCCGCCACACCGCCGGAACCCCTATCTGATCGACGAGGTGGGCCGAGTGCCGTGGGACCGGTTCCAGACCATGACGGGGATCCAGTTCTACTTCGACACCGAGTTCCAGTTGCTGCGCGGACACATGTACTACGCCGGCTCGGAGTGGGGCCTGTCCTCGATCAACCAGCAGGGCCTCTGGGAGAAGCAGCCGCAGTTGTCGCGCGACGGCCACATCTCCGTGATGTCGGTCGACATAGCCGATTTCAACACCCCGTCCACGTATCTCGTCGACGAGCTGGGCCGCGGAAAGACGGCGCGCGACTGCACACCGGACGAGATCGCCGCCGAAGTCTGGCGGCAATTGACCACGGCCCTGACCAACGACGCCGCCAACGGGCCGGACGCGTTGCTCCCGCGGCCGGTCTGGTACGCCCTCGATCGAGGGCTCCGCACAGCCCGGCCCGGTCAGAGCGCCGGCCGCGTGGTGGGCAACGAAACCCCGTATCTGGTGCCCATCGTCGGCGACTGGGAGAACCGTCCCGGTGGCGATCCGTGGAATCCGCACGGGACGTCCATCGTCTACGAGTTCGCCTACAGCGACTGGTGCGCAGACGTGGAGACACGGCATGTGTGGCAGGCGCGTCACGGGGGCTACCAGGTCCATCACAACTCGGTGGTGTTCGCGGGCACGTGGAACCGCACGTTCACGCGATTGACGTCGATGGAAGCGGCGTGCGAGTCGGCCCGGCACGCGGTGAACGCGATCCTGGACCACTACGTGTGGGTCGAATCGGGCGGAGTGGACGAGCGGGAACACACCACGCTGCCGTGGCGGTTCCCGTACGGCTTCCTCGACCAGGGGTTGTCGAGTCCGGTCCGCATGCCGACACCGGCCGGCGACTACTGCTACATCTTCGACATCGAGAACCGCGAACCTGCCGATACCCGGCCGCTGCGCATCCTCGATTCGCAATACTTTCAGCAATCGCTGCCACACCCACTGGACACCCTGATCGCACCCTTTGGAGGTCGAACATGACCGTGCCGGCCGACGACAACCACCAGCTGCAGGCCCATCTGCAGGCCTGGCGCCAACTGCTCGACGCACTGGCAGCGCTGGCTTCCACCGTCCCGAACCTCGGGCCGAGCATCGGGCCGAGCCCGGCGATGCCACTCGGATTTCCGCCGGCACCTCCCTCAGCCGATCCCACGCATCAGCTGTTCGGCTACATCCACGCCTGGCGCAACTACCTGGAGCAGTCAGTGGGGACTGTCAGCCGCGAACCGGGGAGCCGGGAGTCCGCGCCCACCGAGGACGGCTCGGCCCACGCCGAATCTCCGCCACGGCGCGGAGAGCCCGTCCCACCCGACGATTCCAGCGCCAGCAGATCGTCCAGAGCGTCCGCGTCACCATGGCCGCCGAACCGTCGGGCCGAACCGCCGAGCGACGAGTACGGAGGGCAAGTGTTCGGACCCGCCCCGCTGATCGGCGGCGAAGACGGGAGCCTGAACGTGCGTTCGGGCACACCGAAGCAGGCCGCTGTCATTGCCCGGGGGCAGCGGATCGCCAGACCGCCGGCCATGGAGGCCGCGGGCCCGACCACACCGGTGCCCGACCTGAGCGCCGTGACCCAACAATTCAGGGGACTCGCCGGACGCGCCGGCCTCGAGTGACCGCTACTTGGACTCCGGCTTGGCGTCGATGCCGGATTCCTTGCGCTGCTGCGGCGTGATCGGCGCGGGCGCATCGGTCAGCGGGTCGACCCCACCGCCGGACTTCGGGAACGCGATCACTTCGCGAATCGAGTCCACCCCGGCGAGCAGCGCGACGATCCGGTCCCAGCCGAACGCGATACCGCCGTGCGGCGGCGCGCCGAAAGTGAAGGCGTCCAACAGGAATCCGAACTTGTCGGCGGCCTCGTCGTGGTCGATGCCCATCATCGCGAACACCCGCTCCTGGATGTCGCGGCGGTGGATACGGATCGAGCCGCCGCCGATCTCGTTGCCGTTGCAGACGATGTCGTAGGCGTTGGCCAACGCCGAGCCCGGATCGGTGTCGAACGTCGCCTCGGATTCAGGCGTGGGCGCGGTGAACGCGTGGTGCACCGCGGTCCAGGCGCCCGACCCGACGGCGACGTCACCGGATGCGGTCGCGTCGTCGGCCGGCTCGAACAGCGGCCAGTCCACCACCCAGGTGAACGCCCACGCGCTCGGATCGATCATGTCGAGACGCTTGGCGATCTCGATGCGGGTGGCGCCCAGCAGCGCCCGCGCCGCCTTCGGCGTACCCGCGGCGAAGAACACGCAGTCACCGGGATTCGCGCCGACATGGGCGGCCAGGCCGGCACGTTCGGTCTCGGACAGGTTCTTGGCGACCGGACCGGACAGCTCCCCGTCATCGCCGACCAACACGTAGGCCAGCCCCTTGTGGCCACGCTGCTTGGCGAACTCCTGCCAGCCGTCGAGCGTGCGCCGCGGCTGCGCGGCTCCGCCCGGCATCACCACCGCACCCACGTAGGGGGCCTGGAACACCCGGAACGGCGTGTCGGCGAAGTACTCGGTGCACTCCACGAGCTCCACCCCGAACCGCAGGTCGGGCTTGTCGCTGCCGAACCGCCGCATCGCCTCGGCGTAGCTGATCCGCGGCAGCGGAGTCGGCAGGTCGTAGCCGATCAGCGCCCACAGCGCCCGCAGCACCTCTTCGGACACCGCCATCACGTCGTCGGCCTCGACGAAGCTCATCTCCATGTCGAGCTGGGTGAACTCGGGCTGGCGGTCGGCGCGGAAGTCCTCGTCGCGGTAGCAGCGCGCGATCTGGTAGTAGCGCTCCATGCCCGCGACCATCAGCAGCTGTTTGAACAGCTGCGGGCTCTGCGGCAGCGCGTAGAAGGACCCAGGCTGCAGGCGGGCGGGCACCAGGAAGTCGCGGGCACCCTCGGGGGTCGAGCGGGTCAGCGTCGGCGTCTCGATCTCGACGAAGTCGTGGTCAGCAAGGACTCCGCGGGCGGCGGCATTCACCCTGGAGCGCAGGCGGATTGCCTGCCCCGGGCCCTCGCGGCGCAGGTCCAGATAGCGGTACTTCAGGCGCGCTTCCTCGCCGGCGGTCTCGTCGAGCTGGAACGGCAGCGGTGCGCTCTCCCCCAGCACCGTCAACGACGTCGCGTTGACCTCGACCTCGCCGGTGGCGATCTCGGCGTTGGCATTGCCCTCGGGCCGGATCTCGACGACGCCGGTGACGGCAACGCAGAACTCCGAGCGCAGCCGGTGCGCCTGCTCGAGGACCGCCCCGTCCCGGAACACCACCTGGGCAACGCCTGATGAGTCACGCAAGTCGATGAAGATCACGCCGCCGTGGTCCCGGCGGCGCGCCACCCATCCGGCCAGCGTGACCGTCTGACCGGCGTCGGCGGCACGCAACGATCCGGCGGTGCGGGTACGCAGCACGAAGTACTCCTCAAAGACGGTGATGATCGACAAACCAGTCTAGAGGTGGGGTCTTCCGGCCTGACTAAGGTGCTGGCTATGCACGCCTGCGAACGCGTCGGCCTCGAGTTCCTGGACTCCGCGCCCTACCGCATCGTCAGCACGGTCGACCTCGCGATCACTCCGGAGCAGTTGTTCGAGGTGCTGGCCGACGAGAACTCCTGGCCGCACTGGGCCACGGTGATCACCAAGGTCACCTGGACCAGCCCGCCACCGCGCGGCGTCGGCACCACCCGCACCGTCGAGATGCGCGGTGGGCTCAGCGGCAAGGAGGAGTTCCTGGCCTGGGACACCTTCGAACGCATGGCTTTTCGCTTCAACGAGATCAGCACGTCCGCCATGGCGGCGTTCGCCGAGGACTATCGCGTGGTGCCGACATCGCGGGGGTGCCACCTGACCTGGATCATGGCGCTGCAGCCCGCGAACCTCGCCGGACGGGCCGGACTGACGCTGGGCGCGCCGGTGATGAACCGGATGTGCCAGCGCTTCCTGAACGAGCTGCGGCGCTACACCGACGAGCGGTTCGCCCGTCAGTAGATGCGGGCCCATGCGCTGCGGCGCACTCGATCCGGGTCTTCCTCGACCGCGTCCCGTCGCGTGGCGATCAGGCGGGTCCGACGATGCTCGACGTCGTAGAGAGGCCAGTTCGCCTCGTCGTGGACGCGATCGCTGCAGGCGAAGTCCAGCCAGGTGCGTTGCATGCGGACGCCCACCGACGGCGGGAAGCGCCGCCCGAGCGGATGCAGCTTGCGTCCGATGAAGGACGCGTAGCTGTGCTGTACGTGCACGATCTCGCTGCCGTGAGTGGCGCCGAGGCCGAGCAGGCGCAGGCTCAGCCCTGCGTGGTCGAACCGGTACATCCGGGCCGGCGCGCGTGAGCTGTAGGCGTCTGCGAATGCCCAGGCGGGCCCGCCGAACATCACGTCGGAGCCGATGGCGATGAGGGCGCTGCGCCGCGGATAGCGCGGATATGCTTGCAGCACAGAATTTTTGACGTCGGGGCCGACCCGGTCGAAGTAGGCGTGCACCGACTCCTTCGTGGTGGGCAGCATCGGCGGCCGGGTCCAGGCGAACATCGTGGCCTCGTGGCTGTTGGTGCCGATGATCAGCGGTACGCGGGCGATCTCGCCGGCGCGGGCCGCGTCAATCGGATGGCGGGGCAGCAGCTCGGTGCCGTGCGTGAGCCCGTAGGCCAACATGGGCGTCTGCGCCGCGCTCGCCAGCTGCACCTGACCGGCGGCGCGGCGCAGCTGCCGCTGCGGCAGTTCGGCCACCTCGGCCGCCGGCACACCGAGGTGGCCGAGGAAATCGCGGGCCCGCTCCGCACGTAACGCCCGGTCGGCGATCAGCGGCAAGGCGGGGCTCTGCGCGATCGCGCGGTGGAACAACCCGCTCGCCTGCGGACAGGCGAGCAGTGCCAGCACCGACGTCGCTCCGGCCGACTCCCCGAACACCGTGACGCGATCCGGATCTCCTCCGAACGACGCGATGTGCTCGCGCACCCAGCGCAGCGCAGCGAGTTGATCGCGCAGTGCCAGGTTGTCGTCGAAACCCGGACCCAGATCCCCGAGCTCGAGACCACCGAACACGCCGATCCGGTAGGTCACGTTGACGACGACGACGTTGCCGTTGGCCGCCAGGCGCGACCCGTTGTAGAGCTGGAACTGCCCGGCGCCGTAGACGAATGCCCCGCCGGGAATCCACACCATCACCGGCAGCGCGGCGGTGGTGTCCGGCGACCAGACCGTCACCGTCAGGCAGGCCTCGTCGCGGACCTTGGGATCGTCGCGGCCGCCCCCGACGAACGACGTGGTCTGCGGCGGCAGCGGCCCATGCTCGAGAGCATCGCGCACCCCGTCCCACGGCATCGGTGGCGCCGGAGCCAGGAACCGCCGCGGCCCGATCGGCTGCTGCGCGTACGGCACGCCGCGCCACACCCCGATGCCGCCCTCGATGTCGCCGCGCAGCTCACCCAGCGAGGTACGCACGACGGTGGATGGTCCGGCGACGACTGCCACAACGCGAATCGTAGTGTGCGATTCTTGACGGGCCCGGCATCCGGGCCCGGCGGCGAAGCGAGGTGGGGCCATGACCTTCAACGAGGGCATGCAGATCGATACCAGCACCACGTCGACCAGCGGGGGTGGTCGCGGTCCCGGCCGGGGTATCGCCGTCGGCGGCGGCCTGGGCGGCCTGCTGATCGTCGTCGTGGCGCTGTTCCTCGGGGTCGATCCCAGCTCGGTGGTACCGCAGCAGCAGGCCGGCCCGCAGACCGCCGACACCCCGGGCTTCGACACGAGCCAGTGCAAGACCGGCGCCGACGCGAACGCGATCGTGCAGTGCCGGGTGATCGCCACCGGCAACTCCGTCGACGGTGTGTGGGCCCAGCTGATGCCGGGCTACACCCGTCCGAAAGTGCGCCTGTTCACCGGACAGGTCGACACGGGGTGCGGTCCGGCCACCAGCGACGTGGGGCCGTTCTACTGCCCGGTGGATCAGACCGCGTACTTCGACACCGACTTCTTCGACGTGCTGACCACCCAATTCGGTTCCAGCGGAGGGCCGCTGGCCCAGGAGTACGTCGTCGCCCACGAATTCGGCCACCACGTCCAGAATCTCGAGGGCGTGCTGGGCCGGGCCCAGCAGGACCCGCAGGGCGCCACCGGCGCCGGGGTGCGCACCGAGTTGCAGGCCGACTGCTACGCGGGCGTCTGGGCGCACTTCGCGGCGATCACCAAGCAGGAGGGCACCGGGGTGCCGTTCTTGGAGCCGTTGAGCGACAAGGACATCGCCGATGCCCTCTCCGCGGCGGCATCCGTCGGTGACGACCGGATCCAGGAGTCCGCGACCGGGCGCGTCAACCCCGAATCCTGGACCCACGGCTCCTCCGAGCAGCGGCAGAAGTGGTTCACCACCGGCTACCAGACCGGTGACCCCGCCCAGTGCGACACGTTCGCGGCCCGCGACCTTGGGTAGGGCAGCCACGGCCGTCGACGCCGTCGCCGAACGCTATCTGGACACCTGGGCGCAATTGGACCCCTGCGGTGCAACGGAGGTCGGCATCGCCGGCTTCGACGACCAGGTCACCGACTACTCCCCCGACGGCTGCGCGGCCCGCGCCGACGCCGCGCGCGCCGGGCTGCGTGAGCTGGCCGGTACCGCACCGGCTGACGACGCCGACGTGGTGACCGCCGCCGCACTGACCGAACGCCTCACCGTGCTGGTCGACCTGCACGACGCGGGTCTCGATGTCGGCGAACTCAACGTGATCGCCTCACCGCTGCAGACGATGCGCGACGTGTTCGACCTGATGCCGACCGACACCGCCGACGACTGGGCCACGATCGCCCGGCGCCTGGCGCGGGTGCCCGAGCGCGTGTCGGGATACGCCGACGCGCTGCGCGCGGCGGTGTCGACGGGCCGCGCACCCGCGGCGCGCCAGATCCGCCGCGGCATCGCCCAGTCCGGCCAGATCCAGCGCCTCTACCTGGACATGGTCGCCGACGCGGTGCCCGACGATCTGACGCTGCACGCCGAGTTGCGCCGCTGCGCCGAGGACGCCGCCAACGCCTACGCCGCGCTGGTCGGAGTGTTCCGCGAGGAGATCGGCCCCCACGCCCGCGAGGTCGACGCCTGCGGTCGCGACGACTACGCGATGCTGTCCCGCTCGTTCCTCGGCGCCTCCGTGGACCTCGACGAGGCCTACGCCTGGGGCCTGGACCAGTTGAGCTCGATTGTCGCCGAACAGGATTCGATCGCCAACCGGCTGTATCCGGGGGCGAGCGCGAGCGAGGCGCTGCGGCGGCTCGATGACGAGGAACGGTATCTGGTGCACGGCACCGAGGCGCTGGCGCAGTGGATGCAGGACCTGTCCGACCGAGCCGTCGACGCACTGGCGGACACGCATTTCGAGATCGCGCCGCCGCTGCGCCGGCTGGAGTGCCGTATCGCGCCGACGAACACCGGCGGCATCTACTACACCGGCCCCTCCGAGGACCTGACCCGCCCGGGCCGGATGTGGTGGTCGGTGCCCGCCGGCGTGCGCACGTTCCACACCTGGCAGGAGATGACCACCGTTTTCCACGAGGGGGTTCCCGGTCATCATCTGCAGATCGGGCGCGCCGTCGTGTTGGCCGACGAACTCAACCGGTGGCGCCGGCTCGGCTGTTGGGTCTCCGGGCACGGCGAAGGCTGGGCGCTGTACGCCGAACGGTTGATGGCCGAACTGGGGTGGCTCGACGACGCAGGCAACCGGATGGGCATGCTCGACGCGCAACGCTTCCGAGCCGCGCGTGTGGTGATCGACATCGGTGTGCACTGCGGGCTGACCGCGCCGGACGGCGGCACCTGGGATGCCGCCCGGGCGTGGACGTTCCTGCAGTCCCACAGCGCGATGGCCGAGGAGAACCTGCGCTTCGAACTGGACCGCTACCTGGGGTGGCCGGGTCAGGCGCCGTCGTACGCGATCGGTCAGCGGATCTGGCAGGAACTGCGGGACACGGTGACGGAAAAGGGCGTGCCGCTCAAGGAGTTTCACCGGCGAGCGTTGGACCTGGGCGGGCTGCCGCTCGACGTCCTGCGCTCAGCGCTCCTCGACTGAGGATCAGAACAACGCCGGCTGGGCCGGGAGTGCCGGCGCTGGCGCGGGTCGGCGCGGGCCGGTTTGCCGAAACGAACGGCCCGGCCCCAAACCGTATTTCGCGACCAGCGGGGCGGCGCGCTGCGCGAGCATCGCCCGATAGTCGGCCGGCAGATAGGCGCCGCGCCGGTACAGCTGCCGATACTCGCCGACCAGATCCGGGTAGGTGGCCGCCAGCCAGTCCATGAACCAGCCGCGGGTGCTGCCGCGCAGATGCAGACCGAAGACCGTCACGCTCGTCGCACCCGCCGCCGCAATCCGGCCGAGCAGGTCGTCGAGATGAGCCACCGAATCGGTCAGCCGCGGCAGCACCGGGGCCACCATCACATGGCAGGGAAGGCCCGCCTCTCGAATCGCCGAGATCAACCCGAGCCGCGCCTGCGGCGTCGGCGTCCCGGGCTCGATCGCGCTGTGCAGCACCGGATCTCCGACCGCGAGGGACACCGCGACACTGACGTCGACGCGCCGCATCGCGTCGGTGAGCAGCGGCAGATCGCGGCGCAGCAGCGTGCCCTTGGTGAGGATGGAGAACGGGGTGCCCGAGTCGGTGAGCGCGCCGATGATGCCCGGCATCAGCGCATACCGCCCCTCCGCCCGCTGGTAGGGATCGGTGTTGGTGCCCAGCGCGACGGTCTCGTGCGTCCACGAGGGGCGGCGCAGTTCGCGCCGCAACACCTCGGCCACGTTGGTCTTGACGACGACCTGGGAGTCGAAGTCCTGGCCGCTGTCGAAATCCAGGTACTCGTGCGTCGGGCGTGCGAAGCAGTACCGGCAGGCATGCGAGCAGCCGCGGTAGCCGTTGACGGTGTATTGGAACGGCAGCATCGAGGCCGCGGGCACCTTGTTCAGCGCCGACTTGCACAGTACCTCGTGAAACGTGATGCCCTGGAACTCCGGTGTCCGCACGCTGCGGACCAGACCGAGCCGCTGCAGACCGGGAAGAGCTCCGTCGTCGACATCGATGCTCTGACCGGACCACCGCATACCACCATGCGAACACATGTTCGAACCAGTGTCAAGCAAGTAGCGTGGTTGGCACCATGTCGACTGACGGCTACAACACCGAACTCGCCTCCGAACAGCGCTATGTCGCCACGCTCTACGACCGCCTCGATGCCGAACGCATCCGGGTCAGGGACCGCTACCGCGGCGCCCTGCGGGGCACCGGCGGCACCCTCGTCGAACGCGATGCCGAGGTGCGCGCACTGGCGCGACAGATGGCCCGGCTCAACGTCGCCGACAGCGGCCTGTGCTTCGGCCGGCTCGACAGCATCGACGGGGAGACGATCTACGTCGGACGCATCGGCATCCTCGACGAGGCGGATGACTTCACCTCGCTGCTCGTCGACTGGCGGGCGCCGGCCGCCCGCGCGTTCTACGTCGCCACCGGTGCGTCGCCGGAGAACATGCGGCGTCGCCGCCAGTTCCACACCATGGGCCGCCGTGTGCTCGACTTCACCGACGAGATCCTCGGCCGCCCTGACGCCGCAGAAGATCTCGACGGCCGGGGCACCGGCGACGCGGCGCTCCTCGCCGCGGTCAACGCGCCGCGCGGTGAGGGCATGCGCGACATCGTCGCCACCATCCAGGCCGAGCAGGACGAGATCATCCGTCTCGACCACGCCGGGGTGCTGGTCATCGAAGGCGGCCCGGGCACCGGCAAGACCGTCGTCGCGCTGCACCGGGTGGCCTACCTGCTCTACACCCAGCGCAAACGCATGGAGAGCCACGGCGTTCTCGTCGTCGGCCCCAACGCGGCGTTCCTGGACCACGTCGGGCGTGTGCTGCCGTCCCTGGGTGAGACCAATGTCGTGTTCATGACCACCGGCGACCTGTATCCGGGACTGGGGGTCGCCGCCCGGGACACCCCCGATGTCACCCGGGTGAAGGGCGCCCTCGACATGCTGAAGGTGCTCACGGCGGCCGTCGCCGACCGGCAGCGCGTTCCGGCCGAGCCGATCCCGATCGACTTGGCCGATGTCTCCGTGCGCATCGACCCGGACATCGCGCAGTGGGCCGTCGACGAGGCCCGCGCCAGCGGAAAAACCCACAACGACGCCAGGGCGGTGTTCGCCGACGTGCTGACGTGGGCGCTGACCGAACGCGCGATCGCCAAGATCGGCAAGGGTTGGTTGACCCGAGAGGACCGCAACGCGTGGGAGCACCTGCGCTCGGAACTGGTCGAGGAACTCGACGATCACGCCGGCTTCGCCGCGGCGCTCGACCGGCTGTGGCCGATGCTGACACCCGAAATGCTTCTGGCCGAGCTGTATTCGTCCCCTGAGCGGCTGAGTGCTGCCGGCGCTGACCCGATCCTGCTGCGCACCGATGGGCAGGCGTGGACGGTGTCCGACGTGCCGCTGCTCGATGAACTGGTCGACCTGCTGGGTCGCGACAAGAAGGCCGAGGCGGCCGCGGAGAAGGATCGCCGCGAGGAAGCCGCCTACGCCGCCGGGGTGCTGGACCTGATGATCGGCCGCGAGGACCTCATGGACGACGAGGACCAGCTGCTGGCTTCCGACGTGATCGCGGCCGAAGAGCTCGCCGAGCGCTTCGAACAACGCGACACCCGCGACCTCGCCGAACGTGCTGCCGCAGATCGGGATTGGACGTACGGGCACGTCGTGGTCGACGAAGCCCAAGAGCTCTCCGCGATGGAGTGGCGGGTGCTGATGCGGCGTTGCCCGCGCCGGTCGTTCACGATCGTCGGGGATCTGGCCCAGCGCCGCTCCGCCGCCGGCGTGACGTCCTGGCAGTCGATGCTCGAGCCGTATGTCAACCAGCGGTGGCTGTACCGCCCGCTGCTGACGAACTACCGCACCCCGAGCGAGATCATGGCCGTCGCCGCCGCGGTGCTCGCCGAGTTCGCCCCGGATGTGACACCGCCCGAATCGGTCCGCTCGTGCGGGGTGGCGCCGTGGTCACGCCGCGTCACCGAGGACCAACTGACTTCTGCCATCGAAGAATTCGTGCGCACCGAGGCGGCAATGGAAGGCACCAGCGTGGTCATCGGTCCGCCCGGCACCCCGGGCGCGGTCGCACCCGCGGACACCAAGGGGCTGGAGTACGACGCGGTGCTCGTCGTCTCCCCGGAGACGATCATGGCCGACGGCCCGCGCGGGGCCGCTGACCTGTACGTGGCACTGACCCGCGCCACCCAGCGGCTCGGCGTGCTACACAGCGGAGCTCTGCCCGAGGCGCTGCGCGGACTGACCGAGCAGCGAACGGGTTAGCTCACCACTGGGCGCCCTGGCACAGCGGGCTGTAGGGGTGATCGCCCTGGATCACGATCTGCCCGTCGACGGCGACCTCGCAGTGCGCATTAGGCGCCGCCTGCCCGCCCTTGGTGGTGCTGCTCGCCCACACGTACGCCCACTGCGGATCGCTCAGCGTGGTCTCGAACGTCCACGGCTGTCCGGGTGCGATGGTGACGGAATCGCGCTTGATGTAGGCGTAGGCGTCGGCGTTGTAGGCCGCCTTGTCCGTCGGCTGGTTCACCAGATACGTCACGTCGAACTGGTACGGGCCGGCGGTGCTGATCGTGTAACGCACCTGATGACCGGCCGGCTGCGCACTGGCGACACCGGGACTCACCGCGGTGGACCCGAGCACGGACGCGGCCGCGACCATCAGGGACACCCCAACCTTGGCTGTAGCTGTTCGCATGTCGATCACATCGCCCGACGGTACCCAACCGTTACCGGCCTTCGCTCGGTGTGGCCCCATAGCCGGTGAACGGCAAACCAACTCCCGCGCCAGCCAACAGGTTAACCGTGCCGTCACACACAGACATTTGACAGAAACACGGGCGCTCTAACGTCCGGAATCGACACCGACCCGTGTCGACAATCCCGCGTTCACCCGTCGCCCACCCATGGCGACACTGCATGTTCTGCGCAGGTGAACCCGGGTAAACACTGTCGACCATCAGAAAGGCCCTCTATGGAGCATCCTCGGCGCCACCCGTCCCGGCGCACCGCGCTCGCCGCGGGGAGCATCGTCGCGGCGGTCAGCTTGCTGGTAGCAGGCTGTGGAAGCAAGGCGAGTGAGTCAGATTCAGCAAATGCGGCGTCGTGCGTGGACACCTCCGGGTCCACCATCAAGGTCGGATCGCTGAACTCACTGTCGGGCACGATGGCGATTTCCGAGGTCACGGTCCGTGACTCCATCAAGCTGGCCGTCGACGAGATCAACGCCGCCGGCGGGGTGATGGGCAAGCAGATCCAGCTCGTCGGCGAGGACGGCGCGTCCGAACCCACCGTGTTCGCCGAGAAGGCCGAAAAGCTCATCAGCAGCGACTGCGTGGCCGCGGTGTTCGGCGGGTGGACCTCCTCCAGCCGCAAGGCCATGCTGCCCGTCTTCGAGTCCAACAACTCGCTGCTCTACTACCCGGTGCAGTACGAGGGCCTGGAATCGTCGCCGAACATCTTCTACACCGGCGCCACCACCAACCAGCAGATCGTGCCTGCGCTGGACTACCTCAAGGAGAAGGGCGTCAAGTCGCTCTACCTGGTGGGCAGCGACTACGTGTTCCCCCAGACGGCCAACCGCATCATCAAGGCCTACGCGGGCGCCAACGGCATCGAGATCAAGGGCGAGGACTACACGCCGCTGGGTTCGACGGACTTCTCGACCATCGTCAACAAGGTCCGCACCGCTGACGCCGACGCCGTGTTCAACACCCTCAACGGCGATTCGAACGTCGCGTTCTTCCGCGAGTACAAGAACGTCGGCCTGACCCCGCAGCAGATGCCGGTCGTGTCGGTGTCCATCGCCGAGGAAGAGGTCGGCGGCATCGGCGTGCAGAACATCACGGGGCAGCTGACGGCCTGGAACTACTACCAGACCATCGACACCCCGGTGAACAAGAAGTTCGTCGACGCCTACAAGAAGGCCTACGGCGCGAACAAGCCGACGTCGGACCCGATGGAAGCCGCCTACACCTCGGTGTACCTGTGGAAGAACACCGTCGAGAAGGCGAAGTCGTTCGAGACCAAGGCGATTCAGGACAACGCCGGCGGCGTCACGTTCGACGCGCCCGAAGGCCTCGTGACGATCGACGGCGAGAACCACCACATCACCAAAACCGCCCGCATCGGCGAGATCCGGCCCGACGGACTCATCTACACCGTGTGGCAGTCCCCCGGCCCGATCGAGCCCGATCCGTTCCTGAAGTCCTACCCGTGGGCCGCCGGCCTCTCCGGCTGACCCGATGGATGTCCTGATCGGACAGCTGGCAACAGGATTGAGCCTCGGCTCGATCCTGTTGCTGGCCGCTCTGGGTCTGTCGCTGACGTTCGGCCAGATGGGCGTCATCAACATGGCGCACGGCGAGTTCATCATGGCCGGCTGCTACACCGCCTACGTGGTGCAGCAGGTGATCTCCAGTGCCGGTGTATCCCTGATCATTTCGCTGGTCATCGGGTTCTTCATCGGCGGTGCGATGGGCGTGGCGCTCGAGGTGGGACTGATCCAACGGATGTACGACCGGCCGCTGGACACCCTGTTGGTCACGTTCGGTGTCGGCCTGATCCTGCAGCAGGTGGCGCGCGACATCTTCGGCGCCCCCGCCGTCAACGTCGTCGCACCGGAATGGCTCTCGGGCGGCGTGGAGATCCTCGGCGCCGTGGTGCCAAAGACCCGCATCTTCATCCTGGTACTGGCCGTGGTGTGCGTCGCGGTGCTGGCCACAGTGCTCAAGGTCAGCCCCATGGGCCGGCGCATCCGCGCGGTCGTGCAGAACCGCGACCTCGCCGAGACCAGCGGCATCTCGTCCCGACGCACCGACATCACCACGTTCTTCATCGGCTCGGGCCTGGCTGCCGTGGCCGGTGTGGCGCTGACGCTCATCGGCTCCACCAGTCCGACGATCGGCCAGAGTTATCTGATCGACGCGTTCCTCGTGGTGGTGGTCGGCGGGCTCGGACAGATCAAGGGCACCGTGATCGCGGCGCTTGCGCTGGGCTTCTTGAACTCGTTCATCGAATACAACACGACCGCGTCTCTGGCCAAGGTCGTCGTGTTCGTGATCATCGTGATCTTCCTGCAGGTGCGTCCACAGGGGTTGTTCACCGTCCGGACAAGGAGTTTGGTGTGAGAACCCTCATCGGCCGCTGGCAGACGTGGGCCGGCTTCGGGATCGCCGCGCTGGTCCTGTTCGTCATCGCCCCCGCGCTGCTGTCGGACTTTCGGCTCAGCCTGCTCGGCAAGTTCCTGTGCTTCGCGATCGTCGCCGCCGGTATCGGACTGGCGTGGGGTCGCGGCGGCATGCTGGTGCTGGGCCAGGGCGTGTTCTTCGGGCTCGGCGGCTACCTGATGGCGATGCACCTCAAGATCGCCGACGCGCAGCTGCGCGGCGACGAGGTGCCCGACTTCATGCAGATCCAAGGCATCCGTGAATTGCCGTCGTACTGGCAGCCGTTCGCCTCACCCGCGGTCACGCTCGTGGCCATCGTCCTGCTTCCCACGGCGATCGCCGCCGCACTGGGCTTCGGTGTGTTCAAGCGCAGGGTCAAGGGCGCCTACTTCGCGATCCTGTCGCAGGCGCTGGCGGCTGCACTCGCCATCTTGCTGGTCGGCCAGACAGGCCTCGGCGGGTCCAACGGGCTCAACAGGTTTCGCACGTTCTTCGGGTTCACACTCAACGATCCGGTGAACCGCCGGATGCTGTACTTCATCGCCGCCGCGGTGCTGCTGCTCGTCGTCGCCGTCGTGCGCCAGCTCATGCAGAGCCGCTACGGCGAGCTGCTCGTGGCGGTGCGTGACGGCGAGGAGCGTGTGCGGTTCCTCGGTTACGACCCGGCCAACATCAAGGTGGTCGCCTACACCGTCGCCGCACTGTTCGCGAGCATCGCCGGTGCGCTGTTCGCGCCCATCGTCGGGTTCATCGCGCCGTCTCAGGTCGGCATCCTGCCCTCGATCGCGTTCCTGATCGGCGTCGCGATCGGCGGCCGCACCACATTGCTCGGCCCGGTGCTCGGGGCCATCGGCGTGGCGTGGGCGCAAACCCTGTTCTCCGAACGGTTCCCGTCGGAATGGACGTACGCCCAGGGCCTGCTGTTCATCGTCGTCGTCGGATTCTTCCCCGCGGGCCTCGCTGGCCTCGGTGTGGTGCTGCGCCGGCGGCGGAAGAAGGCCGCCGCGCCGGCCGAGGACACCGCTCCCGACGAGGAGAAAGTGGGGGTGAGTTCATGACCGAGGTCGATGCCGCGACGGCGGGCAAGGAGCCCGTCGAGGGCGGCAACGCCGGGATGGGCACGCAGTACCTCGAAGTGCGCGGCTTGACAGTCGATTTCGACGGCTTCAAGGCCGTCAGCGACGTCGACCTGACGCTGTTCCAGGGCGATCTGCGCTTCCTGATCGGGCCCAACGGCGCCGGCAAGACGACCGTGATCGACGCGATCACCGGGCTGGTGTCGGCGACCGGTTCGGTGAACAAGTCCGGGGTGGAGCTGCTCGGCAAGAAGGTGCACCAGATCGCCCGCAGCGGAGTGGGACGCACGTTCCAGACCGCGAGCGTCTTCGAACAGCTCACGGTTCTGCAGAACCTCGACATCGCCGCCGGCGCGGGGCGTTCGGCGTGGGCACTGCTGCGGCGACGCTCCGGCGTGCTGCCGATCATCGAGCAGACCCTGCACACCATCGGCCTGACCGAGCTCGCCGAGCGGCCCGCGGGTGTGCTGGCCCACGGGCAGAAGCAGTGGCTGGAGATCGGCATGCTGCTGGTGCAGAACTCCGACGTGCTGCTGCTCGACGAACCGGTGGCGGGAATGAGCACCGAGGAACGTGAAGAGACCGGAAACCTGTTGCGGCGCATCGGGGCCGAGCGCACGGTCGTCGTCGTCGAACACGACATGGACTTCATGCGGGCGTTCGCCACCTCGGTGACGGTGCTGGCGCGGGGACAGGTCATCGCCGAAGGCTCGGTGGCGGAGGTGCAGGCCGATCCCAAGGTCCAGGAGGTCTACCTCGGCACCGCTGCCGCAGGCGCGGAAGGAATCTCGTGACACTCGAACTCGTCGACGTCCGCACCGGCTACGGCCGCAGCACCGTGATCCACGGGGTGAGCCTGGAGGTGCCCTCCGATGGCGTCGCCGCCGTCATGGGGCACAACGGCGCCGGCAAGACCACGCTGCTGCGCGCGGCCGTCGGCCTGCTCAAATGCTCGGGCGGCACAGTGCGTTTCGACGGGGAGGACATCACCAAGCTGCGGCCCAGCGCCCGCGTGGCACGGGGATTGGCCTATGTGCCACAGGGGCAGCAGTCGTTCGGTCAGCTGACCACTGCGGAGAATCTTCAGGTGGTGGCCGACGGGCGCAAGAACGGCAAGGCGCTGATCGACGAGCAACTCGACCTGTTTCCTGCGCTCAAGGAGCTGCTGACCCGGCGCGCGGGCCTGCTCTCCGGCGGCCAGCGTCAACAGCTCGCGATCGCCCGCGCGCTGATCACGTCGCCGAAGTGCCTGATCCTCGACGAGCCCACCGAGGGCATCCAGCCGTCGGTGGTCGCCGAGATCGAGGCGGCCATCACCGCACTGACCGCGCGCGGGGATCTGGGCGTGCTGCTGGTCGAGCAGCACATCGGGTTCGCGCTCGAATCCTCTCAGCGCTACTACATCATCGAGGCCGGCCGGATCACCTCGAGCGGCACGGGCGGCTCGGCCTCCGAAGCCGACGTGCGCGCCGCAATGGCCATCTGACTTCTCCCTCGAGCGGGGAGAGTCAGGCCAGTTGCGACAGCACGTGGGCGACCACGTCCTCGACGGCGACGTCGACCTGCTCGCCCGTCGTCAACGCCTTCACCCCGACCGTGCCCGCCTCCAGGTCGCGGTCCCCCGCGACCAGCGCGATCGAGGCGCCCGACCGGTCAGCACCCTTCATCGCGCCCTTGAGGCTGCGATCCCCGTAAGCCACGTCGACCCGCACGCCCGCGGCACGCAGCTGCGCCGCCAGCACCGCGAGCCGCACCTTGGCGTCGACACCCATCGGCACCGCGTACACGTCGACACGCGCGGTCTCGCCGGCCGTCTTGCCCTCGGCACGCAACGCCAGCAGTGTGCGGTCCACACCCAACCCGAAGCCGATGCCCGACAGGTCACGGCCACCCAGCTGGCCCATCAACCCGTCGTAGCGGCCGCCGCCGCCGATCCCGGACTGCGCACCCAGGCCGTCGTGGACGAACTCGAACGTCGTCTTCGTGTAGTAATCCAGCCCGCGCACCATCCGCGGATTGATCACGTACGGCACCCCCAGCGCGTCCAGGTGCGCCAGCACCGTGTCGAAATGCGCCTTGGCCACCTCGGAGAGGTGATCGAGCATCAACGGCGCGTCGGCAGTCATCTCCTTGACGTGCGGGCGCTTGTCGTCGAGCACACGCAACGGGTTGATCTCCGCCCGGCGGCGCGTCTCCTCGTCGAGGTCCAGGCCGAACAGGAACTGCTGCAACAACTCTCGATACTGCGGTCGACAGGTGTCGTCACCGAGAGAGGTGATCTCGAGCCGGAAGCCGTCGAGCCCCAGCGAACGGAACCCCGCGTCGGCCACCGCGATCACCTCTGCGTCGAGCGCCGGATCGTCGACGCCGATCGCCTCCACCCCGACCTGCTGCAGCTGCCGGTAGCGGCCGGCCTGCGGCCGCTCGTACCGGAAGAACGGGCCCGAGTAGCACAGCTTCACCGGCAGCTGGCCCCGGTCGAGGCCGTGCTCGATCACCGCGCGCATGACGCCCGCCGTCCCCTCAGGACGCAGCGTCACCGAGCGCTCCCCGCGGTCGGCGAAGGTGTACATCTCTTTGGAGACGACGTCGGTGGACTCCCCCACGCCGCGGGCGAACAACGCCGTGTCCTCGAAGATCGGCAACTCGATGTCGCCGTACCCGGCGCGGCGAGCGGCACCGAGCAGCGCGGCGCGCACCGCGACGAACTCCGCGGAATCGGGTGGGAAGTAATCGGGGACGCCCTTGGGCGCCTTGAAATCGGTCACGTCGTCAAACCTTCGAGGAACGGGTTGGTGCGGCGCTCGGCGCCGATGGTGCTGCGCTCGCCGTGCCCTGGTAATACCAGCGTGTCGTCGTCGAGCACCAACAGTTTTGTCACGATCGAGGTCAGCAGATCACGACCGCTGCCACCGGGCAGATCGGTGCGGCCCACCGACTGTTTGAACAGGGTGTCGCCGGTGAAGGCCAGCTCACTGTGCGACGGGTCCTCGACGCGGAAGACCACCGAACCCTGGGTGTGGCCCGGGGTGTGGTCGACGACCACTGTGATTCCGCCGAGGTCGAGCTTGTCGCCGTCACGGTCGAGTTCGACGACCTGGCGCGGCTCGCGGAACAGCGGCGCGACCGCGAGTGACGCCAGCCCGACGACGAAGCCCTGCCCGAGCGCCTTCACGGGGTCTTTCAGCATGTACCGGTCGGCCGGGTGGATGTAGGTGGGGCAGCCGTAGGTGTCGGCGACCTTCTGCGCCGACCACATGTGGTCGATGTGCCCGTGGGTGAGGAGCACCGCCGCCGGAGTGAGGCGGTTCTCGTCGAGGATGCGCTGCAACGGCCCCATCGCGCGTTGGCCGGGGTCGACGACGATCGCATCGGCGTCCTGTTTGGGCGCCAGCACGTAGCAGTTGCACGCCAGGACCCCGGCGGGGAATCCGGTGATCAACACGCCGTCCAGCTTCCCATGCCGAGCCCGACGCGCAGTTCACGAGGGGTCACAGGAGCTGTCTCAGCTCGTCCTGGCACACTCGGTGCCGACCTGATCGACCCCGAGGAGGACCCGGCCCGTGCCGACGAACGAACAACGGCGAGCCGCCGCCAAGCGCAAGCTCGAGCGCCAACTCGAACGGCGTGCCGAGCGGGACCGCAAACGCCGCCTGTACACGATCATCGGGTCGGCCGCAGCGGCGGTCGTCGTGATCGCCGCCGTCGTGGCGACCATCGTGCTGACCAACCGCGACAGCGGCACCCCGACCGCCGCCCCGGCCAGCACGTCGACCTCTGAGGCGGCCTCGCCGCTCGACGCCCCGGAGCCGGGCAAGCCGGGCGCGCTGCCCCCGTTCGCCGCGCCCGAGGGACTGGGCAGCAACTGCCAGTACCCGAAGTCCCCCGAGCCCGCGAGCAAGCCCGTCGAGGCGCCCCGCTCGGGCAAGGTGCCGACGGACCCCGCCCAGGTCAGCGCCAGCATGGAGACCAACCAGGGCAACCTCGGCCTGCAGCTCGACAACGCGAAGTCGCCGTGCACGGTGAACAGCTTCGCCAGCCTGGCCAACAAGGGCTTCTTCGACAACACCCCCTGCCACCGGCTGACCACCAGCGAGGGTCTGGCTGTGCTGCAGTGCGGCGATCCGACCGGCCAGGGCACCGGCGGGCCGGGCTACCAGTTCGCCAACGAGTATCCGACCGACCAGTACCAGCCTGACGATCCGAAGCTGCAGCAGCCGGTGATCTACCCGCGCGGCACGCTCGCGATGGCCAACGCCGGACCGGGCACCAACGGCAGCCAGTTCTTCCTGGTCTACAAGGATTCGACGCTGCCGCCGAACTACACCGTGTTCGGCACCATCGACCAGACCGGTCTGGCGACGCTGGACAAGATCGCCGCGGCCGGCACCAAAGAGGGCGGCGAGGACGGCGCACCCAAGCTCGACGTCACGATCAAGAAGCTCCAGCTGGACTGAGACTCAGGCAGCTGAGGTGACGCGGTAGACGTCGTAGACGCCCTCCACGTTGCGGACCACATTGAGCACGTGGCCCAGATGCTTGGGGTCACCCATCTCGAAGGTGAACCGGCTGATCGCTACCCGGTCGTTGGACGTCGTCACCGACGCCGAGAGGATGTTCACCTTCTCGTCGGCGAGCACCCGCGTGACGTCGGACAGCAGCCGGTGCCGATCGAGCGCCTCGACCTGGATGGCGACCAGGAACACCGACGACGGCGACGGCGCCCACTGCACGTCGATGATCCGTTCGGACTGCTGCTCCAGCGACGAGGCGTTCGTGCAGTCGGTGCGGTGCACGCTCACCCCGCCGCCACGGGTGACGAACCCCATGATGATGTCGCCCGGCACCGGCGTGCAGCACTTGGCGAGCTTGCACAACACCCCGGGCGCGCCCGGAACCGCCACGCCGACGTCGTCGCTGGTGCGCTGCCGCACCGGCATGGTCGCCGGTGTCGAGCGCTCGGCCAGCTCGTCGGCCGCCTCGTCGTCGCCGCCGATCTGGGCGACCAACCGCTGCACGACGTGGCGGGCCGACACGTGGCCCTCACCGACCGCGGTGTAGAGCGCGGAGACGTCGAGGTAGCGCAGCTCACGAGCAAGCGCCGCCATGGTCTCGGCATTCATCAAGCGCTGCAACGGAAGTCCGCCGCGGCGCACCTCGCGCGCGATCGCGTCCTTGCCTGATTCCAGCGCCTCTTCACGACGCTCCTTGGCGAACCACTGCCGGATCTTGGCCTTGGCGCGCGGCGACACGACGAACGTCTGCCAGTCCCGCGACGGCCCGGCGTTGGCAGCCTTGGACGTGAAGACCTCGACCACTTCCCCGTTCTCGAGCTTGCGCTCCAGCGCAACGAGCCGACCGTTGACCCGGGCACCGATGCAGCGGTGCCCCACCTCGGTGTGCACGGCGTAGGCGAAGTCGACGGGCGTGGACCCGGTGGGCAGCGTGATGACGTCGCCCTTCGGGGTGAACACGAAGATCTCCTGCACCGCGAGGTCGTAACGCAGCGACTCCAGGAACTCGCCGGGGTCGGCGGCTTCCCGCTGCCAGTCGAGCAGCTGCCGCATCCACGCCATGTCGTCGAGCTCGGTGGCGGTGTGGCTGGGCGGAACTCCGTTGCGCCCCTTGGCTTCCTTGTAGCGCCAGTGCGCGGCGATGCCGTACTCGGCGGTCTTGTGCATGTCGGTGGTGCGGATCTGCACCTCCAGCGGCTTGCCCTCCGGACCGACGACCGTGGTGTGCAACGACTGGTACACCCCGAAGCGAGGCTGGGCGATGTAATCCTTGAACCGGCCCGCGATCGGCTGCCACAGCGAGTGCACCACACCGACGGCGGCGTAGCAGTCGCGCAGCTCGTCGCACAGAATCCGCACGCCGACCAGGTCGTGGATGTCGTCGAAGTCGCGACCCTTGACGATCATCTTCTGATAGATCGACCAGTAGTGCTTGGGCCTGCCCTCGACGACGGCGTTGATCTTCGACGCGTTCAGCGTGTTGGTGATCTCGGCACGCACCTTGGCCAGGTAGGTGTCGCGCGACGGCGCCCGATCGGCGACCAGCCGCACGATCTCCTCGTACTTCTTGGGGTGCAGGATCGCGAACGACAGGTCCTCGAGCTCCCACTTTACCGTCGCCATACCGAGCCGATGAGCAAGGGGCGCAATGACTTCCAGTGTTTCGCGAGCCTTGCGGGCCTGCTTCTCGGGCGGCAGGAAGCGCATCGTGCGCATGTTGTGCAGCCGGTCGGCGACCTTGATCACCAGCACGCGAGGATCGCGCGCCATCGCGATGATCATCTTGCGGATCGTCTCGCCCTCGGCCGCGGTGCCCAGCGCCACCTTGTCCAGCTTGGTCACGCCGTCGACGAGGTGGCCGACCTCCGGACCGAACTCGGCGGTCAACGCCTCCAGGGTGTAGCCGGTGTCCTCGACGGTGTCATGCAGCAGCGCCGCGATCAACGTGGTGGTGTCCATGCCGAGCTCGGCCAGGATGTTGGCCACCGCCAGCGGATGGGTGATGTAGGGGTCACCCGACTTGCGCAGCTGGTCGGCGTGCCGCTGCTCGGCGACCTCGTAGGCCTTCTGCAACAGGGTCAGGTCGGCTTTGGGGTAGATCTCCCGGTGCACCGACACCAGCGGTTCCAGCACCGGGTTGACGGCGCTGCGCTGGGAGGTCATCCGGCGGGCGAGGCGGGCCCGCACCCGCCGCGACGCGCTGGTCGCCTTGGCCGCTTCGGTCCGGGGCAGCTCCATCGGCTGGGTCTCGGGCCCGGCCGGTGGAGGCGGGGGCGTCTGCACGGCCTGGTTCGCGCGCGGATCTGCCTGGATCTCGTTGGCCATGCTCACCTCCGCTTATTGCTGCTCTTCGCAGGATATCCGGTCACACGGTGTGCAAGGCCGTGACCGGCAAGGGTTCGAGCACCGACCGGCCGCCCAAGGCCGACAGTTCGAGCATCACGATGGCGCCGCTGACCGTTGCCCCCGCTGCGGTGAGTAACTGATGGGTGGCCGCCAGTGTTCCCCCGGTCGCCAGCACGTCGTCGATCACCACGATGGTGCGGCCGGCCAACTCGACGCCGTCGGCGGGCACCTCCAGCGTGGCGGTGCCGTATTCGAGGGTGTAGGTCTCACTGATCACCGGCGGCGGCAGCTTGCCGCCCTTGCGGACCGCGAGCACGCCGATGCCGAGCGAGATCGCCACGGCGCCGCCGAGCAGGAATCCGCGGGCGTCGACTCCGGCCACGAGGTCGGCGCCGCGGGCGATGTCGGCCATCGCGGCGCTCACCTCGGCCAGACCCCTGGCATCGGCCAGCACCGGCGTCAGATCCTTGAACAGCACACCCGGCTCGGGAAAGTCGGGCACCTCGCGCAGCAGCGAGGAGATCACCTGGCCGACGTCACGCGTCTGACTCACTGGCTCAGCTTCCATCGGTCCATGTTCCATCCCGCGCCCCAGCGCGTCGGATTGGCGCTCACCGCGTACATCTTCGTCGACGCGAGCAGCGTGCGCTGCTGACGGTACAGCGGCAGGGTTGGCATGTCGCCCCACAGGATCGGACCGGCCTCGGCGAGCAACCGGGCGATCTCCTTGGGGTCCGAGGTCACCGCCAACGTCGAGATGATGCCGTCGATGCGTTCGTTGGCATACCGAGGGAGATTGTTGCCGTCCCCGCTGTGCAGGGTATAGGCGTCCATCGCCGAGGAGCCTGTCGATCCGCTGCCCGTTGCCCCGCCGGTGCTGGCGATCAACACGTCGATGCTGTTGTCGCGCAAAGACTGTGGGCCCACGTTCTCCCCCGCGGCGTCCTGCACCGTGATGCCCGCAGGCGCGCACGCTTTCGCCATCGCGCCGACGGCGGCGGCTAGCCGGGCGTTGGGCGACTGGTACCCGATGCGCACCGTCAGCGGCTGGTTGCCCAGCGAGGCGCGCGCGGCGTCGGGGTTGGCGACCGCGAAGTCGTTGACCTGGGGCGTGGCTTCCGCACCGGAGTAGGCGTCCTCGGCCGCGGCGTTGAGCCGCGAGTTGGCCGGCGGCACCGACGCATTGCGGGCGATGACGTCGCGCGGCGTGCACTGGGCGACGGCGCGGCGCGCAGGCACCGCGGCCAGAGGCCCCTGCGGGGCGAAGATCAGCTGCTCGACGCCCGCCGATGCCGAATCGGAACGGGTGTAGTCGTCGGGCAGGTTCAGGCTGCCCGCCGACCCGGCCGCGATGTCGACGACGTCGAAGGCGCCCTCGTTGACTCGGTCCTGCAGATCCGAGCGGCGCGGCCACACAGTGACCTTGACGGTGACGGGCTTGGTGCCCCACCACTTGTCGTTGGCCACCAGCACCACCGCGCCATCGCCGGTGACGGAGTCGATGCGGTACGGCCCCGACGACGGGAATCGCTTGAGGTCCAGATCCGGGGTCAGGTTCCAGGTCGTGTTCCACGCCTGGGCGATCCGCTCGACCGCGGGTCCGTCGCTGCCGAGCAGGGCCTTGGTCACGCCGCCGTCGCCGAGCCCGAGTTCGTCGGCGATGACGTGCGAGGGCATCATCGACGTCGCCGCGAACAGCTGCCCGTAGTCGGTGAACGCCCGATCCTGGGCGAAGCTGACACGGGCCTTCTTCTGGCCCGGAGTGCAGTCGATGGTCGCGATGTCGGTGTAGCCGGCCCTGCTGGCGGCATCGAAGGTCGGGAAGCGGCCCGACTGCGCCGCCCACGCCAGCACCATGTCGTCGCAGGTGATCGGCTTGCCGTCGGAGTAGACGGCCGCCGGCGTGATCTCGTAGTCCAGGACCAGCGGGCTGCGCCCCACGACCGCGATGGTGCCGAAGTCGTGGTCGCCGACGATCTGGCCGTCGGGACCGTGGTAGTTGAACCCGGTCAGCACCCGCGCGAACGCCTGCGAGCCGCCTGAGGCGGCGCCGGCCACGGTGTTGGTGTTGTACGTCGAGAGCGTGCCGTCGATCGCGTAGTCGATCGCGTCCGCGGCGCCCGACGAGCACGCCGAGAGACCGAACGTCCCCACCACGGCGAAGACCGCCGCTATGACACTGACACGGCACGCACGGGTGCGGTGGGCCATCGGACCTACCGCTCCCTAGCGCTTTCCGGTGCTTCGCTTACCCGACGGCCGGCCCGTCCGGCTCGAGGTCGGCCGGATCGGTCGAGCCCCAGGGGCGGGCTTGTCCGGCGGCGGTCCGGCCGGCGTGGTGACGACCCGCGCGGGCTCGGGTTCCGATGCCGCTGGTGCGTCGGCCTCGTCGTCGAACACCCCGTCCCCGGCACCAGCCTTGGCAGCGACGGTCTTGCGGCGGTTGAGCACCCGGCGCGTGTGCTTGCTGACGAGGTCGGTGCGCTCACGCAGGCTGACCAGCAGGGGCGTGGCGAAGAAGATCGACGAGTAGGTACCCACGATCACGCCGACGAGCTGGACCAGCGCCAGGTCCATCAGCGTGCCGACGCCCAGCAGCCACACCGCGATCACCATCAGCGCGATGATCGGCAGCACCGAGATCAAGCTCGTGTTGATCGATCGCATGAACGTCTGGTTGACGGCGAGGTTCGCCTGTTCGGCAAACGTCCGGCGGGTGGTGTGTTCGAAGCCCTCGGTGTTCTCCTCGACCTTGTCGAACACGATGACCGTGTCGTAGAGCGAGAAGCCGAGGATGGTCAGCAGACCGATCACGGTGGCAGGCGTGACCTCGAACCCGACGAGCGCGTACACCCCTGCCGTGACCACGAGGTCGAACACCAGCGTCAGCAACGCGGCGACGGCCATGTATCTCTCGTAGCGCACAGTGATGTAGATGGCCGCCAACACCAGGAACACCACGAGCGCGATCAGAGCCTTCTGCGTGATCTGACCGCCCCACGTCTCCGACACCGCCGAGTCGCTGATCACCTGCTTGCTCGGCTGGCCGTCGGCACCCTTGGGCTGGAATTCGTCGAAGAGTGCAGTGCGCAGTGCCTCGGTCTCGTCATTGCTCAGCGTTTCCGAGCGGATCTGGAACGTCGCCGACCCACCGCTACCGACGACGACCACCGACTCCGGCGGCTTGCCGATGGCGTTGTTGAACACCGTCTCGACTTGCGCTGAGGTGGCCTGCCCCTCTCCGCGCGGGAACGACACCTTGGTGCCGCCCTCGAAGTCGATGCCGAAAGTGAAGCCGCGCAACACGATCGCGCCGAGGGCGATCGCGACGATGATCCCGCTGACCGCGTACCACAGCTTGCGGCGCCCGATGACCTCGAAAGCGCCGGTGCCGGTGTAGAGGCGGACGAAGAAGCCGTGCTTGGGCGCGTCGGCGCCACTGGCTTCGAGGTCGGGCGCCTCCACCGCGGTCGACTCGACGGCGCCGTCGCGCCGATGTGAACTACTGCGTGCCATGCGTTATCCCCGTCCCGCCGCGTGTGCGGCCGCTCGGCGTTCGCGCGCGATCTGCTGGACGGCGCCGAGGCCGTTCAGCGACGGCTTGGCCATGGTCGGTGACTTGGACGCGAAGTACAGCAGCGGCCAGGTCACCAGGAACACGACGACCACGTCGAGGATGGTGGTCAGGCCCAGCGTGAACGCGAAGCCCTTCACCTGGCCGACCGCGAGGAAGTACAGCACCGCCGCGGCCAGGAACGTCACCGCGTTGCCCGACATGATCGTCTTGCGGGCACGCGTCCAGCCTCGTGGCACCGCCGACCGGAACGATCTGCCCTCGCGGATCTCGTCCTTGATGCGTTCGAAGAACACCACGAACGAGTCGGCCGTGGTGCCGATACCGATGATCAGACCGGCGATACCCGCCAGGTCGAGCGTGTAGTTGATGTAGCGCCCGAGCAGCACCAGGATCGCGAACACCATCGCGCCCGAGGCCACCAGTGACAGCGCCACCAGCAGGCCGAGCACCCGGTAGTAGAGCAGCGAGTACAGCAGCACCGCCACCAGCCCCACCGCGCCGGCGATCAGACCGGCGCGCAGCGACGACAAGCCCAGCGTGGCCGATACCGTTTCCGCCTCCGAGGACTCGAACGACAGCGGCAGCGAGCCGTACTTCAGCACGTTGGCGAGTTCGCGTGCCGAGTCGGCGGTGAACTGGCCGGTGATCTGGGTGCGTCCGCCGGGGATCGCCTCGTTGATGACGGGCGCGCTGACGACCTTGGAGTCCAGCACGAACGCCGTCTGCGTACCGACGTTGGCCGCGGTGAAGTCCGCCCACGTCTTGGCGGCATCGCTCTTGAACTCGACGTCGACGACGTACTCGCCGCGCTGCTGGTCCAAGCCGGAGGTGGCGTTGGCGATGCCCTCACCGCTGATGATCGACTTGTCCAGCAGGTAGACCTCTTTGCCGTCCTGCGAGCAGGTCACCAGCGGCAGGTTCGGGTCGTCGTTGCCGGCCAGCACGTCGTCGTCACCGCAGCGGGTGGCCTGGAACTGCAGGGCGAGGATCTGGATGGCCTGCTCGGAACTCTGCCGCAGCCGCTTCTCGTCCTGGATGCGCTGCGCCAGCGGCACGTTCTTGCCACCCGGCGCGGGCGGTGCCCCCGGTGCGGGCGACGTCGTCGGCCCCGGAGGTGCCGGATTCGGCGCGGGAGCCGGGCTCGGGCTGGGCGCGGGCTGCTGCGGGAACGGACGCGGCTGAGGTGCCGGCGCGGGCGCCTGCGGCTCCAACGGCGGCAGCCCGGGGATGTCGGCGTCGGGGCCACCGGGAGGCCCGCCTGCACCTGGCGGCAGGCCGGGCACGGCCGCACCCGGCGGCAGACCCGGAACAGCGCCGGGGGGCGCACCCGGTGCGCCGGCAGGAGCACCGCCCGGCCCCGCCTGCTCGGGCGGCCCCTGACCGGCGGCCGGGATCGCGTGGATCACGGGACGGATGTAGAGCCGTGCCGTCTGGCCCAGATTGCGCGCTTCGCTGGTGTCGTTACCCGGAACGGTGATCACGAGGTTCTGGCCGTCGATGATCACCTCGGACCCGGACACGCCCAGACCGTCGACGCGGGCACTGATGATCTGCTGCGCCTGGTTGAGCGCATCACGTGAGGGCGGTGAGCCGTCCGGGGTGCGGGCGGTCAGCGTCACGCGGGTGCCGCCCTGCAGGTCGATACCGAGCTTGGGCTCGGCCTTCTTGTCACCGGTGAGGAACACCAACAGGTAGGCACCGATCAGCAATGCCAGGAACAGGGCCAGGTAGCGGGCAGCATGCACCGGCGTCGAAGACGATGCCACGTCTCTACAGTCTCCTCGGGGTCAGGTCGTCAGGTACCGCGACGGCGCGGTGACCCGCAAAGGGTACGTGCCGCGGCTGATACGTCAGCTGTCAGTCTTCGTGTTGGGCCGGTCGCTCAGCTCGGTCGCCCCGGAGGCCGGCTCGACCGGGAAGTCCTCGTCGTCGTCCTCGAGCTCGTCGGCGTCCTCGGTGACGCGGTCGCGCACGGCGAGCTTCATCCAGGTGGTCACCACGCCCGGCGCGATCTCCAGGTCCACTTCGTCGTCGGAGATACCGGTGATCCGCCCGCGCAGGCCTGAGGTGGTGTGCACCTCGTCGCCGACGGTCAGCGAGTTGTGCAGGTCGATCGTGGCCTGCATGGCCTTCTTCTGACGCCGCGACGCGAAGTACATGAAGGCGCCCATGATGATGAGCAGGGGCAGGAAGACGAACAGGTCCATGGCAGCAGTGTCTCTTCTGTTTCGTTGCGGTCTGTTTCTCGGCGGCCCCTCCGAACCCGTCGGAGGGCCGCATTCATGAAGGAATTCGTTGACCAGTGTGCCATTGCGGCCGCCACGCCCGCCTTCCCCCGCCGAACGGCGGCTCGGACCGACGGATTTCGTCGTCGCGATCGACCTCTGCCACCGAACCCGGCGTATCGACCCCTGGTTCTCGACGGATCGGTAGGGGGACCGACTAGGCTCGGAAGGTCAGCGGCCCATCGTCACAGGAGGTCCTTGAGTTGAGCGTTCTCGAACAGAGCCGCCACCTCGCCACCGCTATCCCCGGCCCGCGCTCGCAGGAGCTGATCGCGCGCAAGACGGCGGCGGTGGCCAGCGGCATCGGCAACACCATGCCCGTCTACGCAGTTCGCGCCTTCGGCGGAATCGTCGAAGACGTCGACGGGAACCGCCTCATCGACATGGGCTCGGGCATCGCCGTCACCACCGTGGGCAATGCGTCGCCGCGGGTGGTCGACGCCGTACGCGACCAGGCCGCCCAGTTCACGCACACCTGTTTCATGGTGACCCCGTACGAGGGGTACGTGGCCGTCGCCGAGGCGCTGAACCGCCTCACCCCCGGGGATGGCGACAAGCGCTCGGCGCTGTTCAACTCCGGCTCCGAAGCCGTCGAGAACGCCGTCAAGATCGCCCGCACCTACACGGGCAGGCAGGCGGTCGTAGCGTTCGACCACGCCTACCACGGCCGGACCAACCTCACGATGGCGCTGACCGCCAAGTCGATGCCCTACAAGCACGGTTTCGGTCCGTTCGCCCCGGAGATCTACCGGGCGCCGCTGTCCTATCCGTTCCGCGACGCGGAGTTCGGCAAGGAGCTGGCCACCGACGGTGAGCTCGCCGCCCGGCGGGCCATCACGATGATGGACAAGCAGGTCGGCGCCGCCAACCTGGCCGCGGTGATCATCGAGCCGATCCAGGGCGAGGGCGGATTCATCGTGCCCGCCGAGGGCTTCCTGCCCACGCTGCTGCAGTGGTGCCGCGACAACGGTGTGGTGTTCATCGCCGACGAGGTGCAGACCGGCTTCGCGCGCACTGGCGCGATGTTCGCCTGCGAGCACGAGGGCATCGTGCCCGACCTGATCGTGACGGCCAAGGGCATCGCCGGTGGCATGCCGCTCTCGGCGGTGACGGGTCGCACCGAGATCATGGATGCTCCCCACGTCGGGGGCCTGGGCGGTACCTACGGTGGCAACCCGGTGGCATGCGCGGCCGCGTTGGCCACGATCGCGACGATCGAGGACGACGGGCTCGTGGGGCGCGCCAAGGAGATCGAATCGTTGATGAAGGACCGGCTCGGCCGTCTGCAGGCCGAGGACGACCGCATCGGCGACGTCCGCGGGCGCGGCGCCATGATCGCGGTCGAACTGGTCAAGGCCGGCACACTCGAGCCGGACGCAGAGCTGACCAAGAAGCTCAGCACGGCTGCCCACCAGGCCGGCGTGATCGTGCTGACGTGCGGCACCTTCGGCAACGTGCTGCGCTTCCTGCCGCCGCTGACGATCAGTGACGAGTTGCTCAACGAGGCCCTCGACGTCCTCGAGTTGCTGCTGCGCGACATGTGACCGGCCTCACTGGCTAACAGTCGGACCGCGCGAAACTGTGATCCGGACCACGGAATCAGCTGCAGCAGAGCCGTTTTGCGGTCCGCGGCAGCGATTCACAGCAACCTGACAGCCGCAAAAGGTCCTTTGTCGGAATACGCTTAGTTTTACTAACGTAGTTTTCTGGTGGACGCGCGAATGCGCCCCCACCGACAACGTGTTCTCAAAGGATTACTGATGCCGACTGATACCCGTGAAGAACGACTCGCCCGCCGCATCGACGACCTGCTGGCCACCGATCCCGAGTTCGCCGCGGCCGTGCCCGATGACACGATCGCCGAAAACCTCGATCACCCGGAGCTGCGTCTACCGGACATCATCGCCACCGCGCTCGACGGCTACGCCGAGCGCCCCGCTCTCGGCCAGCGCGCCGTCGACCTGGTCACCGACCCGCAGACCGGACGCACCGAGGCCAAGCTCCTCCCCCACTTCGACACCATCACCTACGCCGAACTGTCCACCCGCATCCACCAGCTGCTCGCCGCACTGACCGATGTGAATCCCGGCGACCGCGTCGCCGTCCTCGGCTTCACCAGCGTCGACTACGCCGTGATCGACACGACGCTCGCGCTGGCCGGCGCGGTGTCGGTGCCACTGCAGACCAGCGCACCCGAGGCGACCTTGCGGCCAATCGTCGCCGAGACCGAGCCCGTGGTGTTCGCCGCGTCCGTCGACCATCTCGCTGACGCCGTCGACCTCGTCCGCGACGCCGAGTCGGTGGGCCGCCTCATCGTGTTCGATCACCGCGCCGAGGTCGACGATCACCGCGACGCCGTCGCCGACGCACGTGCCCGCCTCGCTGACGCCGGCCGCTCCGTCGAGGTCGTCACGCTCGCCGAGGTGCTGGCCCACGGCGCGACTTTGCCTGCGGCACAGCCATTCACCTCACCCGAGAAGGATCCGCTTCTCCTGCTGATCTACACCTCCGGCAGCACCGGTGCCCCCAAGGGCGCGATGTACCCGGAGCGGTTGGTCGCCAACGCGTGGCGCCGGTCCGGTCGCTCGACGTGGGGCGGCGAGCAGTCGACGCCGTCGATCACGCTGAACTTCATGCCGATGAGCCACATGATGGGCCGCGGTCTGCTCTACGGCACGCTCGGCGCCGGCGGTACCGCGTATTTCGCTGCGCGCAGTGATCTCTCGACGTTCCTGGAAGACCTCGCACTGGTTCGCCCGACCCAGCTGACCTTCGTTCCGCGCATCTGGGACACCATCGCCGCCGAGGTCGCCAAGGAAGTGGACCGCCGACCCGACGGCCTCGACGACGTCTACGCCGATCTGCGCCAGAGCCTCATCGGCGGCCGCTACGTGATGGCGATGACCGGCTCGGCGCCGCTGTCACCCGAGATGCGGACCTTCGTCGAAGACCTCCTCGACCTGCACCTGACCGACGGCTACGGCTCGACCGAGGCCGGAGCGGTGTTCGTCGACGGACAGATCCAGCGTCCGCCGGTGACCGACTACAAGCTCGTCGACGTCCCGGACCTCGGCTATTTCACCACCGACCGTCCGCACCCGCGCGGCGAATTGCTGGTCAAGTCCGAGACCCTGTTCCCCGGCTACTACAAGCGGCCCGAGGTCACCGCCGAGATGTTCGACCCCGACGGCTACTACCGCACCGGCGACGTGGTCGCCGAGACCGGCCCTGATCAGGTCGTCTACCTCGACCGTCGCAACAACGTGCAGAAGCTCTCCCAGGGTGAGTTCGTCGCCGTCTCGAAGCTCGAAGCGGTGTTCGGCGACAGCCCGCGAATCCGTCAGATCTACGTGTACGGCAACAGTGCCCGGTCCTACCTGCTGGCCGTGGTCGTGCCGACCGAAGACGTGCTGGCCCGCGACGACGCGAAAGCCCTGATCGCCGAGTCGCTGCAGGACGTCGCCCGCGCGGCCGATCTGCAGTCCTACGAGATCCCCCGCGACTTCCTGATCGAGGAGACCCCGTTCACGCTGGAGAACGGTCTGCTCACCGGCATCCGCAAGCTGGCCCGGCCGAGGCTCAAGGAGCGCTACGGCGACCAACTCGAAGCCCTGTACGCCGAATTGGCCGAGGGGCAGGCCGACGAGATGCGCACGCTGCGCGCCGAGGGCGCGAACCGGCCGGTGCTCGAGACAGTCGGCCGCGCGGCGGCCGCCCTGCTCGGCACCGCGGCCACCGATGTGCAGCCCGACGCCCACTTCACCGATCTCGGTGGAGATTCGTTGTCGGCGTTGACATTCGGCAACCTGCTGCGTGACATCTTCGACGTCGAGGTGCCGGTCGGTGTGATCGTCAGCCCTGCCACCGATCTCGCCTCGCTGGCGGCCTACATCGAGACGCAGCGTCAGCCCGGCGCGAAGCGGCCCACCTTCACCGGCGTGCACGGCGCGGGTGCCACCGAAGCCCGCGCCAGCGATCTGACGCTCGACAAGTTCATCGACGCCGAAACCCTCTCTGCGGCAACCTCGTTGCCCGGACCGAGCGCCGAGGTTCGCACGGTGCTGCTGACCGGCGCCACCGGATTCCTGGGCCGCTACCTGGCCCTGGACTGGCTGGAGCGGATGGACCTCGTCGACGGAAAGGTGATCTGCCTGGTCCGCGCCAAGGACGACGACGCCGCGCGGGCCCGCCTCGACGCGACGTTCGACAGCGGCGATCAGCAGCTGTTGGAGCACTACCGCTCCCTGGCCGCCGACCATCTCGAGGTGCTGGCCGGCGACAAGGGTGAAGCCGATCTGGGCCTCGACCCGCAGGTGTGGCAGCGCCTCGCCGACACCGTCGACCTGATCGTCGACCCGGCCGCGCTGGTCAACCACGTCCTGCCCTACAGCGAGCTGTTCGGCCCCAACGCTGTCGGCACCGTCGAACTGATCCGTCTCGCCCTGACCACCCGCCAGAAGCCGTTCGCCTACGTCTCGACGATCGGGGTGGGCGCCGGGATCGAGCCGGGCAGGTTCATCGAGGACGGCGACATCCGTGAGATCAGCGCGGTGCGCAAGGTCGACGACAGCTACGCCAACGGCTACTCGAACAGCAAGTGGGCCGGCGAGGTTCTGCTGCGCGAGGCTCACGACCTGTGCGGATTGCCGGTCTCGGTGTTCCGCTGCGACATGATCCTGGCCGACACCACCTACGCCGGTCAGCTGAACCTGCCGGACATGTTCACCCGGTTGATGTTCAGCCTCGTCGCCACGGGCGTGGCTCCGGAGTCGTTCTACCAGCTCGACGCCGACGGTCAGCGGCCGCGCGCCCACTACGACGGGCTGCCGGTCGAGTTCATCGCCGAAGCGATTTCCACGCTGGGTGCCGCGGTGGCTCGCGAGTCGGAGAGCGGGTTCGAGACCTACCATGTGATGAACCCGTACGACGACGGCATCGGCCTCGACGAGTTCGTCGACTGGTTGATCGAGGCGGGCTACCCGGTGCGCCGGGTGGGTGACTACGCCACCTGGCTCGCCCGGTTCACCTCGGCGATCAACGCCCTGCCCGAGCGCAAGCGTCAGGCGTCGCTACTGCCGCTGCTGCACAACTACCAGCGGCCGGAGACCCCGATCCCGGGCTCCATCGCACCCACCGACCGGTTCCGGACGGCGGTGCAGGAGGCCAAGATCGGGCCCGACAAGGACATCCCCCACGTCACCCGAGAGGTGATCGTCAAGTACGTCACCGATCTGGAGCTGTTGGGACTGCTCTGAGTCAGTGGTGCACCAGGTTGCGGTCGCGCCGTCCGCCGAAGAGGCGGCCGCGCAGACCGCGCCGCGGTGCCCGCTCCTGTGGATCGACCACCTCGGTGGGCTGCGCGCCCACCGGGGTGGCTGCCGTCCGGTCCGTGACAGGCATCGGGCCGGTGTGGGCGGGAGCGTCGACAGCAACGGGGCGGCTGGCGTACTCGACGTCGCGGACGCTACGTACCGACACCCGGCCCAGAGCCAGCGCGCCGAGGAAGATGATCACCGCGCCGAGGCCGTAGAAGTAGCTGAGGTCGAGCCAGACCCGCTTGGTTTCGGTGTCGGCGACCGGTGCGCCGGCATCGCCGAGGCCGAGCGGGCCGGCCAGGGCCCGGCCGATCACGAACCATGCGCCCCCGGCCACACTCAGCCAGCTGCCGAGCACGGCGGTGGCACGGTTTCGCGAGGTCAGCAGTACCAGACCGCCGAGCACCGTGATCAGTCCGGGAAGCACCTCGAGCCAGCCTCGGCCCGTGGTCCAGGTCCATGCTTGATCCGGGGTGAAGGCGAAGTCGAAGTTCGGCCCGATGAACGGGACGAGGGCGCCCCACAGGCCGAGCAGAACGAGCAGGAGACCGCTGGCGGCGCCGCGGCTGCGTGGAATGGTCATGCGACCGCCGCGTGGTCGATCTGGGCGCTGAGTTCCGATCATGATGCCTCCTTGTGACGTGCCCGACGTGCGCACAGGAGTACCCCCGCCCCACCGGCGGTAACCGAGGCGGGAATCGATCGTTACAGGGTTGAGGCCAGCAACAGGAGCACGATCGCGACCAGCGGCAAGGTCCCCTGCATCACCGCGGCGCGGGCCTTCTCCCGCGCGGAGGCGACCAGGACGACCGCCGCGGCGAGCATCGACCCCAGCCCGGCATAGAGCAGCGCCGCACCGACGGCGTCGGCGCCCGTCGCCGTAGCCATAGCCGTAGCCACGATGCCCGCCACCGTGACGATCGCCAGGAACAGGTTGTAGAAGCCCTGATTCAGCGCGAGCAGGCGCGTGGTCTGCGCCTCCTCCTCGCTCATCCCGAACACCGCCCGGGTGCGCGCCGAGGTCCACGTCACCGACTCCATCACGAAGATGTAGACATGCAGGATCGCGGCGAGCGCCGCGACGACGAGCGCTGCGGCGGTCACTCGAACAACCCCGCCTGGCCGAGCGCACCGGCCCCGCTGGGCGGTGTCATCCCCAGGTGGGTCCACGCCAATCGCGTGGCGACGCGACCTCGCGGAGTGCGCGCGATCATGCCCGCCCGCACCAGAAATGGCTCACACACTTCTTCCACAGTCGTAGCTTCCTCCCCCACCGCCACCGCGAGAGTCGACACGCCGACCGGCCCACCCCCGAAGCTTCGGGTCAGCGCGGAGAGCACGGCGCGGTCGAGCCGATCCAGCCCGAGCTCGTCGACGTCGTAGACCTCGAGGGCGTACTTGGCAATGTCGCGGGTGATGACGCCGTCGGCGCGGACCTCGGCGTAGTCGCGAACACGACGCAGCAGCCGGTTGGCGATGCGCGGCGTACCGCGGGAACGGCGCGCGATCTCGGCGCCGGCATCGGCTCCCAGCTCGATGCCGAGGATGCCGGCCGAGCGGGCCAGCACCCGTTCGAGTTCCGCTGGCTCGTAGAAGTCCATGTGGGCGGTGAAGCCGAACCGATCACGCAGCGGCCCGGTCAGCGCACCGGAACGGGTGGTGGCGCCGACGAGGGTGAAGGGTGCCACCTCCAACGGAATCGACGTCGCGCCAGGCCCTTTGCCGACGACGACGTCGACGCGGAAGTCCTCCATCGCGAGGTAGAGCATCTCTTCGGCGGGGCGGGCGATGCGGTGGATCTCGTCGATGAAGAGCACGTCGTGCTCGACGAGATTGGACAGCATCGCCGCCAGGTCACCGGCGCGCTCCAACGCCGGACCCGATGTGAGGCGCAACGACGAGCCCAACTCGGCCGCGATGATCATCGCCAGCGATGTCTTCCCCAGCCCCGGCGGCCCGGACAGCAGGATGTGGTCGGGCGTCCCGCCGCGATTCTTCGCGCCCTCCAGAACCAGCTGCAGCTGCTCACGCACCCGGGGCTGGCCGATGAACTCGCCGAGCGACCGCGGCCGCAGGCTCGCATCGATGTCTCCCTCGCCGACCGTCAGTGCCGGGGAGACCTCCCGCTCGTCGGCGTCGTCGGGCGACCCGTCCTGATCTCCAGCGAACCGACCCATCACTTCTTCCCGAGCATCGACAGGGCTGCTCGCAGCGCACCGGAGGTGGTGGCCTCGGGGTCGTTGGCGAGCACTTTGTCGGTGGCCTCCTCGGCCTGCTTCTGCGCGAAGCCGAGACCGACGAGCGCCTCGACGACCGGTCCGCGGATACCGTGTCCGCCCGCAGCGGTGAGCCCGGACGAGGTGGACGCGCCGACTTTGTCGCGTAGCGTGAGCACCAGCAGCTCGGCAGTCTTCTTGCCCACCTTGGGGATTCGCACCAGCGCGGTGAGGTCACCGTCACCGATGGCAGCCCGCAGCGTCGGGCCGTCGTACATCGCGAGCGCACCCAGCGCGATGCTCGGTCCGATACCGGAGACGCCCAGCAGCGTCAGGAACAGGTCGCGCGCATCGGAGTCGGCGAAACCGTAGAGGGTCTGGGAGTCCTCGCGCACGATCATCGCGGTGATCAGCCGTGCCTCGGTGCCGCGCCGCAACGTCGCCAGGGTCGACGGCGTCGCCATCACCTTGTACCCGACGCCGGCCGCCTCGATCACCACGTGATCGAGCGCGATGTCGAGGACCTCGCCGCGTACCGACGCGATCATCGCGCGCTCCGCGACATCTTGGCGGACTTGAGGGTGGCCTGATACTTGCGGCGCTGCTCGGCCGCCATCGCCTCCGCCTCGGCCATTCGGGCGATCATCGGTGCGCGCCAGCAGTGACAGATCGCGAGCGCCAGCGCGTCGGCCGCGTCCGCCGGGGTCGGCTTCTGTTGCAGCGCAAGGATTCTCGTCACCATCTCGGTGACCTGCGCCTTGTCGGCCCGGCCGTTGCCGGTGACGGCGGCCTTCACCTCGCTGGGCGTGTGGAAGTGCACGTCGATGTCCCGCCGGGCGGCCGCCAGAGCGACCACCCCGCCTGCCTGCGCGGTGCCCATCGCGGTGTTGGCGTTCTGATTGGAGAACACTCGCTCGATCGCGATGACGTCGGGGGTGTGGGTGTCCAGCCAGTGCTCGACGGCGTCGCTGATTGCGAGCAGGCGGTGCGCCAGCGGATGATCAGCCGGGGTGCGCACCACGTCCACGTCGAGCGCGATGACCTGGCGGCCGCGCCCGCTCTGGATCACCGACAACCCGCACCGGGTCAGCCCGGGGTCGACACCCATCACGCGCACGCCAGCCTCCTACAGAACATTTGTTCGAGAGCTTAGCGCCGGGGACCGACCGTCAGCGGGAGGGACACGCGTCAGATCGTGTAGTTGCCCGAGCGCCAACCCTGCCGGATCTGCAGGGCGAGTTCGGCGCAGCGCCCGCCTGCGCGCCGCCACCCGCGCACCAGCTCCCGCTGCACCTCGACATGGTCGCGTTCGACGACGACCACCCAGCGCACCCCGCAGAGCTTCGCCAGCAGCCACAGCGGCCACACCACGAGGAACGGCAGGATCAGCACCAGGCCGATCACCCAGCCGAAGAAGTCGAAATTGTCGAGCAGATCACCGAGGTCCGGGAACGGCCACAGCACGCGGTACACCGACCACTGCACGCCCTGGGAGTCCGCGACGACGGCCATCGCCAGAGCATACGCACTGATCAGCCGGGTGCGAGGCGAGCCGCGCGCGGCGCCTCGAGGGTGATGCCGCGATACTGCGGAGCCAGGACCCGCCCCGCCGCGAGCAGCGGCTCGCTCGAGCGCAGCGTCCGGGCCAGGACGAACGCCCCCTCCAGGGCGACGATCAGCGCGATCGTGGCGTCCCGGGCCTTCGCCTGGTCGAGTCCGCGCTGCTCGAAGTACGCGGCGCCGCCGACGATCCAGCCGTCGAAGATCTCCCCGGTGGCCTGGCGCAGCGGCTCGACCGTGTCGGCGATCTCGGCCGCGACACTGGCCACCGGGCACATGTTCGCGAAGCCAGTGGCCGCCATGTCCTCGGCGGCCTGCCGGAACACCCCGTCGACGGCGTCGCCGAGATCGGTGTAGGCGTCGACGACCGTCGGTATCAGCAGCCCGTAGGCCGCCCCGGCATTCAGTAGCGCCTCCCGCGCGATCTGCACCTTGCCGTCGCGGAAGTGGTGGTACAGCGATCCGATCGGCGCTCCCGACGCCTCGGCGATGTCTTTCATCGCGACCCCGGCATAGCCGCGGTGGCGCATCAGTTCAGCCGCGGCGGTCAGGATCGACTCCCGTGTGGACCTTGCCATCGTCACCTCCCGATGCCATGCTAGAGCACACGTTCTAGAACGATGGTTCTAATGGAGGAATGATGCTGACGGTCACCACCCACGCAGGTCCCATCCAGATCCGGGAGGAAGGCGACCCGCACGGCGCACCCGTCGTGCTGCTGCACGGACTGCTGATGAACGACGCGCAGTGGGACCTGGCCATCCCCCATCTGCCGCCGCACTGCCGCTACCTCCTGCCGGTCCTGCCAATGGGCGGCCACCGCATCCCGATGCGTCCCGACGCCGACCTGACCATGCCGGGCATGGTCGGCATCGTCGCCGACGTCCTCGATGCTCTCGACCTGACCGATGTCACCCTCGTCGTCAGCGACTGGGGCGGTCCACTGTTCCTCACCGCCGCCGGGCGCGATCGGCGGATCGGCCGACTGGTCATCTGCCCATCGGAGGCCTTCGACAACTTCCCACCGGGGTGGCCAGGCAAGGTGGCGTGGCTGGCCAGCCGCACGCCCGGCACGGTGGCGCTGGCGATGCGGCAGCTGCGCATCGGATGGCTCCGCAGGCAGTACCTGATGTTCGGCATGATGGCCAAACACCCACTGCCGCAGTCGATCGTGGATGCGTGGACAGCACATGGATTGGCGGACAAGGCGATTCGCCGCGATCTGGTCAAGTACTGCCGAACCCGTTTCGACAAGCCTGCGCTGATCGAGGAGACCAATCAGCTGGCAGCCTTCGACCGGCCCGCGCTGGTGCTGTGGTCGGACAACCCGGTGATGCCCGTCGAGCACGCGCATCGGCTCACCGAGCTGTTACCCGATGGACGGCTACAGATGATCGAGGACGCCTACGTGCTGGTGATGCTCGATCAACCGCAGCAGACCGCGGCAGCGCTCGCAGGATTCCTGGCCGCTACCGCGCCTCGGTGAGGGCGGTCAGTCCTCGTCGAGGGCGGCCGCGACGTCGTCGGGGATGTCGACGTTGGTGTAGACGTCCTGCACGTCGTCGCTGTCTTCGAGAGCGTCGACGAGCTTGAGCACCTTGCGTGCCCCCTCGAGGTCGACCGGCACGCTCACCGACGGCTGGAACGTGGCCTCGGCGGACTCGTAGTCGATGCCGGCGTCCTGCAGCGCGGTGCGCACGGCGACCAGATCGGTGGGCTCAGAAATAATCTCGAAGCTCTCACCCAGGTCGTTGACGTCCTCTGCGCCGGCGTCGAGCACGGCAGCCAACACGTCGTCCTCGGTCAGCGAGTTCTTCTCCAGCGTGACCACACCCTTGCGGGTGAACAGGTAGGACACCGAACCCGGGTCGGCCATGTTGCCGCCGTTGCGGGTCATCGCGACGCGCACTTCGCCTGCGGCCCGGTTGCGGTTGTCGGTCAGACACTCGACCAATACGGCGACGCCGTTGGGGCCGTAGCCCTCGTAGGTGATGGTCTGCCAGTCGGCGCCGCCGGCTTCCTCGCCCGCGCCGCGCTTGCGGGCGCGCTCGATGTTGTCGTTGGGCACCGAGTTCTTCTTGGCCTTCTGGATGGCGTCATAGAGGGTGGGGTTGCCGGCGGGATCGCCCCCGCCGGTACGCGCCGCGACCTCGATGTTCTTGATCAGCTTGGCGAAGTTCTTGCCGCGACGTGCATCGATCACGGCCTTCTTGTGCTTCGTGGTGGCCCACTTGGAATGGCCGCTCATCTGCTCGCTACCTCTTTCACCGACTACGTCGAAGTCCGATTGACCAGTCTACGTGCCCCTCACCCCAGGTCCTGCCCGATGCCGCTGCGGGATCTCCGGGCGGCCGAGAGTGGGCCCTACGCGCGGGAGCCGGCCGACAATTGTGCAGATGCCCCACGTTCGATCAGATCGCGCGTACGCGCGCCGCCTGTTAGCTGGACCACAGTCTCTGGATGCCGATCTTACTCCGGAGTAAGGTGCTGTTGCATGACGTTCTCCCTGGAGCTGTCCTCGGACCTGATCGACGTGCAGAAGTGGGTCCACGAGTTTGCCAACGACGTCGTCCGCCCCGCCGCCGCGGAGTGGGACGAGCGCGAGGAAACCCCGTGGCCGATCATCCAAGAGGCGGCCAAGGTGGGCCTCTACTCGATGGAGTTCTTCGCCGAGCAGGCCGCCGAACCGACCGGCCTCGGCATGATCGTTGCGTTCGAGGAGATGTTCTGGGGTGACGCCGGCATCGCGCTGGCGATCCTGGGCACCGGCCTGGCCGCGGCGTCCGTCGCCGCCAACGGGACTCCCGAACAGGTCGGCGAATGGGTGCCGCAGATGTTCGGCAGCGTCGACGATCCCAAGGTCGCGGCATTCTGTTCCTCAGAACCCAACGCAGGCTCCGACGTCGGCTCGATCCTGACCCGCGCCCGCTACGACGAGGCCACCGACGAATGGGTGCTCAACGGCACCAAGACGTGGGCCACCAACGGCGGCATCGCCAACGTGCACGTCGTCGTCGCGTCGGTGCACCCGGACCTCGGCACCCGCGGGCAGGCCTCGTTCATCATCCCGCCCGGCACCAAGGGACTGAGCCAGGGCCAGAAGTTCCTCAAGCACGGCATCCGCGCCTCGCACACCGCCGAAGTGGTTCTCGACGACGTACGCATCCCCGGTCGGCTGATCCTGGGCGGCAAGGAGAAGTTCGACGCCCGCATCGCCAAGGTCCGCGAGGGAAAGAAGGCCGCCGGCCAGGCCGCCATGGCGACCTTCGAACGCACCCGCCCGACGGTGGGCGCGATGGCTGTCGGAGTCGCCCGGGCCGCATATGAGTACGCCCGCGACTACGCCACCGAGCGTGAGCAGTTCGGCCGCAAGATCGGCGAATTCCAGGCTGTCGCCTTCAAACTCGCCGACATGAAGGCCCGAATCGACGCCGCCCGGCTGCTGGTCTACCGCGCCGGCTGGATGGCCCGCAACGGCAAGACGTTCGATTCCGCAGAGGGCTCCATGGCCAAGCTGGTCGCCAGCGAGACCGCCGTCTACGTCACCGACGAGGCGATCCAGATCCTCGGCGGCAACGGCTACACCCGCGAATACCCGGTGGAGCGGATGCACCGCGACGCCAAGATCTTCACGATCTTCGAGGGCACCAGCGAGATCCAGCGGCTGGTGATGGCCCGCGCGATCACCGGGCTGCCCATCCGCTGACGTGATTTCGGCGTGATGGTCGTCGGTCAGCGACGACGATCACGTCGAAATCGCTAACATGAGCGCAACGGCGCCGAAACACCGCGGCCCTAGCTTTGCCGAATGACTCAGGAAATCGGCGATGATGTGCGCTCCGGCGCACCGGATGCCGACCTCGACCGTCTGACCGCCACCAAGGAAACCCTCGAGGACTACACGCTGCGCTTCGCTCCGCGCAGCTACCGCAAGTGGTCCACGGGTGTCGTCGGCATCTCGGCCCTCGGCGGCATCGCCTATCTGGCCGATTTCGCGATCGGCGCCAACATCGGCATCTCCTACGGCACGACGAACGCGCTGTGGGGCATCCTCATCTTCGCCGTCGTGATCTTCCTGACGGGCTTTCCGCTCGCGTACTACGCAGCGCGCTACAACATGGACCTCGACCTGATCACGCGCGGAAGCGGATTCGGCTACTACGGGTCCGTCGTCACCAACGTCATCATGGCGACGTTCACGTTCATCTTCTTCGCCCTCGAAGGCTCGATCATGGCCCAGGGCCTCGAACTCGGCCTGGGCATACCGCTGTGGCTCGGGTACGCGGCCTCGACCCTGATCATCTTCCCGCTCGTCATCTACGGGATGAAAGTGCTGTCCACACTTCAGGTCTGGACGACACCGCTGTGGCTCGTCCTGATGGTCGCACCGTTCGTGTACCTCGTGGTCAGCCATCCCGAGTCCGTCAGCCAGTTCTTCGCCTATCAAGGTGAAGAGGGCAACGGCGGCTTCGACCTCGGCTCCACGCTGCTGGCCGCGGGCGTCTGCCTGTCGCTGATCGCGCAGATCGCCGAGCAGATCGACTACCTGCGCTTCATGCCGCCGAAAACGCCGGAGAACAAGCGCAGTTGGTGGACGTGGATGATTCTCGCCGGCCCGGGCTGGGTCTTCTTCGGCGCGATCAAGCAGATCGTCGGGCTGTTCCTGGCGGTGTACCTGATCGCCAACGTCGCCGACAGCGCCGGGGTGGCCAACCAGCCGGTGCACCAGTTCCTCGAGATCTACGAGAACTTCCTGCCCGGCTGGCTGGCCATGACGTTGGCCGTCGTGCTCGTGGTGATCAGCCAGATCAAGATCAACGTGACGAACGCCTACTCCGGATCACTGGCGTGGACCAACTCGTTCACCCGCGTCACCAAGCACTACCCCGGCCGGCTGGTGTTCTTGGGCTTCAACCTGCTCATCGCACTGATCCTGATGGAAGCCAACATGTTCGACTTCCTCAACACCATCCTCGGGTTCTACGCCAACTGCGGTATGGCGTGGGTCGTGGTGGTGGCCTCGGACATCGTGATCAACAAGTACCTGCTCAAGATCTCCCCGCAAGCGCCCGAGTTCCGCCGAGGCATGCTGTACGCGATCAATCCGGTCGGGTTCGGATCGATGCTGATCGCCGCGGGCGTTTCGATCCTGGCGTTTTTCGGCGGTCTGGGCGAAGCGATCCGGCCGTACTCGCCGCTGGTGGCGATCGGGCTCGGGTTGGTGCTGCCGCCGATCTTCGCGGTGGCGACCAAGGGCAAGTACTACCTGCGCCGCACCGACGACGGCATCGACCTCCCCATGTACGACGAGCTCGGCAATCCGTCCGGCGAGCACCTCAAATGCCATGTGTGCCATCACGATTTCGAGCGGCCGGACATGGCGAAGTGCGAGACGCACGATGCGTTCGTCTGCTCGCTGTGCCTGTCCACCGACAAGGTCGCCGACCACGTCCTGCCGGCTCAAGCGTGATTTCGGCGTGGTTGTCGTCGCTCAGCGACGACAACCACGCCGAAGTCGCTAGGACAGGGAGTCGACGAAGAGTTTGTGGACGCGCCGGTCGCCGGTGACCTCCGGGTGGAACGCCGTCGCGAGCGTGCGACCCTGCCGCACCGCGACCGGATGACCCGCCGCGGTGGCGAGCACTTCCACCCCGTCGCCGACCCGCTCCACCCAGGGAGCCCGGATGAACACCGCGTGCACCGTGCCGTCGAGGCCCGTGAACGCGATGTCCTCCTCGAAGGAATCGACCTGACGACCGAAGGCGTTGCGCCGCACGGTGATATCAATGCCGTATAGCGGCAGCGCCTCACGTCCGGGTACGCCCGCGTCGGCGATCTCGGTGGCGAGCAGGATCATGCCGGCGCAGGATCCATAGGCCGGCATACCGTCCGACAGGCGGGTCCGCAGCGGCTCGAGCAGGTCGAACTCGCGCAAGAGATGACTCATCGCCGTCGACTCGCCGCCGGGGATCACCAAACCGTCGACCCGGGCCAACTCGTCGGCCCGGCGCACCGTGCACGCATCGGCCCCCGCTTCGCGCAACGCCGCGAGGTGTTCGCGGGTGTCCCCCTGCAGCGCCAGCACCCCGACCCGAGGGGCGCTCACGTCGTCGAGCGGGAGAAACCGCGAGCGAAACGGGTCAGGCCCTCCTGCATGACCGCGGCCACCATCTCGCCGTACTGATTGAAGATCTTGCCCTGGGTGAGCGAGCGCCCACCGCACGCCGAGGGCGAGGACTGGTCATAGAGCAACCACTCGTCGGCACGGAACGGGCGCATGAACCACATCGCGTGGTCGAGCGAGGCGACCTGCAGATGCGGGCGTTCGTCGGGGTAGTTGACCTGCGCCGAACCCAGCAGCGTGAGATCGCTCATGTAGGCGAGCGCGCAGATGTGCAACACCGAATCATCGGGCAGCGGGTCCCGATGCCGGAACCACACCTGCTGCTGAGATGCCTTGTTGGGCAACAACTTCAGCTGATCGCGCGGGACGATCCGCACGTCCCATTCATCGAACTGGCGGAAGCTGGCATCGTCGAACACCTTGCTCGCCGACTTGAAGTCGGGGATGTTGTCCGGCGGCGGGGCGGCCGGCATCGCGTCCTGGTGCTCGATGCCACTCTGGTCGGTCTGGAAGGACGCCGACATCGAGAAGATCGTCTCGCCGTGCTGGATCGCGGCGACCCGGCGCGTGCAGAACGAGCCGCCGTCACGCAGCCGCTCGACCGTGTACACCGTGGGTGACCGGGCGTCGCCCGCGCGCAGGAAGTAGCCGTGCAGCGAGTGCACCTGGAACTTCGGGTCCACGGTGCGCACCGCCGAAACCAACGATTGGCCGGCGACATGGCCGCCGAACGTGCGCTGCAGGAAGCCCGACTCGGGGCTGAACACACCGCCGCGGTAGATGTTGACCTCGATCTGCTCCAGGTCGAGGATCTCTTCGATCGCCATTACTGTTGGTTCTTTGCGCGAGCGCTCATCACAGGTGCCGTTTTTACCAGCCCCGCTCGGCGAGCCGATGCGGCACCGGGATGTCGTCGACGTTGATGCCGACCATCGCCTCGCCGAGACCGCGGGACACCTTGGCCAGCACGTCGGGATCGTCATAGAACGTGGTCGCCTTGACGATCGCCGCGCCCCGCTCCTCGGGGTTGCCGGACTTGAAGATGCCCGAGCCGACGAACACGCCCTCGGCACCGAGCTGCATCATCATCGCCGCATCGGCAGGGGTGGCGATGCCGCCGGCGGTGAACAACGTCACCGGCAGCTTTCCGGCCCGCGCCACCTCGACCACCAGATCGTAGGGCGCCTGCAATTCCTTTGCCGCGACATACAATTCGTCTTCCGACAACGACGTCAGCCGGCGGATCTCGCCGCCGATCTTGCGCATGTGGGTGGTGGCGTTGGACACGTCGCCCGTGCCGGCTTCCCCCTTCGACCGGATCATCGCCGCGCCCTCGGTGATCCGCCGCAGCGCCTCGCCCAGGTTGGTGGCACCGCACACGAACGGAACGGTGAACTTCCACTTGTCGATGTGGTTGGCGTAGTCGGCGGGCGTCAGCACCTCCGACTCGTCGACGTAGTCCACGCCGAGGCTCTGCAGGATCTGCGCCTCGACGAAGTGGCCGATACGGGCCTTGGCCATCACCGGGATCGTGACCGCAGAGATGATGCCCTCGATCATGTCGGGGTCGCTCATCCGCGACACCCCGCCTTGGGCGCGGATATCGGCCGGCACCCGCTCGAGCGCCATCACCGCGACGGCGCCGGCACCCTCGGCGATGCGAGCCTGCTCCGGGGTGACGACATCCATGATCACGCCGCCCTTGAGCATCTCCGCCATGCCCCGCTTCACCCGCGCGGTTCCGCGAGTCGGACTGCCGTTGCTCTGGGCGCCTTCGGTTTCCACTGTCAACTCCTTCAATCGCTACCGATTCAGTGTAAATGCGGCGGCAAACCAATTCGATCCGCAGTCAGCGGATGAGGCGCACCGGCTGCCGGTCGTGCATTTCAGGCCGGTCGGCCAGCGCTGTCGCCTCGTCGAGCAGGTCGGCGAGCTGACGCGGATAGACCGCCTCACCACCGGCAACCAGTTCGCGGATGATTGTCGCATCGCACCATCGGTGGCCGTGGATGTAGGTCTGTTCCAGCCCGGATCGGCCGCCGTCGGCCGGCTCGAAGCGCGCGGTGCGGTGCACGAAATACATCTCCTCGCTGCGCATCACCGCTCCGTTGAACTCGATGGTCGCGTCGCGACGCCACGCCGGCCCGATCAAGTCCTCGGGGCTCACCCGCAGCCCCGTCTCCTCCTCGAGTTCCCGCGCGGCTGTCTGCGCCAGCGACTCGCCCGCCTGCGCCGCGCCACCGATGGTGAACCACCAGCGCGGCGCGGGTTGGACCGGGCTCTGCGGATCCGATCCGCACAGCAGCAGCACGGCGCCGTCGTCGTCGAGCAGCAGGACCCGCGCCGACCTGCGCGCCGTCGGCGGGGCGGCCTCGCGAGTCGACACCTCCCCGCCCTCGGAGATCTCGAAGTACCCCGGCATCGCCGCGGTGCCACCCAGCCGCAGCGCACGCACCGCGGGGCGCTCCCGCAGGGCCAACGTGTCGCGGACCGCGTCGTTGTGGAACCGCCGGGCCAGCAGCACTCGCGCTTCGGCGTCGGCGAGTTCGGCCACCAGGGCGCGCGGCAGCGAGGCGGGATCGACGCGGGCCAGCGCAGCAGACAGCTCGTTCTCGGCGGCCTCTCGGGCAGACCGCGGGGCCCGCTCGGCGGCGTCGGCCAAAGCGGCCAGCCTTTTGCCGTCGGGCCCGACGCCGTACGCGTCGAGCGCGACCGCGCGCGCCACCACCGCACGACGCGCCAGCGCCCCATCGAGTGCCTGCCAGGACAGGTCGTACCGCACGTGCAGACGGTCGAGGCGGTGGGCGGTCTGATAAGCCCACAGACCGATCAGTGCGACGACCGCGACCAGCAGCGCGATCACCACTGCGGTCACCCACGGGATCACGAGGCGACCCGCACTTTCACGCCGGAGCCGGCCACCGTCTCGTACACCCGCATGATCTGCTGCGCCACGACCGACCAGTCGTAGCGCTGCACGAGCTCGGCCGCGCACTCGATGTAGTGGGCGCGACGGGCGTCGTCGGTGAGGACCTCGATCAAGCCGGTAGCCAAATCGGCGGAGTCGTCGACGGCCACCAGCCGGCCGCCGCGGCCGTCGTCGAGCACCCGGCGGAACGCGTCGAGGTCACTGGCCACCACCGCGGTGCCTGCGGCCATCGCCTCGACCAGCACGATGCCGAAACTCTCGCCGCCCGTGTTGGGTGCGCAGTACACGTCGGCGCTGCGCATCGCCGCGGCCTTCTGCGCGTCGTCGACCTGGCCGAGGAACCGCAGGTGACCGGCCAGCGGGCCGGCCGTCTCGCGCAGCTCCGCCTCGTCACCGCGCCCCACCACGAGCACCTCGATGTCACCGAAGCGGTCGACGACAGCGGGCAGCGCACCCATCAGCACCGACATGCCCTTGCGCGGCTCGTCGAAGCGACCGAGGAACAGGATCGAACGGCCCGGGCGCGGGTAGCCGGCGAGCAACGGCGCGGTGGCGAACGAGGCGACGTCGACGCCGTTGGGGATCTCGACCGCGTCGCTGCCCAGCGCCTCCATCTGCCAGCGGCGAGCCAGGTCTGAGACCGCGATGCGGCCGACGATCTTCTCGTGCATCGGCCGCAGAATCGGCTCGAACACCGACAGCGTGAGCGACTTCGTCGTCGACGTGTGGAACGTCGCGACGATCGGACCCTCGGCTATGTTGAGCGCCAGCATCGACAGGCTCGGCGCATTGGGCTCGTGCAGGTGCAGCACGTCGAATTCGCCCTGCTGCAGCCACTTTTTCACCCTGCGATGCGTCGCGGGCCCGAAACGCAACCGTGCGACCGACCCGTTGTACGGGATGGGGATGGCCTTGCCGCCGGAGACGACGTAGTCGGGCAGCGACGTCTCAGCGTCGGGCGAGGCCGGCGCGAGCACGCTGACCTCGTGACCGGCCGCGTGCATCACCTCCGCGAGCTGCAGCACGTGGGACTGCACGCCGCCGGGCACGTCGAAGCTGTACGGGCAGACCATCCCGATGCGCATCAGGGCGCCTCCAGCCTCGCCCTGCGCTCATCGGAGAGATCGGCCAGCCACTGCGGTTGCATCATGTGCCAGTCGGCGGGATAGGTGGCGATGTTGTCGGCGAAGCGGTCCGCCAACGCCTGGGTGATCGCGGTGACGTCGCCCGACGAGGTGTCGATCTGAGGGTAGATCTTCGTGCCCCAGCCGTCGCCGTCGAACCAGCAGTGCGCCGGGAACAGCGCGGCTCCGGTGGTGAGCGCGAGTTTGGCCGGCCCGGCGGGCAGCCGTGTTGGCTCGCCGAAAAAGTCCACTTCGACGCCGCGCCGACTGAGGTCACGGTCGGACATCAAGCAGACGATGCCGTTGTCGTTCAGCCAGTCCGACAGCACGTCGAACGGTGGACGCTCCCCGCCCGAGGACGGCACCACGGTGAAACCGAGGCTCTCCCGGTAGGCCAGGAATCGGCGGTAGAGCGACTCCGGCTTCAGACGTTCGGCGACGGTGGCGAAGGTGCCGAAATTCTGCGCAAGCCACACCCCGGCCATGTCCCAGTTGCCGCTGTGCGGCAACGCGAGGATCGCGCCGCGGCCCTTCTCCTTCAGCGCATCGAAGGCCATGCCGATGTCGAGGACGTCCAGCTGGCGCCCCAACTCGTCGTGGTCCATCGACGGCAGCCGGAACGCCTCTCGCCAATACCGAGCGTAGGACGCCAGCGAGGCCTGCATCAGGTCGTCGGGCACGTCGCGCGGCGCGGTGCCGATCACCCGTGCGAGGTTCTTGCGCAGCTGATCGGGTCCGCCGCCACGGGCGGCATACCGAGCGCCCGCACCAAAGGCGTTGCGGGCCACGATCTCCGGTGCGGCGCGCACCAGCCGCCACCCCGCCGCATAACCCCAGTCACTGAGGTGGTCTCCGAAGGGGATCATCATGGTTCGGGGGTCTCGGGCTTCTCGGCCGGGGTGAGAGGATCTGTCGCTCCCGGGGAGACGCGCACGCTGTGCAGCCGCTGCCCGACGGTGAGCACACTGGTCACGGCCAGCACCCACATGGCCACCGGCAGCAGCCACTGCAGCGGCAGGAACGGCAGACCGGACAGGCCGGCACCCATGAGGACGATCACGAGCCGCTCCGGACGCTCGATCAGCCCGCCGTCGCCGGTGAGGCCGCTCGCCTCCGCCCTTGCCTTGATGTACGAGATCACCTGGGAGGACACCAGACAGATCATGGTCGCGACCGCGAGCCCGGTGCTCTGCAACCCGAAAGCCGCCCACCACAGCAACCCGCAGAAGATCGCGCCGTCGCTGATGCGGTCACAAGTGGCGTCGAGCACCGCGCCGAAGCGCCTGCCACCGCCGCTCTCCCGGGCCATCGCCCCGTCGAGCATGTCGGCGAGCACGAACACGAACACCGTGAACGCGCCCCACCACAGTTGGCCCATCGGGAACAGCGTCAACGCGCCGAGCACCGACCCGGCCGTCCCGAGAATGGTCACGCTGTCGGGCGTGAGTCCCAGGCGTAGTGCACCTTTGGCCGCGGGCCGCGACAGCTTGGCATACGCCGCCCGGGTCATCAGGTAGAAATCGCTCACGACTGGCGATCCCACTCGCCCGCCAGCAACTGACGCGTGTCGCGAAGCAGCTGCGGGATGATCTTCGAATCCCCGATGACCGTGATGAAGTTCGCGTCACCGCCCCAGCGGGGCACCACGTGCATGTGCAGGTGCTCCGACAACGAGCCACCCGCCGACGTGCCGAGGTTGAGGCCGACGTTGAACCCGTGTGGCCGCGACACCGCCTTCATCACTCGAATCGCCTTCTGCGTGAACGCCATCAGCTCGGCGCTCTCGTCGACGGTCAGGTTCTCCAGTTCCGCGACCCGCCGATACGGCACCACCATCAGGTGCCCGGGGTTGTACGGGTAGAGGTTGAGCACCGCATAGACCAGCTCGCCGCGCGCGACCACCAGGCCGTCCTCGTCGGACATGTTGGGGATGTCGGTGAACGGCTCGGACGACGCCGCCGATCCCTGCTTCACGGCGTCGACGATGTAGTTCATCCGGTGGGGTGTCCACAACCGCTGCAAACGGTCGGGTTCACCTACCCCGCGGTCTACGATCGTGTCGTCCGAGTCCACGTCACCCCTCGCCTGCCTGCGCCTCGACGGTTACGAGATCTGCTGTCGGAGCACTGTTCTCGCGCCGCTTCACCCAGTCGACGATGGTCTGGACAGCCGCCTCACGTCCGACACCGTTGATCTGCGTGCGGTCACCGAACCGGAAGCTCACTGCGCCGGCCTCCACGTCGCGGTCCCCCGCGAGCAGCATGAACGGCACCCGCTGGTTGGTGTGGTTGACGATCTTCTTGGCCATCCGGTCGTCGCTCGTGTCGACCTCGGCACGAATCCCGCGCTTCCTCAGGTCGGCAGCCACCTCGAGCAGGTAGTCGACATGCCCGTCGGCGACGGGAATCCCGACCACCTGTACCGGCGCCAGCCACGCCGGGAACGCACCGGCGAAATGCTCGGTGAGGATGCCGAAGAACCGCTCGATCGAGCCGAACAGAGCGCGGTGGATCAACACCGGCCGCTTGCGGGTGCCGTCGGCGGCGGTGTACTCGAGCTCGAAGCGGTCCGGCATGTTGAAGTCGAGCTGAATGGTCGACATCTGCCAGCTCCGGCCAAGCGCGTCGCGCACCTGCACCGAGATCTTCGGGCCGTAGAACGCGGCACCGCCGGGATCCGGAACCAGTTCCAGGCCTGAGGATTCCGCCACCTCGCGCAGCGTATCGGTGGCCTCCTCCCAGATCTCGTCGGAGCCGACGAACTTCTCGGGGTCCTTCGTCGACAGCTCCAGATAGAAGTCGTCGAGGCCGTAGTCGGCGAGCAGGTCCAGCACGAACTGCAGCAGCCGGGCCAGCTCGTCGCGCATCTCTTCGCGGGTGCAATAGATGTGCGCGTCGTCCTGCGTCATCCCCCGCACCCGGGTCAGCCCGTGGATCACACCCGACTTCTCGTAGCGGTAGACACTTCCGAATTCGAAGAGCCGCAACGGAAGTTCCCGGTAGGACCGTCCCCGCGCCCGATAGATCAGATGGTGCATCGGGCAGTTCATCGGTTTGAGGTAGTAGTTCTGGCCCGGTTTGCGGACCGTCCCGTCCTCGTTGAACTCCGCGTCGATGTGCATCGGTGGGAACATGCCGTCGGCGTACCACTCCAGGTGACCGGAGGTTATGTAGAGCTGTTCCTTGGTGATGTGCGGGGTGTTGACGAACTCGTAGCCGGCCTCGATGTGCTTACGCCGCGAGTACTCCTCCAGTTCGCGCCGCACGATGCCGCCCTTGGGGTGGAAAACCGGCAAGCCGGAACCCAATTCGTCAGGAAAGCTGAAGAGGTCCAGCTCGATGCCGAGCTTGCGGTGGTCGCGCCGCTGCGCCTCTTCGATCAGCTCGAGATGCCGGTCGAGCGCCTCCTGCGACTCCCACGCGGTGCCGTAGATGCGCTGCAGGCTGGCGTTGGCCTGGTCGCCGCGCCAGTACGCCGCGGAGCTGCGGGTCAGCTTGAACGCGGGAATGTAGCGGGTCGTCGGAATGTGCGGACCGCGGCACAGATCTCCCCAGACACGTTCGCGGGTGCGGGGATTGAGGTTGTCGTAGGCAGTCAGCTCGTCGCCGCCCACTTCCATGACCTCGGGGTCGTCCGCGCCGGACTTGTCGTCGATCAACTCGAGCTTGTAGGGCTCGCCGGCCAGCTCAGCGCGGGCCTGGTCCTTGGACTCGTAGACGCGGCGCTCGAAGAGCTGACCGTCTTTGACGATCTTGCGCATCTTCTTCTCGAGTGCGTCGAGGTCCTCGGGGGTGAACGGTTCGGCGACGTCGAAGTCGTAGTAGAAGCCGTCGGTGATCGGCGGACCGATGCCCAGCTTGGCGTCGGGGAACATGTCCTGGACCGCCTGCGCCAACACGTGCGCGGCCGAGTGCCGGATGACGCTGCGCCCGTCCTCGGTGTCTGCCGCCACCGGGGTGACCTCGGCGTCGACGTCGGGAATCCAGGACAGGTCACGCAGGCGCCCGTCGGCGTCGCGGACCACGACGACGGCGTCGGGCGCACCCCGGGACGGGAGCCCAGCCTCACGCACCGCCGCAGCGGCGGTCGTCCCGGCAGCGACCCGGATCGGGGCTGCTGGTGCGGGGCGAGCGGGCGCGGTCATGAGGGGTTCTCCCAACGTTGGTGCAGTTCTGCAGCGTGGTCGACCGAACGGGCTCGGCGACCGCGACCATGCTATCGGTGCGCGACCTCAGGACCCGATACCAATAGGGCTTTGCAGCCAGGGCCACTCGATTCCGACCAGCCGGGCCGCGAAGTTGAGCGCCCCGAGCAGCCACAGCGTGCCGACGACGACGGCGGCGGTGAAGACGACGCCGAGGATCTTGACCCACAGGCCCTGGTTCTTGAACCACTCCATGACCTTGTCGTAGCGCTCGCGCACCCAGGTCAAGAGGCGGCGGGCCCAGTCGAACTCGGTGGCCAGGATGCCGAGCCCGATGAACACGATGGCCCAGCCCGGTCCGGGATACGGGATCGCGATGATGCCGACCGCGAACACGGCCAGGCCGACAACGCCAACCACGATGCGGTACGCCAGATCCGCAGCGGGTCGTTCCCGCAGCCGGTCACGCCACCGGGCCCAGCGCCGCGTGAAGGCGTTGCGTTTGCCGTCGGTCATGGCTGCCCCGGCTTGAGCTTCACGAACAGCGAATGCGCCTCGGCGAGCAGCTGGTCACCGTCGAGCAGGCGGCCCGAGACGAAGATCTTGCGGTCCACGATCTCGTCGATGCCGGCATCGACCTGCAACACCTTGTCGACCGGCACGACCTTGCGGTAGTCGACGTGCAGGAACGCGGTGCGCTGGGCCCGGCTACGTCCCAATTTGGCGGCGGTGAACCCGAGCACCGAATCGAAGAGGTGGGCGATCGTGCCGCCGTGGGCAGCCCGGTTGCGGCCCAGGTGGTAGCGCCGGAACAGGGCGGTGCCGCCGATGCGCTCGTCATCGGTGACGTGCAGGTCGACAGGCACGTTCAGGATGTTCCCTCGGTTGGGCAGATCCATCCGTCGTCCCGACGGTGACGCCCACTCGTCGGCGTCGAACGGCGCGAGTAGTTCGGAGGCCTGCTCGATCAGGTCGGCTGCGGCGGTGACGACGTCATCAGGTGCGTCGGCCGCCCGCGCGTGGTCTTGAAGCGTGCGTACCGCCTCGACGAACCGCCCGTAGTCGGGGCCGCCGCGGGTCGTGGGCCGCGGCGGGTTGAAGCCGCCGCCGGACTGGTCGTCGGCGGATTCGGGGGCGCTCACCCGCTCACCGTATTGGTTGTGTCAGCTCTGGGCGGCACCGGCTTTGCTCAGCGTTTCGAACTCGTCGTCACTGAGCTCGATCTCACCGGCCGCCACGTTCTCCTCCAGGTGCGCCACCTTCGACGTCCCGGGAATGGGCAGCATCACCGGCGACCGCTTGAGAAGCCATGCCAACGCAAGCTGGGAGGCCGTCGCACTGTGCTCGGCGGCGATACGTTGCAGTGGACCGTCCGCAGCTGCCAGCGGTCCTGCTGCCAGCGGGAACCACGGGATGAACGCGATGCCCTGGGCTTCGCACGCGTCGACGAGAGGTTCGGCGCCTCGGGTCGTCAGGTTGTACATGTTCTGCACCGAGACGACCGGCGCCACCTTCTGCGCAGCCTGGAGTTGTTCGATGCTGACCTCCGAGAGCCCGATGTGGCGGATCTTGCCCTCCTGCTGCAGCGCCAACAGCTCCCCCACCTGGTCCTCGGCTGGGAACTTGTCGTCGATGCGGTGCAGCTGGAACAGGTCGATGGTGTCCACGCCGAGGCGACGCAAACTCATCTCGCACTCCTGGCGCAGGTACGCCGGATACCCGAGCACGGGCCACTGATCGGGACCGGTGCGCAGCAGCCCCGCCTTGGTGGCCACGACGACCCCGTCGTAGGGATGCAGCGCCTCGCGGATCAGCTCCTCGGAGATGTAGGGGCCGTAGGAGTTCGCGGTGTCGATGAAGTTCACGCCGAGTTGTACGGCTCGACGCAACACGCGCAGGCATTCGTCTCGGTCTGCGGGCGGACCCCAAACGCCCTTGCCGGTCAGGCGCATCGCCCCGAAGGCCAGGCGATTCACGGTCAGATCGGTGCCCAGGGTCAGCGTCGTCGTAGTCACCGCACCGACGGTACGCGCGCGATGCGAAGCTCAACCGGTGAAATTGAGCGATCTGGCCGATCTGCCGCTGACCTATCCCGATGTGGGCGCAACCGCGGGCACACCGCCGCCGGGATACCGCTTCCTGCGGAGGACCTCGGTCATCGGTATCGGCCGTCAACGCTTCGACGAGGCAGCCGCAGCAGGTATGCGTTTCGGGATGTTGCGTGGAGCCGGGCTGCGCATAGAGGCGACGACGCCGACAGCCCAAGTGGGCACCGACGTGCTCGGGCACCTGGGCCCGGTGGCCGCCCCCTGCCGGGTCGTGTACGTCCTCGACGAACCGGACCGCCGCGGATTCGCCTACGGCACGCTGCCCGGACACGCAGTCCGCGGCGAGGAGCTGTTCCTGGTGCGCTACGACAGCACCACAGACCAGGTGATCGCCGAGGTCGCCGCCTTCTCCCAGCCCGCGACGTGGTGGAGCCGTCTCGGGGCTCCCATGACCTCCCTCATGCAGAAACTGATCGCGACCCGGTATCTCAAGGCGCTCTGAACAAGCCCGCGAGAAACGGTCACAGAGGTGGCAGCGACATGCCCAGGTGATTTCCAAAGGTCAGCGGTAGATTGATGCCGAATTGACGTGAGAGTTTGGACGGTGGCGGTGGAAACTCAGGCTGACGTGGACGCAGCGCATCTGCGTGTGGCGGAATTGGTGCGCGGTCTGCACAACAGACCCGATACCGACGCGGACACAGTGGTCGCCGAGTTGGCCGAACATGCGGCCGCCGAAATTCCGGGCGCGCAGTACGCAGGCATCACTCTGACCCGCAACGCTCGCCAGATCGAGACGCCCGCAGCGACGTCACACTGGCCGCTGCTGCTCGACAAGATCCAGCAGCGCTATCACGAGGGACCGTGCCTGACGGCTGCCTGGGACGAGCAGACGGTCCACGTACCCGACCTGGAGACAGAGACGCGGTTTCCGAACTATCGACGCGACGCGCTGGCGGAAACCCCCATCAGGTCGATCATGGCGTTTCAGCTGTTCATCGCCGACGAGACCCTGGGGGCGCTCAACGTCTACTCCGAAGAGCCCAATGTCTTCACGGCGGATTCGCGAACCATCGGGATGATCTTCGCTGCGCACTCGTCGGTTGCCTGGAATTCGGCACGCCGCGAGGAACAGTTCAAGAAGGCGCTGTCGAGCCGAGACATGATCGGACAGGCCAAAGGCATGATCATGGAGCGCTATCGGGTGGATGCGGTGCAGGCCTTCGACGTCCTGCGCAAGCTGTCCCAGGATTCCAACGTGCCGCTGATCCAGGTCGCAACCGATTTGGTCGCCGGCGCGCTGGCTGAAAACGAGAAGAAGGATCGCGAGTCGTAACGACTCATGCGTTGACCGCCACCAGCACCATGTACGCCGTCGACGCCAGGGCGAGCAGCAGATACAGGGCTGGAAACCGATGTTGTGGAAGACCCTGGCTCGAACGAAGAACACGACCAGGCCGACTCCGGCAGCGACACCCAACCAGGGCAGGGACGTCATGCCGACCACGGGTCCGACCGCACCCGCGAGTTTCAGGGTCGCGAGCCACGGCACGGCCTTCTCGGGACGTGCACCGCTGCAGAGTTCTTCATGACCCCTGCGAATGCTCTGTTCGAGATGCTGTCACCGACGCTCTGATCCGGCTACTGGCGATCCGGCCTGGCTGAGCCTCGACTCAGCCAGGCCGCAGCGATCTACCGACCTTCCCAACGGTCCCGGCGGTCACCGCCGGCGACAGGTGCCCGCGTCACATCGGCATCGGCGGCGGGAGCGTGTGCAACCGCGCCACCCTGCGATGCCGACCAGTCCGTGCCTGCGCAGAGCAGATCAGACGGCACCGGGACCTCGTTCGGCAGCGGCACCGGCAGACCCGGGATGGACGGGAGATTCAACGGGGACGGCGAAATCAGGTTGGAGACGCCCGTGGCCAGCAGCGGGGTGAAGCCATCCGGCACGGGAGGTCCCGAAATCGACACGGCGGCAGGCATTCCCGGTGCAGGCGCCGGCGGCGGAGGCAGAACCCCGGCCACCGATGAAGCGGCGTCCTGCACAGTGCGCAGCACTCCGGGCGGAGTCAGCAGGTCGCGAACCGTCAGCGCGTTGCCCGGGGTGCCCGGGGTCGGAGACGACGGACCACCGCTGTTGACGCTCACTGACGAGGGCGGGGTCGGCGGCGCCGGCGGTGTTGCAGCAGCGGCAGGAACCGTGACCGCGCCGCCGGGGCCACCGGGAACTGGAGGCGCCACCCCACCAGCAGGAACCGTGACCGCACCACCCGGACCACCCGGAACCGGAGGCGCCACCCCACCAGCAGGAACCGTGACCGCACCACCCGGACCACCCGGAACCGGAGGCGCCACCCCACCAGCAGG
>NZ_JBVAXX010000010.1:109880-111643 GCF_055419565.1 Mycobacterium sp. IDUB_5
AGCAGGAACCGTGACCGCACCACCCGGACCACCCGGAACCGGAGGCACTACCCCACCAGCAGGAACCGTGACCGCACCACCCGGACCACCCGGAACCGGAGGCGCCACCGCACCGGCATCCCCGAAGACCGGAGCGCCGGGGGCGCCGGGAGCACCCGGACCAGACGTACCCGCGGCAGCGGCGACGGGTGCGCCAGGAGTGCCGGCGACGCTAGGAACGCCCGCACCCCCTGAACCGCCAATCGGAGCTCCCGGGCCACCGGGGGTAGGAGGCGTCACCAAACCAGCCTCACCAACAACCGGACCACCCGGCACACCCGGCGCAGGAGGCGTCACCAAACCAGCCTCACCAACAACCGGACCACCCGGCACACCCGGCGCAGGAGGCGTCACCAAACCAGCCTCACCAACAACCGGACCACCCGGCACACCCGGCGCAGGAGGCGTCACGACCTCCGCCGACGAACCCGCTGGAACCGCAGGCACACCTGGAGCCGGCGGCGCCACCACACCTGACTCACCAACAATCGGCGCACCCGGCACACCCGGAGCAGGCGGCGTCACGACCTCCACCGACGAACCCGCAGGAACCGCAGGCACACCCGGCGCAGGAGGCGTCACGACCTCCACCGACGAACCCGCAGGAACCGCAGGCACACCCGGCGCAGGAGGCGTCACGACCTCCACCGACGAACCCGCAGGAACCGCAGGCACACCCGGCGCAGGAGGCGTCACCACTCCCGACTCACCAACAATCGGCGCACCCGGCACACCCGGCGCAGGAGGCGTCGCAATCTCCACCGACGAACCCGCCGGAGTCGCAGGCACAGGAGGAGCCGGAGGCGAGAAGGTCTCAACGGAACTGGATGACGGCGTCGCGGGGGCCGGAGGTGCAGGCGGCGAGAAGGTTTCTATCGACGAACCCACCGGAGTCGCAGGCACACCCGGCGCCGGCGGAGTCGTCACACCCGACTCACCGACAACCGGAGCACCCGGCACACCCGGCGCCGGCGGCGTCACCGCACCCGACTCACCCACCACCGGAGCTCCCGGCACACCCGGAGCCGGCGGCGTCACACCCTCCACCGACGAACCCACCGGAACCGCAGGCACACCCGGCGCCGGCGGAGTCGTCACACCCGACTCACCAACAACCGGAGCACCCGGCACACCCGGCGCCGGCGGCGCCACCGCACCCGACTCACCCACCACCGGAGCTCCCGGCACACCCGGCGCCGGCGGCGTCACACCCTCCACCGACGAACCCACCGGAACCGCGGGCACACCCGGCGCCGGCGGCGCCACCGCACCCGACTCACCAACAACCGGAGCACCCGGCACACCCGGCGCCGGCGGCGTCACACCCTCCACCGACGAACCCACCGGAACCGCGGGCGCACCCGGCGCCGGGGGCGCGACCACGCCTGACTCACCAACAACCGGAGCACCGGGAACACCCGGAGCCGGAGGCGCGGGATTGCCTGCGGCAGAAGCAATTGGCGCGCCTGGGGCACCGCCGGAGCCCGGAGTCACGGCACCGCCGGCACCCTCGACTTGCGCGCCGCTGCCAGGCAGCCCGGCGGCCGGCACCACACCAGCATCACCGATGACCGGCGCACCCGGCACTCCCGGAAGAGGCGGAGCACCAGCCCCCACCGGAACACCCACCGGCGCACCCGGCACACCCGGAAGAGGCGGAGCACCAGCCCCCACCGGAACACCCACCGGCGCACCCGGCACACCCGGAAGAGGCGGAGCACCAG
>NZ_JBVAXX010000010.1:111739-144078 GCF_055419565.1 Mycobacterium sp. IDUB_5
CCAGCTCCCACCGGAACACCCACGGGTGCACCCGGCACACCCGGAAGCGGTGGCAGGGCCGTACCCGCATCGCCGACGATCGGCGCACCGGGAACGCCCGGCAGAGGCGGGCCCGCATTGACAAGAGGTGTCGCGACGGGCACCCCCGGCACGGGCGGCGCCGGCGGCGTCACGCCCGCGACGGGCGTCACCGCAGCGCTCGGAGGTACCGGCGGAACAGGAGGCGTGCCAGCTCCGCTCGGCACGACCGCCGGCACTCCGGGAGTTCCCGGCGCGGGCGGCGTGACACCGGACGACGACGCGGACACCGACGCCGGCGGTCGCGGCGGTGTCGGCGGCAGGCCTGCCGACGATGAACTGGCGGGCGGAACGACGACGGGCGGCGTGGGCTGACCCGGACCGGCGGTGAACGACGACGCAGCGTTCTGCAGAGCCTGCGGAATGTCGGCTGGCCGACTGGCGATTTGCTGGAGGATGCCCACGCACGGCACACCACCCCGGCCGGGGTCCGCGGCGGCAATCGGTGTCAACATCGGCGCGCTCAAGAACATCCCCGCGCTGCCCATCATGACAACGACGATGCCCTTCTTGGTCCGTGACATGCGCTCCCAGTCCTTCTGCGTCGTGCTGCAATTCCCATCAGTTACTGGGCTTACTGAACCGACAATTTCGAGAATCACCGACGCGACAAATCCGGCGTTACGCAACCGTTGCCAAGGAGAAGCGATCCCGTTGTGATCGCCTCGCGCTGACCTGGGGTTATCCATTTCTGCCATTTCCCGGGACGCCAACCTCCGAAGGCGCTGTGAGTTTTCACCCACCGCTCGACGCCGGCGAACCGGCCGATCCGGCGTCCAGCGAACACCTTTCTCGCAAACCCGCCTGCCATCGTTGCGCCAGTGCACTTTTCGCGCACAGGATCGATCTCGGCGGTCACACACCGCCACGTCGCGCACCGGGGCGGTCCGCCCGGCTGCGTCAGCGAGCGATCAGAGATCGGCGTTCAGGTCGGCGTTGCTGAGGATCACGAGGGCCACGTCACACCGGATAGGGACCATTGACCCTGTCCCGGCGCTCACGCACCGCGCAGTCTGACAGCGGACCAAGTGGAGGTGCGATGACTTCGGCACAGATCGGATACGAGCCGATCGTCGGTGCGTTGCAGGTGGCCTGCCGGGCACCGTCGTTTCACAACACGCAGCCGTGGCGCTGGACACTGACCGGAAGCACCGTCGACCTGTATCTCGACCCGTCCCGCCGAGCCGAGACCGCCGACCGCAGCGGGCGCCAAGCATTGCTGAGCTGTGGCGCCGTACTGGACCACTTCCGGGTCGCCATCGCAGCAGCGGGATGGCATGGTGCGGTCACACGCTTTCCAGATCCGGACAACTCGCCCCACCTTGCCCGCATCGCAATCTCCCCGGCAGCCTCGACGAGTTCCGAGATGCGTCGCCGCGCCGACGCGATCATCGCGCGCCGCACGGACCGCCTGGCATTTCTCGAACCTCCCGAAGCCACGGACGACCTGGTAGCGGCATCCGCACACGCCGACGCTGTCCGTCTCGACGTCATTGCCAATGACCGCCGGGCGACGGTGGCGGAGCTCTCACACCTCACCGACGCCGTCCGGCTGTTCGACAGTAGGTATCACTCCGAACTCAATTGGTGGACAGACACTTTCGCCTCCGATGTCGGTATCCCAGCCAGTGCGTTGATCTCCGCGCCCGAGAGCGACCGTGTCGCGGTCGGACGCAACTTTCCCGTCACCAATCAGCCCGAACGGCGCACCCAGATCGGCGAGGACCGCGCACACATTCTTGTCGTGTCCTCCGTCGACGACTCCGCAGATAGCGTATTGCGTTGTGGTGAAGCGCTTTCAGCGCTTCTTCTCGACGCGACGATGTCGGGACTGGCGACGTGCATCGTGACTCACGTGACCGAAGTCGACGCCGGGCGAGATGTCCTGGCGTCGCTGATCGGTGATGACGCGATTCCGCAGGCACTGGTCCGCATCGGGCGGGCGCCCGCGCTCGAATCAGCACCGCCGCCGACCCCACGGCGAGATGTGCACGACGTGCTGCACCTGCGCCAGGAGACGCAGTGAATTCCGGGGCCGCCCCAGCAGTGGTGGTGGGCATCGACGGGTCGCCCGCCGCGCTGGATGCCGCCCTGTGGGCCATCGACGAAGCCGAACACCACGGTGTCCCGCTGCACTTGATGTTCGTCATCGAACCCACCGATCCAGATGCGCAGGCGCAGAGAATGGCGTGCGCGCAGGCGGCCGTGAAAGACGTTGCGGGCGCGATCGAATCGACTGGTCGGCAGGTCGGGATCGAGATCAGCATCGTGCACGGGCGTCCGGTGGAGACCCTCTTGCGAGCGTCGCGGTCGGCGCTGATGCTCTGCGTCGGGGCCCGGGGGCTGCGTCATTCGACACGGGGCCGTATCGGCTCCACCGCGGCAGCGCTGTCCGCCGCGGCGCAGTGCCCGGTCGCCGTCGTGCGCTCTCGCCGAGTGCACCGCCGCGAGCGACGCTCCGTTGTCGTCGAGCTCCCCGACCGTTCCGCGGCGGGCCTGCTGCTCGACCGAGCGTTGGAGGAGGCGCAACGGCGCAATGCCGCACTGCGGATCCTCGCATCGTCCTCCCGCACGGCCGACGTCCAGACGCAATGGGAGCGTCGCCTCGCCGAATCACGGCGCAGATACCCTCAACTCGACATCAGCTCGGTGAGTTGCGATTCTGACGCCCTCGGTTACGTGGCGGCCAACGCCGACGACGTCGCGCTGATGGTGACCAGCCGAACGCGTCGGGGTGGCCTGAGGGAGCTCCTGGGCGCACCCGGCAACGCCGCGCTGCGCGATACCGACTGTTCGATCCTGATCTGCGGTCCGCAGACCGCACTGTGACACGGAGGGCAGACCGCTGAACGATGGCTCCGCGAGCAAGGTGACGGTGTTCCTCGTCGATGACCACGAGGTCGTGCGTCGCGGCCTGATCGAACTTCTGGGCGCCGACGAGGAACTGGACGTCATCGGTGAGGCCGGCTCGGTGTCCGAGGCGTTGGCGCGGGTGCCGGCCACGCAACCCGATGTCGCCGTGCTGGACGTCCGACTGCCCGACGGCAACGGCATCGAGCTGTGTCGTGATCTGTTGTCCCGCATGCCGAACCTGCGCTGCCTGATGCTGACCTCCTACACCTCCGACGAGGCAATGCTCGACGCGATCCTCGCCGGCGCCAGCGGATACGTCGTCAAGGACATCAAGGGCATGGAGCTCGCCCAGGCCATCAAAGACGTGGGAGCCGGACGATCACTGCTGGACAACCGCGCCGCGGCCGCGTTGATGGCGACGGTCCGCGGCGACGGGCGCGCCAACGATCCCCTCTCAGGACTCACAGAACAGGAACGGGTCCTGCTCGATCTCCTCGGTGAGGGGCTGACCAACCGTCAGATAGCCGCTCGAATGTTCCTGGCCGAGAAGACGATCAAGAACTACGTCTCACGGCTCCTGGCCAAGCTCGGCATGGAGCGGCGCACGCAAGCCGCGGTGTTCATCTCCAAACTCGCGCAGCAGCGTGCCAACCAGGGCGGTGATCCGCCGAGATAGGTCAGCCGGAACGCAGCCATACCGCGGTGTCCGGCGGCAGAACCGTCTGCACACCCGCCGCTGAGGCCAGCACCACCGACCCCGATTCGGGCAGCTTCACCGCGACGTCGCCGGTGTTGACCCAGCACTGCGCGGCCCCACGTTCGAAGGCGACGACGCCGGCGGGCGTGGTCAGCCATTTGAGATCGCCTGCGTCGTGCCACAACTGTGCGCGCAGACCGAGAGCGCGCCGGTACAGGTTCAACGTGGAGTCGGCGTCGCGGTCCTGCGCCTCCACACTGTGCTCGGCCCAATGCCCCGGTTGCGGCAGCCACGTGACTGCGGAGGGATCGGCGGCGAAGCCGTAGGGCACATCAGTCGCCGTCCACGGCAACGGGATTCGACACCCGTCGCGGCCGACGTCGGTGAATCCGGACTGCACCCACGTCGGATCCTGGCGTACCTCGTCGGGGAGGTCTTCGATCTCCTCGAGAGCGAGCTCCTCACCCTGGTAGATGTACGCCGTCCCGGGCAACGCGAGTTGGACCAGTGCCGCCGCACGGGCGCGACGCCGGCCGGTCACGTGGTCGGGGTCCTCGACAGCCCATCGCCCCCGCTCCCAATCCGTCTCGATCAGGTGTCCGGGTTGTGAGCGCGAAAACCGGGTGACGGTGCGGGTGACGTCGTGGTTGGACAGCACCCACGTCGGCGGCGCACCGACCGTGGCGGCCGCGCTGATCGCGTCGTCGACAACGCTCCGCAGCACCTCGGCACGCCACGGGGCCCGCAGGAAGTCGAATTGAAATGCGGTGTGCAGCTCGTCGGGTCGCAGGTATCGGGCCAACCGTTCGTTGCTCGGCACCCACGCCTCGGCGATGAAGATGCGCTCCGGGGTGTAGCGCTGCGCCACTGCCCGCCACGCGCGGTAGATCTCGTGCACGCCGTCCTGGTCCCAGGCCGGGTGCCCCTCGCGCGACTGCACCAGACTTTGTGCCGCATCGTCGGGATCGGCGGTGTCGGGCAGGCCGTCGCCCTTGATCATGCCGTGCGCCACATCGATGCGGAAGCCGTCCACACCCCGGTCGAACCAGAACGCCAGGATGTCTTCGAATTCGGTTCGCACCTCGGGGTTGTCCCAGTTGAGATCCGGTTGACCGGGCGCGAACAGATGGAGGTACCACTGCCCGTCAGGAAGCCGGGTCCACGCCGGCCCACCGAACACGCTCTGCCAGTTGTTCGGCGGCTGAGCGCCGTCAGGGCCGCGACCGGACCGGAAGTGGTAGCGCTCCCGCGCCCCCGGTTCGTCGGCCACCGCCGCCCGGAACCACGCGTGGTGGTCGGAGGTGTGGTTGGGCACGATGTCGAGCAGCACACGGATGCCCTGATCGTGCGCCTCGGCGATCAGTGCCTGAGCCTCGTCCAGGGTGCCGTAAGCCGGTTCGATGTTGCGATAGTCGGCGACGTCGTAGCCGGCGTCGGCCATCGGCGACGGGTACCAAGGGTTGATCCAGATCGCGTCGACGCCCAGCTGTGCGAGGTACGGAAGCCGACTCCTCAGACCTGCGACATCGCCGACCCCGTCGCCGTTACCGTCGGCGAAGCTGCGGATGTAGACCTGATACACGACGGCGGTCTGCCACCACGGGGACTCGGCGCGGGTCACGGCACTCCTTTTCAACACGTGCGAACGTGCGTCCACGGTAGTGAACGCAGGGACGTCACGACAGCTGAAGCACTTTCGCTGCCCACCGCCGACGCATGCCGCGCCGATACGTGACCACAGCGCAGGAGTTCCTGTGAACTGTGACACACTCGTCGCTGTACCGAATGTGCTGGTCGTGGGCCCTCATCGGAACCGCGACGTCATAGACGAGGACGAGATGAAACGAATTCAGTTCGCCCGCGGGCGACGACGTCGGGCGTTAGCGCTGGCAAGCGCGCCTCTGCTCGCCGCCACCTTATTGTCCGGGTGCGGCAGCGACGGCGGGCCTCCGACGCTGACGTGGTACATCCTCCCCGACAACGGCGGCTCTGCCGCGCGAGCCCAGGAGTGCGAAGCCGCCTCGGGCGGCGCCTATCGGGTGCGTATCGAATCGCTGCCGTCGACGGCAACCGCTCAGCGGGAGCAAATGGTGCGCCGCCTCGCCGCCGGGGACACGTCGATCGATCTGGTCAGCATGGACGTGGTGTTCACCGCCGAGTTCGCGAATGCGGGCTTCCTGCGGCCGTACACCTCGGAGGAAACCGGGCGCCTGACCGCCGGAATGCTGCCCGCCCCGGTGAAAACCGGGATGTGGGAGGACAAGCTCTACGGCGCACCGTACAAGTCCAACGCGCAGCTGCTCTGGTACCGCAAGTCGGCGGCCGCCGCAGCCGGCGTCGATCCGACGAGCCCCACCTTCACATGGGACGAGATGATCAAAGCCGCTGTTGGACAACAGAAGAAGGTCGCCGTTCAGGCGCAGCGCTACGAGGGCTACACCGTGTTGATCAACGCGCTGGTGCTCAGCGGCGGTGGCGCCCTGCTCGAAGATGTCGAGGCCGGCCGCAACGCCAAACCGTCGCTGGCCAGCCCGGCCGGCGAGAAGGCCGCCGAGATCGTCGGCACTCTCGGGCGCTCCCCCGCGGCGCCGTCGGATCTGTCGAACGCGTCAGAGGAACAGGCGCGCACCAACTTCCAGTCCGATCAGGGCATGTTCATGGTCAACTGGCCCTACGTGCTGGCCGCGGCGCGCAGCGGTGTCAAGGACGGGACTCTCGACCAGTCCGTCGTCGACGACATCGGCTGGGCCCGTTATCCGCGGGTGTCCCCCGACCGTCCCAGCGCACCACCTCTCGGTGGTGCCAACCTCGGAATCGGCGCCTACAGCAAGCACCCCGATCAGGCGGTCGCCCTGGTCGAGTGCATCAACGCCGAACCCAAGGCCACCCAGTACATGCTCGACGAGAGCGAGCCCTCGCCGTACGCCGCGTCGTATGACGATCCGAAAATCCGCGAGCAGTACGCCAACGCCGACCTGATCCGCGAATCGATCGGCGACGGCGGACCTCGGCCACCGACCCCCTTCTACACCGACATCTCGGGCGCGATTCAGCAGACGTGGCATCCGCCGGCCTCGGTGAACGGCGACACCCCGGAAAGGACAGACCAATTCATGGCTGACGTGCTGGCGGGCAGGCGCCTGCTGTGACGACGCTCCAGGATCCGCCGCTGCAGAAAGAGCCAGGACAACCCTCGGTCAGTGAGCGCGCCAAAGGTGAACGTCGGCTCGGTCTGTATCTGACCCTGCCCTCGTACGTGGTGATGCTGCTGGTCACCGCCTACCCGCTCGGGTACGCGCTGGTGTTGTCGCTGTACAACTTCCGGCTGACCGACCCGGAGGGTCGCAGTTTCGTCGGTTTGCGCAACTACGGGGTGATCCTCACCGACCCGGTGTGGTGGAACGACTTCGTCACCACGCTGGCGATCACCGTCGTCACGGTCGCCATCGAACTGGTGCTCGGCTTCTGGTTCGCCTTCGTCATGCTGCGCATCGTGCGCGGGCGTGGGCCGCTGCGCACCGCGATCCTGATTCCCTACGGCATCGTCACCGTGGTCTCGGCGTTCATCTTCCGCTACGCCTTTGCGACCGACTCCGGGTTCGTCAATCAGTGGCTCGGTCTCAGCGAATTCGACTGGTTCGGCGACCAGTGGTCGGCAATCTTCGTCATCTGCCTGTCCGAGATCTGGAAGACCACGCCGTTCATCTCGCTGCTGCTGCTCGCAGGGCTGGTGCAGGTCCCCGAGGACATGCAGGAGGCCGCCAAGGTCGACGGCGCCACCGCGTGGCAGCGACTGTGGAAGATCACCCTGCCGAACATGAAGGCCGCAATCATGGTGGCCCTGCTGTTCCGCACGCTCGACGCCTGGCGCATCTTCGACAACCCGTACGTGATGACCGCGGGCGCGAACAACACCGAGACCATCTCGTTCCTTGCCTATCGGCAGAACGTCACTCTGGTCAACCTCGGCATGGGGTCTGCGGTTTCGGTGCTGCTGTTCCTGTCCGTGGTGGCGATCGCGTGGATCTTCATCAAGGTGTTCAAAACCGACCTCTCGCAAGTCAGGGGTGACCAGTGACCAAGAGCACCAAGTGGTGGACGATCGGTGGCATCATCATCGTCATCTACAGCTTCGTCCCTCTGCTGTGGATGATCAGCCTCGCATTCAAACCGCCCTCGGACATCGTCTCCGGGAAGCCGCAATTCCTGCCGAGCACCTTCACGCTGGACAACTTCGCCCAGATCTTCAGCAATGAACTGTTCACGCGGGCGCTGATCAACTCGATCGGCATTGCGATCATCGCCACGTTCATCTCGGTGATCATCGCGATGTTCGCCGCGTATGCCATTGCGCGACTGGAGTTCCGGGGGAAAAAGCTGCTGCTGTCGCTGGCGCTGGGCATCGCGATGTTCCCACAGGCCGCACTGGTGGGTCCGCTCTTCGACATGTGGCGCGGGTTGGGAATCTACGACACCTGGATCGGCCTGATCATCCCCTACCTGACCTTCGCACTGCCGCTGTCGATCTGGACCATGTCGGCGTTCTTCCGTCAGATCCCCTGGGAGATGGAACACGCCGCGCAGGTAGACGGCGCGACGGCGTGGCAGGCGTTCCGCAAGGTGATCATCCCGCTGGCGGCGCCCGGGGTGTTCACCACCGCGATCCTGACGTTCTTCTTCTGCTGGAACGACTTTCTGTTCGCGATCTCGCTGACGTCGACCGACAGTGCCCGTACCGTGCCGGCGGCGCTGGCGTTCTTCCAGGGCGCCTCGTATTTCGAGTCGCCTGTCCCCTACATCATGGCCGCGTCGGTGATCGTGACGATCCCCGTCGTCATCCTCGTTCTCATCTTCCAGCGGCGCATCGTCGCCGGTCTGACTTCCGGAGCAGTGAAGGGATAACCCCATGGCAGCAATCACGATGCGCAATATCGTCAAGAAGTACGGTGACGGCTACCCCGCCGTCAACGACGTCAGTCTCGATGTGGCCGACGGCGAGTTCATGATTCTCGTCGGGCCATCGGGCTGCGGGAAGTCCACGCTGCTGCGGATGATCGTCGGGCTGGAGGACATCAGCTCCGGGGACATGCTGATCGGTGACAACCGGGTCAACGACAAGGCGCCGCGGGACCGAAACCTGGCGATGGTGTTCCAGAACTACGCCCTGTACCCGCATCTGACGGTGTTCGAGAACATCGCGTTCCCGCTCCGCCTGGCGGGCAAGCTCTCCGACGACGAGATCCGCCAGCGCGTCAACGACGCGGCCAAGACACTGGAACTGGGCGAGCACCTGGATCGCAAGCCGGCCAACCTGTCCGGTGGTCAGCGTCAGCGCGTCGCGATGGGCCGGGCGATCGTCCGGGAAGCCGACGCGTTCCTGTTCGACGAGCCGCTGTCGAATCTCGACGCCAAGTTGCGCGGTCAGATGCGCACCGAGATCCTGCGGCTGCAACGCAAACTCGGCGTCACGACCGTCTACGTCACCCACGACCAGACCGAGGCCATGACCCTCGGCGACCGGGTGGCCGTGCTGAAAAAGGGTGTGCTGCAGCAGGTCGCCAGCCCGCGCGAGCTCTACGACCAGCCGGTGAACCTCTTCGTCGCCGGCTTCATCGGGTCGCCCCCGATGAACTTCGTGCCCGCACGGGTTCGCGGCGATCAGCTCGAGTTGCCGTTCGTGACGATCCCGCTGCGCGACGAATGGCGCGATGCCGTCTCTGACGGCACGCTCTACCTCGCCGGGATCCGGCCGGGCGCGTTCGAGGACGCCGAGTTCGTCGACGACGACAAGCGTTCGCGCGGAGTGACGTTCGATGTCACCGTCGACATGGTCGAGTGGTTGGGCAACGAGCAGTACGCCTTCGTTCCGTTCGACGCGACGCCGGAGATCAAGCAGCAGCTGGCCGAGTTGGCCCAGGATCTGGACAGCGAGCAGCTGCGAACCCAGCTCTGCGTGGAACTCGACCCGCTGAGCCGGGTTCGCGCCGGAGACAAGGCCACGTTGTGGCTGGACGCCGAGCGGCTGCACCTGTTCGATCCGCAGAGCGGCGAGAATCTCACGCGGACAAGCCAGTCCAGTGGCCGGCACGCGGCGTCCGCCGGCTGAGCCGACGAGCGAATCCGGTCATGGCCGCTCCTGAGCTGCGGCTGCGGGCTCCCTGCCCGGAACTGCTGGTGTTGCCGTGGGAGCGGCCGCTGGCCGAGTGGGCCGCGCCGGAGGTCCCGCTGCGCGATCTGCCGGTGGGGCCCAGCCGCCACCTGGTCCGGTTCGTCGAGTGTGACGGTGAGCTGTGGGCACTCAAGGAGCTGCCCCCACGGATCGCGCGCCGTGAATACGAGGTACTGCGGACGCTGGAAGACATGGGGCTCAACGCCGTTCGGCCCGCCGGGCTGGTCTTTCAGCCCGATTTCGACACCGCGATCCTGCTGACTCGCTACCTCACTGGCTCGTGGCAGTACCGCCGGATGTTCATGCGCCTGCCGCCCGATGCGCCAAAACACCGGGCCCGGCTGTTCGACGCGATGGCCACGCTGTTGGTCGAGCTGCACCGCCACGGCGTGTTCTGGGGTGACTGCTCGCTGGCCAACACGTTGTTCTCGCGCGACGGGCAGGTGCTGCAGGCGTTCCTCGTCGATGCCGAGACCAGCGAGGTCCATCCGACTCTGTCGAACGGCCAGCGCACGCAGGACATCGACATCACCGTCGAGAACGTGGCCGCAGGCCTGCTCGATGTCGCCGCCCGGCTGGATCGGCCGGAGCTGGAGCCAGGCTTCATCGCCGAAGCACTGGCGATCCGCGAACGGTACGAACAACTGTGGGAGTTGCTGCACGCGGCGCCCACATTCGGCTTCGCCGACCGGTACCGGGTGGAGGGCACGATCCGCAAGCTCAACGAGCTCGGCTTCGCGGTCGACGAGGTGTCCCTGCAACCGGTCACCTCGGGCGCCGACGAACTGCGTCTGCACGTCGCCGTCGGTGACCGGCGGTATCACGCCACGCAGCTGCAGCGACTCACCGGCCTGGAGGTCGGCGAGGGGCAGGCCCGCATTCTGCTCGGCGACCTGCACGCCTATCAGGGTCAGTTGTGCCGGGAGGTCGGCCATGACGTCGACGAGCGCACCGCAGGACAACTCTGGGTGATGGAAGTGGCCACGCCCACGATGCATCGGGCGCACGCCGCCGTCGGACGGGCAGGGACGCCGATCCAGGCGTATTGCGATCTGCTCGAGGTGCGCTGGCTGCTGTCCGAGCGCGCCGGCCAGGACGTCGGCACGGAGCGGGCACTCCATGCCCTGGCCCGCAGGGTCGTGCCGTCGGAGTCGGCGGCGCAGCTGGCCGTTGTCGAAACCCCCACCGAGCCGTTCTCCGTGCTCGACGACGATTAGCTCAAGCGGAGGCTCCGCCGCGATCAATCCGCAGATGTGGTTCAATGCTGCCAATCTATCCGCATCTGCGAAAGGCGACTTCATGCCGGCGATCCGGATCAAAGAGGCCGCCACCCTGCTCGGCGTCAGCGACGACACGGTGCGCCGGTGGATCGACAGCGGCGCACTGGCCGCGACGACGGACGACGCCGGGCGCAAGGTGATCTCCGGGGCGGACCTCGCCGACTTCGCCGTTCGGCACTCCGCGCCGCCGCCCGATCCGTTCGGTGTGGCAAGCTCGGCGCGCAACCGCTTCGTCGGGTTGGTGACCAAGGTGACCTCCGACCGGGTCATGAGCGAGGTTCAACTGCAGTGCGGACCCTTCACGGTGGTGTCGCTGATGAGCACGGAATCGGTCACCCAGCTGGGACTGGAGCCGGGAGTCGTCGCCGTCGCCGCGGTGAAGGCCACCACGGTGATCGTCGAGACGGCGGGGCAACGATGAGAGCTGTCCTTTCGGCCGCGCTGATCGTGACGGCGATGGCCGCTGCCGGCTGCTCGTCGCCCGCCGAGAACACGGGCATCACCGTGTTCGCCGCCGCCTCCCTCAAGACGGTGTTCACCGAACTGGGCACGGAGTTCGAGAAGGACCATCCCGGCACCACCGTGACGTTCAGCTTCGCCGGGTCGTCCGATCTGGTGACCCAGCTGACGCAGGGAGCGTCGGCCGACGTGTTCGCCTCTGCCGACACCAACAACATGACCAAGGCCGAGTCCGCGGGGTTGGTGTCCGGCAAGCCCGTGGACTTCGCAGCCAATCAACTGACGATCGTGACGCCGCCCGGAAATCCCTCCCGCATAGGTTCTTTCGCCGATCTCGCCCGCAGCGGAACACAGGTGGTGGTGTGCGCGCCGCAGGTTCCGTGCGGCGCGGCCGCAGAACGGCTGGAGAAGATCACCGGGGTGACGCTGACCCCGGTGAGTGAGGAATCCTCGGTCACCGACGTGCTCGGCAAGGTCACCTCGGGGCAGGCCGACGCAGGGCTGGTGTACACCACCGACGCACGCTCCGCGGGCGCCAAGGTCGACGCGATCGCGTTCCCCGAATCCTCTCAAGCCGTCAACACCTATCCCATCGCCGTCCTCAACAACGCGGAAAACAGCTCGGCAGCTCAACAATTCGTGGATCTGGTCACCGGTGCGCGCGGGCGCGAGGCGTTGGCGGCGGCCGGCTTCGCGGCACCGTGACCCGACGACGGCGGGCCGGAGGCGCGGTTCCCGTCGGACTACCCGGGTGGATCTACCTCCCGGCACTGCTCGGCGCCGCGTTCCTGATCGTTCCGCTTCTGGCAATCGTCGCGCGGGTCGACTGGGCACACTTCATCCCCCTGATCACCTCCGAATCTGCGCGAGCTGCATTGGTTTTGAGTATCAAGACCGCCGCGGCGAGCACGTCCCTGTGTGTGCTGCTGGGGGCGCCGATGGCTCTCGCGCTGGCCCGCAGCCGCCTACCCGGTCGATCGGTGGTACGCGGGCTGATCCTGCTGCCGCTGGTGCTGCCACCGGTGGTCGGCGGACTCGCGCTGCTCTACACCTTCGGCCGGCAGGGTCTGCTGGGTCATCAGCTCGAAGCGCTCGGGCTGCGGGTGGCTTTCTCCACCACCGCGGTGGTGCTCGCACAGACCTTCGTCTCGCTGCCGTTTCTGGTTCTCAGCCTCGAAGGCGCGTTGCGCACCGCGGGGCAGGGATACGAGCAGGTAGCCGCCACACTGGGCGCCAGCCCCACCACAGCGCTGCGCACCGTCACCGTCCCGCTCGTGTGGCCGGGCCTGGTCTCGGGCGCCGTGCTCGCGTTCGCTCGGTCGTTGGGTGAGTTCGGCGCGACCCTGACGTTCGCGGGTTCGCTGCAAGGAGTGACGAGGACGCTTCCGCTGGAGATCTACCTGCAGCGCGAGGCCGATGCCGACGCCGCCGTGGCGCTCTCCCTGCTGCTCATCGCCGTCGCCGCGGTGATCGTGGTGGTCACGGCGGGACGACGGTCGGCGGGGTCGGCGGGGTCTCTGGCATGAGTGCCGTGGACGCCCGCCTGGTCCTCACACAGCGCGGGGTCGACCTCGAGGTCGCGGTCGCCGACGGCGAGGTGATGGCGGTGCTCGGGCCGAACGGGGTGGGCAAATCGACTGTCATGCAGGCCATCGCGGGCCTCGTCCGCCCCGACAGCGGCCACGTAAGGATCGGCGACGACGTCGTCACCGACGTGCAGGCGGGCGTCTTCGTGCCGGCGCACCGGCGAGGGGTCGCACTGCTGGCCCAACGGCCCCTGCTGTTCCCGCATCTGAGTGTGGTCGCCAATGTCGCCTACGCGCCGCGGTGCCGCGGCCTGTCCCGGCGGGCCGCGGCCAGCCGGGCGCGCCACTGGCTCGACGCCGTGGACGCCGGTCACCTGGCCGAGCGCCGGCCCGCTCAGCTGTCCGGTGGGCAGGCTCAACGCATCGCGCTGGCGCGGGCGCTGGCTGCCGAACCGCGAGTCCTGCTGCTCGACGAGCCGTTCGCGGCCCTGGATGTCGGCGCGGCGGCGGCGTTGCGGCGAACGGTGCGCGATCTGCTCCGACAGGAGTCCCGAAGCGCGCTGATCGTCACCCACGACGTCCTCGACGCGCTCGCGATCGCGGACACCGCAGTGGTCATCGAGGGCGGTCGTGTCGTCGAGCGCGGGCCCGTGCGTTCGGTGCTGACCGCTCCGCGCAGCGATTTCGCGGCGAGCATCGCGGGGATGAACCTGGTGTCCGGTGTGGCCGGCCCGGGAACTCTGCGTACCCCGTGGGGCCTCGAGCTCGCGGGTACCGGCGACGTGGAACACGGGGCAGCCGCCGTCGCTCTGTTCTCCCCGGCTGCGGTCGCCGTCCACACCGAACGCCCGCGGGCCAGCCCCCGCAACGTCATACCGACCACCATCGCCGACGTGGTGCTGCGCGGCGACGCGGTGCGCATCCGGGGCGCCGACCTGGCCGACGGCAGCCCCGGGCTGGCCGCCGATGTCACTCCCGCGGCGGTGCTGGATCTGGGTCTCGAGCCCGGTCAGCACGTCTTCTTCGTCATCAAGGCGCAGGAGATCGGCCTCCATCACGCACCGCACCGCACGCCGCGAGCCGCCCCCGATCCACCGGGCGCAGTGCGCTAGCGTCAAAACCCGCGCCCGGCACGTCGACATTTGCTGACAAAGCACGTCGGGCACGAGATAGTTAGCAGTATGGGAGCGTTGTGGACATGGGCCGGTTCCCCCGGCGGGTGATCGCGCTGGTCATCGCGCCGGTGGCGGGGGTTCTCGTCCTCACGGCGCTCCTTGTCATGGGGCAGGTCATGGGGCAGGCCGCGCCGGACGCGCGCATCGCCGACGATCTCATCAACCTGGCGCTGCTGACCTATGCCACCGTGTGCGCGGGATTTGCCGCCCGGTATGCGTCCGGGCGGCTTCGACGGGCGTGGGGCCTGATGGCGGCGGCCCTGTCCGCCTGGACAGTGGGCGACGCGATCTGGTTCGTCTACGAGGTGATCCTGCGCCAGGAGGTGCCCGTCCCCTCGGTCGCCGACGGCTTCTATCTCGTGTTCGCAGGTTTGGCGACCGTCGCGATGACCCAGTTCGTCGCCGAGCCCATCCAGCAGTCACGACTGCGCATCGTGCTCGACAGCGTCACCGTCACTCTGTGTCTGTTTCTCCTGGCGTGGATCCTGGTGCTGAACGACGTCTACGACGCGTACCGCGACGACCGGACCGCCGTCGTCGTGGCGTTCCTCTACCCTGCGGCCGACATCGTGATGCTGACGATTGCCGTGGTGACGCTGATGCGCTCCACCGGCGGTCAACGCGTCTCGATCAGCCTGCTCACCGCAGCCATCACGGTGATGGCGATCGCCGACAGTGCCTACGCCGGTCTGGTGGCCCAGGACCGCTACCAGTCCGGCGATCTGATCGATGCGGCGTGGGCGGGGGCAGCGGCACTGTTCGCCGCGGCGGCGGTGATCAGCAGTGCAGCGCCGACCCCTCGCGCGCCCGGCCTGCCGTCGCCGTCGAAGGCGTCTGTGTGGCTACCCTTCGTGCCCCTGCTGCTGGCCGGAACGATCGGGCCGGCGATCCTCTTGTCCGGCCTCGAGCGGTTTTTGGTGCCGGCCCTGGTCACGGCGGTGTGCATTCGGCAGTCCGTGGCGGCGTGGGAGAACCGTCGGCTGGTGCAGGCCGCCGCGGACCACGCGCTCCAGGACCCGCTGACAGGATTGGCGAATCCGACGATGTTCGGCGAGCGGCTGGCGCACGCGATGATGCTGCGGGCGCGCATCGACCGCTCTGTCGCGGTGCTCGCTCTCGACCTCGACGATTTCCGCCTGATCAACGAGAACCTCGGCCACGATGCCGCCGACAGGTTGCTCGTCGATGTGGGGCAACGGCTGTCTGACACGGTGCGCCCCGGCGACACCGTGGCCCGCATCGCCGGCGACGAGTTCGCGATCCTCCTCGAAGGGCCCTACGACGCGTCGGACGAGGTGGCCCAGAAGGTCAGCGCCGCGTTCGACATTCCGTTCAGTGTGGACGGGCAGGACATCCTGCTGCGGCCCAGCATCGGCGTCACGGTCGCGTCCATGACCGAACCCGATCTGGTGGCCGACACCGTGCAACGGCGCGCGGTCGTCGCCATGCAGGCGGCCAAGCGCGCCCGGTCGCGTGACGTGCACTCGTTCACGGCCGACATGATGGCCGCTGACGGTGACCTGGCAGAACAGTTGGCCGAGCGGCGCAAAGGCACCGGCGGCGCCGCTGAGCTGCAGCTGCTGGGCGAGCTACGCAACGCCATCGACCACAACGGCCTCGGAGTCGTCTACCAACCCAAGATCTCCCTGGTGACCGGCGAGATGGTCGGGGTGGAGGCGCTGCTGCGGTGGCCCCATCCCCGGTTGGGCACTCTGTTGCCCGACGCGTTCATCGGCCTGGTTCGCGAGCGCGGGCTGATCCAGCGAGTGACCCGGATCGTGGTGGACCTCGCCCTCGACGATGCGGCGCGCTGGCACGCCAAGGGGCTGAGTATGCCGGTCGCGGTCAACCTGTTCGCGCCGTGTCTGCGTGAGACCGATCTGCCCGAACTGTTCTGCGAAGCGCTGGACAGCCGCGGGCTGGACACGGATCTGCTGACGGTCGAGATCACCGAAGACGTGGTGCTCAGTGACATGAAGACGGTGACCGCGGTGTTGGGTCGGCTGCGCGCCCGCGGCATCCGCGTGGCGATCGACGACTTCGGCAGCGGTTACTCGTCGCTGTCGTATCTGCGCGACCTCCCGATCGACGAGGTGAAGCTCGACCGTCACTTCGTCGCGCCTGTCACGACCGACACCCGGGCGGCAGCTGTGGTCCGCGCGGTGATCGACTTGACGCACGACTTGGGCATCACCGTCGTCGCCGAGGGAATCGAGGACGAGCAGACCGCTGAGTGGGTGCGGCAACACGCCTGCGACATCGGCCAGGGCTATCTGTTCGGCAGGCCGGCCGGAGCGGCTGACATCGCGGTCAGAGCCACCTCGGGCACGCACGCCTGACGCGCCGGGCCACCCGGAGCAGGTGAGCCCCGACACCGCCATAACGCCCTGAACTGCGGGGCCGGTTTTTCAGCGGACTTTCTCAGACGAATAGGCTTGCGCTTCTCTTTTTGCACCGTATTGTCGTACGTACGTGCTAAACGTGTGATGTCACCGCAGCAAGACCCGCCGGAAGCAAACTGGCACAGCGGTGACGTATTTAACCGCAGTAAGCGCATGTCGAGAATCCGGCGTGACCTATTGGTCCTATGCCAATCGCTTGCCGGCGGTCCGCAAGACCTGACGCCGGTCTCCGACCGTTCCCAATTCGCCTGAAGAAGCCAGCGAGTTGTCTGTACGTCCCCGGATATCGGACGCGTCCCGTCATAAAGGAAAGGCGTGGTTTCTCATGCCTACTCTCGAAAAGCCAATTGCTCCACACCGTAGAACCAATTCCGGCGGTTACGCCGACGTCGCCGACATGTTCCGAGAGCTGGCCCTGCTCGACAAGGGCTCTGCTGTCTACGAGCGCCGCCGCGAGGCGATCATCCAACGCTGCCTGCCGCTGGCCGACCACATCGCCCGCCGATTCCGTGGGCGCGGTGAAACACACGACGATCTGGTCCAGGTGGCCCGTGTCGGCTTGCTCAATGCGGTGAATCGCTTCGACATCGACACAGCTGACGACTTCCTCGCCTTCGCCGTGCCGACGATGATGGGCGAAGTGCGCCGCTACTTCCGCGACCACGGATGGGCGTTGAAGGTCCCGCGCCGACTCAAGGAACTCAACATCCGACTGAAGAACGCGCGAGCGGAGCTGACTCAGGAGCTCAATCGCGCACCGTCACCCAGCGAGTTGGCCGAGTATCTCGGGCTCGACCGTGAACAGGTCATCGAAGGGCTGATAGCTGCCGACGCATACTCGACCCGCTCGACGGAGCAGGAGATCACCTCAGCAGGTGACGGGCTGACGATGATGGAAACCCTCGGTGGGCCAGACGCCAACCTGGAGAAAGTCGTCGACATCCACACGGTGCGTCCGCTCATCGCGGCGCTGCCGGAACGGGACCGCCTCGTGCTGAAGATGCGGTTCTTCGACAACAAGACGCAATCGCAGATCGCCGACGAGATCGGCGTGTCCCAGATGCACGTGTCGCGACTGCTCGCACGCGCCCTGTCGACCATCCGCGAGAAGGCCAGCTGACAGACCAGTGACCTGCTGCCGCGAACGCGGCAGCAGGTCACTGCTGTTTCACGACAAATTCAGTTGCGTGTCAGGTCGTTTGGCGGTGCTGTCAGCGTTTGACGGCGTCGAACGCGCTCTCGAGAGTGGCGTGCAGCGCGAACAGCTCGGCCAGGCCGATCATCCGCATCGGCCTGCTGGTCGCCGGACCGTCGGCAACCACCACGAATTGCGTTGCGTCGCCGCACCGTTCGTGCGCATCGACCAGCAGCCCCATCCCGACCGAGGCCAGGAAGTCCACCGCACCGAGGTCGATGATCATCGCCGACGGTTTCTTCTTCAGGGCTGTGTCGATCTGACGGTCGAGCGCACCGATGGTGAGCATGTCGAGGTCACCGACACAGCGGATGACGACAACCGTGTCGTGCCAGGAATCGGTGACGATGCACGGAGACGACGCGTCTGACGGGTCAGGCATGGACGTAATGGACGACATATCGACTCCCGATCGCTGATCAAAAACGCTGCGTCTCACGGGCTGCTGAGTCTGAACCAAAACGATGGGGCGCGTCATGATCAGTGTATACGCGTTTACAGACTTCCGGTGCACGTCACCGAGAACCGATGGTCCCGATCGATCCGAGCGCGAACGTGCGGACCCGACCGGCGACCGTGGACCGACACATCGAGATGAGCGGCTCGGACATGTGCTCGATCAACACCACCTCGATCGGTCCTGCTGCCCCGTCGAGTACCACTCGGATGGAGGCGTCCTGATGGTCGACCGACAGCGGTGAGAGCGCGTGGATGCGCTCTTCTCCGAAGGTTTCTCGGGCGAAGTACTGTGCGGCCTGCACGGCATGGGGCAGTGACGTGCGGCCACGAAGAAACCGGTTGTCGAGGGTGCCGGCGAAGTACCTGTCGATGAGACCGGCGGCGTCGGTGGCGTCGATACGGCCATAGCACAGGCCCTCGGGCAGCACCAGCATCGTCGCCGCGAACCGGTCTCCCCCGAGATGCGAACACTCCCAAGTGATCTCTGGATGCCGGGCGGCGATCGCAGCAACCGCACCGCGGCCACGCACGGCGCAGCACTGGTCGTGTCGGCCGTGCGCGCACACGACGACGACGGGCTCGGTGCAGCGCGTCCCATCACTGCCGTCGAGCGCGATATCCAGGTAGCCGGCCGGGTCTGCCACCTCACCCTGATAGAGCGCCTCCGTACCCTCGTCCGCGAATGCCAGATACCAGCGCCACCGCGGCGGCGTGACACGGCGGCCCGGTCGCCGGATTGCGGCGACGCGCATACCTGCCGCCTCGAAACGCCGGGCCACGGCGCGGCCGAGGTCGGGGTCGATGATCGACGGCGAGTTCAGGAAGGCCGACGGGCCCCAACCCCCGCTGAGCTCCAGCAGGGCCCAGACGTGGCCGGCACTCGCCGTGCCGTACATGGAGTCTCCGCGCAGCACAGACTGGTCGCTGCAGGGCATGCGTTTGGCTTGAGCCATCGGGTCAGTCGGCGCCGTCAACACGTACTACGGCGACGACGGCCTCGCGCAGAAGTCTGCGCAGCAGCACCGTCCCGTCGTGGGCGTCGAGTCCGGGCAGCGTATTCGCATCCAGCACCATTCCGGAGAGCAGAGCTTCCAGCGCCGGTCGGCAGAACGCGGGGAACGACATCGTGCGGTCAGGCAGCCGCAGCCGGACCCGCCCGTCGGCCTCGACGGCCGTCGCCCACAGCCCGCAGCGCCACCGCACCCGGGTGGTGTCTGCGGCGCGCAGAGCGTCGAGTGTCGCCAGCGGAGCGACAGCCACCGGCCGGGTCCGATCGGCGTGACGGCGGGCCAACCGGGCCGCGATCGCCTCGCCCAGTTCCTCGGTGCGGTCGCCGGCGGCGGCGGTCAGCGCGGCCAACATCTTGGCGGCCAACGCGGCGGTCTCGGCGGGATCGGCAGGGTCGAGGCCCATCGGAAGCGACGCCCGGAACTCGGCCGTGTCGGCCAGGGTGTCAACCAAGGCCCGCAGCACGTCGACACCCGTCGTCGCGGACACCCCGATCGTCAGGTGAATCGACGTGGCGTCCTCGGAAATGGCGGAATGCAGCCAGCCCCGGGGCAGGTACAGCGCGTCCCCAGCGGTCAGCGTCGTATCGATCACCGCGGCTTCGGTCACGCGCGCGGAGATCGCGTCGCGGTGGTCGGTCCAGGGTTGGCTGGGCAGTGGATCGGGGTGGACGGGCTCGTGGACGATCCAGCGCTTGGCGCCGCTGACCTGCAGCACGAACACATCGTGAACGTCGTAGTGAGCGTCGAAACCGCGATTGCCGGGCGGGGTGATGTACGCGTTGGCCTGAACGGGATGACCGAGATCGTCGACGGCATCGCGGACGAAGTCGATCAGAGGGGGCCACAGCCGGTGCAGTCCCTGTAACACCAGGGTGGCGCCGGCCGCGAGTTGCCCGAGGACACGGCCGGAGTCCGCCTGGTCGGGCATTTCAGCGCCGAAACCCGCGGCGTCGACGTAACACTCCCGCCCTAGCAGAGAGCCTTCTTTGGCCATTCGAAGGAACGGCGCGCGTACCCCGCGACTGGTGATCAGCTCGTCGACCGCTGCCGGAGACAGCAGGTCGGTGAAGTCACGGGGTAGCGCGTCGGACCGACTCAGAAGGGGGCGTCGCCCCCAGTACTGCGCCGCGAAGACGTCGGTGTCGACTGCTACGCAGCGAGTCAGCACGCAAACGTCCTAGGCGGTGCCGTCCGCGCCGCCGTCATGGCCGCCGGGATTCGAGCCGCCGTCAGCCGGACCTTCGCCGCCCGCGGTGCCGTCAGCGCCGCCGTCGTGACCGCCGGGATTCGAGCCGCCGTCAGCGGGCCCTTCGCCGCCGGATTCTGTGGTGATGTCGTCGTCATCGAGTGCCATTGTCGTCACCTTTCCGCGCCGCTGCGATGAGCCGCAGCCTACCGCGCGAGGCAGAGGTGCCCGCCCTGATCAGGAACCAAACACAGCGGTCGGGCACCGGAGATCACAGAGCGCGGCACACGGGGTAACGATCGGGGCGCGCTGCGCGCAAAGCGTCGGTGGCGCAGTAGGATCGGGCCATCGATCCGACGTGGGATCGCCCGGCCATTCGCCGATAAACACTGGAGAACGCTTGAGGTCTGATCGTCGTGCCCGCATTGCCTGTCTGGCAACTCTGCTCGCGGTGGTCGCCGCGTTCGGCATCGTCTCGTCGAGCTCGCAGCGCTGCAGTGACGGATGTCAGGCTCTGGCCGCCGGCAGTTCCTCCGCGTTCGCCCCGCCCGCTCCCCCGTCGCCGACCGAACCGGCACGTCTGATCGTGACGCCCGGCGCCGGAGCCGAGGACGTCAAGCCCGATGCCCGGGTGCTCGTTGCTGCCGTCAGCGGGACGCTGGACAGCGTCACGATGGTCAACGACGCGGACAAAGAGATCCCGGGGGTACTGACCCCCGATGCGAAGGCGTGGAAGCCGACGGTGCAGCTCGGCTACGGCCGCACCTACACGATGACGATCAGCGGGCACGGCCCCGGCGGCATGCCGACCCGGCAGACGTCGAGCTTCAGCACGGTCGACCCCAGCGAGCAGACGTCGGTGTACCTGAACACGCCTGGCTACGCGCCGATCCAGGACGGTGGCACCTACGGGGTGGGGATGGTGATCGTGGCGCACTTCGACGAGAGCGTCGACAAGGCGGCCGCCGAACGGCAGCTGCGGGTCCGCACCGATCCGCCCGTACAGGGCAGCTGGTACTGGGTCGACGACCAGACCGCGCACTGGCGTCCGCAGCGCTACTACGCGCCGGGCACCAAGGTCAGCGTCGAGGCCGACATCTACGGCGACGAGCTGGGCGACGACCTGTACGGCGCCGAGGACCAGAAGGTGAGCTTCGTGATCGGCGACGCGCACGTCTCGATCGCCGACGACACCACCAAGCAGGTGAGTGTGTTCGACAACGGCAAATTGGTGCGCACGATGCCGACGTCGATGGGGATGGGCGGTACGGAGACCATCGGCGGGAACACGCTGTCGTTCTGGACGCCGCCCGGGGTCTACACGGTGATCGACAAGGCCAACCCGGTGATCATGGACTCCTCGACGTTCGGGCTGCCGGTCAACAGCCGGCTGGGCTATCGCGAGACCATCCCGTGGGCGACGAAGATCAGCTCCGACGGGATCTACCTCCATCAGCTCAATTCGACGGTGTGGGCGCAGGGCAACACCGACACCAGCCACGGCTGCCTGAACCTCAACAGCGACAACGCGCAGTGGTTCTACTCGTTCTCCCAACCGGGCGATGTGGTCGAGGTGCGCAACACCGGCGGGCCGCCGCTGCGCCTCGATCAGAACGGCGACTGGACGCTGCCGTGGGCCGAATGGGTGAAGGGCAGCGCGCTCAAGCAGTAGCGGCCGGCTGCCGTGCCCAATCTCCGCCGTGCCGTCGACATTTCGCAGGTGTGCCACGTGGTCAGATCATCAGATACTGCTCGACCTGCCGGACGGCTATCGATCCCTCTCCCACTGCCGACGCCACCCTCTTCACCGACCCACTGCGCACGTCACCAGCGGCGAAAATTCCAGGCCGACTGGTTTCGAGCATCATCGGTTCACGGTCGATGCGCAGCACTGCTCCATCCTCGCTTCCGTGCAATGCCGCGGTCCCGGTGGCGATGAAGCCATGGTCATCGAGCGACACCGCCCCCTCTAGCCACGCGGTGTTGGGGGCAGCGCCGATAAAGACGAAAAGCGCTGTGGTGTCGATGCGTTGCCGGTCGCCTGACCGGTTGTCCTCGGCGACAACGGTTTCGATCTGTTTACGGCCTTCCACCTCGCGGACCTCGGTATGCAGGCACACGGTGATCCGCGGATGGTGTTCGATCTGGTCGACGAGGTAGCGGGACATGTCCTTGGCGACGTCGTCTCCGCGGATGAGTACGTAGACGCGAAACACCCTCGATGCCAGGAACACTGCGGCCTGGCCTGCGGAGTTCCCTCCTCCCACGACCACCACCGGGCCGGCGCCGCACAGCAGGGCTTCCTGGAACGTCGCGGCGTAGTAGACCCCGCTTCCCTCGAATCTCTCGATTCCCGGCACGGCGAGCTTACGATACCGGGCTCCGGTTGCCAGGATCACGGCCCTGCCGACCACGACCGAGCCGTCGCCCAGCCAGACGCGGTGCTGACCGTTGTCGGATTCGAGACGCCGCGCCTCCGCCGAGATCATCAGATTCGCACCGAACTTCTCGGCCTGGATCATGGCCCGTTCGGCCAGCTCGGCGCCGCACAGCCCGCTGGGAAATCCGAGATAGTTCTCGATCCTCGACGATGTGCCGGCCTGGCCTCCCGTGGCGGTCGCTTCGGCAGCGGCGGTGGTGAGCCCGTCCGACGATCCATAGACCGCTGCCGCCAGCCCCCCGGGGCCCGCACCGACGATGATGAGGTCCCGTTCGTCATGGATGACATCAGGAACCGGGAGACCGACCCTTCGTGCGAGTTCACTGTTCGGCGGGTTGCGAAGGACGTCCTCACCCCAGATCACGACCGGGGTGTCCTGCGGCGCGATCCCGAACCGCAGCAGCAGACGCTCCGCCTTCTTGTCCTGTTCGAGATCAAGCCACCGGTGCGGCAACCTGTTTCGGGCGGCGAATTCCCGCAGGCGGGTGGTGTCGGGCGAATAACAGGACCCGATGATCCAGAAGCCGGTGCCCTCTTCGATGAGCAGGGTGCGCCGGGTCAGGAAGGCCCGCAGAATGATGTCGCTGAGCACCGGATCTTGGGCGACCAATGCGCGCACCCGCTCCGTCGGCACCACCAGAACCTCGCCGGGTTCCACCACTGCGGCGGTGTAGAACGCGGCTTGGCCCTCGAGATCGCCCAGTTCGCCGAGGAATCGGCGCGGACCGTGCACCCGGATCACACGTTGATCGCCCGAGTCGTCGGTGGTGGTCACGGCGACCTTGCCGGACAGGATGACGAAGAAGTAGTCGGAGCGCTCACCCTCGCGGACCAGCGTATCGCCCGAGTCGACGGCGCGCCGGGCGCCGCCCAACTCGAGGGTCGCGATGTCATCGTCGGACAGTCGCGGGTACGCGCCGTACATGTCGGTGGTTTCCGCCAGCGGCGTCGGTGTCCGTTGGTCGATCATGGCCTCAGACATAGTTCTCGTGGACATAGCACCAACGCCACGTCGGTCCCGGTTCCATCGACTGGACGATCGGGTGGCCGACCGTGTGTGCGTGCGCCCTGGCGTGGCGCATCGGTGACGAGTCGCAACAACCGACATGCCCGCATGTCAGGCACAACCGGAGATGCACCCACGGCGTGCCGAGTCGCAGGCATTCCTCGCAGCCGTTCGTGTGTGGGCGCACCTGGCGAATCGCCGTGACGTGCGGATCGATGTCAACGGATGTCATGATCGAGCCTCCTCCTTCGCGTTGCCGGACGTCAGTACGTCGTCGAGCCAATTGCGCAGCACGGCAACGGGACCGGCGCCCGACTGCCGCCCCAGCACACGCCCATGGTCGAGGAGTAACAGTGTGGGCACCGCCTGCACCGTGAACCGTTGCGAAGTCGCCGACGCCTTGTCCACGTCGACTTTGACCAGTTTGAGTTGACCGGCACGTTCGGTGGCGAGCTGCTCCAGCGCCGGACTGACCATGCGGCACGGCCCACACCACGTCGCCCACAGATCGACCAGCACCGGCACCGGGGACGTGTCGACGATCTCGCTGAAGTCCGCGTCGCCGGCCGTGACGAGCCACGGCAGCCACTGGTGGCAGTTCGCGCACCGGGGCTTGCCCTCAGCGACAGCCGCTACCCGATTGCGTTTTCCGCAGTGCGGGCATGTCACTATCTCTGCTTCCATGACGCGTCCTCCGTCAAGCCGCCCAGGCCCAGATTCGAATAGCCCACGGCCAGTGTGCTGTTGCCCACGCTTTGCTCCATTTCACCGATCCGTTGACGCGTGAGCCAACTCTGCCAACCGGATCAGATCGGTGCATCGACCCGCGAGAGCGAAAGAAGGCCACTCAGACAGACCTTCCGGGACGTAATGTGCGCGCTGATGTTCCGGCGGCCCAGAGCTGGGCTCAGCCGGTGGCCCCGCGCTCGGCGACCATGACTGTCATCTGGTGGGCGTCCGCGCCGCGGAGCACGGTCAGCTGCACCCGGTCACCCGGTTTGGTCTTGCGAAGTTCGGCGATGAGCTCTTCTGCAGTATCGGTCTTCTGACCGTTGAGACTGGTGATGTCGCCCGGTTGGATGCCTGCCTCCGCCGCCGGACTCAGTTCCGCGACCTGCAGTGCGACCACACCACTGATGCCGTTGAGTCCAAGCTGCCGTGCGATTTCCGGGGTCAGGGTGACGGGTTGGATACCGATGTAGGCGTGATGGGCGGTCCCGGTGGCCAACAGTTGATCGGCGACGTCGACGACGGTGGCGGCCGGCATAGCGAACCCGAGGGCGACTGCACCCGACGCCGGAGGAATGTAGGCGACGCTCATCCCGACGATGTCTCCCTAAGCGTCCAGAACCGCACCTCCGGAGTTACCCGGCGAGATGGCAGCGTCAGTCTCCTCAGGCACAGGTGCGTAGCGACCGACCTCTCCGGCGGCAAGCACCGACCGTTGGTGCGAAAACCTCTGCATCCCAAAGCCGGGGCCGACACGACGCCTCTTTCATCGCACGCTGTCAGGCCGCCAGGGCCGGCTCCGAATAGACAACGGCGAGTTCGCCGTTCTCGACGGTGACGTGGACGATTCCGCCGGCGGCGATATCGCCGCGCAGCAAGGCCCGTCCGATCTTGGTCTCGACCTCATGAGCGATGTAGCGACGCAGTGGCCGGGCGCCGTACACCGGGTCGTAGCCGTGTTCGGCGATGAGTCGGCGGGCGTCCGCGGCGATGTCGAGCTCGATTTGCCTGTCCGCCAAACGATCGTGCAGTTCACCCAACTGCAGCTCGACGATCCGTTCGATCTGCGGCATGGACAGCGGGGTGAACAGCACGACATCGTCGACGCGGTTGAGGAACTCGGGCCGGAAGTGTGCGCGCAACTCGGCCATCACCTGCTCCCGGGCGTCCGGCTTGATCTCGCCGTGCGGAGTGACGCCGTCGAGGAGGTGGTGCGATCCGATGTTCGAGGTCATGATGACCACGGTGTTGCGGAAGTTGACCTGGCGTCCCTGCGCATCGGTGAGCCGGCCGTCGTCGAGCACTTGGAGAAGTGTGTTGAACACATCGGGATGCGCCTTCTCGATCTCGTCGAAGAGCACGACCGAGTAGGGCTTTCGGCGCACGGCCTCGGTGAGTTGACCACCCTCGTCGTACCCGACGTATCCCGGCGGCGCGCCGACCAACCGGCTCACCGTGTGCCGCTCCTGATATTCACTCATGTCCAAGCGCACGATGTTGTCCTCGCTGTCGAAGAGCGCGGCGGCCAACGTCTTGGCGAGTTCGGTCTTCCCGACCCCGGTGGGGCCGAGGAAGACGAATGATCCGATCGGGCGGCGCGGGTCCCGTATCCCGGAGCGCGCCCGGATCACCGCATCGGCGACCAGCTGGACGGCCTCGTCCTGGCCGATCACCCGCTCATGCAGAATTTCATCGAGGCGCAAAAGCTTCTCCCGTTCCCCCTCCTGTAGCCGCGCGACCGGTATACCGGTCCAGGCGGCGACTATTTCGGCGATTTCGTCCTCGGTGACGACCTCGCGCAGCAGCGGCTTGTCCCCTTGCTTGGAGCGCAGCTGGTCCTCGGCGGCCCTCAGTTTGCGTTCCAGTTCGGCGATCTGGCCGTAGCGCAACTCGGCCGCGCGGTTGAGGTCGTAATTGCGTTCGGCTTCTTCGGCCTCGTGCCGCACCTGCTCGAGCTGTCCGCGCAGCTCCTGCACCCGCTTGATGGCCTGCCGTTCGGCATCCCATTGCGCGTGGCGGGCGTCGGCTTCTGCCCGTAGATCGGCAAGCTCTTTCCGCAGCTCCTGCAGGCGCGCCTTGCTCGCGGGATCGGTTTCCTTCGCGAGCGAGACCTCCTCTATCTCGAGCCGGGTCACCCGTCGGGTGATCTCGTCCAACTCCGCAGGCATGGAATCGATTTCGGTCCGCAGCCGCGCGCACGCCTCGTCGACCAGGTCGATCGCCTTGTCGGGCAGGAAGCGGTCGGTGATGTAGCGGTGTGACAGGGTGGCCGCCGCCACCAATGCGCCGTCCTGAATCCGCACGCCGTGGAACACCTCCAGGCGTTCACGCAGGCCACGCAGGATCGAGATGGTGTCCTCGACGTCGGGTTCGTCGACCAGCACCGTCTGGAACCGGCGCTCCAACGCGGCATCGTTTTCGATGTGTTTGCGGTACTCGTCGAGGGTGGTGGCGCCGATCATGTGCAGCTCACCGCGGGCAAGCAACGGCTTGAGCATGTTGCCGGCGTCCAGGGAGCCTTCTGCCGCACCGGCGCCGACGACGGTGTGCAACTCGTCGACGAACAGCAGGATTCGGCCCGCGCCTGCCTTCACCTCCTGGAGGACCGCCTGGAGTCGTTCCTCGAACTCGCCTCGGTATTTCGCGCCGGCCACCAGGGAACCCATGTCGAGGGAGAAGATGGTTTTGTCCCGCAGGCCCTCAGGGACGTCGCCGCGCACGATCCGCTGGGCCAGCCCCTCGACGATCGCCGTCTTGCCCACGCCGGGGTCGCCGATCAAGACCGGGTTGTTCTTGGTTTTGCGGCTCAGGATCTGGATCACCCTGCGGATCTCGGCGTCCCGGCCGATCACCGGATCGAGTTTCCCCGCACGCCCGTCGGCGACGAGGTCGCGACCGTACTTCTCGAGCGCCTCGTACGCGCCCTCCGGCGTCGCGGATGTGACCCGCTGGTTGCCGCGCACCTTGGTCAGCGCGCTCAGGAACGAGTCTCGCGTCACACCGTTGGTGGCGAGGACACGCCCGGCGGCGGTGGCCGTCCCCTCTTCGGCGAGGGCGATCACGAGATGCTCGACCGATACGTATTCGTCTTTGAGCCGCTTGGCTTCTCGCTCTGCGGTCTCCAACAGCGCGGCCAGTCGTCGAGTGACGGACACCTGACCCGGCGTGACGCCCGGTCCGCTCACCTTCGGCCGCCGATTCAACTCGCTCTCGAGATCTGCGCGCAGAGCCGCGGTGTCGGCTCCCGCCTGGTCCAGCAACCGCGGTACGAGACCTTCGGGCTGGTCGATCAGCGCCATCAACAGATGTTCGCCGTCGACCTCGACATGACCCATCCGGGTCGCGATGCTCTGCGCTTGCGCCAGAGCCTCCTGCGACTTCTGCGTCAGCTTGTTGATGTCCACAGCAATGTCCTCCCTCGGCGCTCGACCTAGCGCGCAAGGTCAACTGCGTACAAACCGACCGGGCCGGCACCGAACACGATGACGGTGTCACCCTCGGCGATGTCCCCGAGCTGAGCGCCGAAATACCCCGTCGACAAGGCGTCGGTGCACAACAGCGCATCCTCGTCCTCCATCCAGTCCGGGATCACGGACGGGCCGACGTCGGCGAACGGCACCCGTACGTATTCAGCCTGAGCGCCGTCGTACCCACCGCAGGTGTGCGAGTAGCCGTAGATACCACCCACGGCGGTGGCGTTGGGATTGACGTTGTGACAATTGGAGTAGAGGCCTCTGGCGCAGAAATAGCACGAGCCGCAGTAAATGTTGAACGGCACCATCACCCGGTCACCAGGCCGGATGTTCTGCACTGACGGGCCGACTTTGTCCACCACTCCGATGAACTCGTGTCCGAAGGTGTGCCCGATCCGGGTGTCGGGCATCAAGCCGTGGTAAAGATGCAGATCCGAACCACAGATCGCCGCCAGCTCCACCCGAACGATCGCATCGTTGGGGTGCTCGATCGACGGCATCTCCTTGTCCTCGATACGCACCTTGTACGGACCGCGGTAACTCATTGCTTTCACGGCGCCTCCTAGCCGGGTCGATGTTCGGCGCCGCATACCCGACGGAGGTGGCCGAAAACGGACCTAGTGGGGCGAAAAAGTCAACCAGCATTTGGCGTTTGGGCACCAAGACACACGACGATTCCGGCGGTGGCGCTCGAGCTGGCACAGACTGCAGCTCTGCACGATCGACGGGTGAGCAGTCCGACGCGGCGGTCGACGCCGCGACGGGCCGCCGGAGACATCCTCGATTCGGGGACATCCCGATGGCTCATGCCCTCGGCGTGGCCAGCGCTTCATGCGGTGGTCCCGGCTGGTTTCGAACCAGCGACCTTCCGCGTGTGAGGCGGACGCTCTCCCACTGAGCTACGAGACCGAAATCCGACGATCCGGACGGGGCAGAAGACTAACACGGGCGCTGGTGGACCCGAGAATCCGCCGGATTCGACGCCCGCGGTTACAGGCACCTCCCAGCGTTCTCCCAGTTATCTTCGCCCTGGTAACAGTCATTTCCGGAGGGCTGAATGACGTTGTTGTTGACGACGGCGGCCGCGATTGCGGCTGCGACATCCGCGGGCGAGGTTGGCCCCCTCTGCCTCGGCCCGCCAATTGCCCGGACTTCACCGACTACGGCCAAGGTATCTCGACAAGGCCCACCGGCCCGGCGTCTTTCGTATGCGCAAGCGACACCACCTTCGGCTGCGCAGCTTCCCTGTCCTACGGCCAGTTTCGAAGGCCGGCGGCGGGATGAGTTGCGGCAGCGAGCCCTCGGGCATGCGGTGCGCCAACTCCGACGGCCATGGATTCACGCCCTCCCGCCAGGGATACACCCTGTTCTGACGCCTGACGCGCCTGGAACGGGAGGGGATTTGTGTACGCCCAACTGCGTGGACTATCGTCGTGCATCGCGACGGGCGACGAAGTTGACCGTGGCACGCGGATGTAGCGCAGTTGGTAGCGCATCACCTTGCCAAGGTGAGGGTCGCGGGTTCGAATCCCGTCATCCGCTCGAAGGTGCACTGGCATCAAAGCCCAGCGGTGGAGTGGCCGAGTGGTGAGGCAACGGCCTGCAAAGCCGTGCACACGGGTTCGATTCCCGTCTCCACCTCCAAGAGGTTCCCGGCGCGATTAGCTCAGCGGGAGAGCGCTTCCCTGACACGGAAGAGGTCACTGGTTCAATCCCAGTATCGCGCACCACAGTTTTTGCAGCTCAGCCCCGATATCGGCCGGGGGTTGTTCCTTCTGTGCCCATTACGTGCCCAATTAGATAATGCAGACCAATCTTGCATGCGGTCCACACGGGGGACGGTGACTGCGATCCAGTTCGTTCATATGTCGCACCTTCGGTCGGGGATCCCGGGGCTGTCGCCTGTGCGGGCCCCGGTCGGCCACGCAGAAAACAACGTCCGACCTGCGAACGTGCGAGCGGGGCGGTGTCCCTTTCGGTTCATGCACCGACTTGTGCAATATGGCCTGCTGTGGCGCTACCGCCGGATGATGAACGTGACTGCTTCAATGTCGCGGTGGGGACGAGTAAACAGACCGCGGCGCTCCGGTGGGTGGAGGACCACTCCAAGACCATTTACTTGACGGGTGCTGTAATCGCGGCCGCCTTGGCAGGAGTGCTGACCTGGCGGCTACTGGGCATGCCGACGACCGCCGAGGTCGGCCACGCTGTATGGCGCTGGTTGACCCCCGGCTGGGGCGCCTGGGCCCGATTCGGACTAGCGCTCGTCGCAGGTAGTGCTGCTGCATGGCTGGTGATGACCATCAGGCAATTGCGCGCCAACGTGCCACGCGGGCTGCGGCCCACACGGCAGTCGGCGCTGTTGCCCACCGTGGTCGGGGCCGTCGCCCTCGGACTGCTATTGGTCGGCGCTGGCTATGTCGCAATTACACACACACTCCACGCCGACGCGGGCGCACCACCCACGCGGATCGACGCGCTTAAGACGGCGTTGACTGCGGTCGCCGGGGTCGGTGGCGCGGTCGCGTTAGTAGTCGCATATCGCCGCCAGCACGACCTCGAGCAAGGGCGCTTCATCGAACGCTTTGGAGCCGCTACTGCGCAACTCGGTAACCCTGACCCCGCAGTGCGAATCGCGGGCGTTTATGCCTTGGCGTCGGCAGCAGATGAAGCGACAACAGACGGGCGTCGGCAACAGTGCATCGATGTGCTTTGCGGGTATCTTCGCCTGCCATACGAACCCGACTGGGGTCGGAGTCACCACACCGAGATCGTCACGGCAGCAAGATCACCCGCAACTGCGGTGGTTCAAACAGGACGCGAGACCACATACCACCAAAAGCTCAGACAGAACGATCGTGAGGTGCGCCAAACGGTTATGCGCGTCATCGCCGCGCACGTTCGACGCGACACAGATTTTGCCTGGTCAAGCCACAACTTCGATTTCACGGGAGTGATTTTTGAAGACGCGTCCCTAGAGACGACGACGTTCAACGGAGATGCGAATTTCGACAACGTAACCTTCGCGGGAAACACCAGCTTCAACAACGCCACCCTCGCCGGCAACACGAGCTTTCGCAACGCTACCTTCGCCGGCAACACTTACTTTGAAGAAGTCAACTTCATAAGCGACGCCCAGTTCGAGGATGTCACATTTTCCAGCGAAACTCATTTTAACGAGTGCAAATTCAAAGGCAATGCGGTATTCAAAGGCGCCAAATTCAAGCAGAATGCGCTCTTTAGAGACGCAGCTTTCGCTCAAGCGGCCGTATTCACCAATGTCACCTTCACTCAAAATGCAGTTTTCAGCGGCGTGACCTTCTTCCGCGGTGCCGTGTTTAATAACGCAACTTTTATCCGCACCGCTTGGTTCAATAACGGGACGGTATTTTTAGGTGAGGCAAAGTTCAGCAGTGCCGTCTTCAAGCTTAAAGCGCAGTTCGTAGACGCTACTTTTGGGCACGACGCCCGCTTCAAACTCGCTAAATTCGACCACGACGCACTCTTCAGTAAGGCAAGTTTCAGGAAAAAGGCCGTCTTCGATAACGTCAGTTTTAAGGGCGCCACCCACTTCAAAAAAGCCACTTTCGCGGAGCCTGGAACATTATTCGATACTGCTACCTTCACGGACAGGGCTATGGCACTCAAGGACGCTGTCTTCGCAGACGGTTCAATTCATTGACATTTAGCTCATCGCGAAGGTTATTCAATCCGCTGACCGAGGCCGACGAACCGGTCGACAGCCGCGCATTCCATGGGCCGGCGTGATGCGTCAGAAATATTCATAGTTGATCGGGCGCAGCCGAGACACTACCTCCCGGCCTGGCTATGCCAGCCGCCCAAAAACGGCCGCTGGGAGGCTGCTCTGACTTTGGCGCCGACCGGTGAATGGTTTGGCCGTGTCGGCCGACACGGGCCGAATAGCATCAGTTGTCGTAAGGAAAGTATTGAGTCCACCCCGCCGAACGGTTCCAGTGGAGAACCCGCCTACCCCACGGCGGCGCAATCCAAAAATCTGAAATGTGGGACGGTACGGGCGGTTCTTCGGGAGGTAGCGTCTCACCGAGAGCCAGCTCGTACCAGATACTGAATGGCAGGCCCGTGTCGTGCAGAGCCACAAAGAGGTGGGACTGCCCCCAGTTTGGTTGACTCCTGACCTGTGAGGATTCGTCCTTGCTGGAAGGATCAATCTCGTGCCGAAG
>NZ_JBVAXX010000011.1:0-5309 GCF_055419565.1 Mycobacterium sp. IDUB_5
CAATGTGTGTTCGGCGGTGTCCTACTTTTCCACCCGGGTGGGTAGTATCATCGGCGCTGGTAGGCTTAGCTTCCGGGTTCGGGATGGGTCCGGGCGTTTCCCTGCCGCTATGGCCGCCGTAACTGTATTCACTCGTTTTTGAGTGATCCCCGTGGTGTGGGGAAGTTTATAGCCCCTGTTTTTTGGTGGTGGGGGTGGTGTGTGATGTGTGGTGTGGTTGCGAGGTTTTGTTGGTGTTGTAAGTTTTCGGCCGGTTAGTGCCAGTTCCCTGAACCCATTACTGGGTGTGTAGGTCTGGTCTATCGATCCCGTGGTCTGCGGGGGGCCTTATCCCACTTGATGGGTGAGAAGCCTGGTCTTGGAGGGGGTTTCCCGCTTAGATGCTTTCAGCGGTTATCCTGTCCGAACGTGGCTATCCAGCGGTGCCCCTGGTGGGACAACTGGTGGACCAGAGGTTCGTCCGTCCCGGTCCTCTCGTACTAGGGACAGATTTCCTCAAGCTTCTGACGCGCGCGGCGGATAGAGACCGAACTGTCTCACGACGTTCTAAACCCAGCTCGCGTGCCGCTTTAATGGGCGAACAGCCCAACCCTTGGGACCTGCTCCAGCCCCAGGATGCGACGAGCCGACATCGAGGTGCCAAACCATCCCGTCGATATGGACTCTTGGGGAAGATCAGCCTGTTATCCCCGGGGTACCTTTTATCCGTTGAGCGACACCCCTTCCACTCAGAGGTGCCGGATCACTAGTCCCGACTTTCGTCCCTGCTCGACATGTATGTCTCGCAGTCAAGCTCCCTTGTGCACTTACACTCAACACCTGATTGCCGTCCAGGTTGAGGGAACCTTTGGGCGCCTCCGTTACTTTTTAGGAGGCAACCGCCCCAGTTAAACTACCCACCAGGCACTGTCCCTGAACCGGATATACGGTTCGAGGTTAGAGGCCCAATACGATCAGAGTGGTATTTCAACAACGACTCCACAATCACTGGCGTGACCGCTTCACAGTCTCCCACCTATCCTACACAAACCGTATCGAGCACCAATACCAAGTTGTAGTGAAGGTCCCGGGGTCTTTTCGTCCTGCCGCGCGTAACGAGCATCTTTACTCGTAATGCAATTTCGCCGAGTCTATGGTTGAGACAGTTGAGAAGTCGTTACGCCATTCGTGCAGGTCGGAACTTACCCGACAAGGAATTTCGCTACCTTAGGATGGTTATAGTTACCACCGCCGTTTACTGGGGCTTAAATTCTCCGCTTCACCCTTACGGGTTAACAGGTCCTCTTAACCTTCCAGCACCGGGCAGGCGTCAGTCCGTATACATCGTCTTGCGACTTCGCACGGACCTGTGTTTTTAGTAAACAGTCGCTTCTCACTGGTTTGTGCCACCCACTCACGCTTGGGCCGTGAAGGCTTACACGCCATGTGGGTCCCCCTTCTCCCGAAGTTACGGGGGCATTTTGCCGAGTTCCTTAACCATAGTTCACTCGTACGCCTTGGTATTCTCTACCTGACCACCTGTGTTGGTTTGGGGTACGGGCCGTGTGTGCGCTCGCTAGAGGCTTTTCTCGACAGCATAGGATCACCGAATTCGCCTCAATCGGCTATGCATCACCTCTCAGGATATATGCCAGACGGATTTGCCTATCTGACTCCCTACAGGTTTACCCCGGTATTACCACTGACCGGTACGGCTACCTTCCTGCGTCACCCCATCGCTTGACTACTACCACCGAAGGTCCCGCGCAGCCGGCGAAACCATCACCCCGAAGGGATCAGTGATTCGCCTTTTGGGCGGTTAGTACCGGTGATTCATCAGGGACGCTCACACACGGGTACGGGAATATCAACCCGTTGTCCATCGACTACGCCTGTCGGCCTCGCCTTAGGTCCCGACTCACCCTGGGCGGACTGGCCTGGCCCAGGAACCCTTGGTCTTTCGGCGGGCAAGGTTCTCACTTGCCTTATCGCTACTCATGCCTGCATTCTCACTCCCACACCCTCCACCACTCGATCACTCGGCGGCTTCACCGGATGCAGGACGCTCCCCTACCCAGCACAACAAGTGTGCTGCCGCGGCTTCGGCGGTGTGCTTGAGCCCCGCTACATTATCGGCGCACAATCACTTGACCAGTGAGCTATTACGCACTCTTTCAAGGGTGGCTGCTTCTAAGCCAACCTCCTGGTTGTCTTCGCGACTGCACATCCTTTTCCACTTAGCACACGCTTAGGGGCCTTAGCCGGCGATCTGGGCTGTTTCCCTCTCGACGCACGGAGCTTATCCCCCGCCGTCTCACTGCCGCATTACACCGTGTCGGCATTCGGAGTTTGGCTGACGTCAGTAACCTTGTGAGGCCCATCGGCCATCCAGTAGCTCTACCTCCGACACGAACACTGCGACGCTGCACCTAAATGCATTTCGGGGAGAACCAGCTATCACGGAGTTTGATTGGCCTTTCACCCCTACCCACAACTCATCCCCTCAGTCTTCAACCTAAGTGGGTTCGGGCCTCCACGCGGTCTTACCCGCGCTTCACCCTGGCCATGGGTAGATCACTCCGCTTCGGGTCCAGAACACACCACTACACCACACACTGTTGTGTGGATACGCCCTATTCAGACTCGCTTTCGCTACGGCTACCCCACCCGGGTTAACCTCGCGACATGTCCCTGACTCGCAGGCTCATTCTTCAAAAGGCACGCCATCACCCCACGACAAGTCGAAGGCTCTGACGGATTGTAAGCGCACGGTTTCAGGTACTCTTTCACTCCCCTCCCGGGGTACTTTTCACCATTCCCTCACGGTACTAATCCGCTATCGGTCACTGAGAAGTATTCAGGCTTACCGGGTGGTCCCGGCAGATTCACAGCAGATTCCACGGGCCCGCTGCTACTCGGGGAAAACATTTCACGAAAGCCGTCAGGTTTTCAGGTACGGGGCTCTCACCCTCTCCGGCAGGCCATCCCAGACCACTTCACCTAACCCCACGGTTGTTCACTTTCGCTCCCATCGGCGGATGAGAGAAGAAACGCCCCACAACACCGCACACACAACCCCCGCCGGGTATCACATGCACACGGTTTAGCCATCCTCCGCTTTCGCTCGCCACTACTCACGGAATCACTTTTGTTTTCTCTTCCTACGGGTACTGAGATGTTTCACTTCCCCGCGTTCCCCCCCAACGCCTATATATTCAGCGCTGGGTAACACGACATCACTCGTGCTGGGTTTCCCCATTCGGACATCCTCGGATCCACGCTCGGTTGGCAGCTCCCCGAGGCATATCGCAGCCTCCCACGTCCTTCATCGGCTCTCAGTGCCAAGGCATCCACCATGCGCCCTTAAACACTTACAACACAAAACCAAAAAAATGAGTCATCACCCACACACACCACACACCCCACAAAGGGCACACGACTGCGTGCGGGTATCAGAAAAATTTGCATTACATGCTGACCACACACAACCCACACAAGAGTCGCCTGCGATCAGATGCTCGCAACCACTATCCACAAATCAAACACCACACCCCACCACCAAAGCAGGGCAACAACAACCCTCCCACCCCACACAGGGGCCAGAGAAAAAACGGGCTGTTGTCTCAAAGCCCAATAGTGTGTCCGATGATTTTCCCCACCACGTATTTCCCACGCAGCAAGCCAAGTTTGTTGTATGCACCAGACCTGCATCCACTACAGATGAACAGGCCATCTTCACGAATCGGCTACGGTCACCGAACCCCCACACGATGTGGGCGGGCCGAGCTCTCGTGGTGCTCCTTAGAAAGGAGGTGATCCAGCCGCACCTTCCGGTACGGCTACCTTGTTACGACTTCGTCCCAATCGCCGATCCCACCTTCGACGGCTCCCTCCCACAAGGGGTTAGGCCACCGGCTTCGGGTGTTACCGACTTTCATGACGTGACGGGCGGTGTGTACAAGGCCCGGGAACGTATTCACCGCAGCGTTGCTGATCTGCGATTACTAGCGACTCCGACTTCACGGGGTCGAGTTGCAGACCCCGATCCGAACTGAGACCGGCTTTGAAAGGATTCGCTCCACCTCACGGCATCGCAGCCCTTTGTACCGGCCATTGTAGCATGTGTGAAGCCCTGGACATAAGGGGCATGATGACTTGACGTCATCCCCACCTTCCTCCGAGTTGACCCCGGCAGTCTCTCACGAGTCCCCACCATTACGTGCTGGCAACATGAGACAAGGGTTGCGCTCGTTGCGGGACTTAACCCAACATCTCACGACACGAGCTGACGACAGCCATGCACCACCTGCACACAGACCACAAGGGAATACCTATCTCTAGGCACGTCCTGTGCATGTCAAACCCAGGTAAGGTTCTTCGCGTTGCATCGAATTAATCCACATGCTCCGCCGCTTGTGCGGGCCCCCGTCAATTCCTTTGAGTTTTAGCCTTGCGGCCGTACTCCCCAGGCGGGGTACTTAATGCGTTAGCTACGGCACGGATCCCAAGGAAGGAAACCCACACCTAGTACCCACCGTTTACGGCGTGGACTACCAGGGTATCTAATCCTGTTCGCTCCCCACGCTTTCGCTCCTCAGCGTCAGTTACTGCCCAGAGACCCGCCTTCGCCACCGGTGTTCCTCCTGATATCTGCGCATTCCACCGCTACACCAGGAATTCCAGTCTCCCCTGCAGTACTCCAGTCTGCCCGTATCGCCCGCACGCCCACAATTGAGTTGTGAGTTTTCACGAACAACGCGACAAACCACCTACGAGCTCTTTACGCCCAGTAATTCCGGACAACGCTCGGACCCTACGTATTACCGCGGCTGCTGGCACGTAGTTGGCCGGTCCTTCTTCTCCAGGTACCGTCACTTGCGCTTCGTCCCTGGCGAAAGAGGTTTACAACCCGAAGGCCGTCATCCCTCACGCGGCGTCGCTGCATCAGGCTTGCGCCCATTGTGCAATATTCCCCACTGCTGCCTCCCGTAGGAGTCTGGGCCGTATCTCAGTCCCAGTGTGGCCGGTCACCCTCTCAGGCCGGCTACCCGTCGTCGCCTTGGTAGGCCATTACCCCACCAACAAGCTGATAGGCCGCGGGCCCATCCCACACCGCAAAAGCTTTCCACCACACACCATGAAGCGCGTGGTCCTATTCGGTATTAGACCCAGTTTCCCAGGCTTATCCCAAAGTGCAGGGCAGATCACCCACGTGTTACTCACCCGTTCGCCACTCGAGTACCCCGAAGGGCCTTTCCGTTCGACTTGCATGTGTTAAGCACGCCGCCAGCGTTCGTCCTGAGCCAGGATCAAACTCTCCAAACAAAAAC
>NZ_JBVAXX010000012.1:0-1277 GCF_055419565.1 Mycobacterium sp. IDUB_5
ATCCAACTACCCCGATCCCTCGAGTTGATCGTGGCCCTGATCGCCACCACCAAAACCGGCGCAGCATTCCTACCCCTGGACCCCGACTACCCCCCAGCACGCCGCGATCACATGATCACCGACGCTACGCCGGCGGTCGTGCTCACCGACACAGACGACATCGTTGCCGCACAACACGACCCACAACCCACACCCCTACCCCCAGTACACCCCCACACCGCGGCCTACATCCTCTACACCTCCGGAACCACCGGCACCCCCAAAGGCGTCGTCATCCCCCACACCGCCATCACCAACCGCATCACCTGGCTCCAACACACCTACCCCCTCGACGCCACCGACCGCATGCTCGTCAAAACCCCCATCAGCTTCGACACCTCCGTCTGGGAAGTGTTCTGGCCCCTAGCCGCCGGAGCCACCGCCGTCATCGCCCACCCCGACGGACACCGCGACCCCCACTACCTCACCCACACCATCACCACCCACCACATCACCGCCATCGACTTCGTCCCCTCCATGCTCGACGTCTTCCTCGACGAACCCACCATCACCACCTGCACCACCCTCACCCGCGTCACCGTCGGCGGCGAAGCCCTCACCAACACCCTCCTGCGCCGCTTCCACCACCACTTCCCCCACACACCCCTGCACAACCTCTACGGCCCCACCGAAACCGCCGTCGACATCCTCGGCTGGACCTCCCACAACACCGACCACGACGGCCCCGTCGCCCTGGGCACCCCCGGCGCCAACACCACCGCCCACGTCCTCGACGACTACCTCAACCCCGTCCCCGACAACACCCCCGGCGAGCTCTACCTCGCCGGCACCCAACTCGCCCACGGCTACCTCAACCAACCCCACCTCACCGCAACACGATTCATCGCACACCCCCACGAACCCGGCACCCGCATGTACCGCACCGGCGACCTCGTCCGCTGGCGCAACACCCCCACCGGCACACCCGTGCTCGACTACCTCGGCCGCACCGACGACCAAATCAAACTCCGCGGCATCCGCATCGAACCCACCGACATCGCCACCACCCTCACCCAACACCCCACCATCACCACCACCCACATCACCGTCCACAACAACCGACTCATCGCCTACTACGTCGCTGATGCGTCGGCCGATCCCGTCGATTCGGACACGTTGCGCGCCTTCGTCTCACGGAGGTTGCCCAGCCACATGGTGCCCGCGGCGTTCGTCAGGGTCGACGCCTTCCCCCTCACCCCCAGCGGAAAGCTCGACCGCAAGGCCCTACCCGACCCGGT
>NZ_JBVAXX010000013.1:0-1268 GCF_055419565.1 Mycobacterium sp. IDUB_5
GGGACTGCCCCGGGTTCAGTTGACTCGCGGGGGTGTGAATTTCAGGCCGCGGTTGCGACTGGTGTGTGGAGCAGTTCGAACTCTATCGGGGTGAGTCGGCCGAGGGCGCGTTGCCGGCGGCGTCGGTGGTAGGTCCGCTCGATCCAGGTGACGATGGCCAGTCGCAGCTCGGCCCGAGTGGACCATCGTTTCCGGTCGAGCACGTTGCGTTGCAGAAGGGCGAAGAACGACTCCATGGCGGCGTTGTCACCGCACGCGCCGACTCGACCCATCGATCCATGTAATCCGTTGTGTGACAGTGCGAGAACGAACTTTCGTGACCTGAATTGGCTACCCCTGTCGGAGTGGACGATCGTCGCCACTGGCGAGCGCAGTGCTATCGCGTGATCGAGGGCAGCGACCGCGAGTGAGGACTTCATTCGCGAGTCGATCGAGTAGCCCACAATCCGGTTGGAGTAGACGTCTTTTATGGCGCAGAGATAGAGCTTGCCTTCGTCGGTCGGGTGCTCGGTGATGTCGGTCAACCAGACCTGGTCGGCGCCGGCTGCGCTGAAGAGGCGGTCTACAAGATCGTCGTGGACGGGTGGCCCGGATCGGCGGTTCAGTCCTCGCTTTTTGGCGAAGATCGACCAGATCCGTTCCTGGGAGCACAGCCGGGCGACACGGTTTTCGCCGGCGGTGATCCCGCGACTGGGCAGCTCGTCGGCGATGAACCGGTAGCCGAAGGCGGGGTCATCGGCATGAATATCGCGGGCGGCGTTGATCAGGTGCGCATCGTCCCAATCACGCTGTGTCAAAGGCGCTTTGCGCCATTTGTAGAACGCCTGGGTAGAGAAACCCAGGACCCGGCAGGTCACCGTGACGGGAACTCCGTCAGCGGCAAGGTCGAGGACCAGCGGGTACATCATTTTGGGTTGGCGTCCCGGGAAAGGTAGCCGACAGCGCGGCGCATCACCTCGGCTTCCTGCTCGAGGAGTTTGATCCGCTTGTGTGCTTCGCGCAGCTGCGCTGCTGTGTCGTCGGGAGCTGCCGCCGGCGCGGGCTGGCCAAGACCGTCCTCGCGGTCGGCGATCTTGAGCCAGCGATGCAGGCAGGCCTCCGAGATCCCGAAGTCCTTCGCGATCTGGCGCAGCGGTGCTTCGCCCTTGCGGGCTACGGCGATGACATCGGCTCGGAACTCGGCGGGAAACGGCTTCGGCACGAGATTGATCCTTCCAGCAAGGACGAATCCTCACAGGTCAGGAGTCAACCAAACTGGGGGCAGTCCC
>NZ_JBVAXX010000014.1:0-740 GCF_055419565.1 Mycobacterium sp. IDUB_5
GCGTAGCGGTTCGACCATGCGTCGAGTTCGGCGTAGGTGACCTCGACACCCTCGAACGACAACGCAACAGCCCACGGACTGTGCTCGGCGCGTGCGCTGACGAGATGGCCCAGCGTGGTCGCGGGTATCGGATGACCGGTGTCGTTGCGTGCTGCCAGCTCGGACCGCTCGGCGGCCGTGATCAGCTCCAGATCACCGACTCGGGTCGTCGAGTCTCGAGCGATCTCGGTGAACAGTGACACGAGTCTCGCGCCGAGCGTGTGCACCGTTTCCCGGTCGAACAGGTCGGCGCTGTACTCGACGGTCAGCGTCGCGGTGCCATCGTGGTGTTCGGTCAGCGTCATGCCGAGGTCGAACATCGCCGACTGGGTGGTGTGTTCGTGCCATCGGATCGGGAGCCCGAAAAGCGTGGTGTCGTCGTCGGTGTCTCTGTGATGGGCGATGAAGACGTTGAACAGTGGGTTGCGGCCGGGAACGCGGGGAGGGTTCAGGGCTTCAACGATGCGGTCGAACGGCAGATCGGTATGGGCGAAAGCGTCGAGATCGTCGGTGCGGATGCGAGTGAGCAGCTCAGTGAAGGTCGGGTTACCCGAGACCTCGGTGCGCAGCACGACCGTGTTGACGAACAAGCCGACGAGGTCACCCAGGACGGCGTCGTCGCGGCCGGCCACCGGGGTTCCGACGACGATGTCGGTGCCAGCACCCAACCGGCGCAACAGAACCGCCACCGCCGCATGCAA
>NZ_JBVAXX010000015.1:0-712 GCF_055419565.1 Mycobacterium sp. IDUB_5
CGTCGCAGTAGGGGGTGCGACAGGTCTGGTCGCGCAGCCCGATGAACATCGCCAACCCGGCCGGAAAGCGGCGGGCCCGTGATTCCATCGCGACCAGTTGCCCGCTCGACGGGTGGCGGTAGAGCCGGCGCAGCGTGGCTTTCGGGGCCTGGTCGGTGACGACATCCGACACCAGGTCACGCACGACCGCGGCCGGCACCGGGCCGTAGCCGTCGATCCAGCCGGGGCTGTCGTCGTCACCGAAGAGGGTGGTGTCGGCCATCACGAGGTTGACCGCGATCGGCACCGGCGCCTCGGCCGGGCGCGCGGTGACCCGGCCGTAGAGGGTGTCGGTCATGATCTGTCCGCGGGGGCGGCCATCGCCACACAGATCCGCCTCGCGTCGCAACGCTGCGTACACCCCGATGCCTTGGGACAGCGGCAGCACCGCGGTCAGATACACCATCCCGTTGGGGGCCGGCCGGGTCGACACCGAGGCCGACGCCGCCGCCCGTTCTTTGCGTTGCACCACCGCCGCCGCATCCAGGCGGGCGGCGATCGCGGCCGCGGCGGCCTCGATCCGGGCATTGCCCAACCCGACCAAGCTCTGCTGGTCGGCGCACAGTTCGGCATCCAAGGCACGCCGGTCCTCGACGGTGAGGCAGGCCGACTGTTTGACGATCAGGGTGGCCCGCCACTCGGTCAACACGCCGGCGTGCAGCGCGGCCAGGGT
>NZ_JBVAXX010000016.1:0-425 GCF_055419565.1 Mycobacterium sp. IDUB_5
CCGACGACGATGTCGGTGCCAGCACCCAACCGGCGCAACAGAACCGCCACCGCCGCATGCAACACCATGAGCATGCTGACCTGCTCATCGGCAGCCACTTCTCGCAACGCTTCGACGCTGTCGGGATCGAGAGTCAGGTCCACCGTGCCGCCGGTGCCGGAGGGTGTGGCGGGGCGGGCGCGGTCGGTGGGGAGTGGGAGTTCGTCGGGGGCGTCGGCCAGGGTGTCGGTCCAGAACTGCAGATGTTCCTCGGCGGTCTGGTCGAGAAGGTGGTGTTGCCACAGGGCGTAGTCGGCGTACTGGACCGGTAGCGGTTCCCAGGTCGGTGACTGTCCGGAATGTCTTGATGTGTAGGCGTGTTCGAGATCTGTCAGCAGGGGTGCGTCCGACCATTCGTCGGTGGTGATGTGGTGCAGCAGCAGCAC
>NZ_JBVAXX010000017.1:0-412 GCF_055419565.1 Mycobacterium sp. IDUB_5
ACGATCGCCCCGACCTCGTCGAGGGTGAACTGGTGGCGCTTGTGATGGGAGCCGTCGCGCAGCGACGTGTCGGTCATCCGCACATCCCACATCGGATCGAAATAGATCTGCTCAGTGCTCATGCGTGACCTCCGGTCGTCGCAGCCAGGACTTCCTTCGCAATCTCTTCGCCCACCTTGGTGGCCGCGGCGGTCATGATGTCCAGATTTCCCGCATACGGCGGCAGGTAGTCCCCCGCACCCTCCACTTCGATGAAGGTGGTCACGACGTGGTTGCCGCCGTTGACCACCGACGGCTCGTCGAACTGCGGCTCGTTGAGCAACCGGTAGCCCGGCACATAGGTCTGCACCTCGGCCACCACATCCTTGATCGACGCCGTGATCGCCGCGTGGTCGGCATCCTCGGGGATCGC
>NZ_JBVAXX010000018.1:0-296 GCF_055419565.1 Mycobacterium sp. IDUB_5
ATCGACCCACCGTTGTTCTGCGCCTCCTTGATGTCCTCCTTGGTGCCCACCCCGGGCAGCATCAGGAACGCGATCTTTGATTCCTTCGCGGTCTCGGCGGCCAGCTTGATCAGTTCCTGCTCGGGAGTCTTGGAGAACCCGTAGTTGAAGCTGGACCCGCCCAACCCGTCACCGTGGGTGACCTCGATCACCGGCACCCCCGCCGCATCCAAGGCCGCGACGATCGCCCCGACCTCGTCGAGGGTGAACTGGTGGCGCTTGTGATGGGAGCCGTCGCGCAGCGACGTGTCGGTCAT
>NZ_JBVAXX010000019.1:0-291 GCF_055419565.1 Mycobacterium sp. IDUB_5
CACCCCCTACTGCGACGCCCCGATACGGCACCGCGACCACGCCACCCCCGCCCGCGAGGGTGGCCCCACCTCAGCGCTCAACGGGCTCGGCACCTGCGCAGCCTGCAACTACGCCAAAGAAGCACCCGGCTGGCACGTCACCACCACCAACACCGACAGCCACCACAGCGCCGACTACACCACCCCTACCGGCGCGGTCTACCACTCCACCGCGCCACCACTACCCGGACCACCGACACGACGCCGCTACAGCGTCATCGAAGGAGGACTCAGCATCGACATCGTCGAACT
>NZ_JBVAXX010000020.1:0-254 GCF_055419565.1 Mycobacterium sp. IDUB_5
ACCCCGAACACCGACCGCACCCTGCTGATCAACCGAATACTCGACAACGAATGACCACCGAGTGCAAAGAAATCCGCATCGATGTCGGTGACCTCATAGTCCAGCACTGCGCTGAAGAGATCGACCAGCTGACGCTGTGTCTCGGTGAACGGAACGCGGCCGGTCCCCTCGACCGGAACCGGGTCGGGTAGGGCCTTGCGGTCGAGCTTTCCGCTGGGGGTGAGGGGGAAGGCGTCGACCCTGACGAACGCCGC
>NZ_JBVAXX010000021.1:0-250 GCF_055419565.1 Mycobacterium sp. IDUB_5
AGGGGTGCGTCCGACCATTCGTCGGTGGTGATGTGGTGCAGCAGCAGCACCACGGTGGTGGTGCGGTCGGGGTGGCGCAGGATCGTGATGCGCAGCGGTGTCTCACTACTGAGGTCGAACCGGTGGGCGGTGAGCCGCTCGATCTGCTCATCGAGGGGTGTCCCGTCGTCGTTGAGGACCTCGACCGGAGCACCGGTGTCGGGGGCCAGGATGTGTTGGGCGAAGCCGGTGTCGTGTTCGGTGAACACCG
>NZ_JBVAXX010000022.1:0-223 GCF_055419565.1 Mycobacterium sp. IDUB_5
AGCTGCTGCGTTCGGAGTGGTTGGAGCCGCGGTGGATGATCGGTATCGACCCCGAGAGTGAGGGTTTGGCGCGGGCCCGCACGCTGGGCCTGGAAACCAGCCATGAGGGTGTGGACTGGTTGCTCGCGCGTGAGGAGCTGCCCGACATGGTGTTCGAGGCGACCAGCGCCTATGTGCATCGGGATGCGGCGCCGCGTTACGCCGAGGCCGGTATCCGGGCCAT
>NZ_JBVAXX010000023.1:0-215 GCF_055419565.1 Mycobacterium sp. IDUB_5
CCGCCGATCAGCTTGCGCTGCCCGGCACGGTGCAGCAGCTGGTGCGCAGGCACCCCGTAGCGCTCGGACTGACGGATGGCGTGTTTGAGGAAGCTCGAGTACACCCCGGAGTAGCCCATGATCAGCGCGTTGCGATCCAGCAGGCACTCGGCGGGCATCGCGGGGGCGACGACCTCTTCGGCGGCGTCGGCGATGTCGAAGAAATCGATGCCGGT
>NZ_JBVAXX010000024.1:0-209 GCF_055419565.1 Mycobacterium sp. IDUB_5
TCGGTGAACACCGTGCGCAGGCTCTCGTGCCGGGCGACCACATCGCCCACCGCGGCGACGAACGCCTCGACATCGAACTCCGTGTCGACGGTGAACGCCAACGGATAGTTGTATGCGACACCGGTTTCGGGAAGCCGGTCGACGATCAGCATGCGTTCCTGGGCCGCCGAGACCGGCACGAGCGCCGGACGGTCCTGGGCGACCAGTTC
>NZ_JBVAXX010000025.1:0-207 GCF_055419565.1 Mycobacterium sp. IDUB_5
TCGGCCACGGAGGCTGAGCTGCGCGAGGTTGTCGCCCACTGCGAACGACTCAAAGCCGAGGCTGCCGCGGTGCAGGCCCGCGCCACCGCGTTATGGGCGTCCAAGCGGCGCGCCGCTGAGACCGCGGCGAGGATGCCGGCGGCCAAACGGGGTCGCGGGTTGGCCTCAGAAGTGGCGTTGGCGCGCTTGGATTCCCCGGCCCGCGGT
>NZ_JBVAXX010000026.1:0-202 GCF_055419565.1 Mycobacterium sp. IDUB_5
ACATAGGTCTGCACCTCGGCCACCACATCCTTGATCGACGCCGTGATCGCCGCGTGGTCGGCATCCTCGGGGATCGCGCAGAAAATGGTGTCGCGCATGATCATCGGCGGATCCGCCGGATTGAGAATGATGATCGCCTTACCCCGCGCCGCGCCACCGATGTGCTGCACACCCGCACTGGTGGTCTTGGTGAACTCGTCGA